>NZ_PEEQ01000001.1:4800000-6331742 GCF_002749695.1 Janthinobacterium sp. 13 | reverse complement strand
TAATGGCGCAAGGTGGCGCGCGCCAGGCCGGCGCTGCTGCGCACCCACGGGTTGAGCAAGACCAGCGCCTTGACGCGCGCGTCGCGCGGCGCATGGCAGGCGGCGGCCGTGGCGCCGTCGCACAAGCCCCACAGCGCCACTTCGCGCAAGCATGGCACGGCGTCGAAGAATTGTGCCAGCGCCCCGGCGATGTCGGGACCGGCGGCGCGGTAATCGCGCGCGCCGCCCTCGCTGTCGCCCATGCCGCGCAAGTCGAAACGCAGCACGGGCCAGCCTTGCGCGGCCAGCGCGCGCGCCAGCAGGACGAACTGGCGGTGGCTGCCGACCCGGTACTGCGGTCCGCCCGTGACGATCAGGACGCCGCGCGGGCCAGGCGCGTCGGGCAGGCTGAGGATGCCGGCCAGGCGCGCCTGCGCCTCCTCGTCTTCGGCTGCGCTGCGAAAGCGCAGGGCCAGCTCGCGCACGGCGTGCGCCGCGGGGTGCTGCCGGCTGTCGTCGCGCTTCATGGCGCGGGCCTTTCCTCGTCGAGCCAGTCGCGGCACAGTTCCCGCGTGGCGTACAGCAGTTGCGGACACGCGAGCAGCTCGCCGCTGTGCCAGAACGGGCCGTCATCGAAGCTGGCCACGTGCACGGCGGCGCCGCGTTTGCGCCATTGCCGCGCCAGCAGCGGCGGCGACCAGGCGTCCTTTTGCTCCGCCGCGCGGTAATCGAGCCAGTAGACGGGCACGCAAGGCAGCAGCGTCGACGCGTTGACACCGTCGATGGCCTGCGCCAGTTCGGGCGCCAGCAGGTAGCCGGCCACTTCCACAGGTTCACCTTCCGCCAGCGCGGCGCGCGCCTGGCCGGGCGCTTCCTGCGAGGCCCCGGCCAGCATGTGGGACGCCAGGCGCAGCCGCAGGAAGCGGTCGATGCTGCGCCGTCCGTCGAGTTCCGGTTGCCATAGCAGCAAGCGCGCCAGGGGCAGCGGCGCGCGGCTGGCGAAATCGAGGGCCAGCAGGGCGCCCAGGCGCAAGCCCCATACGCTCAACGGGCCGTCGACGCGCTGCGCCAGCCACGCGCAAGCCAGGTGCAGGTCGTTGTGCCAGATGTCCCAGCGCGCTTCGCCAAAGTCGCCGCTGCTGTCGCCGCAGCCGAACAGGTCGATCTGCAGCACGCTGTAGCCGGCCGCGGCAAAGGCGCGCGCCTGCGCGGCGGCCACGTGGCGGCTCTTGTTCAGCTCTTCCGCGAACGGATGCACGTAGAGGATGCCGCCGCGCGCGGCCTGGCCCGGCGGCGGCAGGTGCAGCAGGCAGTAGCGCTGGCCGCCGCTGGCGGGCAGGAAGAAGGGCAGCAGCGGCAGGGCGTCGAGGGCGGCGCGGTTCATGCCCGCAGCTTTGCAAACACGAAATCGTGCAGGGTGCCCACGGTGGCGAAGTGGCGCGCATGGATGTCGTCGTCGGCGACCGCGATGCCGAAATGGTCTTCCAGCGCGGCGATCACGCCGATCACGGCCATCGAGTCGAGTTCCGGCACGCTGCCCAGCAGCGGCGTGTGGGCTTCCAGCACGCGCCCGTTCAAGCCCAGCGTCGTGTCGAGGATGTGCTTTACTGCTTCAAGATGCGGCATGTCAGCTCCAGGGAAGGGTAGTGCGGCAGGGAAGACGTATCGAAGGCCAGGCAGGGAATATCGTCGGGACGGCGCGACAGGTGCAGATACGGCGGCAGGCTGGCGGCCATCGCTTGCCAGCGCCCGCAGCGAAGAAAGGTGGCCGTGCCCAGCGCGTGCGTGCCCAGGCGCGCATGGGCGCCCAGCGAGGCGCGGTTGAAGCGCGAGATGCGGCTGCACGTCCAGCGCACGCCCTGCGCGTGCAGCACGGCGTTGGCTTCTTCCCACAGGCGCGCGAAGACGAGGCCGCCGCGCCGTTCGGAATGCACCCACACGTCCAGGTCCCACGACGACTGCTGCGACGCCAGCGCATAGCGGGCGCGCACCTCGTCTTCCTGGTAGCCGTGGCGCAGCAGCCAGATCCAGCCCAGCATGCCCGACGCGTCGCGCGCCACCAGGCATTGCGCGCCTTGCCGGTAGCGCTCGCGCAGGGCGCCGGGCCGGCGTTCGGGACCGGGCGGCAAGTCCGCTTCCGCCAGGCAGGGCGTCACCTTGATCGACTGGCCGCGCCCGCGGCACAGCGAACCGGGCGCCACGGCCTGCGCGACGAACTGGTAGCGATATAGCGCGCAGCGTCCGCCCGGCGCCATCGCCAGCAAGCGCGCCACGGCCAGCCAGGCGCTGTCGCGCCAGCCCAGTTGATCGAGGCTGGCGGCCAGTCGTTGCAGCAGGGGAAATTGCGGGGACAGGGCCATGGCGGTAACGGATGGGGCGGCTATGCAGCCAACGCTGTCCATTAGAGCGCAGCGGCCAGCGGCGGTCTTGCGCCGGCTCAAGCTGTGTTGCTGAAACTGTTAATTGATCAAAATCAAGACCGCTGTGGCCGTTTGTCTGAATCATAGGGGAATGCATGGCAATCATGGCAACCCGGGGATGACACGATGGCGACACTGATACACGATCTGATCTTTGAAACGGCGCAGCGCGCGCCGCAGGCGCCGGCCCTGTCGTGGCAGGGAGAAGAAATGCACTATGCCGCGCTGGCGCAATCCGTGCGCGAGGCGGCCTGCACCCTGCTGGCCCTGGGCTTGCAGCGTGGCGCGCGCGTGGCCGTGTACCTGGAAAAACGCCCGGAAAACGTCAGCGCCATGTTTGGCGCGGCGGCGGCCGGCGGCGTGTTCGTGCCCGTCAACCCGCTGCTCAGGCCGGAGCAGGTGGCGTACATCCTGGCCGATTGCAACGTGGACATCCTCGTCACGTCGCGCGAACGCCTGGCGCAGCTGGGCCCCGCGCTGGCCGCCTGTCCGGACTTGCGCACGGTGCTGCTGACGGGCGAAGCACTGCCGGAATCGCGCCTGGGCAAGGTGCGCGTGCTGGCGTGGACCGCCGTTCCCGCAAATGTGCCCGCCAACGTGCCCGCCGGCGCGTCCGCGCCCCGGCCGCATGCGGCGATCGACGCGGACATGGCCGCCATTCTATATACCTCGGGCAGCACGGGGCGGCCGAAAGGCGTGGTGCTGTCGCACCGCAACATGCTGGCGGGCGCGCTCAGCGTGTCGGGCTATTTGCGCAATACGCCGCAAGACCGCATCCTGTGCGTCTTGCCGCTCAGTTTTGACTACGGCTTGAGCCAGCTGACGACGGCGTTTGCCAGCGGCGCCTGCGCCGTGCTGATGAATTACCTGCTGCTGCGCGATATCGTCGAAGCCGTCGAGCAGGAAGCCATCACGGGCCTGGCCGCCGTGCCGCCCCTGTGGGTGCAGCTGTCGCAGCTGAGCTGGCCCTTGTCCACGCCCTTGCGCTATATCACCAATTCGGGCGGCGTGATGCAGCGCGCCACGCTCGACCGGTTGCGCCAGTCGCTGCCGCGCGTGCAGGTGTACCTGATGTATGGCTTGACGGAAGCGTTCCGCTCGACCTACCTGGCGCCGGAACAGCTGGAGCGGCGCCCCGATTCCATCGGGCAAGCGATCCCCAACGCGGAAGTGCTGGTGCTGCGCCCGGACGGCAGCGCGTGCGACACGGACGAGCCGGGCGAGCTCGTGCACCGTGGCGCGCTGGTGGCGCTCGGCTACTGGAACGATGCGGCGCGCACGGCCGAGCGCTTCAAGCCGCTGCCGCCCCAGGCGAGCGGCCTGGTGCTGCCGGAACTGGCCGTCTGGTCGGGCGACACGGTGCGCCGCGATGCGGACGGCTACCTGTATTTCGTGGGCCGCAGCGATGACATGATCAAGACGTCCGGCTACCGGGTCAGCCCGGCCGAGATCGAGGAAGTCGTGTATGCGAGCGGGCTGGTGGGCGAGGCGGCCGCGCTGGGCTTGCCCCATGCCGTGCTGGGCCAGGCCATCGCCTTGCTCGTCACGCCCGCGCCGGGCGTCGTCTTGCTGCGCGACAGCGTGCTGGCCGCCTGCCGCGCGCGCCTGCCCAGCTATATGGTGCCGCTGTGGGTGGAGATCCGCGACGGCGTGTTGCCGCGCAACCCGAACGGCAAGATCGACCGCCCCTTGCTGGCCAGGGAACTGGCGCATGCGTATGCGGTCCAATCAGGAGATGCGGCATGAAGGACTTGATACGCTCGAACAATACGGAATTGCCATCGCACCAACCGCTGCGCCAGTTCGCGGTGGAAAACGACATGCTGCAGCTGGGCGGTGTTTCCCTGCGCCGGCTGGCCCAGCGGGTGGGCAGTACGCCGTTCTATGCCTATGAACGGGCGCACATCGCGCGGCGCGTGGCGGATTTGCGCGCCGCCTTGCCCGCCGGCGTGCACGTGCATTACGCCATGAAGGCCAACCCCATGCCGGCCGTGGTGCAGTCGCTGGCGGGCCTGGTCGATGGCATCGACGTGGCGTCCGGCGGCGAACTGGCCACCGCGCTCGATACGCCCATGCCGGCCGAACGCATCAGTTTTGCGGGACCGGGCAAGAGCGATGGGGAACTGGCGCGGGCCGTGGCCGCGGGCGTGCTGGTCAACGTGGAATCGGGCGCCCAGCTGGAACGCCTGGCGCTGGCCAGCGAACGGCTGGGCCTGACGGCCAGGGTGGCCGTGCGCGTGAATCCCGATTTCGCCTTGCGCCGCACGGGCATGCGCATGGGCGGCGGGGCGCAGCCGTTCGGCGTCGATGCGGCCCTGGTGCCGGCGCTGCTGGGGCGCATCGGCCAGCTGGGACTGGATTTTCACGGTTTTCACCTGTACGCGGGTTCGCAAAGCCTGTCGGCGTCAGCCTTGGCCGAGGCGCAGGCGCTCAGCGTGCAACTGGCCCTGCAATTGGCCGACAGCGCGCCGTCGCCCTTGCGCACCCTGAATATCGGCGGCGGCTTCGGCGTGCCGTATTTTCCCGGCGACCAGGCGCTGGACCTGGCGCTTGTCGCCGAAGGCTTGCAGCGGCAGCTCGCCATCCTGGGCCAGGAAGCGCCCGGCGCGCGCCTGAACCTGGAACTGGGACGCTATCTGGTGGCCGAGGCGGGCGTGTATGTGTGCAAGGTGCTTGAGCGCAAGGTGTCGCATGGGCAGGTATTTCTCGTGACGGATGGCGGCTTGCACCATCACCTGGCCGCATCCGGCAACTTTGGCCAGCTGATACGCAAGAATTATCCGGTCGCCATCGGCAACCGGCTGCTGGGCGGGCCGCGCGAAGTGGCGTCCGTCGTGGGGCCGCTGTGCACGCCGCTGGATTTGCTGGCCGATCAAATGGAGATGGCGCGCGCCGAGGAAGGCGACCTGGTGGTGGTGTTCCAGTCGGGCGCCTACGGCTTGACGGCCAGCCCGACGGCGTTTCTCGGCCATCCGCTGCCGGCCGAGGTGCTCGTATGAGCGGCCTGTGCGGTTGGCTGGCCGCGCCTGGCGCGGTGGCGCACGGCGCTGCCAGCCTTGCCGCTGCGCAGGGCGGCATGGCGTCCGATGGCGCCGCGCCCAACGCGGCGACCGCGCTGGCAAGCATGGCGGCGCCCCTGTCGCGTTTCGATGGCGCGCCGCTGGCCAGCAGCTTGAGCGAAGTGGGCGGCGTGGCCGTGGCCGCCATCGACGGCAGCCGCCATGTGTATCAGCAAGATGGCTTGCAAGTGGCCCTGTGGGGCCGGCCCGAGCTCGACGGTTCGGCCGACGACGTGGCGTGCCGCCTCGCTTCCCTGTGGCTGAGCCGGGGCGTGGCGGCTTGCGCCAGCCTGTCCGGACCCTTCGCGCTGGCCATCCTCGACGCCTTTTCCGGCTCGGCTTTGCTGGCCGTGGACCGCGCCGGCATGCATCCGCTCAGCTATGCGAGCAATGCGCAAGGCCTGTTCTTTGCCTCCTCGGCGGACGCTTTGCTGGCCCATCCGTCCGTGCGGGGCGCGCTCGATCCGCAGGCCCTGTATCACTACCTGTACTTCCACATGGTGCCGGGCCCGGCCACGGCTTACCTGGGCCAGCAGCGCCTGCTGCCCGGCGAATACCTGCATATGCGGGGCGGCAAGCAATGCAAGGGCAGCTATTGGCAGCTGGCCTTCCAGGAGCCGGCGGCGCGCACGCGGGCCACCTTCGCCAGCAACAAGCAGGAATTCCTGCGCCTGCTGCGACTGGCCGTGGAAAGCAGCCTGGGCGCGGATGGGGCGGACACGGGCGCGTTTCTCAGCGGCGGTACGGACAGTTCCACGCTGGCCGCCATCATGGGGCAGGTGACGGGCCGGCCTGCGCGCACGTATTCCATCGGCTTCGACTTTCCCGGCTATGATGAAATGGCGTATGCGCGCCTGGCGGCCAGCCATGCGGGCAGCCTGCACCACGAACGCTATGTGACGCCAGGCGACGTGCTGGCCGCCATCCCCGCCATGGCGGCCATTTTCGACCAGCCTTTCGGCAATGCCTCGGCCATTCCCGCCTACTATTGCGCGCAGATGGCGCGCGAGGATGGCGTGACGCGCTTGCTGGGCGGCGACGGCGGCGATGAACTGTTTGGCGGCAACGAGCGCTATGCGCACCAGGCCCTGCTGTCGCAGTACGAGCGCTTGCCCGTCATCTTGCGCCAGGCCATCATCGAACCGCTGCTGTTCCGTGAACAGACAGGTAAACCGTGGAGGCTGGGCGACAAGGCGCGCCGCTACATCGAGCAAGCCAGCTTGCCGCTGCCGGCCCGCCTCGACGGCTACAACTTGCTGCTGCGCCATGGTTACCGCACGGTGCTGGAAACTGGCTTCATCGACACCATCGACCCCGGCATGGCGCCTGGCTGCGTGAATGGCGCGTATTGGGAGCGGCAAGGCCAGGGCTTGAGCCAGATCAATGAGCTGCTGGCCCTGGACATGCGCTTCACCCTGGCCGACAACGACTTGTTCAAGGTGCGCAAGGCGTGCGAGCTGGCCGGCGTGGAAGCGGCGTTTCCTTTCCTGCACGATGCGATGGTGGCGTTTGCCGCGCGCCTGGCGCCGCGGGACAAGCTCGACGGACAAAATTTGCGGCCGTTCTTCAAGCGGGCGCTGGCCGAGATCTTGCCGCCGGCCATCGTGCGCAAGAAAAAGCACGGCTTCGGCCTGCCTTTCGGCCAGTGGCTGCACAGCCACGTGCCGCTGCGCGAGTTTGCCTTCGACAACCTGACGCAGCTGCGCGGACGCGGCATCGTGCGGCCCGCCTTCATCAACGATCTGCAAGGGCGCTTGCTGGCGGAACACCCGGCCTATCACGGCACCATGGTGTGGCTGCTGCTGATGCTGGAACAGTGGCTCAGCCAGCATCCGGGCGCGCTGGGTGCGCTTGCCGGCGGTTTTGCCGCATGCGCCACAGAAACGCCAGCCGTCCTCGATCCCACGGCGTAAAGCGGGGCAGCTGCAGCAGGTCCAGATCCGCGCCGGGGCGCGCCACGCCCCAGTCCGTCGCGACGGCCGCCTGGAAACCGAGGCGCTTGACCATCGCCACGTGCGGCGCGCCATAATCGCGCCCGGCCTTGCCGTTCGGATAGGCAAACAGGGTGACGGGCGCCTGGACCAGGCTTTCCAGCTGCTGCTTGCCATTCGCGATGTCCAGCTGCGCGGCCCGCTCCGCCAGGGTCGATAGAATCGGATGGCTGGCCGTGTGCCCGCCCAGCGTCATGCCGGCCCCGTGCAGCTGGCGCAGTTGCGCCGTGCTCAGCATGGCTGGCGCGCTTGCCCGGGCGCCCGCCTGGCGGCGGATCTGCACGGCCAGGCGCTGGCGCTGCGCAAAGGGCAGGTATTTGAGCCGGCCCAGCAAGGCGGCGATGGCCGCCTGCCGCTGCGCCAGGGTGGCGACGGGGAAAGCCCCCAATTCCTGTGCGCGCAAGTCCAGCACGGCGCCTGGCGCCTGGCGCACGGCGTCGATCACCGTGTCGTTCCACATCTGTCCCCCGTCCAGGTAGCCCGTGGCGATAAAGAACGTGGCATGCAAGCCGTGGCGCTGCAGCAGCGGCAGGGCGACTTGCGCATTGTCCGCATAGCCGTCGTCGAAGGTGATGCAGGCGGCGTGCGGCGGCAGGCTGCCATCCTGCAGGCGCCGCACGGCATCGCCCAGCGGCAGCGGCGTATAGAAACGCTTTAACAGGCGCAACTGGCGCTGGAACAGGGCCGCATCGACTTCGCCGGGAAACAGCGGGTCGGGCCGCGCCAGCACGCGGTGGTAGATCAGGATGGACAAGGCGGCCGTCATGGCTGCTCCGCGATGGCCGTGCGGGGCTTGGCCTGGCGCGATGTCGGGGCCGGCGCCTGCTGCTCGACGACGATGCGCGTGGCGATCAGGGCGGCCATCAGGTAGTAGGGCATGTCGAAATACAGCAGGCTGAGGAAGGCGCCGCCCACGGCAAAGCCGATCAGGCTGGCCTGGCTCATGGTGGCCAGGCCGTGCGCCCAGCGCAGGTCCGGCTTGCCTCGCGTGCGGCGGATGATGGCGGCCGCCGTGCGCCAGGTGGCGATGCCCAGCGCCAGATAAATGAGCAAGCCGATAAAGCCGTGTTCGCCCAGCGCCTGGAAGTAGATGCTGTGCGCCGCGTGCACATCCATGGGGTCCGGCGCATAGCGGGCGAAGACGGCGGCGTCGGAGACGTCGAAGCCGCCGCCGGAAAAGCGGTCGCGCGCCAGGTTCCAGGCCATGCGCCACGCATTCAGGCGGCCCATGGCGGACTCGTCGTCCTGGTAGGTATTGATGGTGTCCATGCGTTCGGCCCAGCGTTCGGGCATGAAGGCCAGCAACAGCGGCGTGACCGCGGCGAGCAGCGCGCCCAGCACCAGCTTGCGGTCGCTTTTCAGCCACATGAACAGGCCCATGGCGGCGATGGCCAGCAAGCCGCCGCGCGAATACGAGCCCAGCGCGGCGAGGGCCGACAGCAGCATGGCCCCGGACAAGCCGTGGCGCAGCCAGCGCCGGTCCGTGTTTTGCTGCAAGTAATACATGAGGGGGATGGTGATGATCAGGGCCAGGGCCAGCGCGTTGTTATCGCCGATAAACGTGTCTTCCGGCCCCCACACCCGTTCCGTGCCGCCGCTGCGGATGGTGAAGATGCCGCCTTTCACGCCGTAATAGCCGATCGAGCCCACCAGCACCCAGACCAGGCGCACGATGTCGCGCCGCGAGCGTATCACCATCATCACGACAAAGCTCATCAGCATGATCTTCATGACCTTGTTCCACTGCACCCACGACGACTGGGGCAGCAGGGCGAACGGCGCCGTCACGTTCATCCACGCGACGAACAGCAGCAGCAGCACGCTGACGGGGGTCAGCGGCAGGTTCTTCGGTTCGCGCGTCATGAGCAGGCCCAGCAGGGTGGCGATGGCGATGATGAAGGCGAACGGCATGTGGGTGGCGAAACCCCAGCCCTGCGTGTGCGGGTTCATGACGCTGACCCAGACCCACATCAGGCCGCCGATGGCCGGCGCCTTCAGGATGAAGGGCAGCGAACCCAGGATGATGACGGTGATCAATATGTCGCGCATGAAGGGGGACGCTCCTGGTGTTGCCCGGCTTGCCAAGGTCTTGATGCCTGTCAACGGGCTGGCGGGCAGGCTCAGTACACTGGTTCAATACCGCCCGGCGTTGTTGAAACTGCCAATCAGTTTTGTCATGGTAAGACCAAGGAGGCATGTCCTTGTTGACCGTTCTCATGGCGACCTACAATGGCGCCGGCACCTTGCCCCAGGTATTGCGCGCCTACATGGGCTTGCAGTCGCCCAGGGGCGGCTGGCGGCTGGTCATCGCCGACAATGGCAGCACCGACGCCACGGCCCGGGTGATCGCCGCCTTTCGCGGCCGCTTGCCCTTGAGCTATCTCTACGTGGCGCGGCGGGGACGCAGTCCCGCCCTGAACGGCGCCGTCGAACACGCCTTGCGCCAGGGCGGCGACGGCGGCGAGCTGTTCGTGTTTGGCGACGACGACGCCATGCCCGCATCCGACTGGCTGTGCCGCCTGCAGGACAGCGCGCGCGCCCACCCCGGCTACGCCCTGTTCGGCGGCGCCATCGTGCCCGCCTGGCGCCAGCAACCGGAGGAGTGGCTGCTGCGCCTGACGCCCGTCGGCTTGACGTGGGGCATCACCAGCGCCGACTTGCGCGACGCCCCCGTCTATCCTGGCCTCGTCTGGGGCGCCAACATGGCGATACGCCGCCGCATCTTCGAGGCGGGCGCCCGCTATGACGAAAGCATCGGCCCGCAGGGCGCCAATTACGCCATGGGCAGCGAAACCCGGCTCAACCTGGAGATGCATGCGGCCGGCAACCCTTCCTGGTTCTGTCCGCGGGCGCAAGTGGCGCACATCATCCGCGCCCCGCAAGTGCGGCGCGCCTGGATACTGCGCCGCGCCATGCTGTTCGGCCGTGGCCAATGCCGGCTGGCGACCCTCGCCCCCAGCGTGGAGTTATTCGGCGTGCCGCGCTGGATGCTGGGCAGATACGTGCGCGATACCCTGGGCGCCGTGCGGGCCTGGCTGCGGCGCGACCACGCCGACCTGTTCCTGCGCCAGTGGGAACGGGCCTGGCTGCGCGGCTTCTTCCATGAAGCGTGGCGGGGACGGCGCAAACGCTTGCCGCGCATCATCATCAGCAGTTATTCGGGCGAGCTGGGCGGCATGGAACTGCGCATGGCGCAAGAGGCGAAGATGCTGGGCGCGAACGGTTATGACAGCGTGCTGGCCCTGCGGCGCTTTCCCGGTTTCAACCAATGGGCGCAAGGCTTGCGCGCGCAGCAGCTGCAGGTGTGCGTGTATGAGCCGCCCTTGTTTCTCGAACACTGGGCCTGGCGGCGCTGGAACTGGCTGCGCGCCAAGGTCACGGGCGCGTGGCGGTTGCGGCGGCTGCGGCCCGACATCGTCCACGTGGCGTTTTGCTGGACGGCATATGGTGCTTCCATCCTGTGGCTGGCCCGGCAATGCCGGCTGCCGGCCGTGATCAGCGTGCACAATGCGTTTCCCCTGGAACCGTTCAGCGACTGGCAGCGGCCCCGGCTGCAGGAAGCGTTTCGCGCCGTCAAGGGCGTGTATGCCGTGTCGGCCTCGTCCATGCAGCATTTCCTCGACCTGTACCGCGACATGCTGGCGCCGGAAACGCGGCTGGCCGTGATTCCCAACGGCGTCGATACGGAGACCTTCATCGTCTCGCCGGAGCGGAGAGTACTGGCGCGCAAGCAGCTGGGGCTGCCGCCGGACGCCCTCGTGCTCGGCTGCGTGGCGCGGCTTTCCGCACAGAAGCGCCCGCAAGCGCTGCTGGCCCTGTTCGCCCGCCTGGCGCCCCGGTTTCCCCATTTGTATCTGGTGCTCGTGGGCACGGGGCCGCTGGATGCCATGCTGCGGCTGCAGGCGCAACAGACGGGCTTGCAGGACAGAGTCGTGTTTGCCGGTTTCCAGCAGCGCGTCGAATGGCTGATGCCCGCCTTCGACCTGCATGTGTTGCTGAGCAAAAATGAGGGTTTCGGCATCGCCACCATCGAAGCGATGGCGTGCGGCGTGCCGGCCGTGGGGACGGATGTGCCTGGAACCCACGATATCCTGCACGACAGCGCCGGCGGCTTGCTGCTGCCGCTGGACGATGAACACGCCGCCTGCGCGGCCGTGGCGCAGCTGCTGATGGATGCGCCACGGCGCGCCCGCATGGGACGGCTGGCCCGTGAAGAAACCGTGCAGCGCTATTCGATGCCGCGCCTGGAGCGCCAGCTGCGCCAGTTCTATGCCGGTCTCGTGTAGGCGCCGGTCACGCGGATGAATGCCACCCGCCATTCGTTTTTCTTTTCCTTCGCCGAAAAATACACGGTGCTGCTGCTGGGCATCATCGCCACCATGGTGCTGTCGCGCCTGCTGACGCCGGCCGAGGTGGGCGTGTATTCGCTGGGCGCCGTGCTGGTGGCGCTGGCGCAAGTGGTGCGCGACTTTGGCGTGGGGCAATACCTGATCCAGGAAAAGCAGCTCGATACGGTGAAATTGCGGGCCGCGCTGGCCACCAGCCTGCTCGTCGCCTGGCTGCTGGCGGGGGTGGTGCTGCTGGCCAGCGCGCCGCTCGCGCAATTCTATGGCGAACCGCGGCTGACCCTCGTGCTGCGCCTGCTGGCCATCAATTTTGTCTTGATCCCGTTCAGCGCGCTGACCTTGCCGATGCTGCGCCGGCAACTGCGCTTTCGCGCCATCTACGCCATCAACGCGGCCAATAGCGCCGTCAACCTGCTGGTGGCCGTGCTGCTGGCGCTGCAGGGCTGCAGTTACATGAGCATGGTGTGGGCGGCGCTGGCCGGTTCCTGCGCGTCGCTGCTGGTGAGCCTGCTGGTGCGTCCCAAGGAACTGCCGTGGCTGCCGGGACGGCGGGGCATGGGCGCCATCGGCCGTTTTGGCGCGTATGCGACGGGGGGCGGCCTCGTCGACGAGGCGGGCGTGGCGGCGCCGGACCTGATCATAGGCAAGCTGATCGGCATTGAAAGCCTGGCCCTGTTCGGCAAGGCGCAAAGCGTGCTCAATATCTTCAACCAGGCCATTACCAGCGCCATTTCTCCCGTCGTGTTTCCCCTGTTCGCGGCGCGTGCCCGCGGGGAAGGGGGGCAGGGCGGGGCGGAACTCGTGTATTTGCGCACGATCAGCTACATGACGGCGCTGGCCTGGCCGTTTTTTCTCTTTCTCGCCTGCATGGCTTTGCCCCTGGTCAAGGTGTTGTATGGCTCGCAATGGCTAGGCTGTGTGCCCTTGATCCGCATCATGTGCCTGTCCTCGGCCGTGTATAGCATGTTCAGCATGGCCCGCTACCTGTTCGTGGCGACGGGGCAGCTGCAGGCGCAAGTGCGGCTCGATGCCTGCGCCGGCGGCATCAAGGTGGCGCTGCTGCTGGCCGCGGCGCCGTTCGGCCTGGTGGCCGTGGCCTGGGCCGTGGTGCTCAGCAACGTGCTGCGCAGCTGGCTGAACTACGGCTGTCTGCGGCGCTTGAGCGCCCTGGACTGGCGCATCCTGGCGCGGGCCTTGCGCAAGAGCCTGCTGCTCTGCGGCGTCAGTAGTGTCGCGCCCGTCGCTGCGCTGCTGTGGCTGCCCGTGGACACGCCGGCACTGCTGGCGCTGGCGGGCACGGCGCTCGTCACCTTGCTGTGCTGGCTGGCGGGGATTTTCCTGTTGCAGCATGAGCTGGCCGGAGAATTTTTGTTATTGCAACGCAAGCTGGCGGGACGCTGGCTGGCAGTCAAATGGACGAAAGGATGACCATGCGTGTCGGTATCTTGTCCTACCCGATGCTGTTCCAGCGCGACGGCGGCTTGCAGATCCAGGTACGCGAAACCATTGCCGCGCTGAACCGGTTGCCCCAGCTGCCGGCGCGTCCCCTGGCCGTGCAGCTGGTCGACGCCAACCATCAGCGGCTGGCCGATTTCGACGTGCTGCACGTGTTTTCGGCGAGCAACGGCACCTACCGCATCATGGAAATGGCCAGCGAGCAAGGCGTGCCCGTGGTGCTGTCGCCGCTGCTGTCGCCGGGCTGGGGCCGGGCCAGCGCCTGGCGCGCGCGGCTGGCCGACCGGCTGGCGGGGCGCTTGACGGAATGGATGGTGCAGACAAGCTATGCGCAGACGCGGCGCGCCTTGCAGCTGGCCGACGTGGTGATCGCCCTGGGCGAGGCCGAGCGCGACGCCATCGTGCACGGTTTCGGCATGCTGGCGCAAGCCATCCGCGTCTTGCCGAACGGGATCAACCCGCATTTCTTCACGGCCAATGGCGACTTGTTCCTGCGCGAGACGGGCATCGCGGGGCCGTTCGTGCTGATGGTGGGCAGCATTTCGCCGTATAAAAACCAGCTGGGGCTGGCCCAGGCGCTGGCGGGCGCCGGCTTGCCCCTGGTGCTGATCGGCGCCGCGCCGCGCGAACAGCAAGCGTATCTGCAGCAATTGCTGGACTTGCCGCACGTCAGCTGGCTGGGCGCGCTCGACCACGCCGACCCGCTGCTGGCCAGCGCCTACCATGCGGCGGCCGTGGCGGCCTTGCCCAGCCAGGGCGAAGTGTTTCCCTTGAGCGTGCTCGAAGCGCTGGCGGCCGGCACGCCCGTCGTCATGACGGCGCAAAGCGCGCTGGACTTGCCCGATTCCGCGTTTGCGCTGCGCAAGGTGCGCTGGGACGATGGCGCCGCGCAGCGCCAGGCCATCCTCGCATTGCTGGCGCTGCCCCCCGGACGCGCCCGCGTGCAAGCGCTGGTGGAACGTTTTACGTGGGAACGGGTGGCGGCGCAGATCGCCGAGTGTTATTACCAGGCGCAGTCGCTGCCTGCCAGGAGGCAACATGCTGTTTAATTCCTTCGCCTTCCTGTTCGGCTATCTGCCCATCGTGCTGGCCGGCTATTTCCTGCTGGACCGCTGGGCCACCGCCGGCGCACCCGCCAGCTGGCGCCGCCTGGCGCCGGCCGCTTGGCTGGCCGGCGCATCGCTGTTCTTCTATGCCTGGTGGGATGTGCGCTACCTGCCGCTGCTGCTGGCGTCCATCTGCGTCAATTATGGCGCCGGGCGCCTGATCGGCGCGCGCGCAGGCGCGGCCCGCAAGCGCGTGCTGCTGGCGGCGCTGGCGCTGAACCTGGGTTTGCTCGCCTACTATAAATATGCGAATTTCTTCATCGACAGCGTGAATGCCGTCGCCGGGCTTGCTGGTGCTGGCGCTGGCAGCCTGCCGTGGTCCGGCCTCGACATCATCCTGCCGATTGGCATCTCGTTCTTTACCTTCACGCAGATCGCCTTCCTCGTCGATTGCTACCGGGGCGAGGTGCGCGAATACCGTTTCATCCATTACGTGCTGTTCGTCAGCTACTTTCCGCACCTGATCGCCGGGCCCGTGCTGCACCACCGCGACATGATGCCGCAATTCGCCGACCCGGCCAACGCCCACCCGCGCGCAGCCAATTTCGCCATCGGCCTGTCGATCTTTACCATCGGCCTGGCAAAGAAGGTGCTGATCGCCGACAACCTGTCGCCGCTGGCCATTCCCGTCTTCGCGGCCGGCGCCACGCCCACCCTGATCGAAGCGTGGATCGGCGTGCTGGCCTACACCTTCCAGCTGTATTTCGACTTTTCCGGCTATTCCGACATGGCCATCGGCCTGTCGCGCCTGTTCGGCGTGAAATTGCCGCTGAACTTCAATTCGCCGTACAAGGCGGCCAATATCGCCGACTTCTGGCGCCGCTGGCACATGACCTTGTCGCGTTTCCTGCGCGACTATCTGTATATTCCCCTGGGCGGCAGCCGGCGCGGCGAGGTCATGCGCTACCGCAACCTGATGCTGACCATGCTGCTGGGCGGCCTGTGGCATGGCGCCGGCTGGACTTTCGTCATCTGGGGCGGCTTGCACGGCCTGTACCTGGTGCTGCAGCAGGCGTGGCAGCGCGTGTTCGGCGCGGCGCGGGCGTACCGCTGGCTGCGCTGGTGGCCGGGCTTGTTGACTTTTCTTGCCGTCATGCTGGCCTGGATCTTTTTTCGCGCGCCCGACGTGGCCACGGCCTGGGATATCGCGGGCGCGCTGGTGGGCGCGAACGGCGTGAGCCTGCCGCGCGGCCTGGCCAGCCATGGGACCAGCCTGGCGCAGTGGGGCCTGCATCCCGCGTTCGACGGCATCCGCTGGATCGAACTGGCGGGGCCGGGCTTGCCCGTGCTGCTGGCGGCGATGTTGCTGGCCTTCAAGGCGCCGAATACGCAAGAAATATTCTTTCTCTACGAGCCTGCCATTGAAAGAATCTTTCAGCCGGCAGGGCGCTGGGCCTTCAGCTGGCGCCCCACGCGCCGCTGGAGCGTGGGTTTCGCCGCGCTGTTCATCGCCTGCATCTTCGGCATGAACCGGGTCACCGAGTTTCTCTACTTCCAGTTCTGAGCATGGATACCGCCGCCCGCCATTACCTCACCGGCTTTTTCGCCTGCGTCTGCCTGGTGCTGGGCGCCGTCTCCTTGCTCAATTACCAGGTCGACCCCTATCTGCTGCACCAGTGGGACAGTCCCTTGCTGCAGCGCCCGCGCCAGCTCAATGAAAAGCTCGGCGCCTGGGCCAAGACCTACGCCGTGGCGCGTTACCGGCCGGCCGTCATCTACATCGGCAATTCGCGCACGGAACTGGGCTTGCCGACGGGCGTGCGCGCCTTGTTCGACGGCAAGAGCGTCTTCAACAGCGCCGTGTCGGGCGCCTCGATCGGCGACGCCATCCGCCTGGCCGAGCATGCGGCCAGGGTCAGCCGCGTCGAGACCATGGTGTGGGGCGTCGACGCGCCCACTTTTTCCCTGGACATGGGCGCGGCGCGGGTGGAAGACAGCCTGACGGGCGCCGAGCACGGCTTTTTCGCCCGGCGCGCCCTGGTCAACCTGAAGCGGGGCCTGACCCTGGACATGACGGAAGACAGCGTGCGCATCCTCACGGGCAAGGCCGGCGACGTCTGCCGCTCCAACCTGGCCTTGTACGGGCAGCGCGACGAGACGTGCACCCGCAAGGGCATGCGGCACTGGCTGGGAACGAAGGACGCCATTCCCGTGCGGCTGCAGGAATTCGGCGACGGACTGGGGCCGACGCCGCCCTCGACACTGGCGCTCGACGCCAGCATCGGCAAGTTGTGCCGCAGTGGCCTGCGCCTGCGCCTGTACATCAACCCCACGCACGCGCTGACCTTGTACGCGCTGCACTGGCGCGGCAAGTGGGATGCCATGCAAGCCTGGCAGCGGGGACTGGTGCAGCTCGTCGAGCGCCACCGCCTGCACGGCTGCGACGTGCGCCTGCATGATTTTTCCGGCTTCAACAGCATCACGACGGAAGCGACCCCGCTCGTCAGCGGCAAGCCCGACATGCATTATTACTGGGAAGTGTCGCACTACCGGGACAATGTGGGCCGTTTGATCCTGGCGCGCCTGTTCGGCGGCGACACGCCGCCGCCGGCCGATTTCGGCGTGGAGCTGACGCAGGCCAACGTCGACGACCACCAGGAGGCCATGCGCGCGGCGCGCGACCGCTATGGCGTGGAACACGCGCGCGAGGCGGCCTATGCGCGGCGGGTGCTGGACGGGCCGCTGATCCGGCGCTGAACGCCATTTATCTACTCATGTTGTTACTTCCCGTGCCGACCATGGATACCACCGCCCGCCGCTACCTCGCCATCTTCTTCGCCTGCGTGCTGGCCGCGCTGGCCCTCGTGTCCGCCGTCAATTACCACGTCGATCCATATCTGCTGCACCAGTGGGACAGCCCGCTGCTGCAGCGATTGCGGCCGACGACCGAAAAGCTCAGCGTGTGGGGCAAGACGTATGCCGTGGCGCGCTACCGGCCGGCCGTCGTCTACATCGGCAATTCGCGCACGGAAATGGGCTTGCCGACGCATCGCGTGCGCACCTTGTTCGCAGGCAAGAGCGTCTTCAACAGCGCCGTGTCGGGCGCTTCCATCGGCGAAGCCATGCGCCTGGCCGAGCATGCGGCCAGGGTCAGCCATGTCGACACCATGGTGTGGGGCATCGACGCGCCTTCGTTCTCGCTGGAACTGGGCTCGGCCGGCGTGGAGCCGGGCCTGACGGACCCCGGCCCCGCGTTTTTCGCGCGGCGTGCCTTGCTCAACATCAAGCGCGGCCTGACGGTCGACATGACGCGCGACACCTGGCGCATCCTCAGCGGCAGCTATGACGGCGTGTGCCTGTCCAGCCTGGCCTTGCACGGCCAGCGCGACGAATCCTGCCTCACCAGCCGCAACCGTACCTGGACCGGCACGGCGCGCGCGTTCACGCCGCGCCTGCAGGAATTCAGCGACGGCCTGGGCCCCACGGCGTCCGCGCTGCACGCCTTCGATGCGAGCGTGGGGAAACTGTGTCGCGGCGGCACGCGCTTGCGCCTGTACATCAATCCCACGCATGCGCTCACGCTCGATGCCCTGTACTGGCGCGGCAAGTGGGCTGCCATGGAAGCGTGGCAGCGCGACCTGGCGAACATGGCCGGACGCTACCGGCGCCAGGGTTGCGACGTGCGCCTGCTGGATTTTTCCGGCTTTAACAGCATCACCAGCGAGCCGATCCCCCAAGTGACGGGCGCGCGCGAGATGCGCTATTACTGGGAAGCGTCGCACTACCGCGACAATGTGGGCCGCTTCATCCTGGCGCGCCTGTTCGGCGGCCCGGAGCCGCCGCCGGCGGACTTCGGCGTGGAACTGACGCAGGCCAGCATCGACGCCCACCAGGCGGCCATGCGCGCCGCGCGCGAGCGCTACCACGCGCAGCACGCCGAGGAAACGGCCTACCTGCGCCACGCGCTGACCTTGCCCCGCGAACCCAAATAGGCGACCGACGGCGCCAGCCGTACGGCGTGGGGCAGGGCGCTTGCGCTATGATAATGTTTTGCCATCCAGCAAGTTCCAGGACTCCCCATGAAAATCGCCTTCTTTGCCAGCCAGCCCTACGACCGCCGTTTCTTCGACGAAGCCTTGCCGGCCCAGCCCGATTCCGCCGGCATCGAACTGGTCTACCACAGCGCCTTGCTGAGCCAGGAAACCGTGGTCCTGGCGCAAGGGACCGATGCCGTGTGCGTCTTCGTCAACGACGTGCTCGACGCGCCCGTGCTGGAAGCCTTGCATGGCTACGGCGTGCGCGCCATCCTGCTGCGCTGCGCCGGCTACAACAACCTCGACCTGGAAGCGGCCAGGCGCCTGGGCCTGTTCGTCGCCCGCGTACCCGCGTATTCGCCGGAAGCCGTGGCCGAATACACCTTGGCCCTCGTGCAAACCCTGAACCGCCACACGCACCGCGCCTACGCCCGCGTGCGCGAAGGCAATTTCTCGCTGGACGGCTTGCTGGGCGCCACCCTGCACGGCAAGACGGTCGGCATCGTCGGCACGGGCAAGATCGGCCTGGCCACGGCGCGCATTTTCAAGGGTTTTGGCTGCACGGTGCTGGGCCACGACCCGTATCCGGCGCCCGCGTTCGCGGACCTGGGCACGATGGTGGAGTTGCCGCGGCTGCTGGCCGAGTCCGACATCGTCTCGCTGCATTGCCCGCTGATGGACAGCACGCGCCACATGATCAGCGAAGCAACCTTGCCGCTGATGAAGAAGGGCGCCATGCTGGTGAATACGTCGCGCGGCGGCTTGATCGACACGGGCGCCGTCATCGAGGCGCTCAAATCGCGCCAGCTGGGCTCCCTGGCCATCGATGTGTATGAGCAGGAAAGCAATCTGTTCTTCCAGGACCGCTCGTCCGACATCATCGACGACGACATCTTCCAGCGATTGATGACCTTCCCGAACGTGCTGGTGACGGGCCACCAGGGCTTCTTCACCATGGAAGCGCTGCGCGAGATCGCCGCCATCACGTATCACAACCTCGCGTGCTTCCGCCAGGGCAAGGCGTGCGAAAACAGCGTCTTAACTAGCTGATACTTGCTTCCTGGGCTTGGGCGGCGGCTTGGGTTTCGGCAGCGGCAAGGCGTCCGCCGTGCGCCGCGCCAGCTGGCTCAGCCAGTCGCGTTCGTCCCACAGCCCGCCATCGATGAGGAAATACGGCTTGGCTTGCGGATAGGGCGGCGCTTCCAGCAGCGTGCCTTGTGCGCTGATCCAGGCGCGGCCCGCGTCCGTCGGCTTGATGAACAGCTGGTCGTCGGCGACGATGGCGAACATCTTGCCGTCGCAATACAAGCCATACTCGCCAAACATTTTTTTCGCGCTGATGCTGCCCGCGCCCGCCATCTGGTCGAGCAAAAAATCCACCGTGCCTTGCTGTGATGCCATGTCGTCCTCCGTGTGAAAGAACAGTGTAGCGCACTGGCCAGGATGGGCCGCGGCGGCTACACTATCGCCATTATTTATTTTGCATTAGCTATTTTGCCATGACACCCCAGCATCTTGTTCACCGCGGCATCCGCATCGCCACCCTGGCCGCTGGCGATGCCATCGAATCCCATTGCGCACCGGGCCAGACGGCCATCCGCGAGCAGGGCGACGGCTGGTGGCTGTACTTTGTCGACGAGGATGGCAAGGTCGACGGTTATGACAGCCCGTTCGCCAGCCATGCCGAAGCGCTGTGGGCGGCCAAGGCCGCAGCCGAGTTCAGCGCGCAATGAAGGCCAGTCCCTGGGCTTTCCTGGGCTTGCCGCAAGCGCCCGTGCCGGAAGCGGAAAGCGTGGACTACGGCGCCTGCCGCGCCGAGCTGCATGGCAAGCGCCTGGTCTTGCGCGTGGCGAAAACCACGCCGACGAAGATCGGCCAGTTCGTCACCGTCTGGAAGCGCCCCCATCCCGACGCCGACATCGCCCCGCTGGATGAAGCGGACCCCGTCGACATCGTCATCATCGCCGTGGCTGACGACGTTGGCGCGCGGCACGGTTTTTTCATCTTCCCGCGCAGCGTGCTGATCAAGCGCGGCGTGATGTCGCGCGCCGCCCAGGGCGGCAAGCGCGCGCTGCGCGTGTATCCGCCGTGGTGCGCGCCGGAGTCCATCCAGGCACAGCGCACGCAGCGCTGGCAGGCGGCGTGGTTTGTGACGGCGGGGGAGCAGCAAAGACTGGAACAGCTGCTCGGGCAGTGATTGTTTCCGTTCACCTTAGAATTTATCGGCGCCTTGCCACTGTGATATAAGGGATTGAGAAATCTCTTTTTATCAGGATGGTAATAAAATCTTTGCTGAGGTATGGTAATCGTCCGCTGGCGGCCAGGAGCGGGCAGTGGTGTGCATTTGTTCCCTCGTATAAAGAGGCCTTTGCCATCATTGCTCCTATATGCCCACATCACAACTTACTAGATATGCAGGATCAAGAATGAATTGGATGAAAGAGGACTACCAGGTTTCTGCTGAAGACGGATTGTTACAGCTCGACGTGATACATGAGAATCTCAGCCGCAGCACTTGGGCTCGTGGAATTGACGAGGAGACCGTGGCTGAGGCGGTCAAGAATAGTCTCAATTTTGGTCTGTACCATAGAGGCCGGCAGGTCGGATATGCCCGGTTAATTACCGATTACGCTACTTTTGCCTACATGGCGGACGTTTTCGTGATTGAAGAATATCGTGGCAAGGGACTTGGCCGCTGGCTTGTCGAGTGCATGCTGAGCTATCCTGGCGTCGACCGCTACCGGCGGCTGCTTCTAGCGACCACGACTGCCGATTGGTTGTATGAGAAGCTTGGCTTCTCGACGCCGGAAAATCCCAAATTATTCTTGCAGATTAACCGACCGGCCATCTACGAGAAGTAGACAAGGATCGATGACCGGCAGCCCCACGGTCTTTTACGCGGTCTTTCAATTTCTGGGCCAGCTGGCTCAGCTACAAGTCAGGTTGCGACATGGAGTATTCGTTTTCACGCTTGATCATTGCGGCTGGCTTGGCTTGTTCAGTCATGGGCATGGCTGCTATTCAACAGATGCGCCTTGCTCGCCCGCTCCGTAAAGCGACGTACTTTCTGCTGAAATTGGCGGCGTTGATCTGGCTGGTGAGCGGCCCATTTGTCGGAACATTCTACAGTCACGGATTCGATGTGGCGTGGTACATGTTTGGTGCCGCCGTGAGTCTGGCCGGATGTGTCGTTGCCGGCATTGTGCTGCTTGCGTGGGCGGCTTTCACACGGAAAAGGCCAAGTTGAATGTGGAATTTTTTTAAGCGTAAAAATACGCCAGAATTGCCTATCACGCCTCAGATTGTGGCGCAGGTTGACGTTGAGACAGGTCAAAACAGGTCTGCAGAAACAAATAGAATATCCTTCTTGCGCGCTGAAAAAATTCTTGCGTGTTTTGAACATTCCCAGGGATTTCCAACACCTGACAGCGAGAGTGAACTCGACTCGCCGCGGGTACGCCAACAACTCTACAAAATTCTGCTGGAGCGGCCACTCGCGCCATACTCCACGCTAATTCGACAAGTCTTCGAGAAGGAAGTGCAGTATAGAATTGCGCTTTGGAATGGGACAATTAAGGATGATGGTGATTCTTACGAAGGAATTTATCGTTGTGCCTTCTTGCTTTATCGCCTCGGCAGCACAAGCGATATCCATAGCCTTTGGGTAGCAAAGCATATAAATATGGATGTCGGAACATCAATGGGCGTGGAATTTTTTATTGGGGCGGGATTTCAAGCGACAGTTTCATATTTGGCAGAATCGAACTTGCAGGATGCGGATGAAATATCCTCTTACGTAGCTGGCTGGTTCGATCAGGACGATTCAGAAAAATGGCAAAAGCACTGGGAGCTAAGTATGGTGCAGAATATTTCAAGTACCGGCGATTCGTGAAGGCCCACAACGGCGCAAAACCTGCCAACGGCGGCAAGCAGCCGGAATTCGCCGCGCCAGCAAATGCGGGCCGCAATTCATCCGGGAAAATGACCGTCCATGACTGATATTTGACGGCCTGTCGCAATCCCGCATGGCGGCAGGGTGCGCTGACGTATCGTCAACGTTTCCTTCCTGGCATCCGTCCATCACCGTTGAAAGAATCGTTCATGCGAGTTTATCCCCTGGCACTGGTCCTTCCCCTGTTGTTCGCAAGTGGCGCCCGGGCGGACGCATTGGACGACATCATCAAGGCTGAAATGACGATGCGGCAAATCCCCGGACTGTCGCTGGCCATCATCGAGAACGGCAAAATTGTCAGGGCGCAAGGGTACGGTGTCACGGAAAAAGGCGGCAAGACGCCGGTTAGCCCGCACACGCTGTTCCAGGCCGGTTCGGTCAGCAAGCCGGTTGCCGCGCTGGGGGCGCTGCACCTGGTAGAGCAGGGCAAGCTTGGCCTTGACGAAGACGTCAATCCCCGCCTGCTCACGTGGAAGCTGCCGGACAGCGCCCTGACGGCCGAACAGAAGGTGACCTTGCGCAGGCTGCTCAGCCACAACGCGGGGCTGACCGTGCACGGCTTCCCCGGCTACGCCAGCAATGCGCCGCTGCCCACCGTGATCCAGGTGCTGAACGGCGAGCAACCGGCGAATACGGCACCCATCCGCGTTGACATGGTTCCAGGCAGCAAGGTGCGTTACTCCGGTGGCGGCTATACCGTCATGCAACAAACGGTGGCCGACGTGAGCGGCCAGGCGTATCCCGACTACATGCGCGACGCGGTCCTCACGCCCCTGGGCATGCATGAGAGTTCCTATGTGCAACCGCCGCCAGCCGAGCGCGCGCGCCTGAATGCCAGCGGCCACCTTGCCGACCGCAGCCTGGTGGCGGGACGCTGGCATGTGTATCCGGAAATGGCGGCGGCCGGTTTATGGACCAACGCGTCGGACCTGGCGCGCTTCGCCATCGGCGTGCAGCAATCGCTGGCCGGCACGTCGAATCCGGTCATTTCGGCAGCCTTGACGCAACAGATGCTGACCCCGCAAATAGAGAACGCGGGCCTGGGCGTCTTCCTGCACGGCAGCGGCAGCGCGCAACGCTTCTCGCACGGCGGGCGTGACGAAGGCTTCGACACCGTGTTGACGGCATTTTCCCGCACGGGCCAGGGCGCCGTGATCATGATTAACGCGAATGACAATTCCCGCATGATGGACCGCCTGACCGACGCCATCGGCCGCGCCTATCGCTGGCCGGATGCCGATTACGCCGTCTTGCGCAAGCAGCCCGCCATCAAGATCGATGCCAGGGCGCTCGGCCGCTACACGGGCCGCTACGAGTTGGCGAACAACACGATAGGCACCTTCGATATGCAGGGGGGCCAGCTGCGCAGCATTTACGATGGCTTGCCGGACGAAACTTTCGTGCCTGTCGGCGCGCACCGCTTCCATTCGACGTCGCGCAATTGCGAACTGGCGTTCGCCGTCGATGCACAGGGCGAGGTGACAGGCGTCGTCGTGACGACCAAGGACAAAGCCAGCACGGCGCCGCGCATCGGCCCGCTGATGCACACCTTGAAAGCGCGCACCGACCCCAAGCCTGCGCGTACCCGGAGTGTGCAAGCCTTGCTGGCCGACATTGCGCGTGGCGGCAGCGCCCTGGCCAATTCGGACTTTGCGACATCTGGCATCAAGAGCAACTTTGGCACGCAGGCGATTGGCGAACTCGCCAATGTGAAGTCGCTGACTTTTTTGCACGAGCAAGCTGTTGCAGGCCGCGCGATCGAACGGCATGGCAGCAAGGTGGACAGCGTCCTTGCCTTCCACGTCAGCGGCATCCAGCCGGAGCGTACGCTGCTGGTTTTCCTGACGGCGGACGGCTTGTTTGCCGACTTCGATCTGGTGGACGACTGAACGCTGCGGTCGAGCACGGTGTTTCCCTGGAAATAAACAACTAACCGACAATTTCCCATGAAAAATCCCGATACGGACAACAAGACGCTGCTGCCATTAAAAGCAGTGGCGTTTTTTTTCTTGCTGATGGCATCCGCCTTCGTGCATGCCCAGGCCGGCGATCATGCCCATGCGGAAAAGGCCGATGATTACTCCGCCAGGATTGACAAGCTGGTACAGGCGACCAGTCCACGACGTTTTAATGGCGTCATTCTCATCACGAAAAATGGAAAAACAAAATACTCGAAAGCGTATGGCTATGCGGATTTTGAAAACAGGATACCGTTAAGGCCGGACGATAATTTCAGGATTATGTCGAACAGCAAGCAAATGACGGCTGTATTGATTTTAAGGGAAGTTGAAAAAGGCAAGATAGACTTGCACAGTCCCGTAAGACGATACTTGCCCGATTTGCCGCAAGCCTGGGCCGATCAAGTGACGGTGCATCAATTGCTCAACTTTTCGGCGGGAATCACTGAAATCGACCAGCCGCTGAGCTTCAAGCCGGGAACGGATTTTCTGTATGGCGTGACAACGTATGCCATGCTGGGTCAAATTTTTGAAAAAGTCAGCGGGAAAACGTATATCGAGGCAGCAAATGACTTGTTCAAGGAACTGGGGATGAAAAACAGTTTTTGCTATGAGGAAGATAAGAATAATAAGGTCATCAATGGCTATGTAAATACGGAAAATGTATTCGCGCTGAAGGCGCATCCCGTGCAGGGAAAAGACTGGATCGGCTTCATCCCGGCCGGCGGTATTGTTTCAAATGCAAAAGATTTGACGATTTGGGATGAAAATCTGCATCGGGGCAGAATGTTAAAACCAGAAACCTATCAGCGGATGACGAGTTACGACATATCCAGCCGGCATGTCGCTTTCGGCGATGGAAAGAACGGTTATGGCTACGGCGTGTATGTGAGCGATACAACGCCCGTCAAATATATAGGCCACTCGGGAAAAGGCCTGGGCTTTGCATCGATTAAAGTGTATTTTCCTGAAAAAGACGTCGATGTGGTCGTGTTGGAAAATCAATATAGCGAGGATAGCGGCCTTCATTACTATTTTGAAATAAAAATAAGGGAAATAGTAATGACTAGCAATCTTTTAAGATAGAAGGCCCGATTTGCTTCAGGAATATATGGAAGAACACCGCATCTGCGCGATTTGCGGTTTATGTGGTTCCTCCAGCGTCACTGTTTGCGCCAGCTGTGGCCTCGCTTTCGCTAGCATGGCCCGCTTGTCGCGCCGGATGAAGTCATCGACAATATGGCATGCCAATCAAGATATCGCCTAAAAAAATCCTGCTGTGCCTGCTCATCCTCAGCCCGGCCTGGTATGTCGCCGCATGCTGCGTGTTTTCCAACAGCCGCAAGGCGGCGTTCTATCAAATCCAGACGGGCGATACGCGGCAAGCGGTGCTTGACCGTTTCGGCGCGCCGACGCATGTGGAGCGTGCGGGAGTCTCTTTCAAACAGTATTCCACCACGCCATGCGCGGCGCCTTGCGTCGAGCGGCTGTGGTTCGAGAACCGCTTGAACACGGAACTGGAGGTATGGTCCTTAGAACTGGACCGGCATGGTCGCGTGGTGGGGAAGAATTATCTGATGTCGTCGTAGGCCGCCTGGCTAGGCGACTTTGCTGAGCACATAGCGGTATTTGCCCGACGCCTCCGCCGCGATTTCGTCGACTTCCTCGATGGCGACGTCCACTTGCGCGCCCAGCCTGGCCTGGAAGCCGGTGACGATGGTGTTGCGCGTGGCGTCGTCCAGGCGGGGCTGGCAGACCAGCAGCACGCGCGTGCGCAGCAGGGTTTCCTGGATGATTTTGAAGCTGCGCACCTGCGGCAGTTCGCGCACGATGTAGACGAGGGCCAGGCCGTGCATGACGGTGCCGTCCGCGGCGGTGAGGAAATCCGTGCTGCGCCCCTCGATTTTCTGCAGCAGGGGCAGGCCGCGGCCGCAGGCGCACGGCTGCGTGCCCAGCGCGCCCACGTCGCCCGTGGCGTAGCGGATGAACGGGTAGTCTTGCGTGGCCAGGTGGGTGACGACGATTTCGCCCGTGGCTCCCGGCGGCAGCGGCTGGCCCTGGCCATCAAGGATTTCCACGATCACGTCTTCGGCCGTGATGTGCATGCCGCCGTCCGGGCATTCGTGGGCGATGAAGCCCGCGTCGCGCCCGCCGTAGCCGTTGGCCACGGGGCAGCCGAAGGCGGCGGCGATCTGCGCGCGCTGCTCGTCGTACAGGCGCTCGGCCGTGACGAAGGCCACTTTCACGCCCAGGCCGTCGAGCGGCAGGTCGCGCGCGCTGGCGTGGCTGGCGATGCGGCACAAGGCCGACGGATAGCCGAACAGCATGCGCGGACGCCAGCGGCGCAACTGCCGCACGTAGCCGTCGAGGCGGTCGGGCGACATGGCAAACGCGGGCAGCAGGGTGGTGCGCAGCAGCGCGTCGCGCAGGCGGCGCACGCGATCTTGCGCATGCAGTTCGATGGGCGAACCCCACAACACGGCTTCGCGGTCGCCGATGTCGACGCCCCACCAGCGCGTGGCGCGCCACTTGGCGGCGATGTCGTGGCTGACCCTGCGCCGTCCCAGGAAAAACTGCAGCGGCTCGCCGCTGGAGCCGCCCGTGGCGAACGGGCGCAAGCCCACGGCGCGGGCGGACTTGAAACTGTCGCGCGCAGCCGCGATGTCGCGCTTGCGCAGCAGCGGCAGGCGCGCCAGATCGGCCAGCTGCCGCACCTGTTCCGGGTCGAAGCCGCTGCGGGCGAACAGGGCGCGGTAATGCGGCACGTGCGCGCCCGCGTGGCGCAGCAGCGCGCGCAGGCGCGCCAGCTGCCACGCTTCCAGCTGCTGCGCGCTCCACCACTGCGAGCGTTCCAGGCGGCGCAGCAGGCGCGCGCTGTGGTGCCCCTTCAACCATTCGTGCAGGGGAAACAGCCAGCGGGCGACGCAGCGCGTGTAGGCGCCGGGGCGCGGCGCGGCGCGGATGCGGCGGTAATGGGCGGCCAGCCGGGGCGCGATGCCGGGCCAGCCGAAGGTGGCGGCGTGCGCCAGGCCCGCGTCTGCCATGGCCCGCGCGCGGGGCGGGTCGCGCAGCAGCGCCACGATGGCTTGCGCCATGGCGGCCGGCTCGCCGGGCGGCACCAGCAGCGCCGTCACGCCATCGTGCAGCAGGGCGGGGATGCCGCCCACGTTGGTGCTGACGACCGGCACGCCGCAAGCCAGCGCTTCGAGCACGGAATTGGGCATGTTGTCGGCCAGGCTGGGATTGAGGACGATGTCGCTGGCCTGGTACAGGGCCGGCATGGCGGCGTTGTCGACGGGGCCGGCGAAGCGCACGGCATCGAGAACGCCGAGCGACCTGGCCAGGCGCGCCAGCGCCGCGCGCTGCGGCCCGCCGCCGGCCAGCACCAGGCGCGCCGTGGGATAGCTCCGTCGCACGAGGGCGAAGGCGCGCACGGCGCTGGCGTTGTCGTACAGGCTTTCCAGGTGGCGCGCCACGAGGATGCACGGGCCATCGGCCGATGCCGGCGCGGCACGTGCGGCGTGGGTAAAACGCTGCAAGTCCACCACGTTCGGCACGATGTGGGCCGTATGGCCATGGCGTTCGAAGACGCCGGCCAGGTAGGCCGAGGGCACGACGATGGCGCTGGCGCGGCGCAGGCTGAAGGCCACCAGGCGCGGCGAGCGGGCGAAAAAAGCGGCCGCTTCGCCACCGCGGTAGTTGAGCAGGGCCGGCTTGCCTTTCAGGCTGGCGATCCACAGCGCGGGCGCGGCCTGCAAATGCCAGGACCAGCCGGAATTGGCCATGATGTGGAACAGGTCGACCGTATTGGCGGCGCGCCACAGGCGCCACAGGTGCACGGGCAGGCGCAGCGCGGCGCGCAGGTAGCGGATGCGCGCCAGCCAGGCTGGCAGCAGGGGGCCGTTGACGGCCAGCAGCTGCACTTGCGCGCCATCGTCGCGCAGCTTGCGCGCCAGTTGCGCCGTCTGATTCGCCATGCCGCCGGCCGGCGGCGGCAGCGGGCCGACCAGTGCGATGCGCAGGCCCGTGAAGATCATGGCATCGCTCCCGCCGCCACGCGTGCCGCGGCCACGCGCGCATACACGGGCGCGTAGCGGCCCACGCTGGCGTCCCAGCTGCGCTCCGTCTCGACGAAGGCGCGCGCCTGGCGCCGCAGCGCCGGCCAGCTGGCGGGCGCCAGCAGCAGGGCCAGTATGGCGTGCGCCAGCGCGTCGGCGTCGCCGGCGCGAAACAGCATGCCCGTCTTGCCATGCTGGAGCAGTTCGCGGTGGCCGCCCACGTCGGACGCCACCACGAGGCGGCCCTGGGCCATCGCCTCGAGCGGTTTCAAGGGCGTCACCAGCTCCGTCAGGCGCATGGGCAGGCGCGGGTACACGCAGATGTCGATCAGCTGATAATACGTGGCCACCTGCGCATGCGGCACCCTGCCGGCGAAGACCACGGCGTGGGCGATGCCCAATTGGGCCGCCAGCGCGTGCAGCGCCGCTTCCTGCGGGCCGCCGCCGGCCAGCAGCAGCCGCAATGCCGGCTGCGCCGCCAGCAGGCGCGGCATGGCGCGCAGCAGCAGGGCCAGTCCCTCGTAGGCGTAAAACGAGCCGATGAAGCCGATCGTCAGGTGGCCATGCAGGCCCAGCTTGTGCGCCAGCCAATGGTCTTCCGCGGCGGTGGCGCTGAAGGCGGCCGCATCGACGGCGTTCGGGATGACCGTGATTTTATGCGCGGGCACGCCGCGCGCGCACAGCTCGCGCCGCAAGCCGTCGCAGATGGTGGTGACGGCGTCGGCGCGGCGCAGCGCGTAGGTTTCCAGCGCCCGCGTGAGCCGGTAGCGCAGGCTGCCGGGCCGGCTGCTGCCATGGTCGGCGGCCGCGTCTTCCCAGAAGGCGCGCACTTCATATACGACGGGGATGCCCAGCGCGCGGCCCGCGTTGAGGGCGGCGATGGCGTTCAGGGCGGGCGAATGCGCGTGCAGGATGTCGGGCTTGAGCCGCCGCGCCAGCCGGCGCAGGCGCACGGCCAGGCCGGTGATGACGGCCACCTGCCGCAGCACGGGCAGGCGCGCCCACCAGCGCGCATCGGGCGCCGTGCGGTAAAAATGCCAGCCGTCGACCAGCTGTTGCGCGCCATCCGTCGGCCCCTGCTTGGCACTGGTGAGCTGCATCGTGTGCCAGCCCAGCGCGCGCTGCTGCCGCAGGATGGCCAGGGTGCGGAAGGTGTAGCCGCTGTGCAGGGGCAGCGAGTGGTCGAGGATGTGCAGGATGCGCATGGAGTTACTCCATTGCCATGGCCGGCGCGGGTGCCGGCGCCTGGCGTCCATCGACGGGCAATACCTGGCGCAGGAAGGCCTCGAACATCAGCAGCGCCCACAGGGGTGCGCTGTAGTCGCGCCGCCCGCTCGCATGCTGTTCCAGCAGCAGGCGCACGTAATCCATGTCGAACAGGCCGCACTGCGCCAGGGTGGGGCCGAGCAGCCGCTGTTGCAGGCGCTGGCGCAGCGGGCCGCGCAGCCAGTCGGCCAGCGGCACGGAAAAGCCCATCTTCTGGCGGTACAGCAGGGCGTCGGGCAGCAGCGGGCGCAGGGCTTTTTTCAGCAGGTACTTGCCTACGCCGCGCCGCAGCTTGAACTGCGGCGGCAGGCCGGACATCCACGCCACCAGTTCATGGTCGAGCAGGGGCGAGCGCACTTCCAGCGCATGCGCCATGCTGGCCCGGTCGACTTTGGTGAGGATGTCGCCGGGCAGGTAGGTCTTCAAGTCCAGGTACTGCACCTGTGACAGCGGGTCTTGCGCGGGACTGGCCAGCGCGTGGCGGCGCAGCACTTCCACGGCGCGGTAGCCGTGCAGGCTGCGCCGCAGCTCGGGACTGAACAGGCGCGCGCGCATGGCGTCGCCCAGCAGGCTGACGCCGTGAAAATACGCGTCCGTCGTGTCGCGCGCCAGGCCTTCGAACGTGGTCTTGGCGCGCAGGAAGCGGGGCGCCCAGTCGGCCTTCGGGTACCACCGCCCCAGGGTGCCGAACAGCGACTGGCGCAAGCCGGCCGGCAGCAGCGGGTCCATGGCCTTGCGCACCTTTTCCTCGCGCGTGTGCAGGCGGTAGCGCCGGTAGCCGGCCAGGCTTTCATCGCCGCCGTCGCCCGACAGGGCCACCGTGACGCGCTGGCGCGCCAGCTGGCAGACGCGGTAGGTGGGCATGGCGGAACTGTCGGCGAACGGTTCGTCGTACAGGTTGGCCAGCAGGTCGATCAGCTCGAAGTCGTCCTGCTCGACCTGGCGCGCATGGTGCGCCGTGGCGTAGCGGCGCGCCACCAGGTCGGCGTAGCGCGCTTCGTTGTACGCCGGGTCGCCGAACGAGATGGAGCAGGTGTTGACGGGCGTGCTGCTGGCCCCCGCCATCAGCGCCACGACGGCGCTCGAATCGACGCCGCCCGACAGGAAGGCGCCCAGCGGCACTTCGGCCACCATGCGGATGCGCACGGCTTCGCGCAGGCGCGCCAGCAGCTCGTCGGCCGCCTGCGCTTCGCTGGCGGGCGGGTTCGGCGTGAACGGAACGTTCCAGTACGACTGCGGCGCGGGCAGCGGCTGGCCGGCGCGAATCGACAGGGTATGCCCGGGCGGCAGCTTGCGCGCGTGCTGGAAGATGCTGCGCGGCTCGGGCACGTAGCCGTAGGCGAAATACTCTTCCACGGCCAGCGGGTCGAGCGCGCGCGGCATGGCCGGATGCGCGAGCAGGGCCTTGAGTTCGGAGCCGAACAGCAGGGTGCCGTCGTCCGCCTCGCCGTAGTACAGGGGTTTGACGCCCAGGCGGTCGCGCGCCAGGAACAGCAGGTGGCGCCGGCGGTCCCACAGGGCGAAGGCGAACATGCCGCGCAGGCGCTGCACGCATTGCTCTCCCCATTGTTCCCACGCGTGGACGATGACTTCCGTGTCGCTGCTGGTGCGGAAGGCATGGCCGAACTGGCGCAGTTCCGCCATCAGGCTGCGATAGTTATAGATTTCGCCATTGAAGACGATGGCGATGCTGCGGTCGGCGTTGAACAGCGGCTGCTGGCCGCTGGCCAGGTCGATCACGGACAGGCGCCGGTGCGCCAGGCCCAGTCCCGGCTCGCGGTGCAATCCCCCTTCGTCCGGACCCCGGTGGCGCAGGCTGTGGTTCATGCGCGCCAGCAGCAGCACGTCGATGTCGCGCTGGCCCTGCAAATCAAAGATGCCGCTGATGCCGCACATGGGAGGCCTTTCAGGGAGTGGTGGACAGGGGGGAGGGCTGGCGCGCGCCCGTCAGGCGGTCGTACACGGCCAGGTAGGCGCCGGCCATGGCGGGCAGGCTGTGTTCGGCCAGCACCTGGCGCCGCCCGCGCGCGCCGTGGCGCGGCCCCAGTTCGGGCATGCTGTAATAGTCGAGCATGGCGTCGGCCAGCATCTCGGGCGATCCGGGCGGAACCAGGGTGCCGCTCCAGCCCGACTGCACCAGTTCCGCATTGCCGCCCACCTGCGTGGCGACGATGGGCAGCCCCGTCGCCATCGCTTCGAGGATGGTGTTCGAGCTGCCTTCGGCCAGCGACGGCAGCACGAACAGGTCCATGGCGCGCAGCAGCTGCGCCACGTCGTCGCGCGCGCCGGGCAGCCAAGCCAGGTGCGCCACGCCGGACTGGCGCAGCAAGTCCAGGCAGGCCTGGCGGCACGGTCCGTCGCCGACGATGATCAGGCGCAGGCGCGCGCGGGCGCCCGGCTGCGCCAGCAACAGCAGAAAGGCGTGCACCAGCGAGGCGTGGTCCTTGACGGCCGCCATGCGGCCCACGCTGCCGATGACGAAGGCGCCGTTGCAAAGAAAACCGGGCGGGCCCACGGCGGCCGGCGGGCCCAGGCGTGGATGGAATTGCACGCTGTCGACGCCATTGCCGATGTGCGACACTTGCGCGGGCGCCGCGCCGATGGCGTCCACCAGCCATTGCCCCAGGTCGGCGCTGACGGCGATGAAGTGCTGCACCAGCGGCAGCATGCATTTGCGCAGCAGCCGGTACTTGCGGCGGGTGCCGTGCAAGTCGCTCATGTCGCGCCCGTGTTCGCCATGCACGCGCAGGCGCACGCCGGCCAGGCAGGCCAGCAGTTGCGCTTCGAGGCAGCCCAGGTTGCGCGTGTGCACCAGCGTCGGGCGCAGCTGTTTCAGCACGCGGTACAGGTGCAGGTAGTGGCGCCAGTCCTTGCCCTCGCGCTTGTCCAGGCTGATGACATCGACACCGGGCGTGGTCAGGCGCTGGCGAAACGCGGTGGCGTTCTTCAGGCAGACGATGGCGTGCCGGTAGCGTTCCGGCGGCAAATGGTTGATCAGGTTCACCAGGCCGTTTTCCAGCCCGCCCACGTCGAGCTGGTGGATCACGTGCACGATCAAGGGGGCCGTGCTGGCCGCCGGCGCGCGGCCCGTGTCGGTGTCAAGGGCCATGCGGCAACTCCTGCAAGCGTTGTTCGATGACGGGCAGCGCCGCCCGCAGGAAGGCTTGCAGGTGCGCGCGCGGCGGCGGCGCCAGCTCGTCGTAGGCGGCAAAGACGATGAGGTCGGCGCCATCCTGGCGCTTGCCCAGCAGCTTGGCTTGCGCCAGCAGCAGTTTCACCAGCACGGGCCGGGCCGTGACGACGCCGCCCTGGCGGTAGACGCGCCACACCAGCAGGCGCTCGCCGCCGTGGGCCAGCACGCTTTCGCGAACGTCCAGGGCGCCGCCGGGCAAGCCGACCTGCCGCACGCGCTGCGCCAGGGCCGTCCAGCGCGCGCCGTAGGGCGACGATAGATGCGTCAGCAATTCGGCATCGCGCACCTGGCGCGCATACCAGCGCAGTTGCAGTCCCACCGGCGCGCCGTCGCCGTCCTGGCGCGCATACGTGGCGGCAAACAGCGCGGGCTTGCCCGCATACGGCGCTTGCCAGTCGATACTCCCCGCTGCCGCATCGTGCAGCCGTCGCCAGGCGGGCGGATCGGGCAAGGCCAGCGCGATGGCAGGCAGCGCGGTGCCGTCGTCGCGGTGGCTGGCCAGCGCCAATGCGGGCCACAGGGCCGCCAGCAGCAGGCAGGCGGCGCTGGCGCGTACGACGGCGCGCAGGCTGGCCGCGCCGGTGCCTAGGCGTACGGGTTGAGCTGGCGGCACGGCGCGCGCCGGCGGCAGTTCGCGCCAGCGCGCGGCCAGCCAGAACAGCAGCAGCGCCACCAGGCCGAAGAACAGCCAGCCGTAGATCAGGTGGTCGACGCCCACGGCCAGGCGCATGTTGCTCAGGTGGCCCAGCATCACGATCATATAGGCGCGCACGCCATTGGCGAGGATGGGCACGAGCAGCGCGGCGGCCATGACGGCCAGGCGCCGCCGCGTGCTGCGGAAGTTGACATGCGCGAACAGGGCGCCCAGGGCCAGCGCGGCGATCAGGTAGCGCAAGCCGCTGCACGCTTCCACCACCGACCAGTTGCCGGTGGGCAGAGAAAAATTGCTGCCATCGCGAAACACGGGCACGCCCGTCCATTGCAGCGCGGTGACGGTGAAGGCGGCCGTGAAGTCGATCAGCGGTTCGAGGAAGACTTCGCCAAACGGCACGGCGAGGAACAGGTACGCGAGGGGAAAGGCCAGCAGGCGCACGGCCGGCCAGCCGAGGATGGCCAGCACGCAGGCGGGCAGCATGGCCGTGGCCGCATATTGTTCCACCACGGGCACGTTGGCGGCGTCGGCCAGCAGCCAGGCCAGGCCCAGCGCGCCCAGCAGCAGCAAGCCCGGCCGCGACGGCTGGGGCGCCAGCGCGGCCAGGCGCGCGCGCCGGCGCCAGGCCAGCCAGCAACTGATGGGCACGATCAAGAAGCCGTGCGCGAAGGTCTGCGAGCGCGACCACAGTTCCAGCATCGACCAGAAGGTGGCGTGGTACAGCAGCACGACGGCGGCCAGGGCCAGCAGCAGGAGCGGCAGGGCATGCCGCTGGCCATGCCCGTCCGGCCGGACGGCCGCATCCGGCAAGCAGGCCACCGGGTCGAGTTGCACGCTCATGTGGAGGGTTCCCGCACGGGCAGCACGGGCGCGGCGGCGCCGGCAGGCGTATTCGACCCGGCCTCGGCCTCGGCCGATATGCCCAGCATGGCGCCCAGGCCGCGCAGGTTGCGCTCCCAGTCGTAATCCTGCAAGACCAGCTGGCGCGCCGCCGCGCCCATGGCCGCGCCGCTCGCTTCGGCCGCACCATCCTGGGCATGGCGCAGCACGCGCGCGGCATGGTGGATGAATTCGGCCTCGTCGCGCGCCAGCAGCAGTTCCAGGCCTGGCTGGGCGACGATGCCTTCCAGCGCCTGCGGCGTGGCCAGCACGATCTTGCCCATCGCCATCGCTTCCAGCACCTTGTTCTGTACGCCGCGTGCGATGCGCAGGGGCGCCACGGCCAGGGCCGCGCCCGCCAGGTAGGGGCGGATGTCGGGCACCTTGCCCGTCACCACCACGCCAGGAATCCTGGCCAGCGCCGTCACGGCGGGCACGGGCGCGCTGCCGACGATATAGAACTGCAACCGGGGAAACTCGCGCCGCAGGGCGGGCCAGACGTGGCGCACGAACCATTGCACGGCGTCGATATTCGGCCAGTAATCCATGGCGCCCGTAAACACCAGCGCCTGCACGCCGGCCGGATACACGCTGGCCCGGCCCGGCTGGGGCGTGAAATACGCCGTGTCGACGCCGTTGTTGAAGTATCCCGTCTTGCGCCGCGCCATCGGCGCGCACTGGCGGAACAGGGCCGCCTCGGCCGGCGAAACGAAGCTGGCGGCCGTGAATTGCTGGGCGATATGGCGTTCGTACTGCAGCAGCAGCTGCGCTTCGCACCGGTACAGCAGCGACATGGGCCAGGGTTTGCTGTCGCCGTACTGGCGCCACTTGTCGGAATCGACGTCGACGAAATCGATGACGCGGTGCAGGGCGCGGCCCGCGCTGCCGTCGATGTATTGCGCCATGGGCCCGGAAAAGGCCAGCGCATGGCGCACCTTACCGCCGGACAGCAAGCCGTCGACCCATTGCAGCAGCCGCGCATCGCGGTAATAGTGCACGCTCATGGCTTGCCGCGACAGCAGCGCCTGCATGGCGCGCCAGCGGGCCGTGCCGCGCTGCAAACCGATGAAGCGCGTGCTGGCGCACAGGGCGGCCACGCTTTTCGCGTGCCGCCAGTCGTCGTCATCGTCGATGAAGCAACCGAGGTGCACGCGGAAATGCCGGCTCAGGTATTGCAGCATGTGCCACGAACGTATCTTGTCGCCCTTGTTGGGCGGATACGGCAGGCGGTGGGCGAGGAAGAGCAGTTCGCGCATGGTGTATTTCCTTGCTTAGCCCAGTTGCCGCACGATGTGCGGCCCCAGCAGGTTGGCCAGCGGCAGCGGCAGGCGGCGCCAGGCGCGGATGAACAGCGCGTATTTCGGATTCAGGGGATTGACTTCCGGCAACGCCTTGGCGCGCACGAGCCGGCAGGCATACGGCAGCGGCTGCGGCGTAAAACCCCAGTTCTTCTTGAAATCGTATGCCCCGGTGCCGAGCTTGCTGCGGCCGAAATCGAACAGGCGGCAGCCGCGTGCGCTGGCGCGGCGCATCGCTTCCCAGTACATGAAATCGTTGGCGCCCGTGCGGCGCGCCAGCACGCTGCCGCCGCCATAGTACGGCAGCACTTCGTCGCGGAAATAGAACAGCAGCACGCTCGCTTGCGCCTGCTGGCCGTGATACACGGTGAGGATCTCGCAATCGCCGCCAAACACCGTGCGCAGCAGGGCAAAGTGGCGGCGCGCGAAGACGGGCGTGCCCAGCCGGTGCACGCTGGATGCGTAGAGCGGGTAGAAACGCTCGAGGTCATAGTCGATGGCGCTGTGCAGGCCGCCCGCCATGGCCTTGCGCACGACGGCGCGCTGCTTGCGGGGGATCGCCAGCAGATTCTGTTCCGCCTCGGGGAACAAGGCGCGGCGGAAGGTGGCGTACAGGGGCTTGTGCAGCCAGGCCGCGTCCGGCTGTTGTTCCACCTCGCGCCAGCGGTATTCCAGGTGGCCCACGCCGAGGCGCCGGGCCAGCGCCAGCGCCGCGCCGTCGAGGGCCTGGCGCACGGCCGCGCCGCCGCCGGCGATGCCGCCGTACACGCAAAAGGGCAGCGAAACGAGGGACGAACCGAACAGGCGGCTGCGCAAATGGGCCAGCGGCAGCACGCCGGCGATGCGCCCGTGCTGTTCCGCGTACAGGAAATGGCTGTCGTGCTTGAAGCCCTGCTGCATGATGGTGTGCCAGCCGGCGCGGTGAAAGAAGGTCGCTTCCGGACACGTGTCGACAAAGGCGTCCCAGCGCGCATGTTCGTGCCCCTGCAGCGAGCGCACGGCGATGGCGGCGCTGCCATGTAGCGGGTCGGGAGGAAGGCTGGCCTCGTGCATCATGTGCTTTCCAGAAAAATACGGTCCATGCGGTCCCAGGAGAAATCGCCCGTCAGGCGCGCCAGCCGCGCTTCCATGCGCCCCAGGTTCAGGTAGTGGCGAAAGCGCGTCCTGGCGTCGAGGCCCGCCGGGCGCGGCTGGCCGGGATCGAGTTCCCAAGGATGAAAATAGAATATGCCAGCTTGCCCGTCGCGCGAATTGATGCGTCGCAAAAGCCAGCGCGACAGTGCATACGGCATCAGCCTGAAATAACCGCCGCCGCCGGCCGGCACGTTGCGCCCGCGCAGGCGCACGGTGCTGACGGGCAACTCCAGCACGCCCTGCGGTCCCCGCGGGCGCCAGGCGAAGCGGGGTGCGTCCGGCATGCCGTAGTGGTCGTGGCGGATCGGGTAGATGCTGGAACTGTAGCGGTAGCCCGCTTCCTTCAGCACGTCGAAGGCCCACAGGTTGGCCGCGCCGATGGAAAAGCTGGGCGCCCGGTAGCCGTGCACGGCCAGCCCCGTTATCTGCTCGAGGATGGTCTTGCTGTGGCGCACGTCGTGGGCGAATTGCGCGGTCGACTGGTCGCAGGCGCGCTGGTGCGCATAGCCGTGGCTGGCCACTTCGTGCCCGGCGTCCGCCACGCGGCGCAGCATGGCCGGATAGCGCTCGGCGATCCAGCCCAGGGTAAAAAAGGTGGCGTGGATGCGCCGGCCTTCCAGCAGCAGCAGGATGCGCTCGATATTCGCCTCGACCCGGCATTCCAGGCGGGGCCAGTCGGCGCGCGCGATGTGCGGCGCGAAGGCGGACACCTGGAAATAGTCTTCCACGTCGATGGTCAGCGCATTGCGCAAGATCAAAGATGACGGCGGCGTCATGGCGTGCCCCGGCGCGCCGCCAGCCAGGGCGCGACGACGGCGGCGATGCGTTCGGCCGCGTGGCCATCCCACAGGGGCGGTAGGCGACCGCGCTTGCCGCCCGTGTCCAGGATGGCCCGCGCCAGCGACAGCATGGCGGCCGGCTGCGTGCCGGCCAGGGTATTCGTGCCGTCGCTGACGGTGACGGGCCGCTCCGTCGTGTCGCGCAGGGTCAGGCAGGGCACGCCCAGGGCCGTGCTTTCTTCCTGCACGCCGCCAGAATCCGTCAGCACCAGGCGCGCCTCTTGCATCAGGCCCAGCATTTCCAGGTAGCCCAGCGGCGGCAGGCTGACGATGGCATGCCGCGCCAGCTGCGCTTCCAGGCCCGCCAGGCGCAGGCCGGCCAGGGTGCGCGGGTGGATGGGAAACAGCAGCGGCAGCCGGCGGGACAGCTGTCCCAGCGCCTGCAGCAGCGCTTCGAGTTGCGCCGGGTCATCCACGTTCGATGGCCGGTGCAGGGTCAACAGGCCAAACGCGGGCGGGCAGGCGTGGCCGTGGGCGCGCAGGGTGGCGGCGGGCGCTACGGCGCGCGGCAACTGCTGCCGCAGGCTGTCGATCATGACGTTGCCCGTGAAGTGGATGCGTTCGGCGGCGATGCCTTCGCGCAGCAGGTTGGCGCGCGCGCCTTCCTCGCTGGTCAGCAGCAGGCTGGATAACTGGTCCGTCAGCACGCGGTTGATTTCCTCGGGCATGCGCCGGTCGCCGCTGCGCAAGCCCGCCTCGACGTGGATCACGGGCGTGCCGCGCTTGGCCGCCACCAGCGCGCACGCCAGCGTGGAATTGACGTCGCCCACCACCAGCACGGCATCGGGCGCCAGCGGCGGCCAGGCGTCGAGCACGGCGTCGAAGCGGCGCATGATTTCGGCCGTCTGCTGCGCGTGGTTGCCGGAGCCGACGTCGAGGGCGATGTCGGGCGGGCGCATGTCCAGGTCGATGAACAGCTGTTCGTTCATGGCCGTGTCGTAATGCTGGCCCGTATGCAGCAAGGTCACGTGCACGGCGGGGGCATGGCGCGCCAGGGCGGCCAGGATGGGCGCCATCTTCATCAGGTTGGGGCGCGCGGCCACCACGCACAGCAGGTGCGCCGGCGCGGCGGATGACAGCGAAGGGTCGGACATGCTGCAGCCTCCTTAGAATTGCATGGTGAGCGTGGCGCTGACGCCGTTTTCGCGGTAGTCTCCGCCGCGGTTGCTGGCGTGCCGCGTGTGCCGCACGTCGATGCTGGCCGTCATGTCCGGCTGCAGGATGCGCGTGTAGCCGGCCGTCAAGGTGATGTTGTTGTCGCGCCGGGGCGCGCTCAGCGAACGCACGCCGGCGTAGCCGGCATTGACATTGACGGTGGTGCGCGAATTGGCTTGCCAGCCCCAGCCCAGGTTGCCGCCGACCTGGCGCGTGCGGTCTTCGCTGCCGAACTCCACGCCGGGCAGCAAGCCGCTGTCGATGCCGCTGGCCGTTTGCGCCGTGCGGTCGACGGCCGTGACGCCGACGATCATCGTGCTTTTCGCCGTGGCGCGCGCCATCGTCAGCTTCAGCTGCTTTTGCAGGAAATAGCGGTGGCTGAAGTAATTGATGGCGCCCCGTTCCGGCCCCAGGCTGTTGGCGTAGCGCAGGAAGGCGTCGATGCGCAAGCGCCGGTCGCGCGCATTGAGAAAGATGCCGCGCCACAATTGATCGAGCAGCCGGCCCGCATCGCGGTCGCCCAGGCGCGAAAACTGCGTCGGCATGGTGGTGATGTTTTCGCCGTAGCTCAATTGCCAGTTGGTATGGCGCTGCAGGAAGGTGGCGTCCAGGCTGTAGGTGGTGCCAAAGAAGCGCTTGCCCGTGCTGAAGGCCACGCTGGTGCGCGGCGACGGCGTCCACACGCCGCCCAGCGACCAGAAGCGGCCCGCCGGCGCCTTGCCGCTGGTCGACAGATAGCCTTCCTTTTCCATGCCGCCGCTGGCCGTGGCCGCCCACTTGCTGTTGATGGGATAGCGCAAGCCCGCGCTGCTGCGCTGCATGCGCACGGGCGCCAGCTTGCTGTCCTGCGTGCGGCGCACGTCGTGGCTGGCGTTCCAGGTCCAGCCGTTGCCGCGCGGCTCGCCATTGAGCAGCAACTCCAGTTCATCGCTGTGCACGGAGAGCAGGTCGCCGCCGCTGTCGACCGTGTTGCGCGTGTAGCGCAGCTCGGCCGAGGCCAGGCCGCGGAAACGGTGGCGCAGGTAGGGGCTGATGCCCGTCGTGCGCACGGTGCTGGCATTGTCCGTGTCGGGCAGGCCGTCGATCAGTTGCGGGCCGAATGGCGAGATGTTGCGCCGGCTCACGCTGGCGTCCGCATCGATGAAGAACCAGTCCTGCACCAGCTCGGCGTCGGCCGAGGCGCGCAGTTCGTGGGTATCCGTATCGGCGCGCTGCCCCGACAGGTATTTGCGCCAGCTGTAATCGAGGTGCACGCGCAGGCGGGGACCCGTTCCGATGAGGGCGATGGCGGGCGCGATTTCCGTGATGAAGTCCGATTGCGCCTGGCCGGGCGGCGCGCGCAAGGCATTGTCCGTATAGCTTTCGCGCAGGCGCAGCGACGGTTTCACCAGCCAGTCGACGGCGCCGGCCGGCAGGGGCAGCAGCAGGGACAGGAACGGCAGCAGCGGCAGCGGAACCCGGCCGCTAGTCGTAATAGCCATAGCCGTAGTAGTCGTTGCCGGGGAACGATTTGGTCTTGTTGTAGATCAAATGAATGTGTTCGCACGACTCGATCTGCCGCAGCGCTTCCTTGACGGCGTGCTGCGTCGTCGTTTCCGCCTCGACCACCATCACCACTTGTCCCATCTGCCCGACCAGCGCGTGCGCCTCGCTGGTGATCAAGAGGGGCGGCGAATCGAAGATGACGACGCGGTCGCTGTAGCGGCTGGCAATTTCCGCCAGCAGGCGGCTCATGGCGCGGCTGGCCAGCAATTCCGTCGCATGCTTGTTGCTGCGCCCGGCGGGCAGGATGCTCAGGTTGGCCACGTTGGTTTTCAGGATCACGTCGCCCATGGCCAGTTGCGGGTCGAGCAGCACGTCCATCAGCCCCGGCTCCGGCGGCAGGCCCAGCACTTTCAGCACGGACGGGCGCGCCACGTCGGCATCGACCAGCAGCACCGTGATATCCATTTCCATGGCGATGCTCATGGCCAGGTTGACGGCGCAATACGTCTTGCCTTCGCCGGGCATGGCGCTGGTGACGACGATCAGGTTGCCGTGGCGGATGGCCTCTGCGCCGCTGGCGCGCGCCTGGCGCAGCAGCGGGCGCTTGATGATGCGGAAATCCTCGGCCACCGAGCTGCGTCCGCCTTCCTGCGTGAGCATGCCTTGCTCCGCCAGCCGGGCCAGGTTCAGGGGGCGGTACTGGGGCGACCGGGCCGCGTCCGCGCCATCCGCACCCGCCGCGCCCTCCACGCCGTACGGCACGCCGGCCTCGGCCACGCCCAGGATGGTGGGTTCCTGCTTGCCGCTGTCCTTGCTGCTCATCGTCGCTCCCCGGGATCTAGAATTTCAGCAGCGCGGCCGTCATGACCCCGCCGTACAGCACGAACAGGCTGCCCAGGCAGGCGCCAAAGCCGTAGCGGGCGCGGCGGCGGCGCACTTGCTGCAGCGCCGTCCAGTTCATCGATACCGTGCCCAGCACGTTCAAGCCCGTGGCGTCGCGCAGTTCGGCGGGGCTGAGGAAGGTGGGACGCACCTGGCTGATGAGCAAGGCCGTGGCGACGCCGGCCACCAGGGCCGCGCCCAGCGCCGCGCTGAACAGCAGCGGGCGGTTCGGGCCGACGGGCGCATATTGCACCGTGGGCGGGTCGATGATCTTGAAGGCCATCATTTCCGTGGTGGAACTGAGCTCACCCGACAGCTTGGCCGCTTCGCGCCGGCCGATCAGCTTTTCATAGTTTTCCTTGTTGATGATGTAATCGCGGTTCAGCTGCGCCAGCTGCGATTCCACCTCGGGCACGGCATTGCTCTGCGCCAGCAGGCGTTCATTGCGCGCGTTGTATTCCTGCACGCGGGCGCGGATGGCGGCCACCTTGGCGTCCGCATCCGTCAGCGCCACCTTCAGCTGCTGCAGCATGGGGCTGTAGTTCTTGCCCGGGTCGCCGGCCGCCGTCTTCAGCTTGCTTTCCTCGATCTTGCGTTCTTCCAGCTGGGCAATGAGGCGCTTCGAGGAAATGATGTCGGGGTGCAGTTCCGTAAATTGCATGCGCAGGCTGTCGAGGTTCTTGTTGAGCGTGGCGATGCGCTCGTCGAGTTCGGGATTCGCGATGGCCGATGCGTTCGGCTCCAGGTCGAGCACGGGCTCGTCGCCTTCGATCTGGCTCTGGATGGCCTTGCGCGCCTGTTCCGCCTCGACCAGTTCCAGCTTGGCATTGTTCAGGCTATCGGACGACATCAGCAGCTGGCTGCCATAGTCGATGCCCTGGCGCGGCAGCAGCAGGTTGTTGCGGATCTTGAATTCCTTCACGAGGTTTTCCGCCGCGCTCAGCTTGTCCTCGTAATTCTTGATCTGCTCGTCGATGAATTGCACCGCCTTTTGCGAATCGCCTTTTTTCCCCTGGAAACTGCCTTCGACAAAGATGGTGAGCAGGCTTTGCACCACGTCGCGCACCAGCTTCGGGTCGCGCCCGCTGTAGCTGATCGTGTAGATGTCATACGCGTTGGTGCCCGTGATCTTGATGCGGCTCATCAAGTCGTCGAGCTGGGCCTCGTGTTCGCGTACGGTCTTCGAATCGAGGTCGAGGTCGACCATGCGCATGACGCGCTCCACGTTCGGGCGGCTGAGCAGGGTGCGGCTCATGATGGCCACCTGCTGCTCCGTGTTCGGCACGCTGGTCATGCCGGCCATCAGCGGCTTGAGGATGGTTTGCGTATCGACAAACACGCGCGCCGACGTCTGGAAGTCGTCGGGCAGGGTGATCACCTTGATGAAGCCGACGACGGCCACCAGCCACGCCACCAGCACCGCATGCCAGCGGTACTTCCAGATGCCTTTCAGGCTGGAAAGCAATTGCTGTATCAATTCTTCCATGTCGCTTCCTTCAGGTGACGGTGCCGCACGGTCGATGGGCTGGCGACGGCGTCTTGCAAGAAATGCTTGCCTGTTGAGTAAGCAAAGTATAGGGCGGCTGGGAGGCAAAATTTCCCAAGATGATTGCTTCTTGATACGCCTCAAGGTTGACTTGCCGGGTTTTAATAATCATAGGAAGTTCGCGGCCCAGGCTGGTTCTGCGGGGCCGGCCATGGACGCGCCATCGACTCGAAGAGGCTCCGCATGAATCCGTTTCGCCGTGCATTTGTCTGCAACACGCTGGGCCTGGGCTTGGCCGCCGGCCTGCTGGGCGCCTGCCGCACGTCCCATCCGCTGGCGCCCTCCGACGACAGCGCGCCCATGCACGACTACCTGATCGGACCGGGAGACTCCGTCAACATCATCGTCTGGCGCAATCCGGAAGTGTCGCTGACGGTGGCCGTGCGGCCGGACGGCAAGATCACCACGCCGCTGGTCGAGGATTTGCCCGCCAGCGGCAAGACGTCGACCCAGCTGGCGCGCGACATCGAGCAAGCGTTGGGCAAGTTCATCCAGCAGCCCGTGGTGACGGTCATCGTCACCAATTTCTCGGGCCCGTATGGCGAGCAGATCCGCGTCATCGGCGAAGCGGCCAAGCCGCAGGCGCTGCCGTACCGGCTGGGCATGTCGCTGATGGACGTGCTCATCGCCGTGGGCGGCATCACCGATTTTGCGGCCGGCAACAAGGCCAGCATCATCCGCATGCGCGAAGGCAACCAGCAGCAGCTGGGCGTGCGCCTCGACGACCTCTTGAAGCGTGGCGATATTTCCGCCAACGTCATGATGCGCCCGGGCGACGTGCTGCTGATACCGGAGAGCTTCTTTTAATAGCGGACTCGGCAATATCAAAACAGCACTTATATTTGTCATTTTGTACTTGCAGGCAAATTTCAGCATGCAATTTTGCTATTAAATAGCATATTTCTTCTGTTTTTTTTGCCTGGCGCGGGAACTTCTCCAGTTTTTCTCTTGTCACAAGGCATTGGCTTCAGTCCGTCTCGACGGCGGCCGATGAACGTGAGGACAAGATGAGCTTTGAAGATGAACCCATTATTTCCTTCGACACGCCCGGTACTTTCAATGACCTGGTGGTGGGCGAGGGGCAGATCGACCCTGCCATGGAGCATGAGCTCGACCTGCAGCGCTTTCATATCCGCATGGCCAATTCGCGCGGCCGGCGTGAGGCGGCCAGTTTGCTGATCCGCAAGATGTACGGCTGGCGCGGTTATGCCGTCGATCCCGGCATCGCGCATGCCCTGAATAAAATCACGCTGTTTGCGGAAACGGCCGGCACCACCGTCGGCACCATGACCCTGTGCCTCGACAATGACGAGACCGGCTTGCCGGCCGATGAAAACTTCCGCGACAAGCTCGACATCCTGCGCGAGGAAGGCCGGCGCCTGTGCGAACCGTCGCGCCTGGCCATCGACAAGGGGGTGAGCAAGCGCGTGTTCGCGGCGCTGATTCATATCTCTTATATCTATGCCCACAATATTCACGGCTTTACGGATTACGTGATCGAAGTCAACCCGCGCCACGTGGTGTTTTACAAGCGCATGCTGGGATTCCAGGACTTCGGCGGCGAGCGCGAGTGCACGCGCGTGGGGGCGCCGGCCGTGCTGCTACGGCTGGACCTCGATTACATGGGGGCCCAGATCCGTAAGTACGGTGGCCTGATGGAACAGCATGGGGGTGAACGGTCGTTTTACCCCTTTTTTTTTCCGACATGGGATGAGCCTGGCATTACTGACCGGCTGAGGCAGGGGCGCAATTGATTACTCATTTGTTTTTCAGCAAGAGCGTCTGCATGTAGCTGCCCGGAATCGCGTAGGTGATGCCGCTCGGGGCGCTGATGGCCGCTTCCTTGAGGCCCTTGACGTACACCATGTTGACGATGCCGTAGACGAGACCGGTCTCGGGATCGAACAGGGGGCTGCCGCTGCTGCCCGGATACGCCGTCGCGTCCAGCTGGAACACGGTGTACGGCGCCTTTTGCAGCTGCGCCAGGCGCCGGATGTCGAGGCGCTGCGCGTTTTCGCTGGGCATGACCACCGGCGTCAGCGATGACACGGTGGCGCGGTGCGTCACGTGGTGCAGCCCGAGCAAGGTGCCCAGCGGAAAACCCGTAAACGCCATGGCCTGGCCTTCGCGCACCGTGGCCGCGTCGCCCAGCGCCAGGGCGGGCAGGGGCGCGCCCGCCAGGCGCAGCAAGGCCAGGTCGTGTTCCGTGTCCACCGCCTGGACCCTGGCGGGGCGAAATTGCGCCGCCTCGCCCTGGCCCGTGAGGATGCCGATGACTTCATTCGGATTGGCGTCGAGCAGTTTCTGGATCACGTGGGCGCAGGTCAGCACGCTCAAGCCGTCGCCCGTCACGAAACCCGTACCGATGAAATTCATCGGCGGCGTGCGCGTCTTTTGCAGGCTGCCCACGCCGACGATGGACGGTTTGATGCGCGCGATGGTTTGCGCCAGCGGCGCATCGGCGCGGCACGGCGCGCTGGCCAGGGCCAGGCAGAATAGGAGGGCGGAAAACAGGGTTGTCATGGCGGCGCGCTTTCAAGGTGGGGAGGTGGCGGGGAAGGCGCGGGCTGCAGCAGCGCGCACAGCAGCATCAGATGGCACAGCAGGACGAGGCGCGGCACGTCGAGCAGGCTGTCGAACAGGCCGACGACGAGAAAACCCAGCAGGGCGGCGGCGCAGGCCAGCGCGCCCGGCTCGCCCCGCGCGGCGCGGCGCAGCAGGCGTAGGCCGGCCACGGCCAGCAGGGCCAGCATGGTCAGTGCGCCGCACCAGCCCGTTTCCACCAGCAGATGCAGCGCCATGCTCTTGATATGCCACGGCAAGTGATGGTGGTCGCTGCTGAAAAACCAGTAATTGTTGGCCTGCGTAAAGCGGCCGTTGGCGATCAGTTCCTCGCCGCCGGGCGCGCGCAAGCTCAGGTTGTCGACGTCGAGCACGGACGAGGCGGCCGTGCCGCTGGCCGCCAGTTCCAGCTGCACGGGCGGGCGCAGCAGCCAGGCGCCCGTGCCCAGCCAGGCGCTGTCGAACGGCACGTCATAGTGTTGCCAGGCCGCCGGCGGATTGCCTGGCGGGGGCGGGCGCAGGCGCAGGGGGATTTCCACGCAATTTTGTGCATACAGCAATTGCCGCTGGCACAGGCGCACCTGCAGCACGGGCATGGGGCCGCTTCTGCGCACATCGAGCGCCAGGGTGTAGCGCGTGGCCGGCTGCACGCGCAGGCGTTGCAGCAGCCGCAGCAGTTCGCCATAGCCGGCGCTGTAGCCGGGACTGGCCAGGCGCACATAATAATTGCCGGGCGCGTCCCTGTCTTCTGCATACGCGATGCTGGCCGGCACCTCGCGCCCCGGATTGTGCCAATAATAGGTGGCGGGAAAGCTGCCGCTGCCCATGCCGAACAGGCGGTTGCCCCAGTCGGGCGGCTGCATGGCCAGCACTTGCCGCCAGTGGCGCAAGCGGCCCTGCATGTCGAAGGCCGTGGTGGCGAAACGTTCGGTGGCGTAATAGCTGGCCGACACGGGGATGGCCAGCAACAGCAGGATGCCGGCCGCGCCCGCGATGCTGAGGCTGGCCCGGTCCAGCCGCCACAGCGGCGGGTGCAAGCGCCCGTTGCACAGCATTAGCATGGCCAGCAGCACGACCAGGCCGGCCGGCAGCAAGGCCGGTGGACCGGCCCAGTGCCAGCCTATCCAGGCGAGATTGCATGCCAGCATGGTCCACGCCATCATCGCCAGGCCCAGCCTGGCTGGACCCTTGCCGCCGGCGCCGCCCGGCCACAAGGTGCCCGTCAGCAGCATGGCGGCCAGCAGGAACAGGAAATACGGGCCTTTCAGCCAGCCGGCCGTTGGTTGAAAGGCCGGTTCCGGCCACCAGGCGGCCAGCAGACCCTGCAGGCACAGCGCACACAGCAGGCTGGCCGGCGCCAGGCGCCATGGCAGGGGCCGCGCCGCCAGCACGAAGCTGGCCGCGAGCAGGACGGCGGCGGCCAGCAAGCCCCGGTAGCCGGCCAGGCTGAACATGTACAGCAGCAGGGCGGTGCCCAGGCCGGCCAGCAGCAGCTTGAGCAAGATGCCCCGCACGGGCGGCCGTCCGCGCGCTTGCCGCCCCGCGCCGGGCGCCGTCCGCAGGGCTTGCCACAAGGCCAGCAGCATGGCCGCCGCCAGGGCCGCGTACAAGCCCCGTGAAAAGGTGGTGAACGCCGCGTGCAGGGCCAGGGCCAGCAGCAGCAAGGCCAGCGCCGCCTGCCAGCGGCTGCGCGCGCGCGCCAGCCACAGGCCCGCAAAGGGCAAGCCCAGGGCCAGGTAGCCGTCCAGCGCGGCGCCGCCCGTGTGCATGGCGGAAAACGGCGCCGTGATGCGGTAGTCGCTCGACAGGTTCAGCAGGCCGGGAAACACGGCCCGCTCCCACAGGGCGAACAGGGACACCGTGGCCAGCCCGGCCAGCATGCCCGGCAGCGCGTAGCGGCGCAGGGCGTGCGGATGCGCGTCGCGCAGCAGCAGCGGCAGCAGCAGCATGCTCCAGGCCCAGGCCTTGCCCAGCCGCAAACTGTTGTAGGGGCTCAGATAATTGTCCCAGGCATTCAGGTCGAGCGGCGCCAGCGGCAGGACGCCGCGCAGCAGCGCCGCCAGCCAGGCCAGGCTGCACAGCAGCAAACATAGGCGGGCGGCGGGCGACAGCCGCGCCGCTGCCGGCTGGCCGGGTCCGCCCAGGCGCCAATAGCCGCAGGCTACCGTCAGCAACAGCAGCACGTCGATCTCTTCGAGGAAGAACCAGCCCGTCCACGGCGCCAGGTCCAGCACGGGCAGCAGGGCGGGCACGCAGAACAGCCAGCAGGCGGGACGCCAGCACAGCAGCAGGAAATACGCGGGCAGCAGGATGGCAAACAGCAGGCCGGGCCAGCCGTGGCCCAGCGGATAATGGCGCAGGGCCAGCACGCAGGCCGCGCCCGCCAGCAGGGCCAGCGGCCGCGCCGCCACGCCGGGCATGGCCGCTTGCACAGCCATGGCCTACAACTGGGTCAGCAAGGCCTGCGCCGCGGCCCGCTGCGGAAAGTCCTTGTTGGCGGCCAGCAATTGTTCCAGTTGCTTGCGCGCACCGCCCTTGTCGCCCGATTTCGCCAGGGCCGCGCCCAGGTGGTATTGCACTTCGGGCGATGCGGGCGCCAGGCCCGCGGCCTTGCGCAGCAGCGTCGTGGCGCGCTTGACGTCGCCTTGCTCCAGCGCGATCCAGCCCAGGGTGTCGAGCACGGCGGCATTCTCGGGCGCCAGCTTCAGCGCCTGCTCGGCCGTGGCCAGCGCGCGCGGATCCTTTTCCTGCTGATACGCCCAGGCCAGGTCGTTCAAGGCCACCACGTTGCCCGCATCCTTGGCGACGACATACTGGAATTGTTCGATGGCGGCGCGGTATTGCTTGGCTGCCAGCCGGGTGCCTGCCAGGTAAGTGCGCGTCGGCAAGTCTTCCGGATGTTCTTTCAGCCACGCGGCCATGCGCGCATCGGCTTCGCGCTCCTGTCCCGACGCCTGCAAGGCGCGGTACAGCTGCACTTGCAAGGGGCCGATGGGACTGATGCCGAAGGCGTGCTGGTACAGCTTGACGGCTTGCTGCGGCAGTTTTTGCTCCATCAGGACGTCGCCCTCGAGCTTGTAGCCGGCCGCCAGCTTCGGCTGCTGTTCCTGCACTTGGCGCGCCACGGCCAGCGCCTCGCGCTGGCGGTTCAGGGTCAGCAGCATGGCCACTTCCACCACGCGCGCTTCCAGCAGGGCCGGGTCGAGCGCCTGCGCCCGCTTGACGGCTTGCAGCGCATTGTGATGGTCGCCCAGCGCCATGTGCAGGCTGGCAATGCGCATCTGCAAGGGCGCCGACGTGGTCTGTATGCTGGCCAGCTTGATGTAGCTGTCGAGCGCGGCCGGCGCCAGGCCGGCGCTGTATTCCACCTGGGCGCGCAGGGCCAGCGCATCGGCGTCGCCCGGATGGCCCGTCTGCAGGGTGCGCGCCAGTTCCAGCGCCTTGTCGGGCGCGCCCGTCTTCAGGTAAAAGTTACTTAGCAGCAGGGCTGGCGCAACGGCGTCGGGATTGTCGCGGTGGGCCCGCTCGAGCCAGCGCCGCGCCTCGTCCGTCTTGCCCTGCGACGCGGCCAGCTTGGCCAGCGCCGCGCACAGGTCGGCATTTTTCGGCGCCTTCGCCAGCGCCCGCTCGAAGCGCTGCCTGGCTTGCTCCGGCTTTTTCTCGACCAGGTCGATTTGCGCCAGGTTGTTCAGCGCGGGCAGGTAGACCGGGTCCATGCCCAGCGCTTGCTCGAAGCTGGCGCGCGCGGCCGGCAAGTCGTGCAAGGCCAGGTAGACGCCGCCTTTCAGGTTCAGCAGCAAGGGATTCGTGCCTTTCTGCTGTTGCTCCATCATCTTGACGCTGGCCAGGGCCTTGTCGTTCTGCTTGTTGCGCAGCAAGGTCATCACCAGCATGGTGCCCGCCTGCGGCGTACTCTTGTCGAGCATGCTGGCCCGTTCCAGTTCACTGATGGCGCGGCCGTTCTCTCCCTGGCCCAGGCGGCTGATGCCCAGCGCCGCGTGCAGCTTGGCCGTGTCCGGCGCCAGGATGCTGGCTTGTTCGAAATACGCTGTCGCCTTGTCGTACTGGCGCGCGCGCAAGTGGGCTTCGCCGGCCAGCGACAGCAATTCCACGTCTTCGGGAAAGGCCGCCAGCATCGGCTGCAGCAAGTCGATCGCCGCGTCGGTCTTGTTGCGCATCAATTCGATCGACGCCATCATCTTGACGGCATACAGGTGCCGCGGATACACGGCCAGGAAGCGCCGCAGGTAGCTTTCCGCCTGGGGCGGCGAGCCGAGCGCCAGTTGCACGGCGCCGGCCAGCAGGATGGACGGCATGTGGTCGGGCGCCGCCTTGAGCACCAGTTGCAAGCCTTGCAAGGCCGCCTTGTGCTTGCCTTCGCGGAAATCGAGCAGCGCCTGGGTTTGCAGCAAGCCCAGGCTGTTGGGCGCCGTCTTGCGCGCCGTGGCCAGCTGGGCAGCCGCTTCCAGGTAGCGGTTTTCCAGGATGTCGAGGTTGGCCAGGTCGATGTGCGCCTGGGTATTGTCCGGTTTTATCTTGAGGATATGCATGTAGGCGAGCCGCGCCGCGCCATTCTTGCCTTGCAGGCGCAGCAGGTCGCCCTGCAGGCGCAAGGCGTCGAGGTTGGCGGGTGCGCCTTTCAACGCTTGCGCCAGCAGCAGCTCGGCCGCCGGCACCTGCTGCTGCAGCGCGGCCAGGCGCGCCAGGCCCAGCAAGGCTTCGAGCTGGTCCGGATGGGCTTCCAGCAGGCGCGCGTACACGGCGCGCGCCTCGTCCTGGCGGCCCAGGGCCAGCAAGGCGTCGCCGCGCAGGGCCAGCACGCTGGCGGGCTGCGCCGCATCGTCGGGAATCTCGGCCAGCACCTTGTCGAACTGGCCCAGCATCAGCCAGGCCTTGCCCAGCAATGGCATCACTTGCTGCGACGCCAGGCCCAGCGACTTTGCCTTGCGCAATTCTTTCTCGGCCGACAGCGCTTCGCCCGTGTCGATGTAGATGCTGCCCAGCAGCAAGCGCGCGGCCTTGTTGTCCGGCTCCTTTTGCAGCAAGTTCTTCAACTGGATGATGGCGGCGCGCGCTTCGCCTTTCTGGCGGTACTGCTGCGCGTCGGCCAGCAGGGATTCACTGCTCTGCGTGCCGTGGCAAGCCGTCAGCAGGGGCAGCAGCAGGGTGCAGCACAGCGCGGCGGCCGGCAGGCCGGGGAAAGGGCGGGGCAGGGAACGGGCCATGGAAGTCTCCGGTAGCGGCGTGCATGAGTGATCGGCATGGCCTAGCTTAAAAAGATGGCCGCCGCTCTCCTTGATTGCGCTCAACAAGCCGCCGATTCTCCGCGCGCCTGCCGGCCGCCGCCCCGCGTTCCTTGTTCCCGCTCAAGAATGGCCGGACCGGCGACCGTAGAATTTCCCGGACGGCGATGCTCAGGCCGCAACCCTTCGGAGCACATGCATATGGACAGCAAGGCGGATAGCAAGGTGGATGGCAAGGCGGGCGTGGTGGCGGTGGTGGGGCTCGGTTATGTGGGCTTGCAGCTGGCCGTGGCGTTCGGCATGCGCCAGCGCACGATAGGCTTCGACTTGTCGGCACGCAAGGTGGAAAGCTACCGGCGCCACATCGACCCGACGGGCGAAGTCAGCCATGAACAGTTGCTTGCGGCGCAAGGGCTGAGCGTCGGCTGCGATCCGGCCGAGCTGCAACTGGCCGATTTCATCGTCGTGGCCGTGCCCACGCCCGTCGACAGCGCGCACAATCCCGATTTCTCGGCCCTGGCCGGCGCCAGCGCGGCCGTCGGCCGCCACATGCGGCGCGGCGCCATCGTCATCTACGAGTCCACCGTGTATCCGGGCGCCACCGAGGAAATCTGCATCCCCCTCCTGGAACAGCATTCGGGCCTGCGCTGGAAGGAAGACTTTCACGTGGGCTTTTCGCCCGAGCGCATCAACCCGGGCGACCGCGACCATACCCTGCACAGCATCCGCAAGGTGGTCTCGGGCGACGACGCCGCCACCCTCGACAAGGTAGCCGCCCTGTACGAAGGCGTGGTCGAGGCGGGCGTGCACCGGGCGTCCAGCATCCGCGTGGCCGAGGCGGCCAAGGTGATCGAAAACACGCAGCGCGACCTGAATATCGCGCTGATGAACGAGCTGGCCATCATCTTCGACCGCATCGGCATCGACACCCTGGAAGTGCTGCAGGCGGCGGGCACGAAATGGAATTTCCTGCCGTTCCGTCCCGGCCTGGTGGGCGGCCACTGCATCGGCGTCGACCCCTATTATCTGACGCACAAGGCGGAAATGCTGGGCTACCACCCGCACGTGATCCTGGCCGGGCGCCGCATCAACGACGGCATGGCCAAGTTCGTGGCGGAAAAGACCATCAAGGAAATGGTGCGGGCAGGTTTCAAGCTGAAGGGAGCGCACGTGAACGTGCTGGGCCTGACCTTCAAGGAAAATTGCCCGGACTTGCGCAACTCGAAAGTGGTCGACATGATCCACGAACTGCAATCGTACGGCGTGCAGGTGCACGTGCACGACCCCGTGGCCGATGGCCGCGAAGCGCTGGAAGAATACGGCCTGCCCCTGGAGAGCTGGGAGCAGTTGCCGCGGGCCGAGGCCATCATCAGCGCCGTCTCGCACCAGGCCCTGCTGGCCAGGCCGCTGGCGGACTTCCAGGCCAAGGTGCTGGAAAACGGTTGCTTCATCGACATTAAATCGCATTTCGACCCCCGTCCGCTGGAAGACGGCGGCTTGCACGTGTGGCGGCTGTGATGGCGGCTGGAGCCTTCGATCGGGCGGCGGGCGCGGTGCAAGGCGCCCCCGCTGGCGCTCCCACTGGCATTATCGCTGGCGGCCCGGCTGCCGGCGCGTACGCGCTGGCCTGTGAACGGCTGGCGCAGGCGCCGCGCCGCTGGCTGGTGACGGGCGTGGCCGGCTTCATCGGTTCGCACTTGCTGGAAACCCTGCTGAACCTGGGGCAGGAAGTGCGCGGCCTCGACAATTTCATGACGGGCCACCGCCACAACCTGGAGCAGGTGCGCGCCAGCGTGGGCGAGCAGGCGTGGCGGCGCTTCACCTTCATCGAAGGCGACATCCGCGATCCGCAAGCGTGCGCGCGCGCGTGCGGAGCAGGCGACGGCATGGCCGGTTTTGCCAGCATGGCCGGCATGGCAGGCGCAGGCGGCGTCGCCGGTGCAGGTGCCGACATCGCCAGCATCGGCGCCCCTCATGCCGGGCGCCATGCGGGTCATGCCGCCGGTGCAAGCGACGGCGGCAGCGAACCTCCGGACGGCCATGCAGGTCCGGACGATCCGGACGGTCCCGGCGCCGGCGCCGGCGTTGCCGTCGATTATGTGCTGCACCAGGCGGCGCTCGGTTCCGTTTCCCGTTCGCTGGAAGACCCGCTGCTTTGCCACGCCGTCAATGTCAGCGGCTTCCTGAACATGCTGGCCGCCGCGCGCGAGGCGGGCGTGCGGCGCTTCGTGTATGCCGCGTCCAGCGCCACGTACGGCGACCATCCGGACTTGCCGAAAGTGGAACAACACATCGGCGCGCCCCTGTCGCCGTACGCCCTGAGCAAATATGTCAATGAACTGTATGCGCAAGTGTATGCGCGCTGCTACGCCATGCAGACGGTGGGGCTGCGCTACTTCAATGTCTTCGGTCCGCGGCAAGACCCGCTGGGCGCCTACGCGGCCGTCATTCCCCGCTGGATCGCCGCCATGCTGGACAACGAGGCCGTGCACATCCACGGCGACGGCGCCACCAGCCGCGACTTTTGCTTCGTGCACAATGCCGTGCAAGCGAATATCCTCGCCGCCACCGGTACCGACCCCGCGGCCGTCAACCAGGTCTACAACGTGGCCGTCAACGCCCGCACCAGCCTGACGCAGCTGCACGCCACCATGCAGCAGATGCTGCTTGCCGCCCGCCCGCAACACGTGCCGCAGGCGCCGCAGTACGGCGAGTTTCGCGCCGGCGACGTGCGCCATTCGCAGGCGGACATAGCCAAGGCGGCCCGCTTGCTCGGCTATGCGCCCACGCACGACCTGGCGCAAGGTCTGCGGCACACCATCGCCTGGTATGTGGCGCAGGCGGACGGGGCTTGAAAAACACGCCGGCCAGCCAGGCACATGCCGGCCGCGCTTGCGGTGCGCGCGCAGGCGGCCGGCGGCGTGCGCGTCCGGCACTGGCCATTCGCATGTTTTCATTGCCAGATATGCATGCTGACATGCATATCAGATACATATACACATACCCATATCAGATATGCCTACCAGATGCACATGCCAGATACCCATACCCGATACCCATACCCGATACCCATACCAGATGCACATGCCGGATACACATGCCAGATGCGCAGGCTCGCCATCCGTCCGGCCGCCGGCCGCCCGGCCGCCCGGCCGCCCGGCCGCGAGACCGCCAGACCGATTGGTGCATGGTGCCTGGCGTTCAGCGTTGCGTGGGCGGCGCTGTCGGCGTTGCTGACGCTGTTGCTAACGCTGTCGGCGCGGGCGGCTCGGGTACGCCGTCGTTCTTGCTGCGCAATACCCGGGGCGAGCCCCGGAAGTCGGCCGTATGCAGGGTGACGGGACGGCGCCAGACGCGGGCGATATACGCCAGCACCTGTTCCGCCCGCTCCAGGTCGAGGCCGCGCCCATCGCGCAGGTGGTCGTGGCGCAGCACCAGGCTGCCGTCGTCGTTGAGCAGGGTGACGGCGATGCACGGTGCGCCATAGTTGTATTTGGGCGCCAGGATGGCTTCGCGGATGACCCGCAAGTCGCGGCTGGCCAGGCGCGTTTCGCCGTCGCGGCGGCTTTCATGCACGAACAGGCCCAGGCGGTCAGCCAGTTCGGCATCCAGATAGTTGCGAATAAAACTGCAGTCATCGTCGTCGCGGCAAATCTGGCGCGCCCGCGCCAGTCCTTCGCGTTCGATGATGTGTTCCCACATGCAAAAGCCCAGGTGATAGGGATTGACGGCCAGCGCCTGCTGGTGCTCGCCCGCGTATGGGCGCACCACGTCGGAGTGTGACTTGAGGGCGGCCAGGTACAGGGCGGGCGGCAGGAAATCCGCTTCGCGCAGCAGCCGCGCATGCCAGTACGAGGCCCAGCCTTCGTTCATGATCTGGCAGGCGTACACGGGATAGAAGTAAAACGACTCTTCGCGCACGGCCAGGAAAATATCGCGTTCCCAGTCGGCCAGGTCCGGCCCATGTTGCGCGATGAACCATAGTAAATCGTATTCGGGCTGCGGCGGCAGGAGCGGGCGCTGCGTCACGCGGGCCCGTGCCGCCTCGCGCGCCGCCAGCGCGGCCGCTTCGCCGGGCAGGCGCCGGTAGCGTCGTGCAAACGGATCGTCTCCTCCGGCGCCGCCACGCTTGCCGGCGACACCGGCCGGTCCGGACAGCGCGGCATAGGGCGGGCGGTGCAGCTCGGCGTGGATGTCCACGTGCTGCTCCAGCGCCAGTGCCGCGTCGAGCACGGCTTCCACCTGTTCCTGCCCGTGCCGTTGCAGCGCCATTTCCAGACGTTGCGCCCGCGCCGCGCTCTGTTCCAGGATATGCTGGCCCGCCATGACGCCGAAACGCAGGAACAGGGCGTTGCGGCTGGCGAAATCGGCGTGGCCCAGCACGTGGGCCGTGACGAGGGTGTTTTCCGCCACGGAATTGTGTTCGGCCATGTAGGCATGGCAAGGGTCGCCGGGAAACATGACTTCGAACATATGCGAGTTGCCCATCTTTTGATGCACGAGCTGGTGGATGTAGCGCACGCCGAACGACCAGTGGCGCATGCGCACGGGCAAGCCATAAATGGCGATTTCGGCCATGAAACTGTCCGGCACCAGCTCGAACTCGACGGGGGCGAACGCCAGCCCCAGTTGCCGCGCCAGCGCTTCGATGCGCGCCGCGTAGCCGTCCAGGCCAGTTGTGCTCGCCATGTTCGCTGTATCGGCCATATCGCCCATATCGGCCGTGCCGGCGTGGCGCGGGGCGTCGTGCCGCATCATGCCGCATCCTCCGTATCGGCCGCCTCGTGCCGGAAAAAGGTGCGGATGGCTTCCCACACGTCGTCGCTCTTGCCGAGGATGCTGCTGTGCAAGGGCAAGCCGCGCCGTTCCTGCTCGGCGAACAAGCTGTGCATTTCGGTTTCCAGGCTGCGCGGCACGCCGGGCACGGTTTCCACATAGCCCATATAGTTAAGCAAGACGGCCAGTTCGCCCAGGGCCACGCTGGCCGGCCCCCGGTCTTCGCTGAAATTTTCGCCATCGGAGGCATAGAACAGATAGGCGTTGTAACGGCCCGGCGCGTAGTGTTCCTGCAGCAATTCGCGGCTCAGGCGAAACGCGGTGGACGCCATGGTGCCGCCCATGCCATTGACCTGGAAGAACTCGGCTTCGGAAAATTCCCAGGCCCGCGTCGTATGGGCGATAAAGCGCGTTTCCACGCGCGCATACCTGCGGCGCAAGCCTTGCAAGGCAAAGAAAAAGAACGATTTGGCCAGCTTGCGCTCGGGCTGCGCCATGCTGGCCGACACGTCCAGCACGAAAAACACGACGGCGTTCGTGCTGGGCCGGGGTTGCGGCAGCACCTGGCGGTAACGCAAGTCTTCATTGGTGAAGGGTACTGGCTGCGCTTGCAGGGCGCGCCGCTTGATGGCTTCCTTGACGGTGCGCCGCCGGTCCAGCCGCGAACGGGCGCCATGCCGGTCCAGGCCGCTACGCACGAGCCGCACGTCGTCGATGGCGCCCAGGTGGCGTGGCGTCAGGTGCGGCAATTCGAAGGCGTCCCACAGCCAGTCGAGTATGTCGTCGATGGGAAACTCCAGCAGCAGGCGCACGGCCCCCTCGCCATCGCCGCCGTCACCTTGCGTGCCGGCCCCGCCCGTGGCGGCGGGCCGGGCCGGGCGCAGGATATCGCCGGGCTGGCCGTCCCCCTGGCCCGCGCCCAAGCTGCTGCGCGCGGGCGCCAGGCGGAAACGCGCATGTTCGAGCAGGCGCATGGGCACTTGCACCGTGCGCTGCTGCGGCCCGCCGATCAGGTCGGGCGTGGCGACCAGCTCGGGCAAGTGCGCCTGCACGGCTTCGCGTACCTTCTGGTTGTGGCGCAGCCAGTCGCGCGCGCCGCGCGAGAACAGCGCATACCAGGGCCGAGCCAGGGCTGGCGCGGCACCCGCCGCCGCGCCGGCGGAACCGGAGGAGCCGGCCGTGGCGGCGGGGGCTGCGGTGCCTGCGGGGTCCGTGGAATCCCCCCAGGCCGGATGGCCATCCTGTGTGCCGCTGCCTGGCGTCGTGGTGGCGGCCATGGCTATTCCTGCGCCAGCAAGGTGGTCACGTAGTTGAGCGCTTCGCGCGCGCTATGGGCGTCATAGCCATATTCGTCGACCAGGCGCTGCTCGACGGCGGATATCCTGGCCCGCACGTCGTCGTCGGGCCGCTTGGCCGAGCCGACGAGGCGCAGCACGTCGCGCCGCTGCTCGAACAGGTATTGCTGGATGGCGTCGTGCAATGGCGCATGGCTGGCCAGGCCAAACGCTTCGCCCCGCTTGAAGGCGCTCATGGCCTTGCGCACCACTTCTTGCCGGAAAGATTGCTTGCCCGAGTCGCTGATGTGGATTTTCTCTTCCACGGCGCGCAGGAAGCGCTCGTCGGGACGGCGCTCTTCGCTGGTGATGGGATCGCGGATCTGGCGGTTGTCGAGCATGGCTTCGACTTCATCGAGATATTTGTTCAGCAAGTCTTGCGCTTCTTGCTCGAATGATACGAACAAGGCCTTGTGCACGTCGGCCTTGACCCAGCGGTTATAGAAATCCTTGCGCGTGAGCACCAGGTAATCGACCCATTTGCGCTTGCGCCGCGGTTCGATGCGCGCATCGTTTTCGATGCCGTCTTTCAGGGCCAGCAGCACGTCCATGGTGGACAGGCTGTTGCGCTGGGCGGAAATGATGGCGTGCGACAGGGCATTGATGACGAAGCGGGGCGACACGCCCGACAGGCCTTCGTCGGGCGACTTGTCGCGCTCGCGCATGCGGCGCAGGTCGGCCGGCTGCAAGTCGTCGACATCTTCGTTCGCGTAGATGCGCAGTTTCTTGACCAGCTCGGCCTCCTTGTCCTCGCCCTCGGGCATGCGGCTGAGGATGGCAAACACGGCCGCCGCATGCAGCACGTGCGGATCGAGGTGCACGTCGCGGAAGGCGGGCGCGGCCGCGAGGATCAGCTTGCGGTAGATGCGCGCTTCTTCGCGGTAATTGAGCGTATAGGGCACTTGCACGATGACCATGCGGTCGAGCAGCGCCTCGTTTTCGCTTTCTTGCAGGAATTTGCGGAATTCGGCCAGATTCGTGTGCGCGAGGATGGTTTCGTCGAGGTAGATCAGGGGGAAGCGCGACACCTTGACATTCTTTTCCTGCGTCAAGGTCAGCAGCAAGTAGAGGAATTCCCGCTTGACCTTGAGGATTTCGATCATTTCCAGCATGCCGCGGCTGGCCGCGTACACGGCGCCGGACCACGACCAGGCGCGCGGATCGCCTTCGTCGCCGTATTGCGCCACTTTCGACAGGTCGACGGAACCGACCAGGTCGGCCAGGTCGGCCGTCGTGGGATCGTGCGGCGCATACGTGCCGATGCCGCAGCGGCCCGCCTCGGACAAATGGATGCGCTCGACGGGCATGCGCAGGAAGTCGCCCGCATACTGCTCTTCCAGGCGGGCGCGGCAATGTGGACACAGTTCGCCCTGCAGCTCGGCATCATAGCTGGCGCGAAAGTCGGCGCGCATGCTGTGCGGCACCAGATGCAGCGGCGATTCGTGCACGGGACAGCCGGCGATGCCGTACAGCGCGCCTTCGCTGCTGTGGCTGTATTCTTCCAGGCCCCGCTTGAGCAGGATCACCATGGTCGACTTGCCGCCCGATGGCGGGCCCAGCAACAGCAACATGCGGCGGCCCACTTCGGAGCCGGCGGCGGCCGCCTTGAAGTAGGCGGCGACCCTGTCGATCGCCTCGTCGATGCCGAACAGCTCGTCGTCGAACAGGCGGCAGCGGAAGCGCCCGTTGTCGTCGGTCTGGCCATTCCAGCGCATCATGTCCCACAGGTACTGGTGCGCGCTGCGCGTCAGCAGGGCGGCGCGGCCGGGCAGGATTTGCTCGAGGAAGTCGGCAAAACTGCCGCGCCAGGGCGTGATGCGGTGTTTTTCCGCCCAGGCCGCCATGCCGTGCACGAAACCCGCATGCTGGGCCGTGCCACCGGCGTCCGTCGTATTCTCGGCGGCTGTATTGGCGCCGGCTGAGGCCGCTGCCGCAGGGGCGTCGTCGGATTGGCGTGTCATACCAGGGCTCGTTATTGCAGGGCTCGTCATTGTTTCCCCATCCTTGCTGTTGCTGGCGTTGCTGCCGTGGAGCAGGCCCGGTTCCAGCCTGTCGGCCAAGTATACGGCGGCGCCTCTGCCCGCACGCCTGATCCCGCTCAACCTTGACGAGGGAACTATTTTTGTACTCGCTGGCCCCCATTGGGGCAGGGCAGCCTGGCATCCGCGCGGTTCAATCCAGATCAATACCGGCCCGCGCAGCCCGTCCACACTGGAAGCTTGCGGCGACCCACGAGGAGAACACGATGATAGGCAACGAGAATGGTTTCAGCGCCCCGCCTGGCGGCAGCGGCAGGGGACAGAGCGCGGACGATGAAGAGGCCGTCGGCCAGTTTTCCGTCCCTGGCGAAGACGACAATACGATCGAGAGCGCGTCCGTTGCGGATGTGCCCGACGCCCTGAGCGGCGTCAGCATGGAATTGCTGGAAATCAAGCGCAGCATCGAGGACGGCATGCGGCAAAGCATCGCGCAAGCGGGCGGCGCGCGCGCGGCCGACGCCTTCAGCGACAGCGGCAATATCCAGGGCGTGTCCATCGGCCTGGGCGAGGGCGCCAGCGACAGCTCGTCCGGCGAACCGGGCTTGCCGGCCCTGACCCTGTACGTGGCCGAACCCACTTCCGTCGACCGCGCCAAGGCCGCCATCGTGGGGGCCATGGGCGTGCGCGCCGTGGCCAGCGACAAGGTGCCCGTCAACATCGTCGTCACGGGCGTGATCGATGCGCAGCCCCACCGTTTCCGCTTGCGCCCCGCGCCGGGCGGCGTGTCGGTCGGGCATTTCCGCATCACGGCCGGCACCATCGGCTGCCTGGCCGTGGGGCGCAGCGCGCCGCGCAACAGCCGCCTGATGATTCTTAGCAATAATCACGTGCTGGCCAATTCCAACGGGGGCGTGTTCAACGATTGCATCGTGCAGCCTGGCCCCATCGACGGCGGCCGCTGCCCGCAAGACCAGGTGGCCGTGCTCGAGCGCTTCGTGCCCATCAATTTCAGCGGCGGCGTCAACTTCGTCGATTGCGCCACCGGCTGGGCCTGGCCAGACAGGGTGCGTCCCGAACTGGTCTACCTGAGCGGGGGCGTGCCCGCGTACTTCCGCATCAGCAATGCGCTCGTGGCACCCGCACTGGGCATGATGGTTGGCAAGTCCGGCCGCACGACGCAATTGACGCAGGGCCGCATCACGGGCCTGGGCGCCACCATCAACGTCAATTACGGCGGCGGCAGGATCGCGCTGTTCCAGGACCAGATCGCCATCACGGGCGTCAGCGGGGCCTTCAGCGCGGGCGGCGATTCCGGCTCGTCCATCTGGACCTGGAACCAGCAGCGCAATCCCGTCGGCCTGCTGTTTGCCGGCGGCGGCAACATCACGTTTGCCAACCAGATGCGGCGCGTGGTGGTGGCGCTCGACATCAATTTGTACACCTGAGCACGCCTTAGGAGCCGGCCGGGCGGCCGCGCGCCGCCTTGCCCGACGCTGTTTTTTGCACGATGACGATCTTGCTCAAGTATTGCTCAAGGGCGGCCGTCGCGCATGGTCTTGGCCGGCGAAGCGTGCTGCAGCGCCGGTTGGCCGGGTGTATCATGCAAGGCATCGGGAGGGTTTGTCATATCAGGAGGGTGTGTCATGTCAAACAGTAAGTTCGCACAATCGCCATATGCCGTCTTCGAGGACGCGGCCATGCCGTATTTGCCGGATGCCCCCCCTGGACAGGGCCCGGGGCAGCATGCCCAGGCCGCACCTCAGGGCCGCCTGGAAGCGGCCAGGCGGCGCAACGAGCGGGCGCTGATGGCCATCGACGGCGTGGAAGGCGTCAGCCTGGGGCAGACGGCCGTGGGCAAGGAAGCGCTCGTCGTGTACCTGCGCGACTCGTCCGTCAAGCGGCGCGTGCCGTTGCAGGTCGAGGGTTATCCGGTGGAAACGAGCATCACGGGCCAGATTGATATCCAGCGCCGCTAGGCCAGCCGGCCTGGCGGCGGGGGCCTCCGGCCGCGGATGGCGGCGGAAGGCCTGTCGCCAGGCCTTCCGGGTTCACTGTCAGCCTGGGCTCAGGCGGCCGATCGCTGCGGCCACGCCCGCGCCATAGGCGGGGTCACACAGCGTGCAGTTGCCGATGTGGCGTTGCTTGACTTGCTCCGAGGCGCCCGAGATGGCGCGCGCCGTGTTGTCGAACAAGGCTTGCTGCTGCGCCGCGGTCATCAAGCGGAACAGGGCGCGCGGCTGCGAATAGTAATCTTCGTCGACGCGGTGGTTCCAGTGGTCGGCCGCGCCTTCGATGCTGAGCGGCGGCTCGCGGAAATCGGGCTGCTCGGCCCATTCCTGCTCGCTGTTCGGTTCATAGCCCAGGGTTCCGCCCTGGTTGCCGTCGACCCGCATCTGGCCATCGCGGTGATAGCTGTGGAACGGGCATTTCGGTGCGTTGACGGGGATATGGCTGTGGTTGACGCCGAGCCGGTAGCGCTGCGCGTCGCCATACGAGAACAGCCGGCCTTGCAGCATCTTGTCCGGCGAAAAGCTGATGCCGGGCACCACGTTGGCCGGATTGAAGGCCGCCTGCTCCACTTCCGCGAAATGGTTGTCGGCATTGCGGTTCAATTCCAGCACGCCCACCTCGATCAGCGGATAGTCGCCGTGCGGCCACACTTTCGACAGGTCGAACGGGTTGATGTGATACGTGCCTGCCTCTTTTTCCGGCATGATCTGCACGTACAGGGTCCAGCGGGGGAAATCCTTGTTTTCGATGCTTTCATACAGGTCGCGGTGCGAGCTTTCGCGGTCCTTGCCCACCAGTTCCTCCGCTTCGGCATCCGTCAGGTTCTGGATCCCTTGCTGGGTTTTAAAGGTGAACTTGACCCAGAAACGCTCGTTTTGCGCATTCAGGAAGCTGAAGGTATGGCTGCCGAAGCCGTGCATGTGGCGGAAGCTGCGCGGCAAGCCCCGGTCGCTCATCACCACGGTCACCTGGTGCAGGGCTTCCGGCAGCGAGGTCCAGAAATCCCAGTTGCTGTTGGCGCTGCGCAAGCCCGTGCGCGGGTCGCGCTTGATGGCGTGATTCAAATCGGGGAATTTCAAGGGGTCGCGCATGAAAAACACGGGCGTGTTGTTGCCGACCAGGTCCCAGTTGCCTTCTTCCGTATAAAACTTCAGGGCGAAGCCGCGGATATCGCGTTCCGCGTCCGCCGCCCCCCGTTCGCCCGCCACCGTGGAAAAGCGCGCGAACATCGGCGTTTGCTTGCCCACTTCGCCAAAGATTTTCGCCCGCGTGTAGCGCGTGATGTCGTGCGTGACGGTAAATGTGCCGTGCGCGCCGGAACCCTTGGCATGCATGCGGCGCTCGGGAATGACTTCGCGGTCGAAGTGGGCCAGCTTTTCCAGGAACCACACATCTTGCAGCAGGGCGGGGCCGCGCGGGCCGGCCGTCTGGATGTTCTGGTTGTCGACTACGGGCGCGCCAAAGGCGGTGGTCAGCTTTTTCATTGGACTCTTTCTTTATAGGGGAGGTCAACGGACGAGCCAGGGCCTACCCAAACACTGGCTGGGCTGAGCGTGTACGACGTGCTCACCGAGGCTGGTCCAGAGTAACAAATTTCTAAAAAGCAAATTCAGTGTAATCCATTTCGGAGCCGGCAACAGCCCCGCCGCGTCCGGGGAAGCGGCTTGCCCATCATAGCCTCTCGGCCTTGTCCAGCCCAACACGATTGACCTGGCACAAAGCGCAGCGTGATTTCCGACGTATTGGCGATATCAGCGATATTGGGCCCAGTTCGCCTGCAGCCACGTCAGCACGGCGGCATGGCCGCGTATGTCGGCGGGCAAGTGGCGCTGGATCAGGCGTTCGCATTTCAAGGCCGTGGCCAGGCTGCCGCCGGACCAGCTGTTGCAGCTGTACAGCACCTCATACCATTCGTGGCGGTTCAGCAGGGTGCTGTCGGGGATGCCGCGCTGCGCCGGGTCGTCGCCGGCCGCCGGGCCGTCCGGATAGCTGAACTGCAAGTCGCTCTTTGTCATGGGGCCCAACCGGTGATCTGCCATGCCTGCCTCGCGATGAAGTTGTGCGCGAACAGCTGTCCGTGCCAGGCAAGCTTATGCCACCGGCAAGCATTCTATTTGGCAATATGGGCCGGCCTTGACCTGGCTTAAAACTTGTTCCAGTTATTGTGCCGGTGCTCCGTCGCTTCCTTCATCAGGTGGCCGGCGCGCAGGGCGTCGTCCGCTTGCACCGTCATGGCCAGTTCCTGGATGGCGGGCGGGTATTCGTGGTGGGCCGCTTCTTCCAGCCATTCGCGGCCTTTCGCCAGGTCGCGCGGCACGCCGCGGCCTTCGCGGTAGGCGTTGTACAGCAGGAACATGGCGTGTGGATTGCCCAGCTCGCTGGACTTGTCCAGCCAGTGCGCGGCGGTCACGGCGTCTTTCGGCACGCCTTCGCCATTCGCGGCAAGCAAGCCCAGCATCAGGGCCGCCTTCGCGTGGCCTTGCTGCGCCGCCTGGCGGTACCACAGCCAGGCCTGGGCCGGCGTGGCCGCGCGCAGCATCTGGCCCAGCTCGAAGGCCGCTTCCGTGTCGCCCGCGCGTGCCGCCTGTTCGAACAGGCTCAAGGCCTCGGCACGGCGTTCGGCGCGGGGCTGGTAAATCAGCGCCAGTTCGCGCTCGGCGACGGGCATGTCCTTGCCGGCCCAGCTGCGCACCTTGCGCTCGGCCTGGTGGTCGCCCGCCTGGCGCGCATGCATGGCAACGGCTTCGATTTCCGCCGCCGTGGGCGGTGGCGACGCCTGGCAAGCGGCCAGGACGGAGGCCAGCACGACGGCGGGCAGGGAGAGTGCGTGTTTCATTGTGATCAGCTTTCATCAAAACGGGCCGGAACTGCGCTTGTTCCGGCCCTCGGACCTTATTTGCTCAGGTCGATGCGGTACTTGGCAAAGCCGCTGGCGTCGAGTCCGCCTTCGGCCGCCACGTTGGTGATGCCGCTGCCTTGCGCCAGCGCCAGATGGCCGGGCGCCGAGCGCAGGATCACGGGACCTGCCGTGGCCGTCTTGACGAAGCTCCAGCTGCGCGCGCTGCCATTGTTGGCCAGGGTCACCTTGCCGCCCTTGGTGCTCAGCGACGCCAGGTAATTGCTGACCACGGCCTGGTTCGCATCGGGCGACTTGATGATGGTCTTGCTGCCATCGATGCCAGGCACGGCGCCGCCGCCACCGGCGCGGTAGTCGTTGGTGGCGACGATGAAGTCATCGCCATCGGCCACTGGCGCACCCTTGTAGCTGAGGTTGACGATGCGGCTGCCCGGCTTTTTCGTCACGTCGATCTGGTACGTCAGCGCATTGTTTTCCGCGTAGAACACGTCATAGTTATAGATCGTGCCATACGACGGCACCAGGTCTTGCTCGGCGCTGCTGGCCGGGTCGATCTGGTTGAATTGTTTGGCCGACGTTTCCAGCCAGGCTTTCAAGTCCGCGCCCTTGATCTTCACGGCTTGCAGGTTGTTGTTGCTATATAAATACAGGTCGCCCGGATTGCGCACTTGCAAGCCGACCGGCGCGGCAGGGGAAGCGCCAGCGGCCACGTCCGTGAAGTCCGATGGCCCGTTGCGGCCCGCCTTGAATGGCGCGCTGCAGGAAATGACGGGGATGTTCTTGTAGCTGGACAAGGTGGCATCCGTGCTGGTGGCGATGAAATTTTTCACGTAATCGAGCTGCGCCTGGTTCACCAGCTGGATGGCGCTCACGTCGCCCACCAGTGCGAAGTAGGCGGACATCTCGAAATCCGTGCTGATGCCCAGTGGTTGCTTGGCGTAGGCGATGGTGGCCGCGTGCTCCGTGGCGACCAGCGGGGCGATGGCCGGGTCGGCGTTCACGAGGGTCTTGCCATCGGTGTATTTGAAGCCGCGCGATTCCACCGTCGTCTTGGCCGGCTGCACCACCCACTTGCCGCCCTGGTAGGCCATGGTCAGCTTGATGATGCCCAGGCGGCGGCCCCAGCTTTGCGCCATGACGGTGGGCACGCCATTGACGAAGCCTTTCTCGGCATCGATCTTGGCGCTGGCGGGGAAGGCGGCAAACGAGGCGTCCAGGGCGGCCGCGCCCGTTTCCTTGCCTTTCGGGAAGATCAAGTGCGAGTGGCCGATCATCAAGGCATCGATGCCCGTGCTGGTCAGGTGATAGCTGCCGTTTTCCATCTTCGGGCTGTAGGGACTGGTGTCCAGGCCGCCGTGCGACAGGGCCACGACGAGGTCGGCGCCCTTGCTGCGCAATTCCGGCACGTATTGTTTCGCCGCTTCCTGCACGCCCGTCACGCTGACTTTGCCAGCGAGTACTTTCTGGTCCCATTCGAGGATTTGCGGCGGCACAAAGCTCAGCACGCCCACATTGATTTTCACGGTCAGCTTGCTGCCATCGGGCGCCGTGGCGGCGAAATCGCGGGGCAGCAGGGTGTAGGGCTGGAAAATCGGCTTGCCGCTGGACACGCCGACGACATTGCTCAGCACGGAAGGGAAGGCGGGCGCGCCGCACGTGCCCGTCGGCTTGGCCACGCCGGGAATGCCGAAATCCGTGTTGGTGATCTGGCTCAGGTAAGGCAAGCCGTAGTTGAATTCGTGGTTGCCCATGCCGCCCGCATCGTATTTCAGCGCGTTCATGGCCTTGTGCACGGCCAATGTGCCGCTGCAAGGAACGGGCGCGGCCACGGCTTGCAGGTCGGCCAGCAAGGTGCCCTGGATGACGTCGCCATCGTCGAGCAAGACGTTGTTCGGATTTTCCGCGCGCGCCGCCTGGATCAGGGTCGACGTGCGTTCCAGGCCCAGGCTCGTGTCTTCGGCCAGCGCGTAATAGTTATAGCTGAGGACATTCGAGTGGATGTCCGTGGTTTCCAGCAAGGCGACGGTGACCGTCGTGCCTTCGGGAATGGCCGGCGCCGTGTTCGAACTGCCGTTGCAACCGACGAGACCTGCACTTGCCAGCGCCGCCAGCATGACCCAATTTGTTTTCATTACCGCCCTCGGAAAGATTCAAAGGACGCGACTGTAACGCCGCCATATGACGCGGCGATGACAGCCGTGCATGGCGCATGGATTCAGGGGTGCGCGCAGGCGGCTGCGGCCGTGGCCAGCCAGGCCGCATCGACGGGTCCCAGGCGCCGGATGCAGATCCGATGTTCAGAATTCACAATCACTGTGTACGGCAAGCCCTTGATTTGATTGCCAAAGATGGGCAACAAGCCGGGCGCAGCCAGGGCCTGGGGATAGCTGGCCGGGTGGCTGCGCAGGAATGCTTGCGCGGCGGCCCGCGTGTCGATGGCGATGCCGATGACGGGGAGTGTCGGCTGGCTGGCGGCGTGGGCGTTGAATATCGGCAACTCCTGGATGCAAGGCAGGCAATTGCTGGCCCAGAAGTTCAGCACCACGGCCCGGCCGTGGAATTGATCAAGGCGCAGCTTGCCACCGGCATCCAGGCGGGGCAGGTCGAAGGATAGCGGCGCGGCGTGGGCCTGGCAGGCGAACGCCAGCAGCAGCGCGGGCCAGCGCATCATTGCGGCACCACGGCCGCGTCCGTCATGCGGTAATACAGGCCCATGGGGTCGCTGGCCAGCACTTTCAGCTTGCCTTGCACGATGAAGGGCGCGTAGCTGAATTTCACGGGGGTGCGGCTCTTGATCTCCACCACGCCTTCCGGACCGGCCGGCAGGCAAAAGGGACAGCTGGCCGAAGTGATGGTCAGCAGGAAGTGTTTCTGTTTTTGTCCTGGTTCCAAAGGCATCATGAAACCTTGCACTTTCACGTCAGTATTGTCGAGCGCGCTGATTTCCGGCGTGTATTTCGGCACCATGCGGCCCTTTTTCGCCTTCACCGTGGTGGCCTGGCCCAGCAGTTTCCACGAAACGACGCCGGGCAAGTCCGTCAACGGGGCAAAAAACGAGGGCGGTTCGTCGGCGGGGGCCGCCGCCGCGATGCCGGCCAGCAGCAGGCAGGCAGTCAAGACAATGATTTTCAACATGTTTTTCCTTTCAGCTACGCGCCAGGGTGGCGGCGATATCGGTGCGGTAGGCGCGCGCGGCGGGAAGGGCAGCGGCCAGCAAGCCCACGGCCACGGCAATCACGGGCAGCCACGCTTCGCCGGGCGCGATGCGCCAGGCTTGCAGGTTCAGCTCCTGCATCGATGCCAGCCAGCCCAGCAAGCCGAGGGCCGCATGGCCCAGCAGCCAACCCAGGGCCGCGCCCGTCAATGACAGCAGCAAGCCTTGCGCCAGCAGCAAGCGCAGCAGTTTGGCGGGCGAGGCGCCCAGGGTGCGCAGGATGGCAAGGTCTGTCTTGCGCTCTTCCAGCGCGCCGTACAGGGCGACGAACAGCGACAGGGCCGCCACCAGCAGCACGCCGGCGGCGATCGCCCGCAGCACGGCGATGCCCACGCCCAGCAGGTTGAACAGCCGCGCCGCCTCGAAAGCGGGCTGCGCCGCCTGCAGGCGCGGCTGGCCATTCACCCAGCGGGGCAGGCTGATCGCGGCCAGGGGCGACGCGTATTGCACCAGCACGGCCGTCAGTTCGCGCTCGGGCGCGGCGGCTGGCACGGCCGGCTGCTCATCCGGGTCCGTTTCATGCACTTGCCACACGGAAGCGACGGGCGTGAGGATCAGCCGGTCCAGCACCGTGCCCGTGGGCGCCAGGATGCCCGTGACCGTGTACGGCGCATGTTCGTGCAATTCGCCGCCCGCCGCCAGTCCGTGCGAACCGGCAAAGCGGGCGCCCAGGATGGCGCCCGTCTCGCGCGCCGCCCTGGCGCCGAACACGGCTTGCATCGGCTGCGCGAACGGCGTTCCCTGCGCCAGGCGCGCGCCGTAATGGTCGAGCAGCGCCGTGGTGCTGCCGACGATGCGGAAACCGTGGAAGTTGTCGCCCAGCGCGAGCGGGATCGCCGCTTTCACCAGCGGCTGCGCGGCCAGCGCCGCCAGCGCCGTGTCGGGGATATTGCCGGTCGGAATATCGGCGTGATACACGGACGACAGGATCAATTGCAGTGGAGAACCTTTCGCGCCCACCACCAGGTCGATGCCTTGCGCATCGCGCTCCGCGTGCTCTTCCAGCTGGTTTGATACGCCGAGTATGAAGGTCATCATGGCGATGCCGATGGCCACCAGCAGCAAGTTCAGGCTGGACGCCAGCGGCTTGTGGCGCAGGGCGCGCCAGGCGAGGGTGGCCGCGTTCATGCCGCCACCCTGGCGCGCGGCAGGCGCAGCACGACGGCGTGCGGCAAGGCGGCCAGCACCCTGGCGTCGTGGCTGGCGATCACCAGCGAGGCGCCCACTTGCGCGGCCTGGCTGGCCATCAGCGCGACGACGGCCGCGCAATTCTCGTCGTCGAGGTTATCCGTCGGCTCGTCGGCCAGGATCAGTTGCGGGCGCATGACGACGGCGCGCGCGATGGCGGCCCGCTGCCGTTCGCCGCCGCTCAAGGCATGCGGGTAGGCGTCGAGCTTGTCGGCCAAGCCCAACTGGCCCAGCAGGCTGGCTGCGCGGGCCGGATCGGGCCGCTGGCCGCTGGCGTAGGCGGGCAGCAAGACATTGTCGAGCACGTTCAAGCTGGGCACCAGCGCCAGTTGCTGGGGCAGCAAGCCGACGGCGCGGCCGCGCCAGCTGTCGCGCTGGCGCGGCGTCAGGCCGGGCAGGGACGTGCCCGCCACGTCGAGGCGGCCCGCCTGGGGTGCCAGGATGCCGGCCAGCAAATGCAGCAAGGTCGATTTGCCGGAACCGGATGGTCCCAGCAGCAGGGCGTGGCGCCCGGCGGGCAAGTGAAAGGCGGCGATGTCCAGCACGGGGCGGGCGGGGTCATAGCCGTAGGTGAGTGAATCGAGGTGGAGCATGAAGTTCTTTCGGGTAACTGGCCGGCAGGCAAAGATTGCTGCACAAATGCAACTGAGCTGCATTATAATTCAAACGCAATCGACTTGCATTTAAAATGCGACCGTCCATTTCTCCCTTGCTTGACAACCCGATCACCCCATCCGAAAGATACCCATGACCCAGCGCAAACTCCCCGTCACCGTCCTGTCCGGCTTTCTCGGCGCCGGCAAGACCACCTTGCTCAACCACATACTGCGCAACCGCGAAGGCAAGCGCGTGGCCGTCATCGTCAACGACATGAGCGAAGTCAATATCGACGCTTCGCTTGTCAGGGATGGCGCCGAGGCGGCCGGCGCGGCCCTGTCGCGCACGGAAGAAAAACTCGTGGAAATGTCCAACGGCTGCATCTGCTGCACCTTGCGCGACGATTTGCTGCTGGAAGTGCGGCGCCTGGCCGCGGAAGACCGCTTCGATTACCTGCTGATCGAATCGACTGGCGTGGGCGAGCCGATGCCCGTGGCCGCCACTTTCGATTTCGAGGATGAGCATGGCGACAGCCTGAACGACGTGGCGCGCATCGACTGCATGGTCACCGTGGTCGACTGCGCCAACCTGCTGGCCGATTTCCACAGCGAAGACAGCCTGGAGCAGCGCGGCGAAATCGCGGGCGAGGGCGACGACCGCCAGCTGGCCAATTTGCTGACGGAACAGATCGAATTTGCCAATGTCATCGTCCTCAACAAGGTCGACATGGTGGCGGCGGACGAGCGCCTGCGCGTGCTGGCCATTTTAAAAGCCCTCAATCCCGGCGCGCGCATCATCGAAACGAACCAGTCCGTCGTGCCGCTGGACGCCATCCTGGGCACGAACTTGTTCGACCTGGAACAGGCGGCCGGCATGCCCGGTTGGGCCCAGGAGCTGGCCGGCGTGCACACGCCGGAGACGGAAACGTATGGCATCAGCAGCTTCGTCTACCGCGCCAAGGAGCCGTTCCACGCGCAGCGCCTGCACGATTACATCGCCCGGCCGATCAAGGGCGTGGTGCGCAGCAAGGGATATTTCTGGCTGGCCAGCCGGCCCGAATGGGTGGCCAGCCTGTCCGGCGCGGGCAAGCTGATGAATATCGAACCCGTGGGCCTGTGGTGGGCGTCCGTGCCGAAGGAGCGCTGGCCCACGGATGCGGCCTCGCTGGCGGAAGTCAAGGCGGGCTGGAGCGAGCCGTATGGCGACCGCTACCAGGAGCTCGTCTTCATCGGCCAGGACATGGACCAGGCCGCCATCGAGGCGGACTTGAAGAAATGCCAACTCAACTACACGGAAACGCGCCAGGGCATGGCCGCCTGGCGCAAGCTGCCCGACCCGTTTCCCCAATGGCAACGCATGGAAGAACTGGAAGATTAACCATCGATAGGAAACAAATATGACAGAATTGATCCCCGTCACCATCATCACGGGTTTTCTCGGCAGCGGGAAAACCACCTTGCTCAAGCGCATATTGCAGGGCGATCACGGCGTGCGCATCGCCGTGATCGAAAACGAATTCGCCGCCGAAAGCATCGACCATGGCTTGCTGGTGCAGGACAGCGACGAGCAGATCGTGGAAATGAACAATGGCTGCATCTGCTGCAGCGTGCGCGGCGACTTGATCCGCATCCTGGGCGAGTTGCACGCCAAACGCGAAGCCGGCACCATCGCTTTCGACCACGTGATCATCGAAACGACGGGCCTGGCCGCGCCCGGCCCCGTGGCGCAAACCTTCTTTGCGGAGCCATCCGTCAGCGAGTACTACATGCTTGACGCCATCCTGACGGTGGTCGATGCGCGTCATGCGCAGCAGCAATTGACGGCGCACAAGGAAGCGCAGGAGCAGGTGGGCTTCGCCGACCGCATCCTGCTGTCGAAGACGGACCTGGTCGGCAAGGACGAGCTGGCCGCGCTGCGCCAGCGCCTGGTCGCCATCAATGGCCGCGCCAGCATCCAGAAAGTGCGCTTTGGCAATGTGCCCTTGCGCGACATCCTCAACATCCGCGGTTTCAATTTGAACGCCATCGTCGAGCTGGAGCCGGATTTCCTGGGAGAATTGGGCCACCGCCATGGCGACGGCGTGCAATCGTTCGTCTATCACCAGTCCCGGCCCCTCGATCTGCTGCAGGTGGAAAATTTCCTCGATGCCGTGGTGCAGCTGTTCGGCAGCCAGCTGATGCGCTACAAGGGCATCCTGTACGTGGCCGACGTGCCGTGCCGCGCCGTCTTCCAGGGCGTGCACATGCTGATGGGCTCGGAACTGGGCGCGCCGTGGAACGACGGGGAAACGCGCGCCAGCAAGATGATCTTCATCGGCCGCGACTTGCCGCAGGATATGCTGACCCGTGGCCTGGACCGCTGCGTGGCCAAGGCGGACAGCCCCGCCGAGGTGGCGGCGTGAGCGTGGAAGCGGGCTTGCCCGCCCTGGCGCTGATCTTTTTGCTGGGCATGCGGCATGGGCTGGAACCGGACCACCTGGCCGCCGTCGATGGCCTGACCCTGCGTAGCCAGGCCGCGGCGCCGCGCTGGACGCCGTGGATGGGCGCGCTGTTTGCGCTGGGCCATGGCGTCACCGTGCTGGCCATCGTGGCCGTGGCCGCCGTGGCGTCGCAGCAATTTTCACCGTCGGAAACCGTGTTCGGCTGGCTGGAATGGTTGCCCATCGCCTTGCTGCTGCTGATTGCGGCCCTGAATGCGCGCAGCTTGCTGGCCGGCGCCCAGCTGGCCGAGGTGCGCGGCCGGCTGCTGCCGCGCTGGCTGCGGGGCGCATCCGGGCCGCTCGCCGCCATTCTCGTCGGCATGCTGTTCGCGCTGGTCTTCGACACGGCCTTGCAGGCGGCCGCCTGGGGCTATGCGGCCGTCGCGCTGGGCGGCATGCAGCCGGCCTTGCTCACGGGCCTGGTGTTTGCCGTCGGCATGGGCGTGACGGATACCTTCGATGGCTGGGTTACGGCAAAAGTCATGCGCACTGGCCAGATTGATCTCGTGCGCGCCTTCCGGCGCCGCCTGGGCTGGCCCATCGTCGCCATCTGCGTGGCCATGGCCGCTTGCATGGCCGCCGGCAAGCTCGATCCGGCCTGGTCGCTGCCGGAAAGCTGGACGGCGGCACTCGGTGCGGCCATGGTGTTGCTGATGGCGGCCCTGTACGGCTGGACCTTGCTGGGTTTGCGCCGCGTGCGTGCTTGAGGCGGGGGCGTGGGTATAATGGAAAAAAACTGCCGGATTCCACCATGCCCGCACCTGAAATCGTCATCCGCCTGCTGACGCCAGCCGACACCGCCGCCTTTTGCGCGCTGCGCCTGCGCGCCATCCTCGATTCGCCCAGCTCGTTTTCCTCGTCGCGCGAGGACGAGCTGGCCCGCACGCCCGAAGAACACGTTCAGCGTATCGCCGACGGCCCGCTGCACCGGGCGTTCGGCGCCTTCGATGGCGAACGCCTGGTCGGCTTTGCGGGCTTGCGGCGTGAATCCATGCGGCAACTGTCGCACAAGGCCTTGCTGTGGGGCGTGTTTGTCGATGTGGCGCAGCGGGGCAAGGGCGTGGCGCGGCGCCTCGTGAACGCCTGCATCGCCCAGGCCGAAGCGGACCCCGCCGTCATGCAAGTGCATTTGAGCGTGAATGCGGAAAACAATGCCGCGCTGGGCCTGTATGAATCGCTGGGATTTATCGCGTATGGCACGGAACCGCGCTCGATGCGCGTGGGCGAGCTATTCTATGACGAGCATCACCTGGCTTTATTGATCAGGTAATGCTGCCGCCGATTACTTGCAGCGCGGGCACAAGCCCTTGATCAGGTAATCGACTTCGCCGCCGCTGAAACCTTCCGGCAAGAGCACGGGCGGGGGCAGCTTGACTTCATTGAAGCAGGTGACGTTCGCGCATTTCGTGCACTGGAAATGCGCGTGTTCGTGCGCCTGGTGGCCGGCGCCTGCGCTGAAGCGCCACACCTGGTCGGCACCCGCGATGCGGTGCACCAGTTCATTTTCCGTCAGCCATTCCAGCACCCGGTACAGGGTGACGGAATCGATGTCGCTGTCCTGCGACAGCGCTTGCTGGATTTCATGGTGGGTCAGCGAACGGCTTTGCGCCATTAAAAAGTCGAGCACCTTCACGCGCGTCTTGGTGACGCGGGCGTTGGTGTTGCGGATCAGCGATTCGGCTTGCGGTGTAGAAGATGATGTCAACATGATAGGCCTGCTTGCGGGGGATCGGCTGGCGGCGTCATCGCCGTGCCTTTGCCACCCTCTGGGCCGTATCTTAGCATGCGTGCCGCACTCGATGGAACGGCGTCACGGTTTGAACGTCCAATAGCGCCCGGCCACCGTATCGACGGGGTCGAGAAAGCGCTGGTCGGCGCGCGCCTGGTTGCGTATCAGATAAAACATGTCGGACAGGGCCGAGCGCTTTTCCGCAAAGTAAGAGTGCTTCATGAAGCTCGTGTCGACCCCCGTGGCGTCGATGGTTTCCACGCCCGCCACGATCAGCATGCCGGCGCCGCTGTCGCCCGCGCGCGGGTAGCCGTGCACGGCTTTCGAGGCGGCCAGGGCCAGGTCTTGCGACGAGGCATACAGGGTGACGGGATTGCGCGCGCCGGCCAGTTTCGGCGCGATATCGTGCTTGAAGATGGCGGCGTCGATATCGGGCGCAGACAGGATGATTTCCGTAATCTTTTGCGCCAGCTGCGGCTGCGCGGCCAGCAAGTCGGCCACGGCCCGCGCCAGGCCGCGGCTGCCCATGCTGTGTCCGACCAGGTACACTTGCGCCGCTTCCGTGCTGGCGAGAAAGTCGGTCAGGAAGCTGGCGAGGTGGGGCGTGCTCCACTCGATATTGTTTTCATCGATGGTGTAGCCGGCCACCTCGCCGCGCGACGGCCAGCTGTAGAACACGGGCGCGCCGTCAAAGCCCAGGTCGTAGGCCATCTGTCCCGTGCGCCGGGCCGCATCCTCGAAACTCATGTTATAGCCATGCACGAAGACAAAGGCGCTCTTGCCAGCCGAGGCGCGGATCTGCGTTTTTAATGCGGCAAAGAAGTTGTCGCGGTCTTGCACGTCGGCCGACAGCAGCACCACGTGCTTGGCCGGGTCGTCGCGAAACTCCAGGCGCCACAGCGACGGCGATTCCAGCTGCCCCATGCGATGGTCGCGGGGAATGCTGACGTCGCAGCTGCCATAGCTGAGGGGGCCATTGCCGCCCATGATGTTGCGTTCGCCGCTGAAGCGCTGGGCCGGCGGCTTGCCCACGTCGCGCTGGCGGTCCGTGGCGAAATACACTTTCACCACCGCATAGTTCGACACGACGGCGCCCTGGTCGGCAGGGGCGGGCGACGGGGGAAATGGACGCAGGGGGGGCTGCACCGCATCGAGCAAGCCTTGCGCGGCAAACAGGGTTTCCATGTCGTCCGGCACTTTCGCGGCCGACAGGGCGGCCGACAGGGCCAGTTGCAGCCGGGTATCGGCAGGTTCGGTTTCCAGCGCGGCGATGGCGGCCAGGATGGCGGCGGCGCTGTCGAACTTGGCGATGGCTTGCTTGAGGCGTTCATAGTGGCTGGCGATGGCTTCGGGAGCCTGGCCGGGCGCGCCATGCCCGATGGCTGCCACGACGGCGGAAGTGATCAAGTCCATGCTGCCCACCTTCCTGTGCAATTATTGATATTGCCATATAAGCACGATGTCATGAGCTTGTCCAGAGGGGTTCGCAACGCATGGAAGATCTGTCAAGCTGCTCGGATAGAGCCATTGTTCTTCCGACTCTGGCCTGGCCGCGGCCACCACAACCGCCTATGTGAACAGATACTTCTGGAGCTGTAAATTGCGTGCGCAGATAGCCTTGATGTCGGCAACAGGAATTGCTATCGCACCTTGAAGATCAATAACACCAAGCGCAAAGATATATGCAACCAAGGCCGAAAAATAAAAACGCTCATAGCGTTCAACATCCGCCTTACTGGTGCGGAACGGGCTTAACATACTGCCATGCGCGCGCTCATTGCGAGAAGTGAATAATAGTAAAGATAGAAAAAACTCGATTCTTTTCTTATCCTTGGGCTGGTTTTGCACCCTAGTCATATCCAGTGCAGTATGCGTAGCAGGATTTTTCGGCTTGCCGCCAAACGAACCCGATATGTAGAGTTTGAGAAAACTCGCACACAGATCGATTTTCTTGGCATCGACAGGCGGTGGATTTGAAAGTTTTGGCTTCCCTTTCAGTTTTGCTCCAACCGTTTGAGGCGCGACCGGTGGCGGCACCGCGAATTTATCCATAAATTCGTCATAGCGCACTTCGCCAAAAAAATCTTTGGCGCGTCCTCTGATAAATTCGTTCTGAATGCCAGGTTGTACATGTGCGTAGCAAATGCGCTTGGCCACATATTTATATGAACCAAGCGGCATTGCATCGGCCAGTAGCTTGAGTATGTCATTCCAACCTTTTTGGTTGGCTAGGGTCAGCTTCCCCCCCAATCCTTGAACTATGGCCTTGCCACCTTTGGAAAACAGCGGAGTTGCGCCCTTGTCTATGACACGAAAGCAATGATCAAACAGATAGTCTGGACGGGTAGGCAGGCATTCTATGCCATCAATCAGGTGCCCCACCAGTACTTGGAAATTAGCATCGCTGCTAAATTGTAGGTGCACGGGTTCAAATACCTGAGGATGGTGCTTCATCACCAGCAAATCAGCAAATTCCTGTTCCGCCTTAAATAGCATAGCCGTAGGCCAGCAATTATGTTTATCTACCCGTGCCTTTTGAAAGTTCATTGCTGTTTCCTTTTATATTGCAATATTGAAAAATAGCGCCTTCCGGAATCGAAAGGCGCCAGTTTAAATAGTGACATGAAATTAAGAGGCAATGTTGAGAATGAAAATTTTTATTTTCTTGTTGTTCGATATAGATTGCACCCCTATAGGCATATCAATAAAGCAATATTTGCACGTAATCTGTGAAGCGTTTTGCATGCGACGAGGCAATGCCTGTCACGACAGGCGCTGTCAACCACAGATCAATGCTGCTTGTCGTCGCTGAACTGCTGCGCCAGGGATTGCAGGGGCGCCACGGTCAAGCCGCCGCGGCTCACGTGCTCGGGGATGGCCACGCGCACGGGCTTGCTGTGCATGTTGGTCGATGACAGCACGTTTGTCGTGGTTTCCGGCGCCGCATTCCACACGGGATCGACGATGCCTTCGAACACATGCTTCAATTGTTCGCCCCACGTATCGCGGATCATGCGGAAATACTGGTTCTTTTCATCGATGGTGACGAAGCGCGTGACGGCCAGGCTGCCCGTCTCGTAGACGAGCAAGTCCAGCGGCAAGCCGACGGAAATGTTCGATCGCAGGGTCGAGTCCATGGAAATGAGCGCGCACTTGGCCGCCTCGTCCAGGCGCGTGAACGGATTGATGACCCGGTCGATGATGGGCTTGCCGTATTTCGCTTCGCCGATCTGGAAATACGTGTTCTCATCGTGCGATTCGATGAAATTGCCGGCCGAATACACCTGGAACAAGCGGCAGCGCTCGGCGCCTATCTGGCCCCCGAGAATGATGCTGACATTGAAATCGATGCCGCAGTCGGCCAGCGCCTTCGCTTCGCGCAGGTGCACGGTGCGCACGGCTTCGCCCACGATGCGGGCCGCGTCGTACATGCTGGCCACGTTCCAGATGCTGCGCCCGTCCGCATCCACGTGTTCGGACACGATCTGGCGGATCGCCTGCGAGATCGACAAGTTGCCGGCCGTCATCAAGACCAGCATGCGGTCGCCCGGGTTTTCGAACACGCTCATCTTGCGAAAGGTGCCCACCTGGTCCACGCCGGCGTTGGTGCGAGAGTCGGACAGGAAGACCAGGCCTTCGTTCAGGCGCATGCCTATGCAATAAGTCATTGTCGTAAATCAAATCAAAAGGGGAAGCATTTTACACCAGCCGGGCCCGGCCTACCGCCTGCAAGGCCCGGCCAGCCTCATTCCTGCCCGTTTACACGGGCACGATCTGCACATCGACTCTTAACGTTTCCGTGCCGCCACCCTGGCGCACGCCCCGCACGGGGGCGGCCGAATCGTAGTCGCGCCCAATGGCCAGGCGGCAATACGCATCCGTCATCAGCCGCGCATGCGTGACGTCGATGCTGACCCAGCCCGCGAAATCCGTGTCTTCCGCCCAGGCGTCGACCCAGGCATGGCTGGCCGCGTGGCCCGTCGTGCCCGGATCGATATAGCCGGACACGTAACGGGCCGGGATGCCCCAGGCGTGGCAGCACGCGAGGAACAGATGGGCGTGGTCCTGGCACACGCCGCGCCCCAGGGCCAGGGCGTCGCCGGCCGTGGTGGTGACCATGGTGGCGCCGCTTTCATACGCGACCTTGCCGACGATGTGCTCGGCCAGGCGCAGCAAATGGCCCGTGCCGGCCGTCACGCGCCGGTCCGGCAGGCTGGCGGCCGTCAGCTCGAGGATGGCGGGGTTGGCCTGGGTCAGCGGCGTCGGCATGGTAAACAATAGCGGCGACAGGGTATCGACCAGGTTCAGCCGTCCCTTGTGCGGGTAGATGGTTTCCACCACGCCGTGCGCCACCAGGCTCAGCGACTGATGGCTGCCGTTAATCGTCAGCATGTGCGACAGATTGCCGTAGGCATCCGTGTAGGCGTGGCACTGGCCCGGCGTGGCGATGTGCCAGGACAGGGCGCGCTGCTGCGGCTCGATACGCGGCGTCAGGTGCAGCTGCTGGATGGTGTAGGCCAGCGGCGCACTATAGGCGTAATGGGTTTCGTGGCGGATGGTGAGCTGCATCAGGCCGCCAAGGGAACGAGGAAGTCGCGGCTGACCCGGTTGCCCAGGTCATAGATGTTTTCCAGGAATTCCGTCAATGTATGGTGCAGGCCCGCCTTCATGATGTCGTCGATATGGCCGAATTTCAGTTCCGCATGCAGTTTGCCGGCGAAACGCTCCGTATCGGCCGACACGTCGTTGCGGATATGTTTCAGGTTTTCCACCACGTCATCCATGCAGGCCAAGAGCGACCTGGGCATGTCGCCGCGCAGCATCAGCAATTCCGCCACCCGTGCCGGCGTGATCACGTCGCGGTAGACCTTCCGGTAGATTTCGAAGCCGGACACGGAGCGCAGCAGGGCCGCCCAGTAGTAGAAATCGCGCTGGGTGATGTCTTTCGACGTGTCGCGCGCGCCGTGGAACTTCACGTCGAGGATGCGCGCCGTGTTGTCGGCCCGCTCCAGGAAGGTGCCCAGGCGGATGAAGTGGATGGCTTCATCCTTGAGCATGGTGCCCAGGGTCACGCCGCGCGACAGGTGCGAACGGTATTTCACCCATTCGAAGAACTGGCTGGGGTCCGTTTCCAGCAGATTGCTCTTCAGGCGCTTTTGCATGTCGAGCCAGGTGGCGTTCTGGATTTCCCACACTTCCGTCGTCAGGGTGCCCCGCACGGCGCGGGCGTTTTCGCGCGCGCCCGTCAGGCAGGCCAGGATGGAAGACGGGTTGTTCGGGTCGCGCACCATGAAGTCGAGCACGTCGCGCGTGTGGAAGCGGCCATATTTGTGGTCGTACGCGCTTTGCAGCTCGGAAATACCCAGGGTGGCGCGCCAGCCTTGCTCCGCGTCCTGCTCGGATTGCGGCAGCATCGACGTCTGCATGTTGACGTCGAGCATGCGCGCCGTGTTTTCCGCCCGCTCCGTGTAGCGGGCCATCCAGAATAAATGATCGGCAGTGCGGCTCAGCATGTTTTCTCTCCTGCAAAAGCGGATGTGGCTTCCAATACCCAGGTATCCTTGGTGCCGCCCCCTTGCGAGGAATTGACCACCAGCGAGCCTTCGCCGAGGGCCACGCGGGTCAGGCCGCCCGGCACCATGGAAATTGTCTTGCCGGACAGCACGAACGGCCGCAAATCGATGTGGCGCGGCGCAATGCCGGCCTCGACATACGTGGGGCAGGCGGACAGGGCGAGTGTCGGCTGGGCGATGTAGCCGCCCGGATTGGCCAGCAGGCGTTGGCGGAAATCCTCGATCTGCGCCAGGCTGGACGCCGGGCCCACCAGCATGCCGTAGCCGCCCGCGCCATGCACTTCCTTGACGACCAGTGTCGGCAAGTTCGCCAGCACGTAGGATAAATCGGCCGGTTTGCGGCACTGGTACGTGGGTACGTTGTTGAGGATCGGTTCCTGCGACAAGTAAAACTTGATCATGTCGGGCACAAAGGGATAGATCGACTTGTCGTCGGCCACGCCCGTGCCGATGGCGTTCGCCAGGGTCACGCGTCCTGCGCGGTACACGGACAGCAGGCCCGGCACGCCCAGCGACGAGTCGGAACGGAAGGCCAGCGGGTCGAGGAAATCGTCGTCGACCCTGCGGTAGATCACGTCGACCCTCTTCGGTCCCCGCGTCGTGCGCATGTACACGGAATTGTCGTTGACAAACAAATCCTTGCCTTCGACCAGTTCCACGCCCATTTGCTGGGCCAGGAACGCGTGCTCGAAGTAGGCGGAGTTGTACATGCCGGGCGTCATGACGACGACGGTCGGGTCGTCCACGCCCATGGGCGCGACGGAACGCAGGTTGTCGAGCAGCATGTCCGGATAGTGGTCGACGGGGGCGATGCGGTTGCGCGCGAACAGTTCCGGGAACAGCCGCATCATCATCTTGCGGTCTTCCAGCATGTAGGACACGCCGGAGGGCACGCGCAAATTGTCTTCCAGTACATAGAATTCGCCCTGGCCGGCGCGCACGATGTCGACGCCCGCGATGTGGGCGTAGATGTCGGAAGCGACGGATATGCCCTGCATTTCCGGGCGGTACTGGGCATTCTTGTAGATTTGCTCGGCGGGAATAATGCCCGCCTTGATGATGTTTTGTTCATGATAAATATCATGGATGAACATGTTCAAGGCTTGCACGCGCTGCACCAGGCCCGTCTGCATCTGCGCCCATTCGGCGGCGGGGATGATGCGGGGGATGGTGTCGAACGGAATCAGGCGTTCCGTGCCGGCATCGTCGCCGTAGACGGCGAACGTGATGCCGACCCGGCGGAACGTGAGGTCGGCTTCGGCCCGCTTGCGGGCGATGGTCTCGGGCGATTGCTGTTCCAGCCAGTTGCTGAATTCACGATAGTGTTCACGTACCTTGCTGTCCGTACCCACTTCATTTGCAGTCATTTCATTGAAAAAATTTGCCATGTTGTGATTTCCCTTGAGCCGTGTCTGGGTATAGCTCAGCAGGAAGCGTGCCAACAGGGCGGGCGTGAACAGGTGTAAATATGACCACTTTTGTGGCGTCGCGCCATTCCTTGCACCAATTTGGTGCGTTAGGCGCCACTCTTGGGGACGTCGGCGGACGGGACGAAGGGGCGGCAATCGACGGGCACGTCGAAGATGAAGCTGGTGCCCGTTTCGGACGCGCTGTCGACGGCGATGCTGCCGCCGTGGCTTTCCGCCACGCTTTGCACGAAGGGCAGGCCGATGCCCCAGCCTGGCGCGGGGTTGTCGTTTTCGCGGCGCAAATAGTCGAAGATGCGTGCAGCCTGTTCCGGCGCGATGGCCTGGCCGCCATTGTGGACGGTGACGATCAGGCGTTCGTGGACCGCTTCCACGTGCACGCTGATGGGCGTGTCGTCGCCATACTTGAGGGCATTGCCGAGCAGGTTTTCCAGCGCGCGCCGCAGCGAGTTCTCGCACCACCAGCCGGTGACGGCTTGCCCGCTGACCCGGCATTTGTCCGGCCGCTGCAAGTTGACCTGGCCGGCCACGGCGTGTACCAGCGGCAGCACGTCGAATTGGCTCAGCACCAGCGGCAGCTGCTGGCCCTGGTGGTAGCTGAGGCCATCGAGCAATTCCTCGATCATGCTGTCGAGCCGCTTGCTGTGCTCGACAATCTTGTGCGCCAGCAATACCACCCGCTCCGGGTCGGCTGGCCTGAACAACAGCTGGGCGCTGGTGCTGATGACGGCCAAGGGATTGCGCATGTCGTGCGACAGGCCGGCCGCGACGCGGCGCCGGAAGCTTTCATGCATGCTGGTAAATTCGCGTATCGATTCGCGGATGCCCACGTCGATCGACTTGTTGATCACTTGCCAATCCTTGCTGCGCAGGGTGATGCCGGACTCATGCGCAGTGGCGGCAAAGCAGTCGCGGAAGATCTGGTATTCCTGGATCACCTGTTCCGGGCCGTAATTGGTCATGCGCGCCCGTTCGTTGCCATGCACGGCGGGCACGTTGCTGTTGCTGGCGGCGTTGTCGCGCGGGTGGCCGGGGGTGAGGGCTTCGGCCAGGTTGTCGAAAAAGGCCGGCAAGGTATTGATGAGTATGGGCGTGAGCAGCTGGTCCGCGCCGCGCACGCTGGCGCGCACGCGCTGTTCCCAGGCCTCGAGGACGGCGTCGCGCATGGCGAAGATGCGCTGCGCACGCTGCAATGGCTGGCGCGTGCCGGCCTGGCGACCCGCGTGATGATCCGTGCTGATGCTCACCTGGCCTCCCTGACCGCAGTGACTATGCTTGCAATAGTATGCGCCTAATCAGCCGCCGGGGAAACGCTTTATTGTCCAGTATCGGCCTGGCGCAAGGCCGCATACAGGCGGGAAAGCGAGGCTGACCACTCGCTTAGCGAAAAGTTCTGTGGGTCATCATGACCATTCGCAAACCCTGTATCGAGCACGGCGTGGAAGGCGGGAATCAGCCACGTTCCCTTGCGCACGCTGGCGGCGATGTACAGCAGGGCCAGGCGGTCGTATTGGGCCGGCGTAAAGCCGGGATCGGGCGCCAGGCCATCGTTGCCCTTGCCGCCGCCGGGCACGGAGTTGCGCGGTTGCACCAGTTCCACGTGCAGGAACAGGCCCGTCAGCGAAGGCTTGTCCTTTTCCAGCTTGCTGGCAAAGCTGGCCGTGCCGAAATCGCGCACCTGCAAGGAACCGCCCAGGCGGTTCACGTAGACATGGCCTTTCGGACCGCCACCCAGCGCCGGATTGCGCAAGCTGAAGTCGTTGAAATCCCAGCTCGCGTCGTTGATGTGGTCGGGAATGGTTTCTAACAAGAAATTCGGGTAGCTGGTGTCGTGGATGACGAAATAGCGCGCCATCGGCGCGGCCAGCCGGCCCACGGCGCGCGACAGGGGCGCGTCGACGGCGCCGCCCACGTCCGCCTCGGCGATACCCTGTTCCGCCAGCCAGGCGCGCAGGCGGGCCGGGGCGATGCCCGCGCGCTGGCCGATGCGGGCGGCCAGGAAGTCCGGCAGCGGCGCGCTGTCCCCCAAGCGCGCATACAGTTTGACGGGACGCAGCAAGCACGTGGCTTGCGCCAGCGCATCGCCCTTGAAGCCGCTTTTCCAGGCGGCGTACGGGCAGGCGGCTTGTTTTTGGGCAAGGGCCGGCAGGGACAGGCAAAGCAACAGCAGCAGGGCAGGGAGTCGTTTCATGTCGGCATTGTCGCCGAAGCGCGCCTTGCGGCACAGGCGCACACATGAAAAAAAGCTGCCCGAAGGCAGCTTTTCATCGTGCGACAGGCGCGCGCGGTCTTTAAAATGCCACGCTGGCCGACACGACCACGGTGCGCGGCGCGGCCAGCACCAGCGAGCCGATATTGAAGGACGACACGGCCGACGACCAGTAATTGCGGTCCGTCGCGTTGTCCACGCGGGCGCGCAAGGTCACGTCACGGCCCGCCACTTGCGTCAGGTAGCGCGCGCCGATGTCGAGGCGGGTCCACGATGGCAGCTGCCGGGTGTTGGCCAGGTCAGCGTATTGCGTCGAGGTGTAGATGGTGCGGGCGTTCAGGGTCAGGCCTGGCGCGCCGGGCACGTCCCATTCGCCGCCCACGCTCATCTGCGTTTCCGGTGCGCCGATGGGTTTCTTGCCATTGTTGGCGGCCACGCCGGTATTGCTGAGCTTTGCATCGAGCCAGGTCAAGCCGCCCAGCAGGCGCACGCCCTGCATCGGCGTGCCGAAAATCGATAATTCCAGGCCGCGGTTGCGTTGCTCGCCATCAAGTTCGGCCCGCTTGCCGAGCACGGCCAGCAAAGGCTTGCTTGTCGTGAACAGGGCCGCGCTCATGCCCAGCTTGCCGCCGTCGTACTTGACGCCGATTTCCTTTTGCTTCGATTTATACGGCGCAAACACCTCGCCCATGTTGTCGACATTGACCTGCTGGCCGTTTTCCAGATACGTTCCCGTGGCCGTCGGCCCCTTGACCAGCGCCTCGATGTAGTTGGCGTACAGCGACACGTCCTTGCCGGCCTTGAACACGATGCCCGCCACGGGCGTCGTGGCGCTCTCGTCATAGGCCTTGCCTTGCGGCGCCGAGGTGTTGTAGTCGTAAGCGGCATCCTTGATCTGCTGGCGGCGCAAGCCCACGGTCAGCAGCAGCTTGTCGTCGAGGAAGGCCATGGTGTCGGCCAGGGCGTAGCTGTTGAGGATGGTTTTCTGGGTGATGCGCGGGTCGCTCATGATGCCGCCCGTGTAGGGCGCCGGCGGCGCCGTCACGTCGACCGGGGCGTAAATGTTGGTGGCAAACTTGTCGCCGATCGCAAATGCGTTCTTCGCTTCATTCCAGTGCCCGGACCAGCTGGCCACCAGGGTGTGCTTGACGGCGCCCGTAACGAGCTTGCCGCGAATGCCCAGTTCGCCCGTGCGGATTTCTTGCTTGCGCGCATTGTCGAAGCGCGACACCGTGGCGTCGCCATTGATCGAAGTCAACGTCGGTTCGGCCAGGCTGTTGGCTTCCTTGGTCGAGCGGGAGCCAAATGCGGCCCAGGCCACGACATCCTTGGCCAGGTCCACTTCGGCGCGCGCCGTGCCGAACACATCGTGTTCCTTGGAATAGCTCCACGGCTGGGCAAAGTTCTTCGACGCATCGGGTGCGGATGGCAGCACGGCCACGCTGCCAATGCCGACGGACGGGCGCGGCGATGTCAGGTCGAAATTCTGGTAGCCGGCGTCGGCCGACAGGCGGTAGCCGCTGCCGCGGTAGTCGAGGCCGACCGAGAACATGCCCACGTCGTGGTCTTCGCGCTGGATGCCGGTCTCGCCCTGGCGCTTGGCGGCGTTGACGCGCACGCCGAATTCCTGGCGCTCGCCAAAGCGGCGCGCCACGTCGATGGCTGCATAGGCGTGGCCGCCCGATTCCACGCCCACCGTCAATTCCGTCAGCGGCGCATTGCCGGCGCGCTTGGGCATCAGGTTGATGGCGCCGCCGATGCCGCTGCCGCCCGGCGCCGCGCCATTCAGGAAGGCGCTGGCGCCACGGAACACTTCCACGCGCTCGAGCAATTCCGGCGAGACATATTGACGGGGCAATACGCCGTACAGGCCGTTGTACGCCACGTCGTCGGAATCGAGGGCGAAGCCGCGGATCACATACACTTCCTGGAAATTGCCATAGCCACGCGACATGCGCACGGCCGGATCGCTCTGCAGCAGGTCGCCCACGCTGCGCGCTTGCTGATCGGCAATGAATTGCTGCGTGTAACTGGTGCTGCCGAATGGCGAATCCATCATGTCCACGGCACCGAGGATGCCCATGCGCCCGCCGCGCGCCACCTGGCCACCCGCATACGCCTTCGACAACCCTTCCGCCGACGCATCGGCCGAGGCATTGACGACTACCGTGGGCATGGTTTGCGCGTCGCCGGCCGGCGCGGTGGTGGTGGCTTGGGCGTGGGCTGCGGCGCTGGCCAGCAGGAAAGCGGCCAGGGCGAACGGGGTAGGGACGAGGTGGGAGGTGCGCATGGTATTGTTTGGATATTAATGAGAATGATTATCATTATATTCCAGCGTGGCGCAGCGCGTGGGAAAGTGTGAGAAAGCGGTCAAAAAAGTCGCCATTCGTACAACACCGGGCAAGCCAGGGTGCTGGAATCTGGCGGAAAAAGGCGCGCCAGGCGATACCTTGCGGATTTATTAATGCGCATATTCAAGTTTCGCTAGAATAGGCCATCGCGCCCCGCGCCCACAGGACACCGCATGCCATTGCTTCGCCATTTACCGTCCGCTTCCATGCGCATACGGGACGGCTTGAGCCTGAAAGGCGCGGCCGTCGCGCTGATCCTGGCCATGCACGTGCTGGGCCTGTATTTCCTGCTCCTGCCGGCGCGGCAACTCAAGCAATACACGGAAGTGGCATTCATGACCTTGCTGCCGCCCCGCGCGCTGCCGCAGACGCCGCCGATGGCCTTGCCGATGCCCATGCCGGCTCCTGCGCCGCGCACGCGGGCCGTCGCGCCGCCCGCCGCGCCGCCCGTCTTCTTCGCGCCGCCGCCCGTGGCGGCCGAAGCGATCACCGTACCGGCCGAGGAATTTCCCGCCGCGCCAGCCACGGCGCCTGCCACGGCCGACTTGCTCACGCGCGCCCGGCTGGCGGCGGGCGCCGCCGACAAGGCCCTGCGCGGCGAACGCAGGCAAGACCAGCCGTGGCTGGCCGCTGCCGACCTCAAAAGCGAAAGCACCTTCCAGAAACTGGTCGCCTCCGCCTGGCGCGGCGGCCCCGTCCTTCGCGTGGAGGACTACCTGACGGCCGACGGCCGGCCCGCCACGCGCGTCGTCAGCGCCGGCGGCGCCACGTGCTTTGGCATGGCCGAGAATCCAGGCTCGGGCGCCGACCCGGCCAGGACGGGCGGCAAGGTCAAACGCGTGCCTTGCCCGGGCTAAAGTTTCCGCGCAGTACACGGTTTTCACGGCATACGGGGCGCTCAGCCCCGGCCGGTTCCCAAATATGCTAAGTTGCGTCTGCTAATCCTGTCGACACCAACCTGGACGCCCATGCTCCCCGAACTCCTCATCCTCGCTCCCAGCCCTTCGGCTGCCGTCAACGCGCAGCTCGACCAGCACTACGCCTGCCACCACGCCTGGCAAGTGCCGGCGAACGAGCGCCATGCGTGGCTGGCCGAACGGGCGCCGGTCATCCGCGGGGTCGTCACGACGGGCGCGCTGGGCTTGAACGCCGCCGACATGGCCTTGTTGCCAAAGCTGGAAATCGTCGCCGTCAATGGCGTGGGCCTCGACGGCGTGGCGCTGGACGTGGCGCGCGAACGGGGCATCGCCGTCACCACCACGCCGAACGTGCTGACCGATGACGTGGCCGACGTGGCGCTGGCCTTGCTGCTGGCCAGCGCGCGGCACATCGTGGCGCTCGACCGTTTCGTGCGCGACGGCGGCTGGGAACGCCGCGAGGCCATCGTCCCCGCGTCCAGCCTGCGCGGCAAGACGGCCGGCATCTTCGGTTACGGCCAGATCGGGCAAGCCATCGCGCTGCGCCTGGCCGCCTTTGGCGTCAAGGTCCGTTACTTCCAGCCGCGCGCCATTGCTGGCACTGCCGTGCCGCGCGCGGAATCGCTGCTGGCCCTGGCGCAGGAAAGCGACTATCTGATCGTCTGTGCGCCGGGCACGCCGGCCACGCGCCAGATCGTCGAGCGCAGCGTGCTCGACGCGCTCGGCCCGCAAGGCACGCTGATCAATATCGCCCGCGGCGCCCTGATCGACGAAGATGCGCTGATCGCCGCCTTGCAGGATGGCCGCCTGGGCGCGGCCGGCCTCGATGTGTTCGCGGACGAACCGCGCGTGCCAGCCGCCTTGCGCGCCTTGCCCAACGTGGTGCTCACGCCGCACGTGGGCAGCCTGACCGTGGAAACGCGGCACGCCATGGGCCAGCTGGTGCTGGACAATCTACAAGCCCACTTTGCCGGCTTGCCGCTGCTCACGCCCGTGCCCTGACGCTGCGCCGCCGCGTCAAGGCCGCACCACCCAGCGCACGTCTTCGAGCGACAGCAGCAGTTGCTCGGGCGCGCCGTCCGTAAAGAAGTTCAGGCGGAAATCCATGGCGGCGCCGCCATCCGTGGTCGGCTGCTGCGCGTCATACCATTGCTGCACCTGGGCCACCAGCGCCATGGGCGCGGCGGGAGGCTGGGCCGCATCGATGGGCGCGAGCACGGCCGGCAGCAGGCTGACCGGCAGCGAAGTGCGGGGAAAGCCCGCCACGGCCGGCATCACGCTGTAGGAATAGCTGCCATCCATGGCGATGCGCACGCTGCCCGAGGCGCCCGTGAAGAGGGCGTTGAAGAAGCCTCGCATATAGGCCGCCACATCGCTGCCGCCCACCGGTGCGACTTGCCGCAAATCATAGCCTTGCCAGCTCAGGCGTGGCAGGATGGGGTCGCTGAACTTGACGACCGGCGTCTGGTACAGGAAGGCGTGCATGGTCGACACCTGCGTCTGGCTGGGCGGGCACAGGTAGCGGTTGCGCTGCACGTACAGCGAAGCCTGGGCGTTCTTGTACACCATCACGTTCAGCCCCGGCATGCGCACCTCGCGACCGGTATTGGCCAGCGCGGCGGCAAACGACAGGTCGGGCGCGTCGGCGGCGATGGCCGCGTAGCGGTAGGCCAGCAGCGCATCGGGCGGCGTGGGCGTGGCCGGCGTGGCCCGGTACTGCTGCGCATCGATGTCGAGCACGGGCACGGGCACGCTGACGATACCGTTGCTCAGGGTGCCGGACAGCGGGTCGTAGGTGGCGGGCGCGCCGCCGACGGTGACATTGAGCAGCGCATACCAGGCGTCGCCGCCATGGTCTTCCAGGCGCGCGTCGAATTCCACGGCCACGCTGGCCTCGCCTTGCGCCGCCGCCAGCCGCGCCGTGCCGAAATGCTGGCCATAGCTGGTTGCCACCTGGGTCACCAGCTGCTGGAAGGCGGTGGTGGCCAGTGTTGCCTTGGCGATACTATCGGCCGTGTCCTGCTTGCCGTCGAGGGGGGCGAGGAAGGCGTCGAGGTCAGCCGAGATGAGCGGATAGTTGCTGACGAAGGCAGCCAGCGCCGTGAACAGGTCGGGACCGGTCGCCGCGGACAGCCTGGCAACCTGCGACGGCACGTTGAGCACGACGCTGACGTGCACGGCATCCTGCGCCGCCTGGCGATAGGTGTAGCTGAAGCCGTAATCCCACTGGGCCAGCTGGGCCGGCTGCAAGCCACCGGCGGCCAGGCGCATGCGGCCGCCCTGCGGCGCGGCGGACGCGGTGGCGGTCTGCCGGTTGACCGTGGGCGGCACGGGCAGGGCGCGGTTCAGCACGGGGATATATTGCGTGCCATTGCCCAGCGGTACCTCGAACGGACCCGTGATGAACAGCAGCCACTGGCTTTGCAGGTAGTTTTCGATGCCGGGCACGGGGCGCTGGTCGAATTCCATGTGCGTGATCTGGTAGCGCAAGTCCAGCGGCACATAGGCCTGGCCTTCGACGTTCTTCGAGATGAAGTTGAATGACAGCCGGCTCTGGTCCTGCGCGGCCGTGCCTGGCAAAGGCAGCCGGGTCGGGAACAAGGTGTAGTTCTGGTTGCCGTCGCCGGCCGCGCCGTCGGCTGTGCCCGCGCCGGCGGGCTGGCCGTACAGCGCTGGCGGCGCGCCCTCGTCTTCGTCGTCCGCGCCAGTGACCTGGTCCACGCCGTACACCACCACGGCGCCGGCGGCAAAGGCCGGCCCCAGGGTGGTCAGCAGCTGCTGCCGCATGGTGGCGGCCGCGCTGACGCGCGTGGCCTCGTCCGCGGCGCTGCTGCTGAGCACGGGGCTGACCGTAGCGCTGATGACGTCGGCCAGCGTCTGTTTCGCCTTGAGTACGAGGCCCAGCTGGCCGCTCTGCAGCGGATCGGCGACGCCGTTGAGGCGATCAAGGATGTAGGCGGGCGGCGCATAGGTGGCCGAGAGGAACTTGTCGATGGCGTCGAGACAGCTTTGCAGCCACAGGTTCAGGTCGACGCTATTGAGCGTCAGCGCATGCGGCGTATTGGTCGGATAGGCGTCGATGCTGACCGTGCGGCTTTCCAGCGAATTGGCGACGGGCAACGGCGCGTAGTAGCTGGCTTGCTGGCCCAGGCGGAAATGGATGCCCTGGCCCGGCGTCTCGCTGAAACGCACGGCGAACAACTGCTGCGTCTGCTGTCCGGCGCTGCCCACGCGCGTCAGCCCCGCGCCCGCGCGCATCGACCATTGCGGCGTCTTCAGGCACGCTTCGAGCGCCTTGGCAAACGTGGTGAAGCTGGACGCGCCGCCGTTCGTGTCGGCCTGCGGCAGCACGGCGCTGACCACGCTGGCGCCGTCCGGCAGGGCCGCCAGCGCGGGATCGAGCAGGATGGCCTGGCGCGTCAGCACCAGCGCCACGTCGAGCGCGATGCGGTTGGCTCTGGCCAGTTGCGCCAGCGGCACCGGCACCGACAGCGTGGCGGCGGGCGCCGTGGCGCTGCCGCCGTTGGCCAGGGCTTGCAAGTAGATGGCGCAGGCGGCGGCGAAGTCGCGCACCTGGCGCGACCGGGCCTCGTCCAGCGGCTGCAGCGGCGTGGCCAAGAGCGAGTTGCTGAGGGAAATGCTCACCGCATTTCCGCTCAGTCCGGGCACGCCCAGGCCCGTATAGTCCTGGTGCAGCTGGAAGTACAAACATTGATAGAAAGGCAAGTCTTGCGCCGCGTCGGCTGGCGTGGCGTAGGCCAGGCCATCCATGCGCAAGGTCAGCAGCAGCGCGGGCGCGCCGCCCGCATCCGTGCCATACAGGTAGCTGGCCTGGACTTTCGGCCAGGCGGACAGGCCCAGCAGGCGATCCGTGTAGCGCAGCGGGGCGGGGGCCTGGTCCAGCGCTCCCGTGTAGCCGGCCGGCGGCGCCTCGAACGGCGTGACGGTGGTGTTGCCGAACAGGTCTTGCCAGCGCAGGGCCAGCGACGCATGGCCGCCCACGCCCAGGTAGGGATTGTCGGCGGCGGGCGGCAGGCCGGCCGGCGGATTGGCAGGCGCCGCATTGAGCGTGGCGAACGGCCGTCCCTGGCTGTTGTTGCCCAGGTAGCCCAGTGCCTGGCGGTAGTCGTAATCGGCCAGCGCCGCGGCCGCATAGCGCCGGCGGTGAGTTTCGCCATCGTCGCCGCCATCGCTGTCGTTCGCATGGTCCTGCGGTCCGAAAGGCAGGCTGTAGGGACTGGGCAGGAAAAACGGGTTGCGGCCCAGGCCGGCCGACAGCGTGTTGTACAGCGCGGACAGGGTCGCCTGCGCATATTGCTGCTGTTGCTGCGGCGTGGGGTTGGGCGGCAGCACGGGCACGCCGTCATTGGTACGCTTGAGCTGGAACGACAGGTTGCCCGGCGCCAATGTCGCTTGCGCATCGAGGGCCAGGCTGTCGACGTCGAGCACGGCGCCATCGGCATACAGGCCTTCGGTGTCGGCTGCGCCCAGGGCCAGGGCGTCCACCGACAAGCCGTAGTAGGCGGCCAGGGCGGCGAAGGTATTGCCGGGACCGCCAGAGGCGGCGGGCACGCGGTAGACGAGCGGCGGAATGCGCATGGTCGCGCCCAGCGCCACCGTCACGCCGGGATTGTAGGCAGCGATCTGCGCCGCGCTCAGCGGGGTGGCGCCGGCCGAGTAGTACGCGGCCAGCTGCCCCAGCGCTTGCGCGGGCGCGGCCATGTCTTGCTGGTTCAGCTGGTGCAGGATGCCGGCCACGGGCACGCTGGCGCCGGCGCGCAGCGGCCGCGCGGCGTTTTGCCGCGCCAGCTGTCCCACGCCCATGCCGTACGTGGCGGCCACGGCGCTCAGGGTGCGCGTGGCGGCCAGGGCCAAAGGCTGGCTCTTGGCCGGCTTGCTCAGCGATTCGAACACCAGCACGTCCTGCTGCGGGTCGATCGCTTGCGTCGTCAGCAGGGCGTTGACGAAGTTCGGCACGGTGTCGGCGGCGCCCGCCGCCTGGCGCGCCAGCGGCACCACCAGGGTCAGCGTGGCCGTGCCCGTGGCGTCGAAGACGGATGGGGGCAAGCCGGCGCCCGACACCATGTCCTCGAAATACAGATAGTAGCCGCCGCCGCGCACCACCGATTGCTCCCACAGCAGCTTGATGAATTGCGAGGGGCTGTTGGCTATGCCGCGCGGCAAGACCGTCCCCGCCGCGTCCAGCAGCATGCGGCTGGCCGGTGGATGGCTTTCCGTGGATAGATTGGTTTGCGTCAGGAAGCACAGGTAGTCGGCATCGGCCTGGCCCGTCAGCGCCACCTGGTCGCTTCCGCCTTCGCTGTACAGCAGGAACAGGCCTGCCACCAGGGTTTCGCCCACGGCGGCCATGCCGCTCAGCAAGTATTCCAGGCGCTGGGCATCGGCGGCCGACGGTCCCACCAGCTCGTATACGTGGGCCAGGGTGGCGGCGCTGGCCAGCGCGGTGCCGCTGGCGTCGTTGGTGGCCACGGTGGCGGCCGGCATGCGCGTGATCTGGAAATCCACGCGCGTGGCATAGGCATAGCCGCTCAAGTCCTGGAACACCGTGCTGCTGCTGTTGGGCGGCGTGTTGCCAATGCGGGGACGATAGGCGGGCATCAGGGCCAGTATGTCCGCGTATGGCGCCTGGGGGTACAGCGTCTGCAGCGTATCCTGGCGCTGGGTGATGCTGGCCAGCATGGCGTCGGGCAATTGCCACAGATACGGCGCGGGCGCGGCCTGGCTGGCGGCGGCGCGCGCCCCTGGAGCGGCGCCGGACGTCACGGCCGTCAGGCGCGCCAGGTCGGCGGTGATCCAGGCGGCATAGCCTGCCGCAGGGAACTGCCGCGGCTGCAAGGACGCCAGCGGCAGGATGTGCAGCGCAGGCGACGGCACGAAGTTGCCCGCCTGCGCATACGCCAGCACGCCCGACAGCAAGCCGTACGCGGCGCCCAGGTCGATGGGCAGGCTGGTGCCGGGCGCGCCGGCGAAGGTGATGAAATCGAGGGCGACGCCATGCGAGACGGCATTGCGTCCCAGGCCGATGCGGTAGCCGCCGGCGGCGCTGGCGGGCGTGGGGAATTGCTGGCCCGTCAGCTGGTACAGCGCGTAGTCGGTCTGCGTCTTGCTATACAGGAAGGATGGCGACAGGCTCAGGCCCGCCGCCACCGGCAGGCGCAAGCCATAGGTGATGAAGCGCGCGACCTGGCCGGCGGCCTGGGCCACGGCGCCGCTCGCCTGCACGCCGCTCCACAGCTGCTCCAGCGGCAAGGCGTCGAGGTGGGCGATGGCCAGCCGGCCCGGGGCCGCGGCGAACAGATTGGCGACGCCGGCATTGTCGCGCCCCAGCGCGGCCGTCGTGGCGGCAAAGCGGCTGGCGATGCCGGCCAGGGTATCGCCGGCGACGGAAGCATAGGCCAGCGGCGGCACGGCGAGGATGGCCGTCGGCAGCAGCAGGTCGGCGCGCGCATACAGCGATGCCTGCTGCGCCAGGGTGGCCAGCGGCACGCCCAGCGCGGCGGCGATGGCGCCGAAGCTGTCGCCGGGCGCGGTGACGTGGCTGACGGCGCCGGCGCCGAAGTCGAAGACCAGCGTCACGCCCGTGCGCAGCGCGCGCGGTTCGGCATTCGCGCCGATGAGCTGGGCCGCGGTGGTGTGCCAGCGCCCGCCGGCGCCGGCCGGATCCGTGTAGCGGGCGGCGATGGCCGCCAGCGTATCGCCGGCCTGGATCACGGCGGACAGGCCGCCGACCTGCAGCGGCAGCGCGCCGTTCAGCGGATACGTGGCATTCGGCAGCGACACGTCGTCCGCGTCGATGGCGTTGCCGGCCCGGTTGAAGGCGGCGACGATGCCGGCGATGCTGTCGCCCGGCTGCAGCGCATAGCTGTAATTATCAAAGGCATCGATGGCCGATTGCAGCAGTGCGCGGCCGATCAGGCTGAAGACGTCGACGAAGATGAAGGCCGCCATCGATTCGGGCTCGGCGTCGTCCTGCGCCAGCAGCGCGGGCTTGGCGGGCGCCTTGCCCACCTTGGCGGCCACCTGGCGCAGCACGCCGGCCACCGTGCTGCGGTACTGTTCCGTCGCCGTCGCGTAGGTCTCGAGGTCGATCGCCTGCGTGCCGGCGCCGCCTTGCGGGTCGGGGACGTCCAGCCGCAGCCCGTCGAACAGCGGGAAGAGCGTGGCGCCGTCCATATTGGCTCCCGGCGCGCTGATGTTCACGATGAAACTGTCGGCGAGGAAGTGCAGCAGGTCGCCCATGCCGAATGGCTGCATGGCGGGATCGGCCAGCACCTGGATGCCCGCCACCAGCTGCGCCAGCGTGACGCTGGCAGTCGCGGCGGCAGCCAGGTCCAGCGCCTCGGCGTCGGCCCGCACCGCCGGCTGCAGGGCGTCGAGCAGCCACGGGAAATACGCCTTGCACAGCAGGTCGAACGAGGTCGTGCCGGTGCCCGCGCCGCCGGCGGCCGGGTCCGGCGCATCCATGGCGAACAGGCAGACGAACGCGCCTTGCTGCGCGCTGCTGGCGGTGGCGCCCTGCGGCGCCAACACCGTGAATTGCGGCGCCGTCACCAGTTGCAGCACCGGCTTGGCGTCGGTGCGCAGCACGCGTCGCGGCTGGCGGCGCGGCGCGGCACGCAGCATGGCGGCCTGCAATTCCATCGGCAAGGTGCGCGCGCGGCCGCGCGCCAGGCTGTCCAGGCGCAGCGCGCCGCCGCCATCCCACGGCGCGCGGCTGTCGTCGCCGATGCGGAATTGCGCGCTGACGGTGGCGGAAAAGCCCACGGAAATGGTGAAGCTGAAGATGCCCAGGTCGATCTTGACGCGCAGGCTGATGCGCACCGAGGCCGTCACGGACAGGGGGATGGCGCGGTAGGATTCGTAGCCGATCTGCACCGACACGGTGATATTGACGAGCAGCGAAGCGCTGATGATCTTCAAGTCCACTTCGCCGTACAGCATGCCGATCACGCCGAACGTGCCCGTCAGCTTGAAGTAGCTGCTTTCCTGGACGCTGCCGGACGCGCCCGCGTTGGCCAGCGCGACGGCGTTGCTGCGGTCGTACGGATGGTAGGTGGCGATCACGCCTTCGATGATGCCGAACACGGTCAGCGCGAAGCCGGCTTTCAGCGGCCCCTTGACGAAGTTGTAGCCCAGGCCCAGCTGCAGGCCCAGGCCGAAGACGATGACGGGATTGAAATACCCGAGATCGGTTTTCGGCACCTGCGTCGCCGTCGCGCCCGACAGCTTGCCGAAATACACGCCGCCCGAGCCCAGCACCGGCACGCCGTAGACGATGGCGCTGAAGCTGAACGAGCGCGTAAAGTCCATATTGTAGGGAAAGCCGATGTCGATCAGGAAGTCGCCATTCGTGTAGATCTTGATGCCTATCATCGGCAGCACCACGCTGACGGCGCCGAAGTTCAGGTTGCGGATGCTGTCGGGGAAGGTGAAGTCGATCTGGAACAGGCCCACGTCGTCGCTGATTTTCTTGTACAGGATGTCGACCACCAGGCCGGCCAGGCCGCCCATCTTGGGGCTGCCCAGGGTCAGGCGCAAGCCGTACAGGTTGGGATCGTTGAAGACGATCTGGACGTCGACGGCCCATACGCCGGCCGTCTGCAGCACGCCGAAATGCGCGGCGATCAGCCAGTTGCTGTCCGGCTGGTAATACGGCTGGCCGTGCACGCCGCTGCCCGGGTTGACGGGATTGTTCTTGCCCGTGGTGGGCGGCACGCCCGCCAGCGCATCGATGACGGCCTTGGTCGAGCTGAAGTCGGACGCGCCGTTGATGGCCACGCGCTGGCCCAGCATCAGCAGGAAGACCTTGAAATAGCTGGAACCGGCGCCCGGCACGCTGGGCATCTCTTCCACGTCCTGTCCCTTGTCCGGGTCCAGCAAGTCGCCCATGCTGCCTTTGAGCAATGGCGGCACGGTGGCGTCCAGCGCCAGGGTCACCTTGCCGTCCGTATTGCGCTTGAAGACGATGCTGCGGATGACGATGAAGCCCAGGTTGAGGGGGGAACTGAGCGTGTAGGTGGCGCTGAGGCGGTTCTTTTCGCCGGTTTTCAGCGACACGTTGACGGACAGGCCGTCCAGCGTGACCTGGTTCAGCAAGTCCCACGGCGACGGCAGCACGAAATACGGATCGCCCAGCGTGCGCACGAGCGCCTGGATCAGGCTGCCCAGGGACCAGCCCGCCAGGGTGAAGCTGAGCATCTCGTTGCCGCTGGTATAGGTTGCCGTGAAGCCTTCCCAGCTCACGTACAGCGTGTGGTTCGGCCCCTTGTCCGTCGGCTGGAATGCATAGCCGAAGCCCAGTTTCAGATTGATGGCGGTATAGATCCATACGGCGTCTGCCTTGCCCGAGAATTGCTGCGCGGCCGGCTTGGCGCCGTCATATTGCACCGAGAGCGTGGCTTTCTGCAAGCCGATCTGTTGCTGGCCAAGCAAGAACAGCCAGGTAAAGGTGGTGTCGACCGTGTAGCTGGTGGCCAGGTCCGTGCTGGGCTTGCCGCTGGGAATGACCGCGTCGATGGCGAACGCGGAAATCTTCAGGTTGCCCGGCAAGAAGACCGGGAAATCATAGATGCCGCCGGCGGCAAAGAATTGCTTGATCATCTCGCCCACGTCGAGTTCTTGCGCGAGCGAGGCGGAGAGGGTCCAGCGGGGCGGTGTTTCCTGGCTGCTGTAGGCCACGCTGACGGCCGCCTGCAGGCTGGCGCCCACGCCCAGCAAGCCGGAAATGGAACCGGCCCAGGCCGTGCCGGCGCCCGCCTTGCCGGCCTCGACAAGGGCAAGCGCGCCTTCCTGCTTGTCCGCGGCCACCGTGGCGCTGATGCCCGACAGGCTGATCTGGCCATCCGAAATGCTCAGGATGGGCGCGCCGCCCACCGTCAGGAAGGACAGGCTGATGGCGTAGTCGCTGGAAAACGCGAAGGACTGGGCCGCGCCGTCTATGCTCAGCGCGATGTTAGACACCTCGGCCTGGATGCTGTCGGGCAGGCTGACGAGGCCGTTCGAGACGACGGACAGGAAGTCCGACAGCGTGGCCTTGCCGGGAAAGCTGGCCTGGAACAGCTGCGCCGAGTTGAATTGCACGTCGAATTCGCCGCCCGGCGTGCCGTCGAGGTTGCGAAATACCGTGGGCAACAGGGTGAAGGTGGTGCCGAACAGGTATTCATAGCGCGACTTGCCGCTGGCCTTGCTCGCCAGCGGCTGGTAAGCCGTCCAGTCGAGGAAGAACGAGGTGATGGTAAAGCTCAGCGCGGGCGTGGGCGCCGGGATGGGCTGCCAGCTGAGATCGCGCACGCTGCGCAGCTGCAGCGTGACCTGGTCCACCGTGGGCGCCGCCTTGGGCGGGATGCTGCCGCTGATGGTCATGCCGCCGAGGCCGAACGACGTCAGGAACTCCTGCAGCACGGCCGGGGTGGCGCGGAAATAGCTGGCGCCCCCGCCGATCAGGCCGATGGCGGCGGCGGGACTGAGGGGCGGCCCGTCGCTGCCCGCTTCCAGGCTGACCGCGTAGTTGCCGTCGCCGTCGGCGTTCGATGGCTGCAGCAGCAGCGACAGCGTGTAGTCGGCGGCGCCGGCGCCTTCCACGCTGAGCGTGGCCGTCAAGGCCAGCGTGGCGGCCTGGTCGCCGTCGGCCGCTTCCTCGTCGTCCGCTTCGCCGGCGCCGCGCAGCAGCAGCTGCATGCCGCCGTCGAGCAGCAGGGCGTCGGGCGGCGGCGCATCGACGGGCGGCGGGATCGTCACGGTCAGGCTGGGCGCCGCCACGCGCAGGTAGCCGGCGAACGTGCAGTCGAGCTCGCTGAGCGTGGCCGACAGCACGCCGCTGGGCATCAGGCCGCCCAGTTCGAACGTCTTGCCGTCGTACAGCGCCATGTCCAGGTAGCCGCCGATCTGCAGCTTGCCCGGCGGCGCGGCCAGGTCGGAAAACAGTTCCAGAAATGGCGTCACGAAGGCGGGCAGGGCCACACTGGCGCTGAGGTTCTGCTTGGCGCCGCCCGTGACGGACAGCGCGCTGTCGCCGCCCCATGGATAGACGCCGTCGGCGCTGGAAAACACCAGCAGCGCGCCCGACAGCGGCAATTCGCCGAACGGCCAGCCGCCCATGAAGGGAAAGCTGCTGTCCCAGTTCCAGTCCGCGGGACTGGCGGCCACCTGCACCACCAGCACGGCCGCGTCATCCCCGCCGTCATCCCCGTCGTCGGCCGACGAGCGCGCGGCGGCAGGCTGCGTGGAAAACACCAGCGTAGCCGGAGTTTGCAGCAGGCCGCCGATGAAGGGCAGGCTCGCCTTGCTGACCGTAAACACGCCGTCGCTCACGGCGCCCACGTCGGCTGCCGCGCAGCTGATCAGGAACTGCGCCGCGTCGATCTGGAATGCCTGGCCGATGATGGCGTCGAATTTTTCGGGCGGCGCGACGTCCGGGTCGGCCAGGCCCGCTTCCAGGAAGGCGGCATCGAGGGCGAACGGGCCACTACTGGCGGCGTTGACGATGGCTTGCTGCAGGTTTTCCAGCGCGGTATCGGTGGTGGCCATACGAACTTGCTCCTTGAATCAGTCATGATGTCCAGGGCGGACGCTCGCACCCGCCCGGACGCTCTGTCTACAGCACGGCAAACAGCGCCAGGTGGTCGCTGGTGCTGCGCAGGTAGCCGTAATTGGCCCAGCCGTTCAGGGTGCGCGCCTGGCCTACGGCATACACGGCCGCCGGCGATTGCGGCCAGGCCATGCCGGTAGGCACGTTCGGAAATTGCGCGGGCAGCGGGCGCGTGCCGATGGGCACGCCCGCAGGCATGCCGCCCGCCACCGTGAACGGCGTGCCCGACACGGGGTTCATCACCGTGAACTGGTAGTTATTCGCCGGCACCAGCGGGTTGACGAGCATATTGTCGATCGAGAAAAAGTTGCTCACCATATCGCTGCCGATATAGTTATAGCCGGGATACGGCGCCGCCACCAGCGCGCCGCCGGCCGTATTGTCGGACCACAGGAAGCGCGATTGCTGCGTCAGCTGCTGCTTGGTGCGCTTGGGACGGATATGCGTGGCCAGGTAGCCCTGGTACGCATCCAGCGTCAGGTTCGGCGCCGCCGGCATGGCGGGCGGCGGGTCCAGCAGCGGTATGTAGTTGATCGCGCGCAACTGGTCGTAGGCCGTCGTCCGCCCGCCCGCGCCGGGCGGCTGCGCGTAGATGGCGTTCAGGTTGAAGTCGCCGCAGATCATCTTGACTTCATTGTGCGGCGCGCCGGCGGGCGGCGCCGCCACGTCGAGCACGCCGCGCAGCAGGATATTGATGAAATTGGTGGCGCCGCCGTGGTTGGGCGGCGCATGCACGGCAAACAGGGTCAGGTTGCGCGTGATGACGTTGGCCCGGTTGGTTTCCACGAAAGTGACCATGAAGGGCTGGCGCAAGCCATTGAAATTGACCAGGCCGCCAACGACGGGCGGCACGGCCGGCGCCGGCGCGGGGGCGAAGGCGATGCGCGCCGCCGCCATGCCCTCGGCCAGGCCGCCGTTGTATTGCGCGCCGGCGGGGATGGTGCGCGCCGGCTGGCCTTGCGGGTTGAGCAAATCCTGGATGTCGGGCGCGCCGGCGCCCCCGGCCGGGTAGGCGGCGGGCACGGCGCCGGCCGCCACGGCCGACACGCCGCCGCCCGTCCACACGTTCGGCCCCGTGAAATAGCGCCGCACTTCCGTGGGCGTGCCAACCGTGCCCGATATGCCGCGGTACAGCACGGCGACCGATTCCGTGCGCCCGCCCGTGCCCACTTTCAGCGGCGGCACCATGCGCCAGGCAGCGCGGTTGGGGTCGGCGGGGTCGGTGCGCAGCTGTTGCAGCAGGAAGATCGCGCCCTGCAGGCCGCCCGTGTCGGGCGCCAGGTCGCCGGCGCCGGCCGCGCTGGCCGACACCTCGATCAGGACGAAGATGTCGGGCTGCGTGGCGCGCAGGATGGTCAGGATGTGGTTGCGGCGCTGCAGCGCGGCCACGGCCGGCAGGTTGCCGCCGCAGCGGCCGCCTTCTCCATAGCGGGGCCGCTTGCGGCTGGGATTGTTGACCTTGTTGATGCCGAAGTTCTCGATATTCCAGTACACGACGTTGGTCATGCTGCGCTCCCCAGTGAAATGGCAGGCAATGGCAGCGCGGCCAGTGCCTGCTCCTGGCGGGCGGCCGCATCGGCGATGTACGCGGCATACCAGCCCAGGCTGCCCGTATTCTTCGGGTCGCCAAATAGGAAGAACTGGATGTTCGCGTCGGGCGGCAGCTTGGCAATGCCGAGGAACTTGATGGCGATATTGTCGAGCCGCAGGCAGTAATAGTAGGAGTCGCCGTCGGGCACTTTTTGCCGCATCAGCCCGATATTGTCGATGGCCAGCTTGAAGATGCCTTGCAGGCTGATCAGCCTGGCGCCCGGCGCCGCGCCGGGCAGCGACAGGCCGACGAAGACGGCTTGTTCGTCGTCGTCGGCCGTGCTGGCAGGCGACCAGGCCAGCAGCAGGGTCGAATGGAAGCCGGCGGCCGAGACGAGCGCGCCCGGCCCGCCCATGGTGACGTCGTACACGATGCCGTGCCATGGCCCGTCGAGCGTGCCCAGGTTCAGCGCCGTGCTGACGGGCAGGAAGCCGAAATCGGCCGGCTTTTGCCCGTCGGCGGCGGCGATAAAGCCCGACAGTTCCAGGCCGAAGCCCTTGAACAGGCTGTCCGGCCTGGCCTGGCTGGCGTCGAGGTCGTAGGCCAGGTTGGCCGTCACCTCGTCGAAGCGCACGGCCGACGGCGTCGTCTGCGGATAGCGCATGTCGATCACCAGGTTGGAAAAGGCCAGGCCTGCGCCGTCCGGCGGCAGGTCCGGCGCCAGCGCGCCGAACGACAGCAGGTCCAGCACGGCGCCCGTGCGGTCGTCCAGGCTGGCGAAGTCCAGCGTGCCCCAGACGGAAAAACGGTTCAGCACGGTCGCGCCCGCGTCGGTGGTGCCCAGGCAGTTGAACTGGATGCGCTGGAACGCCACGTGGCGCAGCAGGTTGCTGTCGAGGCTGAATATCGACGGCGTGGCTTGCTCGAAGATGTAGATGCCGGTGCCATTCTGGTCGATATAGCTGCCGTCGAGTACCACGCCGTTGTTCGGCATCGCATTGCCGCCGAAGGTGGTGGCCGTCACGCGCGAGCCGAGCAGGGCGTTGACGGCCAGCTGCACGTAGCTCTTGAAGGTCTTGATGACGGCATTGTCGAACAGCACCTGTAATTGCAGCACGCGGAATGCATAGTTGTCGGTGTCGGGCAGGGCGATGGGGGTATCGGGCGGCAAGCCGTTGCGCTGGCCGGCGGCGAAGGCCGGGTCCTGGTAGTCGACCAGGCCGAAGGTGCTGGAATTGCCGTCGAGGGTGATGCTGCCGTCGCCATGCACCGTCACGCGGCTGGCCGTGAAGCCGAAATGGTGGGCGACGAAGCGCGTCAGGTCGAGGCCGGCCGCGATGCCTTGCAGGCCGGGCGGCAGGCTGGACGGATCCAGGTCCGCCTGCAGCACCAGCACGCCCGTCCAGGCGGGATCGCTGACCAGTTCCAGGAAATGCCGGTACGGCGATTCGGGCTTGTCCGCCGCCAGCACCTCGGCCGCTTCGATGACATCCTGCAGCCACTGCGACAGCCCCGTGTAGGCGATGCCCTGGACGTCGGGGCCGGCGTCGGCGGCCAGCGAAAAATCGGGCGCGCCCGACCAGGCGTTCGGATTGGCGACGCGTTCCCTGACGCTGCCGCTGCAATACTTGAGCAGCATCACGTTGCGGTAGGACGTGGGCGTCACGCCGACGCCCACCTGCGCTTGCATGGTCCAGCCCGCGATGCCCACGGTATTGTCGAAGTGCGCGGCGCCGTCCGACAGGTGGGCCGCGTTGACGGCCACGAGGAACAGCTGGTTGGTCTGCAAGGCATCCTGCAAGGTCGCGTCCGGGAAGCGGAAGCCGAACGGCAAGACCTGGCCGCCGCCGCCCAGGGTCTGACCCAGGGTCACTGACAGGAAGGCGTCCTGGTCCTGCGCCTGGCTGGACACGGTGGCGACCGCTCCCTGCGGCGTGGTGCGGTAGTGCGGCGCTTCCGCCAGCGCGTCGCCGGCGGCCAGTCCGCGCACGCGGCGGCTGGCGGCCGCGCGCGCCTGCCAGGTGGCGCTGGCGCCGCTGGAAATGACGGCCTTGCGGGTGGCGGCGACGATGCTGCTTTCAAAGCTCGACAACAGGGCGGCGCTGACATCCAGCGGGCCGCCGCTGACGGCGCCGCCATACGGCAGCAGGGGAAAGGCGTGCGCGGCGCCCTGCGGCACGGGCAGCGAGGGCGGGGTCGAGGCGAGCACGGTATCGGCAGCCACGGCGCGCAGCAAGGCGGCGGCCCGGGCGGCCGGCGGCAGGCCGTACATGGGACTGCCCGCCGGCTCCGCATGGTAATGCGGCGTGGCCGCGCCGCCCTTGAGCACGCTGGCCCAGCAACCGAGGTAATCGGCCGTCAGCGGCGTGGCCACGTTACCGGAATCGGGCAAGTCCAGGGTCGCTGCCTGGAACGGAAAGACGGACGCGTAGGCGGGCGAGGCGGGCACGAACAGCAGGCTGTCATTCTCCGGCGCGGCGCCATCATAGGTGGTCATGCTCAGCTGTTCCGAGCCGAAGATGCCGCATAACAAGTTTGTCTGCGCCCCGTCAGCCTGGCCGATGGCGCTCAGGCCGAAGCGCCCGGCCGGCGTCAGCAGGGCCTTGCTGGTGGCGGGCTGGGAAGGCGACTGCGCGGCGCAGCCGAAGGCCAGGGCGCCCGACTGCAGGCCGATCACGGGCGGCTGCCCGCTGGCGGCGCCCAGCGGCCGCAAGATCGTCGCATGGCCCAGCGCCGTGCGGTAGGTGGACGGCAAGGCGGGCCGGCCGGCCGGCAGCAAGCCGCAGCGCAATACGCCTTCCAGCCTCGCCTTGGCGGACAGCTTCTGATTGTAGGGATCGAGCGGGTCGACGGTGCCGACCCAGGCCAGTCTGTCCGACAGCCCGGTGGGCGCGCTCAGCGCCGGGTAGAACAGCTGCTGCAGCTGGCCGCTGGCCGTGTCGCGCGCGGTCATGGGGAAGCCGACGGCCAGGCCGCTTGGGCCGAAGGTGACGGGAGGGTTGACGGTGGCTGTAAACGTCAGGCAGCCCGCATTCGCGCCCGCCAGCGGCACGAACGTGCGGATCGTGCCGTCGCTGCCCGAGACGCGTATGCCGATATCGCTGGCATTGCGCTGGAAGGCCAGCGCCGGCGGCGTAGCCAGCGGCGCGGCCAGCCGCAGACTGCCGCTGGCGGCGTCGATGGACAGGCCGACGCCGGACAGCACGTTGAACAGCAGGTCCTGTCCCAGCCGGAAATTGACGTTGCTGCTGGTGGCAAAGCCCTTGGTCAGCTGGTTATAGGTGTAGCTGCAGCCGTAGTTCTTGAAGGAATCAGTCGGCGCTGCATCGGTGTCGCGCAGCCACAGCAGCGCGTTCAGGTTCAGTCCCGGCGCCGATGACTGCCGGTCGATATACGCGACGAGGGCGGCGATGAAGGGGCCGGGCGCCGCGTCCAGCGCCGCCGGACGGGCGCTGGCAAACACGTAGCTGCCCATGCGCTGCGGCGACAGGCTGTCGGCATAGCTGATGCCGTCCGGGGGCGTGGCCGGCGGCGCGACGGGCGGCAGCAGGTAGCCGGCCCACGCATGCTCCGCCTGCGGCGGCGATTCATACAGGCTGACCTTGCTGGCGGGATCGGTGGCGACGAAACTGAAACCCATGACAACCTCCACTCAAGACGCGACTCGGGCTGCGATGCGGCGGCATGGCTGCCGCGCGGCAACGCAATCGTTTACAACGGGTGGGCCCGGAAGGGCGTCGGATGGCCAGGCGGCTTGCCTGGATGCGGTGGCGGGCGGCCATCCGGAGCGCCCGCCCGCAGGCGGGCGCGGAACCGCCGCTTACTGCGAGTTGGAGGTAAAGGTGGCCAGCACGAAGCCCGTGTAGCTATACAAGGTGCCGCTGTCGACGATGTCGCCGGAGAGCAGCACGTTATACAGGCCCGTGCTTTGCGGCGAGTAGGTGACCGTCAGGCCGGCTTTCCACGTGACGACGCCGTTGCCCGTGTCGCTGGCCAGCTTGGCCGTGGTGAAACCCGTGCTGACGCTGGGATTCCAGTACGTGGTGCGGCCCTGGAACTGGAAGGCGATGCCGGTCTGGTTGTTGCTGTCGCTGCTGGCGATGGACAGCGCGATGCTGTTCGGCGTGGTGTTGGTGGTGACGCTTTGGCCGGAGGCCAGCGTATGGTTGGTGACTTCGACGCGAGGTAAGTTAGACATGACATTCTCCATGAGGTGATATCGGCCTGCACTTGCGGTGGGCGCCCCGTGGCCGACAGGTTCGGGGCAGTTGGGTAAGTCGGTGGAAATGGTATTGCGACGGCTTTGCGACCATGCCATAAAAATATGGCGGGACAATACGCAATTTCAAATAAAGACAAGATATTTGATATTAATCAATCCGGAATTGATTAATATATTTCGTATTTGCTTATTCAAAAAAGTAGTTTCCGGCTATTCGTAATATAACCATGCCGGCTCTTGCGCATGACGAGTAGCGATTCTATGCCTATTTTTTTGCGCGATTCTCTCGAATTGTCGCGAAGGCAAGAATAATGCGGCTTCCAGACGCGGCACGGGAATGCGCCGCCGGCCATTTTGCGCGGCGGCAGGCAAGCGGGATAGGAAATGCAATTGAATATAAACGGTTTATTGATTTAAATAGATAGCCTGCGCGGCTTTATTGCGCGGCCGGCGCGGGCAGGGCCGGACAGCGTTCAAAAACGGCTACCACCTTGCCAGTCAGCGTGTATTGCGTGCCGTCATCGAGGATGGGGCCATCGATGAGGATTTGATATTGCTGCGGACCGAGCGCCTGGAAACGCAGGGTCAGTCCTTTCTGGAACGTCACGATGGTATCGCCGCGGTCGGCGCCCAGCTGCAGCAGGATATTCGCTGTCGACAATAAAACCGTCCAGTAGGCGGTGCCGTTGGCGCGCAGCGCCACCTGGGTGTTGTCATTGATATCGTTGGTGGCCGTGGCGATGGCGTCGCTGTTGACCGTCAGCGCCATGGTTTGCGGCGCCCGGCACGCGGGGGCCGGTTCGGCCAGCTGGCGCGCCAGCGCCGGGGCGTCGCCGCCGAGCGATAGCAGCAGCGCGGCAGCGAGCCAGGGGCCGCGCCAATTCAGCTGATACATGGTGGAGGTGGTGTCCCGCGCATGCGGCCCATCGTAACGAAATTCGGCCGGAAGAGCAAACGCATGCCGACCGCAGGGCGTCGCCATGGCCGCCATCCCCATCTGCTATCATCGTGCCGTTTTGGCCAGCGCCGCGGGCGCCGGTCCGGTATTTATGCAAGGAAAAAAATGAATAATCGCATTTCCCTGCTGCGCCAGCGCGGCGTGCAGGACAGCGGCAAGGTGGGCATGATCGAGCTGTTCTTCGACCTCGTGTTCGTATTTGCCGTCACGCAACTGTCGCACGGCTTGCTGGCGCACTTGAGCGCCATGGGCTGGCTGCAGACGGGCCTGCTGTTGATGGCCGTCTGGTGGGTGTGGATCTTTACCTCGTGGATCACCAACTGGCTCGATCCCGAACGCATCCCCGTGCGCATCAGCCTGTTCGCCATGATGCTGGGCGGCTTGCTCATGTCGGCCTCGATTCCCGAAGCGTTCGGCACGCGGGGCCTCGGCTTTGCGGGCGCCTACGTCGCCATGCAGGTGGGCCGGCCCCTGTTCGCCTGGTGGGCCGTGCGCCATGAGGAACTGTCGCGCCGCCGCAATTTCCAGCGCATCGCCCTGTGGGCCGTGCTGTCCGGCATCTTCTGGATCGCCGGCGGCATCGCGTCGCCCGAGCAGCGCATCTTCTGGTGGGGCGCGGCCCTGCTGATCGACCTGGCCGGTCCCTGGATGCAGTTCGGCATGCCGGGCCTGGGCCGTTCCTCGACGGCCGACTGGGATGTCGACGGCGGCCACATGGCCGAGCGCTGCGCGCTGTTCGTCATCATCGCCCTGGGCGAATCGCTGCTGGTGACGGGCGCCACCTTCGCCGGCCTGGAATGGACGGCCGCCAACTGGCTGGGCTTTTTGTCGGCCCTGGTCGGCAGCATCGCCATGTGGTGGATCTATTTCGACACGGGCGCCGAGGCGGGCCACCACCGCATCGCCCACTCGAAGGATCCGGGCCGCATCGCCCGCAAGGCTTACACGTATATCCACGTGCTGATCGTGGGCGGCGTGATCGTTTCCGCCGTGGCCGACGAGCTGGCCCTCGTGCATCCGGACGAGGCGAGCTTCGCTGGCATCAGCGCCTTGCTGGGCGGCCCGATCCTGTATCTGCTGGGCAATGCCTTGTTTAAATGGGTCAGCAACGACCGCGCCACGCCGCCGCTGTCGCACCTGCTGGGCATCTTGATCATCCTGGCGCTGATCCCGATGGCGTATGGCCGGCTGTATTCGCCCCTGACCCTGGCCTGCATCACCAGTTGCGTGCTGGTATTGGTGGCCGTGTGGGAACATATGGCGCTGCGCCGCCCGCCACCGGAGATCGATCTCTGATGCGCGCTCCTTGATATTTGTTTGACCTCAACCGGGCGGCGCGACGCCGTCCGGATCGCTGCGCGTATCGAGCTGCAGCTGCAGGAACGCCAGGTCCAGCCAGGCGCCGAACTTGGTGCCTACCTGGCGCATCAGTCCCACCTCTTCGAAGCCCAGCTGCTTGTGCAGGGCGATCGAGCCGGCATTGCCCGCTTCGATGCCCGCCACCATCACGTGCTTGCCCAGGCCGCGCGCCCGCGCGATCAATTCCCCCATCAAGGCCTTGCCGACCCCGGCGCCGCGCCGATCGGCGCGCACGTACACGGAATGCTCGACCGTATGGCGAAAGCCTTCGAACGGGCGCCAGTCGCCGAACGAGGCGTAGCCAGCGACAGTTCCTTCCGCATCGATGGCGACGAGCACGGGATAGCCGGCCTTTTCGCGGTCGGCCAGCCAGGCGGCGCGGTTGGCCGCATCGACCGTCCGTTCATTCCAGATGGCCAGGGTATTGCTGACGGCATCGTTGTAGATGGCCGTGATGGCCTCGATGTCGCCCGCGTGGGCATCGCGTATCTGCATGTTGCTCTCCTTGCTAGGCGTCTACTATAATGGACAAATCATAGATTGCCGCCCACGCTTTTGTCCAATAAATCCTGATTATGTCCACTAAACCAGACGAATTGAACCAGCGCATCGGCGCCAGGGTACGCCTCGAGCGGGAAAGCCTGGGCTGGTCGCTGACGGAGCTGGCGGCCCGCTCTGGCGTGTCGCGCGCGATGGTGCACAAGGTGGAGCGGGGCGATTGCAGCCCCACGGCCACCTTGCTGGCGCGCCTGTCGGGCGCCTTCGACCTGAGCATGTCCGAATTGATCGCCCGCGCCGAAATGCGCGCAGGGCGCTTGCTGCGCCAGGCTGAGCAGCCCGTGTGGATCGACCCGCAGAGCGGCTATGTGCGGCGCCACGTGTCGCCCGCGTCCGACATGCCGCTCGACCTCGTGCATATTACCTTGCCGCCCGGCGCCGTGGTGGCCATGCCGGCCGCCGCCTATGCGTCGCGGCGGCAACTCGTCTGGTCGCTCAGCGGCAGCCTCGTCTTCCTCGAAGGGGAGACCCGCCACGTGCTGGACGAGGGCGACTGCCTGGAACTGGGCCCGCCGGCCGACTGCGTGTTCATGAATGAAACGGCCACCGCCTGCACCTACGCCGTGGCCGTATTGAAGGGCGTTCGACCTTAAGTCAGCGCCGCCGCGCGCAGCTGGGCGATGAAGGCGCGCGCGGCGGGCGCCTGTTCGTGGCGGCGGAAGGCCACGGCGATTTCCGAGCTGATCTGCGGCCCTTCCAGCTCGCGGAAACACACGCCGGGCAATTGCACGCTGGCCATCACCGAGTGGGGCACGATGGCGCAGCCCACGCCCAGCGACACTTCCGTCAGCACGGCCACCAGGCTGCCTGGGCGCGACACCACCTGTGCCGCAAAGCCGCCGCGCCGGCTCGCCTCCAGGGTTCCCAATTCCTGTTCCGGCACGATGAACGCCTGCTGCGCCAGCGCGGCCGGCCCCGCCACGCCGAGGCGTGCCAGCGGGCTGTCCGCTTGCACGGCCAGCACGAAGCGGTCGCGCAGCAAGACCACGCTGTCGAGTCCGTCCGGCAAGTGCAGGGGCGGACGCACGAACGCCAGGTCCACCCGGCCCTGGTCCAGCAAGCCGGGCAGGGCATCCATCGCGTATTCGCGCGCACCGATGTGGATGCCGGGGTGGCTGGCGCGAAAGCGGGCGAACTGGTCCTGCAGCACGCCTGAGTAGGCGGCCGAGGCCACATAGCCGATTTCCAGCCGTCCCAGCTCGCCCCGTCCCGCGCGCCGCGCCACTTCCTGCGCCTGCGCCAGCTGCCCCAGCGCGCGGGTGGCTTCGATGACGAACAATTCGCCGGCCGCCGTCAGGGCCACGGCGCGCTTGCTGCGCTGGAACAGGCGCGTGCCGAGCAGGCTTTCCGTTTCCTGCACCTGCTTGGTCAGCGCGGGCGGCGAAATTCCCAGCTCGGCAGCGGCCCGCGCGAAGTGCAGGCTGTGCGCGACGGCCAGTATGCAGCGGAAATGCCGCAATTCCATGTCTTTGTCTGTATTCACCATCAGTGAATTATAAGGCGATCATCTTATAACAGGAAATAATACAAGCGTGCTTACAATCGGGGCATGAAGAATACCAACTGGACCTTATATACGTGCTCGGGCGTGTGCGCGCTGATCATGCTCGACACCAACGTGGTGGCCGTCTCGCTGCCGTCGATCGCCCGCTCGCTCAACGCCAGCTTCGTCGACGTGGAATGGGTGGTCAGCGCCTACATGCTGGCGTTCGCCTCATTCCTGTTGCCAGCCGGCAGCATCGCCGACCGCCTGGGACGGCGCAGGGTGATGCTGTTTGGCCTGGCCGTGTTCGCGCTGGCGTCCCTGCTGTGCGGCCTGGCGTGGACGCCGTTCGTGCTCAACGTGGCGCGCGCCGTCAAGGGACTCGGCGCCGCGCTGCTGCTCACCTCCGCGCTGGCCGTCATCGGCCACACGTTTCATGCGGAAAAGGAGCGGGCGCGCGCCTGGTCCGTGTGGGGCGCGGCCATGGGCGTGGCCATGACGGTGGCGCCCCTCTTGGGCGGCCTGATCACGAGCGCCATCAACTGGCGCTGGATTTTCTACCTGAACCTGCCTGTCGTGGCCATCTTGATGTGGCTGGTTAGCAGGCACGTGGATGAATCGAAGGATGCGTCCAACGCCAGCTTCGACCCGGCTGGCGCGCTGCTGTTTTCCGCCGGCCTGTTCTGCATCATCTGGGGCCTGATTGACGCCAGCGTGGCGGGCTGGTCCAGCCGCGCCACCTTGCTGCGCTTTGCCGCCGGCGCGGCGCTGCTGCTGGTGTTCGTGCTGGTGGAGCGGCGCCAGCGCGCGCCCATGGTCGATTTATCCCTGTTTGGCCGGCGCGTGTTCGTCGGCGCCGTGCTGGGCATGTTCGGCTACGCCATCGCCGCGCAAGTGATGATGACGTTCCTGCCCCTGTATTTGCAGAACGCCTTCGGCTTTTCCGCCGTGCTGGCCGGCTGCGCCATGCTGCCGTTTGCCGTCGCCATGGTCGTGCTGTCGCGCCTGGCGCCGCGCGCCATGCATTACCTGGACGACCGCGGCATCCTCGTGACGGGGCTGTTGATCGTCGCCGTGGGCAACGTGGCCACGGCCCTGGCCGCCGCCAGCCTGCAGTACGGCTGGGTGGCGGCGGGCATGGTCGTCACGGGGGCGGGGGCCGGATTGCTCAACGGCACCACGCAAAAGGCCATCCTCGCCTGCATCCCTCGCGAGCGCACGGGCATGGGCTCCGGCATCAGCACCACCACCCGCTTTGTCGGCATCGTGCTGGCCGTGGGCGCGCTGGGCGCCGTGCTGGCCATGCGCACGGCCGCCTCGTTCGAGCAACTGGCGTGGCTGCACGGCTTGAAGGCTTCGCCGGAAATGATCGGGCGCATCGTCGCCGGCAACGCATCCGACGCCTTCGGCCAGCTGCCGCCCGCCCTGCAATCCGTGGCGCAGGAAGCGGCGCGCCACGCCTTCATCGACGGCTTTGCCAGCGTGCTGTACCTGGCTGGCGGCCTCGCGGCCGTGGTGGCGGCGCTGGTGTTCGTGCTGGCAAGGCCGCTGGAAAAAGTGTAACTGTTCAGCAAGTTCTGCGTGCGCGGCCTCTGCTTGTAATATGATGCCATCAGGAAATACATGGCATTCATATAACTACCGCGGGAATTGCATGCGCAGAAAACGCATTATCATCACCAGCGTGCTGGTGGCCGTCATCGGCGTGGCAGCTCCCCTGAGCCTGGCCTTCTACCTGTCGTCCGTGCGGGCCGAGCAGGGCGAGCAGGAACGCCTACGCCTGCTGGCCGGTTACGCGCTCGAGCGCGCCCACCGTTCGATCGCCTCGGCCAGCATGGCCCTGCGCAGCGCCGATGCGCTGGAGCTGGCGCCGTGTTCGGAAGCCCATGTCCAGCAATTGCGCCGCATCACCATCACCACGCGCAGCATCGACGATATCGGCTATGTGGAAAACGGCTTGCTCAAATGCACGTCCACGGGCATCGAGGAAGAGCGCATCGCCGTCACGCCCGCTGACTTTACCCTGGACAATGGCATGGGCCTCGATTTCGACCTGCGCCCCGTCGTCAGCGGCGGCAAGCGCATGGTGGGGCTGTCGTATCGCGCCTACAAGGTGCTGATCGATCCCGTGCGCTTTTCCGACGTCATCGTCGACAGCGACATCCAGATGGCCGTGGCCATCGGCAAGCGGGGCGTGCTCGACACCTTGCACCATCCGGACCCGGCGCTGGTGCAAGCCTTGCTGGCCGGCCAGCCGGCGGCGGCCGGCGCCGTACCGGACGGCAGCATCCATGCCATGCTGTACCGCGATGGCTTGACGGCCGTCATGATCGAACCGCGCAGCAAGCTGAACGACAGGCTGCGGCGCGAACAGCTGCTGCTCTTGCCGCTGGGCCTGCTGATGGCCGCCTTCCTCGTCGGCATCGTCGTGTGGCTGTCGCGCCGCCGTTTGTCGCTGATGGGAGAGTTGCGCATCGCCATCGACCGGCGCGAATTCTTTGTCCATTATCAACCGATCATCGCGCTCGATACGGGCGTGTGCGTGGGCGCCGAGGCGCTGATACGCTGGCGCCGTCCCGATGGCAGCATGATACGGCCCGACCTGTTCATCCCCGTGGCCGAGGAAGGCGACCTGATTCTACCCATCACCGACCAGGTGATCGATTGCGTCATCGCCGACATGCGCACCGCGCTGCTGGCCGACCGCGAGCTGCACATCGCCATCAACCTGTGCGCCAGCGATATCGAAACGGGCCGCGTGCTCGACGTGCTGGAGCGGGCCCTGGCCGGCACGGGCATCGAGGCGCAGCAGATCTGGCTGGAAGCGACGGAGCGGGGCTTCATCAACGTGGACGCGGCGCGCGCCACCATCGAAAAGGCCAGGGCGCGCGGCCATGCGGTGGCCATCGACGACTTCGGCACCGGCTATTCCAGCCTGTCGAGCCTGCAAAACCTGCCGCTCGACGCCTTGAAGATCGACAAATCCTTCGTCGATACCATCGGCACGGATGCGGCCACCAGCAGCGTCACGCCGCACATCATCGCCATGGCCCGCACCTTGAACATGCTGATCGTGGCCGAAGGCATCGAAACGCAGCAGCAAGCCGATTATTTGCTGGAACGCAAAGTCGAATTCGGCCAGGGCTGGCTGTTCGCCAAAGCGCTGCCGGCCGCGCAATTCCTTGCCTTTTATCAAACGCGCCGCGCGCCACCGTCCCCATGAAACCGCCACGCTTTCCCTATCCCTTGCAGCCGCTGCGCGTACCGGGCGGCTGGCACATCACTGTCAACACCCTGTTCGAGGTGGAGCCGGGGCCGGACACCATGGAATGGTTCAGCAGCGCATTGCTGCTGTGGGGCAGCTGCCGCGACAGCGGTTACTGCTTCAATTCGCACTTCGAGCCGGAAGACGACCCCGATGGCGAGTTCGTTGTTGAATTTTGCAAAGTGGCATTTGATCGTCAAGATAAGAAAAAAATGAATTCTGAAGTATTTCTGGGAGAATTTAGAACAAAATCCCGACTTGAATTGATAAAAGTAATCGAAAACTATATGCTTGATGGTGAAATCTCAAAGACATCATTGTAAACGAGAAATATTCTTTCTTATCACCCTAAAATTTATTAAATTTCAAGTTAAATTCAGATGAAAATTGAAGCCCACGATAAGCAAATACAAGACATTTTCTCACTAGGATATTTCCAGATACCACGCTTCCAACGCCCTTACTCTTGGGAAAGAGATGAAGTGGAAAATTTTTGGAACGATATAATTAATGATGTTTCAGAAAATTATTTCATTGGATCGATGGTCGTGTACCAGGAAAGAAAGCCATATTTTGGAATTGTCGATGGTCAACAGAGATTAACGACTATTACTCTTATGCTGTCTGCAATAAGGAATTCCTTTTTAAGACTGGGTGAAGATAATCTGGCAAAAGGTGTGCATAAATTTGTTGAGCAACCGAACATAGATAATGAGGCTGAGTTCATATTAGATGCCGATACATCATTCCCTTACCTCCAAGATCACATTCAATCTTTCAATGGCTTAAAAATAGATTGCGATGTGGGAATTGAGGAACAAAAGTTAAAAAATGCATTTGAGATTATTTGTGCGCGATTGGAGGATGAGGTTCCAACCTCCAATTCCGAAAGTGGTGGTCAAATAAGTATGTTTCCGGTGGATGTTCCAGACCCCATTCTAAAGTTGAAGGAAATTCGGGATAAGGTGCTATCCTTGAAGCTTGTTTTTATTCAGCTAGACAATAAAAGTGATGCGCATCTGATATTTGAAACCTTAAATGCTCGAGGACGTGATTTGCGTACATCGGATTTAGTGAAAAATCTATTGTTAAGCAAGATAAAGGAAGGTAACGCGAAATTGGATTCGGCGAAAGAATCTTGGAATTCATTGATTAGGAAATTCGATGATGCAAGTGAGTCGGAAATAATTGACTCATTTCTTTTGCATTTTTGGATCTCTGAATACAACTACACTACTGACAAGAAATTATTTTCAGCAATTTCAAAATATGTATCCGAGGATGAAAAGAATGCGAATGATTTACTTAAGAAATTAAATCATGCAGCAGCTATTTATTGCAAATTGATCGATCCTGGTGCCCATGAGTGGAGCAGGGAAGAAACTGATGTCAGAGAGTCTCTTAAGGCATTAAGACTATTTAAGGTGAAGCAACAATCATCTATGACACTGGCTCTATTGCGAGCCTATTATGAAAAGCGACTCACCTTAAGAAATTTAAAGGCGTGCCTGAGGAAGCTAGAATATTTTCATTTTGTATTTAATGCTATTACTTCGCAGAGATCGTCAGGTGTTATTGCTACAACGTATTCGAGTCATGCGATTTCCCTAACCGGAGCGAAAGGAAATGATGACATTCAGGCCATTATATCTAGTCTCTTTAATTCCCTGAGGACAAAATTGCCGCAATATGAGGAATTTGAGGTGAAGTTTTTAGAGTTATCTTACTTATCTAGTAAGACAAAAAATAAGGGCATTATTAAGTATTGTCTTTCAAAACAATTTGGCGACAAGTTTGGTGGAATTGACATAAATCATGATGCAATGAGTATTGAGCATATAATTTCAGAATCAACCATGAAGGATGGGTTAAGTTCTGATGTTGTTGGCAGCATAGGAAATTTATTACTGGTTGATGAAAAAACAAATTCAGAAGAACTTATGAACTTAACAGTTTCTGAGAAAATTAAGAAATTAGAGGGAAAGGGTTATCCATTGGCCAAGGCTTTGGTTGGAGAGAAATTTCCCGAAAGTTCTGGAGTTCAAGATAGGGCAAGAAGTATTGCCCAACATCTTTATAATAGTGTTCAACTATAGAACTTTCTTTTTTATGCGGTTGTATGAATTATTTTCCATTGTGGCAAGATATTTTATTTTCTTAAGCGGTGCGTAGGAAGTAATTTCTATCTAGTATTTATGCATTAACGTGGGAATTGATTAAAAATTGCAGACGCAAGATCAAGCCTACAGACGAGGCTTGGTCTTATTACTCCTTGCGCGGCAAGACCGTGTCCTGCCCGCTTTGCTTGAGCACGGCACTGGCGATCTTGCCCGCCGCATCGCGCGTAAACGCCAGTTCCGCGTCGATGGCGCGGAAGAAGAACAGGTCTTTCGCGCTGGCAAACAAGGGGGCGGATCCCATGCCCGTACCGGCCGCTTCCAGGCCTTGCTTGCCCAGGCTCACCGTCAAGGTGAAATCCTTGTCCAGTGGATACTCGCCAACGTACTCGGCGAGCGCGGCGCGCGGCACGTCGATGGCCGCTTGCGGCTTTTTCAGCGGCGGCAGGGGCGTGCCGGGCAGCAAGGTGGACAAGCCCAGCGCATCGACGTCGCGCGCCGTATTCGTCAGCACCACCACGCCCCGCTTGCCGTCCGTCGTGAACGCCGCATAGCTGCTGTAGCCGCCCGTCTGGCCGCTGTGCCAGGCGTAGGCCTGGCCCTGTCGCTGTTCCAGCAGCCAGGACAGGCCGATTTTCGTGTCGTCGCCAGACGCCACCGGACGCTGCGGCTGGATCGCCAGCGCATACGGGCGCAGCGGCTTGAACATATACGCCTGCAGGTAGGCGACCATGTCGCGGGCGCTGGAATACACGCCGCCGGCCGGCGCCACCACATTCAAATCCCAGGCGGGCGTGGCTTCGCCCGACAGCAGATGGCCGGGCGCCAGGCGCGCCAGCATGCCGTGCGTGGGCTTGTTCGAGGTGGAACGCATGCCGAGCGGCACGGCGATGCGCTTTTGCAGCAGCGCTTCATAGCTGGTGCCGGCCTGGGCCGCCAGGGCCGTGCCCAGCACGGCGTAGCCGATGTTCGAGTAGTCAAAGGCCGTGCCTGGCGCGCGCGGCAGGTGGTAGGCGGCGAGAAACTGCCGCTGCTTCGCTTCCGTGTAGTCGGCATACGGGTTGGCCGGGTCCTTGGGCGCGAAGTTGTCGGGCAAGCGCGGCAGCGAGGAATAATGCGTGGCCAGGTCGAGCAGGCTGATCGTTTTTCCATCGAAGGCAGGCACGGTATAGCCCGGCAACAAGGCTGCCACGGGCTCGTCGAGCTTGGCCTTGCCTTCGACGACGGCGTTGGCCAGCAGCAAGGCCGTCATGGTCTTGGTGACGGAACCGATCTGGTAGACGGTGTCGGCGCCAGGCTTGGCGCTCTTGCCTGCATGGCTGCTGCCAAAACCATACACGGCGCTGTCCTTGCCTTCGATCACGGCGATGACGATGCTGGCGTGCAAGCCCGTGCGCGTGAGTTCTTCCGCGCGCTGGCGCACGGCGTCGTCCAGCGCGGGCGCGGCCAGGGCGGCGCTGCCGGCGAGGCAAAGGGGGAGGAGGGCGAAAGTGGGTGTCATGGGTAACCTTGTCCAGAGTGGATCGAAGGCACGCCGGCGCATGGGGAAGGTGGCTGGCATGCCTGGTGAAGGATACGGGCCCAACATGAAGGTTGCCTGAGTTTTATGTTTGCCGGTATGGCAAGGCTTGCGTTTGCTCAATGTTCAGCCATCGGCGCTTCCAGCAGGCACGCCAGCTGCGCGCGCATGTCGGTAGACATGCACTGCAGCAATTCACCGCGCCGACGCGCATCGGCCCGTTTCTTCGATGGCACGTCGGCCAGGTCGGGCGCCCGGTAGGGCGCGCAGGGCAGGTGATAATTACCGTCGCGCATGCGCAAGGCATGCAATTCCTGCCATGCCAGGTCGTAATCGGCGGCGATATGGCGCCGGCGCCGCGCATTCAGGGCGATGCGGTTGTCATTGCTGATCAAAAACAGGTTATTGCAGGCAAAAAAATCGCCGAAATCGCGCAGGGCCGTCACCATCAGATTTTTCGGGCGGCAACCGTGCAGCGCCCGCGTGGCCGCCTTCACGGCTTGCGCGCCCGCTTCCGAGCGCAAGCCTTGCAGCGCGCCCAGTTGCAGGGACACGCCATCGGCGCGCGGCAGGAACAGGAAGCTGGCCAGGTAGAACGGCTGGCCGTCGCGCGTCAGGCGCAGGCACAGTTCGCCTTCGCGGTAGCTGTCGTGGATGGCCGTCAGCTGCAAGCGGTACAGCGCCCCATCCTTGCCTTCGAACGCGGCCAGCACCACGGGCTGGCGCGCGGCCCGCTCGACCAGGGCGCGCGCCCCGGCTTGCCACAGGAAACGGTAATGGCCTTCCAGCAAGGCCAGCCTGTCCGTGCAACCGAGCCGGCGCGAGGCGTAAGGGCGGTAAATCTTGAAGCGCAAGCAAGGATGCAGCTGCGCCAGCGAGTTCAGGCCGGGCATGCTGCCCAGGAAAGCTTGCCAGCGCGTGCGCTGGCGGGGAAAGAAGAGGGCGCCCAGCGCCGCTTTGAGGCGGTGGCCGCTGGCCGGGTGCGGCACGGCGGCGCCGTGGTGCAGGGGTAAAGCGATGTCATTCATGATTCAGCCGGAAAAGGGCAGGCGCTGCACAATGAGAGCCTTGCCAATCTGAATGCTACGCGGGCCAGGTGAATTTCCTATTAAGATGCCATGCACACGGGCTTTAGAGGATGGCAACTAAACATTTGCCTTCTGGCAATATGGACGGTTATGCTCGCGGCACCTTCACTCCTGGACTGATGCCGCTCATGAATCACCGCCCATTGCTTGCCATTCCCATGCTCGTTGCCGCCCTGGCCGCCCAGGCGCAAGACCGCACGGCCGATCCCCTGGGGCCGTTGGCGCAATGCATCAACCGCAGCGAGTTCCAGTTCCGGCAGCAGGACCGCCTGCCCGCGCACGTGACGACGCGCAGCGTCAAGCTGGCGACGGGAGAGGGGCGGGTATCGACGGCCGATGGCTACCGGCTGATGCTGTTCCGCAAGGGTAGCTTGCCCTTGGTGAACCTGAAAATCGAACGCAGCGCCGAAGGCAGGTTTGCCGCCGACCGCGACACCATCGTGGCGCAGATGCAGCAGATGGCCGCCAACAGCAAGGCGCCGCAATTAGTGTCGCTGGAAACGGACACGCGCCAGGGCGTGGAAGTGCTAGGATTGAACAATCCAAATGTCACGCAATCGGCGGGCATCATCAGTTTATACACCTTGCTGCATGCCGCCAGCGGGACGGTCGCCACCGCCTATCTGCTCAACCAGCCGGCGGACAAACGGGAATTCGCGACGGATGCGCAGTACCAGGCCTTGCGCGACCAGTTCATCAGCTCGCTGGCCGCTTGCATGGCCGATCCCGCGCCGTAAGGCAGGCGCACACGGGCACAGGCAAGCCAGGAAAGGAGATCACCGCCATGAAAAAAGCAGAGCCAACTACGCAGTCCCAGGATGGGGCGGTGAGCGCCGAATCCGCTGCTCGCCTGATCGACGCGAAAATCGCCGCGCTGGCCGACTGGCGCGGCAAGACGCTGGCCACGGTGCGCGCACTGATACGCCAGGCGGACCCGGACGTGGTCGAGGAAGTCAAATGGCGCGGCGTGCCCGTCTGGTCGCACGCGGGCATGATTTGCACAGGCGAAACCTATAAACTGGCCGTGAAACTCACCTTCGCCAAGGGCGCCGCCTTGCCCGATCCGGCCGGCCTGTTCAATGCCAGCCTGGACGGCAACACGCGCCGGGCCATCGACCTGCACGAAGGCGCGCACCTCGATACGGCGGCGTTCAAGGCGCTGATACGCGCCGCCGTGGCGCTGAATACGACACCGAAACCCAAACGGACTCCGACTTGAGACATTATCTGTATCTGTGGCACGACCCGGCCGAGCGCATGCTGGTCGCTTCCGGCATCGAATTCAAGGATTTTCTCCCCGCCCTCGGCGAGTCCGGCGGCATCGTGCTGCGCAAGGGCAGCGCCGGGACGGCCAGGAAGCCGGCCGGCTACCAGACCCTGGCGCGGCAACAGTTGCCGGCCCTGGCCCAGGAAGACCTGCACGCCTGCGGCAGCCATGCCTGGGCCGACTGGCAGGGCGCGGCGCCGCCGCCCCAGGATGGGGACGTGGCCGCGGCGCTGGCATACCACGACGCCGCGTCGCGGCGCACGGGGCTGGCGGCCCTGCAAAACCGCTTCCTCGCCTTTGCCCACGACGACGGCTGGTACCTGAAACTGTTGTATGCGGCCTGGGACGATGCAGCCGCTGTTCTCGCCGGCGCCATCCCGCCAGCGCTGGGCACGCTCGACCTGGACGCGCTACGCCAGGGGGACGACGGTTACTGGCTGCAAGACGGCACGCTCGAAGTGGAATTGAAAACCCACGATATCGACAGCGTGCTGAACCGCCGTTTGTGACCGTATAATGGCATTCCGATAACTGATACGCGCCCGCCATGCTTCGTCCTCATTTCGCCACGGCATCGCCTCGCTTGCGCGCCGCCGCATGACGCCAGCCACGCTTCGGCCATTCGCGCTGGCGGACACGCCTTCCTGCGCCGCCATCTTGGCGCTGGCGGGGCGCGATACCTTTGGCCCTGTCGCCAGCGCCGCCGCTTTCACGGCAGCGACGCAAGGCGAAGAAATCCTCGTTGCCGAGCGTGACGGCATCGTCGCCGGCTTTGCGGCCGTGCACACGGGCGACGCGCCCGAGCATTTCCTGCACCATTTATATGTGCACCCGGCGCATAGCGGACTGGGCATCGGCACACAGCTGCTGGCCGCCGTGGCGGCGCGCTTCGGTCCCCGGCTGAGCCTCAAGACGCAGCTGGCCAATACGGGCGCGCGGCGCTTGTATGCGCGCGCGGGCTGGGTCGAAGACGCCGGCGATGGCGGCGTGGATATCCTCGGCGCGTGGATATGGGTGCGCTACCGCGCCGCACCGCCCGGGCGATGAAAGACCCTGGCGCCATCGACCCCGCCCTGGCGAGAATGATGGGCTGGTTCCTGATCCTGCTCGCCCTTCCCACCGCGTATTTTTCCTTCTGGCGCGCGTATGACAAGCTCGCCTCGCCAGCCTGGCCCGTGACCAGCGCCGAGATCGTACGCAGCAGCATGTATCAGCGCACAGGAAAGTCGCAGGACTGGTGCGTCAAGCTCAGCTACCGCTACAGCGTGGATGGCAAGGCCTACCGCAGCTCGCGCATCGGCGTCTCGCGGATAGGCAACGCCGGCTGCCACCGCGAACAGGCCGTCACAGCCTGGCGCCTGGCCAGCATGGCGCCAGGCGCGCACATCCGCGTGCATTACCGGCCGCGCGACCCGAACGATACCGCCGTGTTCCTCGCCAGCCTCGATTTCCTCGATTATTTTGGCGTCCTGCTGTGGGTCGTCCTGTTCGTGCTGGGCGTGTCGGAAGCGCGCAAGCAGGCGCCGCCAGCCGGGTCCGCTTTGCCAAACGTGGCATCCATGGCAGCACGGTCATAATTTTGCTCGAGCGGCGCGCCTTTCGGCGTCAACGTGAAATGCGGCACATATTTGCCCCGTCGGCCGTCATGGGACAGGCGAAATAGCGGGGCAAGCCCTGATGGCGGGCGATGCCCGTCCTGGGGCTGTCGTAGCTATCCCAGGCCATCAGCACTCAAACCCGGCGTTGCTCCTTGTTGTCGCTTAGCAGTCCCAGCCTGGCCGCCATGCCGGCATTGTCGCGCAGCAAGCCGTCGCGCTCCTGCGCCAATGCTTCCATTTTCTGTTGCGATAGTTGTCCGTTTTCCGCCAGCATGTCGAGTTGCCGGTCTTGCGCGGCCAGCGCCACCTTGGCGTCGTTCAGCGCCAGCAGGGCCGTGTCGAGCTTGGCCAGCAGCGCGTCGGCGGACGCGGCCGCCTGCAAGTATTGAAATTCGAACTGGTCGCGCTCGGGACGCACGGTCGCCAGGGCTTCGCGGTCTGCCGCGGCCTGGGCCGCCAGCGTCGTTTGTTCCGCCTGCAGCTGCGCCAGGCGCATGTCTTGCTGCACCAGCGTCGCTTGCTGGCCTTGCAGGCGCTGCTGCAGCTGGGCGTTGTCCTGTTCCAGGCGACTGGTCCGTTGCTGAGCCTGGGCCCGTTCCTCGCTGCGCTGCGTGGCAGCCGCTTCCTGGTAATGGTCGAACTGCGAACGCACCTGCGCCAGCTGGCGGTTCAGGGCGGCGATTTCCTCGCCCCGGTCGGCCAGGCGCTGCGTCAAGCCTGCGTTATCGCTGTGCAAGGTGGCCAGGGTGACGGCGCGGAAATGGTGTTCTTCCTTCAATTGCGCCAGCGCGTGCTGCGTGGCGCGCAATTCCTGGGTGAGGGCGGCGCGCGCCTCCGTCAGTTTCAAGCGTTCCGTTTCCGTCTTCTTCAGCTGCGCCAAAGCCGCATCGAGTTCGGCGCGGTTTTCCCGCATGCCCGTTTCCAGCTGCTGCGCCACGTCGCGCTGCTGCTTGTCGTACACGCCGCGCATCGCTTCCATCAGTTCTGCCGGCAAGCCTGATTCCGTTTTCACGGCGCCCACGCCCTGGAACTCTTCCTTCCAGCGTTTCAGCAGGGGAGCGATGGTGCTCTTGCTGCCCGTGCTGCCCAGCGCTTCGCGCACGCTGTCGACCGTGGGATTGCGCCCATCGGCAGCGACGATTTGGGCTGCTTTCATAACATCAGAGTACAGAATGCCGGTGCGGGCCATGAAATCACCTATGAACGAAATTTAGTAACGTATTACATGATACGTAATATCGCATAATATTACGATATAAATTTTGATCTTTTTTGAAAAATATATATCGTGATAAGGTTGCTTATCGCGGGTTATGGGGGTGGTTTGCATGGTATTCTGCGTATTTCCCAGTACACCAGCCCGATTTCAGCGATTCCATGCCCGATTTGCCCCTTTCCAAGCGCCGCGCCGCCGCGCCCAAAAGCGCCGCCATCGCCGTGGCGCCGTTACACGGCGCCCTGATCGATGCCGAGCTGGCCGCGCGCCACCAGGCGTTTCTTGCCGCCGCCACGTCCGACAACACGCGCCGCACCTACCGTTCCGCCATCCGCCACTTCCAGGTCTGGGGCGGGGCGCTGCCCGCCGACGAGTCCACCGTCATCCGCTACCTGCTGGCGTATGCGGACAGCCTGAACGCCCGCACCCTGGCCCTGCGCCTGACGGCCCTGTCGCAATGGCATGTGTACCAGGGCTTTACCGACCCGGCATCCACGCCCACCGTGCGCAAGACCCTGGCCGGCATCGCGCGCCTGCATGGCAAGCCAAAGAAAAAGGCCAAGGCCCTGCCGCTGGAAGACCTGGAGCTGATCGTCGCCAGACTGGCCGCGCTGGGCAGCGTCAAGGCCTTGCGCGACAGCGCCTTGCTGCAGCTGGGATTTTTTGGCGGTTTCCGGCGCAGCGAACTGGCGGGGTTGACTGTCGAAGACGTGAGCTGGGAGCCGCAGGGCATGGTGATCACCTTGCCCCGCTCGAAAACGGATCAACTGGGGGAGGGCATCGTCAAGGCGATCCCGTTCGGCGACGGCGTCTGCTGCCCGGCCACGGCCTTGCGCGCCTGGCTGGCCGCAGCGCACATCCGCACGGGGCCGCTGTTGCGCCCCGTCAATCAATGGGGCCATGTCAGCGCGAAAGCACTGCACGCGAGCAGCATCAATACCATACTGGAAAGCTGCGCCAGGCTGTCCGAACTCGATTACGTGCCGGAACTGTCGAGCCACAGCCTGCGCCGCGGCATGGCTACCAGCGCCCACCGGGCCGGCGCCGATTTCCAGGCCATCAAGCGCCAGGGCGGCTGGCGCCACGACGGCACCGTGCATGGCTATATAGAAGAGGCGGGCCGCTTCGAGGAAAATGCGGCGGGAAGTTTATTGAAGGCGAAGAAGAAACCGGCGGGGTGAGGCGGCCGACAAGACCTTGCGGCGCGCCTTCAGCAGGTGACGGAACGCCTGATAATAATCATGGGTGCTGCTGCTTGTAGAGAAACCAGGTTAATACTGCCATGATCAGCAGAGAGAATAGGGCGCTGATGAACAGTATTCGTTGTGCGCGAGGCTTTCCAATCACGATTCCCAAGAGTCCAGCCCATGCGATTGGCAAGATCGCATAGATGACGACTGACACGATTTTTAGCGAGTTGGAGCATGATTCGCGACAAACGTTGCTCTTTGCAACGACCTCAACCGCATGAGGCACCATATCGAATGCGATGCCAACCAGGAACCCGAGGACAATAAAGGCGATCTTTTTAGCCATCATTTGACCTCAAAGAAAAGGATGCATTTCAAGTTCCGAAGGCGAGACCTGGCCGGCTGAAGCTACCTCAAATGCCATACTTGTTGTGAACAGCGGCCTTAAGCTCAGCCTGCGGCAAGCCTCCTCGCCGCCAAAACTCAAAAAAATACTCCAATGTTTCGGCAGAAGCGTCAATATCCATAGGATGCAAGACGCAGATGGCAGTTCTTATTTTCAAAACGTCGGGCTCGTCCGATTGATCGCGCCCTTCAATTGCCCGCCGGAGGCGTACACGCTCAGCAATAACTTCCGCAGCCGTCGCCGCGCCGGTGATGTATCGATTCGCCACCGCTGCGACGGATTTAGCAGCCTCAGGCAATTGTGAAGTCACTCTTCCTATCGCCTCAATCATGAATCGCTGAGCTAAAAATTGTTCCGCAGGGTCATCCAGGTCCACCGCAGATGCAATAGCATCAAAAAGTCTCTTATTCAACATTTGCATTAAGTTTCAGTGATTGCTCGGGGCCGCTTCAGGTCGACTGCGGTCGCTGGCGACTATCGGCCCATTGCGGACCTTTATTTGACATCATGTCCCTGGGAGATTTCGGCGCAGTAATGTTGCTCAAACTCCGCGCGGCTGGAGACACTCCCCCATAGCGTCGAAATGTAGTGGAATTCAAGTTCGAACGGCTCTTCGAAAGCGCTTACGTCTGTCGCGTATTCGCAATTCCGACTCAGCATTCCTAGCCAATTTGGGTATCCCAATTTCGAATAGAGCTGTGTCAGCTTCATGTCGATTGTCCAGATCGTTTCCTTGCCTTGGAGATAAGCATTCCTGAGCTCTACAATATATTTTCCCGCCGCCAGCTGGTCATCGAGCCGCTCAGAACCTAGATATCGCTCAACGATCACTTCTACCAATGGCAGCACCTCATCAAGTCCTCTTGCACTTGCCAGCAAGATTATCTCTAAGTCATCGCCCTCTTCGTCCAAGTCCAGGCGCTCCACTGCCCAATCGACACATGCGGCACACACAACACCGTTGACAAAGCCATGACGCAGTTTGAAATACAGGGTTTCGAGTTGAGCAATACTCTTCATGTTACCTTTGGATCTCAACATTTTTAGGCGAGAAAAACGGCTGCTTTTGGCCGAATCCTGGCCGATAGCGAACGGCCAGAATGACTCAGTGTATGGCATTGTTGCTCTTTTGAAAAGTAGAAGACAGGAAAGTGATTTTACGAAGCGTTCTAGGACAAGGCTTTGATGAGATGAATGCGCTCGCTGACGGGGTCGCCAAAGTGCTCCACCAGTCGGACCTGATAGCCATTGCGGATCAGCACGCGCAGCATGGCGGGATAGCGGTTCATCGATTTTACGGTGACGGCCGCAAAGCCGTGCTCGCTGGCCCAGGCTTCCTGGGCTTCCAGCAGCCACTGCGCCAGGCCCGTCTTGCGGTGCGCGGGCAGCACGCCGCCGAGCCAGCTATACAAGGAGCCATCCTCGGCGCCATACCCCAGCTTGCAGCCGACGGGCTGGCCGTCAGCTTCTGCGATCAGCACCAGCGCGCCGGCAGGCAGGCGCTCCTGCAGTTGCGCCATGCTGCGCCGTTGGTCGAACTCTGGGATGGCCTGCAGCACCAGCCAGGCTTCCTCGATGGTGCCAATACGGATCATGCGGCCGCTTGTTCCCGCTGGGCCGGACGGATGATCATGCAGGTGGCCGTCGCGTGCGCATACACCTTACCGGCTTCGTCGCGGATCGTGCCTTCGGAAATGACCAGGTTGCGTCCCGCATTGATGACTTTGCCTTCCGCGTAGACCGTCACGTTGAAGGGCAGGGGACGGCACATCTTGATGTTCAGGTCCGTCGTGCCGTAGCTTTCGCCGGCCGGCAAGACCGTGTGCGTGGCGCAACCCGTGACCGTGTCGAGCACGGTGGCGGCAAAACCGCCGTGCACGCCGCCCATGGGATTGGTGTGGTTTTCATTCGCCGTCGCCGTGAAGATGACCCTGCCGTGCTCGATCGTGTGGGCGTCCATCGGCATGGTCTTGGAAATGCCGGGCCGGGGAAACAGGCCTTGCGCGAAAGCTTGCATCAGTTGCAAGCCGGTCATGTCGTTGGGGTGCATGGTAACTCCTGTGGGGGTGAAGGTTGGGTTAAACGTCTTGCTGGAAACGCAGGCGCGAGGCATGCAGCAGGAAGCGGGCGACGACGGCCAGTTCTTCCTCGCTGAAACCTTGCTTCAGTTGTTCATTCAGGCTGTCGAGCAGGGGCAGGGCGGCGGCCAGCACCTCGCCGCCCCTGGGCGACATGTGCAGGGTGCCGGCGCGCGCGTCGAGCGCCGACTGGCCGCGCACGATGAGGCCGTTTTCTTCCATGCGCGTCACGAGGCCCGTGACGGCCGAGTTTTTCAGCTGCAGCGCCCGCCCCAGATCCTTCAATTGGCAGCCTTCCTCGCCTTTCAGGGCAAACAAGGCGACCACTTGCGTGCCGGAAAACCCAAGTTCGCTGGTAAACACGGCATCGGCCGAGCGGAACAGGTTCTGGCGCGCCAGATTGAGCAGATTGAACAGACGCGGCGAACGCTCGCCCAACGGGCAGGCGGCGGCATCGGGGAGGTCGGATTGGGATGAGGTATTGGTACGCATGCGAAGTATACTACTACGTATGCGTAATAAATCAAGCGTGAATTTTCAGTCGCGCTGTGGGCGCCCGATATAGCGGGCGCGTGGCCGTATCAGAACCGCGCTGTCTGCCTGCTCGATGGCATGGGCGATCCAGCCGGCCGAGCGGGCCAGCGCAAATACGCTCATGCCCGCGCCCTCGGGCCAGCCGAACGCCAGTTCCATGGCCGCCAGCGCCAGGTCGGCGTTCGGTTTTACTTCGAGCAACTCGCCCGCCATGGCGCACGCGGCCAGGATGGCGTGCAGCTGCGGGTACCCGCGCGACATCGCGGACAGGATTCCCAGCAGATACGCGGCGCGCGGGTCGCCCAGCGGATACAGCGGGTGGCCGAAACCGGCGAATTCCGGCGCGATGGCTGTGTAAAAGGTAGCGATGGCAGCCCTGGCATCGGGCGCGGCCAGCGCCGCCGTCAACATGCACCTGGCCGCCGCGCTGCCGCCGCCGTGCTTGTCTCCGGACAAGGCCGCCAAGCCCGCACCCAGCGCGGCCGGCAGGCTGGCGCCCGTCGAGGCGACGCAGCGCACGGCAAACGTCGACGCATTCAATTCATGGTCGGCCAGGAGCACGAGGGCGGCGCGCAGCAATGCAGACTGCTGCGCGTCCGCTTGCCACGCCTGGGCCAGTTGCCGGTGCAGCGGCATGGCGGACGGCGCCGTTTGCAGCAGGGCGGCGGCCAGGATGCGCATCACGGCGGGGCCGGATTGCAGCGAGTGCGGCATGTCCGGTGTCGTCAGCATGGCCATGGCCAGCATGGCGCGCGCCAGCGGCGGCGCATCGGGTGCGCTGGCCAGCCCTGGCGGCTGGGCAGGCGCGTCTTGCTGAAAATAGTCACTCGCACCATCGTCCCACAGCAGGCTGGCGGTCATTTCCAGCGTCGCGTGTCGCGCCAGCGCCGCCGCATCGCAGCCGCGATACAGCAAGCTGCCATCGAGGATGTGGGAAATGCGCGTCTCCAGCACGGGCAAACCCCAGTGCATGGCGGCTACGGCCGTCTGGCCGCCGCGCTTGGCGTCGTTTTTACGGGCCGCCAGGCGCAGCACGTCTTCCTGCGGATAGCGCTTGCGGCGCGACGCACCGTTGCTGACGGAAGCGAGCAAGCCCCGGCTCACATAGGAATACAGGGTGGGCAGGCTGACGCCCAGCAGGCGCGCCGCATCAGGAGCGGACAGATCGTTGTTCATGGCGGCCATTGTAGCGTTTGTCACTTTATATTGATTCATGGAATCAAGATTGACGGGCCGTGCCACGCGTCACTAGACTCATGCTTTTCCAGGAGTTTCCATGAGCACCTTTGCCATACGCACCCTGCGCCCAGACGACGCCGCGCCCTTGCTGGTCTTTGAGCAAGCCAACCGGGCGTGGTTCGAGCGCCATATCGACCGGCGTCCGGACGCTTTTTACAGCATCGACGGCATCCACGCGCACGTCGCGCAATTCCTGGACGAGCATGCACAGGGGCGCATGCACCCCTGCGTCATCGTGGACGAATACGGGCAGTTGATCGGGCGCGCCAACCTCAAGGACATTGACCGGGAGCAAGGCGTAGCCGAAGTCGGCTACCGCATCGGGGAACAGCAGGCGGGCAAGGGCCTGGCCACGGCCGCGCTGCAGTACCTGATTGCCCTGGCGCAAGACGAATGGCGGCTGGCCAGCCTGTGCGCTTACGCCATCGACGGCAATGCGGCGTCGATCCGCGTGCTGGAACGCTGCGGTTTCGCGCAGGGAATGGCTGTGCCCGATATTGCCATCGTGGAAGGCAACGTCGTCGATGGCCACCGGTTTGCGCTGGAATTGCGGGCGGCTGGGGTAGACTCTGCCATATGATAAATATGCAAAGTTGCCAGATATGAATCAAGAAACCTCAAAACGCATCGTCGTCATCGGCGCCGGCATCGTCGGCGCATCGCTCGCCTACCACCTGGCCAGCAAGGGGGCGAAAGTCACCGTCGTCGAGGCGGGCGGCATCGCTTCCGGCGTGACGGGCACTTCGTTTGCCTGGCTTAACGCGTCCTGCGCGGGGGGTGATCCCATCGCGGCCCTGCGCGGCGGCGCCATCGCCGCCTGGCGCCGGCTGGAAACGCAGGTGCCAGGCTTGACGGTGCGCTGGCATGGCGCCTTGTCGTATGGCACGCAGGATGGGCGCGTTTCTCCCTCGTGCATGGTGATCGACCGCACCCGCATCGCCCACTTGGAACCGCAGCTGCGGCAACCGCCGCAAAAGGCGCTGTACGAACCGGAGCAGGGCGCCCTCGACGCGGTCGCCGCGACGCACGCCTTGCTGGCAGCGGCCCGGGCGCTCGGTGCGACGGTCCGCACGCACACGCCCGTGCTGGGCTTTGCCGTCCAGGACGGGAAGGTGAGGGGCGTGGAAACGGCCGCTGGCGTCATCGATGCGGATGTGATCGTGCTGGCGGCAGGCACCGCCACTGCCGCGCTGGCGGAGCAGCTGGGCGCCAGCCTGCCCATCCACGCCTCGCCCGCCGTCTTCCTGCGCTACCAGGCGCCGCCCGGCTTGGTGCGCGGCATTATTTCCAGCCATGCCATGGAAGTGCGGCAAGACGAAGACGGCACCATGCTGGCGGCGGAAGATTATGTGGACGAGGCGCCTGAAAACCAGCCGGCCGCCATGGCGCAACGCACGGCCAGCGCGATCCGCAGTGAACTTGAAGGCGCCGACACCATCGCGCCGGAATTCGCCTGCATCGGCCTGCGCCCCATGCCCTTTGACGGCGTGCCCATCATCGGCTACTTGCCGCAGGTCGAAGGCGCGTACGTGTGCGCCATGCATCCGGGCGTCGTGCTGGCAGGCATCGTGGGTCAGCTTGCCAGCGGGGAAATCGTCGATGGACAGCCAGCGTCAGCCCTGGAGGCTTGCCGGCCCGCACGTTTTCAGGCGTAAATGGAGTGAAGACCCGGCGCCGCGCCGATTCCTACGGCACGGGCACGACAAATACGGGCAGGATGAACGGCACTTGCTCTTGCGCATCGCCTTCCTCCGACGGGGCCTGCATAACATCCTCGTTGCGCCAGTCCCCGTTCACCACCCGGTCGGCGATCAGAGATAAATCCTGCGTTTCGCGCACCTCGCAGCGAAACGGCAGGCGGCCATGCGAGCGCGACACCAGGCTGAAGCGCAGCTGGCGGCATTGCGCATCGTGCCAGCAATAGAACAGCATGTCCTCGCCTTTGAGTGCGCTGCCGCGTGCCGCGATCAATTCGCCGATGAATGCAACGATATCCGCGGCTTCTATGTGCGGCGTTTCCTCGTCCGTAGGCGAAAAGCTCCACATGTTCTCCATCGCCTCGCGGTTGATGTCGTCGGCATCAATGAACACTTCATCGTCTTGCGCCATTTCCAGCCATGCATTGACTGTCCTGCAATTCATCATGTCGTCATGCATCCCATGTTTTAAAAGCCGTCCATACCGAGCGCCATGCACCATGCGGAAGTTTGGCCTGCATGGAAAGTGACAGTCCGCCGTCGCCCATACGATCGCCTGGCTTCCATTGTTTATTCTTCAGATTAAGTGCCCGTGCTCTTCCCATGTCGACAGTTTTCATGTCTTTGATGTCATAGCCGACTTCCAATACGGGATGCAGCACTTCTCCATTGGCTGTCAAATATAAAGTATCGACATGGACCTTGGGTTTGTCAAAACGTTCGTAAAGCCTTGTTGCAGCGGATTTAAAACCCTGGCCAATGGCGATGCTGATGGTCGTTGGACCATTGCAGCCCAGAAGCGCGGCAAGCGCCCAATAGTCATGGTCAGCAGTGACAAGCCTGGCCAAACAGCGTTCTATCCATGCCGATTCATCAGTTCTGAATTCTTTCCAGTATGGAGAAAATGAATTCTGCAGGTAGCCGACTTCGTGCAGCGCGCCGACCAGGTTAATCTGCTTGTCCACGCAGCCAATATCCTGCAACAGATGGGCTGCAGCTGCGGCGACCGCATACTCGCCTTTGGCCATGGCCTTATCTTCGAGTTTTTTCAGTTTGGTGTTAATACTCATTCTTTTCCTGGTGCGGACGATACCGCGCTCGTTATGATTGCTGGCGTCTCTCGGAAGCGGGGACTGCGTTGATCGTCGTCGCGTGGCCCGCATTGGCGCAAGCTTGAGCGAACGCGACTAAAGATACGCCGGTCGCCAACGCTCCATGCCTTCCTCTTCATCAAGCCATTCTTTTTTATCAATAAACCATTGCTGGTTTTTAAGACCAAATGTATATCTGTATCTATTCTTGAATCCCGAAGTCTGCTGCGTGGAAATGACAGCTTTACTTCCTGAGATGCATGAATTTAAAAATATTTCGGTGGGTGAGTATTCAGGAGGATCGCTGCAGAGCAATGACATCTGGCGACCTTGTTTTCTTTCTTTTTTGGTGCAAAAGCAATCAAAAATAGCATCAAGATCCTGCTTCATTTTTTCTTTGAGAGTAATCAGCCCTTTCTCTCGCACCTCGGGGTAGTAATGAAGTTCCCAACCATTCATGGCCAGAATAAAATCCTTCAATACATTTTCCACATCAACTATTTCAATACTCATCATTTCCCTTGGCTAGCAAATGTCGCTAGTGTCAATAAAGATGCCAGCGCCCGTCATTTCATGCTGCCATCTTTGATCATTCAAGTTCAGACCATTCAGGATTGTGCCACACCTCGACCTTGAAGCTCCGCCTCCTTGCCGTGCCGGATCAGCACTCAGGAACTGGCTTCTATTTATCATAAAAGCCTCAACATTCCTGCACTGACTTGCATGCACTCACCCCCTCGGCCCATCCAATAGCAACTCTGCCAACCTGGTCGTCAGCCACAAACTCGTCTCGCTGAGCTTCTTGCCGTGGATCGATAAGCGCCGCACGGGCAAGCGCGACAGGGCCAGCGCAGGGCAGGGCACTTCCTGCAGATAGCCCTTGTAGTTGTCGTAGTTGGCGATGTTCAGGGGCAGGATCGCCCAGCCCAGCTCGTCCGCGACCATTTCCGCGATGCTGTAAAAACTGTCGGAAAACCAGACGGCGGGGCTGAACGCGTGTTCGCGGTTCAGTTCTGAATCCATGATCAGCTGGCGGTAGCGGGTCAGCTCGTTGCGGCTCACTTCCTGGCCGTGGGCCATAGGGTGGCCTTTGGCCACGAACACGCCTTGCGCCACGCTGCCGATGTGCTGCTGTTCCAGCACGGGGGAAATGGGGCCGCGGTCGAAGTGGAAGGCCACGTCCGCTTGCTGCTGCTCCACGTATTGCGCCACTTCCGACGCCGTGGCGTTGAGCATCACCAGTTCCAGCGCCGGGTAGCGCGCCGCCAATTCCTTCACCAGGGTGCTGATGGCAAGGTAGGGCAGGGCTTCGTCCAGGGCCAGGGTCAGCTGCGCTTCCGGCGCCTCGCTCAAAAGCTGCGCCCGCAGTTGCAATCGCTCGGCCTGGCGCAGCAGTTCGCATGCTTCCAGGTGCATCACCTTCCCCGCTTCCGTCAGCACGGCGCTGCGACGCGAACGGTCGAACAGTTCCACGCCGAACTCCGCTTCCAGCAGACCGATCGAGGTGCTGACCACCGATTGCGCGCGGCCCAGCCGCCGCGCCGCACCCGAAAAAGAACCGGCTGCGACGGCCGCCTCGAAGTAGCGCATTTGTTCCAAAGTCCATTGCATGGCATCCACCTATCTGTTTTACAGATGGATTTTAACTTGAATGCCATTCAGGGGCGACATAAAATGCATTTACATTTTCAACAACACGAGATCCGCCATGAAAAACGCTCAAGCCCATAATCCCGCCATCAGCTTCAGCTGGTGTCACGACGCCACCGCCGAAGATGCGCTGTGCCAGCTCTACCTCGACAACGTCAGCGCCGACTACATCTCCCATTCGGAGCTGCAGGGCGAGCGCGCCGATGCGCCCGGCAACTGGCGCGCGGACTTGCCTGAGGTCATACGCGGCGAAATCCGCGCCGCCCTGTCGCACGACTGGGCGCATGGCGATTCAACCCTGCTGGCCGTCGCCACCTCGGGCGAGGCCATCGTCGGCATGGCGTTGGTTTCCATCGACACGCGCCAGCGCGCCTCGAAATCGTTCGCCGCGCTGGACGACCTGGTCTTGCTGCCTTCCGTGCGCGGCAGCGGCATCGGCAGCCAACTGGTGGAGTGGGTAGCGAGCGAATTGCGCAGCCACGGCATCGCCCGTTTGTTCCTCGAATGCGGCGCGCACAACCTGACGGCGCAGACCTTTTTCCAGGGACGCGGCTTCAAGCAAGTGTCCGTCGTCATGCTGCGCGAACTCGACGTGCCGGAAGTGACGGCCGCCGTGGATGACAAGGATGGCGACCGTGGCTGACGCCCGCCGCCCCCGACCAGCCCAGGCCCGTGGCAGCCTGGAACGTAAATATTTGCGCAGCACCAAATTCATCCATACCGATAGTTGTTAAAAGTTACACTAAAATCCATGAGTTGTTTATGCATCCAATGAAAAAATGGCTGACGCTGGCCATCGTCTCCAGCGCCTTGTTCCTCATCGTGGTCGACATGACCGTGCTCTACACCGCCTTGCCCGCGCTGACGCGCGACTTGCAGGCCACTTCCTCGCAAAAACTGTGGATCATCAACGTGTACGCGCTGGTCGTCTCCGGCTTGTTGCCCGGCCTCGGCACCCTCGGTGACCGCTTGAGCCACAAACCCGTTTTCCTCGCCGGCCTGGCCGTGTTCGGCGTCGCCTCGCTGTGCGCCGCGTTTTCGCCCGCGCCGGAGTGGCTGATCTTTGCCCGCGTGCTGCTGGCCATCGGCGCCGCGCTGATGATGCCGGCCACCTTGTCCATCATCCGCCTGACCTTTACGGACAACCGCGAGCGCTCGTTCGCCATCGGCGTGTGGGCGGCCATCGCCTCGGGCGGTGCCGCATTCGGCCCCGTGCTGGGCGGTTTCCTGATGGAACACTACTGGTGGGGTTCCGTCTTCCTGATCAACGTACCCATCGTCCTGCTGACCCTGGTGCTGGCCGCCGTCGTCCTGCCGAAACGGGCCGGTAACCGCGACAAGCCGTGGGATCTGAAGGGTTCGCTGCAAGTCATGATGGGCCTGCTTGGTGGCGTGTATGCGATCAAGGAACTGGGCAAGTCGCAGCCGTCGTACGCGCTGGCCGCCGCCTCGTTCGCCGTGGGCGCCTTCTTCATGCTGAAGTTCGTGCGCCGCCAGAAGCGGCAAGCCAGGCCGCTGATCGACTTCGCCCTGTTCCGCGAACTGCCGTTTTCCAGTGCCGTGGCCGCCGCCATGGTGGCGTCCGCCGCCCTGATCGGCATGGAACTGGCACTAAGCCAGCACATGCAGCTGGTGCGGGAATTGTCTCCGCTGGAAGCGGGCTTGCTGCTGTTGCCGCTGCCGCTGGCATCCGTGTTTGCCGGCCCGCTGACGGGTTTCATGCTGCCGCGCGCCGACAAGGCCAAGGTCTTGTGGGGTTCGTTGTTGCTGTCCGGCATAGGCATGGCGTCGTATCTGCTGCTGCATGACGCCGCCGTCTCGGCCCAAGTGGCCAGCCTGGTGATCCTGGGCCTGGGCCTGGGTGCCGTCATGACGGCCGCGTCCAGCGCCGTGATGCTGAACGTGGCCCCGCAACAGGCCGGCATGGCCGCCTCGATCGAGGAAGTGTCGTATGAACTGGGCGCCGTGATCGGCGTGACGGTGCTGGGCACCATCTTGTCGGCCGTCTACAGCGCCACCCTGGTGATTCCGGAAAGCGCGGGCCTGTTGCCGAATGCCCATGACACGCTCGACGCGGCGCTGCTGGCCGCCGAGCAATTGCCGGCCGAACTGGGCTTGCAAGTGTCGGAACTGGCCCGTTCGGCCTTCGACAAGGCGTTCATTGTCGTGCTGGCCACGGCTTCCGCCATCCTGATGGCGGCCGCGGCCACCATCCGCCACCTGCATCTGCGGGCGCGCCGCGCCGCCTGATTACCCCCTTTGGGGGGCAGGGAAAATGCTGGCGCCGCCATGAGCGGCGGCGCAAGCAGGATTCGGTTTTGGACGAACGGTCGGACGCAAGACAATAGTTTTAGACAAAAATTAATAAATTTGATACAAGTGAGCCTGGCGGCTATGCTTCGGGAACGGTCGCTATCGGCCAGAAGCGGACAGTCGGCCCTCGCCAGCTGGTGTGGCCAGCACATTTTTATATTAGATCAAGAAAGAGCACATCTCCCATGAAGCCACTTCGCTTGTTAAGCTGCGCAACGTTGGTAATTGCATGGTTTGCAGCATCGACAGTCATTGCTCAGACGTCAATTGCCGAACAACAGGATGCACGGGTCATAGAAAATCTGCGTCAGAACGGCGCGGATGTTACCAAAGTACATAACATCGATTTCTTTCTTGTCTTTATTCGAAAGGCCGACGCGGTTGCCACGGCAGAGAAAATCCGAGCCTTGGGATACGAGATTGTAGGCATTGGCCAGCCACCCACCGCGAAGCAATGGGAAATTCACGCCAAACGTAAGATGGTGCCAGAGTTGCAAGCAATGCAGGCGACGACACGCGCGCTACAATCCCTGGCGGAAGTTCGCAATGGGTATTACGACGGCTGGGGCGCCGTTGGAGTCAAATAGCGGATATTGCCTGATGGACTGCTTCATTGTGTTCACCGACCGCTACGGGGCGGAACCTGGCAGAAGCGGCAACCGGCCAAGAGCGGACATTCAACGAAGAGCCGCTTACGGCCAACAAGCGGTCATTCGCGGCAGCGTGACAATGTGTGAGTTTTTCTGTTTAGCAATCCGCTATGCTCTTGTGCCGCTATCGGCGAGAAGCGGCAAGAACCTTTAAATATCACCTTACAAAAACTATGAAGATACGCTCTAGTCAATATGGGGCTCTCCTTTTCTTTGTTTTTCCAACTATAGCTATGGGTTACGATCTACACATTACAAAAGCTGGGGAGTGGTCGCAGAGCTCGCAAACGCCAATTTCCGAGTTGGAATGGAAGAGTGCTGTCGCCGCCGACGGATTGCTGAAAATGGATGCAACTGCTACGGCTGCGAACCCTCAAACACGTGAAATAGTTCAGGTCAGCAATCCATTGATGGCGGCATGGATTGATCCAAAGACGAACGACAAGCACTATTTCTATTATCATCGTGGTGAGATTTCGGTAAAAAATCCGAGTGGAAATGCAATCAAGAAAATGAAGGAATTAGCGGTAAAGCTCGATGCCCAAGTTCTGGGCGATGAGGGCGAGAAGTATTGAGAAACGACAGCAATCGGCTACAAGCGGTCGTTGGGCCCATGCTATCAGGAGGGGAGACCTCCATCAAAAAACACCAATTATGAACGTACTTGAGATGGCCGAAATGGCTGTGACCGCGTCAAATGATGACCCTGAAGGCTCTTGCCTCACCGTAGCTGAGGTAATGAGCCGCCTCAATACGCACGACTCAAACAATGCACATCTCGCAGACCCTGCAGTCGACAGATCGCGATTTCGATCCGAAGTACTAAGAGGTGACGAGCCTGTCCACGGGGAGTTCCTCGCACTTGTTTATTCTGCTCACTATCCGCTGGTGCGACTGGATGGTTTCGCAGATTTTCGTGCGATGGAGGAATGGTTGGCGTCGGATAGTGGCATCGTAAATTCGTTTGCCACCTACGTTATTGCATTCATTGCTGGACAATCAAGGTCTTACGCTATTGCATACAAGGCGGCTGACGGCACCGTACAGGAATTCGACAAATGGGCTCAAAACCTGCTTGGGCCTCAACCGGCTGAAAATGTAAGCAACAGGTGGGTCGCTTGGAAGTGCTCGTAGAGCCATTTCATCTAAAACCTATATAAAGCCGAGGTCGAAACGTCCGCTATGGGCCGAAAGCAGCCGCTCATATAAGCTCAGAAATGTTGCAGCCATGGCCTCAGCAAGCTTCGACGCGCGGTGGTGTCAACTGTATTTGCACGCGCGGCGCGTCGAAGTCGCTCGCCTCATGGCGGGCTTGCGTCGAACTTTATGATTTGTCCACCTTACTCCGTGACAATGATCTTCCCATTCATCTCCTCGTGGCCGCTGCCGCAAAAGTTGTCGCATAAAAAGGCGTATTCACCGGCCTTGCCGGGCGTCAGCCTCACTTCGGTGACCTGGCCCGGCGTCAGGTCGGCGCGGATTTTCATGTCCGGGATGAAAAAACCATGGATGAAATCGATGGCCGTGAACGCCAGCACGACCGGTTCATCCTTCTTCAAGGTGATTTCGTTCGGTGTGTAGACGAATTTCTTCGCCTGGATGGCGATGATTCTTTCTTTTCCGGCATTTTTTTTCACGCCTTGGGCGTCGATGGCGGCCACCGTCAGCAGCGCGCCGATACCGCAGGCTAACCTTGCACATAGCTGTCTTCTTGCACGGTCCATGGTTCAGCTCCTTGTCACGGGAAATTCCGTGAGCTTGTACTCCTTGTTTGCTTCCGCCTCCACTTCGCGCAAGCCCAGGCCCTTGTTCGGCGCGGCCGGGTCCCAGGGCATGGGCGCGCGCTTTTCCTGCGATCCCGGTGCCGGCAAGGGGAAAATCAGGGACTTGGCGGCGTGATGCGCGATCTGGCCCGTCATGTGGTGATGTTCCTGGTGGATATGGCCATAGAACACGGTCACATTGCTGTACGGCATCAATAGCGTCATCGCCTTGTCGCCGTCGCGCGTGGCCCAGTCCCATTTGGGCACGAGGTCGAACAGGGGGCGGTGGGTGAAGACGACGATGCGCGCATCCTTGGCCTGCTTGTCCAGGTCGTCCTTCAGCCATGCCAGCTGCGTGTCGCCGATGCGCGCGCCGGGGTCGGAAACGTTATCGAGGGCAATGAAATGCACGCCCTTGTGCTCGAACGCGTAGTTGGACGGGCCGAAGTTTTCCCTGTAGGCGGCGCCGTTGTCGAGCGAAGCGTCGTGCTCGCCGGGGATGAAGCGCACGTTTTTCACCGTCAGACCGGCCGCGATGTCCTTGAATTCGGCCATGCGCTGGCGGCGCTCCTTCGGATCGTCCGTCGTATGCGTGAGGTCGCCCGTAAAGATGATGAAATCGGGCTGCACTTCCAGCGCATTCACGGTGGCGACGGCCGTCCTGAAGGTGTGGAGGGCATCGGGGTTGGCGGCGCCCGTGAAACCCCAGTGCACGTCGGACAACTGGACGAAATAGAAATCCTCGTAGGGAGCGGCTGCCGTTTTTCCGGCCGCCGCCGGCGCATGCCCGTAGAGTCCGGACATGAACACGGCGCCGCCGCCGACGGCGGCCAGTTTCATGAAGCTTCTGCGGTCCATCATGATGTTTCTCCTTGAAATGCCTGGCAATGGCTGGCAGGCGGTGGCACAACTGTCTCTATTTGGTGGCCTGGGCAGGGCTGGCCCGAGCGGACTCCTGCTTCAGATAAGCGATCAGGTCGGCGCGGTCCTGCGCGGACGGCACCAGGTAGCCCATTTTTTGGCCGGGAATCAGTTTTTCCGGACCCGACAGCCATTGGTCCAGCGTTTTCTCGCCCCACACGATGGCGGACGCCTTCACGGCGGGCGAATAGTTGTAGTCGGCGACACTGCCGGCTTTCCTGCCGAACACGCCCTTGTGCGCGGGTCCCACGCCGTTGTAGTCGATCGAGTGGCAGGATATGCACATGGTTTTGTAGAGCACCTGGCCGTGCATGGCGTCGCCGGCGGTGGCGCTCCCGCTGAACGTCATCAGCGTGGCCGCGGCCAGGCCAGGGAGGAAGCGGGGATGTTGCATGTTGAACTCCTTTCGCTTTGCGGTTGCCAGGCCCCGATGCAATCGGGGCCTGCACATGCTATAACTGCGAAGGCGCGGCAAATATTCCCGCCTGTGCCGGTTTATTTTCTGCCGTAAAAAAACCGCCATATCGGGAATAAACGGCAGGCAAAGCGAGTCTTGGGAGTTGAGACGCCAGACAGGCGGATGGGTGTTGATTTGAACGACATCGATAAAACCCGGTTCTTTGAGAAAATGGCCTTGCCTCACCTGGACGCCGCCTACAAGCTGGCACGCTGGCTCACGCGCAATGACCAGGATGCCCAGGACCTGGTGCAGACGGCTTTCCTGCGCGCCTACCGCTACATGGACGGCTACCATGGCGACGGCGCGCGCGCCTGGCTGCTGACGATCGTGCGCAATACGTATTACACGTCGCTGCGCGATGGTCGCGCAGAACACGCTGACATCGGCTTTGACGAGGAACTCCATGGCCACGATGAAGATGGATGCGGCAACCCGGAAGACATCCTGGCCCGCGCCGATGCGAAGGAGGCGGTCAACCATGCCCTGGATACGCTGCCGCAGCCATTCAGGGAAGTGCTGGTGCTGAAGGAGATCGACGATTTATCCTACAAGGAGATTGCGGACATCGTCGACATCCCGATCGGCACGGTGATGTCGCGCCTGGCGCGCGGACGCAAGCTGCTGCTGGCGCGCCTGAAACAATCTGATGGTGAGAGCTGACATGGAGTGCAAGGAATCACAAGACAGGCTGTCCGCCTATGCCGATGGCGAGCTCGATGCCTCGGCCATGGCGCAACTGGCGCAGCATCTGGCCCAGTGCCAGGACTGCGCCAAAGCCTGCGAACAGCTGTTTGCCCTGCGCGCGGCGGTGAAACAGCATGCCGCCGGCCATGCCGCGCCCGCTTTCCTGCAGCAGCGCCTGCGCCAGGCGTTGCAGGAAGAGGGCAAGCAGGCAAGGAAAGCCCCGCGCGGCAGGAAATGGGCGCAACTGCCGTGGGCCTGGATCAATTTTGGCGTGGCCAGCGCCAGCACGGCGGCCCTGGCCGTCACCCTGGCGCTGTACCTGTCCGTGCCATCGGACGCGGAACGGCTCGACCAGGAGATCGTCGCCAGCCATTTCCGTTCGCTGATGCCCGATCATCTGGCCGACGTGGCGTCCTCCGACCAGCACACGGTCAAGCCATGGTTCAGCGGCAAGCTCGACTTTTCTCCACCCGTGGTTGATCTGGCGCAAGAAGGTTTCCCCTTGATCGGCGGGCGCCTCGACTATATCAACGCGCGTCCCGTCGCCGCTCTCGCGTACCGCCGGCACCAGCATGTGCTGAACCTGTATGTCTGGCCCGACGGGGCACAGCGCGATGCGCCGCCGCGCCTGACCGTCAGGCAAGGCTACCATTTGATACGCTGGAGCCGCTCCGGCATGCATTATCGGCTCATCTCGGACCTGAATGTGGCGGAACTGATGGACTTCGAGCGGCGCTTCACGGCACAGATCGACAAGGAAAGTGTGCCGTGAATGCACCGCGCCGCGCGCTTTACTTCAGCAGCGGCTCCACCTTGTCGCGCAAGACCGTCCATTGGGCGTCGTGCACGGCCTGGTTGGGGTCGTGTCCGGCCCGTTTCACCACGGTAAAATCCTTGGCCGGCGCCGTGATACTGTCGAAGTAGCTGCGCGCGATGACGGGCGAGGTCAGCAAGTCCGCTTCGCCCATGATGAAAAATACGGGCAAGTCGAAGCGCGTGCCCAGCGCGGGCAGGTCGACCTTGGCAAACATGCCGTCGCCGCGCAGGCCGATGAACTGGATGTACGAGTAGTCATCGGCCGCCTCGGCATCGGCCAGCGCTTGCGGCGTGGCGTAGAACGGCGCCGGCTGCCACCAGTGCTTGGGCGGCGCATCCGTTGCCAATCCCTCATATTTGCGGTCGAAGCGGCGCAGGATGCCGAAGTTGCGCGGATCGCGCCAGGGCGGCGCGCCGAGCGCCGTCAGCTTGTCCACCGTGGCGGTATCGCCGGCCGCTTGCGCCAGCGCAAGCACTTCCCGGTACATGCCGGTTTCGTTGGCCCGCGCATTGACCACCTGCGCCGTGCCGATATACGCGTGGAACAGCTCTGGCTGCGCCTTGGCCATGTGCACACCGAGGATCGAGCCCCAGGAACTGCCCATCAAAATGACTTTCCGCTGGCCCAGATGCTGTTCGATATAGCGGGCCACGGCGATGCCGTCGTCGCGCATCTGTTCCACCGTCAAGGGGACCTCTTCCGATGGGCGCTGTTTGCCATACGTCATGCCCGCGCCGCGCTGGTCCCACTGCACCAGGGTGTAGTGGCGTTCCCAGCCCGCATAGATGGCATCCGCGTAGGGACTCAGCGCATTGCCGGGGCCGCCGTGGATGAACAGGATCACGGGATTGCCGCAGGCGGCGCCCGTGACCGTGATCCATTGCTCGATGCCGTTGATGGGCACGTAGCCCTGTTCGCGAACGGACTGTGCGGGCGAAGCGCAGATCGACGGCGAAGCGGGCGGCGCCGCTTGTGCCGCGCCGAAACAAGATAACAGCAGCAATGCCAGGCCTGTGATGCGCATATCGTCCTCTTAGCTAGTTGGGGGGAATTGCAGCGTGCAATCCTGCGCCGGCTTGCCGGCGATAAAGCGGGTGCTGGCCTGCTCAAAACAGGCGGGCGCCGTCCACAGGAGGAAATGCGGGGCGTTGTGCACGGTGGACAGGGCCACCATGCCGGCCTTGTTCTGCGTCAAGGCCTGCACTTGCGCCTGCGCGCCCGCGTAGGGCGTCTTCGGGTCCAGGGTACCCTGCAGTACCAAAGTGGGCGGCACTTTCGCCGGCAATGCGCCGAAATAGGCGTCGCGCGGGTAGGTGGGCAAACCGCCGCCCAGCAGGATGCGGGGCAGGGGACTGGTAAACAGCAAGTCCGCCTCGTCGCGGTCGATGTCGGTAGCGGCCCAGCCGGGGCGCAGCGAAGCTTGCAGATTGTTTTCCGAATTGCTGATGATATTAACCAGCGGAATCGACAGCGGCGACTGGGGATAGCTGCCCAGGCCAGCTGCCGCCTGCGTCAACGTGGCGCGCACGGACGCCAGTTCCCCATCCTTGCCCTGGTCCAGCTCCTGCAGCAGATAGGGGATGCGGGCGCGGGCGGCAGGGACGTCGAGCATGCCGCCCAGGAAGTGTTTCAGGTTCTTGCCGGGGATTTTCGCCAGCAGCGCGGGATCGGCTTGCGCCTTGTCCAGCACGCGGCGGTACAGGGTTGTTGCCGGCTCGCCCAGTGCCGCGTGGCAAGCGGCATCCGCATCGCAGCGGGCGAGCACTTGCATGCCGACCGTGTTGACCACGTGCGAGCGCTGGCTCAAGTCCCAGCGCGCATCCGTCTGCGGCGGCACCAGCGAGTCGAGGATGACGCCCTTGACGGGCAGCGGTCCCAGTTGCAAGGTGCGCAAGACCAGCTGCGTGCCATACGACACACTGTATACATACATCGGTGGTTTGTTCTTGCCCTGTTCGCCTGCGATCAAGGCTTGCAAGTCGCGCGCCGCCATGGTGATGGAAAACTGGCCCGCGTATTCCGGCATCAAGTTGATGCCGGCAAAGCAGCTGCCCCATTCGGCACCCGCCAGGGCGCGGCCGCCGGGACTCCGTTCCGACTCTTCCACCTTGCACAGGCGCGACGAATGCCCCGTGCCGCGGTGGTCGGGGATGAGGAATTCAAAGCCGGGAAAGCCGCGGCGCAAGGTGGGCAGCAAGCTGTAGAACGAAGCGCCCGATTCGCCGGGGCCGCCCGCCACCAGCCACAGGGTGCCCTTGGCGGGCTTGCCGGCAGGCACGTCGGCGGCAATCTTGCGCACGAAGACGTGCATGGCGTCCGGCTCGCCCACGGCGCGGCCCTGGGCATCGTAGCTGCCGGGCACGTTCAAACCCGAGCACAGGCTGCCGGGCACGGCCGTATCGGAGCAAGGGGTGAAGTACATCGGTTCGGCATGCAGGGAGGCAGCGGCCAGCAAGGTGGCCAGCAGGGGGAGGCGGGGCAGAACGGTCATCGGCTACTTTGGCGAAGGTGGAGATCAAGCGCCAAAGTAGCGTTTTTTACAGCAATTGTCCAGATGGAAATATTTCTGCGTGGGACTATGTTTGCTTGCTATTGCGCAACAATCTCAAACCGTTGGCCACCACCAGCAGGCTGGCGCCCACGTCGGCGAACACGGCCATCCACAGGGTCGCCATGCCGGCCAGGGCCAGGCCGAAGAACACGGCCTTGATGCCGATGGCAAAGCTGATGTTTTGCACGAGGATGCTGCGCGTGCGCTGGCTCAGGCTGATGAATTCAGGCAATTTACCCAGTTCATCGTCCATCAGGGCCACGTCCGCCGTCTCGATGGCCGTGTCGCTGCCGGCCGCGCCCATGGCAAAGCCGATGTCGGCCTGCGCCAGGGCGGGGGCATCGTTGACGCCGTCGCCCAGCATGGCGACCACGCCGAACTGCTGCTGCAAGGCCTTGATTTCATCCAGCTTGTTTTCTGGCAGCAATTCCGCCTTGACCAGGCTGACCCCGACTTCATCGCCGATGCGCTGGGCCGTCAGCAAGTTGTCGCCCGTCAGCATCACGGTGGTCACGCCCAGCGCATTCAGGCGGGCAATGGCGGACGCCGCCGTTGGGCGCAGCACGTCGGCCACGGCGACGACGCCCAGCGCGCCGGCCGAGGTGGCCAGCACCATGGCCGTGTAGGCTTGCCGTTCCAGCCGCGCCAGGATGGCTTGCAGCTCCGGCGTCAGGGCGTTCAATTCCGTCATCAGGCGGGCATTGCCCAGGTAATACGTTTGTCCATCGATGCTGCCGCGCACGCCGCGTCCATGCAGGGCGGCAAACTGGGTGACGGGCAGATGGCTGCTTGCGGGCGGACCCGCCTTGACGATGGCGGCGGCCAGTGGGTGGGCGGAATTGGCGTCCAGGCTGGCGGCCAGCAGCAGGATGGCGTCGCGGTCGCTGCCTTCCAGGGCCACCACGTCCGTCACGGCCGGTTTGCCCATGGTCAAGGTGCCCGTCTTGTCGACGGCGATGGCCTTGATGCGGTAACCCGTTTCCAGGAATTGGCCGCCTTTCACCAGTATGCCGCGCCGCGCGGCCGCCGTCAGGCCGCTGACCACGGTGACGGGCGTGGAAATGACGAGCGCGCACGGGCAGGCGATCACCAGCATCACCAGCGCCTTGTAGATCCAGGCCATGAAGGGCGCGCCGAAGAGCAGCGGCGGCAGCACGGCCACGAGGATGGCGAACACGACGACGGCCGGCGTGTAATAGCGGGCGAAGTTATCGACGAAGCGCTGCGTGGGCGCCTGTTTTCCCTGGGTTTCCTCGATCACCTTGACGATTTTCGCCAGGGTGCTGTTGCCGCTGTTGGCGGTGACGGTGACGTCGAGCAAGCCCCGTTCATTGATGGTGCCCGCATACACGACATCGCCCACGGCCTTGTCCACCGGCATGCTTTCACCCGTGATCGGCGCCTGGTTGACGGACGATACGCCGCTTTGCACGATGCCGTCGAGGGCGATGCGCTCGCCCGGCTTGACGCGCATCAGCGTGCCGATGGCCACCGTGGCGACGGCAACTGGCTGCCAGGCGCCGCTGGCGTCGGCCACGGTCGCCGTGTCGGGCGCCAGCTGCATCAGTCTTTGCACGGCGTTGCGGGCGCGGTTCAAGGACAAGCCCTCGATCAGCTCGGCAATGGCGAACAGGAAGATGACCATGGCCGCTTCCGGCCATTGGCCGATGGCGATGGCGCCGAAAACCGCTAGGCTCATCAGGAAATTGATGTTCAGGGTGAACGTTTTCAGGGCGATCCACCCCTTTTTCAGGGTTGGCCAGCCGCCCGTGGCGATCGACAGCAGGGCCAGGGCGATGACGAGGGGCGAACTGTCCGCATGCGTGGTCCACGCCAGCGCTTCGGCGCCCGCCGCCGCCAGGCCGGAGACGACCAGCAAGCCCTTCTGCATGCCGCTGAGGCTGCCTTCATCCGGGTTACGCGAAACGGCGGCGTCCGCCTCCAGGGGAATGGCTTGCATGCCGATGCCGTGCAGGGCCGCTTCCACCGTGGCCAGTGTAGGCAGGGTGTGGTGCACGTCGAGCACGCGGTTCATCAGGTTGAAATCGAGGCCCACGACGCCGGCCATGGTGGCCAGCTTGTTGCGGATCAAGCGCTCTTCCGTTGGGCAATCCATGTTGGCGATGCGGTATTTGGCCGTGTTGGCGCCGGCGATGGCGGCGCTGGGCAGCGCTGGGCCGGACGCAGCGGCAGGCGTGGACGAGCACGCATGCTGGCTGGAACAGCAGCTGGCCGCCTTGGGCGCAGGGCTGGGTTCGTGCGCATGCTTGTGGTCGTGCGCATGGGTATGGTTATGGCTATCGTGCGGCATCGCATCGTCCTTCCGGTTTCGTGTATGCTTCCATTAGAAACCCTGTAGCGGCTACAGGGTCAAGCGGAATTTGCATGTTGGAATGAAAAAGGGGATGCCATGCGTATCGGAGAATTGGCCAAACGGACAGATTGTGACGTGGAAACCGTACGTTACTATGAAAAGGCGGGCTTGCTGCAGGAACCGGGCCGCAACAGCGCCGGCTACCGCGAGTACCGGGAAGAACACCAGGAACGGCTGCAATTCATCCGCCATTGCCGCTCGCTGCAGATCGGCTTGACGGATATCCGCGCCTTGCTGGAATTTAAGAACAACCCGGCAGAAGGTTGCCAAAGCGTCAATGAATTGCTCGACCACCACATCTTGCGCATTGCCGAACAAATGGCGAACCTGCAAACCTTGCAGCAGCAACTGGTGACCGTGCGCCACCAGTGCGACCAGCCGCAGCCGTCGCAAGACTGCGCCATCCTGCAAAACCTGTCCGAGGCGGCCAGCGGCCACGACTGCGCCTGCCACACCGAACTTCATTGACGATTGCTGCATGCTGAAACTGTTACCTAAAAGAACTTTACTGACCTTATCCCTGCTGTCGCCGCTGAGCCATGCCGCCGATGCGCCGCCCGCAGCCGGACACTACCTGACCCTGTACGCCGTGCCCGGCGTGCCGCAAGACGATGACCCGTACACCTGGAGCACGGCCGGCGGCAAGCAGCTGGCGAAAGGCGTGACGAAGGCCGATGGCCGCGCCTATCTCAAGGGCGAGGAGGGCGAGGAAAACTATGTGCTGAAAACCGTCAGCATGCGCTGGCAGCTGAAGGTGCCGGCCAAGTGCTGGCAGGGGGCGCCGGAGGCTTTCCTGGACTGCGTGCAACTGGCCAAGACCACGAGCCGCTATGACGAAGAGCAGGAGGCGCTCAAGCTGGCGGAGCAGCAGAAGGAAGCCAGGATGCAGGCCAGGATCGCCGCCTACGCGGTGGAGGCCCGTGCCAACGACGATGCGCTGGCCTGGCTGGGGCGTTTGCCTGCGAGCTGGACCCTGGAAGGGTATGGCAAGCGCCTGCTGGGCATCGGCGACAAGATCGCCAGATACATCGCCGACGAAGTCCCGCAGGACGGGCCCGATGCGCGCCAGTTCGTCTGCCGCGCACCGGCCGACTACGGCCCCGTGCCGGACCAGGCCTTTGTGGAAGCGTGGATGGCATTGCCGGATGACGCGCGCAAGGTGCGTGCCGGCCCTGCCTGGGATGCGCTGGCGGCGGCAGGCGGGAAGGGCAACTGGATGGCCCGCCTGGAACTGTATTACGCCTTGTCCAGCGTCAATGTCAGCGAATTGAGCTTGCTGGAACAGTACCGCATCGTGCAATTGATGGAATGGCTGCACAAGAAGAAGGTGGGCGGCCTGTACAGTTACTTCAGCGCCGCCATCCCGGCTACGCCAGGCAGCAATGACCACGCCGCCTGGCGCAGGCAAGACCAGGTTTTCCTGTATTCAGCCCTGCTGGGTGATTACCATCAGCAATACCGCATGGGCAATGTCTTGCTGCGGGACGCGGACCCCGCGCTGGTCGGGACAGGCAAGGCCATGCAAGCCTGCGCCCGGGCCGCCATGCCGCACCGGCGCTAAGGCGCCAGCAACGGCGCGCCGGCTTCGCCCAGGCGGAAGGCGTCGACCACGCGCAATAGATCATGCGCCTGGTCCTGCATGCTTTGCGCGGCGGCGGCCGACTGTTCGACGAGGGCGGCATTGCGCTGGGTCAATTCATCCATTTCCGTGATGGCGTTGTTGACTTCCTCGATGCCCTTGCTCTGGCGCTGGCTGGCCGCCGTGATGTCGTTCATGATTTCCGTCACTTGCTGGACGGAGGCGACGATATCGCCCATGGTGCGCCCGGCGCTGTCGGCCAGCTCGCTGCCCGTTTCTATCCTGGCCACGGAATCCTCGATCAATTGCTTGATTTCGCGCGCCGCCGTGGCCGAGCGCTGCGCCAAGCCCCGCACTTCCGTGGCGACGACGGCAAAGCCGCGCCCCTGTTCGCCCGCGCGCGCCGCTTCCACGGCCGCGTTCAAGGCGAGGATATTGGTCTGGAAGGCAATGCCGTCGATGACGGCGATGATGTCGACGATGCGCCCGGAACTGGCCTTGATCGAGCCCATCGTCTCGACCACCTGGCCCACCACGCGGCCGCCTTCCAGCGCCACGTTCGACGTCGACAGCACCATCTGGTTGGCCTGGTGCGCATGGCTGGCATTCTCTCGCACGGTATCCGTCAAGGCATGCATCGACGACGCCGTTTCCTGCAAGGAATGGGCTTGCGATTCCGTGCGGGCCGACAAGTCCGCATTGCCCAGCGCGATTTCACTCGCTTCCACCGTGATGGTGGAGCCTGCCTGGCGGATGTCGCCCAATAAAGTGTTCCAGTTTTTCAGCACCGTGGCCAGGGCCCGCGCCAGCTTGCCCACCTCGTCGTCGCCCCGGGCGTCGATGCGCGTGGTCAAGTCGCCGGCGGCCAGCGATTCGGCGGCGCGGCAAGCTTCGTCGATGGGGCCCACCACGGAGCGCGCCACCCAGGTGGCGATCAGGGCCAGCAGGGCAAAGCCGATGGCCATGGCGCCCAGCGACAGCCAGCCGGCGCGCTGGCCCGCATTCTTGGTATCCTGCAAGGCATCGACAGTGCGGTGGTCGAGATTGAGCAGCACCTGGCGCAACTGCCCGCGCACTTGCTGGTAATGCGTGGCGGCATTTTGCATCGCCGCCACGCCCGTATTCGGGTCCATGGACGCCAGGTCCAGCGCCTGCGCCACGCTGGCACGGTAGCGTTCGATACCCGGCAGCGCCTGGCCCGCTTCCGTGGCGGCGCCCGAGAATGTCTGCAATTGCTGCAAGCCTTGCGCAATGGCGTTCAGCTGGCCATCCGTTTGCGCGCCGAATTGCTTGAACTGCTCATCCGACAAGCTGGCCGCGATGGCGATCTTCGCATACACGTCGGCGTGCACCTGGCCCAGGGCAATGGCTTGCTGGTTCGCAAGCCGCTCGGCCGTCAGGGTGACGTCTTTCAGTTCGCGCATGCGCTGCTCGTTCTGCTGCATGGCGAAGTAGGACAAGGCTCCCATGGCCAGCAGGCAAGCCAGCGCGACCACCGGGACGATCAACATCTTCTGTGCGATTTTCACATGTAGCCCCTATCGTCAAGAGAGCGGACAACCATCCCGGCGCCGGCGGCGCGGCGGCTGGCTACAGGTAGATGCCGCCGCAGACGACGGTCTCGGCCAGCTTTTCGCAATACATCACCTTCGGCTCGATCTTCTTGGTTTCCGGATTCGTGAATTTGTATTCCTGCCAGAACGTGCCCTTGCTCTTGGCCAAGTCGACGCGCTCCTTGACGAAGGCCTTGCCATCGATATCTTTCAAGTCGATCAAGTTCTTGCCCACCATTTTCGGGTTGGCGCCATGCGCGGCGACCGTGCCGTCGAGCTTATACACGACCAGGTACAGGTCGTGCAGGATGAATTGCGGGGACTTGGCCGTGATCTCGCCATACGCCTTGGCGTCGCCGGCGCTCTTGATGTAGGCCACGCCTTTCTTGACCATGGCTTCGGCGTCGGCGCGCGTGGCGCCGCCTTCGGCAGCGCTGGCGATACCAGGCAAGGTAGCGGCGACAAGCATGAGCGACAAGCACATGGCAGGGGCGAACTTGGGCATGAGAATCTCCTTCACATTGCGGCTGGGGGAAGCCGGCGGGGGAACCGGCGCGGTAAGCGGCGCCTATCGAAGTGCCGACGGCTCATGGTAGCGCGATGCCAGTGGGCATGCGCTGGTGCAACAGATATTTTTTCAGACGGGCGTTTTTGCAACGGCGCGTGCACATTGCCGCAATGGATATTTCATAGGGGAAAGGAGGGCGCAGCCTATCGTGTCGATAGTGTGGCGCGTCCGCCGCGCTACCAGCTGGCCGGGTCTTCCGCCGCCGCGCGCGCCAGGTCGTCGCGCCAGTCTTGCCGCACCAGGCGGTAGATATCGGCAAAGAAGGCGCGCGGGTCGTGCATTTCGTCCCACAGGGCCGGCAGCGCGTGCGTGCTTTCGGGGTCATGTTCGAGGATGGCCTGGAAATCGTAATCAGGGTCTTGCAAGGCCTGCGCCAGCACGGCCGCCAGCGCATGGCGGTGGCGGTAGCTGAGTTCCTTGTATTGCGACGTGATGTCGCGCCGTATCAGCGCCGCGCGCTGGGCAGGATCGTTCATGTCCCAGGCATCCAGCTCCACGCCCAGGGTTTCTTCGCGGTCATACACGTCGAAGGGACCGAGGAAATGGTGCAGGGTGGGAAGGTAGGGGGCGTCGCTCCAGGGGCCGCGCAATCCTTTTTGCTGTGGCATGATAAGTCCCCGTTTCACGCGCACTCGGGCAAGGTCCAGCCTTCATACCCGAGGTCGGTCGGGTAGATGGCGCGGTTTTGGCCCCAGTGGGCATGGTCGAGGATGCCGTCTTCATGCATGTCCAGCACCCATTCCGTGCTTTCCAGCATGGTGCCATCCTTGTGGTACACGCGGAAGAAGGTGGACGTGCTGAACGCGCGCACGATGTTGTTCGGCACGCCGTTGCCGTAGTGCGGCACATAGGTCTTGATCACGCACGTGCCCTGGTCATTCCACTGCTGGGCATACACGGTGGCATTGCGCGCCGCGCTCACCTTGATGAAGAGCCAGCCTGCCAGCAGGATGAGGAACAGGAAGGCGGCGGCGATCAAGCCGGTTTTCTTGAGTAGCTGCATGAGGTCATGGCATGGCCGAAAACGAAGTTGCCGCATTGTATGTCAAGAGCAGAAATACTTGCTGTACAGCACGTACTGCAAGTATTTCCCCGCGTATGGCCGTCTATTTCGCCAATGTCGCCTCCAGCGCATGCGCCATTTCCAGGTGATGTTGCAACGCTGGCAAGGTCTTGGCGGCAAAGGCCTTGATGTCGGGATCGCTCGCCTTTTGGCTGGCATCCGTGAACAGTTTCACGGCTTCCTTGTGCGCCGCCACGCCGATGGTGGCCGCATATTCCCTGTCGAAGGCCTGGCCTTCCAGGCGGCCCAGCCGGTCGATCTGCGCCTTGTGTTTCGCACCGGGCTGGTCGCTGACCTCGATCCGCTTGCTGCTGGCCAACTGTTTCAGCGCGTCAGCCACTGTCGTGTGGGCGGTGACCATGGCGTCGGCGAATTGCTTCACTTCTGCATTGCTGCTCTTGCTTTGCGCCACCTTGCTGGCGGCGATTTCCGTGCTGCCCGCATCGGCGGCCTTGCTGAGGAATTGCTTGTCGTACGCGCCCGGTGCGGCGGCGGCAATGCTGTTGATGGCGATCCCGCTCAACAGCGCCACGGCCGCGCCGATGGCCACGCTTTTCAGGGAGGGGGTACGGGAACTGGTGGTGGAGATAGGCATGGGAAATCCTTTCGAATATGGCGTTTTATGCAAGCTGATGACAATGTTAAGCCCTCAGCCTGCGCACACCCATAGGACAGGCGCGGCCATGCCCGTAGGACTAGTCCTGTTCGTTAGCGCACAGTTCGACTTGTTTAATAGCAAATAAAGCGGCGATGCCCGCATCGCGGCGCCAGGCGGGCATGCCGATATCGAGCCACTGCGCCATCGCTTCCAGGTGCGAGGGTTCCGAAACGCTGTGTTCGAGTTCCTCCAGCACCGTGTCGCGGTCGATATACAGGCTGTCCAGCCAGGCGTCGAACGAGGGCGCCAGTTCCATCAGGCCGTGGGCGCGCTTGCCCGTCCACTCCGGCAATTCCTGCACATAGGCCAGTACCCGGCCGCCGCCTTCTTCCGTCAAGTCCAGGTAGAGCATGGAATTGCCGCCATCGCGGGCGAACGGCAGGATGCGCACCGGCATGTCCGCATGCTGGCGCGCGGCGCGGATTTCGCCGACCAGTGTTTCATCGCAGAAATCGCCTTCGTCGGCGCTGAAAAAGGTATTGAAGCCCATTTTTTCCACGCCGCCATTGCCGTCCGGCACATCGCACGTGTAATCGAACCAGGCGCCGTTGGCAACCCGCAAGAACGCCAGGAAGGCGGGCGGCAAGGGCGCTTCCAGCAAGGTTTCGATGGCGGCGATCTGCTGCGCCGTGGGGGCAGGCTTGGCGCCCTCGAGCGCCAGGTGGCGGTATTGCGTGTAATGGTTGCTCATTGAGTCTCCTTGTCGTTATTCTTGTTCATATGCACTGGCGCCGCATCGTCGCAACCCGTCTCCACCTTGGCCAGTGCATCGACGAGGCCGGCGCGCAGCACGGCCATCGAACGGGCCTTGTCATCGATCTGGGCAATTTTCGTTTCCAGCATGGCCCGTTTGGTCTGCGCATCGAGCGCGTTTTCCTGCCAGACGGCAATGACTTCGGCGATTTCCTTCAAGGTAAAGCCCAGCGCCTTGGCGTGGCCGATCAGCTCGATGCGCCGCAACGCTTGCGCCGAGTATTCCTTGTAGTTATTCGTCACGCCCGGCTGCGGCGCTTCCTCCAGCAAGCCCTGGCGCTCGTAAAAGCGCACCGTATCCTTGCTGACGCCCGTCAGGCGGGTGATTTCACCGATGCGCATCGTTTCCTCTTGACCGTGGACTAAAGACCACAGTTTACAGTGAAAACCTCATCTACTCCACACCGCTGCCATGACCGCTTTCAATTACACCAACCAAACCGTGCTGATCACGGGCGCCTCGTCCGGCATCGGCCGCGTCTTTGCGCAAACCCTGGCCGCGCGCGGCGCGCACTTGCTGTTGCTGGCCCGTTCCGGCGCCGTGCTCGACAGCCTGGCCAGGGAACTTTCCCAACGCCACGGCATCCGCGCGCACGCGCTGGTGGCCGACCTGGGCTTGCCCAGCGCCGCGCAAGACGCCTACGCACAGGCGTGCGCCTTGGGCATGCCGCCCGATGTACTGATCAATAACGCGGGATTCGCCACGCATGGCAGGTTCGAGAGCATCGACCTGGCGCGCCAGGCGGCCGAAGTCACCGTCAATTGCACGGCCCTCATGGAATTGACGCACTGCGCCTTGCCGCACATGCTGGCCCAGGGGCGGGGTGCCGTCATCAACGTGGCGTCCACGGCGGCCCTGCAACCCGATCCCTACATGGCGATCTACGGCGCCAGCAAGGCGTTCGTGCTGTCGTTTTCGGAAGCGCTGTGGGCGGAAAACCGCCAGCGCGGCGTGCGCGTGCTGGCCCTGTGCCCTGGTGCCACGGACACGGCCTTCTTCGACGTGGTGGCCGCGCCCGAAGCGGCCGTGGGCAAGCGCATGGCGCCGCAAGCCGTCGTCGATGAAGCGCTGCGCGCGCTGGACCGGGGCCGCAGCAGCCATGTGGCGGGCCGGCCGAATCGGCTGCTGGCCTGGCTGCCGCGTTTGCTGCCCCGCCAGACCGTGCTGGGCATCGTGGAAGGCATGCTCAAGCCGAAGACGGCCTAGGCTTCAAAACGCCATGGTGGCGAACATGGCCAGCACGGCCGTTGCCATGACGATGGTCGACAGCCAGCCCAGTGCCCGCAGGCGTCTTGAAATGGTGAGCGTGCCCATGATGGCGGGGCGCGACGCCATCACCATCATCAGGGCCATGATGGGCACGGAAATGACGCCATTGATGACGGCGCTCCAGTACAGGGCCTTGATGGGGTCGAGCGGCGTGAAGCACAGGGCCGCTCCGATCACGGTGGCCGTGACGATGATGCCGTAGAACTTCTTGGCGGCCCGGGGCGCCAGTTCCAGGCTGTTTTTCCAGTGAAAGGCGCCCGCCATGGCATAGGCGGCCGAGCCGGCCAGCACGGGAATGGCCAGCAAGCCCGTGCCGATGATGCCCAGGCTGAACAGGGCGAACGCGAACTCGCCGGCGATGGGGCGCAGGGCGGACGCCGCTTGCGCCGACGTGTCGATATGCGTGATGCCTTGCGCGCCCAGGGTCACGGCCGTCGTCAGCATGATGAAGAAGGCCACCAGGTTGGAAAAGCCCATGCCGATGGCCGTGTCCATCTTGATGCGCTGGAATTGCCGCGGCGCCTGTTCCGGCGCCCGGCGCAGGGCTTGCGCGCCGGCATCCGCCTGCAAGTCTTCCACTTCCTGCGACGCCTGCCAAAAGAACAAGTAGGGGCTGATCGTCGTGCCGAACACGGCCACGATCATGGTCACCGAGGCGGCCGACCAGGCGAACCGGGGCCAGACGGTGCGCAGCGCCACTTCCCCCCAGGGAATGTGCACGGTCAGCACGGTGGCCACATAGGCCAGCAAGCCCAGGGTCAGCCATTTCAGGATGCGCACATATTGTTGGTAGGGAATAAACACTTGCAGCAGCAGGGACAGCAGGCCGAAGCCCATGGCGTACAGGTGGGTGGGACCGCCGATGATCAGGGTCAAGGCATCGCCCATGGCGGCCACGTCGGCGGCGATATTGATGACATTGGCCAGCAGCAGCAAGCCGACGATGGCGTACAGCAAGGATTTCGGATAGTGGCGGCGGATATTCGTCGCCAGCCCATGCCCGCTGACCCGGCCGATCTTGGCGCTGATCACCTGGATGCCCAGCATCAGGGGGAAGGTCAGGCAGACGGTCCACAGCATGCCGAAGCCGAACTGGGCGCCCGCCTGCGAATACGTGGCGATGCCGCTGGGGTCGTCGTCGGCCGCGCCCGTGATCAGGCCGGGGCCCAGCTTGCCCAGCCAGGTGTCGGACGGGGCCGCCTGCTGGCGGGCAGCCCGCTGCGGTTCTATGCCTTGTTCACTAGACATCTATACGGCCTGTGCCACGAAGGCGGCCGTCCGGTAGGGCACGCTGATGCTGTCCCGCCCGCGCAAGGCCGGCTCCGACGCGACCAGCAGGCCAATCTCGTCATCGATGCGCTGGCGCGCCTGCGGCGGCAAGGCGGCGATAAAACTGGTGGAGCGCACGCGGTTGAACAGCACGTCTTCGGGCGATCCCGTGTGTTCCTGGGAAAATTATGTTTCCTGCAAGGGAGTAAACCCCGCATGGGGGAAGGCCCGGCGCCAGGCGCCCGTGTAGTAGCGGGGCGTGTCGCCTTCCGCTTGGTTGACGATGGCGTCCAGTCTTGCCACCCAGGGCACGCTGGCGTCGCGCAGATTCCACACGAGGCCCAGCCTGCCGCCCGGCTTGAGCACGCGCCAGATTTCATCGAGCGCCTCCGGGGTGGCGAACCAGTGAAACGCTTGCGCGCAGACCACGGCGTCGACCGAGGCGTCGGGCAGGGGAATGGCCGTTGCCGTGCCCGCCAGCGCCTGGACTTGCGGCAAGGCCGCCGCCAGTCTTGCCAGCATGGCAGGCACGGGTTCCACGGCAATCACCGTGGCGCCCGTGTCCAGCAGGCGCGGCGTGAACTTGCCCGTGCCGGCGCCCAGGTCCAGCACGGTGGCGCCCGGCCCCAGGCCCAGGCTATCCTGCAACCAGGCCGATAGCGCGGGCGGATAATCGGGCCGGCCCTTGACGTAGCTGGCGGCCGCCGTGGCATAACCGCCGGCTGCCGCGTGGTGGATGTTGCTGCTCATGCAAGACTCCTTGGCGTGGTCGTGGCATGAGCGTAGCAGATTACGAACGCGATGGGGCGTCAGTAGCGCGCATCCTTGGGCTTGCCGCCCTTCGGCCAATCCTTGACCTTGTCGGGGAAGTCCGGGCGCGGCATGTGCGTAAAATATTCGGCCACGTCGACGGCGTCCTGGTCGGACAGGTTGCCTTGCCCCAGCGGGAATTTCTGGCCGTGGCCCATCACCATGTTCGCCTTGACGAAGCCGGCCGCCGTGTAGGTGCGGGCCATGCCGGCGCCGATATTGAACGAGCGCTCGCCCCACAGCGGCGGGAAAGCCACCACGCCGTTGGCGCCCCGGATGCCTTCGCCATTCGCGCCATGGCAGACGGCGCATTGCTCGGCGTACACTTTTTTGCCATGCACGGGGTCGGGCAGCAGGTTGCGGTCGATCTTCGCCACGCCCCGTCCCGGCACCTTGTCGTTCGCCTGCGTGGCGCCCTTCATCCAGTCGATATAGGCGACCATGGCCTGCAGGTCGGGGCCGTCCACGGGCAGGGGCTTGCCGTGCATGGAGCGGCGGAAGCAGCCGTTGATGCGCTCGCCCAGGCTGATGACCTTGCCCGCGCGCGGCGCTTCCGCCGGGAAGAAGGCGGAAATGCCGAGGAAGGGCGAACCGTTGGCCACGGTGCCGCCATTCAGGTGGCAACTGCTGCAATTGAGGTCGTTGCCCACGTTTTGCGGCAGCCGGGCGCGGGTTTCCGTCATCAGCTGCATGCCGTGGATCAATTGACTGGCGTTCGGATCGGCCGTCAGGGCGGCAAAGCGGGGCGTGACGAAGCCGCCCGCATCCGGCGCCTTGAGCTTGAGCTCCTTGCGCACCTTGGCGATGTGGGCGGGCGTGACGGGCGCGCCGTGATTCCCCCACTTGCCGCGCACGAAGGTGAGGATTTCCGCCAGTTCCGTGTCGGACAGGCGGTCATACGCGGGCATGCCGAAGGAACGGGGCGACTGTTGCGTGACGGCCGACTGCCACCCGGTCAATGCGATATGGATGACGGAAGTGGCGTCCTTCGATTGCACCGAGTCGTTCTGCGCCAGCGGCGGGAAGATGTTTTCCACGCCGCGGCCGTCGCGGCGGTGGCAGGTGGCGCAAAACTGCAGGTAGCCGAGGCCGCCGCGCGTGTTGTACAGCGCGTCGTTGCCGGCCGCGACAGCCGGCGCCGGTTTTGCCTGCGGCACTGCCGCGCCCGGCTTGGCCGGCAAGCCGTGCAGGTAGTGGGCCAGCGCATCGAGGTCGCCGTCCGTGAAGTATTGCGTGCTGTGCGTGATGACTTCCGTCATGCTGCCGGCCGCCGTGCCGAAGCTGTTGCGGCCCGTTTTCAGCAATTGCACGATGTCGGCCGGCGTCCACAGATTGCGCAAATTGACGGCATGCCAGCCGTCGAAGGTGAAGCCGGACAGATAATGCTTGCCGCTGCTGCCATCCTGGCCCATGGTTTTTTCCTGGAAAGCCACGCCGCGCGGCGTGTGGCACGAGCCGCAATGACCGAGCCCCTGGGCCAGATAGCTGCCCCGGTTCCACATGGCCGACTTGGCGCTGTCGGGCTTGAATGGCGCATCGTCGAGGAAGACGGCGTTCCACAGCGACAAGCCCCAGCGCATGCTGAACGGCCATTTCATGTCCGTTTCGCGGTTTTGCTGCGCCACGGGCGCCACGCCCCGCTGCAAATACGCGTACAGGGCCTGCATGTCGTCGGGCGTGATCTTCGCGTAGGAAGGGTAGGGCATGGCCGGATACAGATTGTGCCCGTCCGCCGCCACGCCCTTGCGCATGGCGCGGTCGAATTGCGCGAAGGTGTACGTGCCCAGGCCCGTCTTCGCATCCGGCGTGATATTCGTGCTGTAGATGGTGCCGAACGGTGTTTTCAATTCCAGGCCGCCGGCCATGGCGGCGCCGTTCGGGCTCGTGTGGCAAGCCACGCAGTCGCCCAGGCGGGCGACATACTCGCCGCGCTTGATCAGCTCGGCCGAGGCGGCGGGTTTGGACGGCACTGTGGCGGGCGCGGCCCAGGCGCTGGCGCAGCAGGCCAGCATGCCCAGGAGCAGCAGCCAGGTAGTGATCGGAAAGAAGACGGCAGGATGGCGGCGCGAGCCGCGATGCAGGATGGAAATGACTTTCATGGTGACCCTTTATTATTCGGGCCAAGCTTACGCATTCCTTCCCAATGCGAAAATTGGGAGTTTCTTTCGATCGACTAGGTAATTTTGCCTAGTGCATTGCGGCAACAATTCGTGTATGCCAACGCCTGCTGCCTGCCTCAGGCCATGTTCGCATACTCGGGCAGCGCGATGGCATCCGCCTTGGGCGTCAGGAACCTGGCCAGGATCGTCTTGATAATTGGCACGTTTGACATGCGCAACAGCGCATGGCCGATGGCGATTCCGGCGCGCGAGTGCGGCGAGGCCAGGCGCGGCGCGAAGGTGGGCACGCTTTGCGCCTGGTCAACATACGGGCGCATGATCGCTTCATACGCGGCAAAGGCTTGCGCGTGATCGTCGTGGCGTCCCAGTTCCCCCGCCAGCACGTAGGCGCCGCACATGCCCAGGCTCGTACCCATGCCGCTGATGGGCGAGGCGCAATAGGCGGCGTCGCCGACGAGGGCAATCCGTCCCTTCGACCAGCGCGGCATTTTGACCTGGGAAATCTGGTCGAAATACAGGTCGGTGGCGTCATCCAGGGCCGCCAGGATGCGCGGCGTTTCCCACTTCAGGGCGCCGAATTTTTGCTTCAGCAGGGCCTTTTGCTCGCCAATCGGCAGTTTTTCATAGGCGCTGGGCGCTTCCTGGAACGACAGCAGGGCGCGCGTGGTGCCCAGGTTATCGGGACGCAGGCACACGCTCAAGCCGCCAGGGGCGTTGAACCAGCGCATCTGGCGTTCGTCGCCCGGCGCGCGCGGGATGGTGAAATAGGCCGTATAGAGCTTGAACGAGCGGCGTCGGACTTCATCCCCGAACACGAGTTTGCGCGTATGCGAACCGACGCCTTCGGCGCCGATGACGAGATCGAACACTGCTTCGCCGCCCTGTTCGAAGCGCACCTTGACGCCATGCGGCAATTCTTCCAGCGCGGCGATGCTGTCGCCAAAGCGGTAGTCGACCGCGTCGCGGCCATGCTCGATCAGCAGCTTGGCCAGTTCCCCCCGCAAAATTTCCAGCTCGGCCACGGGACCGTTGCCGCCAAAGGCCCCGATGCCGAATTCCGCCTGGGTGCGGTCTTGCGCGTCGACAAACCGGAGTCCATCCTCATGCGTGGTCTTGGCGCGGATGGCGCTCTCGAGTCCCATGCGCTGCGCCACCAGCTTGCCTGCGCCGCGCACGTCGATCGTTTGTCCGCCATCGCGAAACTCGGGCGCCCGCTCGACAACGGTGACGTCCATGCCCAGGCGCGACAGCCAGTAAGCCAGGGTCGGGCCGGCAACGCTGGCCCCCGTGATCAGGATTTTTCGTTTGATCGTCATTTGATTTTCTTTTCTGCTGTGGTTGGCAAAGTGGTCTGGTAAACCGTAATCACTTGCTGGAGAAAGTGTTCTATCGTCGTCCGCTCGCCGGCGGACAAGCCGCTCAGCACCGCGTCCAGTCCGTTGAGCATCGGCGCGATATGCGTGTAGGTTTGCGCCACCGAGGCTGGCACGGGATGGACGAGCACGCGGCGCTTGTCATCCTGCTGGCGCACGCGCGTCACGTGGCCGGCCCGTTCCAGGCGGTCGATGACGAGCGTCACGCCTGCGGTGGTGACGGCAAGGCGCGCGGCCAGCTCATTCGGAGACAGCGGGCCGTGCGTGATCAATTGCTCCATCAGGGCCAGGTCGGTCTGGTTGATGCCCATCGCGTTGCTCAGGTGCAACGCCGTTTCGCGCGTCAGGATCGCGATATCCTGCAACTGTCGGCCGATGACATCGCCGGCGATGTGCATGCCACGGGGATCGTCGGCCGCGAATGCTTGATTGTGTGTTGGCTGGTCATGCATGATTTACCTCAAGTTCAGATTTTGCAGCAGTGGGAAAGAAGAACGTCACGCCCATGAAGGCGATGAGTATGCCGGTCTGGATCGTCAATGCGGCGCTCAGCGCCCGGTCCGGCGTCAGGGCGGGATGCGCGGCAAAAAATGCGCCGCTGAACAGGGCCACGCCGATCGATGCGGCAATCGATTGCACGGCAGACAGCACGCCGGAACCGGAGCCGATCTGCTTGTTGTCCAGCGACGCCAGAATGATGCTGAACAAGGCTGCGATCACGAGGCCGGCCCCGATGCCGCAGACCAGCATGCCGGGAACGACATGCCATGCAGAAAATGCCGCCGTATTGCCCAGTTCAAATTGCAGCAGCGCCACGCCGGCAAGCTGGACCCCGGCGCCCAGTTGCAGCACCTTGCGCCCGAAACGGGCCGCCAGGACGGCGCCGCTCAGGGTGGCGCCGCACGCCGTGCCCACGGCGAATGGCAGATTGGCAATACTTGCTTCGCCCGCCGTCAATCCATGTCCAATTTGCAAGAAAAGCGTCAGCACCAGCTGCATGCCGACGAGCGAGCAAAAGAACAGGGCAATGCCGGCCAGCCCGGCCGTGTAGGCGGAGCGCTGGAAGATCGACGTCATGATGAGCGGCGTCTGCCCGGCGCGCACCATCGCGGACTGGCGCAGGCCGAACAGGCCGAAGCCCAGCACGGCCATCGCCAGCATCGGCCATCCCCACGCCGGCCACGCTCCCGCCTCGCCCAGCGGCAAGACGAGGAACACGGACGACAGCACCAGCAGGCTGGCGCCTGGAGCGTCGATATTGACGGAGCGGTCTCCCGGACGATGGGGCAGGTAACGGCGCGCCACCAGGAAGCAGGTGATGCCGATCGGAATATTGATCAGGAACATGGCTCTCCAGCCCAGGCCGAACACGTTCGCTTCGAGCAACATCCCGCCCAGCACGGGACCGAGTATGCCCGCCAGGCCCAGGATGGGGCCGAAGATGCCAAACACCTTGGCCAGGGCCGGTCCCTGGTAGTTTTCACGCAGCAAGCCCAAGCCTTGCGGCAACAGCATCGCGCCGGCCAGCCCTTGCAGCAGGCGAAAGACGATCAACAATGCGATGGTCGGCGCCACGGCGCACAACAGCGAAGCGATGGTAAAGGCGGCCAAGCCGCATAGAAACATGGCGCGCCGCCCGTAGCGGTCGCCCAGCCTGCCGCCGAGCACCAGGCCGGCGCCCAGTGCCAGCGCATAGCCGCCGATCACCCATTGCATCTGGGCGGAACTGGCGCCCAGCGACTCGATCAGGGCAGGTCCGCCGACGTTGACGATGGTGGATGCGGCAAGGTCCATGATTTCGGAAACGATCATGACCAGTAAAATGGGCCAGCGAGGCAGTGCAGCAGTCTTCATACAAATTAATAGCTAACTTAGTTAGTAATAAAACGAGACAGTATACGGCCTGACCCCCTTTGTCAATGGCTCAAGCGGGCTTTTCGTTCCACGCCATGATGCGTTCGCGCAGCCAGCGGTGCGCCGGGTCCAGGTGCATGCGCTCGTGCCACACCATCGCCATCTCGTAATCGGGCAGGGTGACGGGCGGCTCCCACGTGCGCAGGTCGCCCAGGGCGTTTTTCAGCAGGCGCGACGGCAGCAGGGCCACCATGTCGGACGCCGCCAGCAGGGGAGGGACGATGAGGAAATGCGGCACGGACAGCACCACCTTGCGCGTCCGGCCCAGCGTTTCCAACGCCGTATCGACGTTGCTGCGGAAACCGCCGCCGTTGGGCGAGACGACGATGAATTCCAGCGTGCAAAACCGCTCGAGGTCGGGCGGCGCCTGCAGCAGCGGGTGGTCGCGGCGGCCCGCCAGCACATAGTGTTCGGTGAACAGGGTGCGGTGGCGCAAGCCGGGCGGCGCTTCTTCCTGCGCCAAAAAGCCCAGGTCGACCTGGCCGTTTTCCAGCGCATGCGCCATGCGCGCCGGCACGGCTTCGAAGACGGCCATGCGCGACAGGGGCGCCTGCGCGCGCAGGGACGGCAGCATGGGCAACAAAATCGCATACTCGGTGGCGTCGGCCGCCGCCAGATTCCAGCGCACCTCGGCCGTGGCCGGGTCGAACGCCTGTTCCGGCTGCAAGACTTGCTCCAGCTGGGCCAGCACGGCTTGCAGCGGCGCGAACAGGGCCAGCGCGCGCGCCGTGGGCAGCATGCCGCGCGGGCCGGGCAACAGCAGCGGATCGTCGAAGGCGGCGCGCAGCTTGCCCAGCTGCACGCTGACGGACGGCTGGCTCAGGTGCAGCCGCGCCGCCGCCCGCGTGACGTTGCGTTCAATCAACAGGGCGTTCAGGGTCAGCAGCAGGTTCAAGTCCAGCTTGTGCAAATTGTTCATGACTATACCTCGTATATCAACTATTCATTTCCACTATGATAGCGCAAGCCCTAGAGTAGTTCCTGTGATATCCACTCTTCATCCATTACAGGAATAAACTGATGCAACTCCATGAATATACTAGCTTTGATGGTCTGGGACTGGCCCAGCTGCTGCGCGACGGCAGCGTCTCGGCCGCCGAATTGCACGACGCGGCCGCGCGCGCCTGCGCCGCCGTCAACCCGCTGATCAATGCCGTGGTCGAGCTGTGGCCGGCGGATTTGACTGCCATCGACAGCACAGTCAACACTGCGCCGTTCGCCGGCGTGCCCTTCCTGATCAAGGACGTGGCCGTCACGATGGCGGGCCGGCGCAGCGAAGCGGGCAGCCGCCTGGGCGCCGGCCATATCGCCGCGTTCGACTCCCACCTGATGACGCAGTTCCGCGCAGCCGGCCTGGCGACGTTCGGCCGCACGAGCACGCCGGAAATGGCGTTTGCCACCACCACGGAACCCGTACTGTACGGCGCCACGCGCAATCCATGGAATCTGGCCTTGAGCGCGGGCGGCTCCAGCGGCGGCGCGGCGGCGGCCGTGGCGGCCGGCATCGTGCCGCTGGCCCATGCGACGGATGCGGCCGGTTCCATCCGCGTGCCGGCCGCCTCGACGGGCCTATTCGGCCTGAAACCAAGCCGTGGCCGGGTCTCGAACGGCCCCGCCATGGACGAGATCTTTAGCGGCCTGGGCGTGCAGCTGGGCGTGAGCCGCACCGTGCGCGACAGCGCCGCCTTGCTCGATGCCGTGCAGGGCGTGATGGCAGGCGAACCGTATGTGACGAATCCGCCCGGCCACAGCTGGCTGTCGCAGGTGGGCGTGGCGCCGGGCAAGCTGCGCATCGGCGTGCAGCGCGCCGCCAGCAATGGTGCCCGGCCCGTGCCCGCCATCGAAGCCGCGCTGGACGCCACCGTGCGCCTGCTGGAAAGCCTGGGCCACCACGTGGAAGAAGTGGCGCCCGCGCTGGGCGTGTCGTGGGAAGCGTTCGTGCACGCGAATGCCGGCATCTGGTGCGCCAACCTGGTGCCGTGGATCGATGGCCTGGCGCAGGAGAGCGGGCGCGGCGTGTCGCTCGAGACCTTGGAAGCGGCGACCCTGGCCTGTTACCGCCATGGCAAAACGGTCTCTGCGGTGGACTTCGTGGCGGCCCTCGACGTGCGCAACACGGTCACGCGCCACGCGGGCGCCTTGTTCGGCCAGTACGACGTGCTGCTGACGCCCACCTTGCCGGATGTGCCGTGGCAACTGGGCCGCTACGGCGAAAAGGAGGACCAGCTCGACGGGGTTGGCTGGACGGCGCGCCTGTTCGAGCATTCGCCGTACACGCCGCTGGCGAACGTGGCGGGCTTGCCGGCCATGTCCGTGCCGCTGGGCATGTCAAATGAGGGGGTGCCGATCGGCATGCAGTTCATGGCCGGCTACGCCAAGGATGGCGTGCTGCTGCGCCTGGCTGGGCAGCTGGAGCGGGCGGCGCCGTGGCGGCAGCGTCGCCCATCCGTGTGGGCAGGGAATTAAGAAGGACGATTACAGGGCGGCGAGGCGGGCCGCGCCGCGGTTTTCCAGGCGAAAGCGGGCTTTTTCCCACAGCCGGTCGTGGAAGGGCAGGACGATCACGTTGCAGATCGGCTCGACCACGGCCAGCAAGCCGCCGAAGGCCATGGACCCCGTGGCCCAGTACATGACGCCGAAGGCCACGCCCATGTGCAGGGTCGTCTGGCTGAGTTTTTCGCCGGCCAGGGCGGCAATGCCCAGGCCGCTGGCGGCGTAGCGGCGGCGAATCGCGTGCCAGGCTTTTTCATGCCACGGCAGCAGGGCAACGTTGATGATCGGTTCGATGATCGCGGCCAAGCCACCGAGCGCCAGGGACCCCGTCAGCAAGTAGGCGAGGCCGAAGGCGATCGACATGTGCGTGCAGACCTGGCTGAATGTTTTGATGGCTGTGAACAAGGGATGCTCCTTTCTGTTGAATTCGCTTATCCTTGATTTAGATAGTAACGATTCTCATTTACAAAAGGAAGTAAAATATTTCAACCGAACCCATAGATTGAGGCTATGGTTTGAGAAATATCAATTGCCCCTGCTGCGCACACCTCCCGCAGCCGCCATGGCCGTCAGCGTATCGCCGTCGCCTGCGACCACACGGCTTGCCAGCGCCCAGCGCGCCGCTCATAGCTATCGATATGCCAGTAGCGTGCGCGGGGCACGGCCTGGCCGGCGAAATGGATTTCAAGCTGGGCCTGGTAGCGCAAGACGGCCGCATCGCCATGCACGCGCACGGCGATCTCGCCCGGTTCCCAGCTCAGATAGCGCATGTGGCCCGCCGCGATGGCGCCCAGGTATTCCTCCCGCGACAGCATACTGCCGATGGGCGTGACCAGCTGAAAATCGTCGGCGTGCAGGGTGCGCGCCAGCGCCACGTCGCCGTCGACGAGCGCGCGCAGGCGGCCGCGTTCGATGTCGCGCAATTGTTCCTGCATGGCCGCTTCGGAGCCAGGGTGCTGTTCTTGCATGATTCCATCCTTCGCTGTGGGGGATTGACACTTTGACGTAATTTGTCCAAAAGCCATGTTGACACTATATATATAAAATGTCAATATGCCAGCATGTCACCCCACACCCTCAAGACCCAGCGCATACTCGACGCGGCCCTGGCCGTGTTTTGCCGCTATGGCTACCGCAAGACATCGATGCTCGATATCGCGCAGGCGGCCGATATGTCGCGCGCCGCGCTGTACCTGCACTTCAAGAACAAGGAAGACGTGTTCCGCGCCGGTTCCGAACGGGCCCATGCCACGGTCATGGCGCAAGTGGCAGCGGCGCTGGCCGAACCCGGCCCCGTCTTCATGCGCATCGAAACGGCGCTGCTGGCATTCCAGCAAGGCTTGATGGCGGAAATTTCCGCCAGCGCCCATGGGAAGGAATTGTTCGACGCCAATATGACCCTGGCCGCCGACATCACCTTGACGGCGCGGGCAACACTGGTGGCGTCGCTGGCCGGCGCGCTGGAACAGGCCGAGGCGGCGGGCGATATTGCGCTGCGCCGGGTGGACGCGACCGCCGCGCAGGTGGCCGGCTTGCTGGTGGCCACCATGGATGGCATCAAGCATGCGCAAGGGGGAGGGGAGGCGTTGCGCCAGGGCGTGGCGCTGCACATGCGCTTGCTGGGCGCGGCGCTGCTGCGCATGTGAGCGGCCAAGCTCCCATGCGCAGTCGGGCCTGGGCCGTTACGGCAGGGTCTTCAGCACATTCTTCGTCGGCACGGAGAAATTATAGTTGTCGTGGCGGTCCCAGTTGATCGACCACGTCATCACGCCGCGGAAGTCCGGATACGCCTGCAGCGGCTTGATGCTGCCGCAATTGAGCAGGCGCGTCAGGCAATTCAAGGCATTGCTGACGTCGGCATTCGTCGTAAAGCCCGAACCGGCCGAGCTGCGCCCCGACGGCACGCCGAAGCCCACCTGGTCCGGACGCAGGCCGGCAAAGGTATTGCCGCCATAATTGAACCCCTCGATCAACATGCGCGCCGTGGCCACCAGCTGGTCGGCCGAACCCGCCTTGATGGCGCCCGTCGCGTACGGCGTGTAAATGTCGCCATTGTTGTAGTACTGCGGGTGCAGCACCGTCAGCTCGCTGCGCAAGGCATTGATGATGGGAATGTAGGCACCCCAGATACTGCCATAGCTCGTGTATCCCCCTTCCACATACACCCATTCGGGCGCCATCGACAAGTAAAAGCTGCTGCCGACCTTGGTTTTCAGGTTTTTCACGGCGATCGGCAGATAGGTCTGGATGGCCGCGCCTTGCGCAACGCCGTTTTCCAAGTCCAGGTCGATGCCGTCGAAACCATATTTCGTGATGATGGCGTACAGGCTGTTGGTGAAATTCGTCGCTTCGGCCGTGTTGCCGACGGAAACGGAACCGTTTTGCCCGCCCAGCGACAGGATGACTTTCTTGCCCTTGGCCCGCTTGGCCGCCACGTCGGCGATGAATTGCGCTTCCGTGCCCGCACCCGGATCGATGGTCAGGCTGACATTGCCGCCGCCCGCGTTGTCGCCGAACGAGACGACGATCACGTCCCAGTCATCGCTGACCTGGCTGATCGGATACGTGGCGCCGCTGGGGTTGGTGAAGTTGTGCCAGTAGCCGATCAGCGCGTGCTTGGCCAGGCCGGTGGGCGTCGGCGTCGGCGTCGGTGTTGGAGTCGGGGTAGGTGTCGGCGTTGGGGTTGGGGTTGGCGTCGGAGTTGGGGTGGGAGTCGGCGTAGGTGTTGGGGTCGGCGTGGGTGTAGGCGTTGGGGTAGGAGTCGGCGTCGGCGTGCCGCAGTCTCCCACCGCCGTCCAGGGCTGGCCGCTGCCGGCGCTGCCGCTGCTGGTCGACGGGTTATTGCCTTGCGTCCACCAGTTGGCCGTGTAATTGACGTTGTTGTAACTGGCCTGGCCGCCGCCGTTGTAGGCGGTGCCGCTATTCCACGGCGTGTAGCAGGCCACTGCTGCGGGCGCGCCGGCCAGCAGCTGGCTCGCGCCCCCGCTGGATCCGTCGCCGCTGCCGCCGCCGCAGGCCGCCAGGGTGCCGCCGAAGAGGGTAAGGATGAGGGTATTCATGACTGTCCGGTTCATTGCATCTCCTTGTGTATTTTTTAGCATGGCCGGGCGGCTGGACACCGTCCGATTTTTCAGAGTGCAAGCATTGCAGGTGGTAGTCAACTGGTTTTATTCTTTGCGCAAGATCACAATACCAGTTACGGCATTACCCCAGGAGATGGGCAATGCGGGCCATACCAGTGCCTGTTTTCCAGTGCGTTGGTATGGTGTCCGGAATGCGCCGGAAGCAGGGCGGGGAAGGGCGGTGGACGCCAGGCAAGGTCTATGGCACCGTTTCCTTGCGCAAATCGGCATACGGCACGCGCGACAGGTCCAGCAGCATTTGCGTCAAGGCCACGGTCTGGCGCTGCATCAGCCGGTAATCCAGCCGGGTCACGCTGTCGATGCCATAGTAGAGCAAATAGGTCGGTTGCGTGATGTAATGCACCGTGGGAATGCGCTGCGCCTCCCATAAATACTGGCCTGCGCCAGGCCAGGCGGCATTCTTCGGACCGCCATCGCCCGCAGGACTGGAGGCTGGCAGCACGAACGCGGGCGCCGCATCGGCCTGCTTCAGCATGGCGTAGGAGGCGTCCATCAGGGCCGGCGTGCGCGGTGAAAACACGGCGGACGGCTCGAACCTGCCCGTGAGGCGCAGGTAACCATTGCTGTCAGGCAGCACTTCCAGCGCGCCCAGGTTCCCGATGGTGAGCACCGTGGCGATACCTTGCATCAAGCCATCGTCCTGGTGGCGATCCATAAACTGCTTCATGCCCACGCCGCCCGCGAAATGGCCGCTCGTCAACAGCAGCATGACGCTTCGCGGCAAGCTGTCCTGCGGCAGGCGCGCCAGGTACTGGGCCATGTCGACGATGGCGTTCGGTCCATTGTCTTCCAGCGCGTTCGTGCCATCCGTGTGGCTGCCCAGCACCATCAATTCCGCGGACTTGCCGGGAATGATGCCGACCAGGTTGCGCGTCTGTACCTGGCCCACGGTGGCAGCCATGGTCAGCCGCAAGACAGGCGCCGTGCCCGCCAGCACGCTCTCGCGCAGGCGCCGCCCCCGGTCACGGTCGATAAACATGCCGGGCAGCTGGCGCACTTTGCCGTCGTAAGGCGCATACAAGCCGTTCATCGACATGGGCGGCGTATCGAGAATGACGATCACGCCCGCCGCACCGGCCGCCTGCAGGCTGTCCAGCAAGGTGATGAACGGCCCCAGCATCTGGAACTGGCGCGCATACGGCGTGTCCGGCCCCATGGCGTGGTCCGGATCGTGGACATGCACGGCGGACCGATGGAAAACCTTGCCCGTCCACGCCACGGCGGGCATGTCGACGAGCACCAGCTTGCCGGCGAGGCTGGCATCGGGACTGGCCCCCGGCGCCAGATAGGCGATGCGCCCCGTAATGCCGGACGGCGGCGTCACGCCCGAATACGGAATGTAGCCAGCCGTGGGCAGCACGCCAGACCTGTCGTCGTGGACCACTTCCAGGCCCCAGTCTTCCGGCTGCACCGACCATTGCCGGAAACTGACAGGCTCGAAGCGCAGTTGTTTGACACCGGCGCGCGCCAGGCGTTCATGCAGGACGTTGATATACGCTTCATGCCGGGGCGAACCCGTGGCGCGCAGGCGGCGTTCGTCCAGGTCGACTTGCCAGTCCACCAGTTGTTTTCTGGACAGGAATTGCGTGGCATCGACCGTCACGGCAGCCGACGCCGGCAGGACGCGCGCAGGCCAGGGGCCAGGCTTGCTGGCACAGCCGCACAAGGCGGCCGCGATGGCCAGCGCGCCGGCAAGGGACAGGAAGCGCCGGCAAGGCGGTAAAAGCAACGCCGTGCGTGCAGGTTGCCGGGTCATGCGGATCTTGAGACTTCTCATGCAAAATAGTCGGCAAACGCCTGATTTCATTGATATTGTAGGTATTGGAGATACTTCTCACGGACGGCAATTTACCACGAGACAAGGCGCCGGGCCGGCACGCGTCACCGGATTCCATGTCCTGATTCACGCCAATCTGCTGGGCAACGGCATGGGAGACCAGGCCAACAGCATCATTGCCGCCATGCGGGCCTCCGGTGTCGAACGCCTGGTTTTCATCCTGTCGATGGGCATCTACGATGAAGGTCCCGGCACATTCGGCGAATGGACCAACGCCAGGCTGGCACAACACCTGAAACCATTCCGCCGCTCCGCCGACGCCATCGAAGCACCGGGCTTCGCATACATGATCGTGCGTCCAGCCTGGATGACGAACGAAGACGAAGTCGGCGACGAACGGACGATGCGCCGCGCGCCATTCAACGGCACCGTGGTCTCGCGCAGGAGCGTGGCAGACCTGATCGCCAACATCATCGCAGCGCCAGACTTGCACCTGCACGCGAATCTGGGCGTGAACAAACCGCACATGGACGGGGACAAGCCGTGTATTTCATGCAGCTCGTTCAAGCGCGGCGGCGCAGCATCAGCGACAGCAGCACGCAGGGGGGGAAAATCGCATTTGCGATTGGGGAGATGGCAAAATGGAGGTTTTCTCAAATCCATCCATAACTTCGCATAATTTATATTATGTCAAATGAAAGGCGGAGGTGGACGATACTTTTAGGTATCAAAATACATCGTTCACATAACATTGCTTGGCGCCCAAGGTTGTTGGGACGCCCACAGAACTAGTCCCCTATCTCATTGTGCTCAGTAATATCAAAAATTGACCAGTCGGGGATCGATCTACGCAAAATTATGACCCTGATCACTTGCACACAAAGAACGATAACTTCCTTCATTAATGCAGCGGTGGTTATCCTTTGACCACAAACAGATATCATTTCGGAGGGGTTGGCCTGCCCCGTATGAACAAGTTTGCTGCGGACCTCGTAGGACTTCTTTAATAAAGCGGCATTTCTTTTGCGAACATCAACTGTTCCACCGATCAACCGAACTGACCTGACGGTAATTTTATGCATCATTTCATTGTTAGCTTTGTCCCCGAGCAGTGCTTCAAACGCCGTCGCAACCTCAACCGCGCAATCACCAACGCTACGACGGCGTTGAGCTTGATTGAGCCGTTGGAGAGCAACCCGGACAGGAGCGCGCATAGGCTCAGAAAGGGAAAGATATGCTTGAACTATTTTTTGCGCATCGTGCTCATTTAAAATGCTGAAATCCCCTAAAGAACTAGGCAAAATCTCATGCATGTGTCCACCCCGTCCGCCACCTAAACTAGCCCGCTCTAAATCTGGATCATCAAATGTAAACCAATATGCCGAGGACATTGATATTCTTGGCCCAACAACCGTTAGCACAGTGATTATCTCATTGAACAATTCGTGATTTTTTAAAAAATCATCATTTTCTGAAGCATCTGATTGTTTAGGATCATAGATATAGGGATCGATTAATTTTTCAAGAATCAGTGCAGATTGCGGGGGGATAAAATCTAGCATACTTGTAACTGTACTAGTATTGAAATTTCCCATTATAAATTTCTTTTGCTCACTATATGGAATATCCTCAATCGGTACAATTTTCACTTCCGCTGTAAGTTGAATTTGTCTATCAACAGGAACGCCCCAAATGGCACATATGAATTTTCCGGTTGCAGCTTTAGTTCCAAGTACCTTCAATGCCCACTCTATGGCTGCCTCTGCTGATTTATATTCTAGCGCCAGCCTTAGAAGCGACGTACCAATGTTAAATGGATAAAAGCAAGTAGCTCCATTTCCTGTGCGAACCATTCTAGTTTCCTCACCTGGGAAACGATGATCCCGAGTGACAATTTCATCTAATTTTTTCCCCAGCTCATCCATCTTAAAAATAGCAGAATATTTAATATCATCATCTCGGCATTCCAAAGCGGAAAGCAAATCAAATTCCCGCCTAGAAAAAGTTAAATCTTGACTGTCTTTGCATAAATTCGTCAATTCCTGCAATAAGGTATTTATTTGTTCATTCAATATCAGTGTCATTGATTCAGACATTTTTTAAGCCCTAATAAAAAAAACAAAAATAATTTCCCGTTCTGACGGTACCCGGATAACAGCATTATGTATCAAAATCACCACGTCTGGCACGTCCGCAAATCCCGTGACAATGAATTTCATCTTTAAAGCACCGCTTACAGACCTTTAAACGCAGACAATATCGAGCTTCATGAACCGCCCATTTTGGCACTCCAAGCATATACATGAAGTCACCGAGCATTCTGGTGCGGTTGACCGCCCGCCAGTTGGTCCGCCTAGAGTAGCGAATAATCCAGTACTGATTGCGGAACTCATCCTCTACTTGCTCAAGTATCCGCAGCGAATTAGCGTCAAAATTTGCAATGTCACGTCCCTCCTCCCCGTCAATCAAGGTGGAGTAACTGTCAAAAAGGTCAATCGTCCACCGCTTGTGGCAATCCGGAAACGGTACCCGCCATACATGGACTTCCGGCACCACGATGCCTCTGGAGCGTAAGTAGCGTTTCTGGTTTTTACTCTGCTCGATGCAATTAAGCAGGTGCCGACAGTGTGCCGTCAGGCTTAACGAAATGAATGTGATTGCATAGAACTATGTCGGCAAGGACAGATGATGCGTTGTAGATCACTCCTGCGATGGTCCATGTAATGATTCCAATTTCATTTTCATGAACCCGGAACGCTGGGCCTCCGCTTACTCCACCCAGGTCATACCCTTCTTGAGGTATACCATTGCCAATAGCGTCTATCCATTCGTCGTGCTCAAGAACGCAACCGAAGTGACGTTCGCTCGAAGATGATGCTGGAGTAAGACCGACATACATTCCAAAATTAACTTCTTCTGGAAGCCGCTGATTACGCTCTTTTCCAGGATAACCACCAAAAAGCACTCCGTCGTGTTCAACAACTGGACGAAGCCAATCACTTGAACCATATGCTACTTGTTTTTTTAATCTGGCTATCTCATCGGTTGTAATTCTAAAAGTCACTATGTCAAGGATTGAAGAGCCCAAATGACAGATTAGGCGGTCAGTGAAACAGAATTCAATATCGCCTACATATGATCGTAATTGCGGATATTTCTTTTGTGCGTCTAAATAGCCTTCGTAAACATGTGCCGCCGTGACCAAAAAGCTGTCTTGCCCACAGTTCAGTAGGAACGCGGTACCATTACCATGAATCTTCCATATACCCGTCTCAATGATTCCCCATGAAACAGGAGTCGTATAATTCATTACACCTCTCAATAATTGCTTGCCAAACTCCCCGCTTAGAAGAACGATTGCTTCGTCTTTATCCATTTTTACCCTCGTTATTTATCTAGGTCTATATTGCTCTTTTGAAATCTGGGCACAAGGTAAATTCGATCAACTCCGACACAAAAATTTCTGGCGTGGGGCCGTCGGAGGAACCGCGCATCTGGAAGGGTTTCCACCGGCGCGCATTTGACGGTGCGCCGTGGACGAGCAGCCACCCTCCCCTGGTCTGCCTTCGAATATCCGCCACCCGCAGTTGCCTTGTATTAATTCTTACCGACGATACCGAAGCTTTCCATGACCCTGGCGGCATTGTCCTTGCAGTCCACATCCTCCGGTTTTGCATCGATCAGTTGAATCAACGACAAAAGATGGGCCTTGTTTTGCGCCAGGCGCACTTCCAGCGATTCGATATCGGCGATCTTCTTTTTGAGCGCAGCCATCAATTCATCATGTTTCCATGATGAACTGTCCTCTGGCAAGACTTGCTTGATTTCGTCCAGGGAAAAGCCCGCCTGCTGCGCGTCGCTGATAATGGACAGTACCGCCACCGCTTCCAGCGGATAGTCGCGGTAGCCGTTCGACTGGCGGCTCACGGCTTTCAACAAGCCCTTGGATTCGTAGAACCGGATCGTGGACGCCGCCAAGCCGCTGCGCTTGGCCAATTCGCCAATTTTCATTATTTTTCCCGCTGAAGTTGTAGTTTGTTATTCTCTAAAGCCTTGAGCAGAGCTTGCGCCACTTCCTTGCTGGAACCAGGGTTCTGGCCGGTGACGAGGCGGCCGTCCGTCAGCACGAAGCTGCCAAACGGGAAAAAGCCTTTGGCATACAGCGCCCCTTTGCTCTCGACCTCGCTTTGCAAAAGGTAGGGAACCTGGTCCCTGATTCCGGCAAGCGATTCTTCCAAGTTGGAAAATCCTGTCACGCTGCGCCCTTTTATCAGTGGCTCGCCCTTCTCGTCCTCCAGATCCAGCAAGCCAGCGGCGCCATGGCACACGGAGGAAACGACGCCGCCGTTGCGGTAGATGGCCTCGGCAATGCGCTTGAGGTCCTTGTTGCCCTTGAAATCCCACATCGTTCCATGGCCTCCCGTGTAGAAAACAGCCCCATAGGCAGCGGGATCGATGTCGGCCGCCGCTTTTGTCGATTGCAGCAATGCCATGAAAGCAGGATCACTCAGGTGACTTTTTGCTGCCACATCCATGTACAGCCATCCTTGGCTGCGTTCATCCAGCGGCACCACGCCGCCGCTGGGACTGACGAAGTCGATGCCATACCCGGCTTCCTTCAGCACATCATACACATGCGTCAATTCCGTGAGCCACAGCCCCGTATGGTCGTTTCTGCTCGGATATCGGGAATGATTGGTCATGACTACCAGCACTTTTTCCATGGCCGGATCGCGCATGGGGGACACCGGTTCAGCAGCAACCATCTGCAGGAACAGCAAGGGCATGACAGCCAGGAGCAGTTTCTTGAAAACAGACATGGGATCGTCCTCCGAATAGTTGAGTAGTCTGGGCCATGTCCGCCGAACACAGCGTGATCAACTATAAGCTTAAAGCCAACTTGAATGTCAAGCGGCAGATCGGCTGCCACGGGATTTTTGTGGTTCAAGGGGAGCGGCCTTTCTTCCAACCAGTGTCCCGAACGCGACAGTGCGATTTTTTTTTCATTTCAGGGCTTGACCTTCAAGTTAGCTTAAAGCTTATCGTGAGGCTATCGCAACCTTGGAGATCAGCATGAAACCCTTTACCGCACTGACATTGCCCAATGGGACAGTCATTCCGAACCGCCTCGCCAAAGCCGCCATGGAAGAAAACATGGCTGACCAGGACCACGCGCCGTCAAAAGAACTGATCCGCCTGTACCAGTCATGGGCGGACGGCGGCGTTGGCCTGATGATCACCGGAAACGTGATGATCGACCGCCGCGCCATGACGGGCCCCGGAGGCGTGGTGCTTGAGTCCGAGCAATTTGGCGCCCGCTTCGAGCAGTGGTCCCGCACCGCACGGTCACGCGGGGCGCAGATCTGGATGCAGATCAACCATCCAGGGCGCCAGATGCCCGCCGCCCTGGGACAGGAAACCATCGCGCCTTCTCCTGTGCCTATGGATATGGGCAACTTTTCCAGGCAATTTTCGGCGCCACGCGAGATGACGGAGGCCGATATTGCCGACGTGAAGCAGCGCTTTGTCAACAGCGCCCGGCTGGCCGAGCGGTTTGGCTTTACGGGCGTGCAAATCCATGCGGCGCACGGTTACCTGATCAGCCAGTTCCTCTCCCCGCTGACCAATCAACGCACGGACCGCTGGGGCGGATCGCTGGAAAACCGGGCACGCTTGCTGGTCGACATCGTCAACGGGGTACGGCAAGCCGTCGGCAAGGGCTTTGCCGTCGCGGTGAAGCTCAACTCGGCGGATTTCCAGAAAGGCGGCTTCAGTTCGGAAGATGCGAAGGAAGTCGTTTCCATGCTCAACACCCTGGGCGTGGACTTGATTGAGTTGTCCGGCGGCAGTTATGAAGCGCCTGCCATGCATGGCCAGACCCGCGATGGCCGCACGCTGGCCCGCGAAGCCTATTTCCTGGAGTTCGCCAAGGAGATCGCCACGGTGGCCAGCATGCCCCTCATGGTGACGGGCGGCATACGCCGCTACCAGGTGGTCGAGCAAGTGCTCGACAGCGGCATCGCCATGGCCGGCATGGGAACGGCGCTGGCGATCGATCCGCAATTGCCCAAGGCATGGCGTGCCGATCCATCGGCGAGCCCCCTGCTCAGGGCCATCACCTGGAAAAACAAGGTGCTGTCGTCCATCGCGTATATGGCGATGGTCAAGTACCAGCTGCGGCGCCTGAGCCAGGGCAAGCATACCAGGCCCCAGGTGGCGCCCGCCCTGGCGCTGCTGATGCAGCAATGGGAAACCGCCATCAGGAACCGCCAGTATCGCCGCAGGATGAATAGCGGGATTTGAACTGAATTTTTCCACATCCAACATTGAAGGTGCAAGCCATGAACATGAAAATTGCCGCGGCAGCAGCCGCCTCAGTATCGGCATTGATGCTGAGTCTAGCCGCAAGCCCGGCGCGGGCCGAAACTCCTGCCGAAAACACGCCCGTCATCATCGATATCGCCGGCCATGCCGTCCCCGTGGCGGCTGGCGGCCTGTACGAGCGCTTCCGCTCGAATCCGCCCTTATCGGTCATTGCGTCGGAAGCGCCGGACCTTGACCTGAGCTGGTTCAAGGGCATGCAGAAAGAAAAGGTCGACATCGGCTTTGCCTCGTATTCGCCGAATTTCTATTACAAGAACCGCAAGATCACGGCGGTATTTACGGCCGACCTCGCCCGCTTGAAGGAATTGATGCCGGAAGACATATTGAAGGCAGTCCAGCCGCTGCAAGTGTGGCCAGGCCGTGGAGCCGTGGCGTTGACGGCCTACGCCTACGAATACTGCGACAACGACAGCTACAATGAAATTTCATTGGCGATTGTGACCAACAAGCCCGGCGCCACCAGTTTTGGCCCCTTGACCTTGCTGGGCCAATCGCTGTCCCATGATTTCTGGGGCTATGTGCTCAAGCTTCCCGTCAATACGGAACTGGCCAGGGTGCGTGGCGTGGTCGGCTACAACTTGCCCAAGTGGCTGACCGGTATCGACATACAGGAAACTGAAGCAAGCGTTTCCTTTGCCGTCACGGACAGCGCGACGGGCAAGCTGGATTTTGTTTTCGAAGGCAAAAAGCTGGGCGACCTGTCGCACGAGGCCGAGGTGGTGAGCAACAGCTTCACCAACAAGGATGGCGCCGGCAAGCTGACGTATGGCTATGCCGTTTCCCGCCTGCTGAGCCATGCATCGAGCACGCGCGCGGAATCGGTCGACCTGAAACTGGGCGACGGCAGTTTTTCCACGTATATCAAATCATTGAAGCTGGGGAAGATGATGAGCTATGAATACGTGCCAGCCTTCCAGAATGCGCTGTATGCCCCGCAGCCGCTGGCAACCCTCGGTGCCGGCAAGTGATTGGCTAAATAGCAGCCAGCGAAAAAGCACCGTTCCAGGTGCTTTTTTATCGCCTCCCCTCCCGGTATATGTTGATGTAGATCAATCAATTTTCCTATTGTGTGCAGCAGAATATGATCATTCGCAAGCCTCTGTTGAACAGACCATGGCAGAGCGCCTGCGTCCTGCATTTGCCACTACATAAGGAATAACATGATCCCCACCACCATGAAAGCCGCCGTTGTCGAACAGCTGGGTCAACCGCTGGTGCTGCGCGACGTCGCCGTGCCGGTGCCCGGCCCCGGCCAGATCCTCGTCAAGACGGAAGCGTGCGGCGTGTGCCACACGGACTTGCATGCGGCGCGCGGCGACTGGCCCGTCAAGCCGACGCCGCCGTTCATTCCCGGCCACGAAGGCATCGGCCTCGTGGTGGCCATGGGCACGGGCGTGACGGAAGTGCAGCTGGGCGACCGGGTCGGCGTGCCCTGGCTGTATTCGGCGTGCGGCCATTGCGAACATTGCCTGGCAGCCTGGGAAACCGTGTGCGCCGAGGCGCAGTTCGGCGGCTACACCAAGAATGGCGGCTTCGCCGAATACATCCTGGCCGACCCGCGCTACGTCGCGCACATTCCGGCCGGCTTGTCCGCCGTGCAGGCGGCGCCCATCATTTGCGCCGGCGTGACCAGTTACAAGGGCATCAAGGAAACGGGCGCGCGGCCGGGCCAGTGGCTGGCCGTATCCGGCATCGGCGGACTGGGCCACCTGGCCATCGAATATGCGGTGGCCATGGGCTTGCGCGTGGCGGCCGTCGACATCGATGAAGGCAAGCTGGAGCACGCGCGCGCCCTGGGCGCCGAAGTGACCATCAATGCGCGCCAAGGCGACCCGGTCGCGGCCTTGCGCGAAGCGACCGGAGGCGGCGCTCACGGCGTGCTGATCACGGCGCCGTCGATCGATGCCTTCCAGCAAGGCGTGGCGATGACGCGCAAGCGCGGCACCTGCGTATTGGTCGGCTTGCCGCCGGGCGACTTCCCGACGCCGCTGTTCGACGTGGTCGCCAATTGCGTGACGATACGCGGCTCCTTTGTGGGCACGCGCCAGGACATGGCCGAGGCGCTCGCCTTCGCCGCCACGGGCAAGGTCAAGGCCGGCGTGGAATTGCAGCCGCTGTCGGCCATCAACGAGATCTTCAGCCGGCTGGAACATGGCCAGGTTGCCTCGCGCGTGGTGCTCGATTTCAGCGGCAGCTGAGCGGCACGCCGCCGGCAGGCTGCTCGGTGTGTCGTGCGACGGCAATGCGATTGATGTTGCTATGATGGCATTTCCTAAAAGACACACCGAGGATACACCGATGAAGAAATCCCTCTCCCGCCTGCTGGCCTGCGCCGCCCTCGCCTGGTCGTTTTCGGCCAGCGCAGCCGAGCCGGCCCCGGCTACGCTGCCCGGACACTATTACCTGCAAGGCGTCATGGAAACGGGCTCCGAACTGCTGCTGAAAAAGGACGGCACCTTCGAATGGATGCTCAGTTATGGCAATACCGACGAGCAAGCCAGCGGCGAGTGGCGCGTTGCCGGCGACCTGGTGACCCTGGAGGCGGGCAACGGCGGCAAGGAGCCGCAGTTTCGCGTGTTCGAGGAAGCGGAAATGCGCATCCAGAAACCCGCCGAAGCAGGCCTGTGGGTGGCCATCGTCGGCTACCCACAGGTGGGGCCGATGCCCGGCGTGGAAGTGAAGTTCGAGGCGCAAAGCGGCAAGACGGCCACGGCCGTCAGCGTGGCGAACGGCGACGCCATCGTCCGCATGCCGGCGTCGGAACGCTGGGTGCGGGCCGGCTTGCGCCGCCAGGGATCGAAGGCCGACTATCAATGGCTGGCCGTGCCGGCCGCGCGCGCGCAGGAACGCATCGCCGCGTTCGCCGTCACCGATCCCCAGTGGTTGCGGGGCCAGGCGTTCCAGAAGCTGGCCTTGCGCGTCGTCAAGGGCGGCCTGAAGGTCGACGATGGGGACAACGGACTGGCCAGGGGCCTGTACGCGAAAGCGGCATCGAAGCAATAACCGTCCCCCCTCGTTTCATTCTCCAGGCACGCCGTCCTGGTCAAGCATATTGACCAGGACGACGCTGTTTGCGCCCGCGCACGCCCGTGCGCCGTTGACACCCCGCACTGTCTGTCCTATAGTCGCCGGGTTAACGACAAATGAGAATGAGAATCATGTTCAGTTCTATCAAGAAATGGCTCGTGTGCTATCCGCTCGTGGCCGCCAGCCTCAGCCTCTTACTGGCAGGCGGCGCGCAAGCGCAAGTGGCCGACCAGGGCGCCGGCGCCAAGCAGTTGTGGCAATTGATCGACTATGTTGCCGTCGATTACAGCGGCGCCGTCGAGCACGGCAAAGTGGTCAGCGAGGCGGAATACGCTGAAATGCTCGATTTCACGGACAACGCGACGACGCAGATCGCCGCCCTGCCCGCCCACGCCTCGCAGGCGGCCATTGCCGCCGCCATCGCCGACCTGCGCGCGGCCGTCGTCGCCAAGGCGGACGGCGTGGAAGTCAAGCGCCTGGCGCACCACGCGAACGGCTTGTTGATTGCCGCCTACCCGATTCCCGTGGCGCCGAAAGTGCTGCCCAACCTGGCGCGCGGCGCGGCCCTGTACGCGGCCCAGTGCGCGTCTTGCCACGGCGTGGCCGGCGGCGGCGACGGCCCCCTGGCGGCCAGCCTGGAACCGAAGCCGATCGCCTTCACCGATGGCGAACGGGCGCAGTCGCGCAGCCTGATGGCGCTGTACCAGGTCATTTCGCAAGGCGTGTCCGGCACCTCGATGGCCAGTTTCGGCCAGTTGTCCGACAACGAGCGCTGGGACCTGGCGTTCTATATCGGCGGCATGTCGCACGACGCGGCGGCGAGCGCGCGCGGCGAAAAGCTGTGGCAGGACGATCCGCGCAGCAAAAAACTGTACACCGACCTGGCTGCCGTGACGACGCTGACGCAGGAAGCCGTGGCCGCCAAGCTGGGCGCAGACGAAGCGCAAGCGCTGACGGCCTACCTGCGCAGCCACCCGGACAAGGCCGAGGCGCACAAGCCGGCCGGCCTGGCCCTGTCCCGCCTGCGCCTGGCGGAAAGCCTGGCCGCCATGCATGCAGGCGACCGCGCGGGCGCGACGCGCCTGGGCCTGTCCGCCTACCTGGACGGCTTCGAGCCGATCGAGCCGATGGTCGGCGCGCGCAACAAATCCCTGCTGCTGGCCGTGGAAAACGCCATGCTGGCTTACCGCTCCGCCGTGGCCAAGGGCACGGTGGCCGAGGCCGAGGCGGCGGGAGAAAAGCTGCAGCAACTGTTTACCCACGTGGAAGCGGAGCTGGGCGACGCCAAGGCCGAGCCGATGACGACCTTTGTCGGCGCCCTGACGATCCTGCTGCGCGAAGGCGTGGAAGCGCTGCTGATCGTGATCGGCATCATCGCCTTCCTGCGCAAGGCCAAGCGCAACGATGTGCTGCCCTACGTGCATGCGGGCTGGGCCAGCGCACTGGTGGCAGGCGGCCTGACGTGGGTGGCGGCAACGTATCTGGTGACCATCAGCGGCGCCAGCCGTGAAGTGAGCGAAGGACTCGGTTCCGTATTTGCAGCCCTGGTCTTGCTCAGCGTGGGTTTGTGGATGCACCAGAAGAGCAGCGCCGGCCGCTGGCAGGAATACCTGCACGAAAAACTCACGGCGGCGATGTCGCGGCGCTCTGCCTGGGGCCTGTTCGCGCTGGCCTTCATCGCGGTCTACCGCGAAGTCTTTGAAACCGTGCTGTTCTATTCCGCCCTGGCGGCGGACGGCAATGGCGGCGCCCTGCTGGGCGGCTTCCTCGTGGCCATCGTGCTGCTGGTGGTGATCGCCTGGGCCTTGCTGCGCACGAGCGCCCGCATGCCGATCGGCAAATTCTTCTCGTGGACGTCCGCCTTCGTGGCCGTGCTGGCCGTGATTTTGATGGGCAAAGGCGTGGCCGCGCTGCAGGAAGCGGGCTGGGTCGGCGTCACTCCCGTCGATTTCATGCGCGTCGACTTGCTGGGCATCCTGCCGACCCTGGAAACCTTGCTGGCGCAAGCGGCCATCCTGGCCATCATCGTCGCCGGTTATGGCTGGAACCGTTTCTCGGCAGGCAAGCACAAGCTGGCCTGACCCAGTGACGCCCCGCAGTAACTGAAAGCCCCCGATAGCTGCCTGCAGCTATCGGGGGCTGTTACGTTTACAGCCGCTTATCGCGTCACGGCCCCTGCGGATGTGGCGGCGCTGTGTACTTGCACCCCTGCCAGCCAGGTTTCCTCCACGACGATGTCGCGCAGCTTGCGCACGTTGTCGTCCAGCGGGTCTTGCGCCAGGATCACCAGGTCGGCCCGCTTGCCGGCTTCCAGCGAGCCCACCAGATGATCCATGTGGCAATGCCAGGCGGCATCGAGCGTGACGGCGCGCAATCCCGCCATGCGGCTGATGCGCTCATCCGGATTCAGCACCTCTTTCCCTGGCGCACCTTCCATGGTGCGGAACACCGCCTGCTCCATCATGCGCAAGGGGCCCAGCGGCGAAACGAAATGGTCCGAGTGCAAGCTGATGTGCATGCCCGCATTCAATGCCGAGTGGCAACGATCCAGCAACTGGGCCCGCTCCCGGCCAAAGATGGTCTGCTGGAAGGTGTGTCCCCAATAGCCGACGTGGCCGATGAGGAAACTGGGGTTCAACTGCAGTGTCGCCATTTTCGTGATGGCCTCATCATTCAGCAGCGAGGCGTGCTCGACGCGCAGGCGCAGCTGGCGCCGCTTTTGCGCTTCCTCTTCGCTGATGCCGCCGGGTCGTGGCGTCAGTACCTTGTCGTAGCTGTGCAGCACATATTCCACCGCCTTGTCGCCGTTGGCGTGCACCAGCACGGGCCAGCCGCGCCCCACCGCCTTGTCCAGCATGCGGGAAAACACGGACGTGTCGGGGTAATTGCTCAAACCGGTGGGCGGCACCTCAGGTATCGAATGGTCATGCGAGCAGGCATAGGGCTGGCTCTGGTAACCGGTCAAGCCCTGGTTGGAGCCGTCCGCGATCAGCTTGATCGCCTTGATGCTGAAACGCTGGTCGCCGTGATTGTCCAGGTCCGGCTTGTAATGATCGAGCCAATTGTCCAGTGCCTTTTCGTCGGGTTTGGTGAACAGCGCGGCGCCGATGCGCACGGGACCGAGATGGGCCGCCAGCTTGAGCAAGCCGATTTCCACCAGCGGCGCATCGGTGGCGCCCAGGCCCGCGTCGAAGACGCTGGTAAAGCCCATGGCCGAGGCATTGTCCAGCACCTGCTTCAGGCAAGCGATAAATTCCGGCAGCTTGGGCAGCGGCGCAACCAGCAGCGCCTTGGCGATCCTGATTTCGGTCAGCACGCCGGAAGGGCTGTCCTCGATGTTCGCCGCCTTCAGTGCCGCGGTATTGAGATAGGCCAGGTGGCCGGACGAGTTCATCAGCAAGATGGGCACCGTGCTGCTCAGCTTATCGAGCTCGCTGGCGGTGATGTCTTCCCACGACTGCATCAGCGAGGGATCGACGCCGAAGCCCAGCACCCAAGGGTTGCCTTTCTTGTCTTTCGGCAGCTGGTCCGGCTGCCCCAGCGCCGCGCCAATTCGCCAACTGATGCTCTTGAAACTGTATTCCGGATCCAGTTCCTGCTGCCGGGGTGCGCTCAGGAACGGCGTGAGCGACAGCCAGCTCTTGTACAGCGCGCTGGGCAGGATGTGCATATGGGGTTCGACGAAGCCTGGCAGCAAGGTGCGGCCGTCCAGGTCCACCTCGCTTGCCTGGTGCGGCTGCATGGCCTGGCGCACCTCGTCCAGCGTGCCGGTGGCAATGATGGTGCCGCCGGCGATACCCAGCGCCGCCACCTGGTCGCTGCCATCCGCGGCCATGGTATGAATGTTACCGTTATGGAAAATCGTCGCTTGCGGCGTCAGTTTCTGGGCGTGCTGGGGATATGCCTGCTGGAACGCCGCGTCCAGTTCACCGCTGAGTGCGGTTCCCGTCAACAGGCCGCTTGTCAGCGTAGGCAGGTGTGGCAGGTTGCAGCAGGCGCAACCGAGGTGGTCATGGCTCATGCAGATTCCTATCAGAGGTTAATGATTTAAATCAATGAAGTCATCCTTTATTCCGGCTCGAATATACCCAACAACAGAATATCGGGGAAACGCGACGCCTGGACTGGCTTGCTTGTTGCCAGTAACTTCTTCGAAGCATAACGAATTGCCGATCAAAAAAACTCAAACATTGTCACGTCAATGCAAATGGCGGCGCGGCTGCTTTCCATTCCTTGTCCTGCTTTTATTTTCTGCAATGTCTCCCATATAGTTTCCCTGAAGTAAATATATGGTTATTTATCGAAGAGTGACAATTGAATAGTAATTTTTTTAAAAATACTACTATATTCAGCATTGCAGTGATGACACCGGCCGCCCGGATTCCGGCCGCATCCGCAATAGCCCATCCATTGAACGCAGCACCAACGAAAGCTTACCGATGAAAATTCAACGCGCAACAACCTGGTCGCTTGGTCTTATCGTGGCAGGCGCCCTGTTCTCTTCCCAAGCCTATGCGGCGAAAATCCCCGATTGCGGCAAAAGGGAGCCGAGCAAAACCCTGCCCACCCCGCAAAATAGCGAATACGATGCATACCGCAACGCGAAAACGAGCGCGGTGGCGGGCGGTCCGGGCAATACCGTCTTCAATAATAATGAAAAGCGTCTCCCTGCCGCCGGCAAGGACGAGATTTATTATGAATATTATCTGGGTATCGGCGGCGATGGCGGAGCAGGTTCGCATCGCGCGGTATTGCTCGTGCAGACTCCGGCGGGCAAACGCAAGCTGGTGGAACGCTATTACACGCAAGACCACTATGCTTCCTTTTGCAGCCTGAAGAACTAATCGTTCTTTATTAATTTCCTGCATTATTCAAGCGGCTCAGGTAAATACCTGGTGCCGCTTGAAATACCCGCATATCAGGTTCGATATTCAACTGCGCCGACTGCGCTTATTTAATAGATATTAGCGCAGGTCCGCAAAACAGGCTTTGATCTACAACAACTCATCAAGCGTGCATGCCGGAACCGCCCGCTTGCGTATATGATGCCGCCTGGACAAGATGAAATGGAAAGGCTGGCGGCGGAGAATGACAACGATCACCGGGCGATTGCAGGAATGCGGCATCGATGCGGCGCAGGCAGACGCCCTCGCGCAGGATATTCAACACAAGAAATATGGTCCCTTGCTGCAGCAGTTGCTGCTGCGCGGCCTGTGGTCCGACGTCGTCGACGAGTCCATGCCGCAGCCGCAATGGCTGGAACGCTGGCGCGAACTGGGAGAATCAGGCTTTCCCTTCATCAACTCCCCTGCCCTGCAGCGCTTGCTGGACGCGGGCGTCGACGTGCACGACCTGACGGACGTCGTGCGTTCCGCGCAGGTATTGACGATCTATAACATCGCCCAGCTGATCGACGAACCTTGCCGCGACCTCGGCTACGATCTGGAGGAAACGCCCGATCTGGCGCTGGCGGCCGTGGACGACGCCGGCATCACGCACCGTTACGGCAGCCTGCATGATGCGCTGGAAGAAAACGACCCGGCGGGCCGCCACGGCCAGCCCCGTACACTGGAACTGCGCCAGTTCGGCGGCTTGCCGGGCGAATTGCAGAGCGAAATCAAGGACTTGCTGGCGCAAAAGGCGTGGTCGCAGGCGGCCGCCCTGTGGAAGCGCGCCGCGGGCGGCGAGCTCAAGCACTGCCTGGCGACGGTGCAGAGCCTGGCGCGCCAGCTGTAGCGGCGGTGATAGCCTGCATTACCAGTAGCCGAGCACTTTCCACCAGGTGGTGCCCACGACGGCAAAGATCAGCAGTTCCACCACGCACATGATGAAGCCGACGCGCCACCAGTTGCCCATCGTCACGAAGCCGCTGCCGAAGATGATGGGCGACGTACCCGTCGCATAGTGGGTCAGGGTCATCATGATGGCCGAGCCGGCCGTCATCATCAGCATGAACGGCACGTGGTATTCGGCCGGGATCAGGTGCAGGCCCACCGTCAGGAAGGCCAGCAGCATGGCGCTGATGTGGGCCGTCGTGCTGGCAAAGAAATAATGCGAGAAGACAAACACCAGCACGAGGACGCCGGCGATCGGCAGCCAGTCCATGCCGCTGGCGATAATCGCCGCCTTCATGCCGCCCGAGAACCAGGCGATCACGCCCGTCTTGTTCAATTGCTCGGCCATCATGACGAGCGCGCCGAACCACACGAGGGTATCCCAGGCGCTCTTTTCCGACAGCACGTCATCCCAGTCGATGGTGCCGGTAATGATCAGCACGAACAAGCCGACAAAGGCAACGACCGTCGCATCGAGCGAAAACGCGGGACCGAACAGCATGGCTGGGACGTTGGCCCACAGCAAGAGCAGCAAGGCGAAGGTGCCCAGCATGACTTTTTCCGACGGCGACAGCGGGCCCATGCTTTTCAATTCCGCCTTGGCATAGGTGACGGCGTCGGGCGTGGCTTTCAGTTCCGGCGGCGACAGCCAGTAGATGATCAACGGCATCGCCAGCAGGCAGACCAGGCCCGGCAGCAGCATGCACAGGGCCCAGGTGGTCCATGTCAGGTGGAAAGCCTGGCCGCTGGCCTTGGCCACGAAGTCGACCACCAGTGGGTTCGGCGCCGTGGCCGTCAGGAACATGGCCGACGTGATCGGGTTGGCATGGTAGTTGACGAGGGCCAGATAGGTGCCGACTTTCTTTTCCGTGCCCTTGGCCGGGTCCGAATCGAAGGCGTTGGCGATCGACTTCATGACGGGGTGGACGATGCCGCCGCCGCGCGCCGTGTTACTTGGCGTAAACGGTGCCAGCACCAGTTCGCAAATCGCCAAGCCATAGCCGATGCCCATGGTGCGCTTGCCCAGCAGCGAGATGAACAGCAAGCCGATGCGGCTGCCCAATCCCGTCTTTTTCAAGCCGCGCGAAATCAGGATCGCCACGACGATCAGCCAGATCAGGGGATTCGAAAAACTGCTGAGCGCATCCGTGATGGCGCCCTTGGACGAGGTCGACGTCACTTGCGACAGTGACACGATGACGATGGCCATCATCGCCATCACGCCGATCGGCATGACTTTCAGGATGATCGCCAAAATCGTGGTGAGGAAGATCGCCACCAGGCCCCAGGCCTTGGGCGTCAAGCCATCCGGCGCCGGCAGCAATAGCATGCTCACCAGCAAGACCGTGCAAATCAGGGCGGGGACGAGGCGGAATGGGACGGCTTCCTTGAAATGCAGGAACATGTCGCGCACTGTTTTATACATCTTTATTACCTTTCGCTGTGGGCCGGGCATCGTGGCAACACGCAATCGTGCACGCAGATTCATGGGGCTGGAAGGCCACAAAACGCCCCCGCGAGATGACAGATGCCCAACAATTCTGTTCGGCAATATCATACACGCAAGACTTCCCCGCCCCCCGCTCCGATACGGCAGCGCGCGTCCTTATCTTCAAAATCATTGACCGGCAAGCGACACTTGTCACATAATTGCCCCTTGCGTCGCCAACCATCTTGCGAAGGACTCATATTGAATATCCGGAACAGCCATATCGACGCGCTGCGCGGCGCCGCCATCCTGTGCGTGCTGGTGCTGCACTTTGCGCTCGCCTACGGTTTGAAGAACAGCCCGCTCGAAGTCCTGCCATCCTGGCTGCTGCGCGCCGCCTACCAGGGCAATTACGGCGTGACCGTGTTTTTCGTCATTTCCGGCTACCTGATCACCTCGACCTCGCTGCGTCGCTGGGGCGACCTGGCGCGCATCGACCTGGCGGCGTTTTATGCCTACCGCATCGCGCGCCTGCTGCCCGCGCTGCTGCTGGCCCTGTCCACTATCGTACTGCTGGGCGTGCTCGACGTGCCCTTCTTTGCCAATTCCGATGGCGGCAAGGACTTGCCCGCCAGTTACTTCGTCATCGCCATCGCTTCCGTCCTGACCTTCTGGCACAACGTGCTGATGCAAAGCGCCGGCTATTTCAATTACTGCCTGAACGTGTACTGGTCGCTATCCGTTGAAGAAATGTTCTATCTGCTGCTGCCCCTGTCGTGCCGCGTGCTGCGCCAGCGGCACTGGATCATGCTGCTGTGCGGCGCCGCCATCGCCGCCGGCCCCGTGTACCGCAGCCTGCATGTGGGCAACGAGATTTACTTCATGTACGGCTACCTTGCCTGTTTCGACGCCATCGCCATCGGTTGCCTGACGGCCCTGCTGACGCAACACTGGCAACCGGGCGCGCGGGCCGGGCGATTCTTGCGCTGGACGGCGGGCCTGGCCCTGGCGGCCCTGTACGTGCGCGGCATCGGCGGCCATGAGGTGTTCGGTTTTACGTGGGTCGCCGTGGCCGGCGCCGCCTTCATCGCGGGCGCCACGGCGGGCCAGGCGGCCGGCCGGGCCCTCCCCGGCCCGCTGCAATGGCTGGGACGGCACAGCTATGAGCTGTATTTGTTCCATATCATCGTGCTGGCCGGCATGCGCAATCTGGTCGACAAGGCGGGCCTGGGCTACGCGGAACGGCTGCCTTGGCTGGCGCTGTTCCTGGCAGCGACGGCGCTGGCGGCAGCCCTCGTGGCCCGCTACGTGTCCGACCCGGCCAATGCCGCCCTGCGCCGGCGCTTCCGGGGCGCCGCCACGGCCGCGCCGGCGTGCGCTGGCGGCAGCCCTGGCGCGGCGCCCTGAAAAACTGAGCCAGGTCAAGAGTCCGCATGCCCGCAGCCCGTTTACGGGCGAATTCCAGCCCGATCTTGCCAGCCGCACTATAATGTTGGCACCGTGTGCGGCAGCATTGGCGGCGATAGACGGTAACAATTTCGTGTGGAGGCCGGTACAATAGCGTCTGGGCCTACACAGGGTTTCACTTTTGCCAGCAGTTGCCAGCAACTAACCATTTTTTTGACCAGCCAACAAATACTATGAGTTCGATGAATGAAGAGCGCGTTTTAAGCGTGCACCACTGGACGGATACCCTGTTCTCCTTTACCACCACGCGCGACCCGTCGCTGCGTTTCTCGAATGGCCACTTCACCATGATCGGCCTGCGCGTCGACGGCAAGCCATTGCTGCGCGCCTACAGTATCGCCAGCGCCAATTACGAAGACCACCTGGAATTTTTCAGCATCAAGGTACCGGGCGGTCCGTTGACGTCGCGCCTGCAACACTTGCAAGTGGGCGACACCGTCATCGTCGGCCGCAAGCCGACGGGCACCCTGGTGTCCGACTACCTGCTGCCAGGCAAGCGCCTGTACATGCTGTCGACGGGCACCGGCCTGGCGCCTTTCCTCAGCATCGTGCGCGATCCGGACATCTACGAACGCTTCGACGAATTGATCCTCGTGCACGGCGTGCGCCAGGTCGATGAACTGGCTTACCACGACTTGCTGGAAGAGCATCTGCCGAAACATGAGTTCCTGGGCGAAATGGTCAGCGACAAGCTGCGCTACTACCCGACCGTGACGCGCGAAGACTTCCGCAACATGGGCCGCATTACCGAACTGATCGAAAACGGCAAGCTGGCCGAAGATCTGGGCGTGCCGGCGCTCAATCCTGCCGAAGACCGCGTCATGATCTGCGGCAGCTCGGACATGCTGCGCGACCTGAAAGAAATGCTGGAAGCCCGTGGCTTCAAGGAAGGCAATACCTCGACGCCTGGCGACTTCGTTGTCGAGCGCGCGTTCGCCGAGAAGTAATCCGCAAGACCCCAGGGGGCCCGGTCCCGCCGCACACTGCGGCGGCGCCGGGCCTTTTTCATTGCCGCGTCAGCGGGCCAGCGGCGCGGCGCGCTGGTAGCGCAAGCCATTCATGAAGCGCTGTACGGGCAAGAAAGCGCTGCTGAGGATATCGTCCTGCGCCGCGTAATAGCGCGTCTCGATCTTCAGCAAGCCCAGCACGGTCGCATCGAGCTTGTCCGTCTGGTAGGGCCGGTTTTCCAGCGCGGCGCGCGCCGCCGCCGATTGCGGCGCCTGCCGGTTATTCCAGATCAACATGGGAATTTCATAGCCGCTCTTGTCCGAGGCCGAATGGCCCGCGTGATTGCGGTTGTAACCCACTTCCTGCCCGTGGTCGGAAACGAACAGCAGCGACGCGGCGCGGTCGGTCTTGGCCTTTTCCGTCATGCCGATCAGCGTACCGAGCACATAATCGCCATAGCGGATGGCGTTGTCGTACTCGTCGCGCTGGCTGCGTATCCAGCTTGACCTGCCCTGGTGTTCCATCTGCGCGCTGACGGCGTCGTGCGCCCGGTCGAAATGCGCAAAGCGGCTGGGGTAGCGCATGTCATAGCTGGGATGCGCGCCCAGCAAATGCACGACGATGAGCTTTTTCGGCGCCTCGTCGCGCAGCGCATGGGCGAATGGCTGGAACAGGTTGCCATCAAAATTGTTTTCGCCACGGCCGGTGCCGTAGTTGATGAAGTCGCTTTCATCGGCCTCGCCCGCCAGCAGCCCGATCCAGCCATCGTTGCGCGTCTGGTTCGACACCCAGAACGTCTTGTAGCCGGCCGCCTCGGCCAGCATCAGCAAGTTCGGCTTGGCCATCCACGCATCGGGGTTGCCGATATCGGCCGGCGTGAGCATCGTCATCATCGATTCCACCGTGCTGGCGGCCGGCGAAATCACATCGTTAAATACCAGCAGTTTCGACCGCAGAGCGTCGAGCTGGGGCGTGGTGGCGCGCGGATAGCCATACAGCGACATCGAGGCGCGGTTGGTGCTCTCGCCGATCACCAGGATGACGGTGCGGGCATCCTCGCCCGCATAGCGCACGTTCCAGTCGCGCGGCGCGGCCATGGCCGCCGTCAGCGCGTGCTGCATGGACTTCATCGCCTCCAGTTGCGCGCTGTATTGCTGGTAGCGCAGCGGCCAGAACAGGGCCGGATTTTCGCGCCGCATGGTGGTATTGACGTGCAAGGACACGAGCAATGCGGCCATGAAGACGGCAAAGCCCTTTTGCGGCAAGCCCGGCGGCGTACTGTCGCGCCCGGCCTGCCAGCGCTGCAGCTGGCGGTCGGCCAGCAGCACCGCCGCCGTCACGAGCACGAACCAGCCGGCCGCTTGCGCCAGGGCGACGCTGTTGTGCAGGAAAAACTCTCCCGTCTCGGCTTGATCTGTCGCAAACATCGCCTGTAAAACCGCATTGGGATTCGGCCGCATGCCAAAATAGCCACGCAAGAAGCCCTTGATGGCGACATCGAGGTAAAACACGGGCACGACGACGCGCACCAGCACGGTAATCGCGCTGGCGCCGGCATTGCCGCGCCACGCATACAGCACGCCACCTACGCCCAGCAGGAAGGCCGCCAGCAAGACGCTCAATTTCAGGCATTCGTTCGCGCTTAACTGATCGAAGAGGAAGAACAGCAGCAGGCCAGCAATGCTGAACAGGACACGGCAAAACAGAATCAGCATGGCGGCGGCAAGTAGGAGGTAATCAACAGGCGTACATGGAACAGTGTCATGCCCGCGGTAACGGGCCTGCGATTGTAGCGCAGGCTGTTGCAACTCGTGCCATCATTTTGCGTGGGCTCCTGACAGAAATTGTCAGTGCTTTTTATTATGCTTTCGGCACCGACAGGCCAGCCAGCCTGTATTCATATTGATATCACCACCTGCGACAGGACTTTTCATGACACGTGCCATTACCATTCTGACCGAGAACTTTGCCGATTGGGAAACCGCCCTGATCAATTCCACGGCGCGCCTGTACTACGGCTTCTACACGCAGTTCGCCACGCCGGGCGGCTTGCCCGTCACTTCGTCCGGCGGCATGCTCGTCACACCGCAACTGGCGCTGGAAGAAATCAATCTCGAGGAACTCGATTTGCTGATGGTGTGTGGCGGCAGCCACTGGCAAAGCGGCAAGGCGCCCGACCTGGGCCCGTTGCTGCGCGCCGCGCGCGACAAGAGTGTCGTGCTGGCAGGCATTTGCGACGGCACGCGCGTGCTGGCGCAAGCCGGCGTGCTCGACACCGTGCGCCACACTTCCAATTCCGCCGACAACCTGGCCGGTACCGGCTATGCGGGCGCGGCCCTGTACCAGGACGTGCCGTGGGCCGTGGCCGACCAGCGCATCATCACGGCGCCCGGCACGGCGCCCGTCACCTTCACGCGGGAAGTCTTGCGGGCTCTGGACATCGCCGATGACAACCTGGCCGCTTACCTGGCCATGCACGGGGCCGAACATGGCCAGGCGGATCGTGCGCACCTGGCCGCCTGATGCCGCTCCCTGCCCGGCAATTTCTGCAGCACGTCACGGAATGACTGGCGTTCTGCGCCAGACTTGATTAAAGTGCATCCTTCATCGACACCGGGGAAGGATGCCATGAACCGCCTGAAGTACCTGTCAGCCTGCCTGATCCTGTCGTGCTGTGCGCCGCTGGCGCTGGCCCGGGGCGCCACCGTTCCCCCGCTGACGCCGGAACAGCTGCGCGCCGACCTGCGCTTCGTCCAGGACGCGATCGCCGCGACGCACCCGGAGCCGGGCTTTTCCGCCGATCCCGCCGCTGTGGGCCACGCCTACGCCGCCATCGCGGAACAGATGCGGGCGCCGATGTCGCCCGACCAGGCCTGGCGCTTGCTGGCCACGCTCAATCCCCTGTATGCCGATGGCCACCTGGCCATCACGCCGGCCGCGCCGCGGGCGCAAAGCCAGGCCTTCCTCGACGAGGGAGGGCGCTTCTTCCCCTATGAAGTCACGCTCGATGGCGCTGGCGGCCTGTACATCCGGGCCCTGCTGGGCGGCGCGCCGACGCCGCTGCAAGGCGCACGCATCACGCGCATCAATGGCGTGCCGGCCAGCCGCATCGTCGCCGACTTGCTGGCCCGCTGCCACGGCGACACGGCCGCATTTCGTGCCAGCCTGCTGTCGCTGCGCTGGCCCTTCCTGTACTGGAAGGTGCTGGGCGCGCCGGCCAGCCATGCCTTGCAGCTGGACGACGGCCGGGAATTGACGGTGCCCGGCACCGCCGCCCTGCCCGCCTATCTGGATAGCGATGGCAGTTTCGCGCAGCAATTCCGCTTCGAACTGCTGCCCGGCAAGGCCGCCCTGCTGACCCTGAACACCTTTGCCTGGCCTGACAAAGCGCAATTCACGGCGTTCACGGCCGATGCCTTCCGCCAGATGCGCGCGGCGGACGTGCGCACCCTGCTCATCGACGTGCGGGCGAATGGCGGCGGCAATGATGACATGTGGATCGATGGCGTGCTGCGCTATATCGCGGACAAGCCCTACCGCTGGGCCTCGACCTACCGCAAGAAGGTAATACGGGGACGCGACAGCGCGCGCGAAAAGCTGGGCGACGTCATCGATGGCGAGATCACCTCCTGGCAGCAGCCGCGGCTGGACGATCCCCTGCATTTTTCGGGCAACACCTATCTGCTGGTGGGCGGGCGCACGTATTCCTCCTCCATCCTGTTGAGCAATGTCATGCAGGACTTCGGCTTTGGCAAGGTGGTGGGCGCGGCGGGCCAGGCGCGCACGCGCCAGAGCGGCGGCACGCAGAATTTCGTGCTGCCCAACAGCGGCCTGGAGCTGGGCGTGCCCCGCTTGCTGTTCCAGCGCCCGTCGGGCGCGGCCACGCCCGTGCTGCTGCAGCCGGACATCGTGATGCCGGACAACCTCTACGATCCGCGCGCGCTGATCGATGCCGTGCTGAAGCTGGACACTTGACGAGCTTAACGGGCGGCCAGGCTGCGCAGGCGCGCCGCCGCGTGCGTATTGCCCGGGTCCAGCTCCAGCGTACGGCGGTAGTGCGCGACGGCCAGTGCCGTGCCGCCGTCCGCCTCATGCGCCTCGGCCAGGCTGTCGTGGGCATTCGCGCTGCCCGGCGCCAGCTGCACGGCCAGCTGCAGCACGGCGAGAGCCTGTTTCGTCCGCTGCTGCGCCAGCAGGCGGTAGCCCCAGGCATTCAAATCGTCTTCCGTGGGCGCGGACAAGCCGTGCTGGCGCCGGATGGCCACCAGCTTCTGCTCCAGCCCGTCGAAACCGCTGCTGGCCGCCTGCTTGCGCAGCAGGTGCGCGGCATACGCGCCGCCGCGCTGCTGGCGCAGGGCGGGAAGGTAAAAGCCGGCGACGGTATCAATCAGCTGTTCCGGCTGGCCGCCGGCCAGGTTGCTGAGGATAACGACGGCCAGGCCGTCGTCCGGATACACATAAAAGGCCGAGCGGGCGCCGCCGATGCCGGCCACGGCCCGGTGCGCATCGCGGCCGATGGCGGGCCAGCCCAGCGCCCACGCCCCCGGCTTGCCATCCTTCAAGCTGGTCGGCTGCCACAGCCGTTCCACGCTGGCGGGCGCCAGCAAGCGCCCAGACTGCAGCGCGACGAGCCAGTTGGCCAGTTCGCCCGCATTGCTGTTGATGCCGGCCCCGGCCCGCATGAACACGGGGAAATCCTCGATCACGTTGCGGTAACCCTTGCCTCCCCGGTCCAGCACGTAGGAACTGGCCTTGTTGGCGACTACGTCCTTTGCATCGCCAAAGCCGCTGTGCGGCATGCCGGCCACGTCGAATTGCCGGCGCTGGATGAAAGCGGTAAACGGCTGGCCGCCTTGCAGCTCGATCAATTGCGCCAGCAACACGTAATTGGTCTGGTTATAGCGGTAGCGCTCGCCTGGCTGGGCTTCCATGGGCAGCGCCTGCACGGCAGTCCACGCCGCAGCGGCATCATCCGGCTGCGGCCCCACGAGCTTGCCGCTGCGCTGGTCCAGCACGTCGGGCAAGCCCGAGGTATGGTTGAGCAATTGGGTCACCGTCACGGCTTGCCAGGCGGCAGGCAAGCCCGTCAGGTACTGGCCGATGGGTGCCGCCAGGTCGATCTTGCCCTCTTGCACCAGTTGCATCACGGCCACGCCCGCAAACGCTTTCGTTGCGGAATTGATGGAAAACAGGCTGGCATCCGTCACCGGCACCTGGTATTGCAGGCTGGCCAGGCCGAAATTGCGCGACAGCACGACCTTGCCATGCTGAATCACTGCCAGTTGCAAGCCAGGAATCTGGCGCTCCTGCATTTCGCTGCGCACAAAGGCGGCGATATCCTGTTCCGCGCGCAAGGCTTGCGGCTGGCTGGTGGCAGCGGCAGCCGCGGTGACGGGAGCAGCCACGGCAGCGAGCGCCATGACGAGCAGGAAAGACGGGAGGCGTGGCTTCAAGATAAGGCTTTCGACAGTTGAAAACGGAACAGCAGCATCCCATACCTATTTATCAACGTCAACGACAATCTTGCCGGTCGGAAAGTTACTCTTCCAGCCACACATCCTCATACCCTTCCCGGTCGAGGATGAACCTGGCGCCGCTGGGCAAGGCCAGGTAATCGACCACCTGCGGCAGCAGCTCGTGCAGGTGGTCCGCATGCAGGGGCTGGTAAAAGCCGCTGGCATCGTCGTGCTCGCCGCAGTGGATGAACCAGCTGATGGTGCCGTTTTCCGGCAGCACGATGCGCGTGCCGTAGATGGGCGACTGGTCCAGGCTGCCGATGGCGAGGGCCACCATGGGCTCGGGCGCTTGCACGGGCAAGCCGAATTTGTCGCAGATGCGCTGCTGTGTGTCGCTGATCGGTGCGGTCATGGTGTTCTCAGGATCCGATGTAGTGGTAATGGAGGCGCAGCGCGCCGTCGTGGCTGGACATTTCCAGGTGCAAGGTCGCCTCGCCCGGCTGGCCATCGGCCAGCAACAGGCATTCCAGGCCCAGGGGCCCGGCATCGGTGGCATACACATCGACGGCCACGCGGCCCCCCTTGCCCGGCACAAAGGCTTGCGCCAGCGGCGCCAGGGACAGCGCCTGGTTTGCCGCAAAATAACTGTCGAGCATCTCGATGATCTCGTCGGCCACGCCGGGCGACAGGCCCCAGTCGCGTTGCAGCGCAACAGGATCGCGCCGGTCGAGCGTCTGCACGAACGCGGCGGCCTGCGCATATGCCAGCTGCCGCAAGCTGTCTGTGATGGCCATGTCCATAGAGCGATTCCTGCCTTATCCATTCAACAGGCGCCATTATAGTGCGTGCCCGCGCGCATGGTCGATCCGTTTTTCATCGATAATCAGGCATATTGCCACCCATTTAAAATGGGCCGATATTATTTATCGCACTGCAATAATAAAAATGGCCTGCGTGATATTTGGTGAGTATTTCAAAAAGATAATAGCGAATACGATTCAATTCAAGTTGACGCTTATTTATTCCAGCGCTAAGATCGAATGGCCATATACCATGGCATACAACGCAAGCAGTACTTAACCATCACAAGAGGATAGTACAATGCAAAATCAAACCAAATTGTTCGCATTCAAACTGGCAGAGAAACAGGAACAAAAACCGGCGGCGCCCGCCACCGCCTGGAAAGTGCGCGACGGCGTCGCCGTGGCCGGCTGCACCGCGGTGCAAGCTGAGCAATACCGCGACTCTTCGCGCTTCCAGCCGAACGACCGCGGCCAGTATTGCTGATCCCCGGCACGCCATAACCCCCGCCAGGCGTGGGGGTTTCATTCAATCTTCCATATTCAAACTGGCGCCGGCGCCAATTCCGGCGCGGCTTTTCTGCGCGCAATGCATAAAGCCATATGATCGCCTTTCAATTGGCGATTCCATTTTTTAAATATGTATTTATCGGTAAAAACCGGAACATAACCATTCATAGAGGATATTCCCATGCATAAAGAAACCAAACTGTTCGCATTCAAACTGGCGGAAAAGAAGGAACAGGAAAAACCGGCCCTTCCCGCGCCCTGGAAGGTGCGCGACGGCGTCGCCGTGGCCGGCTGCACGGCGGTCGACAGCGAAGAGCAATACCGCTATTCGCGCATCGGTTCCAGCGATGGCGGCGAGTTCTGCTGATACGTTCCAGCTGAAAGCCTTGCCACGGCAAGGCTTTTTTCCTTCCCTTACGCAGGCCCCCTCCATGCACAAAAAGGTCTTGATCATCAGCCATAGCGGCGATCTGCACGCCGACCTGGTCGGATCGCTCCTCGCCGCCCGCGGCCATGCCCCTTTCCGTATCGACCTCGACGCCTTTCCCCGCGAGTACCAGCTGTGCCAGCGCGTGCAGGACGGCCGCGCCAGCGCGCGCCTGCGCCGCCTGCCCGACGGCGACTGGCTCGAATTGCAGGACGTGGGCGCCGTCTGGCTGCGCAAGGCGGCCGACTATGCCTATGCCAGCGCCGACCTGACGCCGCAGGAACGCGCCTATGCGCAGCTGGAAACGGAGCAAGCCGTCTTCAGCGTGCTGTACGGTCTCGATTGCTACTGGCTCAGCCATCCGCTGGCCTTGCGCGGCGCCCAATGGAAAGGCGAACAGCTTGCGCGCGCCGCGCGCATGGGCTTTCGCGTGCCCGCCACCGTGATCACCAACGTGCCCGACGACGTGCGCGCCTTCCGCGCAGCCGTCAAGGGACCCATCATTTTCAAGTCCATGTCCACGCCCAGCCTGGCCGCCGAGACGGTCGAGGAGGTTGACAGGGTCAGCGCCGGCATCGGCACCACCATCGTCGACGACGCCATGCTCGACAGCCTGGACGCCGTCGGCGAACTGAGCTGCCAGTTCCAGGAATATATTGCCAAGCAATACGAACTGCGGATCACCGTGATCGGCAAGCAATTGTTTGCCGCGCGCCTGTATTCCCAGGACGATGCCCGCACGGCCATCGATTCGCGCGACATGTCGGCCCCCATCCGCTATGAGGCGTGCACCTTGCCGGCGGAAATACAGCAGCGCTGCCTCGCCTTCGTGCACAGCTATGGCCTCGAATATGGCGCCCTGGACCTGATCGTCACGCCCGAGGGCGAGTATGTTTTCCTGGAAAACAATCCTGTTGGTCAATTCTTGTACGTACAACAACTGGTGCCCGCCCTGCCCCTGCTGGAAAGCGTGGCCGATACCCTGATCGAAGGAGCCGTATGCCGCAGCCCGACCTGAACCGGATCCCCGTCCAGCTGCGCGAGCTGGAACAAGTGCGCGACAGCCGCGCCATCGTCCTGGCCGCCTCGCACCTGGACATGGAATTGCTGCCCGCCTTGTACGAGCTGTGCCAGGGCATCGGCCCCGTGGCGCGCCTCGACGTCGTGCTGCACGGACGCGGCGGCATCGTCAACGCGGCGCGCCGCATCGCCCTCCTGCTGCGCCAGCATGCGCGCCACCTGAGCTTTATCGTGCCCTTCCACTGCCAGTCGGCCGCCACCCTGCTGGCCCTGGGCGCGGATGACATCATCGCGGGCGACCTGGCCCTGTTCTCGCCCATCGACCCGCAGCTCGAAGGCGCGGATGGGGGCGCCTTTTCCAGCCTGGACATCAAGGTCTTCGGCGACATGGCGCAGCAATGGTTCGGCGTGGATGCGGCCGAAGCGCGCCAGCAATCGCTGTCTTTGCTGTGCGGCAGCATCTTCCCCCCTTCCCTGACGGCCTTTTACCGCACCACGCTGGAACTGGGGCAGATCGGCGAGGAATTGCTCGCCTGGCAATTGCCCGATGCCACACCCGAGGCGCGGCGCGCCATCGTCGCGCAACTGGTGACGGGTTATCACTCGCACAACTATGCGTTGACGCGCGAAGAGCTGGCCCGGCTGGGCTTGCGCATGGAGCGCGATGCGCATGCCGAACGGTTGGGCTGGGCCATTTCGACGCAATTGCAGGCCAGCATAGGCGGCGCCCTGCGCAGCGCGCCGGACGAGCCGTGGACCGATGCCCTGCTGGCCACGCGCGACGGCGTGCAGCTGCGGCGCCAGCGTCCGGGCGGCTTTGCGCCCGTGTGGAGCACACAATGCTGACGTCCGTGCTGGCCACATTACTGGCCGACACCGCGCGCTATTGCATCGCCTTGCTGCTGCTGGCGGCCAGCGTGGGCAAGCTGCGCAGCTACGGCGACTTTCGCGGCAACCTGGCCACCTCGTTCGGCGTGCCGCCCGCCGCCGCCAGCCTGGCCGCGCCGGCCCTCGTGATGGCGGAACTGTCGCTCGCCGGCTGGCTGCTGGCCGGCGGTACCCACATACCGATGCTGCTGTCGCTCTTGCTGTTGACTACCCTCACGGCCGTCCTGGCCTGGCGCTACTTCACGCACAGCGTGGTGCGCTGCAGCTGCTTCGGCGAAGCGGCGCGGCCCGTGTCGCGGTACGACTTGCTGCGCAACGTGCTGGCGGTGGGCATCAACGGCGCCTACTTTGCGCTCGCGCAAGAAGCGACCTTGCCCGTCGCCACCACGGCATTGGCAGCTGGACTGGCTGCCATCGTCTGCGTGGCCACGATTTCCCTGCACGACATCGCCACCCTGGCAAAGGCCGACTGATGGATGCCACCACCTTGCAATGGGTGCTGGCGGCCCTGGCCTTTGCCGTCGCGGGCAATATCTGGCTAAGCCTGGCCGTGCTGCGCGCCGGCCGCCGCGAACGCATCGCGCCCATGGCGCTGGAGCCGGGCCAGCCCCTGCCCGCCGTGCAAGCCCGTCCGCTGGCTGGCGGCGCGCGCTTCCAGCCGGGCGCGGCCGGCCAGGCGGCCGTGCTGCTGTTCCTGGCCAGCCGCTGTCCGAAATGCGGGGAAAAGCTGGCCGGCATCGAGCGGCTGCTGCCGCTGGCGCAGGAAGCGGGCCTGGCCCTGTGGCTGCTCAGCGAAGAGCCGGCCCGCCGGCTGCGCGCCTTCTTGCCCGGCGACAGCCTGCGCTCGGCCACGGCGCGGCTTGCCCTGCGCGACTACCGGCGCGTGAATCCCCTGATGAGCTCGCCATCTTATGTCTTTGTTAATTACCAGGGACAAGTGGAAGCGGCCGGCCTGATCGGCGACGAAGACTGGCTGGCCCTCGTGGGGCAATTGCACGCCGAACCGTCGCAGGAGCGCGCCGCATGAGCCATTTGAATGTCGGCCCCCATCTCGAACGGCTGCGCCTGCTGTATCCCGTGCGCTGGCGCATCGCCGCCGGCTTGCTGTGCATGGCCCTCACCGTGGGTGCGCAGCTGGCCTTTCCGCAAGCCATCGCGTATTTCATCGACAACGTGGCGGAACTGACGCGGCGCGGCGTCACGCCGGGCATGGTGGCCGCCATGCTGGCCTTCAGCCTGCTGTATGCGCTGATCACGACCGCGCGCTTCTATCTGCTGCAGTCGGGCGGCCACATGATCGTCATGGGCGTGCGCCGGCGCCTGTTCGACGTGGTGATCAACCAGCCCATCGCCTTCTTCGACAAGCACCATGGCGGAGAACTGAACAGCCGGCTCACGTCCGACGTGTCGGCCCTGCACGAAAGCCTGACCATCGGTGCGGCCAACGCCCTGCGTTCGCTGTGCGTCTTCGTGGGCGGCATCGCCATGCTGCTGCATCTGTCACCGATGCTGAGCCTGCCGCTGGCCCTGTTCATTCCCGTCAGCCTGTATCTGGGCAAGTTGTCTGGCAGTAACTACCGGCTGCGCGCGCGGGCCATTTCCGCCAGCCTGGCCGCCAGCGGCAAGGTGGCGCAGGAATACTTTGCCCATGCGCGCCTGGTGCAGGCGTTCAACCAGCAAGGCGGCGCCATGGCCCGCTACGCGCAAGCCATGCGGCAATTGCTGGACGTGTCCCTGGCCGGCACGCGGCTGCTGGCCGTGTTCCAGGGCGCGCAGGGCTTGCTGGCCTTCGTGGCCCTGCTGACCACCCTGTGCTTCGGCGCCCACCTGATCGGCCAGGGCCGCTTGAGCGTGGGCGAGCTGACGGCCTTTGTCATCTATGCCAGCATGGTGACGGACACGGCCGGCTCCATCAGCGAATTCTGGAACACGTGGATGCGCACCATGGGGTCGACCGACCGCATCTTCGACATCCTGCGCAGCCACCGCGCCGTGCCCGAGGCGCCGCCGCAGCCGCCGCTGGCCGGCCATATCGCGCTGCGCGACGTGCGTTTTTCGTATCCCGAGCGCGCGCAAGTCATGGCCCTCGACGGCGTCAGCCTGTCCATCCGCGCGGGCGAGAAAATCGCCCTGGTGGGCGCCTCGGGCGCGGGCAAGTCCACCATCGCCAGCCTGGTGCTCGGCCATTACCGGCTTGACGGGGGCAGCCTGCAATTCGACGGCATCGATGCGCACGTGCTGGGCGTGACGCAGCTGCGCCGCCAGATGGCCGTGGTGGAGCAGGAACCGGCCCTGTTCTCCGGCAGCATCGCCGACAATATCGGCTTTGCCGTGCCGGACCGCCAGGTGACGCGCGACGAAATGCTGGCGGCGGCGCGCCTGGCGCACGCCCACGATTTCATTGCGGCCTTTCCGGACGGCTACGAAACCCTGGTGGGCGAACGGGGCGTGCAATTGTCCGGCGGACAGAAGCAGCGCATCGCGATCGCCCGCGCCATCCTGCGCGCGCCGAAAATCCTCATCCTGGACGAAGCCACCAGCGCGCTCGACGCCGCCAGCGAACAGCAGGTGCAGCTCGCCCTCGATACCCTGATGCAAGGACGCACCACCATCATCATCGCCCACCGCTTTTCCACCATCGTCAAAGCGGACCGCATCATCGTCATGGACAAGGGTCGGATTTGCCAGCAAGGCACACACGCCGAGCTGCTGCGCGCGGGCGGCCAGTATGCGCGGCTGATGCAGCAGCAGTTGTCGCAATTCCAGCAGTTGCATGACAGCACGGCAACGCTGTAAAGTAAGACACGATGAAAAAAACCTGTCATGGCAGTTGCCACTGCGGCGCCGTGCGCTTCGCGGCCGAGATCGACCTGGCGGCGCCCAGCCTGCGCTGCAACTGTTCCTATTGCCTGAAAATCCGCTGCTGGGCCAGCCAAGTGCCGCCCACGGCCTTCCGCCTGCTGGCCGGCGAGGCGGACTTGAGCGAGTACCGCTTCGGTGCCGGCCGCGAACGCCATTACTTTTGCCGCCACTGCGGCGTGCGCCTGTTCGGCCGTGGCGATTCCGCCCGCAGCGGTCCGTTTGTCGGCATCGGCGTCAACTGCCTCGACGATGCCTCGGCGGCCGAACTGGCCCGGGTGCCCGTGACCTTTGTCGATGGCTTGCATGACGAGTGGAATGTTCCGCCGCAGGAAACACGGCATCTGTAGGGCGTAGGCATCGCTGGGAAGGGAAATGCGGGAGCGCCGCGCCGCGGCCGGCCAGATAAGCATGCGCACCCCGTTGTCTGGATCGGCATTCTGGGCGATAATTACGCCCATGAACGATACCACCACCTTACCCCCATTGCCCGATCGCCTGTCGATCGACCCCAGCAGCCCTTACCACGTTGCAGCCGTGTTCGAGAACGACGTCGGCATCCGCTTCAACGACAAGGAACGTCTTGACGTAGAAGAATATTGCATCAGCGAACGCTGGATCAAGGTCGCTTCCACCAAGTCGCTGGACCGTCGCGGCCGTCCGCTGCAGATCAAGCTGAAGGGCAAAGTCGAAGCGTTTTACCGCTAAGCAACGCATTCAACTGTCATCGAGGCCGATTTTCATCGGCCTTTTTTGCGTCCGCCGCTTGTTGTTCAAGCATCGCAGGCGACCAGACCGGCCGCGGCCGCCATGGGCAGCCACAGCATGGCGTCGGCCAGCACCTCGTCCGGCGCCCTGCCGCTGGACTGCGCCGCCTGCCGCGCGCACTGCGCCAGCGGCGCGCCGCCGGCCAGCGCTTGCAGCCAGTAAAATTGCCAAGGCTGCAACTCTTGCATGGCAAGCCGGTAATGCATGCGCGTGATGGCGACAAAGGCGGGACTCGCCTCCGGCTGGGCCGGCACGGCGTCGCCGGGTGCGGCCTGCGCCTGTTGCCAGTAGTCGCACAGGGGGAAGGACAGGGCCAGCAGCCGCGTGCACGGCGCCAGGCGCCAGGACGGTGTATTTCCTAACAGCAAGTCCAATCCGCACGGCAGCATGGGCGGCGCCAGCTTTTCCAGGCCCGGCGCCCTACCCGCCTCGCTGCGCGCCCGTTCCAGCTGCGCCAGTTCCACGGGAAAGCGCAAGGCAGCCCCTTGCGCGCCGGCGGCACGCTGGCTGGCGGCGAGAAAATCGGCAAAACCGCCGCCCAGGTCGTACAGGGTCGCGGAAGCGGACGGGTGGCGCCAGACATAGGCGCGCGCAAAGAAGGCGAACAGCTCGTCGCCCATGACCTTGCGCAAGACGGGATAGTCGGCTTGCAGGCATTCGAGCAGGCGCAGCACATAGCCATCCGCATGGATGTACAGCGGCGCCGGCCCGCCCCTGGCCCGTTTCAATACTTGCTCCTGCGTCAAGCCATGGCGCTCGCTGGCCAGCTGGACGCCGCGCGCCGCGCCGCCCGGCGCCGTCATCGCCGTCAGGAACCACGCCTGCAATTGCGCCAGCGGTGCGCGGGCGCCGCCGGCCCCCTCCTCGTCCCCGGACGCGCTATGGCGCATGGGCCGCCTCCAGGTGAAAGCCCAGCGGCGCGGACACGGCGGCGGCAGCCGTGGCGGGCGCCGCATCCGCGAATTCTCCCCGTTCGGCCGCGCGCGCCTTGTCGAGTTCGGCCAGCAGTTGCGGATACGGGGGAATGCCGGCATCCCATTCCAGCAGGGCCGATACGCCGCCCGTCAGCCGCTGCGCCAGCGCGTACAGACGCCATACGGCGGCCGGCACGGGTGCGTCGTGGGTGTCGATCAGCATGGCGCCGCACACGGTCGGCCCGGCCAGGTGGATCTGCACGATGTGCGCGTGCGGCAACTGGCGGATGTAGGCGGCCGCGTCATAGCCGTGGTTATGCGCGCTGACGTGGACATTGTTGACGTCAAGCAAGATCCCGCACCCCGTATCCTCGGCCAGGCGGCCCAGGAATTCCCATTCCGGCATGCTGGACTGGGCAAACTCCACGTAGGTGCTGGGGTTTTCCAGGACCAGGGGACGGCCCAGGAATTCCTGCACTTGCCGCACGCGTCCCGCCACGTGGCGCAGGCTGGCCTCGTCCAGCGGCAACGGCAGCAAGTCGTGGCTGTTGAGCGAGGCGGCGCCCGTCCAGCACAGGTGGTCGGAAATCCACGCGGGCCGGATCTCGCCGGCCAGCTGGCGCAGCTTGCGCAGGTAGCCGAGATTGAGCGGATCGCTGCTGCCGATCGACAGCGACACGCCATGCATGACGATGGGCACCTGCGCCGCCACCTGCTCCAGCACATGGCGCGCATAGCCGTGGTTGTCGATGAAGTTCTCGCTGATGATCTCGAACCAGTCCACCTGCGGACCGTGGCGCAGGATGTGTTCATAGTGCGGCGGGCGCAGCCCCACGCCCAGGCCCAGGTTCGGCAAGCCCAGGCGTGGCGGCACCCCATGCGTGGCCCGCATCAGGTCGACGGCGGCAAGGCCAGGCGCAGGTCGGTGGGCGGCGGCGGCGCCCCCACCGGCGTGCCGCGCGCCGCCATCACCTTGCCATAGGCTTCCCAGGCCTTGTCGTAGACATTGTCGCCCAGCGCAAAGCTCATGGTCTGGCCCAGCGGAATGCTGCGGTGGTCGGGCGCGGGGCCGAAATCGTACAGGGTCATTGTGGCGGGCTCGGGCGGTTCCTTGCCCGAGGTGTTCGGATACAGCTGCGAGGCCGAAATCGGCACGGCGCAGCCGCCGAAGCCGCCGCATTTGTTGTCGCTGGGCGCGCTGTAGACCTTGTCTGGCTGCGGCGGAGGCGGCGGCACATAACACGGCGTGCCCGGCGACGCGGCCAGCTTGACCGAATGGCCGCAGGACGAGCCGCCCGTGTCGGCCTGGGCAAAGCCGCAGCCGCCCTGGGCGTGGCAGCCGTTGGAGCCGCGGCAGGTGTGGTAGACAGCCAGTGCGGCGCAGGTGGACGACGCTTCGCCCTCAAGGTGCATGCCCTGGCAGGCGTGGTACAGCACGCTTTTCTCGGCCAGCGGCACGCCCGTCGCCAGGTTCGGCGCCTGGCCCAGCACGGCCCAGCAGATGGCCATGCGGTCGCCCGCGCCCACCATCGACGGATACGGGAAGTCCAGGTCCTGGTTCAGCCAGTACTTGTCCAGCACGGAAGTGATGCCATAGATGGCGCCCGTGGCGACCGTGCTCAGCATCCCCAAGGTGCCGCTGCTATCCTTCAGGCGGTTCAGGGCGTCCGCCACGGCCGCCGGCGCCGGGATATTCTTGGGCGCGGTGGCCGGGTTGTAGCGCTCGTTGGTCAGCATGGCCTCGCTCCAGCGGCCCCCGTCCTGGTGCCAGCCGGCCCAGGTTTTCACGGGCAGCATGGCCTTCACCTGGCCGAAACGCTCGTAGTGGTCGAACGGGGCGCTGTCGTGGCGCGCCTGCGCGTCGCGCGATTCCGCATCCTTGCCATTGTTCGCGTAGGACGGATAATCGCACTTCAGGGCGGCCAGGTCTTCGCGGTAATCGGGCTGCACGGCCATCAGGCGCTGCGCCGCATCGCGGCGGTAGCGCTGGATGGCCGTTGCGCTGCCTTCGCCCTGGTCCGTGATGGCCGCCATCATGTCGATGGCCTTGTTGAACGAGCCCGTCTGGCCGCCATCCTGGTCTTGCGGGCCGAAACAGGTGTCGAACTTGGGAAATTCCGCCCGCGCATGGCCCTGCACCTGGCTGTTGAACATGTCTTGCTGCACCGAGCCGTTGACGAACAGTTTTTGCCACAAGGTCTGGCCATCCGCGTATTCGATGCCGATGTAGCGCGCATAACATTCGTACATGTAGCCGATGGTGCCGAACAGGGGCAGATCATGCACGTGCTTGCCCGGCGTCCAGCCCACGAACGGTACCTCGGGGAAATATTTAGTGTGGTTATGCTTGTCGAACTCGGCCAGCTGGGCCCGTGCCTGCTCCTCCGGCTGCTCGATGGCGAGGAACAGGTCGCACTGGTTGGCGTTCAGCTCTTCCAGGTTGACGCGCACGTGGCGGTAGCCGGACGTGTCCTGCAAGTCGACGATGTGCGGGATCACCGTGCAGCTCTTGCCATAGCAAGTCCAGCCATGGTCCTGCGATTGCAGCTCCGAACCCGTGAAGCACGGCGCCGTGCCGATGGCCGTGGCCAGGTTGGCCGCCATCTGCAGGTGCAGCATTTCCTGGATGAAGACGCTGAAGATGATATTGAAGGCCTTTTGCTCCGCCAGCTCGGGGCGGGCCGTGGTGCCCATGCCCGGCCACTGGCGGCCTTCGTAATACGTGATGCCTTTCGAGTTGATCTGGTGCGTACCCTGGATCGAATACATGGTGGCCATGTACAGGGGAATGGTGAACAGTTCGACGCTGACGGCCGCCTGGGCGATGGCGCGCACGGCGGCCTTGTCGGTGTCCAGCATGTCGAGCGGACGCCTGGTGATGGCGGGCTGGGTGCTTCCTAAAACGGGCATTTTCATTCTGTCTCTCCACAGGAAGGATGCGTTTCGGATATCGGGCCGCGCCGCGCCATCTGCGTGCGCCGATCACGGCACAGAAATCATACGCCTGAGAAAGATACTTTTGCGACAAGATTTATGCGCCGATCCAGACATTGACCTGCGTCAATATCACCGCCCATACGCCGTGAAAATAGGCGTTTCAGGCGGCCATTCGATGACAATTGAATAGAATCGGCAAAACGCGCGCGTGTATAAGCGGCGCGCCGGCAAACGCCGGCGCGTGGCTTGCATGGTGATAGTCAGGTGCCGGGCGGCGGCTGGAAGGCGCAAAAGCCGGGCCACTGGTCGCGGCTGTCACATACTTTCAGGCAGCCTTTGTCATCCTTGAACGTGGCGACCACCTTGATGTGGAAACCGTATTTTGGCGTGGTGGCCAGGAAGGCGGACGGGCAGCTTTGCTCGTTGCTGAAACGGAAAGTGATTTCTTCGCGGCGGCCCTTGCGCTCAAAGCCCAGCATGAAGGTTTCATTGCTGTTCCATTGCGCCTTGCCCGGCACGCGGAAGCGGTAGCGCGGGCTGCCCTGCTGCTGGCCGTCGAGTTTCTGGCCGAAGACGCGGCTGCTGGCCGTGGCCGTTTCGACCTTGGCGATCGGATAGGGCACGGCAAACATGTAGGTGCCGGCAAACCCCTGGTCGAAGCCGAGGCCCTTCTGGTAAAACGGTACGACGATATGCGGCGCGCCCGTGTATTCCACGGTATTGCGGGCCGTTACGCGCGACGTCAGCTTGTCATCGGGCGCTTGCCCGAAGACCACGTCCAGTTCCAGCAAGGCTTGTTGCTTGTCGATGTCTTGCGCCAGATAATCCTGGGCGAATATTTCCCCGTGCACGCAGCCGGCCAGCGCGGAGGCGGCGAAGCAGCCGGCGATCAGTCCAGGTATGCTCATGGCTGTTCCCCCTCGGGCGGCGCGGAAATGAGGCCCAGCCCCGTCACCTGCAAGCCGTTCTTGCCCTGTTTCCATTGAAATTGCTGGCCGAACCAGGCCAGTTCCAGCTCGCGCTGGATGCGGTTCGAATCCGTGCGGCCCTGGCGCGCCTTGATGGCGGCGCCCGCCTGTTCGGCAGCGGCCTGCGACAAGGGCTTCAACCACCGTTGATAGGTGTCGGGCGGCAAGGCCAGGACGCCGGCCACGCCGTCGTCGCGCGTGGCGACGACGACCTCCACGCTGGTCGCCCTGCGGGCCAGATAGGCGCCGCGCCGTCCGTCGGGCGAGACGGAGACCAGCATGGCGGGCGCGTAATCGCCCGTGACGATGCCCGGCATGTCAAACCATAGCAGTTCGCCCGAGTCCGTATCGAGCGCGCGGCCGTCGCGGGCGAACAGCAGTATTTCGCTGCCGCCCGGCTGCGGCACGCCCCATTCTGGGTCGCGCTCCGTGCGCACCATGTCGTCGCGCCGCAAAGGACTGACGGGGCGCATCAACGGTTCGCCGTTCTGCACGCCGATCAATATCGTGCCCTGGCCCGTATAGCCCTTGGTAAAGGCCAGCAGCATGGGCTGGCCTTCGCGCCTGGCCTTGAGGGGCCGCACTTCCACCACTTCGCGCGCGCCGCCGGGCCAATAGCCGTGCTTACGGAAAGACAAGTTGACGAGCGGGTCGTGGCGGTCGCGCGTGACGACAAAGTCGCCGTATTGCTGCATCACCGGCACGTATGGCGTTTGCGCCTGCGCGGCGGGCAAGACGGTGGCCAGCAAGCTGGCGGCGGCCGCCAGGCGGCATAAAGGAAGAGACAGCATGGCATCCTGCAAGGGTCGCACGGGGCGAAAGAACAGCATCATAGACGATTCTTCGCTAGCAACACTGTCCGATAGGAAACATCAGTGGCGCTGGATTTCGATCAGCTCGATCTCGAACAGCTTGGGCCACAGTTTCCCCGTGACAAACAAACGCTTGCCGCGCGCATCCCAGGCGATGCCGTTGAGCACGGCGTCGGGATTGGCCGTGCCCCGCTGCTCGGGCGGCAGCAAGCCCGTCAGGTCGATCCAGCCGACGACCTTGCCGCTGGCCGGGTCGATGCGGGCGATCACGTCCGCGCCCCACACATTGGCAAACAATTCCCCATCGACCATTTCCAGTTCGTTCAGGCGTTCGATGGGACGGCCCTCGGCCTTCACTTCGAAGCGGCGCACCTCGGCCAGGGTTTTCGGATTGAGCACGCGGATGGCGGCCGTGCCGTCGCTCATGTAGACGAAATGACCATCGCTGGCCAGGCCCCAACCTTCGCCCTGGTAGCTGAATTTGCGTTTCAGCTTGAACGTTTTCTGGTCGAACACATAACCGGTCTGCGAAATCCACGTCAGTCCCAGGATTTCATCGCCCACGTCCGTGATGCCTTCGCCAAACACATTCTTGTCCAGCATGCTTTTCTGCAGCACCTTGCCCGTCGTCAATTCCACCTTGCGCAAGGACGACTGGCCGTTCTGGCCCGTGCTTTCATACAGATGGCCATCCTTGAACAGCAAGCCCTGGGTAAACGCCTGGGGGTCGTGCGGATAGGTATTCTTGACGAAATAGCCATATACGGGAATGGCGGCCTGGGCGTAGCCCATTTCGCTCATCAGGCCCACGGTGCATAACAATCCCAGCAGCAGCGAGCCTGCCGTGCGTTTGATTTTGGCTGTAACCTTGGCGTTGATGTTCATCTGGTCGGACGGAAGTTGGCGAGCGCCTATTGTAAACGTGCCGCGTCCGTCATGCGCGCCCTGACGAGCTCCAGCCAGGCGCGGGCGGCAAACGACAGCCGCCCGCCGCGGCGCCAGGCCAGCATCAGATTCCATTCCACGGGCGGGCCGTCCAGGGGAATGACGGCAAACTGCGACGGCTCCAGGGTGTCGCAGTACATCTTCGGCAGCAGGCAGATGCCCACGCCCAGCCGCACCAGCGAGGCAATAAAGTCCCACTGACCGCTGCGGCCCGTGATGCGCGGGGCGAAACCGGCGCGCTGGCAGGCGTCCAGCACGATGTCGTTCAAGGCAAATGCGGCGCCATAGAAAATGAAGGGGCTGTCGGCCAGTTCGGCCAGGGCGACGGAAGCACGTCCCTGCCACGGCGAGCCGGGCGCGGCCAGCAGGCACAGCGGCGAGCGCACGAGAGGCAGCGCCTCGAAATCCTGCCAGGTGGCCGCATTGCCCGGATAATCGAGCATGGTGCCCAGCTCCACCGTGCCCGTGCGCAAGTCGCGCTCGATCGCTTGCGTGCCGCTCTCGTACATCTTCAGCTCGATGCCCGGATAGCGCTGGTGGTATTCGGCCAGCCATGGCGCCAGCGTGGAGTGGGTTTGCGGCGACACGCCGACACGCAGTTCCCCCCGTTCCAGATGTTGCAAGTCGCGCAATTCCACCTTCAGTTCCGCGTGCAGGGCCAGCAATGTATGCGCGCGCGACAGCACCACCTTGCCCGCGTCCGTCAGGGTAAAACGCTTGCCGGCGCGGTCCAGCAAGGCCAGGTCCAGCGACTGTTCCAGCTGGGCAATCATCTTGCTCACTGTCGGTTGCGTCACGTGCAGCCTGGCGGCCGCGCGCGTAAAACTGTTCTGTTCCACCACTTCGACGAAGTAGCGCAGCGAGCGGATATCCATGATGCATTCCAATATCGAATGATTTTCATGAGTTTAAGTCATTTTATCTTTTGATGTGGGGTCTCTACAATGAAAACTTCCCCCTGCCGTTTGAAAGCCTGCCGTGAAAGCCTTGCACTGTTCCACCGCCGCCCTGCCCGCCATCCCTGCCTGGCGCCAGCCCGCACAGACCGTGTGGCAAGTGGGCGTGCTGATCGCCGCCTGGTGGCTGGCCGATGAGGCCGCCTCCACCCTGCACCTGCCGTTTTCCGGCGGGGTCGTGGGCCTGTTCGTGCTGGTGGCCCTGCTGCTGGCAGGCTGGGTGCGGCCAGCCGCCATCGAACTGGGCGCGAACTGGCTGCTGGCCAATATGCTGCTGTTCTTCATTCCGCTGGTCGTGTCCGTGGTGCAATTTACACAGCTGCTGAAGTCGCAAGGTCTGATGCTGTTCGTGAATATCGGCCTGGGCTTTGCCAGCGTGATGCTGGCCACGGCGTTGACGGTGGAATGGGTGTGCCGCTATGAGCGCAAGTTGCGCCTACAGAAACTGCTGCGCCAGCGCGCCGCGAGGACAGCGGCATGAATACCCTGCTGTTGTCCCTGTTGTTTTTGCTGCTGACCCTGGTGCTGTTCTACGCCAACCAGGCGCTGCACCGCCGCCATCCGCATTTCCTGCTCACGCCCGCCATCTGCACCTCGGCGATATTGATCGTCATCGTGCAGGCGACGTCGACGCCGTTCGCCACGTATTTCGGCGAAACGCGCTGGCTGCCGTGGCTGCTGGGCCCGGCCACCATCGCCTTTGCGCTGCCCATCTTCCAGGAGCGCAAGCTGATCCGCAAGCACTGGCTGGCCCTGTCGCTGGGCAGCTGCGCCGGCATCGTTGCCTCGGTGGCCGCCACCCTGCTGCTGGACCGGCTGCTGGGCGTGCATGGCGACATGGCGCGCAGCTTGCTGGCCCGTTCCGTGTCGACGCCGTTCGCGCTGGAAGCGTCGCGCCACATGGGCGGCTCGGCCCAGCTGACGGGCATCTTCGTCGTGATGACGGGCTTGTTTGGCTTGATGCTGGGTAAACCGCTCTTGAAACTGCTGCCCTTGCGCATGCGCATCGCCCGTGGCGCCCCGTATGGCGCGGCCGCGCACGGTTTTGGATTGTCCGTGGCGCGCCGGGTGGGCACGGAAGAAGGCGCCGTGGCCAGCCTGACGATGATTTTCTCGGGCGTCGTGACCGTATTGCTGGCGCCGCTGCTGGGCAGATTGTTGGGCTAACGGTCCACGGGGAAGGCGTTTATCGGGGATAATACGTCTTTCCCCATTCCAAGCAGCCGCGCCACGATGAAATACCCTGCAGTGCTTCCCTTCAGCGACATCCTGCCGCGCCTGAATGAATTCGATGCCATCATCGACGTGCGCAGCCCGTCCGAGTTCGCGGAAGACCACTTGCCCGGCGCCATCAACCTGCCCGTGCTGGACGACGAGCAGCGCGTGCGCGTCGGTACCCTATATAAACAGACCAGCGCCTTCGAAGCGAAGAAGCTGGGCGCGGCGCTGATCGCCAGGAACATCGCGCAGCATATCGAAGACGGTTTCCTCGGCCACCCGCAGCACTGGAAACCCCTCGTGTACTGCTGGCGCGGCGGCAACCGCAGCGGCGCCATGGCGCACATCCTGGCGCGCATCGGCTGGCCCGTCACGCAGCTCGAAGGCGGCTACAAGGATTACCGCCGCCACGTGAATGCGGAACTGGCCACCCTGCCCGAACGCTTCGACTTCATCAACGTGCTGTGCGGCCCCACGGGCAGCGGCAAGAGCCGTTTGCTGCAAGTGCTGGACAGGCAAGGCGCGCAAGTGATCGACCTGGAAGACCTGGCGGCCCACCGCGGCTCCGTGCTGGGCGGCTTACCCGAGGCGGACCAGCCGGCGCAAAAAGCGTTTGAAAGCGCGCTGTGGCAGCAACTGCGCCATTTCGACCCGCAACTCCCCGTCTTCATCGAATCGGAAAGCAAGAAAGTGGGCCGTTTGCGCGTGCCCGATGCGCTGATGGACAAGATGCGCGCGGCCGCCTGCACGGATGTGCGCCTGGCCACGGAGCAGCGCGTGCAATTGCTGATGCAGGACTACGAGCATTTCGTCGGCGATGCGGCGCGCCTGAACGTGCAGCTGGCCCTGTTGACGCAACTGCATGGCAAGGAGAAAATTGCCCACTGGCAGCAGCTGGCCACTTCCGGCCGCATGGCCGAGCTCGTGGAAGAGTTGCTGGTGCAGCATTACGACCCCGTCTACCGGCAATCGATCGCCCGCAACTTCAGCCGCTATGCCCAGGCGACGCCGCTGGTCTTGCCCGACATTTCAGAACATGCCTTTGAGCAAGCCGCGCGCGCATTATGTGCTATCGTCGGCGAACCCCGTGCCGCCAGCGCCGCGTAAGCGCCGGCGCAGCTTTTGATGACCTTTTTAGCAGGATGACGACCATGTCCGATAGCGCAGCAACACCCGATACCCCCATCCGATTGACCGAATTTGCCCATGGCGGCGGCTGCGGCTGCAAAATCGCGCCGGGCGTGCTGGCCAATATTTTAAAGGGCAGCGGCGGTTTCCCCCTGCCGAAGGAATTGCTGGTTGGCATAGAAACCTCGGATGACGCGGCCGTCTACCAGCTCAACGACGAGCAGGCGCTGATCGCCACGACGGATTTCTTCATGCCCATCGTCGACGACCCGTTCGACTTCGGCCGCATCGCCGCCACCAACGCCATTTCCGACGTGTACGCCATGGGCGGCACGCCCATCATGGCGCTGGCCCTGGTCGGCATGCCGATCAACAAGCTGCCCGTGGAAACCATCGGCCTCATCTTGAAAGGCGGCGAAACCATCTGCGCCCAGGCCGGCATCCCCATCGCGGGCGGCCATACCATCGATTCCGTCGAACCGATCTATGGCCTGGTCGTGCTGGGCCTGGTCCATCCCTCGCAAGTAAAACGCAACGCGGGCGCGCGCGCCGGCGACAAGCTGGTATTGGGTAAGCCGATCGGCGTGGGCATCTTGTCGGCCGCGCTGAAAAAGAACGCGCTGGACGCGGAGGGTTACGCTTCCCTTATAGACAACACCACCAAATTGAATACCCCGGGCAAGAAGCTGGCCCTGCTGGACGGCGTGCATGCGCTGACGGATGTGACGGGCTTCGGCTTGCTGGGCCACACCCTGGAACTGGCGCGCGGCGCCAAGTTGCAGGCGCGTATCGCCATGAACGACGTGCCGCTGCTGCCGCAAGTGCAGCAACTGGCGCAGAACGGCAATATCACGGGCGCCTCGGGCCGCAACTGGCAGGGATATGGCGCGCAAGTGGCGCTGGACGACAGCCTGAGCGCCATCGACAAGGCGATTTTGACGGACCCGCAAACGGCCGGCCCCCTGCTGGTGGCCTGCGCGCCGGAAGCCGTCGAGCAAGTGCTGGCGATTTTCCGCGCCGAAGGCTTTGGCGACGCCGTCGTCATCGGCGAGATGCAGGAAGGCAGTACCGGGGTTTCCGTAATCTAATGAATATTTTTTGCAAAGGCAGTCCCATGACCACATTCTCGAACTCATTTAGCAAGTTCCCCGCCATCCTGGCCACCGTCGCCGCCACCCTGGCCATCCACAGCGGCCTGGCGCAAGCGCAGCAAGTACTGCGCGTCTCCGCCATCCCCGACGAAGCGCCGACGGAATTGCAGCGCAAGTTCAAGCCGCTGGGCAGCTACCTGGAGAAAAAGCTGGGCATGAAGGTGGAATTTACGCCCGTCACCGATTACGCGGCGTCCGTCGAAGGCTTGATCAATAACAAGCTGGACATGGTCTGGTTCGGCGGTTTTACCTTCGTGCAAGCGAACGTGCGCAGCGGCGGCAAGATCGTGCCCCTGGTGCAGCGCGAGGAAGACACGAAGTTCCGCTCCGTGTTTGTGACCACCAGCAAGGACATCAATCAATTGTCCGACCTGAAGGGCAAGAATTTCACGTTCGGCTCGGAATCGTCGACCTCGGGTCACTTGATGCCACGCTACTACTTGCTGGCCGCCAAGATCAACCCGGACACGGACATGAAGCGCATCGCGTTTTCCGGCGCGCATGACGCCACCGTGGCGGCTGTGGCCGGCGGCAAGGTCGATGCTGGCACCTTGAACATTTCCGTATGGGAAAAACTGGTCGAAGCGAAAAAGGTCGATCCAAGCAAGGTGCGCGTGTTCTACACGACGCCAGGCTACTACGATTACAACTGGAGCGTGCGCGCCGACATGAACCCCGTCGTGCGCAAGAAGCTGACGGACGCCTTCCTGGCGCTGGACCCATCAACGGCCGAAGGCAAGGAAATCCTCGAACTGCAGCGCGCCACCAAGTTCATCCCGACCAAGGCCGAGAACTACAAGGATATCGAAGCGGCTGCGCGCGATGCCAAGTTGTTGAAGTAACTGCTGAAACTTGCCGGATGGCGTCCTGCGGACGCATCCGGCACACTCCCCCACACCGAAATCTCGCATGACATTCCAACTTCACAAGGTCAGCGTCCACCACGCGGGCGCCGCCGGCAATGCGCTGGCCCTGCGCGACCTGGACCTGGACGTGGCCCAGGGTGAGCAGATCGCCCTGATCGGCCCGTCCGGCGCCGGCAAGACCAGCCTGCTGCACACCTTGGCGTGCGCGCTGCGTCCCGAATCCGGCACCTTGGACATCCTGGGCATTTCTCCCTGGCAAATCGGCAGCGCCGAGCGCCACGCCTTGCGCGCGCGCCTGTTCCTGGCGCCGCAAACGCCGCCGCTGCCGCCGCGCCAGCGCGTCGTCAACGCCGTGCTGGCGGGCCGCTTGCCCCAATGGAGCTTGTGGACGGCCATCCGTTCGCTGCTGGCGCCCGTCGATCCGCGCGCCGCATGGGAAGCTTTAGGTAAATTCAACCTGCAGGATAAGCTGTATGCACGGGTCGACCGCCTGTCCGGCGGCGAACGCCAGCGCTGCGGCATGGCCCGCGCGCTCGTGTCGGATGCGCAAGTGTTCCTCGTCGACGAACCGCTGTCCGCGCTCGACCCCACGCTCGCCTTGCAAACGATCCACGTGCTGCAAGCGGAAGCGACGGCGCGCAACGCCACCCTGATCTGCAGCCTGCACCAGGTGGAAATCGCCCGCGCCTGCTTTACGCGCATCGTCGCCTTGCGCGACGGCAAGATCGTCTTCGACTTGCCCGGCGCCCAGGTCAGCGACGCCATGATCGCCGAACTGTACCGCAACAAGGCCGATACGGCGCCGCAGTTCGAGGCCGTGGAAACGCAGCTGGACGCCGCGAGGCCCCTTTGCTGACGAGCACCGCCATGCCGCGCGACCCCGCCTGGCGCGGCCGCCTGACCGGCGCCGCCATCGTGCTGCTCGTGCTGTGGCCGATGCTGGTGCAGGCGGAATTCAAGCCGTGGATTTTATGGGATGCGCAAAGCTTGGCGGCCACCTGGCAATTCCTTGCCAGCTTCGTGCCGCCCGCCCATTCGCTGGAATTCCTGCAACTGGTGGCCATTTCCAGCTGGGAAACCATCGCCATGGCCACGGCCGGCATGGCGCTGGCCATGCTGGGCGCCATCCCCCTGACCTTGCTGGTGACGGAACGCCTGTCGATTTCGCGCCTCGGCTCCGGCCGGGTGGCGCCCCTGGCCGCCGCCCTGCGCCACGCGGTCCGTGCCTTGCTGGTGCTGCTGCGCAGCGTGCCGGAACTGGTGTGGGCCTTGTTATTGGTGCGCATCGTGGGGCTGGGGCCGACGGCAGGCGTGATCGCCATCGCCCTCACCTATTGCGGCATGCTGGGCAAGGTCTACGCGGAAATCCTCGAATCGTCGGATGCGTCCGCCTGCGACGCGTTATTGCACAACGGCAGCGGCAGGCTGAAAGCCTTGCTGTACGGCGCCCTGCCCGAATCGGCCGCCGAACTGGTGTCGTACACGATTTACCGCTGGGAATGCGCGATCCGCGGCTCCGTCGTCATGGGCTTTGTCGGCGCAGGCGGCCTGGGCCAGCGCATGGATGAATCGATGAAGATGATGGCGGGCAGCGAACTGGCCACCATGCTGATGGTCTTCGTGCTGCTGGTGGCGGGCGCCGACGCCGTGTCCGCCATGTTGCGCCGGAGGCTGGCATGAAGCATCAGCATTTTACAGCGATGCCCGCGCCTGCTCCCGTGCGCTGGTCCACCTGGGCCTTGCTGGCCGGTTTGTTGCTGCTGGTCATCGCCAGCTTCGCCACCCTGCCCCTGAAATGGGGCGAGTTCTTCAGCGCGGACGCCGTGCGCACGAGCGCCGACTTCCTGCACGGCTTCGCCCCGCCCGAGCTGGCCAGCCCCTTCCTGATGAAAGTCGGCGTGGCCACGTTCGAGACCCTGGCCATGTCGGCCATCGGCACGGTCATCGCGGCCGTGCTGGGCGCGCTGCTGGCCCTGCCCGCCAGCGGGCGTTTTGGCACCGTGGCGCGCAACGCGACGCGCGGCGTGTTGAATGTGCTGCGCTCGATCCCGGAACTGGTCTGGGCGTCGATCTTGCTGATCGCCGCCGGCCTGGGCCCGTTCGCGGGCACCCTGGCGCTGGCCCTGCACACGGTGGGCGTGCTGGGCCGCTTGTTTGCCGACGCCTTCGAGAATTGCCCGCCCTTGCCGGCGGTGACCTTGCGCATCAACGGCGCGCGCCCCGCCGTGGCCTTCCTGTACGCGACCTTGCCGCAATGCAGCCCGCAAATGATGTCCTACACCCTGTACCGCTGGGAAAACAATATCCGCGCCGCCGCCATCCTCGGCGTCGTCGGCGCCGGTGGCCTGGGACAGATGCTGAAATACCATCTGTCCCTGTTCCAGATGCAGAACGCCGCCACCGTCATCGTCGCCATGCTGCTGATGGTGGCCGCCGTCGATGGCCTCAGCTACCTGCTGCGCCGCGCCATGACCCGTTAATTGTCACTTTTCGCAAGGATCGCCCATGTCAGGCTGGTGGACCATTATCTCGACAGAAACGCCGGAACAGCTGGCCGACATGACGAAAATCAACAAGGACGCATTTCTCGCCACTTGGGAAGCGGGCCTGTTCGGCGCCGACTGGATCGCGCAGCTGTGCACACAAGGCAAGGCGACCCAGCTGTCGTCGAACGGCTTTCCCAACCGCTACACGGTTTCGGCGGACGTCATCGCGCCCCTGCTGCAGGCGGGCATTGCCGAGGCGCAAGATGGGGAATTTCCGCAAGATACGCTGACGGGCTGGCCCGGCAGCATTACCGTGCATCCGGAGCGCATCGCCGCCTGCCAGGCCGGGCAACTGCTGACGATCGAAGTGTGGGACCAGTCATGAAGCAAGCGTTGATCATTCGCAAGGAAACCGCGGCCGACATTACAGCCATCGACCAACTCACGCGCGAGGCGTTCCTGCACGCCGAACACACGGACCATACGGACCATACGGAACAGTTCATCGTCAAGGCCTTGCGCGACGCGGGCGCCCTGAGCGTGTCGCTGGTGGCCGAACTGGAAGGCGCCATCATCGGCCACGTGGCCGCCTCCCCCGTCAGTATCAGCGATGGCACGCCGCGCTGGTATGGGCTGGGTCCCGTTTCCGTTGCCCCTGGCCATCAGCAACAGGGAGTGGGCACCCAGCTCATCAGGCAATTGCTGGACGACTTGCACCAATTGGGCGCGGCTGGCTGCGTGGTGCTGGGCGATCCACGGTATTACGGGCGTTTCGGCTTCCGCGCGGACGCTGCCTTGACCCTGCCGGGCGTGCCGGCGGAGTATTTCCAGACACTGCATCTGGCGGGGTCCTTACCAACAGGCAACGTGACCTACCACCGCGCGTTTGAGGCCAACAGCTAGGCAAAGTCTTACGCGCATACAACACTGCAGCATGCACGGGCACCGGCAAGGCATTGATGCTGTTAATATTGCCAAATACTTAAATGACTGGCGCCATCCATGGATGCGCGCCACGCCATTCAAGCATGACGGACGTCTTTCCCGCCTATGCGGGCCACCTTTGCATGGAATTGCCGGCACCATGAAAAAAATATTTTTTGGTATTACCACCGCCTGCTGCGCGCTGTTCACCAACGCCAGCGCCGCGCCTGTCGAAGACTTTATCGGCACCTGGAAACTGGAACGCACCACCGTCCCGAACTATGTCGTCATCAAGCAGGAAGGCGAGCGGCTCGTGGCGCTGCGCTATGCGCGCAATGTCCTCACCAACAAGATCGTCGAACGGCGCTTTCCCGCCAGCTATGCGAACGGCGACATCACCATCGCTGCGGGCGAGACAGTCATCGAGGCGCGCAGCGTGAACGACGTGGCGACCGTCACGATGCTGGCGGAAGCGTACAAGAAGATTTCCTCGTCCACGGCCGTGCCCACCAGTGAAGAAATGTCACAGATTTGAACCACATCGTCATCCGCCCCACCAGCGCCGCCGATTGGCCGGCGCTGAAGTCCACGCGCCTGGCCGCCTTGCTTGACGCCCCCACGGCCTTTGGCGCCAGCCACGCCAGCGCGGCCGCTTTTTCGGACGCCGACTGGCAGCAACGCGCCGTCAGCACGCCGCAGCGCACGTTTTTCCTCGCCTTTGACGCAGAACAACCCATCGGCCTGGCCGCGCAAGTGGTGGCCGGCAATGGCGAATGCCACCTGATCGCCATGTGGGTACATTCCGAATATCGCGGCCTGACCGTGGCGCAAGGGCTGGTCGAGGCCGTGAAACGATGCGCCGTCCGCAATGGCCACGCGCGGCTGGTGCTCGACGTCGCACCGGAAAATGCGCGCGCGGCCGCGTTTTACCAGAAACAGGGCTTTGTCTTTTTACCGGAATGGGAAGCGCTGGAAAGCCATCCCCATATCCGCGTGCAGAAAATGGAATGGCTGGCGGTGGCATGAGTTCGATCACTGCGCGTAACGGCCATTCTTGCGTCCCTCCGAGGATGAATCGTGCTTGACTGGATTTTTGACGGCATCGTCTGGATCGTTCGTCTGCTGATCTATAACCTGTTAGGAACGGTCATTGAAAAGCTGTTCTATTGGCCGGGCTGGGCAATACTACGGCTACTCACGCTGGGCCACTACCCGCCGGCGAGACCGTTGCCGCATAATCGCTTTGCCGTCGCCCTGTTTGCTGCGATAGTCATCGCTTCCGGCTTGTTGATGGCATTGACGTAATACAGTGTTTTATCAAATTAAAGGGCAACAGCAAGGAATGCCCGCATCCGGGCCCGGATGCCCTGTTTTCCTTCGCGCTGTGGCGATAATAATGTTTCATGCACTGCTCATCAGAATAGAGACGGAATTTCATGTGCCGCTGTAAAGAACTACCATTGGCCATTGCAGATCTCGGCGACAGGAAAAAACGCTTTGATTATCAAGGTGCACAGGCATTTGCTGCCTATTTTCAGGAACTGGACACGGAAGACTTCTCACCAGCACTCGACCATGAAAGGTCTCACTATGTGTGCAACATATGTTCGCAAAAATGGTATGTGGAATGCGCACCTGAGCAGACAAGCTGGCCCCTGTTTGCCATGAAAGAGGTGGCGGACACGCTGACCTGGAAGTCGGCCAGCGTGGCGGCCCAGAAGGCTTTTCTGGAGGTGCTTGCACATGGTGGATTTTCCGGGGAACCGTGCTTGTTTAAAAATTGCACCGGATTGGCCTTGAACGGGCGTTTCGTTTGCTACGCACACCTGCAGTAATCCGCCAAGAATGCCCCGCTGGGGAATTTACCATCCTTAAAAATTAATGGATTATGCCGAAACATAAAGCACTTGCCGAAGGACTTGCACTGGTCTTTCAAGGTATCGCACATCTCAACTCGACATTTCCAAACCGGAAATTTACTGTTGATGGCCGCCTTGTGGGGGATATTGGAGAGATCATTGCCTCGCTTGAATATGACGTGATGCTCGACGAAGTATCACAGCCCCTCTACGACGGAGTCAGCAGCGATGGAAAACGTGTGCAAGTAAAGGCTACTTTCAAGGATAGCCTGACCTTCAAGGGAACACCCGATTACTTTCTCGGTTTTAAGCTCTTTCCCGATGGAAATTACGAGGAAATATATAACGGTCCGGGCAGTATCATTTATGACAGATACGCGCATCGACGTGGCATCGGCACAACTTTGCTTTCTTTCCCCAATGTCGTTTTAAAGCAGCTTTCAAGTGCGGTAGCACCCGGTTCAAGAGTGCGGAAACGCGACATGCAAGCGGATGAAGATGGTCATGAAGATATGCAATCGGCCAGGCACGACATTATCTGCATATGAATAGCTTGAATGTTACTTAAAGGAATTACTCATCACAGTTCCCGAAATATTTTTCCGGCAACCCGGATGTTGCAATTCCAACCCGCATGGCTTGCCGTCCTTGCCAGGCGCTCTTTCCCGGCCAATAAATAACTACCCCTGCCATCTGGCGGAAAAGCGTTGAGTCACGGGATTCTGAAAAGAGCGTGCTGCATTTTTGCGGCGCCATGCGAAAAACAGCTGATTCAAGCATTCCATTGCTCCAGATTGACACTCTGTCCTAAAAATCCCCATTCATCGCCATTCTTTTCTACACTCATGTTTCCTTGAATGGGCAGGAAAAACAGACTGCTCTGACTTGATAAACAATGACGTGAGAGGCAAATGAACAGGATGAATATGCGTGCAATCGCCGGACTTCTGCTGTGTGCATGCGGCGCCGCCGTCCACGCCCAGGCCGATGTGGAACAAGCCGTGGCGACGGCCGTGGAGCAAGCCGTGGAACAAACTGAACCCGCTGCGGCGGCGTCCGTCAATGTCAAAGGCATCCGGGATCCGGATTGGAAACCCTACAGCGCCATGCTCAAGGGGGTGAAACGCTTCGAGGAAAAACACGGTCTGGCGCCTGGCGCCGAATTGCGCTTCATCCTGGAGCCACGCCGTGCCGATGTCGACATGCACGCCATCGCGCTGCGGCTGGAAAGCGACGAGGCGGGTATGGCGATACCGCTGGGTGAGCGCAATATCTTCAGCCTGCCCGTCGAACAGGGTCCGCTGTATGAGAAGGCCGAGCTGACCGTGAACCGCAAGGCGGGGTCGGTCAGGTGGATACCCTACGTCAGGAGCGCGGCCACCAGCGACACGCTGCGCCGCCTGGGCGACCTGCGGCTGGCGTGCGAAGTGCATTGGGCCATCGACAAGGAAACCTTGCCGTTTGCGATCCGTACCACGATGAGCGCATTGGGCGGCCCGTGCAATTTCGTGTCGCAAAAGGGAACCTACAGCTTTTCCGAACCACGGCGCATCACGGCGGCAACGATCAGTTTTAACGGCAAGAGCGCGCCCGTGCCCTTCAGCGGTTCATCGTTCACGCCGCCGCTGCGGGAACAGGACTGGAGCGACGACAGCGTGCTCGAACTGACGTTTGAAGACGAGAAATAAGGTTTTGTTCCTGCCGGCATGGGCGCAACGGGAGAGCAGTCCGCACATTCAGGCGCAGAATGTGCACTGAAACATGGTCCCGTAGGTTGCGCAGGACTTGCATAAAACATCATCAACAGGAGCTTGAAAATGGTTTTATCAATATTCAGGGAATTACATCATGCAAAGTAAAAAATCCAAAGGCCACAAAATTGGATTTTTTGGTTTCCTGACTGGGATGATTGGGTATTTGACGATCAGATATTTATCCGAATCTTTCGGATTTTTCCTAATATATCTGGGATTCGTTCTGTCACTCTGCGGTATCGTCATGGTGTGGATCAATATCCTTGCCAAGAATGACTCCAACTGATGCGCCATGCCGTGGCGGGCCAAAGCTGCGGGATGCCTGTCTATTTCACCCGCTGCTTTTCCAGCTTGCGCGCCAGGGTGCGCCGGTGCATGCCCAGCCTTCTCGCCGTTTCCGAGATATTGAAATCCGTCTCGGCCAGCATTTCGTGGATGCGTTCCCATTCCAGGGTCTTGATGTTGGTGGCGCGGTTCGTCAGTTCGATGTCGGCGTTGCCGGCCACGTGGCCGAAGGCCGCTTCGATGTCGTCCGTGTTCGACGGTTTCGCCAGGTACTGGCAGGCGCCCAGCTTGATGGCTTCCACGGCCGTGCCGATGCTGGCGTAACCGGTGAGCACGACGATCAGCATCTCCGGGTCGTGCTGGTGCAGCATCTGCACGCAAGCCAGGCCGGAGGTATTGCCATTGAGTTTTAAATCGACGACGGCGTAGTCGGGGCAATGCTGTTCCAGCAAGGCGCTCGCCTCGTCGAAATTGGTGGCCAGGATGACCTGGTAGCCGCGCCGTTCGAACGAGCGGCCCAGGGTGCGGGCAAACGCGGCATCGTCTTCCACGATCAGTAACAGACGGTCATCCTGCATGGTGGTCGCTTTCTCTTTCCAGTTTGATGGCCGCCAGCGGCAAGGCCAGGTGCACCACCGCCCCGCCCTGCACCCTGTTGCGCGCCGTCACCGTACCGCCCAAGGTACGCGCGACATTCACCACCAGGAACAGGCCGAGGCCGCCGCCGGGCTTGCCCTTGCTGCTTTGGTAGGGTTTGCCCAGGTGCGTCAGCATCGACGGCTCGAAGCCGGGGCCCGCATCGGTGATGACCAGGTGCAAGGCATCCGCTTCGCGCGTCGCTTCGAAGCGCAGCCAGTCGGGCGACGCTTCCAGTGCATTGTCGAGCACATTGCAGATGGTTTGTTTCAGGGTCGAATCGAAGACGACGGGCACGTCGTGCTCGATGCGGTTATCGTACTCGAAATCCTGGATCGGGCGGCTCGTACGCCACTCGTCGACCAGGTCGTTGAGGAAGGTGTTGATCGTCGTTTTCACGGACGATTCGCCGCGCGCCTCGCCGGCCGACAGCAGGATGCCGCTGACGATGCTCTTGCAGCGCTGCAACTGCGCCTGCATTTCCGTGATTTCTTCCAGCAATTCGCTGTTCTTGCTCAATTCCGGCATGCGGCGCCAGTCGCCGAGGATGACGGACAGGGTCGCCAGCGGCGTGCCCAGCTCGTGCGCGGCGCCCGAAGCCAGCAAGCCCATGCGGATGATGTGCTCTTCTTCCGCCGCGCGCTGGCGCAAGTCCGCCACCTTGGCGTCGCCGGCGCGCTGGTTGCGGTTGATGCGCGTAATAAACACCACCAGCAAGGCGGCGTTCAAGATGAAACAGATCAGCAAGCCTTGCACATACAGGCTGGAAAAGCCCCGCTCCGGGTCGATCGGCAGGATCAAGGGGCCGGGCAGCAAGGCCAGGCCCGCCAGGCACAGGCTGGTGATGGCCACCATGATCCAGGTCGACCACACTTCCAGCAGGACGGCGCTGAGGATGACTTGCAACAAGTACAGGAAGGCAAACGGGTTGCTGATGCCGCCGCTCAGGTAGAGCTGGGCCGTCAGCACGGTGACGTCGACCAGCAGGGCCAGGAACAGGGCCGTGTTGGACACGGGCTGGCGTTCGTGCCAGCGCAGCAGGCTGGCTAAATTAAAAGCGATGAGGCAGGACAGCACTTCGAGCATGTAGGGCACGGGCAAGGCGATGCCCAGTCCCACGCCCACGCCGAAGATCGTGCTGATCTGGCCGATCACGGCCAGCCAGCGCAGCTGGATCAGCAGCTTCATGTTCTGGTGGCCGGCCGGATGTTCCATCTCGGCCGCCACCGCACCGCGTTCCAGCACCTCGCGGTTGGGCAGGATCTCAATCCTGCCCGGCATGGTCGCTTTCTTGCGATAGATCAAGGTGCTGTTGGGACAAGCTGGCCTTGCGCGCGCGGCGGCGTTTGTCTTCGCGCACGATCCACCAGCTGATACCGGCTACCATCAAGGCCAGGGTGAACCACGTCAAGGCGTACACGAGGTGGCTGTTGTGGAAGGAAATCACGGTCAGCCCGCCGACGGGGGCGTCCGCAGCCGTTTCCGACTTTGCCTTCGCATCGACGAAGTATGGCGCCACGTTGGTCAGCATGTGCGAGGCGCCGATGGCGGCCACGTCGCGCGAATACCACTGCTGCGTGGCAGGACTGTTTTCGCGCAGGAAACCGCCGCCCGTCTCGCTGACGCGCAGCAAGCCGTCCACGTGGACGATGCCGGCCGGCGTGCTGGCGGCGATGCCTTCGCGTTTCGGCACGAAGCCGCGGTTGATCAGCACGGTGCTGCCATCGGCCAGGCGCAAGGGCGTCACCAGCCAGTAACCGCCGCCCAGTGCCGTCGTTGCTTGCACCAGGGTATTGAAAATGGGGAGATACGTACCGGAGAGTCGCACATGGCGGTACTCATCCGTTTGCTGCGTGACACTGGCCCAGGCTGCGGGTCCAGGCGCGTCCGTTGCGGGCGCATGTACGCGTTGTTCGACGCGCTCGATCAGGTCAAGCTTCCAGAACAGGCGCTTGACTTGCCAGGTGCCCAGGGCACAGAAACCGGCAAACAAGATCCCCGCCAGCAAGGCCAGTGCAATTTTTGAATAATGCACAGCCATGCCGCGTGGGCCTGGCGCGGCATCTTGCGATGCGGCGCCAGGGGCGCGCCCGGTGTTGCTTGGGCGCGTATTACTCATCATGGAGCCGTTTTCGTATGCATGTACTCAGGCATCAGATCCGGCATCATGTTGTGGTTCATGTGGTACATGACCCACAGGGAACCGGCCATGGCAATACCCACGATCATGATCGTGAAGATCAGCGCCATCATGTTCCAGCCGCCTTCGGACTTGGTGTTCATGTGCAGGAAGTACACCATGTGTACCACGACTTGAACGGCCGCGAACGCCAGCAGGACCAGGCCCATGGTGCCCGAGTTGGTGATGGCTTTCGTCATCACCAGCCAGAACGGAATGGCCGTCAGGATCACCGACAGGATGAAGCCGATGGTATAGCTTTTCAGGCTGCCATGATCGTGATCGTCATGGTGGTGGCTATCGCCGTGTGTGTGGTGGTCGCTCATGGCAGCACTCCCATCAGGTAGACAAAGGTGAAGACGCCGATCCAGATGACGTCCAGGAAATGCCAGAACAGCGACAGGCACATCATGCGACGGCCGTTTTCCGGGGTCAGACCATGCTTGTTCAACTGGAACATCAAAGTCACGAGCCAGATCACGCCGAACGTCACGTGCAAGCCGTGGGTACCGACCAGGGCGAAGAACGACGACAGGAACGCGCTGCGCTGCGGACCGGCGCCTTCGTGGATCAGATGAATGAATTCATACATTTCCAGCGACAGGAAGGCCAGGCCGAACAGGCCCGTGATACCCAGCCAGACCAGGGTGCTGCGCAATTGCTTGCGCTGCATGGTCAGCATGGCGAAGCCGTAGGTGATCGACGACAACAGCAGCATGGCCGTGTTGACGGCCACCAGCGGCAGGTCGAACAGCGCGGCGCCCGTCGGGCCGTCCGCGTAGCTGCGGCCGACCACGGCGTACGTGGCGAACAGACAGGCGAAGATCAGGCAATCGCTCATCAGGTAGAGCCAGAAACCCAGCAAGCTGCCGTTTTCCGGGTGGTGCTCGCGCACAAAGTAGCTGCGCGTGCTTGGTGCGGCGCCAGCGGCGCCGGTGTTATGGGCGATGGTATCAGACATGGCTGCTCAGCAATTTAGTATAAGCGTCTTCGGTACGGACCACTTCTTCCGCAGGAATGTAGTAATCGCGCTTGTAGTTAAAGGTATGGACGATGATGGTAATCATCATGATCACGAAGCCAACGCTGGCGACGAGCCACATTTGCCAGATCAGGCCAAAACCGACCAGTGCGGACAGTGCGGCGATCACGAAACCAGCCCAGGTGTTCTTCGGCATGTGGATCTTCGTGAAACCGGACGTCGGACGCTGGTAACCGTGTTTCTTCATGTCAGTCCATGCATCGAGTTCGTGCACTTGTGGTGTGAAGGCGAAATTATAGTCTGGCGGTGGCGACGACGTCGACCATTCCAGCGTACGGCCGCCCCATGGGTCGCCGGTAACGTCGCGCAGGGCGTGACGGTTGCGGTAGCTGACGAAGAACTGGATCAGCATGGACGCGATGCCCAGTGCGATCGAGACGGCGCCAAACCAGGCGATGATGGTCCAGATTTGCAGCGATGGATCTTCAAAGTGGTTGACACGACGGGTCACGCCCATCAGGCCCAGCACGTACAGCGGCATGAAGGCCAGGTAGAAGCCGACGAACCAGAACCAGAACGAGCACTTGCCCCAGAACGCGTCGAGCTTGTAACCGAAGGCTTTCGGATACCAGTAGTTAATCGCAGCGAATACACCGAAGACCACGCCGCCGATAATCACGTTATGGAAGTGGGCGATCAGGAACAGGCTGTTGTGCAGCACGAAGTCCGCTGGTGGTACGGCCAGCAATACGCCGGTCATGCCGCCGATGGTGAAGGTGACCATGAAGCCGATCGTCCACAGCATGGGCAACTCAAAACGGATACGGCCGCGGTACATGGTAAACAGCCAGTTGAAGATCTTCGCGCCCGTCGGGATCGAAATGATCATCGTCGTGATGCCGAAGAAGGAGTTGACGCTGGCGCCCGAACCCATGGTGAAGAAGTGATGCAGCCATACCAGGTACGACAGGATCATGATGACGCAGGTGGCGTACACCATCGAAGCGTAGCCGAACAGGCGCTTGCTGCTGAAGGTGGCAACGACTTCCGAGAACACGCCGAACAGCGGCAGGATCAAGATGTACACCTCTGGGTGACCCCAGATCCAGATCAGGTTGACGTACATCATGGCGTTGCCGCCCAGTTCCGTCGTGAAGAAGTTAAAGCCTGCAACGCGGTCCAGCGACAGCATGGCCAGCACGGCCGTCAGCACCGGGAAGGCGGCGACGATCAGGATGTTGGTGCACAATGCGGTCCAGGTGAAGACCGGCATTTTCATCCAGGTCATGCCTGGTGCGCGCATCTTGACGATGGTGGCGATCAGGTTGACACCGGACAATAGCGTCCCGACCCCGGCAATCTGCAAGGACCAGATGTAATAGTCTACCCCCACGTCCGGACTGCCGACGATGCCCGACAGCGGTGGATATGCCAGCCAGCCCGTGCGGGCGAATTCGCCGACGAACAGCGAAGCCATGACCAGGGCGGCGCCCATGGTGGTCATCCAGAAGCTGAAGTTGTTAAGGAAAGGGAAAGCCACGTCGCGCGCGCCGATTTGCAGCGGCACCACGTAGTTCATCAGACCCGTCACGAAAGGCATCGCGACGAAGAAGATCATGATCACGCCGTGGGCGGTGAAGATCTGGTCGTAGTGATGCGGCGGCAGGAAGCCGGCATTGTCGCCAAAGGCGATCGCCTGCTGGGTGCGCATCATGAGCGCGTCGGCAAAGCCGCGCAGCAGCATGACCAGGCCCAGGATCATGTACATGATACCGATTTTTTTATGGTCGATACTGGTGATCCAGTCGCGCCACAGGGTACCCCAAACGCGGAAATACGTCAGTGCCGCAACGAGTGCGATACCGCCCAGGGCGACCATTGCAAAGGTCGCCAGCAGGATAGGTTCGTGAAATGGAATTGCATCCCAAGTCAGACGGCCGAATATAAGCTTCGTCAGATCAATATGGTCTAGCATTGTTACTCTCAGAGAAAAAAGGGAGGCGCCAGGCAAGCGGCGCCAGTATCTGCAGCGCAATGCGCTGCGGGATTCATGCAGTCGTTACTTGGCTTGAACGCCCTTTTCAACTACTGCATCGCTAGCGACTACTGCCGTTACGGCCGCTACCGGGCTATTTGCCATCGTCAATTTGTATGGCTCGACCGGCGTCACGCACAGAGCGTCGGAAACGATGGTGCGGTTCAAAATTGCCTTGTACAGATCGCTAGGTACGGCGCTGTAGCGGCGGACCGGGTCGCGTTCGCTAGGCTGGGCCAGCGACAGGTAGTCGTCGCGGTTCAGCGCGCCGCCACCGGCACGTGCCGATTCCACCCATTTGTCGAAGTCCGCATCATTCACGCCGTGGAACTTGAAGCGCATGCCCGAGAAACCGGCACCGCTGTAGTTGGCGGAAAAGCCCTTGTAGACGCCAGGCTTGTTGATGACGGCATTCAACTGCGTTTCCATGCCAGGCATGGCGTAGATCTGACCTGCCAGTGCGGGGATGAAGAACGAGTTCATGACGGACGACGCGGTGATCTTGAAGCGGATCGGACGATCGACTGGCGCGTACAGTTCATTCACGGAAGCGATGCCTTGTTCCGGGTAGATGAACAGCCATTTCCAGTCCAGCGCCACGACTTCGACGATCATCGGCTTGTGGCTGGCAGGAATCGGACGGTTGGCGTCGATACGGCTCAGCGGACGATAAGGATCGAGGGTGTGGGTGCTGATCCAGGTCAGCAGGCCCAGCACGATGATGATCAGCAGGGGCGCGCCCCAGATGATCAGCTCGAGGCGAGTCGAGTGGTCCCAGTCCGGCTCGTATTTGGCCGCGGTGTTGTTTTTTCTATAGCGCCATGCGAAAAGCAGGGTCAGGGCGATTACCGGAACGATAATCAACAGCATCAGCAATGTCGAGATGACAATCAGATTGCCTTGCTGAACTGCGATGTCTCCGGACGGATTCAGTACCACCGTATTGCAACCAGCCAACAATGCGAGAGGTAAAAGAAGCAGTCCGCGACGAACTTTTAATGAAAACATACAGGAAAGTCCAGTACAGGGGATGAAGATATGGTACTGTATTCTCACTGGAGCGCGTTGGCAATTGGACGTTTTGTCCTACCCCTTGCTCGGATTTTCACTCGGTAGTTGCGGAGTTTTCCTACAGCTATCTATTGAATAGTCCTACTCCGGGCGTGAGACACCCGGGGTATGTTACGCGTTGGCCGAACTCGAAACTATATTGGAGACGATCATCATGTCCAGCACGCGCATACACAGCGGGGATGTACCCGCCGACTTTTCCCCTCACTCCCTGCGCGACGCAAGCGGGGCCGGCACGGTCGAATCGCATATCGACCCCGGTGAGATCGCCGTCGGCGTGATCATCGGCCGCGCTTCCGAATACTTCGACTTCTTTGTCTACGCCATCGCCTCGGTGCTGGTGTTTCCGCGCGTCTTCTTCCCATTCGAAGAGCGCCTGGAAGGGACTTTATATGCCTTCCTGATTTTCTCGTTCGCCTTCATCGCCCGTCCGTTCGGCACCGTGATCTTCATGGAGATCCAGCGCCGCATGGGACGCAGCGCCAAGCTGACCTTCGCCCTCTTCCTGCTGGGCGTGTCGACGGCCGGCATCGCCTTCCTGCCCACGTATTCCCACCTGGGCTTTGCCGCCATCATCTGGCTGTCCGTGCTGCGCATCGGCCAGGGCGTGGCGCTGGGCGGTTCGTGGGATGGCTTGCCGTCGCTGCTGGCCCTGAACGCGCCGGAAAACAAGCGGGGATGGTACGCCATGCTGGGCCAGCTGGGCGCGCCCGCCGGCTTCCTGATCGCCGCCGGCCTGTTCTGGTTCATGTTGACCACCCTGACGGATGAAGACTTCCTCGATTGGGGCTGGCGCTATCCGTTCTATGTGGCCTTCGCCATCAACGTGGTCGCCCTGTTTGCCCGTCTGCGCCTGGTGTCGACGAATGAATATGCGCGCCTGCTCGACGAACGCGAACTGCAGCCCGTGAGCGTGTTTGAAATGAGCCGCGGCCAGGGCCGCAACGTGCTGATCGGCGCCCTCGCCGCGCTGGCCAGCTATGCACTGTTCCACCTGGTGACCGTGTTCCCGCTGTCGTGGATTTCCGTCTACCAGACCCGCTCCGCGCCGGACTTCCTGCAAATCCAGATGCTGGGCGCCGTGTTGGCCGCCGTCGGCGTGGTGATTTCCGGCTTGCTGGCCGATAAAGTGGGCCGCCGCACCACCCTGGGCGTGCTGGCCGTGCTGATCGCCATCTTCAGCGCCTTCGTGCCGACCCTGATGGGTGGCGGCAATACGGGCCAGGACGTGTTCATCCTCGTGGGCTTCAGCCTGCTGGGCTTGTCCTACGGCCAGGCAGCCGGCGCCGTGACGGCCAACTTCCCTGCCCGCTTCCGCTATACGGGCGCGGCCCTGACGTCCGACCTGGCCTGGCTGGTCGGCGCCGGCTTCGCTCCGCTGGTGGCGCTGGGCCTGTCAGCCAACTTCGGCCTCGCCTACGTCAGCTTCTACCTGCTGTCGGGCGCCGTCGCCTCGCTGGCCGCCCTGAGCCTGAACCGGGCGCTGGAAATCCGCGACTGACATATATATAGTGTGCAGTACGCACAGCACTGAAAAACGCCGGCTCCGTCCGGCGTTTTTTCATCCCCGCGCCAGCTTGACGCCACGCTTCCTGGCCACGCTTACTGTATCGCCAATTGCCGCCCGCCCGTGCCTTCCTTCTTCGGCAAGTCCAGCAGCAACACGCCATTTTCATAGCGGGCCTGCGCACCGGCCTCGTCCACCTCATGCTGCAGCACGAAGCTGCGGTATTGCTGGCCGTACTCGCGTTCGCTGCGCACGACCTTGCCGCCGCCGTCGCGCGTCACCCTTTCATTCTTGAGTTCGGCGCTGATGGAGACGCGGTTGCCATCGATGGACACCTGGATATCGTCTTTATTCACGCCTGGAATGTCCGCCTGCAACTGATAGGCTTGTTCGGTTTCGGCAATGTCGACGCGCATGCGCCCATTGCCCACGTCGCGTACATGCAAGGCGGGCGCGAAAAAGTCGCGCATGAATTCTTCCATGTCGCTGAAGGGGTCGAAACGTCCCAGCGGGTGCTGCGGATCGCGGTGGATCAAATGATTGGCCATGATGTCCTCCTGCATGGGCTGGCTTGCACACGGCGGCCGCCCGCAAGGACGCCGCCACCTCCTGCATCTTAGGATGACAACAGCCAATCTCTTTGATCTGCCTCAATCGAGGCCAGCTTGATTTTCCCGCCACTTTGATCTGTGCGTTGCCGCGCTTTGCACGGGCGTGCGAGTCGGCAATTGGGCGCAAGACTGTTATGCTAGCGCACGCCATACTTGACCACCAGAAAACTTGCATTTCAATTAAAATTAATTCTTTCGCGACAGCCTTACACGGACATGATGAATACCAAGACCCCGATCGATTCCTTCAGCTTTCGCCGCATCCTCGCCCGCAACGTCACCTTGCCGTTGGTCATCGGGGTCATCACGGCCCTCGTGTTCGTCGCCCTGATCGCCTACCTGCTGTCGGCCCTGCGCTCGGTCGAGCATTCCGAACGGGTGATCGGCAATGCGAACGAGGTCATGAAATTGTCCGTCGACCTGGAAACGGGCATGCGCGGCTACTTGCTGACGGGCGACGAAACGTTTTTGGCGCCATATAAATCAGGCAAGGCAAAGATCGCCGTCGAAATGAACACGCTGCTGGAACTGGTGTCCGACAGTCCCATCCAGGTCGACCGGCTGCGCCGCATCCGTGCGCTGCAAGGCCAATGGCTCGATTATGCCGAAGGCGTGATCGCCCAGCGCCGCAGCAACCAGGAATTCCTCGCGCGCGTGCGCCAGGGCGAAGGCAAGCTGGAATTTGACGAAATCCGCCGCGAATTCCTCGCCTTCCTGTCCATGGAGCAGCGGCTGCGCCAGGAACGGGCCGATACGGCCGAAAGCCGCACCATGCTGGCCGTGGTGGTCTTCCTCATCCTCAGCCTGGGATTGTCGGGCTTGCTCGCCTACCTGGGACGGCGCGAACTGCTGCGCCTGTCCGACATCTACAACGATGCGCTCGAGCAGCGCGGCAAGGATAACGACGTGCTGCAGGAGCAGGCGTGGCTGCGTACTGGGCAGACGGAACTGGCGGCCCACACGAGCGGCCAGCTGGGCTTGCCGCAGCTGGGACGGCACGTGCTGGACTTCCTGGCCCACCGCCTCGACGTGGCCGTCGCCACCCTGTACGTCGTCGACGAGGACGGCAGCCTGCGCCGCACGGCCGTGTACGGCTTCAGCGACCAGGGCGTCAAGGACAAGCCCGTCTTCAAGCTGGGCGAAGGCCTGGTGGGCGAGACGGCGCGCGAAAAACGCCTCAAGCATGTGCAGCAAGTGCCCGAGAATTACCTGACCGTGACGTCGAGCCTGGGCCACGGCACGCCGCTGGAGCTGGTCTTGACGCCCGTCAATAACGAAGGCGTCGTCAACGGCGTCATCGAACTGGGCTTTACACACCCCGTCAGTGCCCGCGCCAAGGAATGGCTGAACCTGATTGCCGCGAATGTCGGCACGTCGCTGGAAGCGGCCCTGTACCGCCAGCGCCTGCAAAATGTGCTGGAAGAAACCCAACAATTGAATGAAGAACTGGAAGTGCAGCAGGAAGAATTGCGCACGGCCAATGAAGAGCTGGGCGAGCAGTCGCGCGTGCTGGAACAGTCGCAAGCCCACCTGGAAGAGCAAAAGGCGGCACTGGAACAGTCGAACGAGCAGCTGGCCGTGCAGGCGCTGTCGCTGGACCAGAAAAACATGGCCATCGGCGAAGCCCATGCACAGCTGGAAGCCCGCGCCGAAGAGCTGCAGCGGGCCAGCCGCTATAAATCCGAATTCCTGGCGAACATGTCGCACGAACTGCGCACGCCGTTGAACAGTTCGCTCATCCTGTCGAAGCTGCTGTCGGACAATACCAGCGGCAACCTGACGCCGGAGCAAGTGACGTTTGCGCAAACCATTTATTCGGCCGGCAACGATTTGTTGACCCTCATCAACGATATCCTCGACATTTCCAAGGTCGAGGCGGGCAAGCTGGAATTGACGCCGGAAGCCGTGCCCTTCGACGAGCTGCTCAGCAGCATGAAGATGCTGTTCGGCGCCCAGGCGCAGCAAAAGAAACTCGTCTTTGACGTCAAGGTGGCGCCGGACTCCCCGCCATCGTTCGTCAGCGACCGCCAGCGCCTCGAGCAAATCCTGAAAAACCTGCTGTCGAACGCCATCAAGTTTACCGATACGGGCAGCGTGTCGCTGCACGTGAGCACCGCTGCGGCCGGCCAGGTGCGCTTCCAGGTGCAGGATACGGGCATCGGCATCGCCGGCGACCAGCAGCACAAGATTTTCGACGCCTTCCACCAGGCCGACGGCACCACCAGCCGCCGCTACGGCGGCACGGGCCTGGGCCTGTCGATTTCGCGCGACCTGGCAGCCTTGCTCGGTGGCAGCATCGAGCTGGCCAGCACGCCCGGCCAGGGCAGCACGTTCACCCTCGTGCTGCCGGCCGTCATGCCGGAACGCGCGGCGGAAGCGGTCACCGTGCCCGCCGCCGCGCCGCAGGCCCCCGCCAGAATCGCAGCCGCCGCGCCCAAGGCGGCGCCTGCCGCCAAGCCCGTGCCGCTGCCCACCTTCGAGGATGACAGGAATAGCGTGCCCGCGGCCAAGACGGGCCAGCGTTCCGTGCTGGTGATCGAGGATGAGCCGTCGTTCGCCGGCATCCTGTTCGACCTGGCGCATGAAATGCAATACCGCTGCCTGGTGGCGCACGGCGCCGACGAAGGCTTGCGCCTGGCGCAAGAATTCCTGCCCGACGCCATCCTGCTCGACATGGGCTTGCCGGACCGCCCGGGCTTGCTGGTCTTGCAGCAGCTCAAGGAAAACCCGCTGACGCGCCACATTCCCGTGCACATCGTCTCCGGCAACGACCAGATGCAGGAAGCCATGCAATTGGGCGCCATCGGCTACGCCACCAAGCCGCGCACGCGCGAGCAGTTGAAGGAAGTGTTCCGCAAGCTCGAATCGAAGTTCACGCAACAGATGAAGCGCATCCTGCTGGTCGAGGACGACGAACGCCAGCGCGAAAGCGTGGTGCACCTGATCAGCGACGACGACGTGGAAATCACGGCCGTGGCGCTGGGCGAGCAGGCGCTGGAATTGCTGAAAACACAGATTTTCGACTGCATGATCATCGACCTCAAGTTGCCCGATATCCAGGGCAACGAATTGCTCGAACGCATGGAACATGAAGAGCTGTGCTCGTTCCCGCCCGTCATCGTCTACACGGGCCGCAACCTGAGCCGCGAGGAAGAAGCGGACCTGATGAAGTATTCGCGCTCCATCATCATCAAGGGCGCCCGCTCGCCCGAACGCCTGCTCGACGAAGTCACCCTCTTCCTGCACAAGGTGGAGTCGGAACTGTCGAGCGAGCGCCAGGGCATGCTGCAACAGGTGCGCAGCCGCGAGCGCGTGTTTGAAGGGCGCAAGATTTTGCTGGTGGACGACGACGTGCGCAATATCTTTGCCCTGACGAATGCGCTGGAACAAAAAGGCGTGGTGGTGGAAATCGGCCGTAACGGCTTCGAAGCCATCAGCAAGCTCAACAGCGTGGACGATATCGACCTCGTATTGATGGATGTCATGATGCCGGGCATGGATGGCCTGGAAGCGACGCGCTTGATCCGCGCCGATGGCCGCTACAACAAGCTGCCCATCATCGCCATCACGGCCAAGGCCATGAAGAATGACCAGGAAGAATGCCTGCAGGCGGGCGCGTCAGATTACCTGGCCAAGCCGATTGACCTGGACCGTTTGTATTCGCTGCTGCGCGTGTGGATGCCGAAGATGGAACGCATGTGATGACGCGCCATGCCCGGGAGCGGCGCTGATGTCCCAGCGCACCACGGACGCGCAACTGCAGGCGCTGATGGAGGCAATCTATCAGCGCTACAGCTATGATTTCCGCGACTACTCTTTACCCTCGCAGCGGCGGCGCCTGCATCAGGCGCTCGAACGCCTGCATTGCGCCGACCTGCCCGCCTTGCAGCAGCTGGTGCTGGACGATGCCGCCGCCTTTGGCAAGCTGCTGCAGATTTTGACCGTGCCCGTCACGCAAATGTTCCGCGACCCGGCGTTTTTCCGCGCCTTGCGCGAACAGGTGGTGCCCGTGCTGAAAACCTACCCGTCGCCGACCATCTGGGTGGCCGGCTGCTGCACGGGCGAAGAAGCGCTGTCGCTGGCCATCCTGCTGCACGAGGAAGGCTTGCTCGAACGCAGCACGATTTACGCCACGGACATCAATCCGCAAGCGCTGGCCACGGCCGCGCGCGGCGTGTATCCGCTGCACCGGCTCGATGAGTACGGCGCCAACTACCTGGCCGCGGGCGGCCTGGGCCAGCTGGCCGACTACTACACGGCCGAGCACGCCACGGCGCGCTTCCAGCAGCGCCTGCTCGATAGGATCAACTTTGCCGACCACAGCCTGTCCACGGACAGTGTTTTTATTGAAACGCAATTGATTTGCTGCCGTAACGTGCTGATTTACTTCAACAAAACCTTGCAGGAACGGGCCCTGGGCCTGTTCCACGACTCGCTGTGCCACCGGGGTTTCCTGGGCCTGGGCAGCAAGGAAAGCACGCATTTCACCCGCTTTGCCGCCGAATTCGAGCCATTGCCGGGTCCCGAAAAGCTCTACCGCAAGCGTGCGCCGTCGCACGCCGCTTCCCACTACGCTGGACGGCAAAGCCATGCCAGGAATGAAACATGATGAATGAAACAAGCACCAAACTGCTGATCGTTGACGACTTGCCGGAAAACTTGCGCGCGCTCAATGCGTTGATACGCGAGAGCGACCGCAGCGTCTACCAGGCATCCTCGGGCGAAGAAGCGCTGGCCCTACTGCTGGAACACGATTTCGCGCTGGCCATCCTCGACGTGCAAATGCCGGAAATGGATGGCTTTGAGCTGGCGCAATTGATGCGCGGCACGGAAAAAACGCGCCACATCCCCATCGTCTTCGTCACGGCGGCCGGCAAGGAAATGAATTTCGCCTTCCAGGGCTATGAAAGCGGCGCCGTCGATTTCCTGCACAAGCCGCTCGACATCAATGCCGTGCAAAGCAAGGTCAACGTCTTCGTTGCCCTGCACCAGCAGCGCAGCGAAACGCGGCGCCAGGTGCAGGCGCTCGAGCACAGCCGCCAGCAGCAGGAAGCGCTGCTGAAAGAATTGCGCGCCACCCAGGCGGAACTGCAGCGTTCGCTACGGCTGCGCGACGAATTCATGTCCATGGTGGCGCACGAGCTGCGCACGCCGCTGAACACGCTGTTCCTGGAAACGCAGATGCGCACCGTCAACCTGGAACGGGGCAACCTGGCCGCCTTCGAACCGGAAAAGCTGGGCAAGATGGTGGCGCGCGACGGGCGGCAAATCCGCAGCATGGTGCGCCTGATCGACGACATGCTCGACGTGTCGCGCATCACCAGCGGCAAGCTGTCGATCCGCCGCGAAGCCGTCGACCTGGCCAGCCTGGTACGCCGCGTGGCGGACGACCTGGTCCCGTATGCGGCCGCCGCCGGCAGCGTGCTGGAAGTGCTGGCCTTCGAACCCATCCAGGGTTACTGGGATGCCTTCCGCGTCGAGCAGATCGTTGTCAACCTGATCAGCAATGCCGTGCGCTACGGCCAGGGCCAGCCCGTGGAAATCAGCCTGGCGCACACGCAGAACAGCGCCGTCATCGAAGTGCGCGACCATGGCATCGGCATCAACGCGCGCGACCAGGAACGCATCTTCGATGCTTTCGAGCGCGTCATCCACCAGGACCGCACGGGCGGCCTGGGCCTGGGCCTGTTCATCACCAAGCAGCTGGTGGACGCCCACGGCGGCGCCATCACCCTGCAAAGCCAGCCCGGCAATGGCGCCCTGTTCAGCGTCACCCTGCCGCTGGCCGGCAGCTGAGGCCCGCATGAGCAGCACTCCTGCCACCAGCAGCCAGGCCGGCGCCAGCGGCGTGGCCTTCCTGCTGCAACTGGAACGCCGGCTGCGCCTGCTGCAAGACACGGGCGAGATCCTCGCCCTGTCGGCCCAGCTGCTGGGCCAGCGCCTGGGCGCCCAGCAAGTGGCGTGTTTCGATATTGACCAGGTCCTGCAGTGCCCCACCCTGCAGCATGCGTGGAGCGACGGCCTGGCGCCGGGCGCCGCCGGCGAATATTTCCTCGGCGATTGCGCGGCAGGCCTGGCCGAGGCGCTTGCCGCGGGCCAGGCGCTGGCCGTCAGCGACGTGATGAATGACCCGCGCACGGCCCAGCCCGCCGCGCAAGCCACGTTTGCGCGCCTGGGCATCCGCGCCTTCCTGAACATTCCCATTGCCAAGGATGGCCAGCTGGCGGCCCTGTTCGTCGTGCACAGCCGCGCGGCCCGCCTGTGGCATGCGGACGAGATCGAACTGGCCGTGCAAGTGTCGGAGCGGGTCTGGTCGACCATTTTGCGGGCCCAGGCGGAAGCGCGCCTGCGCGCCCTCAGTGCCAGCATGGAAACGCAGGTGGCCGAGCGCACGCGCGAATTCGGTCGCACCTGGAACGTGAGCCCCGACTTGCTGGGCGTGCTCAACCTCGACGGCTATTTCGAACACTCGAACCCCGCCTGGCAAGCCACCCTGGGCTGGTCGGCCGAGGAAATCCGCACGACGAAATTCCTCGAACTGATCCATCCAGACGACTTGCCGCGCACCCATGCGGCCTGGGATGCGGCCAACCAGGGCCAGCCCGCCTTGCGCTTCGAAAACCGCTACCGCCACAAGCTGGGCGGCTGGCACTGGCTGTCGTGGGTGGCCGTGCCCGAAGGCGACAAGGTGTATTGCAGCGCGCGCGACATCACCGTGGAAAAGAAGCTGGAAGCGGACCTGGCCGCGCGCAACAGCGAGCGCGAGCGGCTATGGCGCAGCGCGCAAGACTTGATGGTGGCCATCGATGCCGAAGGCTGCTTTGCCGCCGTCAACCCGGCCGCCGGCGCCATCCTGGGCTGGTTGCCCGAGGAAATGCTGGGCCGCAGCATCTTCGACTTCGTGCTGCCCGAGGATGCCGCCGCCACGCGCCAGGCCTTGCTGCAAGTGGGCAAGGAATCCATGCCCAGCTTTGAAAACCGCTACCGGCACCGCGACGGCGGCCACCGCTGGCTATCGTGGGTGGCGGCAATCGAAGGCGACCTGGTGTTTGCCACGGGACGCCACGTCACCCTGGAAAAGGAAGCGCAAAACACCTTGCGCCGCATGCAGGAATCGTTGCGCCACAGCGAGATGGCCCTGCTGCAATCGCAAAAGCTCGAAGCGCTGGGCAAGCTGACGGGCGGCGTGGCCCACGACTTCAATAACGTGCTGCAAATTATCTCGGGCAATTTGCAATTGCTGCAGCTGGGCCTGGATAACGACCCGCTGGCCGCCAAGCGCATCGCCAGCGCCTCGGCCGCCGTGGAACGGGGCGCCAAGCTGTCGGCCCAGTTGCTGGCCTTTGCGCGGCGTCAACCATTAAAACCGCTGGTGACGGACCTGGCGCAACTGCTGCGCGCAACGGAAGAGCTGCTGCGGCGCGCCACTGGCGAAACCATCGAGACGCGTTTGCTGCTGGCCGACGACTGCTGGCGCGCCCTGGTCGATCCGCACCAGCTGGAAAACGTCATCCTCAACCTGGCCATCAACGCGCGCGACGCCATGGAGGGCGAGGGCCAGCTGACCATCGAACTCAGCAACAGCGTGCTGGGCAGCGACTACGCGGCGCGCCATGCGGACGTGGCGCCCGGCGACTACGTGCAGCTGGCCGTCTCCGACACGGGCACGGGCATTCCCGCGGAACTGCTGGACAAGATTTTCGAGCCGTTCTTCACGACCAAGAAAGAAGGCGAAGGCACGGGCCTGGGTTTGAGCATGGCGTACGGCTTCCTGCGCCAGAGCGGCGGCCACCTGACGGTGGACAGTCTGCCTGGCCATGGCAGCACCTTCCGCATCTATCTGCCGCGCTCGCTCGAAGCGGAAACGGAACTGCCGCTGCAACTGGGCGGCCCCGTGCTGGGCGGCAAGGAAACCATCCTCGTCGTGGAAGACGACGTGCAAGTACAGACGACGGTGGTGGACATGTTGCGCGGCCTCGGCTATGCCGTGCTGCGCGCCAGCGATGGCGAAAGCGCGCTGGCCATCATCGGCAGCGGCGTGCCCATCGACCTGCTGTTTACGGACGTGGTGATGCCAGGCAAGGTGGCCAGCACGGCGCTGGCGCGCCAGGCCCGCGTGCTGCTGCCGCAGCTGGCCGTGCTGTTTACCTCGGGCTATACGCAGGACGCCATCATGCAGGGCGGGCGGCTGGAACCGGGCGTGGAATTATTGAGCAAGCCATACCGGCGCGAAGACCTGGCGCGGCGCATCCGCCACTTGCTGGCGAATGGCCGCCACGTGACGGCCCTGCACCAGTACCGCGCACAGCTGCCGCCGCAGCCGGCAACAGCGCCGCCGGCAGGCCGCCATATCCTTCTGGTGGAAGACAATGCGGACGCGCGCGCCATGACGGGCGACCTGCTGTCCATGCTGGGACACACGGTGCTGGCCGTGGGCACGGCCGAGGAAGCCTTGCCCCTGCTGGACACGCCGGGGCTGGACCTGCTGCTGACCGATATCAGCCTGCCCCGGATGTCGGGCGCCGAGCTGGCCGAACTGGCGGCGCGCGACCATCCGCGGCTGGAAGTGGTGTTTTCCACGGGCCACGCGCCGGCCAATTCCGGCGTGCTGGACCCGCAAGCGCGCTTTCTGGTGAAACCATTTACCGTCGAGCAATTGCAGCAAGCCTTGCTGCCGACAGGCTAGTAAACGTCGAGCCGGCGCGCCTTCAATGCGCCGGCCAGCTCTTCCAGGCCAAACGGCTTGCGCAGGAAACGCGCGCTGGCGTCCTGCATCAGGCTGGCGCCCCAATCGTGCCCGGAAGCAAATACCACGTCCAGCTGCGGCCAGTGCGCGCGCGCGTGGCGCGCCAGTTCCAGGCCGGACATGGTGGGCAGGCTGATGTCCGTCACCAGCACGTCCAGGCCCGGCAAGGCCAGCAGGGGCAAGGCTTCCTCGGCGCTGGACACGCCGTGCACGGTGTGGCCCAGCATATTGAGCATTTCCGTCGTCATTTCGCGCGCATCGTCATTGTCTTCCACCAGCAGGATGCGCCGCCCGGACGGGTCCGGTGCGCCCACCAGGCGGCGGTCGGCCAGCACGTGGCGGATGCGCCGCGCCAGGTCTTCGCGCTGATACGGTTTGCTCAACAATTCGACGCCCGGATCCAGCCGCCCGCCCTGCATGATGGCGTTGTGCGTATAGCCCGAGGTAAACAGGACGGCCAGTTCCGGCAGCAGCAGCCTGGCCTGCTGCGCCAGTTCCTTGCTGCTGACGGGCCCCGGCATGACGACATCCGTAAACAGCAGGTCGATGGCCACGCCCGTGCCCAGCAGGGCCAGGGCCGAGGCGCCGTCATCCGCATGCAGCACGTCGTAGCCGAGGCCGCGCAGCATGTCGACCACCGTATGTTGCACCGGGGCATCATCCTCCACCACGAGGATGGTCTCGCTGCCGCCCAGCACGGGGCCCGTCAGGCCCGGCGGCGGCTCGGCCAGCGTTTCCAGCGAACGGGGCAGATAAATCTTGAACGTCGTGCCGGCGCCCGGCGCGCTGTGCACCTTGATGTGGCCCGCGCTCTGGCGGATGAAGCCGTAGGCCATGGACAGGCCCAGGCCCGTGCCCTCGCCTTCGCGCTTGGTGGTGAAGAAGGGCTCGAAAATCTGGTCGATCACGTCGCGCGTCATGCCGTGGCCCGTGTCGGTGATGGTCAGCAGCACGTATTGCCCTTCCAGCACGTCGGCATGCCGGCTGGCGTAGTCCGCATCGAGCGTGACATTGCTCAAGGTAAAAGTGAGGCGCCCGCCCTTGTCCATCGCGTCGCGCGCGTTGATGGCCATGTTCAGCAGCACGTTTTCCATCTGGTTCGGGTCGACCAGGGTATGCCACAAGCCTTCGCTGATGAAGGTTTCCTCGGCAATCGCTTCGCCCAGGGCGCGCCGGATCAGCTCATGCATGCGGCGCAGCAAGCGCCCCAGGTCCGTCACCAGCGGCCGCAAAGGTTGACGCCGCGCAAAGGCCAGCAGTTGCGACGACAGCTTGGCGCCCCGCTCCACGGCCGAGGCTGCCGAAGCGAGGCGCCTGGCCGCCTGCGGATTGTCGGCCACCGTCAGCTTCAGCAACTGCAGATTGCCCGAGATAATCTGCAGCACGTTATTGAAATCGTGGGCCACGCCGCCCGTCAGCTTGCCGATCGATTCCAGCTTCTGTGCCTGCAATAAAGCTTGCTCGCTGCGCACCAGTGCCAGCCGCGCCTCCTTCTCGTCCGTGACGTCGCGGCCGATGGCATGGATCAGCTTTTGCGCCGGCACGGCCGTCCAGGAAATCCAGCGGTAGCCGCCATCGCGGCGCCGGTAGCGGTTTTCCATGCGCAAGGTGGGCGCGCCGTGGGCCAGGCGCGACAAGTCCTTCAAGGCCGCCATGCGGTCGTCGGGATGCACGAGGCTGATGAAATCCATGCCCAGCGACTCAATTTCCGGCCGGTCGAGGATCTTGCTCCAGGCGGGATTGACGGCGATGATCATGCCGGCCAGGTCCGCCACCAGCATGATATCGGTCGACAGCCGCCACATGCGGTCGCGGTCGGCCGTGCGGTTGGCCATTTCCACTTCCAGCGAGGAATTCAGGTAGGCCATCTTTTCCAGCACGTTCTTCTGTTCCTGCACGTCCGTATTTGTGCCCACCCAGCGCAGCACCGTGCCCGCCTCGTCGAACAGGGGCAAGGCGCGCGCCAGGAACCAGCGGTAGGCGCCGTCGCTGGCGCGGCGCATGCGGAATTCGTGTTCGTAGGCGCTGGCGGTGGCGACGGCCCGTTCCCAGCTCTTTTGCGTGGCCTGCACGTCGTCCGGATGCACGCAGTGGCGAAAACCGCTGGTGACGAGCGACTTCAGCGACTGTCCCGTGTATTCGCAGACCTGCTCGTTGACCCAGTAGGTGGCGCCGCTGCCATGCGCCAGCCAGGCCTGGTTGGGCATGGTGGAAGCGAGCGAACGGAACTGCGCTTCGCTGTCGAGCAAGGCGTTGCGCGCCTGCCAGTGTTCATCGATATCCTCGCACGAGCCATACCATTTCGCGGGCTGGCCGCGCTCGTCTTGGCGGCAGTAGGCGCGCGAGTGCATCCAGCGGTAGCGGCCGTCTTGCCGGCGCACGCGCATTTCCTGGTCGAAAGGCTGGCCGCTGCCCACGGCTTCGCTCCAGGCCGCCAGGGAATGGGGCACGTCCTCGGGGTGGATGGCGTCCAGCCAGCTCGTACCCAGGCCGCTGCCGCCCGTCCATTCGCGCCAGCGCTGCGCCACATAATCGAGCTTGCCGTCGACGTCGGCCGTCCACAGCACTTGTGTGTTCAATTCGATGGCGTAATGAAAATGTTCGCGGCTGTCGTGCAGCGATTGTTCCAGCTGGCCCCGCTCAATGACATGCGCGGCCACGCGCGCAGCCAGCGCCAGCAATTCGGTCTCGGGTTGCGTGGGATGGCATGGCGCCTGGAAAAACAGGCCCAGCACGCCCAGGATATGTCCCTTGGCGCCAAAGACGGGAGCGACCCAGCAGGCGCGGTAGCCGTGCAGCATGGCTTCCTTGCGTCCGGCGCTCCAGTTCACGTCACGCGTGATGTCGCCGCAATACACGGGCGCGCCGGAAAAGGCCGCCGTGCCGAACGGGGATGGCTGGTCGCCGCCGTGGCGCAGGGCCAGGCACAGGTCTTGCGGCAGGCTGGGCGCGGACAGGCCGCAAAAGCGGTCGGCTTCGTCGATGAGCACGAGGCAGGCATGCGCGCCGCCCTCGGCCAGGTCTTGCAGCGCCAGCAACAAATGCTCCAATGCATGAGCCAGGTCGGCGCCGGCCGCGATGCTGCCCAGCGCAGTATGCTCGGCATCCAGCAAGGAAAGAATGTTGTTTGCGTGCACCGTGTCGATAAGGGGAAAACTGATGCCCGAAATATACCATGGGGCACCCCTCTTGCAGGAGGAAAACAGCTCAGCGCTTGATCTCTGCGCCCACGCGGGCCTATGCTAAAGTGTTGCTCTCTTCTCAAGCGAATTCCAGCATGCCTACCTCCTTGCCATCCTCCCTGATCGCCACCGCCCTGCTCGCCTCCGCCCACGGCGCCGTCGCCGCCCCCATGAGCCTGGACGACTACCTGGCCCTGAACGGCCCCCCGCCCACGGCGCAGATCGCGTATGGCCCCGCGCCGTCGCAATACGCGCAGCTGTTCCGGCCCGACGGCAACGGACCGTTCCCCGTCGTCGTGCTCGTGCATGGCGGCTGCTGGACGGTGGCCTTCGGCGGCATCCAGCAGATGCGCAACGTGGCCGGCGCCCTCGTCGCGCAAGGCATCGCCGTGTGGAATGTCGAGTACCGGCGCGTGGACGAGCCGGGCGGCGGCTATCCGGGCACCTATGAAGACATGCACGCAGCGCTCGACAGCCTGCAACAGCACGCGCCCCAGTACCAGATCGACACGAGCCGCATCCTCGCCATGGGCCACTCGGCCGGCGGCCAGCTGGTGCAGTGGATCGCAGGCAGGGAAAAGCTGCCCAAGACCAGCCCCCTGTATCGCGACCAGTTCCTGCCTGTCAAAAACATCGTCAGCCTGGGCGGCCTGGCCGACCTGCGCCATGAAAAGGACTTGATCAAGACCAGCTGCGAGCGCGACATTGCCCAGTTGGCAGGCAGCGCCAGCACCGAGCGCCCCGACATCTACAGCGACACCAACGCAGCCGACCTGATGCCCAACGGCAGCCGCACCGTCCTGATCACAGGCGAGCTCGACACCATCTCCCCGCCCAGAGTCGCGCACGACTACGCGGCCAAGGCCAAGCTGGCCGGCGACCATGCGGAAGTGCTGATTTTGCCCGGTGCCAGCCACTATGACGAGATCGCGGCGACGTCGAATGCCTGGGGGATGATTTTGCCGGTGGTGCGGGGGATGCTGGGGATGGGCAGCATGAGGCCAGCAACAGACATTCGCTGTGACATGAGAAGTAATGAGATTTAAGTAAAGGACTGAATGTGACCGAATCAGCAATCCCCAAACAGACAAGCCAGGAATTCCTTAGAAAGTTCGGTGAGTCAATTGACTGGATGCGTTCGTTAGGTGTGAACGTAGATCAAGGAAGGCTTACAAATTATCGGACAGCCGCTCAACAATGGGTGTCGCTGCTGGACGAAGACCGAGATCGCCAGGGGGGTCTTGAACACCTGCCAGCGATCACATCAGCTGTTTATGAAGTTCCGCAGTTCTTGGAAATACATGCAGCATTTCGCGGCGAACGAATAGCCCATCTGGGAGGCTTAGGTGCAAAGTTAAAGAAAGCAATTGAAGGCCCTGTGCACCTGCAAAACGAAACGGAGAAGTCCAATGGTCCGAGGAATTTTTTATTTGAAGCCGTCACCGCAGCGCGCGTTCATCGCCCAGATAACGGTTCACTCACAATTTTGAATGCACCTACGGACACAGGCTTCACGCTGCACAAGAGTTCAATCTGGGTTGAATGTAAGAGGCTTACTTCGCATGCTCAGCTCAAGTCAAATGTGAACAAAGCTTGTAGGCAACTGAAGCGTACGATAGATAAACATCCCCAAATTAACCAACGAGGCCTGGTCGCCCTAGATATTTCCAAATTAACAACTATGCCACCACCGCGATACGTTTTTGAATCGCCAACCGAGGCAGAAATTGGTCCAAGGAGTCAGGCGATCATTGATCAATACATCCTGGATAACGGGCATGTTTGGGAACAAGAATATGCAGACCAAGATTCACGAATCATCGGAACCTTGCTTAGGCTATCGTTAATAGCTGTTTCTAAAGATGTGGGTAAATATATCTTCGTCCATCAGTGGGGAGTTAACCCGAGACGAGGAATAGGTATTGATGATCAGAGACTACTCCGCGAGGCCGCCAAGTGCTTTAGGTAATGACACGATTTTTGGCACAAGCTACCAATGATGGCAGTCGGACACAAGCAGCCGATCATGGTATTTAACAGGTTAGGGAAACGTTTTCTCTCATGACGCAAAAAAGGACCCAGTCAGACTTACAACGTAGTCATTTCAGCACGTTCTTTTTCATCCGTTCATCTCCGTCCTACACAGGCAAGGCCCACCTGTTGCTTGTTTCCAAATGATGATGCCCATTAACAATTCAAGCTCAGCATTAATTCTGCTTACTCAAATGGTGGCAGACTGGCGTCACCATACACTTAAGCAGAGTGTGGATGCCGTGCCGACCTTGATAATTCCACAATACAAGGTGACAATTGGTTGTATATTAACATGTCGTCGACTTGTGAAAAACTCATGGAAATAACAGCCACATCCGTAGTCCCGGCACTCGCCACCCTAGCAGCTGCATTCGTTGCAGGCGGCATCGCTCGTTCTAATCTGATTGCTTCCAAGGAATCGAAGATTTCCGAGTTTAGGCAAATATGGGTTGGAGAACTCCGCGAAAATCTATCGTCGCTGTTCTCGGCCGTACGCTCGCTCGCACGTGCAGTACAGGAAGAACGAGATAGGCAAAACGGCAACGGCACTCATCCAAAATTTCACTTCGGCCAACAGAAAATCGTTGAGGTGCGTCATTCGTCGGCTGAGTTGAAATACCGCGTTGGACTTCTGCTAGACCGCAAGCAAGATAGCCATGTCGAGCTTCAGCGGTTGCTTGAAGTGATGATGGAAACCCAGCAAGCGTATCTAATGGGAGAAAACAATGCTGATATTAAGCCGGTCTTTGACGCAGTAGAGTGCGCCAATGAACTAGGTATGGTCGTTGTGGCGCAAGAGTGGGAAACGGTCAGGCGCGGTGAACCTGAATATCGCAATGCTGTAAAAAAAGTGGATTTGGTGTTACTTGTAGCTGGCGTATTAATGCTTGCGCTTGCGACGGTTGCATTTTTTGCCCCTGCAACATCAGAGACAAAGACAGGACAAACCATTCAGCAAGTCGATCCGGCTGGTCGGGCAGGAAGCATAACTTCAAACTCAACTGCGGTGTCGCAAACCACAGTCAAGCACAACGAGAGAAATGCTAATACGAACACAGCGCTCTCAGCACCGCAGGTCCGCAAAATGGCAAGTGAGACCACAAGGGATGCCACCGGGAATTCTACGCCTTCAGCACCCAAGGTCAGTCCAAACGAAGCGGGCGCCCTGAAAAAGTAGTTGTATCGCACATAAACTGGCCTCGATAGCAGGTCACATGCTCTGTCACCGCAAACTGCCAACGACAGCAAGAACCCGCCCGCGCCTCAATCAAAGGCTCCCCCGGGCCCAGCGGGCCTGAAAAATGACCAGGGCAAGGCGCGCGGGCGAAGACAGTACGCATGTACGGCGAGCCCAAGCAACGCAGCCATGGACATTTTCTCAGGCCCGCGACTCTGGCCCGCTCTTCAATAAGCAATAAAAACCTACTGAACACGCGCCAGGTACTGTGCCAGCTGGCCGAACGTCGCCTTGAATCCCTCCTTCATCGACTCAAACCCCTGCTTGAAAGTCTCATGCTGCTCATCCGTGGCCTTATGCGGCGTCGACCGCAAGGTCATCGTCGTCTTGCCGTTTTCCTCCGTGAGGGTCATGACATTGAACGATTCCAAAGGCCAGGTGGCGCTGACCGGATGCTGCACCGCATTGCCCTGCTTGTCGGCGAATGACAAAATCGACACGATCTTTTCCGGCGCTTCGATCGCCTGGTAGGTGAACTTGCCCCACATCTCATAGCCATTGTCGGCGCGCATGCCGTAATGGAAAATGCCGCCCGGCTGCAAGTCCAGCGCCAGCACGCTCAATTCGAAGCCGACGGGGCCCCACCATTGGGCCAGGCGTTCCGGCTCCACCCACGACTGGAACACCAGTTCGCGCGGCGCGTCGAAAGTTTGCGTGATGACAAAGTCGCTGCTGTCGCGGTGCTGTCCTTCCTGCTTCTGTTCTGCGGTGGTCATGGCGCTCTCCTCAGGGTAATGGTCTGGCACTAATGTACCAGCGGCGCAGATAAACGGGAAGGCCTGTACGCCTGTCAAACCAGCATGCTAAAATATTAGCTAGATACCTAACCATTAGACGACTCACCTTATGACTTCTATCGAAGAGCGCTTTTCCGCCGCCCTCCACAAGACGGCGCGCGGCTGGCGCCATGCCATCGACCGGCGCCTGAAAGACCTGGACCTGGGGCAAGCAAGCTGGATGTGCATCGCCATGATCGCCAAGTCGCCCCAGCCGCCTTCGCAAAGCGAACTGGCCCATCAATTGGGCGTGGAAAATCCCACCATGGTGTCGATGCTGGACCGGCTCGTGAAATCGGGCTTCGTGCAGCGCCAGCCATCGGAAACGGACCGCCGCGTGAAACTCGTCGTGCTGACCGAGGCGGGCATGCAGGTATATGACACCGTGCGCAAGGAAGCGGACGGTTTCCGCAAGGAACTGCTGCAGGGCATTGATCCCGATCAATTGCAGGCCGCCACCGAACTGCTGGAAGCATTGCAGGCGGCCACGGAGAAATCCGCATGAGTTCGGCCACAGCCGGCGCCGCACCGGCGCTGCCCGCTTCACAGGACCCCACCCTGAACCGGCGCATGATCACGATTTCGATCATGCTCGCCACCATCATCCAGGCGCTCGACGGCACCATCGCCAACGTCGCCCTGCCCCACATGCAAGGCAGCCTGTCCGCCTCGCAAGACCAGATCACCTGGGTACTCACCTCCTTCATCGTCGCCGCCGCCATCGCCACGCCCCTGACGGGCTGGCTGTGCGACCGCTTCGGCCAGAAAAACACCTTTCTCGTTTCCGTGGCCGGTTTTACGCTCGCTTCCGTGCTGTGCGGCCTGTCCGGCACCCTTTCCGAGATCGTCGCCGCCCGTCTGCTGCAGGGCGTGTTCGGCGCGGCCCTCGTGCCCCTGTCGCAGGCGGTCTTGCTCGACATCAATCCGCGCGAAAAGCACGGCTCGGCCATGGCCATCTGGGGCATGGGCGTGATGATCGGCCCCATCCTGGGACCGACCCTGGGCGGCTGGCTGACGGACAGCTACAGCTGGCGCTGGGTCTTCTTCATCAACATCCCCATCGGCGCCATGGCTTTCTATGGCATCTGGCGTTACATCCGCAAGGACCCGCCGAACCGCCGCATGAACTTTGACATGTTCGGCTTTGCCACCCTGAGCCTGTCCATTGGCGCGCTGCAGATGCTGCTGGACCGGGGCGAGCAGAACGATTGGTTTTCTTCCACCGAAACGTGGATCGAAGCCATCGTGCTGGCCATGAGCTTGTGCTACTTCATCGCCCACACGGCCTTGCGCCCGGCCGGCAAGTCCTTCCTCGACTATCGATTGCTGAAAAACTCGAACTATGTGAGCGGCTTGCTGTTCATCTTCATCGTCGGCATGGTGCTGTTCGCCACCCGCGCGCTGACGCCGTCGATGCTGCAAGGCTTGATGAACTATCCGGCGGCCATCGCCGGCCTCGTGACGGCGCCCAGCGGCCTGGGCACGATGCTGGCCATGCTGATCGTCGGCAGGCTGACGGGCAAGATCGATACGCGCATCCTGCTGGGCGTGGGCTTTTCGATTACCGCGTTCTCGCTGTGGCAGATGGCCAATTTCACCCTGGACCTGGTGCCGAAGACGGTCGTGTGGAACGGCATCATCCAGGGCATCGGCCTGGGCCTCGTCTTCGTGCCCCTGAGCGCGGCCACGTTTGCCACCCTGTCGCCGCAGATGCGGGCGGAAGGCACGGCCATCTACAGCCTGGTGCGCAATATCGGCAGCAGCATCGGCATCGCCCTAGTGCAGACCTTGTTGGTGCGCAATACGCAGATCGCCCATGCATCCCTGACGGAACACATCACTATCGCCAACCCGGCCCTGCATGACCCCGCCATTGCCAGCGTCTACAACTTGGGGACGGCTTCCGGCATGGCGGCCCTGAATGGCGAAATCACGCGGCAGGCATCGATGATCGCCTACCTCGACGACTTCTGGCTGATGATGTGGCTGACCATCCTCGTGCTGCCGCTCTTGCTCCTGATCAAACCACCGAAGAAGAATGCGCCCGTCGTGGTCGACCACGCGGCCATGGAATAACCCTCATGCATACACCTATGAAACTCTCCCTGAGCGTCCTGGCGCTAAGTTTGGCCCTGGCCGGCTGCGCCAGCATCCCGCCCGACACGCAACAGTTGCCGCAGCAAGACCTGGCCACGATACAGCTGGCGGCCGACATCCACCTGGCCAGCGAAGGCTGGCCCGCCGCGCTGTGGTGGCGCCAGTTCCAGGACACCCAGCTGGACCAGCTGATTGAACACGCCCTGTCCAGCAGCCCGAACCTGGACGTGGCGAATGCCCGCATCGGCTCGGCCCTGTCCGCGTTTGACGCACAGCATGCGCAGCGCGGTCCCAGGATCGACCTGGGCGCGAATGCCAGCCGCCAGCGCTATTCGGGCAATGGCTTGATGCCCGCCCCCATCGGCGGCAATTACTACAATGAAACCACCGTGGGCGTGCAAGCCCATTACGACCTCGACTGGTGGGGCAAGCACAAGGCGCAGATCGCGGCCAGCCTGGGCGAAGTCAACGCGCGCCGCGCCGAATATGCGATGGCGGAGCAGATGCTGGCCGCCGAGATTGCCCGCCACTACTTCAGCATGCAAAATGGCTGGGCACGCATGGACAACCTGCATGCGCTCGTCAAGCTGCAACAGCAACTGGTGGTGGACAAGGAAAAGCGCATCGCCAACGGCCTGGGCGTCAGCGACGACCATTTGTCCGCGCAAACGCGTTTGAGCTTGCTGCAACAGCAGATCGCCTTGCTGGAAACGCAAGTCGTCACGGAGCGGGAAGCCTTGCGCGCCCTGTTGGGAACATCATTGGGTGCGGATGCCTCGGCCCTGGCCAGTCTGCAGCCGAAAGAGGCACAGGCGCTGCCGCACGCCCTACCCGGCAAGCTGGGCATGGAATTGCTGGCGCGCCGGCCCGACTTGCAGGCGGCCCGCTGGCGAGTCCAGGCAGCCATGAGCACGATCGAGGCGGCGCAGGCATCGTTCTACCCCGATATCGACCTGGGTGCCTCGTTCGGCCTCGACGCGATCAAGCTGGGCAAGCTGCTGCAGTCGGGCAGCCGCACCCTGTTCATCGGCCCGGCCCTGTCGCTGCCCCTGTTCGACAGCGGCCGCCTGCAGGCGCAGTTGGCTGGCGCGCGCAGCGAACGCAATGAATTGATCGCCGACTACAACCAGAACGTCTTCAATGTCGTGCGCGACGTGGCGCAGGCGGGCGCCAGGGTGCAGGGCGTGGAAAACCAGCTGCGCCTGCAGCAGGAAAACCTGCGCGCCAGCGAAGCGCAGTTGCGCAATGCGAATGCGCGCCTCAAGCAAGGTCTGGCCGACCGCGCCACGCAACTGAATGCGGAAATGACCGTGCGCGGCCAGGTGGACCTGGGCATGCAGCTGCAAAACCAGCGCCAGGACGCGGAAATCAACCTGACCGTGGCCCTGGGCGGCGGCTACCGTGGCAGCAGCGATTTCGCCGCCAGCGCCGACACCGTCACCACCAAACAATAACCAACGATTACGGAACACATCATGAGCAGCGATACCACCTCCACTTCCGCGCCCACCGACAACCCGGGCAAGCGCAAGACCGTCCTCATCGCCATCACGGCCGCCTTCCTCGTGGCTGGCGCAGCCTGGGCCGCCTACTATCAACTGGTACTGTCCAGGGAAGAAGTCACGGACAATGCCTACGTGGGCGGCAACCTGGTCACCCTGTCCGCGCAAGTAACGGGCAATGTGGACGCCATCCGCGCCGACGAGACGCAGATGGTGAAAGCGGGCGCCCCGCTGATCACCCTCAATGCCATCGATGCGGAGCTGGCCCTGAGCCAGGCCGAGGCACGATTGGGCAACGTCGTGCGCCAGGAGCGCGAACGCTATGCGAACGTGGCGCAGTACGATGCCGTCATCGAGCAGCGCCGCCTGGCCCTGGCCACGGCGCAGGGCAACCTGGCCCGCCGCGCGCCGCTGGCGGCGGACCAGACGATCTCCGGCGAAGACCTGGCCCATGCGAAACAGGCCGTCGACGATGCGAAAGCGGCCTTGACGGTGGCGCAGCGCCAGGCCGAGTCGGCCAAATCGGGCGTTGCCGGCGTCAGCCTGGCCAGCCATCCGGCCGTCTTGTCGGCCAGGGGCGACGTGCTGCAGGCGTGGCTGGCCGTGCGCCGCAATGCCGTCGTCGCGCCCGTTTCGGGCTATGTCGCCAAGCGCAGCGTGCAGCTGGGCACGCACGTGACGCCGGGCACGCCCTTGATGTCCATCGTGCCGCTGGATCAATTATGGGTCGATGCGAACTTCAAGGAGTCCGAATTGCGCAATATCCGCGTGGGTCAGGCGGCCACCATCGAAACGGACTTGTATGGCAGCAAGGTGGTCTACCACGGCAAGGTGCTGGGCATGTCGGCCGGCACGGGCAGCGCGTTTTCCCTGCTGCCAGCGCAAAACGCCACGGGCAACTGGATCAAGGTGGTGCAGCGCGTGCCCGTGCGCATCACGCTCGACCCGAAGGAATTGGCCGCCCACCCGCTGCGCATCGGCCTGTCGACCACGGTGACGGTCGATACCAGCCATGGCGAAGGAGCGACCCTGGACCAGCCGATGGTGGCCAGCACGGTCTACACGACCCACGCGCTGAGCCAGCCAGTGGATGAGGCGGAGAAGATGGCCGATGCGATCATTGCGCAGAATTTGCTACGTTAAGACAAACCCTAACCCCAAGCAACATCCGGGGTCGTACCCTGCAGGGTACGACCCCAGCATTTGGCCTTTGGGTTTGCTTGACGTTACTTCGCCTTCCCCGCCGCCGCCACCTGGTCCAGTATATGCTTGGGCACGGCCGCATAGTGCTTGAATTCCATCGTGTAGGTGGCGCGGCCCTGGGTCAGCGAACGCAAGGTTGTCGAGTAACCGAACATTTCGGCCAGCGGCACCAGGGCCTTGACGATGCGGCCCGCGCCGCCGGGAATGTCGTCGACGCCCTGCACCATGCCGCGCCGGGCCGTCAGGTCGCCCATCACGTTGCCCATGAACTCTTCCGGTGTTTCCGCCTCCACCTGCATCATCGGTTCCAGCAGCACAGGATGGGCCTTGCGCATGCCATCCTTGAAGGCGATGGAGCCGGCCATGCGGAACGCGTTTTCGTTCGAATCGACGTCGTGGTAGGAACCGAAGGTCAGCGTCGCCTTGACGTCGACGACCGGATAGCCGGCCAGCACGCCCGACTTCAAGGTTTCGACGATGCCCTTGTCGACGGCCGGGATGAATTCGCGCGGCACCACGCCGCCCTTGATGGCGTCGACGAATTGATAACCGGTGCCTGGCGGCAAGGGTTCCAGCTTGAGTACCACGTGGCCGTACTGGCCCCGTCCGCCCGATTGCTTGACGAACTTGCCTTCGATATCGTCCACCGCGCGCGTGATGGTTTCCCGGTACGCCACCTGCGGCTTGCCGACATTGGCTTCCACGCCGAATTCGCGCCGCATGCGGTCGACCAGAATTTCCAGGTGTAATTCCCCCATGCCCGACATGATGGTCTGGCCCGATTCCTCGTCCGTATGCACCCGGAACGACGGGTCTTCCTGCGCCAGGCGGTTCAGGGCGATGCCCATCTTTTCCTGGTCAGGCTTGGTCTTGGGTTCGACCGCCTGGGAAATCACGGGTTCCGGGAAAATCATCTTTTCCAGCACGATGATGTGGTCGATGGCGCACAGGGTGTCGCCCGTGGTGACGGCTTTCAGGCCCACGGCGGCGGCGATGTCGCCCGCATACACTTCCTTGATTTCCTTGCGCTCGTTCGCATGCATCTGCAGGATGCGCCCCAGCCGCTCGCGCGCGCTCTTGGTGGGGTTGTAGACCATGTCGCCCGAGTTCACCACGCCCGAATACACGCGGAAGAAGGTCAGCTGCCCCACGAACGGGTCCGTCATGATCTTGAAGGCCAGGGCCGAGAAATGCTCGTCGTCGGCCGGGTGGCGCTCCACCTCGTTGTCGTGCTCGTCGTGGCCCATGATGGGCGGCACTTCCATCGGCGAGGGCAGATATTCGATGACGGCGTCCAGCATCGCCTGCACGCCCTTGTTCTTGAAGGCGCTGCCGCACAGCATGGGCACGATTTCATTGCGGATGGTGCGCGTGCGCAAGGCCTGCTTCAGCTCCGCTTCCGTGAACGTATCGCCATTCAGGTAGCGTTCCGTCATCTCCAGCGTGGCTTCGGCCGCCTGCTCGACCAGGTGCTCGTGCCACTCCTGCGCCTGCGCCAGCAGCTCGGCGGGAATCTCGCCATAGCTGAACTGCACGCCCTGGCTGGCGTCGTCCCAGGTGATGGCGCGCATTTTCAAGAGGTCGATCACGCCCGTAAAATGCTCTTCCGCGCCGATGGGTAGCTGGATGGGCACGGCCACGCCCTTCAGGCGCTCGGCGATCTGCTTGCGCACGCGCAAGAAATCCGCCCCCACCCGGTCCATCTTGTTGATGAAGGCGATGCGCGGCACATGGTATTTGTTGGCTTGCCGCCAGACGGTTTCCGATTGCGGCTGCACGCCGCCGACGGCGTCGTAGACCATCACGGCGCCGTCGAGCACGCGCATCGAGCGTTCGACCTCGATCGTGAAATCCACGTGGCCCGGCGTATCGATGATGTTGATCCGGTGTTCGGGGAAGTTGCCGGCCATGCCTTTCCAGAAGGCCGTGGTGGCGGCCGAGGTGATGGTGATGCCCCGTTCCTGCTCCTGCTCCATCCAGTCCATGGTGGCGGCGCCGTTGTGCACTTCGCCGATCTTGTGATTCACCCCCGTATAAAACAGGATGCGCTCGGTGGTGGTGGTCTTGCCGGCGTCGATATGGGCGCTGATGCCGATGTTGCGGTAGCGCTCGATAGGTGTTTTGCGGGTCATCACAATCTCCATGGCTAGCCCGGCGCGCCAGTGTCAGCACCGGTTTTCCAGTGTAGCAGACATCGATTTGGGCGGCACGGCGGCAAACCGTTTACCAAGCGCACAACACTGTCGGCCGCGCGCACGGTAGCCGCACGGGGTAAACAAGGTAATCCGCTATACTTTCATAAGTATTAATCTAATAAAGATTAATCAGGATCAAGACGCACGGTAATTTATCGTGTAAGGCGACGCCGCCGGCATGCAGCCCAGGTGCGCACCGAACGACATGCCCCACTCAGCCTATGACTATCCGACTAAGAAAAATAATTCTCTCTTCCCTGCTGGCGTCGCCGGCGCTGGCCATGGCCGGCGAACTGGAACAGCAAATGCAGCGTTGCGCCGTGCTCGGTGACGCCAGCGCCCGCCTCGGTTGCTTCGACACCCTGGCCAAGGCGGCGGAAAAGGCCACCATCGCCGCCGGCGGCGATCCCGCCACGGCGGCGGTCACCCTGGCGGCAGCCGCCGAAGTCGCCCCCCTCACGTTTGTCAGCCCGCCTGGCGTGGCCACGCCGGACGCCGTCAACGCCGCCATTCCGGCCATCGCGCAGGCAGGCGCGGCGCCGCCGGAGGCACCAATTTCGCGCACGCAACAGTCCTGGGAGCTGAACGACGCCTCGAAGCGGGGACTGTTCAACTTCCGTCCGCACCGCGACACCTATCTGTTGCTGGCCAATTACAGCGACGCGTCCAATGACGAACCGTTCCAGGATTTCACGCCGGCCGGCATCAAGAGCCAGCACGTGGAATTGACGTTCCAGCTGAGCTTCAAGATGAAGCTGCTGGAAGACATCGCCGGCACGCCCATCGACATGTGGTTCGGCTACACGCAGCAAAGTTTCTGGCAGGCATATAACCGCAAGGCGTCGAGCCCCTTCCGCGAGACCAATTACCAGCCGGAACTGATGCTGGTCATGCCGATCAACAAGAATTTCGCGGGCATCGAATTCAATTACCTGAACTTCGGCCTCGTGCACCAGTCCAACGGCCAGACGTCGACCCTGTCGCGCAGCTGGAACCGCGTGTATGCCGAGCTGGGCATGGAGAAGGATAACCTGGCCGTCGCGGCGCGCGTCTGGCACCGCCTCGACAATAGCGCGGTCGACAATGACAATATCGACATCACCGATTACCTGGGACATGGCGACTTGCGCGTGAGCTACCGCAACAAGGGGCACGAGTACGCCGTGACGGCGCGCCGCAATTTCAGCAAGAAGCATGGCTCCATGCAGGCAAGCTGGGCTTTCCCTTTGAAGGCCAACCTGAAAGGCTATCTGCAGCTGTTCTCCGGCTATGGCCAGAGCTTGATCGACTACAACTATTCGCAGAAATCGATCGGCGCCGGCTTCATGGTTGACCTGTAAGCGGCACATAAACGACAAATGGCGCCGAGGGCGCCATTTTTTATGGGGAAAACCAGTTTAGCGCCGCCCGCCGCCCAGCACGCGGGCCGGCAGCATGACGATGGCGCGCAGCAATTCGAACACGCCTTCCACGCCGATGCCGATCAAGCGGAATGGCAGCAACAGCAGCCAGGCCAGCGGATACAGCACGAGGGCCAGCAAGGCCAGGGGCCAGCACACCAGCAAGAGCAGCAGCCACAGCACGAATCCCAGCATTGCGTTCCCCCTAGAATGAAATGTGCGGAGCAAGCCGTGCTTGCCCCGCTACCGTGACAGCACTATAGTAAAGCGCCGCGACGGCGGCAACGGCCATGCGATGAACTGCGTGCTGCGGGGATGAACGGTACGAAAACGGGAATGAACGGGGCTTATTGACCGACGCAAATCACTTTCGTGACGTATTCATGCGCATTCGGCTTCTTGCTGGTGGCCCATTTGATGGCCTGGTTGGCATCTTCGATGGTCATGACGGTGGCCTTGTCCTTCGACTTGATGAAGGACACGCCTTCAAACACGCCTTCCTTGCTGCGCATTACCTTGGCAAACACGGGCGGCCTGGTCTCGCCATCGCTGATTTTGTTCTGTTGCACGAGGTAACGCTGATCGATCTGTTCCATGATAGTAAAGCTGTCCAGTGGGTAAAAGACGAAATATACCCTGAATGGACAAACGCCGCAGGATGAAATCGCTGCGGCGTTGCCTTGATTCGGTTTCGAACGGCTGACAAAACCGTAGCGAGCGGCAGTGAGTTGTGGCTAAGAAGCGCAACCGTACTCCAGTACGGTGAGCATCGCAGGCCGCAAATCGCGACGCGCAGCAGGTTTGGTCGGCTGGTCAGGCGTAGACGGCGCTCTGTGTCACCGGCTGCAAGTTGACGTCATAGATGACCTGCGCGCGGATCGACGCTTCCAGCGAGGGAATCGAGCCGCCCGCGCGGTACTGGAAAGTCACCTGCAGCACGTCGCCCGCCTTCACGGCGACCGGCGTGGCCAGCGGCAAGCACATGTAGTGGTTCAGCCAGTCGATGGTGGTCGAACGCTCGGGCACGACGGCCAGGATGTTCTTGGTGACGAAACGCAAGGCGTTCAGGGTGCCGCTGCGCTCGACGACAAACTTGCCGTCGAAGCCGAACACGCTGTCCGTCGGCTGGCTGAAGTCGATGATGCTGTACACGGACGGCGGCGCCAGTTCCTGTACGCCAGGATGGATGGCCGTGGTTTCCTGGAATTGCACGATGGGCGCATAAAAACCCTCGAAGTCGTATTCCTGCTGCATCGGCTGCACGGCCATGATGACGGCTTCGGGCAGGAAGATGGGCAGCGGGCCGCCGAAACGGGCCAGGTAGCGGCGCTTGAACGATTCGATCACTTCCACCTGTTTTTCGCGCAGCATGCCGACATGGATCATTTCGCAGATGACCACATCGACGGGTTCCGGCGGCAGGTATTCGAAGGCGTCCGCGTGGACGACTTCGACTTTTTCACCGTTGGGGTTGAGCGCCAGCATCTTGCGCGCTTCCTTGACCATGTCCGGATTGAATTCCACGCACCACACCTTGTCGGCGCGCGCGGCCGCAAACCACGACAGCACGCCCGTGCCGCCGCCCAGTTCCAGCACCTTCATGCCGGGTTTTACCGCGTAATCGATCGCCGACTTGAACCCGTGCATGCGGTTCTGGTCCATCAACATATTGTGGTGGTAATGGACGGGGATAAATTGCCCCAGGTAACAACTCTCGATTTCTCGTTCATTCAGCATGTCTGTCCTCTTGGAGTCTGGCTCCGATGGCCGATCGGTTTTGTCATTCCAGAAAGCAGTGATATCGCACGGGCTGCGCGAGGGGCGGCGACAATACAGCCGGCGCCTGACGGTGATGTGATGACCCATGCGAGGTATCTCCTGATTAATGCGACACGATCATTATCGTTAATCGGCAGGGAGAACAAAGGGCTGAGGTAAGAGGCAATTCCATGCCAGTTTCAGCGCTGGCATGGAAAGTATTGAAATTAAAACATTACTTGCGGGCTGCGCGCGCCTTCTGTGCCGCTTCGATGATGGCGACCACGCCGGGCTTGTCGCCCGCCTGGGCGAACTGCACGGCCGTCCAGCCATGGTCGCTTTTCAGGCTGGCGTCCGCGCCCCAGGACAGCAGCAGCTTGACGGCGCCCTCCTGGCCTTCGCGGGCGGCAAACATCAGCGGCGTGATATTCGCGGGGGCGCGCGCATCGACCATGGCGTCACGGTCGAGCAATATCTTCATGATGGGCAAGTCGCCAGCCGAGGCCGCATAGTGCAGCGCCGTCCAGCCGCTCTGGTTGACCTTCGCGCCCTTGGCCAGCAAGGCGTTCACGGCTTCCAGCTTGTGCTTGTAGGCTGCCATCATCAGCGCCGTGTTGCCGTTGGCCGAACGGGCTTCGATGTCGATGCCGGGCGCGTCGAGCAGTACCTGGAACACCCGGTCCGCATCGTCGCGCAGGGCCAGCACGAGGGGAATGTCGCCCCGCTGCGCGTCAGGCTGGTTCGGATTCATGCCGTCAAGCAGCATGCTGCGCACGCCGCTGACATTGTTGACGGAGACGGCGCGGAAGAAAGCATCCGGTTCCGGCGCCGCGTGGCTGGCCGCCGCGCAGCACAGCAGCATCGCCAGCGCGAGTTTTTTCATCATGTCTGACCTTAAGAAGTTATGGCAACTGATTGAATAACTTGAAGAAATTATCCGTCGTCTGGCGCGCCACCTGGTCCAGGGGGATGCCTTTCAAGGTCGACAGGTATTCCGCCACGTGGGCCACATAGCCGGGTTCGTTCATGCGGCCGCGGAACGGCACGGGCGCCAGATACGGCGAATCCGTCTCGATGAGGATGCGCTCGAGCGGCACTTCCAGGGCCACGGCCTGCAAGTCTTTCGCGCTCTTGAACGTGACGATGCCGGAAAAGGAAATATAGAAGCCCATGTCAATGGCGGCGCGCGCCACTTCCAGGGATTCCGTAAAGCAATGCATGACGCCGGCCACGCCGCCGTCGGACACGCCGGCACCCTCTTCACGCATGATGCGTATGGTGTCTTCGCTAGCCGCCCTTGTGTGAATAATCAAGGGCTTGCGCGTGATTCTTGAAGCTTTGATGTGAGTGCGGAAACGCTCGCGCTGCCACTCCAGGTCGCCCGTCAAACGGAAATAGTCGAGACCCGTCTCGCCGATGGCGATGATCTTCGGATGGTCGGCCAGGCGGACCAGGTCTTCCACGGACGGTTCAGGCGTGTCCTCGTAATCGGGATGCACGCCGACGGAAGCAAAGATATGCGGATACTGCTCGGCCAGGGCCAGCACCTGTGGAAAGTCCGGCAAGTCGACGGACACGCACAAGGCATGGGTCACCTTGTTCTCGGCCATCTTGGCCAGGATCTCGGGCATGCGAGCAGCCAGCTCGGGGAAATTGATATGGCAATGGGAATCGATATACATAAGGCGGGATTGTACCGGAGCACGGGGAAACTGGCAGGGGGAGACGCAAATCCGTGCTGCCGCCGACTGCTCCCGCGTGGTTCGCCTACTGCCCCTGCGGCGGCTGCCACAGCTCCACCTTGTTGCCTTCGGGATCGATGACCCAGCCGAACTGGCCATATTCGGAATCGGGCGCCTTTTCCAGCACGTTGCAGCCCTCGTCGCGCAGGGCTTGCAGCAGCGCGTCGAGGTCGTCGACGCGGTAGTTGATCATGAAGGAGGCCTTGCCGGGCGCGAATTGCTCGCTGTCCTTGTCCGCGACGGACCAGATGGTGGTGCCGCCAGTGGGCTTGCCATCGGCGTCCGTCCAGGTGAAGGCGGCGCCGCCCCACGGCTGCACGTCCAGGCCCAGGTGGCGCTGGTACCAGGCGCGCAGCGCGGCCGGGTCTTGCGCGTGGAAAAAGATGCCGCCGATGCCAGTGACTCGCTTCATTTGACGCCTCCGGTGCGGCGCTGCCGCGTGGTTTGCAAGAGTGACTGACTGTAACACCGCGTTCCCGGCATGGCAAACGGACCTGGCCGGTGAAGTGGCCGGCCTTGACTGGCATGGCTAGGCAAAAATATTATCAAGATGTATAGTAGCTTGCCGATGCGCAACCATGGGGTTGCACGCGGAACCGTGGAGAGTGTTCATGCTGAAAGTTGCCGGCCCTTTGATACTGTTGGCCAGCCTGGCCCTGACAGCGCATGCGCAAGACAAGCGCGATGCGCCGAATGCCATCCCCGATGCCGGACTGTGCCAGCCCGTCTGCGCCTCGGCGCGCCAGGATTGCCGCGCACAAGCGCAAGGCGCCACGGAAAACGATACCAGCCCCATGCTATTGATGAAGCCGAGCAGCAATCCCTACGTTGCCGCTGGCAAAGAAGCCGGCACCCAGTCGCAGCAGTTGCGCCCGACGGAGGCCGAAGCCTTCCGCGCCCGACGCGCCGAGCGCCAGCAAGCGTGCGAAGTGCAATACCGCAGTTGCACGCGCACCTGCGGCTAAGTCATTCCAAACGGGCAAAAAATCGCACAATCCGGATTAACTTGGCAGCGCAAGTGTTTGATTTTATTGGCAACTGGATGCGTAGTCGAGCAGCATGTCTTCCAGGAACAGCTTGGGCGACAGGGGATGCTCGGCAATCGCCCGGCGTTCGTTGGCAGCCTTGATGGCGGCCATCAAACGGCTCACGTTGATGCGTCCCGCCAACGCTTCCAGCTCGCGCCGGTGGCGCGGGTAGTAGCGGATGGTGCCGGACAGCTTGACTGAAAACACGTCGTACAGCCAGCGCTGGAGCGATGCCACGAGCGGCGCCAGCGGAGACTTCTGCAATTTATCGGCCGCTTTCAGGGCCGCTTCCACGCCAGGGTTAGCCAAGACTTGCAACAATTGTTCCGTCTCTTCGCGGCCACCCGATTCGGACTGGGCCAGTGCGGCCAGCGGCGCGCCGCCCTGCTCGCGCAGCCAGCTGTCCGCATCGTTCAAGCCTTGTTGCTTGAGCCACGTCAAGGCTTGCTCATGGCTGGGCATCGGCAAGGCAAATTTCCTGCAGCGCGACAATATCGTCGGCAGCAGGCGGTCCAGGCTGTTCGATGCCAGCAAGAACAAGGTGCCCGGCGGCGGCTCTTCCAGCGTCTTCAGCAAGGCATTCGAGGCAGGCGTGTTCAGCGCCTCGGCCGGGTACAGCACCACCACGCGCAAGCCTTGGCGGTGCGTGGAAATGTTCATGAAGTCGGCCAGGTTGCGGATCTGCTCGATCTTGATGTCTTTCGACGGCGTCTTGGTCTTGGCGCTTTTCTTCGCGCCTTCGCCCTCTTCGCCGTCGTCGGCCACGTCGTCTTCCAGCGCTTCCGGACGGACCCGGCGGTAATCGGGATGGTTGCCCTGGCTAAACCAGCCGCACGAGGCGCATGCGCCGCAGGCATGGCCGTCGGCGCGCACGTCTTCGCACAGCAATGCCTGCGCGAAATGCTCGATGAAGTCGGCCTTGCCGATGCCCTGCGCGCCATGGAACAGGATGGCGTGCGGCATGCGTGGGCGCAAGGCTTGCAATTGCTGCCAGGCGTCCTGTTGCCACGGATAGAGAGAAGTCGTCATTTTATTCTTTGCAAATCAATACGTTGCGATGCTTTTCTCAAGTAACACGTCAAGCAGTTGCGCCAGTTGTACTTGAATATCGGCAATGCTTTGCGTGGAATCGATGATGCGGAAACGCTGCGGGAACTGGGCCGCGCGGCGCAGGTACTCGTTGCGCGTGGCGGCGAAGAAGTCGGCCTGCTCCTGCTCGAACTTGTCGAGCGCACGCGTGGCGTCCAGGCGGGCACGGGCGACGGCCAGCGGAACGTCGAACAGGAACGTCAGGTCCGGCTGCAGGTGCGGGTGCACCCACGCTTCCAGTTGCTCCATCTTGCGTAAATCCATGCCACGCCCGCCGCCCTGGTAGGCAAAGCTGGCATCGCTGAAGCGGTCGGAAATGACCCATTCGCCGCGCTCCAGCGCGGGGGCGATGACTTGCGCGATGTGTTCGCGGCGGCTGGCGAACATCAGCAAGGCTTCCGTTTCCAGGTGCATCTTTTCATGCAGCAGCAATTCGCGCAGCTTTTCGCCCAGGCTGGTACCGCCCGGTTCGCGCGACGAGACGAGGGTCACGCCCCGCTGCTGCAGGTAGTCGGTGACAAAGCCGATATGCGTCGACTTGCCCGCGCCATCGATGCCTTCGAAGGTGATGAAACGGGGTTGATAGTGTGGTGTCATGAAGCTTCTAGTTTGAAATAATTAACGCTGGTATTGATTCACGGCGCGGTTATGGTCGGGCAAGTTGGCCGAGAACTGGCTGGTGCCGTCGCCGCGCGCGACGAAATACAGCGCTTGCGTGCGGGCCGGCGCCAGCGCCGCCGTCAGCGATTGCGCGCCAGCCAGGGCGATCGGCGTGGGCGGCAAGCCGCCGCGCGTGTAGGTATTGTACGGGGTGTCCGCTTCCAGGTCGCGTTTGCGGATCTTGCCCTGGTAGTTGTCGCCCATGCCATAGATCACGGTCGGGTCGGTCTGCAGCAGCATGCCTGTCTTCAGGCGATTGACGAACACGCCGGCGATCATGGCGCGCTCGGACTTTTGTCCCGTTTCCTTTTCCACGATGGAGGCCATGATCAGCGCCTCGTACGGGTTTTTATACGGCAAGGCCGGATCGCGCTTGTCCCACGCTTCGGACAGGCGGCCGATCATGGCCGCGTGCGCCTGCCTGAAAATCTGCATTTCGCTGGCGCCCTTGGCGAACAGATATGTGTCCGGGAAGAACAAGCCTTCCGGCAACACATATTCCGGGCTGATCTTCGCCATCAGTTCCTTGTCGGACAGGCCCACGGTATCGTGCTTGAGACCGGCATGGTTGGCCATGGCCATACGCATCTGCTTGAAAGTCCAGCCTTCGATGATGGTCAGCGACTCTTGCGCGAACTCGCCGCGCGCCAGTTGCGTGATCAAACGCTGCGGCGTGGTGCCCGGTTTCAATTCGTAGGAACCGGCCTTGATCTTCGACGTCTTGCCTTCGATGCGCGCCAGCATGTTGAACAGGATGGGCACGATGGGCACGCCCGCGTCCGCGATCTGCTGGCCGGCCGCATGCGCGCCGCTGCCCGGGCTGATCGTAAACGGAATCGCTTCGCCGTCCGTGGTGATGGGCTGCTGCGCCCAGTACACAAAAGTACCACCGACGCCGATGGCGGCGATGACCGAGCTGACTACAAGTTTTTTAAAGAAAGCCATTGTTCCGATTCTTGTGATGCGGGCGCTGATGGCCAACGTCCGCTTGTTATGATCGTTCATTTGTGAAGCAAGTGCGCGCAAAGCGGCGCCAACACTGGCAATCTTGCCGCTGCCGACGCAATCTGCCCGACATCACTATAATGAACCCGTAATGATAATGCTTAATCGCTGATCTAATGGAAATTATGAATAACTGGAATCAATTTTTAACCGCACAAGGCGCCCGCCCCGTTGCCACCGATGGCGCGCCTGACAGCACCGCCCCCATCGCCGCCACCCCTATCGCCGACTTCGGCCAGTCCCTGACAGTGCCCCAACTGCAAGAAGGTTTTGTCGCGGCCATCACGGACCAGGGCTTGATCGGCTTGAACGGCGACGAGGCAGCCAGTTTCCTGCACGGCCAGCTGACCAACGACGTGGAACACCTGAGCCCGGAGCAAGTGCGCCTGGCCGGCTACTGCACGCCGAAAGGCCGGCTGCTGGCCAGTTTCCTGATGTGGCGCAACGCCACCACCATTTATCTGCAATTGCCGCGCGCCATACAGCCAGCCATCCAGAAGCGGCTGCAGATGTTCGTGCTGCGCGCCAAGGCCAAGCTGCACGATGCCTCCGGCGACGAAGCGAACCAGGTCGTGCTGGGCCTGGGCGGCAAGCACGCCAACGCGGCCCTGTCCGCCTGGTTCCCCATCCTGCCCGCCACGCCGTTCAGCAAGGTCGAACACGCGTCCGGCACCCTGCTGCGCGTGGCCGACGCTTTCGGCAGCCCCCGCTATGAATGGCTGACGTCGGCCGCCACGGCGCGCGACGCGTGGACGCCATTGACGACGCAGCTGGCCAAGGGCGGCAATGACGCCTGGCAATTGTCGGACATCCACGCGGGCATCCCGCAGATCACGGCCGCCACGCAAGAGCAATTCGTGCCGCAAATGGTCAATTTCGAGCTGTTGGGCGGCGTCAATTTCAAGAAAGGCTGCTACCCGGGCCAGGAAATCGTCGCGCGCAGCCAGTATCTGGGCAAGCTCAAGCGCCGCACCACCCTCGTCAGCATCGCTGACGCAAGCGTCGCCGCCGGTGGCGAACTGTTTGCCGTCAGCGACCCCGAGCAGCCTTGCGGCATGGTCGTCAACGCGGCGCCCAACGGCGACGGCGGCATCGACGCCCTCGTCGAAATGAAGCTGGGGGCGATCGAAGAAGGTTCAAGCGCCGCCGGCGCCGTGCGCTACGGCTCGGCCCAGGGCGCCGCCGTGCAGTTCCTGTCCATGCCTTACGTGCTCGACGCACTCGACTTGTGAGAATGCCATGAAAGATCTGTACGTTTACTATCAGGTAAAAGAAGAGCACGCCCAGGCGCTGGAAGCGCGGGTCCGCGCCCTGCAAGGCAAGCTGGCGGCCGCTTCCGGCGTGGCGCCGCAACTGAAGCGCCGTCCGGAAGCCAAGGACGGCTTGCAGACGTGGATGGAAATCTACCCCGTCGTCGGCGAAGGCTTTACGGAACTGCTGGCCAGCATGGCAGAGGAAGCGGGCTTGCTGTCCCTGACGGCTGGCGCGCGGCATACGGAAGTGTTCATGGATTTGCCCCCATGTGCCTGATCGTTTTTGCCTGGAAAGTCAATCCGCACATCCCGCTGATTGCCGCCGCCAACCGCGACGAATTCTATGAACGCGCCAGCGCCCCCGCCGGCGCCTGGCCCGAGCACCCGCAAGTGTATGCGGGTCGCGACCTGCAGGCGGGCGGCAGCTGGATGGGCATCACCCAGGCCGGCAGCGGCAGCTCGCGCTTTGCCGCCATCACGAATATCCGCAGCCCGCAAGACCGCAACCCGGACGCCCCCTCGCGCGGCGCCCTGGTGGCAGACTATCTGGCCGGCGACATGTCGCCACAAGACTACATCGCACAGATCCGTCCCGGCTGCAAAGCCTACAACGGTTTCAACCTGGTGCTGGGCGACGCGGATACCCTGATCTGGTTTTCCAACCGGGGCGACGGCGATGCGCGCAATGGCCAGCCCTTGGAACCGGGCATCTACGGCCTGTCGAACGCCCTGCTCGACGCGCCGTGGCCGAAGGTGCTGAAAACCAAGGCCCAGTTCGCCAGCCTGCTGTGCCAGGGCGCGCCCGACGAAGCGTATTTCGACATGCTGGCCGACACCACGCGCGCGCCCGACTTCCGCTTGCCGGACACGGGCGTACCACTCGACCTCGAGCGCGTGCTGTCCGCCGTCTGCATCGAAACGCCGGGCTACGGCACGCGCACGTCCACCGTCGTGAAACTGTTCCCGGACTCGCCCGGCGAATTGCACGAGCTGGTGATTCAGTAATTGCTGCGGGGCCGGCACCGTCCGGCTCCGCCCCGTTTCCCTCATCCATTCCCTCCCGCGCGGCTTGCTTGCCTTGGCAAAATATCGTTCGCGCAAAAAAAGAAAGCGCTTGCGCAAGCGCTTTCTTTTGTTTACGATAGCTTCAATCGCGGCGACACAGCCGTACCCAATCGCAGTACACAATAATAAGAAAAACCTCAGGAGACACCATGGCCACCATGGAAGATGTAGCGCGGGCGGCGGACGTATCGCTGTCGACCGTCTCTCACGTAGTCAACGGCACCCGCAAGGTCAGCCCGAAAACCGTCGCCGCCGTCAACGCGGCCATGCAGCAGATCGGCTATGTGCCGAACATGCTGGCGCGCGCACTGGCAGGCTCCTCGTCGGGCACCATCGGCGTGGCCATTTCCGCCTTCACCAATCATTACTTCAGCGAAACCGTGCGCGCCATCGAGGCGGCTTGCACGCGCCATGGCTTGATGATGCTGTTTTCCGATACGCATGACGACCCCGAACAGGAGTTGAAGGTGGTGCAGAACTTGCACCAGCGCCGCGTCGACGGCATCGTGCTGGCGCCGTCCGGCGATCCGCACAACCGCGCCCTCGACTATTTAAATAGCAACAAGATCGCTTCCGTGCTGGTCGACCGCATGTCGCCCCAGCCCTTCGACCAGGTGGGCGTGGAAAACACGCACGCCACGGCCGAGCTGGTCAGCCACCTGATCACCGTCCACGGCCACCGCCGCATCGGCTTCATCGCGGGTGCGCCCGGCCTGTCCACGACGGACGAGCGCATCGACGGCTACCGCCTAGCCTTGCAGCGCGCCGATATCGCCTTTGATCCCGAGCTGCTGCGCTCGGGCGACTCCAACCTGGAGCGCAGCGGCGCAGCCACGCGCGAATTGCTGGCCCTGCCCGCCGCACAGCGTCCCACGGCCATCGTCGCCGGCAATAACCTGATGACCATCGGCACCATGCATGCCTTGCGCGACGCGCACATTGCGGTACCTCAAGACGTCGCGCTGGCCGGCTTCGATGATTTCGACTGGGCCGATTATTTCAGCCCCCGCCTGACCGTGATGGCGCAGCCGCTCGAAGAGCTGGGCGCCATGGCCGTCGACCTCTTGATCGACCGCATCGCCAATCCGGGCCGCGCCCAGCACGTGCAGCGTTTGTCGCCAACCTTGCGCGTACGCAACTCCTGCGGCTGCCCCTGACCTTTACACATAGACACACCATGCATCCAGCGATTTCCCTCGGTATCGACCTCGGTACCTCCGAACTGAAAACCGTGCTGATGGACAGCGCAGGCAGCGTGCGCGGCCAGGCATCCGTGCGCATCGACACCAGCCGCCCGCAAGCAGGCTGGTCCGAACAAGCGCCGCAGGACTGGTGGGCCGCCTGCATCCAGGCGCTGGCCCAGCTGCGCGCCGGCTGGCCGCAGGACTATGCACAGATCGCCTGCATCGGCCTGTCGGGCCAGATGCACGGCGCCGTGCTGCTCGACGCCAACGATGAAGTCATCCGTCCCGCCATCCTGTGGAACGATGCGCGCGCCGAAGCCGAAGCGGCCGCCCTGGCGCGCGACTATCCCGCGTATGCGGACGTGACGGGCAGCCTGCCCATGGCGGGCTTGACGGCACCGAAACTGCTGTGGCTGCAAACGCACGAGCCGGCCGCCTTCGCCGCCATCGCCTGCCTGCTGTCGCCGAAAGACTATCTGCGCCTGCAATTGACGGGGATCAAACTCACGGACATGTCCGACGCGGCCGGCACCCTGTGGCTGGACGAGGCCCGACGCGCCTGGTTCGCACCCATGGTCACGGCCTGCGGTTTGCGCCTGGATCAAATGCCGGCCCTGGCCGAAGGCGACGCCGCCACCGGTACCGTGCCGGACGCCATCGCCGACAAGCTGGGCTTGCCCGCCAACGTTGTGGTGGCGGGCGGCGGCGGCGACAATCCCGTCTCGGCCGTGGGCATCGGCGCCGTCAACGGCGGCGACAGTTTTATCTCGCTGGGCACCAGCGCCGCCATCGTGTCCGTGACCGAAACGCCCCTGGGCAACCCGGCCGGCGGCGTGCACAGCTTTTGCCACGCCCTGCCCGGCCGCTGGTATGCGATGGGCGCGATCTTGTCCGGCGCCAGCTGTTTGCGCTGGGCCACCGGCGTGCTGGGCCAGCCCGACGAAGCGGCCCTGCTGGCGCTGGTGGAAGCGGGTTTGCCGCTCGACGCCCCCGTCGCCCCGTCCGCGCCCCTGTTCCTGCCCTACCTGTCGGGCGAGCGCACGCCGCATAACGACCCGCAAGTGCGCGGCGCCTTTTTGCAACTGGGCCACGACAGCACGCAGGCGCAGCTCGGTTACGCCGTGCTCGAAGGCGTGGCCTTTGCCTTGCGCGACGCCATGGCGGCCGTCACGTCGACGGGTGCCGTCGTGCCCCACTGCATGCTGGTGGGCGGCGGCGCGCGCAGCCAGTACTGGGCGCAATTGCTGGCCAATGTGCTGGGACGCGAAATGCGCACCCTGCACAACAGCGAACTGTCGGCCAGCCTGGGCGCGGCCAAGCTGGGCTTTGCCGCCATCGGCCAGCGCCAGCTGCTGTCCACCGGCTTGCCCATCAAAAACACTTTCCTGCCCGATGCCGCGCACAGCGCAGCCTTGAGCATCCGCTACGGCCGCTACCGTAGCCTGTTTCCCGCCGTGCAAGCCTTGCACCAACTCAGTGATAAGGAATAGTAATGAATCAGCTGCAACAATTGAAGCAACACAGCACCGTCGTCGCCGACACGGGCGACTTCCTGCAACTGGCGCGCTTCGCGCCGCAAGACGCGACCACCAACCCGTCGCTGATCTTGAAGGCCGTGCTGCAGCCCGATTACGCGCCCTTGCTGGAAAGCACGGTCGCCGCGCATCAATCCGCCAGCCTGGACGATATCGTCGACCAGGTGCTGGTGCGCTTCGGCCTGGAAATTTTGAAAGTCGTGCCGGGCCGCGTGTCGACGGAAGTCGATGCCCGCTTGAGCTTTGACCGCGACGCCACCGTCGCCCGCGGTCGCCGCCTGATCGCCCTGTACGAGCAAGCCGGCGTGGCCCGCGAACGCGTGCTGATCAAGGTCGCCGCCACCTGGGAAGGCATCCAGGCCGCGCGCGAGCTGGAAAAAGACGGCATCTTTTGCAACCTGACCTTGCTGTTCGCATTTTGCCAGGCCGTCGCCTGCGCCGATGCGAACGTGCGCCTGATTTCGCCGTTCGTGGGCCGCATCTACGACTGGCACAAGAAGTCGCAGGGTGCGGCATGGGACGAAGCGGCGCGCAGCCTGTCCAACGATCCGGGCGTGCAATCGGTCACGCGCATCTTCAATTACTACAAGCAACACGGCATCGCCACCCAAGTGATGGGCGCCAGCTTCCGCAACGTGGGCCAGATTACGGCCCTGTCCGGCTGCGACTTGCTGACCATCAGCCCGGACTTGCTGGCCAAGCTGGAAGCGGCGGATGCGCCGTTCGAGCGCGCGCTGGGCGGCGACCTAGGCGCGCCGCAACCGGCCGTCACCTACGACGAAGCCGCTTTCCGCTATGCCCTGAACGACGACGCGATGGCGACCGAAAAGCTGGCCGAAGGCATCCGCGGCTTCGCCGTCGATGCGGGCAAGCTGGACGCCATGATCGAGAAATTGCGCACTCGCTAAGTTTTCACCCAGTTTTTACCGTAGCACCGTTTGTTTTTTACAATAAAAACCCTTGGAGATCCTCATGAAAAAAGTCATTACCGCCTCCCTGCTGCTGTCCGCCGCCTGCGGCGCCTTCGCCGCCGACAAACCGCTGAAATCCATCGGCGTGAGCGTGGGCGACCTGGCCAACCCGTTTTTTGTCGCCATCGGCCGCGGCGCGGAAGAAAGCGCGAAAAAACTGGGCGGCCCTGGCGTGAAAGTCACGACTGTTTCCAGCAAGTATGACCTGAACACCCAGGTGGACCAGATCGAGAACTTCATCGCCAACAAGACCGACATCATCATCCTGAACGCCGTCGATTCCAAGGGCATCGCGCCAGCCATCAAGAAAGCGCGCAATGCGGGCGTGGTCGTGATCGCCGTGGACGTGGGCGCCGTGGGCGCTTCGGCCACCGTGATGTCCGACAACACCATGGCGGGCGACGTGTCGTGCGCCTACCTGGCCAAACAGATCGGCGGCAAGGGCAATGTGGTGATCCTGAACGGCCCGCCCGTGACGTCCGTGATCGACCGCGTGAATGGCTGCAAGAAGACCCTGGCCGCGTTCAAGGATATCAAGATTCTGTCCGACAACCAGAACGCGGGCGGCAGCCGCGACGGCGGCATGACCGTGATGTCGAACCTGCTGACGGCCCATCCGAAGATCGACGGCGTGTTCGCCATCAACGACCCGACGGGCATCGGCGCCGAACTGGCGATCAAGCAGTCGAAGCGCACGGACGTGAAACTGATCACGGCCGTCGATGGCGCGCCCGATGGCCAGAACGCCCTGAAAAACAAGGCCGGCCTGTTTGCCGCCACCTCGGCGCAAAACCCGTACCGCATGGCCACGGACGCCGTGCAGATGGGCTACGACATCATGAACGGCCGCACGCCGAAACAGACCATGGTGCTGTTGCCGACCCCGGCCATCACCAAGGAAAACGTCGCCACCTACACGGGCTGGGTAAAGAACTGATCTGCCTGACCTGAACCACGTGTTGCCCGTCCCGGCCCCGGCCGGTGGCGGGCGGCAGTTTCAAAAGCAAGGAAGGACAGTCATGAGCGACGATATTATTTTTGAAATGCGCGGCATCGAGAAGCGCTTTGGCGCCACGCGCGCGCTGCGCGGCGTGCACCTGACGGTGCGCAGCGGCGAAATCCATGCCGTGATGGGCGAAAACGGCGCCGGCAAGAGCACCCTGATGAAGATTCTGTCGGGCGTGTACACGCCGGACGCGGGCGAAATCATTCTCGACGGCAAGCCGATCCGCATCCGCAACCCCGGCGAGGCCCGCGCGCTGGGCATCAACCTGATCTACCAGGAATTGAGCGTGGCCAAGAACATGACGGTGGCGCAGAACGTCTTCATGGGCAGCGAGCCGCAAGGACCGTTCTGGACCGTCAAGGGCGGCGAAATGCGCGCGCGCACGAACGCCATCCTGGCCGACCTCGGTTCCCGCTTCGACGCGGACACCATGGTGTCCACCCTGTCGATCGCCGAGCAGCAGCAGGTGGAAATCGCCCGCGCCCTCGTGCACGAAAGCCGCATCCTGATCATGGACGAGCCCACTGCCGCCCTGTCCGACCGGGAAACAGAACAATTGTTCCGCATCATCGAAGAACAGCGCGACAAGGGCCTGGCCGTGCTGTACATCAGCCACCGCATGGCCGAGGTGGAACGCCTGGCGCGCCGCATCACGGTGCTGCGCGATGGCGCCTATGTGGGCGAGCTGGGCAAGGATGAGCTGGATCAAAAGAAAGTCGTGCAAATGATGGTGGGCCGCCCCGCCGACGACTTTTATTCGCACCAGCGGCGCACCACGCGGGGCGCCGAGCGCTTGCGCGTGGAAAACGTGGGCGGCGGCAAGGTCAAGCCCGCCTCGTTCTCCCTGCATGCGGGCGAAGTCACGGGCCTGGCCGGCCTCGTCGGCGCGGGCCGCACGGAACTGGCGCGCCTGATCTTTGGCGCGGACAAGAAACAATCGGGGCAAGTGTGGCTCGACGGCCAGGAAGTGCATATCCAGCGCCCGCTGGCGGCCATCCGCCACGGCATTGGCTACCTGCCCGAGGACCGCAAGAGCCTGGGACTGTTCATGCAATTGTCGGCCATGGAAAACATGTCGATGAATATCCTGTCCAAGCATGCGACGGCGGGCGTCGTCAACCGTGGCGCCCTGACGCAGCTCACGCGCGAAGCGATCAGCAACCTGAACGTCAAGGTGTCGGGGCCGGACGGCATCGTCGGCGGATTGTCTGGCGGCAACCAGCAGAAAGTCTTGCTGGCGCGCTGGCTGGCCATCGCGCCGAAAGTGCTGATCCTCGACGAACCGACGCGGGGTGTGGACGTGGGCGCGAAGAGCGAAATCTACAAGATCATCCACCAGCTGGCCGATGCGGGCACGGCCGTGCTGTGCATTTCCAGCGAACTGGCCGAGCTGGTCGGCATCTGCGACCGCGTGATGGTGATGTGCGAAGGACGCCTGACGGGCGAAGTGACGGGCGACGACATTACGCAGGAAAACATCCTCGCCTATGCCACCCAGCTGGAAGCGGCATAAAAATAATCATTCAGGAGATTCAACATGACAACGACTACCACCCGCGGCGCCGCGCGCGCCGGCGAACCCTTCAATGCCTCGAACCTGATGCGCCGCCTGGGCATGCTGCCCGTGCTGGTGGTGCTGTACCTGGCCATGTATGGCCTGACCGTGTATTTCTCGGCCGATGGCACGTCGACGTTCATGACCAGCAATAACACCATGAACATCTTCCGCCAGGTGTCGATCAACATCGTGCTGGCGTCGGGCATGACCTTCGTCATTTTGACCAGCGGCATCGACCTGTCCGTCGGTTCCGTGCTGGCCGTCTCGGCCGTGGCAGGCATGCTGATGTCGCTATCGGCCCAGTTCGCCGGCTTCTCGATTCCCGCCTTCCTCATCGTCGGCCTGCTGCTGGGCGCGCTGAACGGCGTGCTGGTGGCCCTCGTCGGCCTGAACCCCTTCGTCGTGACCCTCGGCACCATGACGGCCCTGCGCGGCGCCGCTTACCTGCTGGCGGATGGCACCAGCGTGCTGAACACGGAAATCCCCAGCTTCGAATGGATGGGCAACGGCAGCTTCCTGGCCGTGCCCTGGCTGATCTGGCTGGCGGCGGCCGTCGTCGTGCTGACGTGGTTCATCTTGCGCAAGACCACCCTGGGCCTGCATATCTACGCCGTCGGCGGCAATATCCAGGCGGCCCGTTTGACGGGGATCAAAGTCGGTCTCGTCTTGATGTTTGTCTACACGATCAGCGGTCTGTTCGCGGGCCTGGGCGGCGCCATGTCGGCCAGCCGCCTGTATGCGGCCAACGGCAACTGGGGTACCGGTTATGAACTCGATGCCATCGCGGCCGTCGTGCTGGGCGGCACCAGCCTGATGGGCGGCGTGGGTTCCGTCTGGGGCACCGTCATCGGCGCCCTGATCATCGGCGTGATGAACAATGGCTTGACGATTTTGGGACTGTCGTCGTTCTGGCAGTATGTAGCCAAGGGCGTCGTGATCGTGCTGGCCGTGATTCTGGATAAATGGCGCCAGTCGCACGCGCAGAATTAAGCGTAGCCGCGCGGCGTCCGTATTCGCGGACGCCGTGCGAACCAGGCCTGCTTGATTAATCAGGCAAACTGCAGGCGCATTTCCACATGCGCAATCCCCGCCTCTTCAAATTGTTCCCCCTGCTGCACGAAACCGTGCCGCGCATAGAATGGCGCGGCCACGGTTTGCGCGTTCAGCACCACCGCCTTGTCGCCCCGTTCGCGGGCTTTGTCCATCAGCAAGGTCAAAATGGCGCCGCCCACGCCCGTGCCCCGGCCCGGCTGGCGCACGGCCATGCGGCCGATGTGGCCGTCAGGCAATAGGCGGCCCGTGCCGATGGCGTTGCCGGCATCGTCATAGGCGACGGCGTGCAGGCAGACGGCGTCCATGTCGTCGAGTTCGATCTCGGCCGGCACCTTTTGTTCATCGACGAAAACTTCAAAACGGATGGCGGTGGCGTCAGGGCCCAGGGTGGCCCAGTCGCCGAGGCGGATGGTGTGCTTGGTCATGGTGTAATGTAGAAAGAGACAGGCCGCAATTGTCGCACGACCTGCCTTTTCACAGAGAGATCAGCTGAGCTTGACCAACTGCTTGCCGAAATTGCGGCCTTTCAACAGGCCGATAAACGCTTCCGGCGCGCTGGCCAGGCCGTCAGCCACGGATTCGCGGAATTTCAGCTTGCCCGTCGCCACCAGCGTGCCCAGTTCACTCAAGCCTTGCGGCCAGAATTCCGGCTGCTCGGAAACGATGAAGCCGCGCACGGTGAGGCGGTTGGTGAGGATCAGGCGCGCATTGTCGAGCGGCGTCGGTTCGCCGTTGTAGCCGGCTATCCAGCCGCACACGGCGATCCGGCCAAACGCGTTGGTGCGCGCCAGGGCCGCATCGAAGATGGCGCCGCCCACGTTTTCAAAGATGGCGTCGATGCCGTCCGGCGTGGCCGCCGCCAGGTCGGCCTCCAAGTTGCCCGCCTTGTAGTCGACGCAGGCGTCGAAACCCAGTTCATTGACCACATACGCACATTTGTCCGCGCCGCCGGCGATGCCGACCACGCGGCAGCCTTTCAATTTCGCCAGCTGCCCCACGACGCTGCCCACGGCGCCGCTGGCGGCCGACACGACCACGGTTTCACCGGCTTTCGGCGCCATGATCTGGTTCAAGCCATACCACGCCGTCATGCCCGGCATGCCGACGGAGCCCAGGTAGGCGGAGGCGGGAATGTGCGTCGTATCGACCTTGCGCAGCATGGTGCCGTCCGATACGGCCACTTCCGTCCAGCCCAGGGTGCCCACGACGGTGTCGCCCACGGCAAACTTCGGATGCTTCGATTCCAGCACCACGCCCACCGTGCCGCCTATCATGGTTTCATCGAGCGCCTGCGGCGCCGCATAGCTTTTATTGGCGCTCATGCGCCCGCGCATATAGGGGTCGAGCGACAGGTACTGGTTGCGCACCAGCAATTCGCCATCCTGGATGGCGGGAATGTCTTTAGTTTCCAGACGAAAATGTGCCGGCTGCACTTCCTCATTGGAGGCGGGGCGCGAGGCGAGGACGATGCGTTGGTAGGTGGTCATATGGGATCCTGTTTGTGGGGGGAAGTTCAGAATTTAGCCCGTAACGCAAGAGCTGGGGTCAGACCCCGCGGGGGAATACGTCCCAATGGGACGCATTCCGATCGCGAAGCGACTGACCCCGGATTTACACTTCATAGTCCATGCACTGTCTGGCTTCCCGCACGGCGCCAAAGAATGGCTTGATTTTCACGTGCTCGGGGTGGTTCTGGTAAGCGTCGAGCGCCTCGCGGCTGGCGAACTCGCTGTACAGCACGATGTCGTAGGTCGCTTCCAGGCCAGGCTGGGCCACGGCTGCCTCGAATTTCAAGATGCCCGGCACCAAGTCCGAGCAGGAATCGAGCAGGGCTTTCAGTTTCAATGCATTGGTGGCGCGGTCGGCGCCTTCGGCGTGGTCTTTGAGTTTCCAGAAAACGATGTGCTTGATCATGGCGGCAGGCTGCTTGTTTATTAATGAAGCATTACTGTAACCGCTATCGGCGCGTCTTGCAGGAACAGGGCGCGCAATGCAAACGGGCGGCCCTGGAAGCCGCCCGCAGACCGGGTTTACCTATATCACAGCACTTCGAACAACCCGGCCGCGCCCTGCCCGCCGCCGATGCACATGGTCACCACCACGTATTTGACGCCACGGCGCTTGCCTTCGATCAAGGCGTGGCCCGTCAGGCGGGCGCCCGACACGCCGTACGGGTGGCCGACGGCGATCGCGCCACCGTTCACGTTCAGGCGGTCCATGGGGATGCCCAGGGTGTCGGCGCAGTACAGCACTTGCACGGCGAACGCTTCATTGAGTTCCCACAGGCCGATGTCGGCCACCGTCAAGCCCGCCTTTTTCAGCAGTTTCGGGATGGCAAACACGGGGCCAATGCCCATTTCATCGGGTTCGCAGCCGGCCACGGCGAAGCCGCGGAAGATGCCCAGCGGCTGCAGACCTTTCGCTTCGGCCACTTTCGCATTCATGACGATGGCCATCGAAGCGCCATCGGAAAACTGGCTAGCGTTGCCGGCGCTGATGACGCCGCCCGGAATGGCCGGGCGGATCTTCGCCACGCCGTCATACGTCGTGTCCGCGCGGATGCCTTCGTCTGCCGAGATCGTCACTTCGCGCGACACCAGCATGCCGCTGGCCTTGTCGGCCACGCCCATGACGGTGGTCATCGGCACGATTTCCGCATCGAACAGGCCGGCAGCCAGGGCCGCGGCGGCGCGCTGCTGGCTTTGCGCGCCGTAGGCATCCTGGCGCTCGCGCGAAATCTGATAGCGCTTGGCCACGGTTTCAGCCGTCTGCAGCATGGGCCAATACACTTCCGGCTTGTGCTGCTGCAGCCAGACGTCGCGGTACATATGCGTATTCATCTCGTTTTGCACACAGGAAATCGATTCCACGCCGCCCGCCGCATAGATATCGCCTTCGCCGGCGATGATGCGCTGCGCCGCCAGGGCGATGGCCTGCAAGCCCGAGGAACAAAAACGGTTGACGGTCATGCCGGCCGTCGTGACGGGGCAGCCGCCGCGCAAGGCCACCTGGCGCGCGATGTTGCCGCCCGTGGCGCCTTCGGGAAAGGCGCAGCCGACCAGCACGTCTTCCACTTCCTCCGCCTCGATGCGCGCGCGCTCGACGGCGGCCGCCAGCACATGGCCGCCCAGGGTGGCGCCATGCGTCATGTTGAACGCGCCCTTCCAGGACTTGGCCAGGCCCGTGCGGGCGGTCGATACGATGACGGCTTCATTCATGCTGTGTCTCCTTGTGGGAATGTTATATGGTCGGGTGATAGATCTGCGGAATCAGAATAGCACATTTAAGTACGGTCGTTCGCAAAGTTGAAAGGAATGGCAATTTGTAAGCTTGCTGTAAGTTTCAAGCAAGCATGACGTAAGGTTCGGAGAACACACTCGCCTCCAGCTGTTGCAAGAATGGTCAAAAAGACCGCGGCAATGGTTCACTATAAAACATAGGGAGACAAACCATGGCATCACCATCCGGCTCTGCCGACGTACGGAAAATTTCCACCAAAGGAACGCCGATTACGCCAGAGGAACGCAAGGTCATCTTTGCATCCTCCTTGGGCACCGTCTTTGAATGGTACGATTTTTACCTGTACGGTTCGCTGGCATCGATCATCGCCAAGCAATTCTTCATCGGCGACCCCACCACCACCTTCATCTTCGCGCTGCTGGCCTTTGCCGCCGGCTTCATCGTGCGTCCGTTCGGCGCGCTGGTCTTCGGCCGCCTGGGCGACATGATCGGCCGCAAGTACACTTTCCTGATCACCATTCTGATCATGGGCGGCTCCACCTTCATCGTCGGCTTGCTGCCGGGCCATGCGTCCATCGGCATCGCCGCACCGATCATCCTCGTCATCCTGCGCATCCTGCAAGGCCTGGCGCTGGGCGGCGAGTACGGCGGCGCAGCCACCTACGTGGCCGAGCATGCGCCTGAAGGCAAGCGCGGCGCGTTCACGGCGTGGATACAGACGACGGCAACCCTGGGCTTCTTCCTGTCGCTGATGGTCATCCTGGGCACCCGCCTGGCGACCGGCGAGAAGGATTTCGAAGCGTGGGGCTGGCGCATTCCCTTCCTCGTCTCCGTCATCCTGCTGGGTATTTCCGTATGGATCCGTCTGGCCATGAATGAATCGCCGGCGTTTGCCAAGATGAAGGCCGAGGGCAAGACCTCGAAAGCCCCGCTGACGGAAGCGTTCGGCAAGTGGAAGAACCTGAAGATCGTCATCCTGGCCCTGATCGGCTTGACCGCCGGCCAGGCTGTCGTGTGGTACACGGGCCAGTTCTACGCCCTGTTCTTCATGATCCAGACCCTGAAGGTGGACCTGGCAACGGCCAACGTGCTCGTCGCCGTCGCCCTGCTGCTGGCCACGCCGTTCTTCCTGTTCTTCGGCAGCCTGTCCGACCGCATCGGCCGCAAGTACATCATCCTCGGCGGCTGCCTGATCGCCGCAGCCACCTACTTCCCGATCTTCAACGGCCTGACCCACTTCGCCAACCCGCAGCTGGAAGCGGCACTGAAGAACTCGCCAGTGGTGGTGGTCGCCGATCCGGCTTCCTGCCACTTCCAGTTCAACATGACGGGTACCAAGAAGTTCCCATCGTCGTGCGACATCGCCACGGGTTTCCTGTCGAACAGCTCGGTGAATTACACGAAGGAAGACGCGCCGGCCGGCAGCATCGCCAAGGTGCGCATCGGTACGAAGGAATTTAGCTCGTTCAACGCCGTCATGACGCCGGACGGCCTGAACTTCGATGCGGACAGCAAGGCCCACGAAGCGGCGCTGAAGAAAGAACTGGGCGCCGGCATCAAGGAAGCGGGCTACCCTGCGAAAGCGGATCCGGACCAGATCAACAAGCCGATGGTCGTCTTGCTGCTGTTCATCCTGGTGCTGTACGTGACCATGGTGTATGGCCCGATCGCCGCCATGCTGGTGGAAATGTTCCCGACGCGCATACGTTACACCTCGATGTCCCTGCCCTACCATATCGGTAACGGCTGGTTCGGCGGCTTGCTGCCGACCACGGCCTTCGCGCTGGTGGCCTTCAAGGGCGACATTTATTATGGCCTGTGGTATCCGATCGTCGTCGCCCTGGCGACTGTCGTGATCGGCACCCTGTTCGTCAAGGAAACCAAGGACAACAATATCTACGCCGACGATTAAATGGATGCCAGCCCCGGCCGCAAGACCGGGGTCTGCAAAGCAAAACGCCGCTGACTGGTCAGCGGCGTTTTTTTATGTGGCGTCTATGGCGGCAGGCTTACTTGTCGTTTTTCTTTTTCAGCTGGTCGCGCTGCTGCACGTATTCCTGGTAGCTGGTCTGGTTGCGCTTGCGGCAGGCGTTGCGGTCGTCAAAATTATTGAGGCTGTTGCAATACTCGCCGATCTTGTCCCGGTTTGCGTCATACAGTACTTCACAGCCAGTAATGGCCAGCAAGAAGGGAATGATCAGATATTTCATTGCTACTCTCATGGATAGGGACGGGATTGCGCGAAAAACACCAGATTGCCCACTGGATAAGCGGGCAGCTTTATCTTAACGCGATCCTGGCGAAAAGTACAAGCGCTCGGTATTACTTATTAGAAAGGATTACCTGCGCGCGCGCCACTGCATGCTATGGTGGAAGTTTCTCCCACCGGACTCGTCCCCAGGCATGCCGACCATCGCCCCCGCCCCCTGCGGCCCGCTGCAGCACCATTTCGACGCCTTGCTGCAAGACGTCTGCGCCAGCCTGGCTGCGCACGCCGGCAACTTGCTGGACGGCATCTACCTGTATGGCAGCATCGCCCGCGGCGATGCCACGCCGGGCGTGTCCGACCTCGACCTGACCCTGGTGCTGCGCCAGCCGCCCACGCCGCCGCAACTGGAAACGCTGGAAGCGCTGCGCCTGGCCCTGCAGGCACGCCGCCGGGAAGTACTGAAAATCGATTTCGATATCGGCCACCGGGCCCAGGTGCTGGCGCCGGAGCACCTGTACAGCTGGGGCTACTGGCTCAAGCACCAGTGCCGCTGCCTGTGGGGCGAGGACCTGGCGCCGCACTTTGCGCCCTTCTCTCCCTCGCGCGCCATCGCCCTGGCCGTGAATGGCGACTTTGCCCGCGTGCTGGACGATTATGCGCGGCGCCTCGATGACGAGCGCGACCCTGCCGCCATCGCCCGCCTGCAGCGCGAAGCGTCGCGCAAGCTGATCCGTTCCTGCAACCTGCTGCGCCAGGATGGCGATCCCGGCTGGCCCGCCAGCCTGGACGAGCATGCCGCGCTGTTGCTACGCCGCTATCCCGCCATGCAGGCGCAGGCAGCCTATTTCCTTGCCCAGGCCAGGCCCGGCGCCGCGCCGGCCAGCGGCTTTGCGCCGGCGCTGCGCCGATTCACGCAGTGGCTGGTGCAGCAACAGGCGGGCTAGACGCCAGTCCCGTCGTTCAACAGCGGATTGCCGGCCGCAAACGCCGCCAGGTGCTCGAGCAGCACGCGCACGCGGGCCGGCAGGTAGCGCCGCTGCGTCCACACGGCGTACACGTGGCGCGGCTGCGGCATCCAGTCGGGCAGCACGCGCACCAGGCTGCCGCTGGCCACTTCGTCGCGGCATTGCAGAAGCGGACACAGCAGTATGCCGATGCCCGCGTCGGCCATCTCCACGGCCAGGCGCATCTCGTTCACGCGCAGGCGCGCCTGCGGTTCGATCACCATTTCGGCGCCGTCGCCGGGCCGCCGCAAGCGCCAGGTGCGCAGCGGTTCGGCCACGATCAGCTCGTGCTTTTCCAGCTCCTGCAAGTCGCGCGGCACGCCGGCGCGCGCCAGGTAGCCGGGCGCGGCCACCATCACCAGCGCGGCGCTGCCCAGGCGGCGCTGCATCAGCGAGGAGTCGTCGAGCGAGCCCACGCGGATGGCCAGGTCGGCGCCGCTGCCCACCAGGTCTTGCAGCAGGTTCGACAGTTCCAGCTCCAGGCGGATGTCCGGATACTTCTGCATGAAGCTGACCCAGGCCGGCGTCAGCAAGCCGCTGGCGAAGTTGACGGGCGCCAACACGCGGATGCTGCCCGAGACGGCCGACAGGCTGGCGTCGAGCTGCTGCGTGGCTTGCCTCAGGGCATGGACCAGGGGACGGCACTGCTCGTAGTATTGCCAGCCTTCCGCCGTCGGCTGCAAGCGGCGCGCGCTGCGGTTGAGCAAGCGGTAACCGAGCTGGCTTTCCAGCTTTTGCAGCCGGCGCGTGACGGTGGCGGCGGGCAAGTCTTCCTTGACGGCCGCCGCATGCAGGCTGCCCGCCTCGACAATGGAAACAAACAGGGCTAAATCATCGAGCATGATTGCATTTTCGGAATTTGAAATTAAAAATATGGCTCTAGTATAGATTGCTGCAAGTTGTTACGCTGCCCTTTCCTTACCATTTTGAAAGTGTCCCATGTCCGAAGCCCTGCGTTTGCGTTGCGTATTTGCCTTCCTGATGTCGCTGGTCATGACCCTGCTGATGAGCGCCTGGGTCACCTGGCTCAATATCGGCCTGCAGGCGGACTTCCTGCCCCGCTGGCGCCACGCGTTCTTTGCCGCCTGGCCCGTGGCCTTCTGCGCCGTGATGCTGTTCGCGCCCCGCGTGCAAGTCATCAGCCGCAATATCGTCACCCGGCTGGCGCGCCCGGCGCCGACCTGCCCCGCCTGCGCGGCCAATGCGCCATGTGCGTGCGTCCGCCGACCTTAACCGGCAGTCGGCCACCGGCAGTATCACTCGGTCACTCCCGCCCACGGCCGCCCTGATCCGGGCTATGCTATGGCCGTCCTTGTTTTTACTGCGGAGTGACCATGCTCGACCACGTTTCCCTCACCGTCAGCGACCTGGAACGCGCCGAGCGCTTCTACGACGCCATCTTCGCCGCGCTCGGCGTGCCCAAGGTGGGCAGCGACCATGCCAATGCGTGGATAGGCTATGGCGAGCGCAGCGATGCCGAACACCCCGAACGCAGCTATTTTTCCGTCCGCCTGGGCCCCGCGCCCGGCGACGCGCCGCGCCGCCATTGCTGCTTCAAGGCCCCCTCGCGCGCGGCCGTGGAAGCGTTCTGGCACGCGGGGCTGGCGCAGGGCGGCATCGACCTGGGCGCGCCCGGCTTGCGCCACTATCACGCCAGCTATTACGCGGCCTTTTTGTTCGATCCGGACGGCAACCGCATCGAAGCCGTCTGCCACCGCGCCGACGCCGGCTGACAGGACGGGAAATCCGTCTCTGTTCGGCATTTCCACTTCGTGACGATTTGCCTATAATGGCTGGCACGCCATACCGGTCCCCGGTCCCTGCACCAAGAAGGAGATTCATGCATCATCTATTCGTCGGCCGCCCCGCGCGCACCATGCTCCTCTCCAGCGCCGGCTTGCTGCTGGCAGGCTGTTTTTCCGGCTGCTCCCTGTTGCCATCGACCCCGGTCATGCCCGGCGTGCCGGCTACCGCCGCCCTGCCCGACGCCAGCATCGCCTACACCGTGAGCGGCCAGGGCGGCGTGCCCGTCGTGTTCCAGTCGGCCATGGGCGACGGCAAGGATGTGTGGGCCAAGGTGGCGCCCGAAGTGGCAAAGCAGCACCGCGTGCTTGTGTACGACCGTCCCGGCTACGGCGACAGCAAGAAAACCACCACGCCGCGCGACCCGTGCACCATCGCCGCCCAGCAGCGCGCCCTGCTGGCGCAAGCGGGCCTGAAACCGCCGTATGTGCTGGTCGGCCATGGCTTGGGCGGACTGTACCAGTATGTGTATGCGAAGCTGTACCCGCAGGACGTGGCCGGCCTGGTCTTGCTCGATCCCACGCACCCGCAGCAATGGAACCGCCTGCAGACGGACGCATCCACCTACGCCATGCTCGTCAAGACGCGGCGCAAGCTGATGTTCAACAGTACGGAATCGGCCGAATTTGATGCCCAGACGCAATGTCTGCAGCACGTCGACATGGGCAGCCCGCTGCGCGTGCCCGCCATGCTGCTGGTGCGCGACAAGTTCGGCATCGAGGAAATGGGCTCGTTTGAAAACGTGGTGCGGGCCCAGGAAAAGGATTGGCAGCGCCTGTCCGGCGCGCCGGCCATCGAGCGCATCACGGGCGCCGGCTACTACATCCAGAAGGACAATCCCGTCATCGTCAACGAAGCGGTCAAGATGGTGGCGAAGAAGAAATAAAAAAAGGGCAGAGAAATCTGCCCTTTGTCATTCAACAGCCCAACATCAACTATTGAAGCCCTTGCCCTCGCCCGCCAGCTTCACCAGCAGGGGCGCAGGCGTCCACGCTTCGCCATGGCGGCCTTTCGCATAGCCGGCGATCGTGTCGAGCACGTTCGGCAAGCCGACCGTGTCCGCGTAGAACATGGGGCCGCCGCGGAACAGCGGGAAACCGTAGCCCGTCAGATACACCATGTCGATGTCCGAGGCGCGCAGGGCGATGCCCTCTTCCAGGATGCGCGCGCCTTCGTTGACGAGCGCATACACGAGCCGCTCGACGATTTCCTGGTCGCCGATCTTGCGCCGCGCCACGCCGATGTCGGCGGAGTGCTGGACTATCATGGCGTTGACCTGTTCCGAGGCGTACGCCTTGCGGTCGCCCGGCTTGTAGTCATACCAGCCGGCGCCCGTCTTCTGGCCATAGCGCCCCAGTTCGCACAGCAGATCGGCCGTCTTCGAATACGTCACTTCCGGTTTTTCCACGTAGCGGCGCTTGCGGATGGCCCAGCCGATGTCGTTGCCGGCCAGGTCGCCCATGCGGAACGGGCCCATGGCAAAGCCGAATTTCTCGACGGCCTTGTCGACCTGCTCGGGCAGACAGCCTTCTTCCAGCAGGAAACCGGCTTGGCGGCTGTATTGCTCGATCATGCGGTTGCCGATGAAACCGTCGCACACGCCGGAAACGACGCCCGTCTTTTTCAGCTTTTTCGACAGCGCCAGCGCCGTGGCCAGCACATCCTTGCCCGTTTCCTTGCCACGGACGATTTCCAGCAGTTTCATGACGTTCGCCGGGCTGAAGAAATGCGTGCCGACCACGTCTTGCGGGCGCTGGGTGAACGCGGCGATCTTGTCCAGGTCCAGGGTCGAGGTGTTCGAGGCGAGGATGGCGCCCGGCTTCATGACGGCGTCGAGCTGCCTGAACACGGTTTCCTTGACGCCCAGTTCTTCGAGGACGGCTTCGATGACGATGTCCGCCTGCGCGATATCCGCATACGCCAACGTGCCGGAAACGAGCGCGATGCGCTGCTCGGCCTTGTCCTGCGTCAATTTGCCCTTCTTGACCGTGTTTTCATAATTCTTGCGGATGGTGGCCAGGCCCTTGTCCAGCGCTTCCTGCTTCGTTTCCAGCAAGGTCACGGGGATGCCCGCGTTGGCGAAATTCATGGCGATGCCGCCGCCCATAGTGCCGGCGCCGACAATCGCCGCGCTGGCGATGGCGCGCACGGGCGTGTCGGCCGGCACGTCGGGCACCTTGCTGGCGACGCGCTCGGCAAAGAAGGCGTGGCGCAGGGCTTTCGATTCCGGCGACTGTACCAGCTGCATGAACAGTTCGCGCTCGTACTTCAAGCCCTCGTCGAATTTCATCGTCACGGCGGCCGCCACGGCATCGACGCATTTCAGCGGTGCGGGGAACGGGCCGGACATGGCTTTCACGGTATTGCGCGAAAACTGCAGGAACGCTTCGTGGTTCGGGTAATCGACCTTGCGCTCGCGCACTTTCGGCAGCGGGCGCACGTCGCCCACTTTCGTGGCGAAGGCCACGGCGGCGGCCAGCAAGTCCGCGCCGGGCGCGATGACTTCGTCGAACAGGGCCGTGCCGGCCAGTTTTTCGGACGCCACGGGCGTGCCCGAGACGATCATGTTCAGGGCCATTTCCAGGCCCAGCACGCGCGGCAGGCGCTGCGTGCCGCCCGCGCCCGGCAAGATGCCGAGTTTGACTTCAGGCAAGGCCATCTGCGCGCCAGGCGCGGCCACGCGGTAGTTGCAGCCCAGCGCCAGCTCCAGGCCGCCGCCCATGCAGACGCTGTGGATGGCTGCCACGACGGGCTTGGTCGATTGCTCGACGACGTTGATCAGGGTGTGCAGCGTTGGTTCCGTGAGCGCCTTGGGCGAATTGAATTCCTTGATATCGGCGCCGCCCGAAAAGGCCTTGCCGGCGCCCGTGATGACGATGGCTTTGACGGCGTCGTCCGCCAGCGCCTGGCGGATGCCGGCCACGGCGGCCGTGCGCGTCGCCAGGCCCAGGCCGTTGACGGGCGGGTTGGCCAGGGTAATGACGGCAACGGCGCCGTTCACTTGATATTCAGCACTCATGTCTCTTCCTTGTTGGTCTATAGGTTTTTGCTTGGCGATGAGGTGGTTGCAAGGGATGAAGCTGCACTATACCGCATAAAAGAACGCTCGTATTATTTTTGTCGTGCGCGCGCAGGCGCCAGCATGGTACGCCATGGTACAACATCATTTGCGGAAAGATTCTGCTGCATGCAGCAAGGTCCAGTAGAAGCTATCACTTGAATATTCATTTAAATAATAAAAGCACAATAATAATAACGCCGTTTTATTATGTAAGAAAATGCGTTTGTTATATGCCGGCATGGGCCAATTGCGACAGTTTTTACATTATTTATTCCCGCCCCTTGTTTTTCGCCAGATGCTGGGGAATAATAAAATTGTTGATACAAATCAATACTCTACAATTTATCTACAATAAGGCATACCGCAGGAAAAACACTGGCGGCCGTTCTGCGCGCACATTCTCACCGATTATCACCAGATGTCGACCGCGGCAATAACATTGCTGCCTTTTATGGATAGCAGTAAAAGTAATAGCAGCGGCATTATCGTTCCCATTCCTCTTCTCACCCCGAAGGAAATACTATGGACGCAGCCAGCCATGTCAGCCACTCCCAGGATCTGGACTTACAAGCGATAAATACTGCATTGAACCGTGTCCAGGCCGTGATCGAATTCGAACTCGACGGCACCATCCTGCATGCGAACGACAATTTCCTGCGCGTCGTCGGCTATACCCTGGCGGAAGTGCAAGGCAAGCACCATGCCATCTTCTGCGACCCCGAATATGTCAAGACGGATGAATACAGCAACTTCTGGGCCAAGCTGGGACGCGGCGAGTTCGACCATGGCGAATACAAGCGCCGCGCCAAGGATGGGCGCGAAGTGTGGATCAACGCATCCTACAACCCCATCCTCGACGCGGACGGCAAACCGTATAAAGTCATCAAGTTTGCCACCGACATCACGGTCACCAAGCGCCGCAACGCCGATTACGAAGGCAAGATCGACGCCATCAGCAAGGCCCAGGCCGTGATCGAGTTCCGGCTCGACGGCACCATCCTCGACGCCAACGACAATTTCCTCAAGTCCGTCGGCTACACGCTCGACGAGATCAAGGGCAAGCATCACCGCATGTTTTGCCTGCCCGATTACGCCAACAGCGACGACTATGCGCAGTTCTGGCACAAGCTGGGGCAAGGCCAGTTCGACGCGGGCGAATACAAGCGCCTCACCAAGGACGGCCGCGAAATCTGGCTCAATGCCTCGTACAACCCCATTTTCGATACGGAAGGCCGGCCCTTCAAGGTGGTCAAGTTCGCCAGCGACGTCACGGCCCTGAAAAAGCGCAACGCCGAATACGAAGGCAAGGTCAGCGCCATCGGCAAGGCGCAGGCCGTGATCGAATTCGACATGCAGGGCAATGTGCTGGATGCGAACGACAATTTCCTCGCCGTCATGGACTATGACTTGAGCGATATCAAGGGCGAGCACCACCGCATGTTTTGCGAGCCCGAGTATGCGAGCAGCGCCGAGTACAAGAAATTCTGGCAAAAGCTCAACCGCGGCGAATTCGACGCGGGCCGCTACAAGCGCCTGGGCAACCATGGCAAGGTGGTGTGGATACAGGCCACCTACAACCCCATCCTGGACCTCAACGGCAAGCCGTATAAGGTGGTCAAGTTCGCCATCGACATCAGCGAACAGGTGAACCTGGAAAACAGCATCCAGTCCAAGGCCGCCAACGACAGCCGCAAGGTCAATGCCCTGCTCGAATCGGTGGCGCGCGCGGCGCAAGGCGACCTGACCTGCAATATCGTGCCCGAGGGCGACGAGCCGATCGACCTGCTGGCCGGCGGCATCAGCAAGATGATCATCGACTTGCGCGGCGTGATCGGCAACGTGGTGTCGGCGGCGAACGGCTTTGCCGACGCCTCGCACGCGATCGCCGAACGGGCCACGGGCGTGGCCGTGGGCACGCAGGCGCTGGGCGCCACGGTGGAAGAAATGAACGCCTCCATCGACGGCCTGACCTTTTCCATCAATTCCATCGCGGAAAACACCTCGAACGCCGATTACCTGGCGAAAGCCACGCAGCAGGAAGCGGAAGCGGGCGCGCGCGCCGTCGCCAAGTCGATCGAAGCGATGGACTTGATCAACCGCTCGTCGGAAGACATCGGCGAAATCGTCAAGGTGATCAGCGAAATCGCCAACCAGACGAACATGCTGGCCTTCAATGCGGCCATCGAGGCGGCCCGCGCGGGCGAGCACGGGCTGGGCTTTTCCGTCGTTGCCGACGAGGTGCGCAAGCTGGCCGAGCGCTCTTCGCAGGCGACCAAGGAAATTTCCAAGCTGATCAACGAATCCGTCAAGCGCGTCTCGACGGGCAGCGAAATCTCCCGCCAGGCCAGCGACGCCTTCGACAAGATCGTCTCGGGCGTGGCGAAGACCACCCTGGCCATCTCGGATATCTCGAAGGCGGCCAACGAGCAGCTGCTGACGGCGCGCGAAGTGTCCACGGCGATCCAGTACATTGCCGAGGAAACGGAAAAGTCGGCCGCCAACTGCGACAGCATCGCCCGCTCGACGGATGGCTTGAACGAGCGCGCGGGCAGCCTGAACCAGACTGTCTCCGGCTTCGTGGTGTAGGCCATGAGCCACGCGGCCACCTTGACGCCCGAGGTGCTGACGACCCTGATCGCGCTGGTGCGCCAGCATACGGGCATCGCCATGACGGCACGCAAGAGCGTCTTGCTGGAACGGCGCTTGCAGCCACGGCTGCAGGCGCTGTCCCTGCACAGCTACCAGGCTTACCTGGACCGCGTGGCCAGCGACCGCGACGAGGTAGCCCATTTCATCGACCTGGTGACCACCAACGACACCCTGTTCTTCCGCACGCCGTCCATCTGGGATTACTTCCGCGACCGCTACCTGCCCGCCTGGGCCCGCGCGCATCCGGGCGGCTGCCTCGCCATCTGGTCGGCGGCCGCCGCCAGCGGCGAGGAACTGTATTCGATCGCCATGCTGTGCGAGCAATTCAAGCTGCAGGCGCCCGCCTTCCGCTACCAGATCCTGGCCAGCGACATTTCGCAGCAGATCCTGGGCGCGGCGCGGGCCGGCCAGTACAGCGGCCGCTCCGTCGAGCGCATCCGCCTGTCGCACCCGGACTTGCTGCGCAAATATTTCACGCCCGCGCCGTATGGCGTCAAGGTCAACGAGGAACTGCGCCAGCACGTCAGCTTTGCCCAGCACAATCTGCTGGAAGCGCTGCGCCCGGCCCAGCGCTTCGACCTGGTCTTCCTGCGCAACGTGCTGATCTATTTCGACGCCGAGCACCAGGAAACCGTGCTGCGCCAGGCGCGCCTGAGCCTGAAGGACGAGGGCCGGCTGATCCTGGGCGAGTCGGAAACCATCGCCCGCCTCGGCACCGGCTATCAATTCGAGTTTCCCATGATTTATAAGGCGGGTACCGCATGAGCATCATCATCGAGCAAAACTTGCCGCTGCAACATGTTGGCATGGGGCAACTCAGCGTGGGCACGCAGGGCGAGCAGCTGCAAGCCTTGCTCGGCTCCTGCATCGGCATCGGCTTCATCTGGAAGAATGGCCCCTGCTGCGGCCTGGCCCACTGCCTGCTGCCGGAAGCGCCCGGTACCGCCGGCGCCCCTGGCGCTCCGAATGCACGCTATGTCAGCCAGGCCGTGCCCTCGCTGCTGCGCCTGATGGGCGTGCGCCAGGCCGATTACGCCGATATCGAAGTGGTGCTGGCGGGCGGCGCCAGCATGTTTGGCCCGCGCAACGGGCGCTTGCAAGTGGGCCGGCAAAACGCGGAAGCGGCGCAAAAATACCTGGACCAGTGCGGCTTGCACGTCAGTTTTTGCGCGCTGGGCGGCCGCCACGGGCGCCAGTTGCTGATCGATTGCGCCCGGCACAGCTATGCCGTCACCGATGTGGTGGCGCAACCCGAATTGATTCCACGCAAGGAAGGCGCATATGGATATGCATGAAGCAACGGGCTTGCAAGCGCAGGGCGCCAGCGACACGGCCACCGAACTGTTCGGTTCCTTCCACCTGGGCGACGATGAATTCGCCCTGCCCGCCAGCTGCATCCGCGAGGTCGTCAATTACCCCGCCAAAGTCACCGCCCTGCCCCTGTCGCCCGCCTACCTGGAAGGCATGTTCACCTTGCGCGGCAGCGTCATTCCGGTGGTCAACCTGGGCCGCTTGTTCCGCGCCGACGCGCCGCGCGCCGTGGCCACGGACAAGATCGCCATCCTCGATTTCCAGCAAGTACTGATCGGCATCGTCTTCCAGGATACGGGCGAAATCCTGCGCGTGCCCGCCAGCGCCCGCAGCGCCCTGCACTATGCGGCCGGCGACAGCCACGCCGTCATCGCCGGCACGATCCTGCAGGACGGCGGCGCGCGCCTGCTGCAGGTACTCGACCCGCACGCCCTGCTGCGCATCGAAAACGTGCCCCACGTGCTGGCCCTGCAGGCCACGGGCGCCAGGCTCAGCACGTCCCGCTACCATGCGCAAAGCGAACGCCGGCAGTGCGTCAGCTTCCATGCGGCGGGCGCCACGTTTGCCTTCGAAATGCTGGCCATCCAGGAAATCATCCGGGTGCCGGAACTGCACAGTTCCCTGCTGAACAGCGAATTGTGCCTGGGACGCATGCATTTTCGCGGCAGCCAGGTGGCCGTAGTCGATTTCGGCGCCCTGCTGCAGGCGGGCGAGCCCGGCAAGGCAGCCACCGGCGACCAGCGCATCATCGTCGTGCGCCTGGAGGACACGACCGTGGGCTTCCTCGTCGACTCCGTCGACAGCATCGTGCATTTCTTTGGCGACGAAGTGCTGCCGATTCCCCTGCTGAGCAAGGCGCGCGCCGCCATGTTTGCCGGCTGCATCACGAAGGAAGGCCTGGGCGACATCATTTTCCTGGATCACAAGGAAATCCTGTCGCAGGCGGAGATCGTCGAGATGCGCGACGGCCACGCGCGCCTGTACCCCAGCGACCCGGAAACGGCCACCGCCGCCACGCGCAAGGCGCAACGCCGCGTCTACATCACGTTTACGGTGGAAACCCGCTTCGCCGTGGAAATCGGGCAAGTGCGCGAAATCATCGATTTCAGCGGCGCCATCACCACGCCGCCGGGCATGCCGGCCTGCATGCGCGGCATGCTGAATTTACGCCAGCAAATGATCAGCATCATCGACTTGCGCCAGCTGTATGCGATGCCGGCCTTGCCGGACGCCAGCGCGGGCAAGATTCTGATCGTGGAACGGGGTGACGAGCGCTACGGTTTTCTCGTCGACCATGTCGATAACATCATGACGATTTCCGACAGCCAGCGCTTTGCGGCACCGCAAATCATCCGCACGGGAGAGCATGACGACTTGCGCAGCGAAATGGATGAAATGATCGATATCGGCACGGATGCGCAGCGCCAGACCCTGTCCGTCTTCCAGTGCGATCATTTGCTGGAAAAGCTGGGGTCGGCGCTGCCGCAGGCGGCCTAGGCTGCTTTACATGCCCGGCAACTTGTGCCCCTTGAACTGCTCGCGCAGCTTGTTTTTCTGGATCTTGCCCGTGGCGCCCATGGGCAAGGCGTCGATGAACAGCACGTCGTCCGGCGTCCACCACTTGGCGATCTTGCCTTCGAAAAATTGCAGCAAGGCGTCGCGCGTGACCGCCATGCCGGGACGCACCACCACCACCAGCACGGGGCGCTCGTCCCATTTCGGGTGGAACACGCCGATGCAGGCCGCCTGCAGCACGGCCGGGTGCGCCATGGCCAGGTTTTCCAGGTCGATGGTGCCGATCCACTCGCCGCCCGACTTGATCACGTCCTTGCTGCGGTCCGTGATCTGCATGTAGCCGTCCGCATCGATGGTGGCCACGTCGCCCGTGGGGAACCAGCCATCCTGCAACACCTCGCCACCCTCGTTCTTGTAGTACGAGGAAATGATCCACGGCCCTTTCACCAGCAAATGCCCGTAGGCCACGCCATCCCACGGCAATTCCTTGCCATCGTCGTCGACGATCTTCATGTCCACGCCATAAATCGCATGGCCCTGCTTTTGCAGGATCTTGCGCTGTTCCTCCTTCGGCAAGTCCAGGTGCTTGGTCTGCAAGCCGCCGGCCGTGCCCAGCGGCGACATTTCCGTCATGCCCCAGGCGTGGATGACCTCGATGTCGAACTTGTCGATCAGGGTATCCATCATGGCGGGCGGGCACGCGGCGCCGCCGATCACCGTGCGGCGGAAGGTGGAAAACTGCAAGTCATTCTGCAAGGCGTGATTGAGCAAACCCAGCCAGACGGTGGGCACGCCGGCCGAGAACGTCACCTTTTCCGCCTCGAACAGTTCGTACAGCGACTTGCCATCGAGCGCCGCGCCGGGAAACACCATGCGCGCGCCGGACAGGGGCACGGAATACGGCAAGCCCCACGCGTTCACGTGGAACATGGGCACGACGGGCAGCACGGTGTCCGAGGCGCGCACGTTCAGGGCGCTGGGCATGGCCGACGCGTACGCGTGCAGCACGGTCGAGCGGTGCGAATACAGGGCGCCCTTGGGGTTGCCCGTCGTGCCCGACGTGTAGCACAGGGTGGCGGCTGCATTTTCGTCGAACAGGGGCCAGGCGTAATCGTCGGAATGCGTGGCGATCAAGTCTTCATAGCACAGCAGGTCGGGAATCGTGCTGCTGGCGGGCATGCGCTCGCGGTCGCACATCAGCACGAAGTGACGGACAAACGTGCAGTCGGCGGCGATTTTCTCCACCACGGGCAAGAAGGTCAAATCGAACAGCAAGACCTGGTCTTCGGCATGGTTCGAGATGTAGGCGATCTGGTCGGGGAACAGGCGCGGATTGATGGTGTGCAACACGGCGCCCGAGCCCGACACGGCATAATAGGCTTCCAGGTGGCGGTAGCCGTTCCAGGCCAGGGTGGCGACCCGGTCGCCCATGCCGACGCCGAGGCCATGCAAGGCGTTCGCCAGGCGCCGCGCGCGCTGGTGGCAATCGCGGTAGGTGTAGCGATGCATATCGCCCTCCACCCGCCGCGAAATGATTTCGCTGCCTCCATAATGACGCGCTGCAAACTCGATAATGCTGGAAATCAGCAGGGGCTGATTCATCATCTGGCCCATCACTGGACTCAAGGGAAATGCCGACATCGTGTCTCCTGGGTTGGATACTCGGTTATTGTTGGAATTTAAAGATTTTCCTTAGTTTCGTACGGTCGTGCGGAAATCGTCAACGCATTTCGATATTGCATTGCAGCATGGAATTTTTGATTCCGTTTTTTGCCGCAGTGGCCCCCATTTCCGCGCCCGCCACGCAGCTTGGCGCCGTGCGGTAAAATCGCCTTCCAGGCTGGCGCACCTTGCCGCTCCCTCTTATCTGACTGGAATTGCCATCACCGCTCATACCTTACCACTGGATAACGCCTTTGCGGCCTTGCCGCCCGCGTTCTATACGCGCTTGATGCCCACGCCCCTGCCCGCCCCGTATTTCGTGGCCGCCAGCGGGCCGGCCGCCAGCCTGGTCGGCCTCGATGCCGCGCGCCTGGCCGGGCCCGATTACGTGGAGCTGCTGAGTGGCAACACGGTTGCCGAGCGCTCGATTCCCCTGTCGGCCGTGTATTCGGGTCACCAGTTCGGCGTCTGGGCCGGCCAGCTGGGCGACGGCCGCGCCATCTTGCTGGGCGATATCGCCACCGAACACGGCCCGATGGAGCTGCAGCTGAAAGGCGCCGGCGCCACGCCGTATTCACGCATGGGCGACGGGCGCGCCGTGCTGCGCTCGTCCATCCGCGAATTCCTGTGCTCGGAAGCCATGGCGGCGCTGGGCATTCCCACCTCGCGCGCGCTATCCATCATGGGTTCGCAGCAAGGCATCATGCGCGAAACGGTGGAAACGGCCGCCGTCGTGACGCGCATGGCGCCCACTTTCGTGCGCTTCGGCTCGTTCGAACACTGGTTTTACCGCAAGAAGCCGGACGAGCTGAAAATCCTGGCCGATTACGTCATCGACGGTTTTTATCCCCATTTGCGCGCCGCATCAAATCCATATCAAGCCTTGCTGGCCGAAGTGTGCGTGCGCACGGCGCACATGATTGCTCACTGGCAAGCCGTGGGCTTCATGCATGGCGTCATGAACACGGACAATATGTCCATCCTGGGCTTGACGCTCGATTATGGCCCCTTCGGCTTCATGGAAGCGTTTGACGCCGAGCACATCTGCAACCATACGGACCAGCAGGGCCGCTATTCCTACGCCAACCAGCCGCAGGTGGGCCACTGGAACTGCTATGCGCTGGGCCAGGCCCTGCTGCCGCTGATCGGCGAAGTGGAACTGGCGCAGGCGGCGCTGGACGGCTACCAACCCGCGTTTGCGGACAAGATGAATGCCTTGCTACGCGCCAAGCTGGGTTTGCGCACGACGCAGGACGACGATACGGCCCTGTTCGACAGCATGTTTGCGCTGATGCAAGCCAACCACGTGGATTTCACCAACTTCTTCCGCGCACTGGCGACCTTGCAAGTGGCCGCCCCCGAACACGACACGATGCTGCGCGACATGTTCATCGACCGCCCCGCCTTCGATGCGTGGGCGACGACCTACCGCGCGCGCCTGCTGCAGGAGCACAGCGTCGATGCTGAACGGCAAGCCGCCATGAACCAGGTCAACCCGAAATACGTGCTGCGCAACTACCTGGCGCAAGTGGCCATCGAGAAAGCCCAGCAGCACGATTACACGGAAGTGGCGAAATTGCTGGAAGTTTTGCAAAAGCCATTTGACGAACAGCCCGAACACCAGCACTATGCGGCCCTGCCGCCCGACTGGGCCAGCCACCTTGAAGTCAGTTGCTCATCCTGAGGAGTCCTTATGACCACGAATAAAGTCAAGAAAACCGACGCCGAATGGCGCGCCATGCTCGACTCGATGCAATACGAAGTCACGCGCCACGCGGCCACGGAACGGGCCTTCACGGGCAAGTTCTGGGACCACCATGAACACGGCGTCTACACCTGCGTCTGCTGCAACACGCCACTATTTGCCTCCGACACGAAATTCGACTCCGGCTGCGGCTGGCCCAGCTATTTCCAGGCGCTCGACCCGGCGAATGTCACGGAAATCGTCGACCGCAGCCACGGCATGGTGCGCACGGAAATCGTCTGCGCCGTCTGCGACGCCCACCTGGGCCACGTGTTTCCGGACGGCCCGCCGCCGACCGGCTTGCGCTATTGCATCAATTCGGCTTCCCTGCGCTTCGATCCGCAGCCGTGATGCCGGCAATGGCTTGGGCCTTGCTCCTAAGCCATTCCTAAGATGATTTTAATAAGACCAGTGTAAAGTCTCGCCATGAAATTTCTATTCGACCTCTTCCCCCTGATCGCCTTCTTCACCGCCTTCAAACTGGGCGGCATGTATGAAGCGGCCACGCACGATTTCGTGCAGCAATATCTGTCCGGCTTCGTGTCAGGCGGCCTGATCAAGGCCGACCAGGCGCCGTGGATACTTGCCACCCTCGTCGGCATCGTCGCCACGGCTTGCCAGGTCAGCTATCTGCTGCTGCGCGGGCGCAAGGTGGACGGCATGCTGTGGCTGTCGCTGTTCATCTTTGTCGTGTTCGGCGGCGCCAGCATTTACCTGCATGACGATTTCTTCCTGAAATGGAAGCCGACCCTGATCTACTGGCTGTCCGGCCTGGCCCTCTTGATCGCCCACGTGGGTTTCAAGAAAAACCTGATCCGCAAGACCATGGAAGCGCAAGTGCAATTGCCGGATGCCGTCTGGAACCAGCTGCTGGCCGCATGGATCATTTTCTTCGGCGCCATCGGCGCACTGAACCTGTTCGTCGCCTTCGTGCTGTACAAGGGCGACATGGCTGCCTGGGTCAGCTTCAAGGCGTTTGGCGCGACGGGCATTTTCTTTGCCTTCATCGTGGCGCAAACCCTGTTCCTGGCCAAACATATCAAGGAAGACGCATGATGCACACCACCACCGAAAATACTGCGCCGGAAACGCGCATGCAGCGCATTCGTACCCGCCTGGAAACGGCACTTTCCCCTCTGGAATGCGTGCTGGAAGACGACTCGGCGCGCCACCGGGGCCATGCGGGCGCCGCCTCGGGCGGCGGCCATTACAATCTACGCATTATTTCTAGTCAATTTGAAGGGCTCAGGCTCGTCATGCGCCATCGACTGGTGTATGATTCCGTGCACGATATGATGCATAATGAGATACATGCATTGGCGATTGTGGCATTGGCGCCGTCCGAGGTAGCATAAGGATGGCGTTTTTGGCGTACCCGGATCACTTGGGTATGCCCTTGCTTCTGGCGCCATGCCTGGATTTCTTTCCATGCGTTTTTTACGAAACTTTCCCTAACAGGATTTAATAATGACTTTTAAGCCAGCCCGCTTGCTGATCGCACTACTCGCCGTTGTCGCGGTACCTGTTTTTGCGCAAAATGTTGCCGTTGTTAATGGCAAGCCTATCCCATCGTCGCGCGTTGATGCAGTCGTCAAGCAAGTCGTCGCCCAAGGCCAGCAACCGGATTCGCCGCAATTGCGCGAAATGATCAAGAAGGACTTGATCGGCCGTGAAGTGCTGATGCAAGAAGCGGAAAACAAAGGTTTCGGTAAAGATGCAGCAGTCAAGCAGCAAATCGAGAACGCGCGCCAGGCCATCGTCATCAACGCCCTGGTCGGCGACTACCTGAAAAAGAACCCCGTCAACGACGCTGAAATCAAGGCGGAATACGACCGTTTCGTGGCCCAGACCGGCGACAAGGAATACCACGTACGCCACATCCTGGTAGCGACCGAAGCGGAAGCGAAAGACATCATCGCCAAGCTGAAAGGCGGCGCCAAGTTCGAAGACCTGGCCAAGCAATCGAAAGATGCCGGTTCGGCCGACAACGGCGGCGACCTGGACTGGGCAGCACCATCGTCCTTCCCGAAAGTCTTCTCCGACGCCTTCGTGAAACTGCAAAAAGGCCAGGTCACCGACACCCCGGTGCAAACGCCTAACGGTTTCCACGTGATCAAGCTGGACGACACCCGCGCGGCAAAACTGCCGACCCTGGAAGAAGTCAAGCCACAGATCGCCGAAGCGCTGCAGCAAAAGAAACTGCAAGCGTATCAGGAAGAAATGATCAAAAAAGCGAAAGTTCAGTAAGAACTGACCTCCCCGGCGCCCTTTTCGGCGCCGGTCGTGTATTCTGCGCCTGAATGCGTACTGCACGGCAGTCGCGATCTTTTGTATCGGTTTTTGTATACTTATTAGGAATGAACATGATTTTGAAGCCAGCCCGCCTGATCTTAGCCCTGGTCGCCGTAGTAGCGATCCCTGCGTTCGCGCAAAACGTGGCCACCGTGAACGGCAAGGCCATCCCTTCGTCGCGCGTCGACCAGGTCGTCAAGCAAGTCGTTGCCCAAGGCAAACAAGCGGATTCGCCGCAATTGCGCGAAGCCATCAAGAAAGACCTGATCGGCCGTGAAGTGCTGATCCAGGAAGCCGACAAGCAAGGCTACGGCACCCGCCCGGAAGTCAAGTCGCAGATCGACAATGCCCGTCAAAGCATCATCATCAACGCCCTGCTGGCCGACTACGTGAAGAAAAACCCTGTCAAGGACGCTGAAATCAAGGCCGAATACGACAAGTTCAAGGCACAAGCGGGCGACAAGGAATACCATGCACGCCACATCCTGGTCGCCACCGAAGCGGAAGCGAAAGACATCATCGCCAAGCTGAAAGGCGGCGCCAAGTTCGAAGAACTGGCGAAAGTATCGAAAGACGGTTCCGCAGCCAATGGCGGCGACCTGGACTGGGCTAGCCCAGCTTCGTACGTGAAGCCATTCTCTGACGCCATGGTCGCCCTGAAACCAGGCCAGGTCACGCAAACGCCAGTGCAATCGCAATTCGGCTTCCACGTGATCAAGCTGGAAGAAACCCGTCCGACGAAGTTGCCGGCACTGGAAGAAGTCAAGGGCCAGGTGGCCGAGTCGCTGCAACAGAAGAAACTCGCCGCCTACCGCGACGAACTGATGAAGAAGGCAAAAATCCAATAAAAACGCCTGATATAAGCTACTGCGCGTCGCGCTTTGCGGCCTGCGATGCTCACCGTACCTTCGTACGGTTGCGCGTCTCGGCCACAAATCGCTGCCGCTCGCTACGCTTCTATCAACCGTTTGGATGGCTGGACAAGAGCGCTCTTCGGGGCGCTTTTTTTACGCCTGAAAAAAGCGAGATGCGATGGATTTACATGCAGAACTGAAGGCGGCGCTGGAAGCGGTTGCCGAACCGGGCCGCGCGGGGCCCATGCAAGCCTACATGCGCGACCAGTTCGTTTTCCTGGGCGTGGCGGCGCCGCAGCGGCGGCTGGCCGCCAGGGGCTTGCTGGCGGGCTTGCAAGGCATCGGTGCCGATGCCCTGCTGGAACATGCGCAACTGCTGTGGCAACAGCCGGAGCGCGAATACCAGCACGTGGCGCTCGACATGCTGGCCCTGCACCGGCGCCAGCTGGGCATCGAACACCTCCCCGCCCTGCTGGCACTGGCGCGCCAGCGCGCGTGGTGGGACAGCGTCGACGGCATGGCGGGCATCGTCGGCGAGGTGCTGCAGGCGGAACGACAGCGCGGCGGCGACGGCCATGCGCACATGGAGGGCGCCTTGCGCCATGATGACTTCTGGCTGCGCCGCATCGCCATGCTGCACCAGCTGGGCTGGCGGGCCGACACGGATGCGGCCTGGCTGTTCGACGCGGCGCTGGCGCTGGCCCACGAAGACGAGTTTTTCATCCGCAAGGCCATCGGCTGGGCCTTGCGCGACTACGCGCGCCACACGCCCGAGGCCGTGACGGCGTTTGCCGACGCGCACCGCCAGCAACTGTCGGCGCTCAGCTACCGCGAAGCGCTGAAGCACCAGCCACGCTGAAGGCCGAGCCGCCCAGCAGGCGCAGCGCGGCATCGATGCGCGGCGCGGCATCCCAGGCCGGCGCGGGCGCCAGCAAGCCCAGCGCCATCTGCCGCAGGGGCTCGGCAATCACCATGGCCAGCAGCAAGCCGGCCACCTCCCGCCCATCCTGCAACGCCAGATGGCCGCGCGCGGCCTGGCGCTGCAGCCAGTCGGCCAGCAGGGCCGTGCCCCGCTCGATGCCGTTGCGCTGATACACGGCAAGTAGATCCGCGCGGGCGGGAAACTCCGTGCACAGCAGGCGGAACAGTCCGACGGCGTCCGCCGTCAGCACGCGCCCCGCCATCGCCTGCAAGATCTCTTTTAACAGCGGCAACACCTCGCCAGGCCTGGCCGCATCGTGCGCCATGGCCGGCAGGAAAGCATCCGTCCAGCCGCGCACCACCAGGGCGACCAGTTCCTCGCGGTTGGCCGCGTATTGATACAGCGATTTCTTTGCCATGCCCGCATGGCGCGCCACCGCTTCCATGGTCGTTGCCGCATAGCCTTCGTTCAGCAGCAGCCAGGTAGCCGCCTGCACGGCCGCCTCGCGCGCTTCCTCGGGAGGCCGCGCCGGACGGCCCCGTCCGCGCAAGGCCTTGCTCTCTTCTTCCTGCATGCCAGCTCCAAGCTTGATCGATGAGCAATTTTACACTGAAACATATTTAGGAAACGCTAAACGTTTCTTTAATATATAATTGGCTCACCCCCAACAAAGGAGAACGACATGACGCAGCATATTGAATTCCCATGGAGCATTACCAGCACGGGCGACTTGCTCGACCCATTTCCCCTGCACCTGGAAACGGGCGTCACGCGCCTGGAAAACGGTTGTCTGCTGGTGGCAGCGCGCACGGAACTGCACGGCTGCAGCGGGCGCATGCTGGACTGGTGGTTTACGTTTTTCGAGACGACGCAGCACATCAAATGGTGGCACCCGCACGATCACGTGGCCCATCATGGCTGGAACAGCGCGTGGAAAAAGGGAGAAAGTTACTACGGCGCCTCGATCGAGGCAGTGGAATCGCTGGGCGACATTCCACCCGTGAAAGCCAAGCTGAAGTTCCATGATCCGAAGGATGTATTTGATACGGCGCAACTGCAACAGGCCAGGGACAGCGGCGCCCTGTCGGCCGCCATCTGCGCGCGCATCGGCTTCGGCGACCACGTGGTGCTCGACCCGCAGGGCGACCCGCTCGATGGCGAAATGCTGCACCTGACGCGCGACACCCCCACGGGCTGCGTGCTGCGCAGCCGCTTCTTGCTAGGCCGCAATAGCCTGAACCCCGTGCGCGACGTGCCCGACGTGCTGGGTCTGAACTTGCTGCGCCATTGCTACAGCGAATTTACCTACCTGTCGCGCTTTTTGCCCTCGCTGTATTACGGCGAGCACGCGAATGGAGAGCAAGCACCGTTGCCCTGGTAAAACATTACAGCCGCTTGTGCATGCGCGCCAGCGGCAGTTTGACGCCATCGGGCAAGTCCAGGTAAAACTCTTCCGTCACGGCAAAGCCGCTGGCCAGGTACAGCGGCACGCCAGGCAAGGTGGCGGCCAGTTCCAGGGCAGTAAAACCGGCGGCCAGCGCCTGGCGTTCGCAATGGCGCATCAGCATGCGGCCCAATCCCTGGCGGACGGCCGCCGGCTCGACAAAGAAGGCGCGGATGCGGCCCGGCTGGCTGGCCGGATCGAGCAGCGGGTCCGGGCCGCTCTTGGCGCGGTCGGCGCCATACAGGGTGGCACGCCGGCTCCAGCCGCCGCAAGCCAGCATGGCGCCCTCCCGTTCGATGACGAAATACGTCTGGTCGGCCATGAGCTGCGTATCGACGCCGAACACGTGGCGCGTCACGGACTCGGCCTGTTCCGGCGTATAGAACCCCGCGCTCAGCGCCACGCCGGAACGGGCAATCAGCGCGTTCATGGCAGGCACGTCGGCCGGCAGCGCCACGCGCAAGCAGCTCAAAGCGCCAAAGCTGAACCAGGCGCGGCTGATGCGTCCCTGCTCCACTTCATACGTCGCCACCAGTTCCTGCGCCGACACGCCATCGTCCGTGTCGCCATGGACGATTTCATGGTCGATCACCAGCTTGCCGCAGGCGATGCGGTTGAGTAACTGCGCGTGCGGTTTGCTGGCGGCGAAGCGGGCCGTGAAACGGGGGCCGATTTGCCCGCTGCCCGTGGCCAGCAAGGTATCGGGATGCTGGAATTGCTGTGCGTCATCAGCATAGATGGCCAGCAAGGCCGGCACGTCGTGCGCGTTGTAGGCGTCCAGTTGGGCCTGGACCACCGCGACGGGAGAAATGCGTGTATCGTTGGCAAGCGCCATGCGTGTACCTGTTGTGATGTGGGTGGAAAGTTGCAAAGCGTAACACTGTCGCTCCTGTCGCGGCGCGGTTTGCTGCGATAATTGTAAGATTCGTTATAAGACTCACCGCAAGAGACATCTTGCGGCGTCACCAATCAATCGCAAATCGCAGCAGGAGTAGATATCATGAAATGGGAAGGCAATCGCGAAAGCGACAATGTGGAAGATCGCCGTGGCGAAGACGGCGGTGGGGGCGGCGGCGGTGGCGGCTTTGGGTTTGGCGGGCGCTCGATCGGCATCGGCACCATCGTCATCGCCCTCGTCGGCTCGTATGTGCTGGGCGTCAATCCCTTGACCTTGCTCAACCTGCTCAGCGGCGGTGGCGGCCAGATCAGCACCCAGCAAAGCCAGTCGCCCGCGCGCCAGCCGCCCGAATCGGACGAGATGGCCCGCTTCGTGAAAACCGTGCTGGCCGATACGGAAGACACGTGGGGCGCCCTGTTCAAGGCCGAAGGCGGCAGCTATGTGAAACCCAAGCTGGTGCTGTTTTCCGGCAGCACGCCGACGGCTTGCGGCACGGGCCAGAGCGCCAGCGGCCCCTTCTATTGCCCTGGCGACCAGAAAGTCTACCTGGACCTCGATTTCTTCAACCTGATGCAGCAGCGCTTCAAGGTCTCGGGCGAATTTGCCGAGGCCTACGTGATCGCGCATGAGGTGGGCCACCACGTGCAAAACCTGATGGGCTTGTCCGAGAAGGTCGACAATGCCCGCCGCACGCAGTCGGAGCGCCAGGCCAACGCCATGTCCGTGCGCTTGGAATTGCAGGCCGACTGCTTTGCCGGCGTGTGGGCGTATCACGCGAACGCCGACCGCAAGATCCTGGAACAGGGCGACGTGGAAGCGGCCCTGAAAGCGGCCACGGCCATCGGCGACGATGCGCTGCAGCGCCAGTCGCAAGGCCATGTCGTGCCGGACTCGTTTACGCACGGCACCTCGGAGCAGCGCGTGCGCTGGTTCAGCAAGGGCATCGAGAGCGGCCAGATTTCCCAGTGCAACACCTTCGAGGCGCGCCAGTTGTAGGCCCTCGCCGGCCGGTTGCAGGCGCGCTGGGCACAGCGCGCCTGCCCGTGCCACGCTACTTCACGTCGATGCGCCCATATTGTCCGTGCGCCTCGTCAGCCGGCCCGGCCGCATAGAACAGGGTATTGACGGGCTGGCTGTTGAGGCCATTGCCAAAGGCGATGCCCCACAAGCCATCGATCACCAGCGGCGTGCCGTCGGGCTTGAGCAGCGGCCCGCCAGCCTTGCCCGTGACGCTGTCATAGGCGTTGATCTTGCCATCGCCAAAATTCCCGATCAACAGCATATTGCTGGCAGAGCCGAAGTCGGCCGGCGCCAGCGCCATGCCCCATGGCGCATTCAAGGCCCCGCCGCTCACCAGCCGCTTGATCAGCGTGCCGCCGGTGTCGTACACATTGACGATGCCCAGGCCCGCGCCCGCCTCCTCATCGTCGCCGCTGGCTTCGCGCTTGGCATAGGCGACATAGATGCGCTCGCCGATGGCCTGGATGCCGAACGGCGCATAGCCAGCCGGCAAGCCGGGATCGCTGAACGCGCCAGGCCAGCTGGCCCTGGCAAAATTGGCATCGAAGACATCGACGCGCCCGTTATGGAAATCGGCCGCATACAGGTAGTTGGCGCCCGCACGGGCGGCAATCGCCAGGCCCTTGTAGACGCTGCCGCCGGCGCTGCCGTCATACACGACCAGGGCCGTGACGGGACTGACCGTGGGCGACCAGGCCGAGATGCTGCCGCTTTCGCTGGCGAAGATGAAGGGGCTGGGCGCCGTCACGCCATTCTGGCTCAGCTTGAAATCCTGCGTGCCGTTGAAGACGATGCCCGTCGGCCCTGCCGGCGTGCTGACCACCAGCGATTGCGGCACGCCGTTGCCATCGTACAAGGTCGACTTCGCCGTGCCATTCGCCGCCACCCAGACGAAGCCGCGCGGATTGAACGCCACGCCCCAGGCATTGACGAGGTTGGGGTCCGTGTGCGCGGCCGGCAGCGCGGCCGTATCGGACACGAGGCTGGTCGCCGCATATGCGTTCAGGGCTGGCGGCTTGTGATGGTGGTGGCCGCCGCCGCAGGCAAACAGCGCGGTGGCCAGCGCGGCGGCGAGACAGGCGCAAACAATCTGCCTGGTGGTATGCGTTTTCATGGCGTTCCCCTTCTGCGTGATGGGCAGAGTTGCGCTGCCTGCCATCAGGGTATAAGCGGACCGTGCCGGACGCTTGAGCCGCGTCAAGCGCAGCGCAGATAGGGCTTGCGCCCCGTCAGGGTATGCCGACGTCGTAGCGCTTGCCCAGCTTTTTCAGTTCGCCTGTCTCGATCAGGCTATTCAATTCCTGGTCGAACTGCAGGCGCAGCTTGTCGAAGGCGGGCGAGCGGGGAAAGGCAAAATAGCCGTTCTGCACTTCTATGACTTTGGGCAAGGGTTTCACCTGGCGCCCATAGCCGAGGCGGGCGATCACGGGATCGGTATTGCGGCGGTTGCTGACGAACACGTCGACGTGGTTGTGCACCAGCATCTTCAAGCCGTTTTCCACGTTATTCGCCACGCTGACCTGCAAGCCGGGCCGCACGCGCTCCCAGTCCGCGCCATAGGCCCAGCCATTGAGCAGCACCACCCGGCGGCTCTTCAGCACCGCGTAGTCGCCATCCCAGCTGAAGCTGGCATCCTGGCGCGTGTAAAAGACCATCTGGTCCTGGTAAAACGGCTTGTCGGAAAACGCCATGCCGGCGATACGCTCGGGCGTCTTGTAGGGGCCGATCAAGATATCGGCCTGGCCCTGCACCAGCATGGCTTGCGCGCGCGCCCACGGCACCATGCGAAAACGCACGGTATTGCCCGTGCGTGCCGCCATCAGGCGCAGCAGTTCCGCGCCCAGGCCGCCATACTCGCCGCTATCCTGGTACTCGAAGACGCGCTCGAACTGCGCGCCCACGGCCAGCAGCTCGCGCGCCTGCAGCGGCGCGGCGAGTGCCGGCCACAGCAGCGCCAAGGCCAGCAGGCGCCGCCCTGCTCCGCTCATCAGCCGACGATGCGCAAGGAGTAATCGGTGGCCCGCACGTCCTTGGTCAGGCTGCCGATCGAGATGCGGTCCACGCCCGTTTCGGCAATCGCGCGCACGGTATCGAAATTGATGCCGCCAGACGCTTCCAGCAAGGCGCGGCCATGCGTCAAGGCCACGGCGTCGCGCATCATGTCGTTGCTGAAGTTATCGAGCAAGACGGAAACGGCGCCCGCGTCCAGCGCTTCCTGCAATTGCGCCAGGGTTTCCACCTCGATTTGCACGGGCACGCCCGCGTCGAGGTTGCGCGCATTTTCCAGGGCCTGGCTGACGCCGCCCGCGGCAGCGATATGGTTTTCCTTGATCAGGATGCCGTCATACAGGGCCAGGCGCTGGTTCTTGCCGCCGCCCACGCGCACCGCATACTTTTGCGCCAGGCGCAGGCCCGGCAAGGTCTTGCGCGTGTCCAGGATGGACGCCTTGGTGCCGGCGACCACGTCGACATACTGGCGCGTAGCCGTGGCGACCGCCGACAGCAATTGCAGGAAATTGAGGGCGCTGCGCTCGGCCGTGAGCAAGGCGCGGGCCGGCGCTTCGATCGTGCAGACGACGCTGTCGGCCGTCATCATGTCGCCTTCCGCGTAATGCCAAGCGATGTCGATGCTGCGGTCCAGGCTTTTCATGATGCCTTCGAACCAAGGCGCGCCGCACAGCACGGCTGCTTCGCGCACGATGACACGGGCCGTGACGATATGGTCGGGCGGCACCAGTTCGCCCGTCAGGTCGCACTGGCCCACGTCTTCCAGCAAGGCGGCCAGCAAATTGCCTTCGAATGCGCGCGCCAGGGCGGGATCGAAAGGAGCGAAAGAATTGACGAGGGTACTCATGCTGGACCGATTCCTTGGAACAATTTAGTTTCTTTTGCCAGATCCGCGCCCGGCTTGAGGCCCGCCTTCTTGGCGGCGGCGAAGTCGAGCATGCGGTTGATCGAACGCACGGCCAGCTGGCCGACGGCGGGATCGACGTGGATTTCGTTGTACATGTTTTCCAGCGTTTCAGCCAGGTTCAGCAATCCATTCATGGCCATCCACGGGCAGTGAGCGCAGCTCTTGCAAGTGGCGCTGTTGCCGGCCGTGGGCGCTTCGATGAAACGCTTGCCCGGCGCGGCCGCGCGCATCTTGTGCAGGATGCCGTTGTCGGTGGCGACAATGAACGTGTCCGTGTCCATGGTTTGCGCTGCCGCAATCATTTGCGACGTGGAACCGACCATGTCGGCCAGGGCCACCACGTTGGCGGGCGACTCCGGATGCACGAGCACCTTGGCTTGCGGATACTCTTCCTTGAGCAAATCGAGTTCGATGCCCTTGAATTCATCGTGCACGAGGCAGCTGCCCTGCCACAGCAGCATGTCGGCGCCCGTTTCCTTCTGGATATACGAACCCAGGTGCTTGTCCGGTGCCCACAGGATTTTCTTGCCCTGCGCATGCAAATGGGCAACGATGTCGAGGCCGATGGACGACGTCACCATCCAGTCCGCGCGCGCCTTGACTGCGGCGCTGGTGTTGGCGTAGACGACGACGGTGCGGTCCGGATGGGCGTCGCAAAAGGCCGTGAATTCATCCACCGGGCAGCCCAGGTCGAGCGAACAGGTCGCGTCGAGGTCGGGCATCAAGACCGTTTTTTCGGGACTGAGGATTTTCGCCGTTTCGCCCATGAAGCGCACGCCGGCCACGACCAGGGTCTTGGCCGGATGGTCGCGCCCGAAGCGGGCCATTTCCAGGGAATCGGAGACGCAGCCGCCCGTGGCTTCAGCCAGGTCTTGCAGGTCAGCATCAACGTAGTAGTGGGCAACGAGCACGGCTTCGCGCTCGATCAGCAAGCGCTTGATGCGCGTGATCAGTTCGGCTTTTTCGGCCGGGGAAGGCGTCGCTGGCGTGCGTGCCCAGGCATGGGCAGTGCAGCTGGCTCCGTCTTGTGGATGTTCGTACTCGACGGATTTGATGGCTAAAGTTTGCATGGCTGTGTCAAACAAAAACGGGATAGACCGGCACGATTGCAATAAAGCAGGTGCGCCGGAACGAAAGGACCGCGGCGCGTCGGTGTGGTGCTGCCGGATGGGCGACTGGCGCGCCATCCGGCATCTTGCCTCAGAATTTAGTCAATACCCTGGCTCTTCAGATAGTCTTCGTAGTTGCCGCGGTAATCGACCACTTCATCTTCCTTGATCTCGATGATGCGGTTGGCCAGCGAAGAGACGAATTCGCGGTCATGCGACACGAAGATCAGGGTGCCAGCGTATTTTTCCAGCGCGATGTTCAGGGATTCGATCGATTCCATGTCCATGTGGTTGGTCGGCTCATCGAGCATCAGCACGTTGTGGCGGCCCAGCATCAGCTTGCCGTACATCATGCGGCCCTTTTCACCGCCGGACAGTACCTTGACGGCCTTCTTGACGTCGTCGCCGCCGAACAGCAAACGGCCCAGGATGGAGCGCACGGCCTGGTCGTCGTCGCCCTCTTTCGTCCACTGGCCGATCCAGTCGGTCAGGTTCGTGTCCTTGGCGAAATCTTCCGTCGGATCTTGTGGCATGTAGCCCACGTTGGCGTTTTCCGCCCACTTCACGCGGCCCTGGTCCGGCTGCAAGCCGGCGATGTCGCCCGCGATGCAGCGCAGCATGGTGGTCTTGCCGGCGCCGTTGGCGCCGATGATGGCGATGCGCTCGCCCGCTTCGACCATGATGCTGAAATTCTTGAACAGCTGGCGGTCGAAGCCTTTCGAGATATTCTCGACTTCCACGGCCAGGCGGTGCAATTTCTTTTCGCCGTCGAAACGCACGAACGGATAGGCGCGCGACGATGGCTTGATATCGTCGACCTTGATCTTTTCGATCTGCTTGGCGCGCGACGTCGCCTGGCGGGCCTTCGACTTGTTCGCGGCGAAGCGGCGCACGAATTCCTGCAACTCGGCAACCTTGTCTTTCGCTTTCGCGTTGTTGGCCAGCTGCTGGTTGCGCGCCTGGGTCGAGGCGAACATGTATTCGTCGTAGTTGCCTGGATAAATCTTCAGGGTGCCGTAGTCCATGTCGGCCACGTGGGTGCACACCTGGTTCAGGAAGTGGCGATCATGGGAAATGATGATCATGGTGGAATTGCGCTCGTTGAGCACGTCTTCCAGCCAGCGAATCGTGTTGATGTCCAGGTTATTCGTCGGCTCGTCGAGCAGCAGGATGTCCGGGTTCGAGAACAGCGCCTGCGCCAGCAGCACGCGCAGCTTCCAGCCTGGCGAGACATTGCTCATCGGGCCTTGATGCAAATCAATGGCGACACCGGCGCCCAGCAGCAGTTCGCCCGCGCGCGATTCGGCCGTGTAGCCGTCGTATTCGGAAACTTTGCCTTCCAGCTCGGCGGCCTGCATGTAGTCGTCGTCCGTCGCTTCCGGGTTCGCGTAGATCGCGTCGCGTTGCTGGATGGCGGCCCACATTTCCGTATGGCCCATCATGACGACGTCGAGGACGCGCATGTCTTCAAACGCAAACTGGTCCTGGCGCAGCTTGCCCAGGCGCTCGTTGGTATCGAGCATGACGTTGCCGCCCGACGGGTCCAGGTCGCCGCCCAGGATCTTCATGAACGTCGACTTGCCGCAGCCGTTCGCGCCGATCAAACCATAGCGGTTGCCGTCGCCGAACTTGACGGAGATATTCTCAAACAATGGCTTGGCGCCAAACTGCATCGTAATATTTGCGGTTGAAAGCATGTGATATTAGGTCTTTATTCAGTTAAAACAGCTAGTTAAGTACTTTTCCCCCATTATACAGCACCCACCCTCTTCCACTCTATAGTGGCCCGGCAAGCGCAGCCGGAGCCCATGCGCAGGCATACGGCGCAGAAATAATGGCAAGAAAATATGATTGCCGTATTCCCATTTAGCAGCTACGCTGCGTGGCATTGTTTTCTACCCTTTACCTCACAGGCATCACTTGAAAAAAATCACCATCGCCGCCGCTGCGGCCGTCATTGCCGTCGCTGTCACCGCCTACGCTTCGCCCTACTACACCTTGCACCAGATCAAGACCGCGCTGGCCGAGCGCAACGCAGATGCCCTGGCCGCACACGTGGACTTCCCCGCCCTGCGCGCCAGCGTCAAGACGCAGCTGGAAGCGAGCATGGCGCGCAGCATCGAGGCGACCGCCGGCAGCGGCAACCCGCTGGCCGCGCTGGGCCAGTCGATCGCCAGCGCCATGCTGGGCAAGATGGTCGACACCATGGTCTCGCCCGCCGGCGTGGTGGCGCTGGTCAACAAGAGCGCCGTCAGCCCGCAAGCAGAGCCAAATCCGGATGCGCCCGCCGATGGCGCGCGCAAGAAGGCCGACTATTCTGCCGGCTATGCCGGCCTGAACACCTTCATCGTGCGCGCAAAGGATGGCAATGCGCAGGAAGGCGCGCTGGTCCTGCTGCGCCATGGCGTGTGGGGCTGGAAGCTGAGTTCGATCGAGATTGCGTCGGCGATGGCCGCACGCTAGAAGAAGCGCGCATGCGCAGGCAATCTGATACACAATGCGGGCCACTTGTATCCGATTGCAGGAGATTTCATGCTGAAACACACGACCCTGGCGCTGGCCATGGCCTTTGCCGGCGCCGCACCATCCGCCCATGCCCACGATGGGATCGCCGCCGCCGAGCGCAGCCACTCCGTTGCCGCGCGCATGCAGGCGGAAACGTCCAGGGCCGCCGATCCGGACGCCCCGGCACTGCTGCCCATGCCCAGCGACATTTCGCTGGCCGAGCTGGAGCGCCGCCTGGCGCTGGGACAGGCGCAGGCCGCTGAAAAACACTATACCAGCGCGCTCGATCCGGCCGTGCTGAGCACCCTGGCGCAACAGATGGGCTGCGACGATATCGTCGGCATGCAGCCGTTCGGTTTCCCGCTGGAACAAGCGCAAGTGACCGTCCTGAGCGGCGCGCACCTGCTGGCGCGGTGCCCGGATCGGGCCTATGTGACGATCACGGCCATGTCGATGGCCGGCAAGACGGGCAAGCGCGCCCACATTTCGCCGCAATCGTTCAAGCAGCAGGTCGATGGCAGGCCCGCGCGGCGCCTGTACTACAAGGCGCCCAACGGCCGCCAGAAGGAATCGCTGACCATCATCGACGGCAGTTATGCGTACGCGCTCGAGTACTGGTCACTCGATGACAGCCAGCAACGCGGCATGGTCGGCATTCGCAGGATGGAAACATTGACGTTGTCACAATAAAACAGACGCGAACAGGCGGAATACTGTATATTCATACAGTTATCCATTATCCCCTTTTCGAACATGCCTGCACACCCGCCCATCCAATTACCGTACACCATCTGCATCAGCGCCACGATCGACGCGGAAGTCGAGCAAACCATCCTCGAGGGCTTGAATGCCTACAACGACGCCATCACCGGCTATAGCGACAGGCAGGTATTGAGCGTCGTCGTGCGCGACCGCGACAGCCAGCGCGTGCTGGGCGGCGCCATGGGCCGGACTTCGCTGGGCCTGCTGTTTCTCGATTTGTTTTATTTGCCCGCCGCCTTGCGGGGACTGGGACTGGGCAGCCAGATACTGGCGCAGTTCGAAGAGGAAGGACGCCGGCGCGGCTGCGCCTCGGCGGTGCTGTACACCATCACTTTCCAGGCGCCCGAGTTTTACGAGCGGCGCGGCTGGTGCCGCTTCGGCGAGATTGCCTGCAGTCCCGAGGGGACGAGCCGGGTATTCATGAGCAAGACCCTGTAGGCGGCATGCGACCAGGGCTGGCGGCAAACCTGCCGCCAGCCCTGGTCAGCGACCTCTGCTTACATGCCCAGGGACTTGAGCAGGTCGGCGTTGTCGTCGTCTTCCGGTTCCGCGGCAGGCGCCGGGGCGGCGTCCCGTTCGCGGTTCGCGAATTCGCCATCCATCAGCGAGTCGGCGTCGACTTCGCGGGAATCGAAATCGTGCAACTTGATGAACTCGGTACGGTCGATCGCCAGTTCCAGGTAGAAAATATTGTTCTTTTCCGTGTAGAAAGTGACGCGGCGCATTTCCGGGCGGTCCAGCGGCGTGTCGACGCTGAGCATCACCTGCTTGTTCAGCACCAGCATCTTCGGCTGGCTCTGGGTGATATTCGTTTGCAGCTCGCGCCGCACCTTGCCCGTGAAGTCGCCCACGATCTGGTTCATCAGCTCGCCCATGATGTTCGACACTTCGTCCGACGTGTAGAAGCTGGCCAGCTCCGACTTCGGCATACCCATGTGCAACATGTAGCGCTCATAGATTTCCATCGCCGTATCGGCGGCAAAATTAAGTACCACCAGGCCCGTGAAACCGCCATCGAACATCACGAAACAGCCGATATCCGGCTTCAGTCCCGTCTTGGTGATGCGCTGCACCATGCCTGAATAATTGACCTTGCTTTGCGTTGCAACGTTGAGCACCCGAACCACCGAGTTGCACAAACTCATCAACAAATCTTCTGTACCGTACACAACATCCTTTTCTGCATCCATGAGCAACCTCTCCTACTATTTTAAAGATGACAGCACTGTTCCCTGCCCGCCGCGAGCCGAAACCTGACAGTTTCGCTCAGCTGGCGGACGACTTCACCTTTGCATGCCTGACCTTGCGTGGCGGCGCGCGCCGCGTTGCCGCCGCCCCGAACCGCCCTCTTACCTTTTTCTGTATAGAAATAAGTATCATGCGCAGAATACCCAGATGTAACATTTCCGTCCAGCCATACCTGCATTTACTTGACGATCTGTGCGGAAATACCAATACACTGCAATGCAACATTATGCGGAAGATAAGCATGCAGGAAGAATCAGGCTGGCACGGTTGAAACCATGGCGAAAAGGCAGCATCACGTATACTGCCCCGCGGGACGCAACTACTGAAAGGCATGAGAGGATGAGTACACTGCAGGAACAGGCAACGGCGGAAATGATGGCGGCCGTGGAGGCGTGGTTTGTCGAGCGCCTGAAGCGCACCGATCTGGAAAGCGCCGTGAATCGGACCACCTTGCAAATGGGTATTTTTAACGATCTCTTGCTCGACTACAAACCCGGCCGCACCACGGCCGACGATTACCATCTGGCCGATGCCGGGGATTTCACGCAGAGGACGCCATCGCGCCTCGATGAAGCCGTCGTACGCGACAGCATCGCGCCCCAGCTGGTTGCCATGGTGCAAGCGAAACTGGCAACGCTGGCCGACACGCCCCTGATCGACTACCGCTTCAGCTTTCGCGGCAAATTCCAGACGGCACAGGGCACGCTGCACCTGAATCTGCTCGATCATGTCAACGAAGGCAAGCGCAGCGCCCTGCTCGCGCGCATCCACAGCTACGTCGCGCAGAAACTCGAGCGCGGCAACCGGCCGACGAAAAAGCTGGAAACCTTCTTCCTGGCGCGCCACCTGCTCGATCCCCAGCTGTTTCCGCAGCCCGATATCGCCTGGACCATCGCACAATTCGAGCGCATCGAACAGCTGAACAAGTCGCGGCCGCAAGCGCTGGCCGAACATCGCAGCGACATCATCCAGGCCGTGTCGGCCTGGGCGGAAAAACAGTTCTTGCCGCAGTTCTATGACGTGCAAACGTCAAGCTACAGCGGCACGGAATACACCTTGAAAGCGGGCGCGGCGCCCGATGCCCAGGCGCTGGCGCCGATCGACCTGCTGCTGTACGGGGCCGTGATGATCTTGCGCCACGAACCGAGCTACGCCAAGTCGACGGGCCTGAAATTCCTGGAAATCGCGCGTGAACTGGGCAGTGAACGGGCCGTGCGCATGCTCAAGGAAGGCAGCGGCACCTTCCCCGACGGCGACATCCACGTCAAAAATGCGCTGCTGGAATGCCGCGCCAACGACGTGTTTGCCACGATCAGCATCACGATTGCCCAGGAAGAAGAGGACGCGTATGCGCAGGCGCTCGCGTTCATCACGCACCTGCTGAACAACGGTTTCCCGAAAAGCTACCAGATCAAGCTCAAATCGAAGGTCAAGGAATATCTGCCCTTGAAAGGCCTGGCCCGCTCCGACACGCACCGCTTCTTTGCCAACGCCCTCGCCCATGCATCGCTGCAGCCGCAACTGGACGCGTATGCGCGCGCCGCCATCGAGCAATACGAGTTCTATGCCGACACGGAAGGCGAAAAGAATTGCATGCCCGGCAGTTACGCCACGTTTGGCCTGGGCTTGCTCGATGCACGCCATTTCCCGCTGGTGCAGCACTACATGGCCAACGTCGACGAGGAACACCAGTCCGTGCAGGATCAGTTCACGGCCGCGTTCGCCGAACGGCATGGCGTGACGACGGAGTCCGTTCCCGTGCTGGCGGCCTGCCTGCGCGCGTGCACGGATAACGCCAAAGTCAAAATCCAGGCGGAACTGGAAGAGGTGGAGAAACTGGAACTGTTCTGCCAGCAACTGCAAGGGCTGGAAGGCTATCAGGTCGAGCACATGCTGTATCCCATCTGGGGCAAGCTGGAAAAACTGGCGGCCCTGGCGCGCAAGGCGCAAGGCCGGCGCAGGGAGTTGCTGCTGGCCTTGCTTGAAGCGGCCAGCAAGACTGGCGCCTAATGTGCGCAACGTTATGACTTTCACCATATATAATGCGCGGCGCCAGAGTTGCCTTAAGGCATCTTTTGGCGCCTGACATTGAATCGTGGAGAAAATACATGCATCAAACACAACAAACATCGCGCACCTTCCTGCTGGCAGCAAGCTTTGCCGCCGCCGTGGCGCTGGCCCAGCCCGCCATCGCCGCCGACGCCGCGGAACTGGCCCCGCTCGATGCGGCCGACCTGTACATCAAGACCATCATCAACCAGGATGAAGCCAGCGTCGCCAAGCTCAACGCCTACCTGCGCCCCACCCGCCTGGCCGGCCACCAGAGCGCCGAATACGCGTCGTACAGCGACATGAAGGAAGCGGACGCCAAGTTTCCAACGGAAACGGGCAAGCTGATCGCCGACCTGTTCCCCGCGACCATGCGCGCGGCCGTGACGCCGGCCGCCGAATTGCTGGCGGCGAACGTCATCGCCGCCAAGAAGGGCGCCGCCTGCCAGGCCACCAAGGCGGATCCGGTGACGGTGGAAAACGGCATCCAGACGGCCGCCGTCAGCTTCGAATGCCAGGTCGTCAAGGTACCGCTGGCATGGGCGCCTGCCGCCCAGCAACTGGCGAAGAGCGGTTGCAAGGTCGAGCAATGCAAGGCCGGCCTGCAAAAGATCGCCGCGACCTACACGAGCTCGCCAAAACAGGCGTGGCGCGCCGTGTTTGCCGTCAGCCGCGAAAAGAACTCGGAAGCCTGGCGCAACGATTTCGCGCGCGAAACCTTCGATGAAATCTGGGAATACCTGTAATCCTTCACTCATCCCTAAGGCTGCCGGTGGATAAACCCAAACTGACACCCGTCGCCCAGCCGGCAGGCCTGGCCCTGCTGCGCCTGCTCGATCCCGACCACGTGGACGGTGCGCTGAGCAAGCAGGTATTGGCGCAAGACCTGGCCAGCCTGCACGGCAAGCAATTGCTGGCGCTGCTGCGCCGGCTGCGTGCCGCGCAATCCAACCAGCAGGATTATGCAGGCGCCACCCCAGAGCAGGCCGAGCAGCAGTTCGGCGCCGCCATCGCCGCCGTCAAGGCGGTGCTGGCCACGCGCCCGCACATCCCCAACAAGCAGGAAGCGAAGGCCTTGCGCCAGGCGGCGGCCAAAAAGCGTTAATCGAGGCGCAAGCCGGCCGCCAGCAAGGCCATGCCCTCGCCGAACGCGGGGGCGATGACGCGTACCTCGGCCGGATCGAGGTCGCCGAAGTTGACGTACGCCAGGGCCGGCGTAGCGCCCGCGCGATAATCGAGCAGCAGGCATAGCGGCCCGCCATCGGAACCGATCCCCAGGCACTGGCCGCCCAGGTAGCGCTGCAGTTGATACGCGCCATTCAGCGCCACCAGCTCGCGCGCGGGCCACAGCGACAGCGATTGCCCATCGACATCCCCTGCGCCGCCATCGGACCAGCACAGGAAGTCGTGTAAATCCGGCGGCAACGGCAAGCCCATGGCCTGTTCGATGGCAGCCAGGGATGCCGGCGTGGCGCCAGGACTGGCACGCCAGTACGGCGCGACGGCGGCGATGACTGGGGCAAGACGCATAGAGATGGGTTTCCTTTGAATGGGCGCGCGGCGGGCTGCCTCAGCGCGCCATCATCGGCGAGCGGACGCCGGGCGTCAAGCGACCATCCAGCCGTGCGCGCAAGCTCGTCGGCCCCCTCCTATAATCTGAGGCTCTATTGTTTCCGCTACAGAAAGTTCCCCATGTCCATACCATTTCCCCGCCATGTAATAGGTTGCGCCGTATTGGCCTTTTCCGGTTTGGCCGCCATGCAGGCCGCCCATGCCGAAGAGACGGGGCCCATCGATGCGCGTGCCGTCTGGCAGGAACGCTCGCTGTCGGCCTGCCGCACCGGGCAATCGCACTCCGCGCCCGACGTCTGCCTGCTGCGCACCATGAAGCGTACCGGTGCGCCCCCGCAAGCCATCGCCGCCGCCAGGATGCTGGTCGGGGCAAACATGCCAGGCTACATCTCTGCCTGGCGCCCGCTGGGCAAGGTGGCGCTGGCCACCGTCACCTATCCGTTTCGCGCCAACACGAATGAAAGCACCTTGCTGATCGGCAGCGATGGCGCGGCCATCGATGTCGACGAGCACTCCGTGCGCGAGGAAGACCGGGCCACGCCTGCCTGGCAAGCGTTTACCGCCGCCCACCCGGACGCCATGCCGTTCGCGCCCGCCGAGTTCGTCGGCAGCACGGCCACCGGCGATGGCGGCCAGAGCGTGCTGTTTTCCACGCCCCTGATCACCTGCCACGCCTGCGCCGACGATGGCGCCCTGCTGGTCGCCTACACGATCGACAAGGCCGGTATCGTGCGCGAGCGAAAACTATTGACGATCAAGTAAGGCTGCATCAAAGACAAGAAAGATGAGATAGAATTGCTTGATGGCATGTCTATACGAGTACATGCCATCGATCCAAACTTACTTATCACAGGAAACCATGCGCCGCTCTTGCCTTGCACTGCACCTCACCGCCGCCCTGCTGCTGTCCAGCCCCTTCCACCTCGCCACTGCCGCGTCCGCCGCTGCCGCTTCCTCCAGCGCAGCCACGCCGCTCGTCATCGGCGAAAGTTTCAGCATCGATTCGCAGGCGCTGAAAGAAAAACGCCACATCAATGTGTACATGGCGCGCGCCTGGGATACGCCGCCCGACGCCCCGCTGCCCGTGCTGTACATGCCGGACGGCGGCGTGGCCGAAGACTTTTTGCACGTGGCCGGCTTGCTGCAAGTGTCGGTGGCGAATGGCACGATGCGCCCCTTCATGCTGGTCGGCATGCAAAACACGCAGCGCCGGCGCGACCTGACGGGCCCGACCGGGAATGCGGAAGACCGCAAGATCGCCCCCGTCGTGGGCGGTGCGGCCGCTTACCGGACCTTCATCCGCGATGAGCTGATGCCGGAAATCAAGCGCCGCTACCGCACGACGGGCGAGACGGCCATCGTCGGCGAATCGCTGGGGGGCCTGTTCGTGGTGGAAACCTATCTGCTGGAACCGCAGCTGTTCGACCATTACGTGGCGTTCGACCCCAGCCTGTGGTGGAATCATGGCGCCCTGCCGCGCCAGGCGGCAGCCCTGCTGGCGAAAGGCACGCCGGGCAAGCACAGCCTGTACCTGGCGTCCAGCAGCGAGGCAGGCATCGCCGTGGAAGTGCAGCGCCTGGCCGACGTGCTGGAAAAACAGGCGCCGCGCGGCTTGCAATGGCATGTGGAAAAGATGCCGGAAGAAACCCACGGCACGATCTATCACCCTGCCGCCCTGAAAGCGTTTCGCAGCGTCTTCAAGCCGGCCACGCCGCCGCAATAAGGGGCGCGGCTACGGCGCCGGCAGCGCCTGCCCCATCTGCTCGCGCAGCCAGTGCAGCAAGGTGGTGCGGCGCGCGTCGCCATCAAATGGCAGCGGCGACAGCAGGAAATAGGCGCTGCCGTCGCGCCGGAAACCGAAGGGCGCGACCAGGCGCCCGCTGTCGAGGTCTTCGCGCGCCATGAAGACAGAGCCGATGGCCACGCCGAGGCCGGCGCAAGCCGCTTGCAGGCTCAGATAGAAGTGCTCGTAGGTCTGGCTGCCGCCCTGGCCGCCGCCGTCGGCATCCTTGCCGGCGGCGCGCCAGTGGGCCCAGGCAGCCGGACGCGACGCCGTGTGCAGCAGGCGCTGCGCGGACAGGTCCAGCCCGCCTTGCCGCAGCAGGGCCGGCGCGCACACGGGCGCGATCCATTCATCGCACACCTTTTCCGCATGCAAGCCCGCATCCCACAGAAAATCGTTGCGGCGCAGCGCCACGTCCACCGCGTCGCGCTGGAACGCCACCGGCCCGCCCGAGGCGAACAGGTGCAGCGGCACCTCGGGATGCTGCTGGTAAAAGTCGCCGAGGCGCGGTATCAGCCATTTCATCGCGATCGTCGGCTCGCACGACACCACCAGCGGCCCCTGGCGCACCGGCTGGCGCACGGCTTCGAGGGCGGCGTCGAGCCGCTCGAATGCTTGCTGGACGGCATCGCGCAGCTGCGCGCCCGCCGGCAGGAGGAACACGCCGCGGTTGCGGCGTTCGAACAGGGGCGTGCCCAGCGACGTTTCCAGCAGGCGGATTTGCCGGCTGACGGCCCCGTGCGTCACGTGCAACTCCGCGGCCGCCTGGACGAAACTGCCCAGCCTGGCCGCAGCCTCGAAGAAACGCAAGGTGCCCAGCGCCGTCTGCCTAGTCATGATCTGTCACTTTTTCTCACACATATCCGCAAGATATCATCGTTTTTCATGGAAGGCCATTATAGGGATAATTTGTCTTCCGGCAGCCCGCATGCGCGCCGCGCCCTTGCCCAACAGGCGAGAAATAGTCACCGATGGCCGTGCGGGCGCCACCACTGCCCAAGGAAGACACATGATTGCATTGCTTGCCGTTGCCCTGATTACCCTGCTGGCCTCCATCGTTCCGGGCCCCGATTTCGCGATGGTCACGCGCAACAGCTATCTGCATGGCCGCCGTGCCGGCCTGCTGGCCGCGCTCGGCATCGCGCTGGGCGTGCAAGTGCACGTGTTCTATACGATGTTTGGCGTAGCGCTGCTCATCGCCGGTTCGCCTGCGCTATTTACGGCGATCAAGCTGGCCGGCGCCCTCTACCTGGCCGTGATCGGCTGGAAAACCTGGACCAACCGCGCCGGACTCGTCATCGACCTGCATGGCGGCGCCAGCGTGCCCCGGCGTCAAATCTTGCTCAACGGCTTACTGACCAATGCCCTGAACCCGAAAACGACCCTGTTTGTCATCAGCACCTACACCCAGGTGGTGCAGCCCGGCACGCCGTTGGCAGTCCAGTTCGGCTACGGGCTGTGCATGTCCGCCATCCACCTGGCCTGGTTCGCCCTGGTGGCCGTCTTTTTCTCGCAAGCGCGCTTCCGCATGCGCATGGTCAGCCACCAGCGGAGCATCGACCGGCTGATCGGCGCGGTCCTGATGGCGCTGGGCGTCGCGCTCGCCTGCGCCAACATGGACAAACTGTAATCTGGCGCGGGACGTGCCCGCCGTATCCGGCGGGTAAAATCGGCGACCTTTCTTCCCCCGCCGAGCACCGATATCCATGAGTTTTTTACAACTATTTATTCTTTCCATCGTCCAGGGCTTCGCCGAGCTGCTGCCCGTGTCCAGCTCCGCCCACGTCATCATGGCGGAAAAACTGATGGGCCTGGACCCCACGTCACCGGAGCTGACCATGCTGCTGGTGATGCTGCACACGGGCACCATGTTCGCCGTCATCGTGTATTTCTGGAAATCCTGGCGCGCCACGTATTTCAGCTCGGCCACTGCCTTCCGCAGCAATGCCTTGCTGCTCGTGGCCGCCACGGCCCTGACGGGCATCGTCGGCTTCGGCTTGCTGAAAGGCATTACGCACGTCATGAGCAAGGATGCGCCGGGCTTTGAAATCGAGCACCTGTTCGGCAACGCAAAACTGATGGCCGCCGCCCTGGCCGCCGCAGGCGTGCTGATCATTGTGTCGTCGCGCCTGCAGGCGCGCCAGCATGGCACCTTGTCCATCGGCAAGGCGATGGTGATCGGCGCCGTGCAGGGACTGTGCCTGCCCTTCCGGGGCTTTTCCCGCTCGGGCGCCACCATTTCCGCCGGCATCGCCATGGGCGTGCCGCAGCGCCGCGCGGAAGAATTCAGCTTCGCCCTGGCCGTCGTGCTGACGCCGGCCGTGCTGGTCAAGGAAGGCTGGCGCTTCTACCAGGCCGTGGCAAACGGCAGCCTCGATCATCTGGAGCACGGCAACAGCCTGCTGCACCTGCTCGGCCCCAGCCTGCTGGGCATGCTGCTGTCGTTCCTGGCCGGCTTGCTGGCCCTGCGCTGGCTGTCGCGCTGGCTGGAACAGGGGCGCTGGCATTTCTTTGGCGCATATTGCCTGCTGGCCTCCTTGGTGGTGCTGTACGTAGGGTAAAATCGCCGGGTTTGCGTTAAACGCCTATAAAACCTACTGCGCGTCGTGATTTACGGCCTGCGATGCTCACTGTACCTGCGTACAGTTGCGCTTCTCGGGCCAACGGGGGCGCCGAGCCTCCCTTCCGCTCGCTACGGTTTTCTTCGGCGTTGTTGCCTTATTATCCCAGCTAGGTTTTACTGAAAGCCAACGATGAATTTCGCCGCCACCGCCGCCCTCTCGCTTGCCATGTCCACCGATGCCTTCGCGGCCGCCGTGGGCAAGGGCGCCGCCCTGCACAAGCCGCAATGGCGCGAAGCGCTGCGCACGGGGCTGATCTTTGGCGTCATCGAAGCCATCACGCCCATCATCGGCTGGGCCCTGGGCAGCGTGGCCGCGCCCTACGTGGAAGCGTGGGACCACTGGATCGCCTTCAGCCTGCTGGGCATCATCGGCTTGCTGATGATACGCAATGCCCTTTCCGATGCCGACGAGGAAGAGGCGCCGGCCCAGTCGCACTCGTTCTGGGTGCTGGCCGTGACGGGCCTGGCCACCAGTATCGACGCCATGGTGGTGGGTGCGGGTCTGGCTTTGCTGGGCGCCAACATCGTCGTCACGGCGGCCGCCATCGGCTTTTCCACCTTCGTCATGGTGACCCTGGGCGTGATGCTGGGCCGCGTGCTTGGCACGGTGGCGGGCCGGCGCGCCGAGCTGGTGGGCGGCCTGGTGCTGATCGTCATCGGCTGCGTGATCCTGTACGAACATATCGGCCATCCGGCCTGACGCCGGGCAAGGCCTGCGCACGCCATGGCCGGCTGCGCAGGCGACGCGCCACTTTGTGCTACATTCAAGGCTCTGCATTCCTGTCCCGCAAGGTGACCATCATGGAAACTCTTGAGCTGCTTTTTGCCTCGCTGGTGCGCGAAACGGCCGAATCGATACGCGATCACCACGTCCCTTTTGCCATCAAGCACGACGAGCGCGCCTATTTCGAGTGGATGGACGGGCATCCGCTCGATGGCTACATTCAGGAAGCGTATCGGGAAATCGAAGAAACGGCCCGGCAGATCCGCGCCATCCGCGCTGGATGATGACGGCAGCCGCAAGCTACTGCGCGGGCGGCTTTGCGGCTGGCGATGCTCACCGTACCAATGTACGGTTGCGCTTCTCAGCCACACATCCGCTCCGCTCGCTACGCTTGCCGCTGCCGTCGCGACGTTCGTTGAATCGTGGCTTGAAATGGCGGTCTTGATTCAGATCAAACACTCTGCTGTTCGATACGCGTAAGCAGGTCTGGGCCACGACAATCAGGTCTGGAGGCGGGAGACATGGATCAGGAACAAAAACACCAGATCAGGGGTTATGAATTTCATGTGACGGGGGCGCTGGAGAAGGATGGGCGCTACCGGGGCATGATCTTGATCAGCAAGCGCGGCGATACCTTGCAGGCGTATGCCAAGCCCGTGCTGATTGAAACGCCGAGCAGTTTCAAATCCGTGCATGCGGCCTTGATCGAGGCCTCGGCGTACGCCCAGGAACTCATCTATAACGGCGCCATCAAGGCGCTGCTGCCGGCCGAGGCCCCGCTCGCGGATACGCAGGCCGATACGCAGGCCGGTACGCAGGCGCCGCAGCCGCCGGATTTCGTCGGCAACTGACGCCGGCAAGCCCATCCGGCCCGCCCGGGCGCGCGTATAATGACGCGCTTTCCCGGATGAAAACGCAAAACCATGGAATATGTGAACTTGCCGCTGGTCTTCCTCGTCGGCTGCGCCCTGATTGCCTTGCTGGCCAAGAAGAATGGCTATTCGTGGTACCTGTTTTTCTTCGCCATCGCCGTGCCCACGCCCCTGTTGCTGCTGGCCTTGCCCCATGTGGTGGGCGTGGAGGCCGCTTCGCTGACCTCCGTCCGGCTGGGTACCGCCCTGTTCTTCCCCGTGGCCGGCTTGCTGCTGGCCCTGCGGCGAAAACACTGACCCGCAAGCGGTCTCAACGTGCCGGCACTCCATCGGCCAGGCGCCAGCCGACGGACAGGGCCAGTTGCTGCGCCTCTTTTTCATTGCTGCAATCGTCGTAATCGCAGGTATCCGCATACGCGCCGCACGCCTGGTTCTGGCTGACATACGAGCCGACCCAGCGGCCATCGCGGCGCTGGCTGGCCGTGGCGCTGATGGTAAAACCTTTGTGGATGGTGGGATTTTCAAAAGGCATAATTCCTCCGATGCAAGAAGCGTCAGGGACCTGACTGGCTTCCACTGTGCGCCTTGCGGCCGCCCACGTCTGTACGTTTGACCACACTCACGAAAAGGGCGCGCGCCGCGCTCGCGCCGGCAGGCGATCGGGTATGATTTCCCCATGTGTGGACGATTCGATCAAAATGACACGGCGCGCGTGCTGGCGTCATCCTTCGGCTGGACCGACGCGGTGTTCGACAGCGAGGCGGAAGCGCACCTGAACGTCTCGCCCGGCACCTACCGGCCCATCCTGCACATCCAGGATGGCGTGCACCGGGTCGACGATGTCTTCTGGGGCTACCGGCCCGCCTGGGCCGCCGCGGCCACGCCCGCTCCCGGCAAGAAGAAAATCCCCATCGCCATCAATGCCCGCCTGGAAAAGCTCGCCGGCGCCTACTGGAAACCCTTGCTGCGCGCGGGGCGCGGCATCGTCTGCGTTTCCGGCTGGTATGAATGGACGGGCGAGAAAGGCGGCAAGCAGCCGTGGCACATCCACCGCAAGGACCGCGCGCCCCTGTTCCTGCTGGCGCTGGCCCAGTTCGGCCCCTACAAGGTCAATCGGGAAGAAGCGGGCTTCGTGCTGGTGACGGCCGACAGCATGGGCGGCATGGTCGATATCCACGACCGCCGCCCCGTGGCCGTCAGCCGGGAAGACGCGCACCGCTGGCTGGACCCCGCCCTGACGCCCGAGCAAGCGCTGCACCTGGCGCGCACCTGCATGCTCGACGTGGACTTGTTCGAATGGCATGCCGTCGACAATCCGCTGGTGCCGTCCGCCAGGGCCAAGGCGCCGCCGCCGGCCGCGGCGCAAAGTGCGTTCGACTGGGGTACGGATTAAGGCAGGCGCGCCAGGCGGCGCCACAGCGCTTCCATGGGACCTTGCCTGAAATGGCGCAGCCAGTAGCGGCTCAGCAGCACCTGCCCCGCCATCATCACGACCGCCAGGCCCAGCATCTCGGCGGGACGCAATGTTGCGCCCCAGCCCAGGCCCGGCCCCTGCAGCAGCCAGGTGCCGATCAGCGATTGCAGCAGGTAATTGCTCAGCGCCATGCGTCCCACGGGCGCCAGCCATGCACCGAGCCAGCGCAGCATGAAGGGGCCGGCCAGCATCAGCGCGGCCACATAGCCGGCCGCCAGCACGGGGCCGCCGGCGAACAGGCCCACTTCGAACAGGGCCGTGTCAAAGACGGTTTGATACGGATCGGCCACCTGCCACGCGACGGCCCCCGCCGCCAGCAGGTTGAACGGCAAGCCCGCGCCCAGGCCCACGGCACGCACGCGGCGCCACAGGCACTGGTGGCGCTGCGGCTGCGTCAGCCAGCCGAAACGCACGGACAAGATGCCCAGCAAGAACAGCACGATGATATGCGGCAGCATGACGGCCGAATACAGCAAGGAGACGAGGAAATCGTTGGCGCGCAGCCTGGCGACGGCCCATGCGCCGCCCTGCGTGTAGACCGCGTAGCGCTCCGCAAAGGCTTGCAGGTCGCGTGCGATGTCCGGCGCGCCGCCCTGCTGGCCCACCGGAATCAACAGGCACATGAATAATAGAAAACCGGCCGCCACCAGCCAGGCGCGGTTGCGCACGCGGCTGAGCCTGGCGGACAGCAAGGGCAGGACCAGCATGCCGGCGACGGCATACGAGGTCAGCACGTCGCCGCTCCAGATGCAGAAGCCGTGCAGCAGGCCGAACACGAGCAGCCAGCGCAAACGGCGCAGGTAAGCCGCTTGCGCCACTTCCCAGCTACCCAGCTGGCGCCGCAGGGAACGTGTCTGCAAGGCAAAACCGGCGCCGAACAGAAAGGCGAAGATGGGGTAAAACTTGAATTGCGCCAGCGCCGCCACGCCAAAAATGACGAGCTGGTCGAGCACGGGAGGCTGCGCCGGCAAGGTGCCGTAGCGCAAGGACAGGCTGCCCCAGGCGAACGACCATATATTCACCAGCAGGATGCCAAACACGGCGATGCCGCGCAGCACATCGAGCTGCAGCAACCTGCCGGGCTTGGCGCCCACGGAGTGCAGGACGTTCAGGGGCGCGCCAGGGTCGGGTAATCGCCCACCTGCAGGCTGAAACCGGACGCATCCGATTGCAGCCGCGCCTGGCCGCCGAACGGCAAGGTGACGCGGCGGCGGATGTGGCCGAATTCCAGTCCCGTCAACACGGGCACGGGCAGGCGCTCGCGCACGTAGGCCAGCATGGCGTCGACATCGTAGCCCTTGTCCATGGGGCTCAGTTTATAGCCGGAAAAGTCACCGAGCACGACCGCTTGCTGGCGCTGGATCACGCCCGCGTGCAGCAGTTGCAGCAGCATGCGCTCGACCCGGTACGGGTGTTCGTTGACGTCTTCCAGGAACAGGATGCCGCCATCGATCTGGGGGAAATACGGCGTGCCCAGCAAGTGAACCAGCATGGCCAGGTTGCCGCCCCACAGTTGCCCGCTCAGCTCTACCTGCGGATTGCCCGCCGCCGCGCCCGTGACCGTGTGCGTGGGACCGGCCAGGCACGACCACAGTTGATCCAGCGTAAATTGCTCGGGCTCGTCGCGGATGAAATCGTCGCAGATCATGGGGCCGGCAAAGCTGGCGCGGCCCGTTTTTGCCAGCAAGCCCATGTGGAAGGCCGTGAAGTCGCTGTAGCCGACAAACAGCTTGCCGCTGTCCGCCATGCGGTCGAAATCGATGTCGGGCAGGATGCGGCTGATGCCGTAGCTGCCGCGCAAGGCGATCACCACCTGCACGTCTGGGTCGGCGGCCGCCGCGTTCAGCTGCGCCAGGCGGCCCGCATCCGTGCCGCCGAAGCGCTGGAATGTGTGCTCGGGGTCGTAGTAATTGTGGACGGTGGCGCCTTGCGCCTGCAAGCGGGCGATGCCGCGCGCCAAAGCCGCCTCGTCGGGCGCACAACCGCCCGGCGCGACGATGGCGATGCCAATCTCAGGTGTCTTCAAAATATGCCTGGCTAGTCAAGTGGTGGGCGCGCCTGGCTCAAGCTGGCTGGGAGCGCATCTGGGGCGCCATCTTACCTTGCAGATGCACATCGATCAAGGCGAGCAGGCGCTCGATCAGCTGGGGCGGCATGTCGTGCCCCATGCCTTCGATCACTTCCAGCCGGGCGCCGGGGATCAGCGCCGCCGTATCGATGCCGCAGGCGACGGGGATCAAGGGGTCGGCCGCGCCATGGATCACCAAGGCCGGACAACTGATGCTCGGCAGCAAGGCCGTGCGTTCGCCCGAGGCGGCGATCGCCACCATTTGCCGCGCCACGCCTTCGGGGCAACTGCCCCGCTGCAGCGCCGCTTCGATGCGCTGGTACAGCAGTTTTTCCGACACGGGATAGGCGGGACTGCCGATCACGCGCACGGTGGCGGCCATGTGCGCCATCAGTTCGGCGCGGCTGGCGTTGCGTTTCGGGCGTTGCAGCAGCGCATTGCGCGCGGCCCGCGTGGGGCCGGGCAAGCCGCGCCGGCCGCTGCTCGACATGATGGACGTCAGGCTGAGCACCTGCAGCGGCGCGCGCGCCGCCATCACTTGCGCGATCATGCCGCCCATCGACACGCCGATCACGTGCGCCTGGGCAATCCGCAGGGACGCCAGCAAGCCCAGCGCGTCGTCCGCCATGTCATCGAGGGTGTAGGAAGTCTTGAGGGGCCAGCCCAGCAGGTTTTTCACGTAGGCCAGCGGCAGATACGGCTTGCCCGCCAGCGCCATCTTGCTCGACAGGCCGCTGTCGCGGTTGTCGAAACGCACAACCCGGAAGCCTTGCTCGACGATGCCTTCGACGAAGTCCGCCGGCCAGGCAATCAGTTGCATGCCCAGGCCCATGACCAGCAGCACGCACGGGTCATCGGGGTTGCCGTGGCTCTCATAAGCTATGTTGAGGCCGTTCGCCATGATGGTTGCCATGATTGCCTCTCTTCCAGGAACCAGCACGCAGGCACGATCGCTGCGGCCTTGCAATCAGCATACCACTATTGTGCTTCAGACATGAGACCGGCACGCGGTACACAAGCTGAAGTGTTGCCGCGCCGGTACGGCGCGCGGCAACCGTGCAGAATCATCGCTACTGCTTACTTGGCCTTAGGCAAGGAATCGGCCAGGTCCACCCAGCTTTGCGGCTGCGGTTTGCCGCGCTCGCGCACGCCGAAGAAGGAGACCACTTGCGTGCCGTCATTGTCGAAGAACTCGACGGAAGTGACGCCGCCGCGCTTGACGATCCAGCCGCTGCGCAGGGCCGTGTCGCGGATGTGCAGGTTGAAGTCCGGGTCCAGCACGTTGAAGAAGCCGCCGGCGGCCATGGTTTTCTCGATCTTGCCGCTGTAGATCTGCGTCAAGCCTTCATTGCCCAGGAACACCATGATGGCGACCTTGTCCTTGGCCGCGTTTTCCAGCAGGGTGCGCAGCGCCGCTGGCGTCACGCGCTCGACCACGCCGGCCGGCGCCAGGCGCAGGGCCTGTTCGCGCGACAGGTGGAATTCGCGCATGATTTGCGCAAACTGGTGCACGTCCGTCATGTCTTTCCAGGCCAGCTGGAATTCCTTGACGTCGATCTCGGCATCCGGCTTTTCCGCCGCTTTCGGCGCCACGGCCAGCACGTTCAGCTCCGCGCTTTGCCGGGGCATGCGGAAGGTGGCCACCAATTTATCGTAGACGGCCACGCCCGGCTCGTTGCGCAGGTAGATCTTGTGCACGGCCGTGCCGTTGGCGTCAAAAAATTGCAGGCTGCGCGTCGGCTTGCCATCGCGGCCTGCTTGTTCTACCGCAAATGCGTATTTCCAGTTTTCAAAGTGGAAACGCAGGTCGATCTGGCCGCCCAGGTAGCCGCCCGCGATATTGCGCTGGCGCGCTTCCGTTTCCGGGTCCTTGGCGTCGGCCTGCTCGGACTTGTCGCCCGCCTGCTTGAATTTGCTGGCGACGCCCGTCGTTTCGATGACGCCGTTTTCATTGCGCGTGATCGCTTGCACGATGCCCAGGTCCAGCGCGGCGCGCATGATTTCGCGCGGCTGGTTGCCGTCGGCCTGTAGGCGCGTGACGCCCTTGCCGATGTTGGTTGCCAGCAATTGCGCTTCGGATACACCCAGCGCGCGCGCCGCGTCGCGGATCTGCAGCTTCGGCTGATCCGTGCGCAAGGTGGACCAGCGTTCCGCCAAAGTGGCTGGGGCCGCGTATGCGTTTGCGATCAGCAGGCTGCCTAGCAGGGATAGAACGAGTTTGGATAACTTCATAGAGAGACCATTCAATCAAACATGGAAAAAAAGAGGGGCAAGCACCCCTCCCCGGTAAAAATCAATAGTTGACGCTGAGGCTGGCGGCGACGTTGCGGCCCGGCTTGGCGTAGCGCTCGATCTCCAGGCGGCTGGCAGCCGTGGTGCCGGAGGCCAGGCTGCGCGCGGCGGCATAATCCCAGTACTTGCGATCCGTCAAGTTGTACACGCCGACGATGATCTTGGCGTTCTTGTGCACGTTCCAGTAGGTCGACAGGTCGAAGATGGTGTACGACGGCACCTTGAAGAGCGGCGCGGTCCCGCCCATCAGCAAATCGTTCGGCGCCTGTTTCTCGCCGGCATGCAGCGCCGTCAGTTCCAGGCCGAACAACTTGTTCGTATGGTCATAGCCGAAGGTCAGCGCCGTCTTGGCCGGCGCCACCGAGGCCAGGCCGCCGCTCTCGCCCGTCAGGGTATTGAAGGAGCGGCCCTTGGCCACGCCCGTGGCCAGGTCGACGCGGTAGCCCTGCATGGCCGGCAACCAGGTTCCCAGCTCCGCGCGCAGGCTCAGCTCGGCGCCCCAGGTGCGCGCATTGCCGATGTTTTCCGGACGGAACAGGCCCAGGGTGAGGGTCGGGTAATTCACCGGATCCAGCTCTTGCGCCACGTACTCGATCATGTTCTTGTACTCCGTCTGGTAGACGGACGCCTGCATGCTCAAGCCCCTGGTCACGTCGCCTTTCAGCCCCAGTTCATATGCCTTGCTGGTTTCCTTGCCCAGATTCGGATTGCCCAGCACGGCATAGCCATTCCCCGTGCCCGTATAGCTGATGGAATCATAGGTACCCGTGCGTTCGATCGCCGTCGGCAGGCGCGTGCCGCGCGTGAACGTGGCGTAGGCTTGCATTTGCGGCAGCACTTCCACGGACAGGCTCAGGCTCGGCGTGAAGTAGGAATCGCTCTCCTTGCGCACTTCCTTGGCCGCATTCGGCACGCCGATCAGGTAGTTCTGCAGGTTTTTCGGCTCCAGCTTGCGGTAGTCGGCACGCAGGCCCGGCGTCAGCACGGCCTTCTTGCCGCCCAAGTCGAAACTGAGGTCGTCGCGCACGTACAGGGCCAGCTTGGTGGCATCCATGTCGGCCATGCGGTTCTTGCGCGTGATCTGGTGCTCGCCCGTGGCAATGAGGGTGCGGTCTTCCATCCAGGGGCGGCGCGATTTGGCCTGTTCCAGCTGCACGCCGTACAGCAGCGCGTTGTCGGCGTTGAGCTGCTTGAACGCTTCCGAGGTCAGGCCGATGCTGTCATTCTTGAAGCTGGTGTCGATGGCGCGCAGGGAGTTGCCGCGGTAGACATAGCGGCCTTTGCTCTTGTCCTCGATCTTCGCGTTCTGCAGGTAGACTTTCGAGGTCAGGCGGTCGAACAGGGCGAAATCCTTCAGCACCACCTCGTGGCCCAGGCTGACGCGGGTGCGCTTGGTGGTGGAATCCTGCTGCACGCCGTCCGGGTACATGGCGCTGACTTTATTGTTGAGGTCGCGCTTGTTCTTGCGTTCGAACATGTCGACCGTCAAGTCCAGCTTTTGTTCGCCCGGCAAGGCCCACACCAGCTTCGACAGCAGGGCGTTCGAATGCCAGTCATCCGGGTTGACGGTGGCGCTGCCACGGCTGTCCAGCTGCTCGCCATCGCGGTGCACGTACACGGCCAGGCCTTGCAGACTGGCGCCGATCTTGGCGGCGCCCGTCAGGGTGTGCGCGTTGCTGCGGTCCACCGTGGCGCGGCCGTATTTATACGCCACATAATGGTCCACCCCTTCGCCCAGGTAATCTTCGGGCGACTTGGTGATGAAGGCCACGCCGCCGCCCAGGCCGGGATTGGCGCCGCTGACGGCCGTCGTGCCCGAATCGATGCGCACTTCGCGGAAAGTTTCCGGATCAAAATAATCGCGGCCCATGCCGAAGGCGTTCATGTTAGTGCTGTCCGGCTTCGGTGCCGCGTCGGGCAGGGAAATGCCGTCGAGTTCCAGGCTGACCCGGTTGCCTTCCAGGCCGCGGATGTTGTAACCGGTATTGCCCGCGCCATCCCACATGCCGCCGCCGCCCGAGGCCGCCATTGACGTGCTGATCAGCGGCTGATAGCGCACGACGCCGGCCATGTCCGTCACGTTGCGGCGCTCCAGGTCGTCGCTGCGGATCACCGTCTTGGTGCCCGCGCGGCGCTCGTAATCCTGTTTGGCGTTCACGACGATTTCCGGGAAGACAGGCAGCTTGGCCGGTTCCTGCGCGGCCGTGCCTGCATTGACGGCGGCGTTTTGCGCGGCCACGGGCAGCAGCGGCGCGGCGAACAGGCCCAGCAAGGCGGCGCGCAGCACCAGGTTATGGCGGCGGACAGGCAGGTGAGCTGGGGATACGACGGGTGCAGCGAGGCGCTGCGTAGGCACAGTAGTCATGATGATCCGGTGGAAGAGTAAAGGCTGGCTCTTGAACCCGGATCGATAACGAAAGTGTTAACGATGTATAAGGAAAGTTTGCTGGCGAAAACAATACTGTAACACGAATCATTCTCATTTGAGAATGGCAAAGTGGTCTAGACAGATGTTATTTCGCAACAGTTATAAAAAATGCCAGCCGGGGTGGCTGGCATGGCTGACGCGCGGGACAAGGCCATGGCGGCCCTGCCCTGTCTGGGACGAAATCAGGCCGGAGGATGGGCCAGCTTGCGCGCTTCCGCCTGCGCGCGGCGGCGCTCGGCAAAGAAGCGCTTGAGGAAAGCGCCGCACTCCTCGGCCAGCACGCCGCCAGCGATGGCTGTCTGGTGGTTCAGCGCCGGCTGTTCAAACAGGTTCAGCACGGAACCGCAGGCGCCCGTCTTCGGGTCGCCCGCGCCGTACACGACGCGCGCCAGGCGCGCATGCAGCATGGCGCCCGAGCACATCACGCACGGTTCCAGGGTCACGTACAGCTCGCAGCCGGGCAAGCGGTAGTTGCCCAGCTTTTCAGCGGCCGCGCGCAAGGCCATGACTTCCGCATGCGCCGTGGGGTCGTGGCGGCCGATGGGCTGGTTGTAGCCGACGGCGATGACTTCCCCATCCTTGACGACGACGGCGCCGACGGGCACTTCGCCCAGGTCCCATGCGTGCTGGGCCTGTTCCAGGGCCAGCTGCATGTAGCGCGCGTCCTGCGCGCTAGCGTGCATTTCAGTCATCGGTCACTTCTGCCCAGCAATTCGGCGTTTCATGCAGCACCAGCTTATGCAGGTGCAAGCCCGTGCCGAAATGATCGGTAAATGCGGCTTTCAGGATGTCGAAGGCGATGCGCGCCAGGTTTTCCACGGTCGGGATGCGGTCGATGACGACGGTTTTATGGTCGGGCAGGCTGGCCAGGAAGTCGCGCACGGCCGTATCTTTTTCGTAGACGAGGAAGGCGTGGTCCCACACATCGACCAGGTGCTGCTTGGCCAGGGTTTTCACGTCGGAAAAGTCCATGATCATGCCATTGTCGGAATTGCCTTCCGCTTCGATGACCTTGCCGACCAGGGTGATTTCCACCGTGTAGCGGTGGCCGTGCAGGTTGCGGCACTGGCTTTTGTGGTCGGGAATGCGGTGGCCCGCGTCGAATTCGAGCTTGCGTGTGATAGTCAGCATATTATTTGTTTTAAGGGATTTGCAGGAGTTTATGGGTTTGCAGGCTCAGCTTCCACTTCGGGTTGCTTTTGCATGTTTCGATGGCCAGCTTCATGTTGTGCGCGGCCAGGGGGCCGTCCATCGCCTGCACGAAGAAGTTCTCGAAGTCCAGTTGTTCGTAGGCGGCCAGGTCTTGCTGGAACTGGGGGATGACCACCTTGATTTCATTGCCTTTGTGCACCACCAGGGTGGAACCCATCTTCGGGCTGACGCAGATCCAGTCCACGCCGGCCGGCACGGGCAAGGTGCCATTGGTTTCGATGGCGATGGTAAAGCCGACCGCGTGCATGGCGTCGATCAGCGCCGTGTCCAGTTGCAGCAGCGGTTCGCCGCCCGTAAACACCACGTATTTGCTGGGCGCGTAGCTGGCGGGCCACAGGCTGTCGATCAGCGCGGCCAGTTCGGCCGGCGTCTTGAACTTGCCGCCCAGTTCGCCGTCCGTGCCGACGAAATCCGTATCGCAGAACTGGCACACGGCCGTGGCGCGGTCGCTTTCGCGGCCCGTCCACAGGTTGCAGCCGGAAAAGCGGCAAAACACGGCCGGACGGCCCGCGTGCGCACCTTCGCCCTGCAGGGTATAAAAAATCTCTTTGATGCTATAAGTCACTGTATTTCCTAAGAGCTGGCTGGCGTCATCGCGCAGGGCGAACGCATCGGGGCTGGCGCGTGGCGCCGTTACCGCAAAAGCCGATTGACAACCCTCTATTATATGCCGCCACGACACTTCCCGTGCAAATGCCGTGCCCGCCGCCTGCCGCTGCGGCGTCCGGGGCCGGAAATCGACATGGGCAGGCATAACTGCGCGGCTTTTGCGTTTAGACAATGTAAATGATCCCAAGTTAATATATTTTCTGTAAGAACATTGCCTGATGGAAAACATTAAGGGAGCATGGACATGCCGCAACGCTGGCTACGCCCGCCGTACCGCCTGAGTATTCTGGCCTGCCTGGCGGCGGCCGCACTCGCGGCCCTGCACGCCAGCCATGCCGCCGGGCCAATGCAGCAGGCTGGCACGCCCTCCCCCTTGATGCTGGCCTGCGCCGTCCTGCTCGGTGCGCTGGCGCTGCTGCTGTGGCGCCAGCACCGCCTGGCGCTGCGCCTGCAGGCACTGGAACAGCTGCGCGCGGAGGCGGAACAGGCGCGCCTGGCCGGCGAACAGCACAAGGCGCGCGCGCAGGAACGCCTGCGCATCGGGCGCGACATCCACGACGACCTGGGCCAGCATCTGCTGACCCTGAAAATCGACCTGGCCATGCTGCAGACCAGCACGCATGACGCCGCACCCTTGCTGGCGCGGCAACTGGCCATGATGGCGCGCAATATCGACCTCAGCATCGCGGCGCTGCGCTGCGTCATCCACGACCTGCGCCCGCCCGCCCTCGACGCGGGCCTGCAAGCGGCGTGCGACGGCTTGCTGGCGGACTTCAAGCGCACCACGGGCATCGCTTGCAGCTGCGACTACCGGCTCGACGCCGCCGCCGGCAGCGCGCACGGCCCCCTGCTGTATCACGTGCTGCAGGAAGCGCTGGCGAACATCGCCCGCCATGCGCGCGCCACGCATGTCCAGCTGAGCCTGCAGCAAGCGGGAGCCACCCTGGCATGCCGCATCAGCGACGACGGCGTCGGGCTGTCGGGTTCGCCACCGCGCCTCGGCTGCGGCCTGTCCGGCATGCATGAGCGCGTGGCCGCCGCCGGCGGCAGCCTGCACATCGAAAGCCGCAGCGGCGCCGGCACCACCTTGCGCCTGTCCCTGCCGCTGGCCGCCTGCGAGGAGGCGCCCCTGCTGCACGACTGATCGTGGCGTCATAAATATTGCTCAATATCAACACCTCCCGTCCCGCTGCGCTGCATCATGGCCAACGAGCCAGCCCCATTCACCCCAAGAAGGATGCTTACATGCCGGATAGCCATGCTCATGCCAGCGCATCGCCCTGCGATGAAGCCCAGGGTTTCGCCGTCAAGATGATGGAATTGCTGGTGGTGCCCACCTTTGTCCTCGACGTGCATGGCCAGGTCATGATCTGGAACCGCGCCTGCGAGCAGCTGACGGGCGTGCCGGCGGCCGAAGTGCTGCGCACGCGCGAGCCGGGCCGCTGCTTCTACAACGACGAGCGCCCCACCCTGGCCGACCTGCTGCTGGCCGGGCGCGGCGGCGACATGCGCGCGCTGCACGCCCAGCAGCAGTACCGCAGCAGCACGGGCGGCAATCTGTGCGCGGAAAACTGGTGCGACATGCCGCGCACGGGGCGGCGGCGCTACCTGGCCGTCGATGCCAGCCCCATCTATGGCAATCACGACGAGCTGATCGCCGTCGTCGAAACCCTGCGCGACATGACGGATGAAAAACGCGCGCACGTGGAACTGGAACGCCTGGCCACGCGCGACGGCCTGACGGGCCTGGCAAACCGGCGCTGCTTCGACGACACCATCCTGGCCGAGTGGCAGCGCGCCCAGCGGCAGGGCCAGCCCCTGTCGCTGCTGATGGTCGACGTCGACAATTTCAAGGAATACAACGACAGCCATGGCCACCAGGGCGGCGACCTGTGCCTGCGCAAGGTAGCCGGCGCCGTGGCCAGCGAAATGCGCACGAACGACCTGGTGGCCCGCTATGGCGGCGAAGAATTTGCCGTCATCCTGCCGAACCAGTCGCTCAAGGGCGCGGCCATCGTGGCCGAACGCATCCGCCAGCGCGTGGAACGGCTGCAACTGCCGCGCAAGCGTCCCGACGGCGCCTGCGTCACCGTCAGCATCGGCGCCGCCACGGCCCTGCCCGGCCCCGGCACGGAACTGGGACAGCTGATCCACACGGCCGACTGCGCCCTGTACCGCGCCAAGCACCTGGGCCGCAACCGCATCAGCCTGCCGGAAACGACGCTCACGTAGGCAGCCAGGACATCGCACGCGGCGACGTGGTATCCGAAGAAGACTCCCTGTCCCGCCTCGACCAGGATTGACATGACGCCGTGCACGACGTCGTGCACATCCGCATGTTCCTGCCCACCAAACGCGACTTCCTCGCCCACTTGACGGCGCGCATCCTGCGGCCCGACTCTTAGCCCCTATGCAGGGCGGCGTGAATATTCTATGCTGCGGCGTTGCACTTTCATAACATCCAAAAAAGAAGGAGCCTTCGTGTCAAGAATCATGCCCGCTTTATTACCCGCTTTCGCCCTGGCCCTGTCGGCCATGGCCGCGTCGAACCTGGGCGCCGCGCCCGTCAAACCGGCCGCCGCCCATGGCGCCGCGGCCAGCAAGGCCGACTTGCTGCCATTCAAGGCGACAGAAAAGACCTTGCCCAACGGCTTGAAGATCATCATCGTGCCGACCGGTTTCCCGAACCTCGTCTCGCTGCAGATTCCCGTGCAGACGGGCTCGCGCAACGAAGTCGAGCCGGGCAAGTCCGGTTTCGCCCACTTCTTCGAGCACATGATGTTCCGCGGCACCAAGGCGTATCCGCCCGAAAAATACCAGGAAGTCATCACCCGCGCCGGCGCGCGCCAGAATGCGTATACGAGCGACGACTTGACCAATTACCACACGACGTTTGCCAAGCAAGACCTGGAAACCGTGCTGAAGGTGGAAGCGGACCGCTTCCAGCACCTCGACTATGCGGAAGACGCGTTCAAGACGGAATCGCGGGCCGTGCTGGGCGAATACAACAAGAACAGCGCCAATCCCGTGTCGAAACTGTTCGAAGTGATGCGCGACAGCGCCTACACGACGCATACCTACAAGCATACGACGATGGGTTTCATCCAGGACATCGAAGACATGCCGAACCAGTACGCGTATTCGAAGCTCTTCTTCGACCGCTGGTACCGTCCCGAGCGCACCACCATCATCATCGCCGGCGACGTGGAACCGCAGCAAGCGATCGCGCTGGTGGAAAAATACTGGAGCAGCTGGCAGCGCGGCAAGCAGCAGGCGGCCGTGCCCGTGGAACCAAAGCCGCGCGGCCCCGTCTACAAGCACGTGGCCTGGCCCACGCCGACCCTGCCGTGGGTGGCCGTGGGCTTCCATGCGCCCGCGTTTTCCGTGAAGGACAAGGACCAGGCGGCGCTGGCGACCCTGCTGTCGCTGTCGTTCGGCCGCACCTCGCCTTTATATAAACGCCTGGTGCAGAACGAGCAAAAGGTCGACCAGTTGTTCGACATGACGCCGGACCGGGTCGACCCGACACTGGCCGTGCTGGGCGCGCGCGTGAAAAACATCGACGACGCCGTCTACGTGCGCGACGCCATCCTGGCCACCGTGGCGCAGCTGCGCGACACGCCCGTGAGCGACAAAGACCTGGCGGACGCCAAGTCGGCGGAAAAATACGGCTTGATCCGCTCGCTCGACAACACGGAGCAGATCGCCGGCACCCTGGCCTCCTTCGTGCATTTCGACCGCTCGTATGCCACCATCAACCAGTACTACCGCCTGATCGATACGCTCACGCCGGCCGACCTGCAGGCGGCCGCGCGCAAATACCTGACGGACGAGGGCCTGGTGGTGACGACCCTGTCGCACCAGCCGATGGCGGCCGCCATCGCCGCCACGCCGACGCTGGCCAGCCTGCTGCCGGCCGCCCCGACCGCGAAGTTCGACGTGCTGGTGCAAAAGTCGGCGCTGCCGCAAATCCGCTACAAGCTGCTGTTTACGGCAGGTTCCGCGCAAGACCCGCAAGGCAAGGAAGGCCTGGCCGCGCTGACGGCGTCCATGGTGGCGTCCGGTGGTTCGTCCGAGCGCAAGATCGACGAAGTCAACCAGGCCCTGTTCCCGCTGGCCGGCAGTTTCAGCCAGCAGACGGACAAGGAAATGACGACGTTTACGGGTTCCATCCACCGGGATAACTGGACCCAGTTCAACGCCATCGCCCTGCCGCTGCTGCTCTCGCCCGGTTTCCGCGAAGACGACTTCCGCCGCCTGAAGGATGCGCAAAAGAACGCGCTGCTGCTGGACCTGAAGGACAATAACGAAGAGGAATTCGCCAAGGAACGCCTGCAAACCAATGTGTATGCGGGCACGCCCTACGGCCACCCCGTGCTGGGCACGGTCGCCGGCATCGACGCCATCACCCTCGACGACGTGAAACAGTTCTGGAAGAGCGCGTATGCGCAAGGCGCCGTCAAGGTGGGCATTTCCGGCGACGTGTCGGATGCCATGACGGCCTCGCTGACGCAGGCGCTGGCAAGCTTGCCGGCCGGCCCGGGCTTGCCCGCCACCGTGAAACCCGCGGGCCGCAAGGCGCAGGGCCTGGAAGTGGAAATCATCGAGAAAAACACGCGCGCCACGGCCATTTCCTTCGGCTTGCCGCTGGACGTCACGCGCACGCACCCGGACTTCCCCGCCCTGTGGCTGGCGAAGACGTGGCTGGGCGAGCACCGCGCCTCGAATTCCTACCTGTACCAGCGCATCCGCGAAATCCGCGGCATGAACTATGGCGATTACGCATACATCGAAGCCTTCCCGCGCGGCATGTACCAGTTCTTCCCGAACCCGAACCTGGGCCGCAAGGCGCAGCTGTTCGAAATCTGGATCCGCCCCGTGGCGCCGGACAACGCCCATTTCGCCCTGCGCGTGGCCCTGACGGAACTGGGCAAGCTGGTCGACAACGGCTTGACGCAGGACGATTTCGCCACCACGCGCGACTACCTGATGAAGAACGTCTTCGTCATGACGTCGACGCAGGACCAGCAACTCGGTTATGCGCTCGATTCGCAATGGTATGGCACGCCGGAATTTACCAAGCTGATGCGTGATGGCTTGTCGAAACTGACGCTGGCCGACGTCAACCGCGCCATCCAGCAGCACCTGTCGGCGAAGAACCTGTCCGTGGTGATCGTCGCCAAGGATGCGGCCGGCTTGAAGGATAAGCTCGTCAGCGACGCGTTCTCTCCCATCAAGTACGACGGCAACAAGCCGCAGGCGCTGCTCGATGAAGACAAGGTCATCGGCGCGATGAAGCTGGACATCAAGCCGGCGGCCGTCACCGTCACGCCGGCGGCACAGGCCTTCGCCAGGTAAGTTTGTGCCAGATCAACCTCGTCCGGTGCAGCTTGCCGGATGGGGTTGGTCTGGCATTCGGCGCGGCCAAACCCGCCTTCATTCCGCAAATCCCGGCCTTGGTCGGAAAGTAGCATCTTGGCAATCTGGTTTTCCCCATACTGTTTTTCGACTCTTCCCGAGTGAAAACCATGACAAGGACAACCATGCACCTGTTCCATCCCCACCTTTACGCCACCTGCTTCCTCGCCGCTGCCGCGCTGCCGGGTACCCTGTACGCGCAAGCGCCGGCCCTCGCCGGACAGTGGCAATTCCAGACGGCGACGGGCACGACCACGACGAATGGCGTCGAGGTCGACCTGATCGACACGGGCATCCTAGACATCAGCGAAGAGCAAGGCGGCTTGCGCGCGACGATCGCGTGGCTCGACGAAGGGGGCCAGCTCACGCCGCCCCGCACGGTCGACGGCACGGCCGGCCCCGCCGGCGCCGTCTTCCGGCATGGCGGCAAGCGCGTCAGCACGGGGCGCAACGGCAAGGAGATCAGCACCGACGTGACGATACGCTGGACCCTGCAAGCCAGGGGCAACGTGCTGAGCGGCGAGCGCCTGGTCGAAACCGATGAGAACGAACCCAAGCCCGTGACCGGTACGCGGCTCAAGGAACGCTATGTGCCGCCCGCGCTGCCGGCCGCAGCGCTGGCGACGGCGGCAAGCGGCGCCGCGCGCGGCCCTTCCACGCCGGCCGAGCGCGCGCGCGTGGTGCAGATGGCGAACGAGGCGCAGCGCGATCCCCTGGCCGTGCAACAGCGCGACGGCGCCTGGCTGGGCGCATGGATAGAAGCGATTCCCGACTTCACCTTACCGGCCAGCGCGCTGGAAAGCTGGCTGGCCATCGCCAGCCGGCCGGCCATCCGCGAGGCAACGGTCTTTCAATACCTGGCCAGCGCGATGGCCTTCCAGATCGAACACCCGGAGCAGGCCGGGCAGCAGAGCGCCAGCGACCTGGCGGGCATGCAGGGCGTGCTGCGCGCCTACGAAACCCTGTTGCGCCAGGATAAGCTGAACCGTTCCGCGAAGCTGGATGCGGCGCTGGCGGCGCGCCGGCAAGACAGGCTGCCCGCCTTCCTCGCCACGCTGTCCGGCAGGAATGCCGGCATCGACGCCGCCACGTCGCCGTCCAGCGACGCCACGGCGCGCCGGATCGTGGCGCTGGGTACCGGCGAGCCGCGCGCGATGGACTGGCTCGACATCCTCAGCAACCGCTTCGGCGGCCGCATGGCCGGCAGCGACGCCTACACGCATGCGGCGCAATGGGCGCGCCTGCAACTGCGGCAATGGGGCGTGCAAGCGGAGCTGGAAGAAGCGGGCCAGGTGCCCGTCGGCTTCAACCGCGGCCCGTGGTCGGGCAAGATGCTGGCGCCCGAGGAACAGCCGCTGCGCCTGGCGACGCCCGCCTATTCGGCCGGCACGCGCGGCGTGCAGCAGGGCCTGGCCATGATGGGACCGGCCACCCTGGAAGAGGCGCAGGCGCGCGCCGCGCAATTCAAGGGCAAATGGGTGCTGATCGGCGGTGAAAACGGGGGCGGCGGGCGCGATGGCAGCACCATCCACCAGCCCAGGGCCATCACCCGCGTGCTGATGCAGGCGGGCGCCCTCGGCACCATCCAGTCCGGCGAAGAACCGCTGTATGCCGCCAGCGCCGCGCCCACCGCGTGGGCAGCCCTGCCGACCTTGCCCGACATCAAGCTGGCCGCGCCACAGTACGCCGACATCCGCCAGCGCCTGGCGCGCGGCGAAGCCGTCACCCTGGAGTTTGACGTCCGCAACTGGTTCTATCCGGGCCCGGTGACGTATCACAACGTCGTCGCCCGCATTCCGGGCACGGAAAAGCCGGAGGAAATCGTGCTGATCGGCGCCCACCTCGACAGCTATGACGGCGGCACGGGCGCGGCCGACAATGGCGGCGGCGTGGCCACGATGCTCGAAGCGATGCGCCTCTTGGCGCTCTCCGGGGCGAAACCGCGCCGCACCATCATGCTGGTGGCATTCGGCGCGGAGGAAATCGGCCGCAAGGGATCGTTCGCGTTCGCCGAGCGGCATGCGGGGCAATTGGAGCATATCGTGATGATGCTCAACCGCGACGGGCGGCCCGGCGCCATCGACGGCATCGCCATTCCCTCGGCCTGGAAGAGCGTGTTTGGTCGGGTCGAGCTGGCCCTGCAAGACATCCATCCCGTGTTCGGCTTCGCCGCCAGCATCAATGACGTGCCGCGCGACGCCAGCAAGGCGATGAGCGCGCGGGCAGGCAGCGATGACGCCGTCTTCAGCCTGCATGGCGTGCCGACGCCGAAATTTACCGTGCTCGGCGATTTCGACTATGCGCGCGTGCATCACACGGTGCTCGACACCTACGACAACGTGCAGCCTTTCAGCGCGGCGCAGCAATACTCGGCCATCGCCATCGCCTTGACCGCGTATGAAGTGGCGAACGCGCCGGAAGAGATCAACAGGAAAGGCTACTATCGCGCCGCCAAGGCGGCGCCGTAGACGTCCCCGCCAGCATCACTCGAAGGGATTGGCCACCGACGTCACTTCGGGCGGCGGCAGCTGGTCGGGCAAGTCCTGCTTTTCCAGTTGCGCCACCACGTCGCCCAGCAGTTTTTGCAACTGTTTCGCCAGCGCCAGGCCCGGCTTGTCCAGGGTCAGGTCGATGTCGCCGCTGATGCTGATGCGGTCGATCCTGTTTTCGATGCTCAGGCTGCCGATCTCCAGCACATCGCTTTCATTGGCGTACGGGACGAATTTCTTTGCGCACATGGGATTTCCTTTCAAAGGGATTATTTTTTCGACTTGCTATTGATCTTGGGCAAACTCAGCATGCGCAACTTTTGCTGGCGCGTCAGCGACGGTAACAGATCGATGCCTATCCTGTCTTCCAGTTGCGCAATGCTCAGCACTTCATACGCCTTGGTATCGACGTTTTCAATGAAGTAGGCGGCGCCGGCGCGCTGGCGCGGGCTGTACACGGCCTTGTACAGATGGCTGGGCACAATCACTCTTCCCACCTTGCGCAGGTTGCCGCCAATGAAAGCCGGCCCCGTGATCACGTACAGGTCGCCCTCTTTCTTCGCCATCTTGCGCACGGCGCCCTCGATGCCGGCCCACACATAGCGGTTGTTGCGCGCATCCTGCGGCACCATGTTGGCCAGGGTAAAGCTGTCGCGCTGGCTCTGGCGGTCCGGCATGTCGCCGTTGGGCGCCATGTGGCCACGGTCGAAGCCGCTGCGCGCATAATCGGCCAGCTCGGCGCGCTGGGCGGCGGGCAGCTTGCGTTCCGCGTGGAAGGAATTTTCGCGCGACAAATCCTGCGCCGCTTCGAGGTTGTTCGCCGTCAAGTGTTCAGCCGACCACAGGGGCGTGCGCGTAATCCCCGAATGCATCACGCCAAACACGTTGTAGCACAGCTCCCTGGTCGCCACGTCCAGCTTGGGGTTGGTGATTTCCGGCTTGCGGCCATCGACGTAGTGGGCGGGACAGGCATCGGCATGCGCCAGGTTCGCGGCAAAGGCGGAAGCCAGCAAGCCGCACGCCAGGGTCAGCCTGGCGATCGATCGTTGAAACATATTTCCCTCTGAAATCTTTGCAGGCCAGCATTCTAGCGGACGGCGGCCCTCGCCACAAACCCGCACCAACCTGGCGTGCGCGGCGGCGAACGGGCGTGCAGGCGGGCGTGCGTGCGGGCGGCCCTGTGCAGAGCTGGCGCAAATAAAGGCCAACAGGCCGCGCACAGCCATTCATATCTGCTAAGATTGCCTTGATTCGTTCGCATCGACCATTCAAGATTTGGAGAGCATATGATCAAAAAAACCCTGCTGCTGATCGTTGTCGTCGTCGCCGCCATCCTCGGCTATGCCACCACCAAACCCGACACTTTCAGTGTCCAGCGCGAAATCACCATCAAGGCACCGCCCGAGAAAATCGCCGCCCTGATCACGGACTTCCACTACTGGGCCGCCTGGTCGCCGTGGGAAAAGCTCGATCCGGCCATGCGCCGCACGTTTACGGGCCCCGCCAATGGCCTGGGCGCGCAATATGCGTGGACGGGCAATGACAAGGTGGGCGCCGGCCGCATGGAAATCATGGAAGCGGCCCAGCCCGAACGCACCGTCATCAAGCTGGACTTCCTCAAGCCGTTCGAAAGCCACAACACCACCACGTTTGCCATGACACCCGAGGGCGACAGCACCAAGGTGAACTGGACCATGACAGGTCCCAGCCCTTACGTGAGCAAGGTCATGACGGTCTTCGTCAGCATGGATACCATGATCGGCAAGGATTTCGAGAAGGGCTTGAACAACCTGAAGGCGGCGGCGGAGCGCTAAGCCTTTCCCGTCGCGATGAAAAACAGGGCCGCGCGGCCCTGTTGTCATTGGCGCCGCCCCTTGCGGGGCAGCCGGCTCAGAACTGCTCGATCCAGGCCGCCAGGTGGTCCGGCGTGAGCGCCGGTTCAGCCTGCACCACCTTGCCCTGCAAGCCCATTTCCGTTTTACTCAGCTGCAAGGACCAGCCGCGCCGCGCCAGCCACAGCAAGCTGGCCAGCCAGAACGAGTGAATCGCCGAGACGGGCGTGGTGGTGGGCGTTTCCAGGAATTCCGTCAGCAGGCGGCCATCGAGGAACAGCGCCGTGCCGCCCTGGTTTTGCAGCGCCGCGCCGAACACGGGCAGCAGCATGTCGATCGCCTGTTCCACGCCGCGCCCCGGATGCTCGCGCTCGAGCGTGTCGAGCTGCTGGCGCACGGCGGCGGCAAAGGCCGTGCCGCGGAAGGCTTCTGAACTGACCAGGTCGGCATAATCCATCAACAGCCAGTCCGGCTCGGGCGGCGTGACGCCGGCCGTCAGGGCCGCCGACAAATACGCTTCCACGGGCAGCTGCTGCTCCGGACCGGCCAGGCTGGCGCACAGGGCGTACAGGGTGCCGATGCGGTTGGCGACGGCTTGCCGCTGGCGCACCATCAGCTTTTCGCGCAGCAATTGGGCGTGTTCGTTGCGCAGCCGCGCCAGTTCCAGCGCCTGCTTGAGTTCCATGCGCAGGGCCGCGATATCCCACGGTTTCTGGATGTAGCGGTGGATCTGCCCCTGGTTGACGGCTTCCACCGTGTGTTCGAGCTCGGAATACGCGGTGGTCAGGATGCGCACGATGTGCGGATGGCGGTCCCAGGCGTACGACAGCAGCTCGTTGCCATAGGCGCCTGGCATGCGTTGGTCCGACACCAGCACGGCGATGCGGTCGGCCTGCTCGTCCAGGATGCGCTTGCCCTCCTCGACCGAGGTCGCCGTCAGCACGTCGGCCAGCGGCGCGATGGCGCGCTGGAAGTATTTGAGGGCGTTGGCCTCGTCATCGACATAGAGTATCGTCGGCAAGCCTTGCGCCGGCTCACGCTGAGCCGGTAAACGCAGATTGGCGTCAATCATGCTCGTTCCTTATATGTACTGGAAAATTCAGGGTTACCGTGGTGGAAGTGCCAAACTCGGTGGCGATGTCGAGGTTGCCGCCGAACGACTGCATCATGCGGTGGCAAAACACCATGCCCCAGCCCTTGCCTTCGTCGCCGTTGGCACTGACGGGGTCGATCAACAGCTGTTCGACAATCTCGGGGGCGATGCCGGCGCCATTGTCGCGCACCTTGATGCGGCCGGCGTCGATGCGGATGCCGATCGCCGGATGAGCCTGCTCACCGGCCGAGCGCAAGGCATTCGCCAGCACGGACGATAAAATCAGGGCGACGCAATTGGGGGACTCGGCGATGGAAAAATCGTCGCCCACGTCCACCGTGATGGCGGCGCGCTGGGCCGTGCTCAAGGGATAGCTGTCAAGCAAGGCGGCCAGCAGCTGGCGCGCGCTGCCGGCGCGGCGTCCGCCCTGCATGCCGGGCCCGGCGCTTGCCAGGCGCACCGTGTCGACAAAGCTGGCCAGCACCGACAGGCAATAGCGCGCATTGTCGTGCATCAAGGCGGCCGCTTCGCCGATCTCGGCCTGCGGCGCGGATTCCGCCTGCGCGCGCCGGGCGATGCCGCGCGCAAAATTGGCGATGGCCGCCAGCGGCGTGTTCAATTCATGCGCAAGAAACGCCAGCGATTCTTCCATCGCCACCAGGCCCTGGCGGCGCGCGGCGCGCTCGCGTCCCGTCTGCACGGCCAGTTGCAGCGCCGTTTGCATGGCGGCCAGGTCGAGCGGCTTTTCCAGCAGGCGGAACACCGCGCCGCCGTTGATCAGTTCGAGCAGCACATCCTTGTCCGCATACGCGGTGACGAGCATGCAGACGATGTGCGGATAGCGCTGCGCCACTTCCTGCAGCAATTCGCTGCCCAGGCGGTCCGGCATGCGGTAATCGGTGACGAGCACGTCGATCTGGCCGGCCTCGTCTGCCAGCAAGGCGAGCGCCGCATCGACGCTCAGCGCCGTCAGCACGCGGTAGCGGGCCCCGGCGGCGCGTTCGAAATACTTGCAGGCGAGCGCTTCGTCGTCCACGTACAGCACGCTGGCGCGGCTATCGTTATCCATGCTAACGGCCCTCCCAATCGGAGCGCTGCAAGTCGAAATTCATGCTGGCCCACGCGCCCAGCTCGCTTTCGGCCGTGAGGGTGCCGCCGTGGCGCTCGATCACGCCATAGCTGATGCTCAGGCCCAGGCCCAGGCCCTGCCCCACTTCGCGCGTGGTAAAGAACGGTTCGAACACGCGCGCCAGGTTTTCCGGGGCGATGCCGGGGCCGTTGTCGCGCACGCTGATGCGCAGGCGGTTCTCGTCCCAGTGGGCCGTGATGCGGATCTCGAACGGCGGCGCATTGCCCTTGCGCATGGACAGCACGGCATTGCCCAGCAAGTTGATCAGCACGCCCACGATGGCCGCTTCGTCGCCGCGCACCAGGGTGTCGACCGGCAAGTCGTGGCTGATGCTGACATTCTTCGTTTCATGGCCCACCAGGCGGATGGCCGCGTCGAGCGCGCTGCGGAACTGGAAGTGTCCCGTTTCCAGCTGGTTGCCGCTCTTGCGGTAGGCAAAGGTCTTCAAGTCGGACACGATGTGCTGCACGCGCAGCATGCCCTGCTTGGCGTCGGCCAGGCATTCGCTGACGAGCGCGCTTTGCTTGGCGGCCGGGTCTTCGATGGCCACCTCGATGGCCATCATGCAGAAATTCACGGGGTTATTGACTTCATGCAGCATGCCGGCGGCCAGGGTGCCGATGGCAGCCATTTTCTCCTGCTGCAGCATCTGCCCCTTGATATCGGCCAGACTTTTGTTGGTTTCTTCCAGCTGCGTGTTCTTTTGCGCCACTTCCGCCTTCAGCTGGAACAGCATGAAGCGGGCGCGCTCATTGAAATAGGTAAACACGGCACTGATGCTGGCCGACATAATAAGGAACAAGCAATTGACGACAAACGTACCCGCCAGGTCGAAGCCGCCCGCATGCCAGGCACAGGCGCCCACATACAGCAGGCAGGAGATGGCGCCGAAAACCATATTCTGCCACAAGCCGAAGGCCAGCACGATGCCCGACGAATAGATGGCCAGGGTCATGCCCACGTAATAGATCGAGGTGGCGCCCTCCGTGACGGCGATCATCCAGGCGATCATGATTTGCGGCAAGATCAGCCAGACAAAGGTCAAGCCCTGGATGCGGTCCTGCGCCCAGCGCGTGCGCATGGCCAGCACGACGCAAAAGATCAGCACGGACACGAGGATGCGCGCACTGGTGAACGCCGACTGCTTGTCCGGATACAGGGCCGAATCGAGGCCCATGCCCAGCAGGATCAGCACGATGCCCGTGTACGCCCCGCCGCGGCTGAATTCCAGGCGGAAGTCGCGCAAAACGGCCGTGTAGCCGGCGTGCAGGCCTGGAGTATCCATCAAGGAATGCTCACTTCCGCGAACACATTCACGCCCGTGGCATCGACATAGATCAGCGGGTCCGTCGCGTGCTCGGGCAGCAAGGCCGACAAGCCCTCTTCATTGCGATAGATCAAATGCCATTCCAGCAAATGCTCCATGCCGAACTTGCCGGGGTTGTTCGCGTGCACATTGGTGACGAGCAAACGTCCGCCCGGTCCCACGCGCGAGGCGAAATGCATCAGCAGGCGCGCGCACACCTTGTCGGACAGATAGTCGAACAGGCCGGCGCAATACACGGCGTCGAAACTGCCGGGCAAGCCCGTTATACCGGCGCCATGGCGGCGCTTGAGCAGGTTGTGCACGGAATCGTGCACATAATCGATCTCGACCACGCGCCCCGTGCGCTGCATGATGGTGGTCAGGCGCGCGCGCGTCCAGTCCAGCGTTTCGCTGCTGAAGTCGACCAGTTCGAAGGCCAGCCACTGCGCGTCCGGGCACGTTTCCAGGAAGCGCTGCACCTCGATGGCCGGGCCGCAGCCCACGTTGAGCACTTTATACACGCGCCCGGCAGCGCGCGCCGCGGCCGCCTTTTGCGAGAGGAATTCCGTCAGGATATCGATGCGGTTGCGGTGCGCCGTGGCCACGGCCGCCTGCAGGAAGGCCGCATTGACGATCTGAAAGTACGTGCTCGGCCCCTGGCGCGGGTCGTCCAGCAGCTGGTTGACCATCTGGTAATCGCCCGCGTAACCGAGCGGCTTGGTAAACGTGCGGAAGACGAACGGCGCGCGCAGGATCAAGGGATGCAGCGCCGCTTGGGCGAAGGCGCGGTGCGCGGGCGCCCGCTCTTCCTCGACGAGCGACGCTTCCACTTCGAGCTGGCGCAGGTACAGCTGGGTTTGCTCCATCAGCGGCAAGGCCAGCTCGTCGAATATATCGGGGCGCAGCCGGCCGTTTTCCTTGGGCAGCGAGTCGGACAAGTCGACTTGCTCGACCCAGCGCGACACTTCCGACAGGAAGGCGCGCATTTCGTTGACGACGATCTGGTAATCGCGGCGGATGCGGAAGCGCTCGCCCCAGCCGGCGACGAAGGCGCTGGACTCCTTCTGCACGGCGCCCTTGACCACCACCACGTCGCTCAGCTCGCGCCACTCGTCGATCAGGGTCACGGAAACGATGGCGGTCAGGCCCGTGTTGACGCTGCTGATGACGACGGCCTTGCCCACGTAGGCATTTTTCGCCCCCATGCGCACCGTCACGTCATTGAGCACCTCGCTGACCTGCACAATCGAGTATGGATTATAGATTTCCATGACCAGCGAATTGCGCTGCAAGTTGAAAATCGTGCCGCGCACCGCCTCACCCTGGGTGTTGCGGAAACTGACGACTGGATCGATCTGCGATTGTGAATACACGATTGAGCATTATCAAGTTGCCCGGTTTCCGGCGCACCCCACGGGTGACGCCAGTTTCCAGGCTGGGTTAAGGCACGGCACACCGGTCGTCTGCCGCCGGCACCGCCATCAAGACGGCGGTATTGCGGCGTCGTTTGACGCCGTGCCGGAGCGCCTCAAAGCGCGTCTGTTCGCTCTCTGATCGAGTGTACTATGGATGTAGCAGAACGGGCAATTGTTCCCTCAGGAACGACTGTCCGTGGCGCTGGCGCGCAACGCCGGCGGTCAACCTGCCACAAAAAGGGCCAAAGCATGGCGCAGCAACTGCGGCGTTTGGCCCGTCCAGCGCTTGAACGAGCGGCGGAAGTTGGTGGCATCATGAAAGCCAAGATAGGCGGCCACGGCGTCGTTGTCGTAGCCATGCGCCTGGAACAGATAGATCGCCTTGTGCGCGCGCACCTGGTCCAGCTCGGCCTGGAAATGCGTGCCATGGCGCGCCAGGTGGCGTTTCAGGGTGGCGGGACTGACGCCGAACTCCTGCGCCGTGCGTTCCAGGGTCGGCGCGCAGCGGATATTGGCCAGCAGATAGTCGTACAGCGCACCGAGCAGGCTCGCGGCCGGCACGGGCGCCACGGCCGCCGCGCGCAAGGCCAGCGCCGCCGCCGTGGCATTGCCGCGCGGCCAGGGCTTATCCAGCCAGCTGGAATCGATGAGCATGGCGTCGACCTGGCAATCGAAGCGCAGCGCCTGGCCCAGGTGCACTTCGTGCTGCTCGACGTGGCGGGGCCGCGCCCGGTTGAAGCAAAAGCGCCACGGCAGCGCTTCGCCCGCCAGCCAGCGGCACATGGCCGCCAGCGCCGTCATGTGCATCTCCACCAGAAACGGCAGCTGGCTGGGCGCGCCGAACGCATCGACCCAGTACAGCACATGCATGTCGCCCGCCTCGCGCAAGCGCGGCTGCAACAGCGGACACAGCAAGGTGTGGAATTCGCACAGGATGCCAAGCGCCTGGCGCAGATTCTGCGCCTGCAGCAAGGCGTGGCTGGCCGCGCCGTAATGGCCGGGCAGCATTTGCTGGCCCAGCATGAAGCTGGTATCGGCACTGTCCAGGCCGCGCGCCACGTTGGCCAGCAATTGCAGGTATTGCGCGGCGCTGACCTGGCTTTCCGCGGACGGCAGCGCGCCGCCATCGAGGCCCGTGCCCTTGAGCAGCGGCGCCACGGCCAGTTCGCGGCTGCGCGCAAAATCGAGCACCAGCGCCGGCTGGTGATGGGCCGCGATGCTGGGGTCGCCCTGCTGGTTCAGCGGCATCAGGCGGGCGCGGCGGAACTGGCCCTGGGACCGGCGCTGCGGCCGGGCGTTTCCACGGCCCGGCTCAGCTCGGCCAACACCACTTCCGGCACGCCATCGGTGAGCGCGCACGCATGCCGCAGGCTCAGGCGGATTTCGCGGTTGTCGTTGGCGTGGTGGCGCATCTGCCCCACCATGGCGCACAGGTGGCGCGCCTTCGCGGCCGCATCCTCGCGCGACACGCCCGGCATCAGCACGGCGAAGCGGTCGCCCGCATAGCGGCACAGCAAGTCGTCATTGCGCAAGTTCAACAGCAGCATGTGGCCCACGGCTTGCAGCACGCGGTCGCCTTCGCGGTGGCCGTATTCGCGGTTAATCAAATGAAAGCTGTCGATATCGAGCAAGACCAGCGCGCAATCGAGGCCGGGCCGGCGCTCCTGTTCCAGGCGCATCTGCGTGCGCAGGTAGCTGGCGTCGGCCAGCTGCGTGATGCGGTCGAAGGCGCGGTGGTCGCGGAACAGGCGTTCGCGCTTTTGCAGGTGCTCGTTCAGGCGGAACTGTTCCTGGCGCCAGTAATACATGCCGATCGTCAGCACCAGCATGCCGAACGGAATCAAGGCTTCCAGCCAGTTATCCCACACGGCGCTCTTATCGACGGCAAAGAATTCGTCCAGGCAATCGGCCCAGGAACCCAGCATGATGGCGCACAGGCCGCCGGCGATCAAGCGCGTCACCCGCCCGCGGGGACGGCTGCTGAGGGTAAACAAGAACCAGATGCCCGCCATGACGGCCGTGCCGCCTTCGCAGACGATATCCATCCACTTCCAGATGGCAAACGGTTTAAGGTGCCCCAGTGTGGCGTACAGGAACAAGAACAAGGGCAACGCGAGCGCTGCGGCAATCAGGCTGTTACGGTGCAACGGCAGCATGTGGGAAACCTTTAAAAGTGGTGCTGTCGCCACGATAGCGCCCGCCCATGACGGCACGATGACATGCCCCACGCCCGTGCGGCAGGTGCAAACGGCTCATCATTAACAGCGCAGCCGATGCAAATCCGGCAAGCCGCATCCCATGCGCCCTGCGCTGGCAGGTCATTTCAGCTCACCATGATTCATTTCCAGCTGGAAAGCGCTCCCATGGCGTTCTTTTCAAGGTGGCAAGCCCTTGCCTGTCACGCAACCGTCATATTTGCTGCCTAGAATCCGCCCGGTTCCCTCCCCTAACCGAGCTCTTCATGAAAACCATGCACACATCGTTCCCCTCCCCGCTGCGCCTGACGGCCGTGGCCCTCGGCATCATGGCCGTCTTCAGCGGCCAAAGCCATGCGCAAGCGCAAGATGCGGATGGCCAGCCGGCCGCCACCGTGGTCGTCAGCGGCCAGCGCGCCAGCCTGCGCAACGCCATCGCCGCGCAAGAGAAAGCCGACAACATCATCAGCGTCATCAGCAGCGACGATATCGGCGGCTTGCCGGACAAAAACGCGGCCGAGGCGCTGGCCCGCTTGCCGGGCGTGTCCGTGCAGCGCGACCAGGGCGAAGGCCGCTACATCACCGTGCGCGGCCTGGGCCCGGACTTGAACGCCGTCACCATCAATGGCGCGCTGGTGCCGTCGCCGGAAGCGGGCCGCCGCGCCGTGGCGCTGGACATCCTGCCTGCCGGCCTGATCCGCACGCTGGAAGTCTCGAAGACCTTGCTGCCGGAAATGGACGCCAACTCGCTGGGCGCCACCGTCGAAGTCAAGTCGCTGTCCGCCTTCGACTTGCCGGGCAAGCTGCTGTCGGCCAACGTGGGCGCCAGCTATGATGAAAAGACGGGCAAGACCAGCCCCAGCGGCGGCGCCCTGTGGGCCCAGCGCTTCCTCGACGGCAAGCTGGGCGTGGCAGCCGGCCTGAGCGCGGAAAAGCGCTCGTTCGGCTCGGATGACGTGGAAACGGGCGGCGCCTGGAGCAAGGGTAAATTGTCGGGCCTGGAATTGCGCGACTACCTGCCCGTGCGCAAGCGCGGCGCCCTGGCCGTCAACCTCGATTACCGTCCCGAAGCGGGCAACAGCTGGTTCTTGCGCTCGTTCCTCAGCGAATTTTCCGACAATGAAGTGCGCGACCGCCTGACCATCAGCAATATCGCGGGCGGCAGCCTGGCCGAAGGCCAGACGGCCAGCGCGCGCGCCGAGCGCCGCATCCGCCAGCGCAAGTACACGCAGCAAGTGCGTTCCTTGGTGCTGGGCACGCAGCAGAAATCGGGCGACTGGACCCTGGACGTGAAAGGCGGCCTGAGCCGCGCCACGGAAGACACGCCGGAATCCCTGAACGACGGCCGTTTCCGCGGCACCAGCAATTTCGCCGGCATCAGTTTCACGGATACGCAGGAACCGAAATTGAGCGGCCCCGCCTCGCTGTACGACCCGGCCAGCTACGCGCTCAACGCCATCACCCTGCAAAAACGCTATTCGAAGGACAATGAACACCACGCGCGCATCGACCTGGCCCGCAAGTTCGACATCGCCACCCTGAAGTTCGGCGCGAAAGTCAGCCGCCGCGAAAAAACCAATGACACAGATCAATGGGCATATAACAGCAGCAAGGCTTCCAGCGGCAATTACTGGGGCGCCGGTTCCACGTCGATGAGCAACTTCGTGCAAGGCCACACGCTCGACTACGACCTGGGCAACATCGGCGTGGCCCTGGACCCGTCCCTCATCCGCGCCCGCGTAGCGGGACTGGACCGCACCAAGGCGCGCCTGGCGACCGAGTCCATCATCAACGACTACCGCATGCATGAAGACATCAACGCCATGTATGTGCAAAACAGCTACGACTTCGACGCCTGGCACATCCTGGGCGGCGTGCGCGCCGAGCGCACCAGTTTCGAAGCGGCCGGCTCGCAGGTGGATAGCGCCGGCGTCGCCACGGCCTTGACGCGCGAACGCTCGTACACCAATTGGCTTCCAAACCTGCAAACCCGTTATGACCTGGATCAACATACCAGCGTGCGGGCCGCCTGGACGCAAGCCGTCGTGCGCGCCAACTTCAGCCAGCTGGCTCCCGGCATCAGCCTGGCCAGCAACACGGAAGCCGTGATCGGCAACCCGGACTTGAAGCCGCTGAAGGCCAACAACCTGGACCTGGGCATCGAAAAAGTACTGGGCAATGACGGCGTGATGTCGGCGTATGGTTTCTACAAGGACATCAAGAATTTCACGTACACGACGAACCTGGCCGGCACGGGACAGTGGGCCGGCTACACGACGGCAACGTCCTATGCGAATGGCGACGCGGCCAAAGTAAAGGGCATCGAACTGGCCTACATGCAGCCGCTGCGCATGCTGCCGGCGCCGTTCAATCGTTTCCTCGTCGGCGTGAACGGCACCCTGAGCACCTCGAGCGCGCAAATCGGCCGCTTCGACAAGGCCAGCAACAAGCAGCTGAACCGCGACATCCGCCTGCCGGGCCAGTCGAACCAGGTGATGAACTTGATGCTGGGCTATGAAACGGGCCCGGTCAGCGCCCGCCTGGCCCTCAACTACAAGTCGCCTTACCTGCTGGAAATGGGCAACGACATCCTCGACCAAAGCCAGGACCATATCGTCGCCGGTCAGAAACAGCTCGATTTCTCGCTGTCGTACCAGATCAACAAGCAGTTCCAGCTGATGTTCGAGGCGGCCAACCTGAACAACGAGAAATACTATGTTTACCAGGGTACGAAGCAATACAACGTGCAAAACGAACAATATGGCCGCACCTTTAAAGTGAGCCTGAAAGCCAGCGCCTTCTGATGATGATTTCCAACAATATGAAAAAAACAGTACTCTGCAGCGCCCTGCTGGCTGCCTTTTGCCTCGCGGGCACGGCGCAAGCCGCGCCTGCCAACGCTGTGCCTTCCTTCACGCAGGAAGCGGAAGAACTGGCGCGCCTGCCCGGCGGCGGCTGGCTGCTACTCGACAAGCACGGCTTGCGCCTGTTCAACGCAGCCGGTCTGGAACAGGACCGCATCGCCGTGCGCGCCAAGCAACTGGACACGCGCAGCGATGGCGGCAAGGTGCTGGCCGTGTTCCTCGAGGCGGACACGCAGCGCCCCCTGCCCGTCTCCGTCGACGTGCAGGCCGGCAAGTTGAATCGCCTGGCTCCGTTTCCCGTGCCGACGTTTTCCGTGGAAGCGTCGTGCCTGTACCGCGACGCCCAGCAGCTGGCCCATCTGTTCTTGATCGGCAAGGATGGGCAAGCCGAACAGTGGGTGATGCAGGACGAGCAGCGCAGCCTGGTCCGCAAACTGGCCTTGCCGCCGCACGCCAAGCATTGCCGGGTCGACGATGGCGCCCAGCGCCTGCTGGTAAGCGAGTCCAACATGGGCGTATGGGCGTATGACGCCGAGTCCGAAGGCATGGGCAAGCGCGAAGTAGTCGCCCTGCGCAAGCCGTATGGCCAGCTGGACGGTGGCGCCGGCGCGCTGGCCGTGCTGCCGGGCGGCGTCGCCGTGCTCGATGGCAAGGCGGACAAGCTGCACCTGCTGGCACACCAGGGCGGCAAGTGGACGGCGCAGCCAGCCCAAGCCGTCGCCTTGAACGTGCGCAAGGGCGACAGCCAACTGGCGCTGGACAAGGACTCCTTGCTGCTGCGCGGCAAGAACGGTTGGCAGGCGCGGCCCTTGAAATGGGCTGGCAAGGCGGAAACGCAGCCTGCGGTAGCCATCATCGCCCCGCAAGCCCAGACGGAGCCGATGGCGCGCCAGGGCGACGCGGCCGATGATCCGGCCATCTGGCTGTCCAGCAACCCGGCCGACGCGCGCATCCTCGGCACCAACAAGAAGCAAGGCTTATTGGTCTACGACCGGCAAGGCAAACAGACCCAGCTGCTGGAAGTGGGCCGCCTGAACAACGTCGACGTGCGGCAGAACATCCAGTTGAATGGCAGCAAGGTCGACCTGGCCGTCGCCACGCAGCGCGACGACAACAGCATGATGTTGTTCACAATCAATGCCGAGGGCGTGGTGGCGGAAGCGGGCCGCTTCCCTACGGGCCTGAAAAGCATCTACGGCATGTGTCTGTACCAGCCGGCCAGCGGCGGCGTGGAAGCGTTCATCAACGACAAGGACGGCACTTTCCAGCAATACAGCATCGGCTTCAACGGCAACAAGTTCAGCGCCACCCTCTTGCGCAGCTTCAAGGTCGCCACCCAACCGGAAGGCTGCGTGGCCGACGACGCCAACGCCCGCTTGTTCCTGGGCGAAGAAACGCGCGGCATCTGGACCACCTCGGCCGACGCCGCCAAGCCGGACGCCCTCACCATGGTCTTGCCCGTGGGCACGCACCTGACGGCCGACGTGGAAGGCATGGCCATCTACCGCCAGCCAGGCGCCAAGCCGGACACCGGCTACCTGATCGTTTCCAGCCAGGGCGACAGCAGCTACGTGGTGCTCGACGCGCAAGCGCCATATGCAGTGCGCGGGCGCTTCAAGGTGGGATTCAACCTGCCCGCCGGCATCGACGGCACCTCGGAAACGGATGGTCTGGACGTCACCTCCGCCAACCTGGGCGGCGCGTACGCGCAAGGCATGCTGGTAATCCAGGACGGCTACAAGCGCCTGCCCGATGGACCGCAGAACTTCAAGTATGTGGCGTGGGGGGATGTGGCGAAGGCGTTGAAGCTGGACTAATCAGACTGGAGCGGGGCCGGCCCCGCCGGAGGAATGCGCACCAATGGGGCGCATTCCAATCCCGAGGAGCCCGGCCCCGATACTATCTGCGCGGCATATCGATATGAAATGGCAGGCGCTTGCCGCACAAGTCCACCCTACCCGACACGGCTAGTCGATCCGCCGACAATTCAATGATGTTGACGGCCGACACGTCACCATATTCCATCATATAGATACCCGATTCCTCCGCCTCGGGATGCATATCCAGCATCCCGATCGCAAACGCTCCTCCCGGCCCTTCCTGTATGCGCAAGCCATGCAGGAAAAAAACCGGCGGATACAGCGCCCACGACCATTCCGCATCCTCCGGCTCGGTCAAGCGCATGAACACATCATCGTCGCCATGGATATCGATATTCAGCTCCAGCATGCCGCTGCCATGCGTTTCCAGACTAATGCTTGATTTCGCTACATCCACTTCAAAATTGGTGTTGCCGATACTAAAAACAGTCATTCAATACTTCTCCTGAGTTACAAGCAAATAGACGGCGCGATAAACAGCAAGAAATGCAGGATTGCCGTGTCTTCACCATATTAATTTAACTATTGTCAATGCGCACAGCAATGACATTAAACTTTACACCTTTAATAATACCAATGAATGCAAGAAAGGGGCGTTTACTCTGTAAAACAGGTAAAACTTGTAATATCCGCTTCCGCCCCGAAGCGCCCCCCCGCTAAATAGCCTTATCGCTCTGTGAACGTAGCAATCATAATTGGTATCAAAGTAAGCGATTTGGGGTTGCAGTTCAGTGCGTTCGGTCGTGTTCCTTGCTCCATTCGTCTAAGATCGCGATCGCTGCATGGACGCGTTCCAATCTACTGTTATCAAACCAGGGGAAGTGAGAATCAGTGTAGCTCTGGCAATACGCAGATTGCTCATCCGGAGTTTTCTCCAGAAACGTCGATCGAAGAATATCCATAATCAACCGCGCCTTTACAAAAGCGATAGGATCGGCACCGGAGTGTGGCAACGGAAACAGCGGGACGAGTTCATAGAACCGGCGATCAATGCCAGCGATCAGTTCGCGGTTGTCGTCTATCCAAACCTCATATCGGACGCGCCGTGTGCCGTCGTTAGCTGGGTCTATACGGTTACAGTAACGCAGTATGGCTTCAGGAGCTACTCGCCAGCCCTCGATAGCACCCAACTGAGTTTGAATGCGATAGCTTTCTTCGCTCGCAGAGGTATTCATTGGATGGAGCAAAATGGCGAGCAGGCAGATGGCGAAGGCACGAAAAAAAGGCATGGTGAGGGCGAATTCAAGTAGTTGCTAAGTGTACGGGACCGGATTAAACGGCGGCTTATGGCTGGCTGCTGTCGTTGGCAGGTTCCGCCCCAAAGAGGAAGTTCGAAATTATTCCTCGTCACGCAATTTCGCCCGAGCTTCTAACAGAGCTTGACCATATTCCATATTAAATGGAGCTACTGATTTCTTCTCAAAAATGCAGCACAAATTCCAAAGTGGCCTTTGTTCTGCTTGGTCTATTATGTTCAATTGACCTGAATCAGAGTAGCGCCTCAAAAACTCAAATAACACAAGGGCTTCGTCAGCAGTTAGTGTTATGTGAACTTCAGATTTTATATGCTCGTTCATATGATGTAAATTCGCGCTTTATCTTCGCCTGCAAATGGCAGATTGCCGCTGTTGGCAGGTGAAACAAATTCCTTGTTTTTCTGCTTTTGGCCGAACTCAGCATAAATCTTCAGGACAGAATTTCACGAAATCATGAATTTTCTTTTCCGTCAGTCATCTTTCTCCACCGCCTCATTCCTTGGAAGCGCCAATTGCGCAGCACGCCACTTGGGCGCACGCCAAATTCCAATAACGACTGCTAAAAAAGTAATCGGAAGAAAGTAGCCAGAAGTATACGCAAGATTTGGCGCGTGTCGCGCCAACCCAAAGAATAAGCCTAGGATATAAAACAAGGCATAACTCGCGGCAAGCCAAACCCAAGGATTTAACATGGGACGTTTAGCAAAATAATTCACTATTTTTGCAGAAGTGAATAATAAGCCAAGCCAGATGATCAGAGAGATAATTTGCATATTAAGATATTGCAATCATATTTTATTTTAAAGTTTTTACAAGTTCGAGTCGCTTGTGAACGTCTGGATTTGGCCGGAATCGGCATCACCGTTTCTGATACAGAAATGTTGGACACGTTCCCGCCCCATCTTTGCTAAATTTAACCACCTGAGTCAGGACAGCGGCGACGTCATGATACTCGCTCAGCGGCAACACCTTGTCCTGGTCGGTATCACGCTCACAAGACAAGACAGCGTTGGATTCGCAGCGCAGAACATGCAACAACGCTTGCAAAAACATATCTGGGCTTGGCCAAAGATATGCACGCTTACGGTCAAGTGTAGGCAGTAGAGCAATCATTTTTCCCTCACCGTCGCCAGACTTCACAATCTTGCCAAGCAAAGTCTCGCCCACATAGCAAAGCAATTCGTCAGTCTCTCCGAAGGACGTGACAAACGGCTTTATCGAAATAGTTTCTACTTGTGCCGGAATACGTAGCCAAAATGAATCCGGTGAGAATATGAACGTTGAGGTCATTACAAATCTGATGAGGTTGAAGTAAGGTACTGGCTGTCTGCTTTTGGCCGTATGCAGAAGTACACTGCACTCGTCAACCGTAATAGTACTCAGTTAAAATCCAGATGCACGTTCCAGGCAAAGGGCGTCGAATCGGGTGGAGGTTTCGCCGTTTAACTGGCTATTTAACAATGCATCCATGTCCGCAAGAAAACGCTCAAGTTCAAAGTCCTTCAGTCGCCTTTTTTCTAGCACTTTTCGAACTTGGCCAGTGACATCCTCGTAAAGTGCTTTCCGACGCTCGACATGCGTTGCTTGAACAAAAAACTGCAGATCCAACATAACATCAATGTATAAGGTATTAGTTGCCTTGGTGAGTCGTATTCGCTGCCTATGGCCAAGTTCCGGATCCCGGCAATTCAGCACTACCACTAGCGCAGACAATCCTTTTCCATAATACACATCAGCCAAAGATGTTGTGTCCACCACCTTAAAAGCATGGTCTATCTTAGATTCCCAATTAATGTCCGAAAGTAGATTTAATCTCATTTTTCAATTTTCAGAAAATGCCCTAAACGATCAGGGCTTCTCGCTGCCATCGGCAAATGAGCATAACGAATCACCCCGCGAGAAAAGTCACGCATTGTCACGTCAACGCGAATGGCTGCTTCTGGCTGCGGATTCAATCGGTGGTCGCAACACTCTAACCTAAATTCCTAGGTTACAGGAGTGTTGAAGATGAAACAGAAACCACGCATTTATTACACCGAGACGCAGAAGGCCTTGATGTGGGAACGCTGGAAGCAAGGCGACTCTCTGCAGATGATAGCCCAGCTGTTTAATCGGAATCACTCGTCGATACAGCGGATTCTGGCTGAATCTGGTGGCATACGGCCAGCGCAGCGATGCCGTTCCAGACTGGCGCTGACGCTGGCCGAGCGCGAGGAGGTATCGCGTGCCATCGTTACCGGCGTATCCATTCGCGCACTTGCCAGACGCCTCGGACGCGCACCATCGACCATCAGCAGGGAACTCAAGCGCAATGGTGGCCGCGAAGCATATCGTGCAACTCAGGCGGATCAGCATGCTTGGGATCAGACGCGGCGCCCCAAACCTTGTAAGCTGACGAAGAACCGCATGCTGGCCAACATGGTTGCCAGCAAGCTCCAATTGCAGTGGTCGCCGGAACAGATTGCTGGTTGGCTCAAGCAGCTGTTCACGAGCCACGAGGAGTATCACGTGTCGCACGAAACCATTTACCGCAGCCTCTATATCCAGGCCCGAGGCGCCCTAAAGAAGGAGTTACTGGAGCACTTGCGCCGAACGCGTGCCATGCGCCGCTCTCGTCATCACACCCAAAAGACGGACAACCATGGCAGAATTGTCGACGCCGTGCCGATCAGCGAGCGTCCAGCGACGGCAGCGGATCGAGCAGTGCCCGGGCATTGGGAGGGCGACCTGCTCTGCGGCAGCCACAACAGCCAGATCGTGACGTTGGTTGAGCGCCAGACGCGCTATGTCATGCTGATCAAGGTCGCGGCCAAGAATACCGAAACGGTGGTCAACGCATTGATCGACAATGCCCGCAGGCTGCCTCAGGAACTATATAAGTCACTGACCTGGGATCGTGGCAGCGAGCTCGCCGGGCATAAACGCTTTACATTGGCCACCGATATCCAGGTCTACTTCTGCGATCCACAGAATCCATGGCAGCGCGGTTCAAATGAAAATACCAATGGCCTGTTGCGCCAGTATTTCCCCAAGGGGCTGGATATTTCTACTTATTCACAAGAGCAACTCGATGCGGTAGCCAGACGACTCAACGAGCGCCCCAGGAAGACGCTACACTACCAAACACCGGCTCAACGATTTGAACAGTGTGTTGCGTTGACCGATTGAATCTGCAGCTGATTACCGACTCTTTTAGTCAAAATGCCGATTAGCATTAGTATCAATCTTTAACGTGCTAATGGTAAAGGCTGTTCGATTAGGAGCGGCGACTTCTGACCATTCGTAAACAATTCCGCAACTGTAGCGTATTTTGCAACATGATATCGAAAAAGAAGCCGCGATGCACCAGTCATGTCAGCAACTACCTCGTTAAATCTCCTCGGCTTACCAATCTGCCAGCGACTGCCAGCCTCAGGCATATTAAAATACCGTCCCATGACCTCCCCCGCCTCGACCTCCTCCCTCCCAGACAGCATCTTGCTCCCGTCCCTAGCCGTCCTGGGAGGGCAGATTTCCGTCAATCTGGGGGCGGCGATTGCGAAGAATCTGTTTCCTGTCATTGGCGTGGAAGGGATTACGGCGTACCGGGTGGGGTTTTCGGCGCTGATACTGCTGGCCATCTTTCGGCCCTGGCGCTACCGGCTGACGCACAAGGATGTGCTGAATTTGCTGGTCTACGGTTCCGTGCTGGGGTTGATGAACTTGCTCATTTACCGGGCGTTTGCGCTGATACCGATCGGTATCGCAGTCGCCATCGAGGTGACGGGGCCGCTGGCCGTGGCCATGCTGTCGTCGCGGCGCCCGCGCGATTTGCTGGCCGTCGCGTGCGCCGTGTTTGGCTTGTATTTACTGTTACCGCTGCAAGGCAGCCCAGGCAGCCTGGACCCTGTCGGCGTGGCGTATGCGCTGGGGGCAGCCCTGTGCTGGGCGCTGTATATCATCTTCGGCAAGCGCGCCTCGACCTTGCAGGGTGGCCAAGCCGTGGCCTGGGGCATGACGGTGGCGGCCATGGTAACGGTGCCCATCGGCATCACCTACTCGGGCAAGGCCCTGCTGGCGCCGTCGATTGCCTTGATGGGCCTGGCCATTGCCATGCTGTCCAGCGCCCTGCCGTACTCTCTGGAAATCTTTGCCTTGCGCCGCTTGCCGCAAGGCGTGTTCGGCATGTTCAGCAGCGCGGCGCCCGCCGTCAGCGCACTGGCCGCCATGGCCGTGCTGGGAGAACTGCTGAGCCTGACCCAATGGCTGGCCATCGCCTGCATCGTGTTCGCGTCGGCCATGGCGGCGCTGGGCGCACAGGGCGGCAAGCGCTAGCGGCCTTCAGGCCATCCCGTATCGATTCCTGCGCGCTTCCCTTCCTGCCGCCATTCCCGCAGCCATTCCTGCGCCGCCGGGCATCGCTGCGCCGCTGACGGACAGGTTTTGATGCCCGCCTGTAAAATACGTCATTGCTTGCCATATCGTGCACTTCCGCCTCACCGATGACATACCCATTTCTTTTTCACTGGTTTTCCCCTCTCGCCGCCGCAGCCTTGCTGCTGGCGCCAGTCGCCGCCGCACAGGCGGCCGCTCCTGCCGCCCTCACGGGCAATGCCGAAGCGGGCAAGGCGGCCTTTCGCAAGTGCGCCTCTTGCCATCAGGTGGGGCCATCGGCGCGCGGCGGCTTCGGCCCCAAGCTGACGGGCGTGATCGGCCGCAAGGCCGGTGCCACTACCGACTATAAATACTCGGCGGCCATGAAAAACGTGAATATCGTCTGGACCGAGCAAAACCTGGCCGGCTTCCTGAAAGCACCGAGCGACTTCATTCCTGGCAACAACATGCGCTTCTGGGGCATCGGCAACGCCCAGCAGGTAGCCGATTTGCTGGCCTATCTGCGCACGCAGTAAGCGCATGCAATAAATATATGCAACGACGACAGCGTCCAAGCTGTCTGTGCGCCAACCTGCACGCAGGCTGGCACATGCACGCGCACAAGGCGGCATCAAGCCCGTGACGCCAGATCAAACTCCCGGCGCTTGCAGCACGCCCTTGCGCTTCTTGTCCGCCGCCTCATAATCACGCAGACGACTCTAGGGCTTGGCCGGCAGCTTGCGCACGCACAGATAGATGGAATACAGCGCCGCCAGCCCTACCAGCACGTACACGCCGCGCGATGCCGTCGACATGGCGCCCAGGATGCGGGCCACGATATCGATATCGAACAAGCCCACCAGCGCCCAGTTCAAGCCGCCCACGATCAACAGGATCATCGAGATCCAGTCGACCACGTTCAGGCGCTTGGCCGACATTTCCTCATTTGCCGCACCGTCCGATCCTGCCTGGATATTCGCCATGTCAGCCTCCTGTGAATAAGAAGAAAGACCCGCCGTCGGGTCTGTGCAAGGAACAGTGTAGGCGCTGCACCGGCATGCGCCAGTCGGACGATACCGGGTATCGAGGTAGGACGCGTCTGTAATACGGCGAGTGATTTTATCTGGCAACAAATCATGCCGCTGTTGCTAAACAGGCAGTGACTAATTCCAATATGGAAATATTTATAGATTACTTAGTACCGCACTGCTACACTCATTTCACCCCAGCAACTTCAGGGGACAAGCGCCACGCCATGCCGCAGGCATGGGAGACGGCCACCATGGGACAACAGCTGAGGGGACATGAATATTTCAAACATACGTATCGGTGTGCGCCTGACCACAGGCTTTTTGCTCACTTCGCTTTTACTGGCCGTGGTAGTGGTCATCAGCACGTGGCAGTTGTCGACCGTGAGCGGGGAAATCGATAGCAGCGTGAACCAGCGCTATGCGCGCATCGCGCAATTGCAGGCCACGCGCAACAGTACGCAAGAACAACCAGCCCTGCGCGAACTCGACCAGCAGATCACCACGCAATCGGCGCAGATGCGCACGGCGGCCGAGGCGGCCATGGCCCGCGCGCACGATACCAGCGTGCTGATCATTGCGCTAGGCCTGGTCGGCGGCGTGTTGAGCCTGGCGACGGCCTGGTTCATCAGCAGCGGCATCGTGCGGCCCTTGCGACATGCCGTCAAAGTGGCGCGCAAGGTGGCTGGCGGCGACTTGAGCGAACATATCCGCGTCGATTCCCGCGATGAAGTGGGGCAACTGCTGCAAGCCCTGAAAGACATGAATGCCAGCTTGATCACGATCGTGGGCGAGGTACGCGGCGGCACGCACGACATCGCGGGCGCCTCGGGCGAAATCGCCGCCGGCAACCTGGACTTGTCGCAGCGCACGCAGGCGCAAGCCAGTTCGCTGGAACGCACGGCCGCCTCGATGGACGAACTGACGGGCACCGTCAAGCAAAATGCCGATAACGCACGGCAAGCCAATCAGCTGGCGCAATCGGCCGCCGCAGTGGCAGGCAAAGGGGGCACAGTGGTGGCGCAAGTGGTCGATACCATGAGCTCGATCAACGCTTCATCGAAAAAGATCGTTGACATCATCGGCGTCATCGACGCCATCGCCTTCCAGACGAATATCCTGGCCTTGAACGCGGCCGTGGAAGCGGCGCGGGCCGGAGAGCAAGGGCGCGGTTTTGCCGTCGTGGCCGCTGAAGTCCGCACCCTGGCGCAACGCTCGGCCGGCGCGGCCAGGGAAATCAAGCAACTGATCGGCGACTCCGTCGAGCGGGTCGACGCAGGCGCGCGCCTGGTCGACACGGCCGGCGCCACCATGCGCGAAATCGTGGCCAGCGTGCACCGCGTAACGGACATCATGGGCGAAATCAGCATGGCCAGCGGCGAGCAATTGTCCGGCATCGAACAAGTCAATGCCGCCATCGTGCAAATGGAACAGGTAACGCAACAAAACGCGGCCCTGGTGGAACAGGCATCGTCCGCGGCAGCCAGCATGCAGCAGCGCGCCACGCTGCTGTCAGGCACGGTTGGCATCTTCAAGCTGAGCCGTGACCACGCCCAGACGGCGCACGGCATCACCCTGGTGACCGCACCGGCCAGCCACGTCGTCACCGCGCCGGCAAACCGCACTGCCACAAGCGTTAGAGCGCGGCTGAAAGCCTGAGTTCCCCAGCTCATCGCCGCGCCGCGACAAAATCGCTATAGCTGCTTGTACATGACCGTGGTGGCGTCCAGCCGGTCGCCGGCCGGCGCCAGCGCATAGCCGGGGATGCTGCCCGCCGCCACGTAGCCGAGCGACAAATACAACGGTTCGGCATGGTCGCTGCTGCGCGTGTCCAGGGTCAGCAGGCTGCGCGGCAAGAGGCGCGCCTGCTCTTCCAGCGCCTGCATCAGCTGGCGCGCGAGGCCGCGCCGGCGAAAAGCGGGTGCGACCAGCAGCTTGCGCACTTCGGCCCGGTGCGCCTGGTTGGGATTGGTATCCCAGTCCAGCTGCACGGCGCCCGCCACCGCCCCTTCCACCTCGGCCACCAGCAGCAGGCGCACGCCGCGCGTGACGGCCGGCAAGACGTTATCCGTCCAGAACGCCTGGCTGGCCGCCGTGTCGAACGGCAAGATAAAACCGATGCTGGCGCCGTCGTGCACGCATGCCTGCAGCAGCGCGCCCAGCTCGGGCAAGCGTTCGAGAATGTCGGCGGATGAGAAATGGCGCAGCGATGCGGGCATGGCGACCTCAGACAAGAAAGAGAAAATAGCGGGCGCCGCTGTCCGGCGGCGTCATGAAGGCGCTGGCGCCGTGCAGCTGGTAGCGCAGGCAGTCGCCGGCCAGCAAGTCGTGCGAGCGGCCGTCGACGGTCACGTTCAGCTTGCCTTCCTGCAGCAACAGATGGTGTTCCATGCCGGGCCGGGGCGAGGCGGCATAGGCGATCGTCACGCCCGCGCCCAGCTCGCATTCGAGCGCTTCGCCGGCCAGCGCCCGCGCCGGGGGCGAGACGGAGCGGCGGATAAAACCGGTGTCCGGGTCCGTCCACACGCTTTGCTGGGCCCGCCGCAGCAGGGGCGGAAAATCGTCTTCCACCATGCGCAGCAGGCGCGACATGGCCAAGCCATACGCGGCGCACAATTTGCCCAGCACGTTTGTCGTCGGGCTGACTTCGCCATTTTCCAGGCGCGATAATGTCGCGCGGCTGACCTGGCTGGTGCTGGCCAGCTGGTCCAGCGACCAGCCCCGCTCCACGCGCAACTGTTTTAAACGGGCCGCCAGCCGCTGTTCCGTATCGTTCTCTGTGAGTGCTGAATTTTCCATATATGGGAATTTATCCCTCATATGAAAAACAGTCAAGCTGTTTGAGCGCGTTACCCCGCCATGCGCGAAGCGTGGCGGCACAATTCCAGGAAACCCGTCAAACGGGGCGAAAGGATCTTTTTGGACTGGCGAATCAGGTAAAAGTTGCGTTCCAGGGGCGGCAGCATGGTTTCCAGTTCCACCAATTGCCCGCTGGCCAGCAAATCGGCCACCACCACCCGCGACAGGCAGGCGATGCCCAGCCCGGCCGCTGCGCCATACTTGATGGCTTCCGAGTTGCTGAACTCGCCTGCGGCGCGCAGATAGTGCAGATACGGCACCAGCGCCTGTTCCACGGCTTCACGCGTACCCGAGCCCGCTTCACGCAGCAGCCAGCCCGCCTGATTCAGCTCCGTAAAACTGAGCAGATGGCGCAGTTGCGCCAGCGGATGCGTGGGCGCGGCCACGATCAGCATCTGGTCCGTCAGCCACGGCTCCACCAGCAAACCCGCTTCGTGGCACGGCCCTTCGATCAGGCCGATATCGACACGGAATTCCGCCACGGCGGCCGCGATGTCGGCCGTGTTGGCAATGGTCACCTGGGGAATGCTGCGGCCGTACTGCTGCGCCGCCTGCGCCAGTATCTGCGGCAGCAGATAAATGCCGATGGTGGTGCTGGCGCCGATTTGCAGGCTGACGGGCACGGACGGGTCGGCGCCCGCGAACTGGCGCTCGATGCTGGCGGCCCCGTCGCGCATCTGCCGCGCTTGCGGCAACAGCAGGCGGCCATTGTCGTTGAGCAGCAAACGCTTGCCCACCCGGTCGAACAGTTGCGCGCCCAGCAGCGCCTCCAGTTCATTCAGGGCCGCACTGGTGGCCGATTGCGACAACGCAATGTGTTCGGCCGCCGCGCTGGTGCTGCCCGTGTCCGCCACGGCCAGGAAAATCTGTAACTGCCGCAAGGTCAACGCCATTTTATTTACCTATTTTGTCGGTTAAACATACAAAAACAATCCGTTTTACCATTTAATCGACGAACTGTACAGTCATGCCATACGCATAAAAACATGGAGTACGGCATGTCTTCTCTCTCAAGCACCAATACAACAAGTTTCAGCGACCGCTACGGCCGCCTGCTGCCCGGCCTGCTGCTCAGCGGCGTGATCGCCTGGGGCGCCATTCAACTGGGCAAGCTGGAATGGATGCAAAGCCACGGCATGAGCGCCCTGACCCTGGCCATCATGCTCGGCATCGTGCTGGGCAACAGCGTGTATGGCCGCCTGGCGCCCACCTGTGGCGCGGGCGTGGCCTTTTCCAAGCAGACATTATTGCGACTCGGCATCATCCTCTACGGCTTCCGTTTGACCTTCCAGGATATCGGCCAGGTCGGCTTGGCCGGCATCGCCATCGACGCGCTGGTGCTGGCGTCCACGTTTGGCCTGGCCATGTTCCTTGGCACCACCGTATTCAAACTGGAACGCAACAGCGCCATCTTGATCGGCGCGGGCAGCTCGATCTGCGGCGCGGCGGCCGTGATGGCGACCGAGCCCGTCGTCAAGGGGCGCAGCGAGGATGTCACCGTGGCCGTCTCCACCGTTGTCGTGTTCGGCACCATCGCCATCTTCCTGTATCCCTTGCTGTACCGGTGGAACCTGGACTGGCATGTGCTGGGCGCCACGCCCACCGCGTTCGGCGTGTACATCGGTTCGACCGTGCATGAGGTGGCGCAAGTGGTGGCGGCCGGCAAGTCGATCGGGCAAGAGGCGGCGAATGCGGCAGTGATCGCCAAGATGGTACGCGTGATGATGCTGGCGCCGTTTCTCGTCATCCTGTCGGCGGTCCTGGCGCGCAGCAAGGCCAGGAGTGGCAACGGCGGCCACGACAAGGCGGCCAAGCTGGCCATCCCCTGGTTCGCCTTCATCTTCATCGGCGTGGTCGCCTTCAATTCGCTGGGCCTGCTGCCGGCAAGCATGGTAGCCACCATCACCGATATCGATACGGCCTTGCTCGCCATGGCCATGGCGGCCCTGGGCTTGACGACGCACATGTCGGCCATCCGCCGCGCCGGCATCAAGCCCCTGCTGCTGGCCGGCCTGCTGTTCGGCTGGCTGATCGCCGGTGGCGCCGCCATCAACCATGTGGTCGCCAGCCTGTTTGCATGACACTCGCCCGTGTCGGGCCGGGGTAGCCGACACGGGAGTCGAAAACTTCGTACAATAAGCGTGTTTTGACTCTCGAACCGGCTCCGGCCCCACCCAGGAACACCCATGCATCTCTCGAACTGGCTGCTTTTCTGCAGCGTCGCCCTGCTCGTCACGTTTTCTCCCGGCCCGGCCGTCCTGCTGGCCATCTCGAACGCCATTGCCGTCGGACCGCGCCGCGCCATGATCAGCAGCATGGGCAACGGTTTCGGCTTGTTCATCATTTCCGGCGTGGCCATGGCCGGCATGGGCGTCGTGCTGGCCACCTCGGCCACGGCCTTCATGCTGCTGAAACTGGCTGGCGCCCTGTACCTGGTGTTTCTGGGCATCAAACAATGGCGCAGCAAGACCAGTGTCGTGGCCGATGCACCCGTGGCACCCGGCGCGGCGAATCCCAACACGTTCTGGAAACTGTTTCGCCAGGGCTTGACGGTGGCGCTGACGAATCCGAAAGCCATCCTGTTCTTCTCGGCATTGTTCCCGCAATTCATCACGCCGGGCGAACCGGTGGCCATCCAGTTCACCGTGCTGACGACCTCGTTTGTCGCCTGCGCCATGCTGGCCCACTTGTTCTACGCCAACCTGGCGCGCCTGCTGAAAACCCAGCTGGCCACGCCGGGCCGGGCCAAGCTGTTCAACCGCATCTGCGGCGGCGCCTTCGTCTTGCTGGGCCTGAGCCTGCTGCGCCTGCGCAGCAAGGCCGCGTAACTAGTCTTTTTCCGTCAAGAACGCCTCGATGCTGGCCGCCAGGGCCAGCGGCGTTTCATTCATCGGATAGTGTCCCGCATTGCCCAGCACCTCGAGCCGGGCTTGCGGGTACCACGCCAGATACGTGCGGCGCATCAGGGCCGCGTCAAAACGGGGGTCATGCTCCCCCACCAGCGCCAGCAACGGCAGTTCCACGCGCGCCGCCTTGATTTCTTCACTGAAATCCGTCCCGCTCCACGCGAGGAAGTAGCGCGCAAACGCGGCCCGATCCGCACTCTCCCACGAATATTGCGCCTTCCAGTCCAGCCAGGCGGCAGGCAAGCGCCCGCCCGTGCTGCGGTCGATGATGGCGCGCCGCGCCTGCTGGTTGCCGCTGGCGTCGAGAAACAGTTGCCGCGCCGCCCCGTCGAACGCCAGGCCGCAGCTGGGCACGGGCGCCACGGCCACCAGTTTGCGCAAGCGCAAGGGCGCCAGCAAGGCCAGCCGTTCCAGCGCCATGCCGCCCATCGAGTGGCCCACCACGCTGAAGGTGGCAAAACCGAGCGCATCGGCCAAGGCCAGCGCGTCGCGGGCGACCTCTTCCATCGAATACTCACCCGCCGCGCCACGCATGCCGCCATAGCCGCGATTGTCCATGAAGACATAGCTGAAAGCGCCGCCGTCGAGACCTGCTTCCATCGGGGAAAAAGCGTGGGCGTCGCCAAACCAGCCGTGCAGGACGATGACGGCGTGCGGGCCATGGCCCACGCGATGATAGGTATTGTGCATGTTCACTCCTGAAAAGAGTGTGATGGTAAGCGGCCGGCATGCGGCCCGCCTTCGATGGCAGGTCAAATACTGTAGAGTATGGGCCATGGATGATTTTTATACGGAAGTGCCCCGCCCCTTGATCGCCACGGCGCGCGACCATGCCGCCGATGCCGTCTTTCCCAGCCATAGCCATGCGCGCGGGCAATTCGCCTATGCGGCGCGCGGGGTCATCAGCGTGCACACACCGCAAGGCAACTGGCTGGTGCCGCCGCAACGGGCTTGCTGGGTACCGGCCCGGCTTTCGCACGGCATGCGCATGCATGGCGCCGTGACCATGCACAATGTGTTTATCGACGCACCGGCCATCGCCGGGATGGGCTTGCCGCCCCATTGCCAGGTGCTGGACGCCTCGCCGCTGCTGCGCCAGTTGCTGGCCGAGGCCGTGACCGTGGATGCCTTGTATGCGGAAGCATCGCGCGCCGGACGACTGATGGCCTTGCTGCTCGACGAAATTGCCGCCGCCAAGCCCCTGCCCCTGAGCGCCCCGCTGCCGCAGGAACCCCGGCTGGCGCACCTGTGCCTGGACTTGCTGCGGCAGCCGAGCCTGGACAGCAGCCTGGATGCGATGGCGGCGCAGGCCGGCATGAGCCGGCGCACCTTTACGCGGCAATTCCGCGCCCAGACGGGGCTGGCCTTTGCCCAATGGCGCCAGCAAGCGTGCCTGCTGGCGGCCATCACGCGGCTGGCGGACGGGCAAGCCGTCACCCGTGTCGCGCTCGACCTCGGCTATGCCAGCCCCAGCGCCTTCACGGCCGCCTTCCGCCGCGTGCTGGGGCAGGCGCCCAGCGATTACTTAGCCTAAGAAATGATGGCGGCGATGCGCTGCGACAATGCCTGTGCCAGTTTCTGCACGTGGTAGCCATCGACAAAGCCATGGTGGGCTTGCGCGGAAAACGGCACCCGCATGCGGCCATCCTCTTGCGCGGGGCCAAACTTGCCCCAGGTAAATGTCGGGATATCGGCGTCGCGGTGGCGGTGTATCGGGTGTTCGATGGCCGCCAGTTCCAGCCACGGCAGGCAAGTGATGAAGATATTGTTGCGCTGCTCGCGCTCGGTTTCCCCCTCGCCCGTATTAATCAGCGCGGAGCTGGCTTCCGCGAAACGCTTGGCTGCCAGGCTGCGTTCGATGAACAGGTCGAGCTGGTCCGTCATCGTGAAACGCGTGTAATTGAGGTTATCGTCGCCATTGATGACGGTATAGGAAGCGGGAAAATCGTCAATCCTGATCACTTCACCCTGGTAGATGCGGTACATGAACTGATCGATATCCCTGACCGTATTGAGCAGGCAAAACAGGAAAAAATGAAACACGGGGATTTTCCGTTCCTTGCACCAGGGCCGGAAGTCCGGCACGTCGAGCTGGAAGTTGATATTGACGAGGGGATTGTCGAATGCCCGGAACAAGTCGTAGCGGTCGCGCCGCTTTTCAAAATTTTTCATGCGGCGAGTGTAGACGATGGGGGGACTGGCGGGCAAGTCATGCCGTATCGGCTTGCCAATAACTTATCAATGCGACATGCAGCACCAATCGCTGCCTGTTATTCCTCACTGCGGCTTGACTGCCTGGCGCGCAAATCAAGAAAAACATGCCCCAGGATTTTTCTGCCGTGCATATCGACGATCACAGTCAGATAAGTATCATCGCGGGGAACGGGAATGCCGATGTGCTGAAACTTTCCATCTGACGACTCATAAATATGCGCGACCTGCCAATTCCAGTCCGCGGCGTCGCCAAAGTCACTCCCGATGACCAGATCGGCATATACCCAAAGATCGACGACTTCCCTGGCGGTCTCGGTCACCTTCAGCATAGGCGCATGGAAGGTTTTTTGATATTCGTCATTCGACAGTAACTGTGTTTTCATTTTTTATCTGCATTTGGCCGCCGACCGGGATAAGCCGGTCGCAAGCCTCCCCGTATCGGGAGGCTTATTTCCGCCAGAATTACGACGCTTGATTAATCTCGTCGTCTATCATATTGGCGAACAGGTCGAAACTCAGGATACCCGTGCCGATGCATGAAAAGACTGTCGTACCCGCCGCATCCTTGATCGTCAATCTCTCGGTCCAGTCATTCTGATTCATGCACTTGAGGCTGGCGCCAGGCCAGGTGACGCCGTCCACATGCAAGCCCTGCGCCGAGAAGGCCAGTTCCTGCGTCTTGACATTCAGGAAATTGCCGAAGAAGCGTTTCTTGTATACCTCGCCGCTGCTGATGTAGCGGAAAGTCACGCGCTCGCCGTCCGCCAGCTTTTGCTTCAAGACGGGCATGCGGTAATCCAGGTAACGGGAGCGAAATTCGTCCATGAATTCGTCAAAGCGCTTGAGTTCTCCGGTAGCCCATATCCAGGGCTGGTCGGCGCCCGTGCGGTAGGCAAAGTTATTGATCATGCCTGTCATGGCGGTGGAGCCGCCGGCAAACAGATACAGGTCCTCGATATCGGCAAAGGCGGCGTAGCTGCGAATGCCGTTCAATTCATGCACCACACCGTCTTCATGCAATTCAAAACGGCTTTTCTGCCGCTTGAGCATTACCGCGCGCATGACCAGCACCAGCACGGCGAGCAACAATAGAAAAGCCGCCGAGCCGTACAGAATAGTCAAATTGCTGTGCGTGCCCAGCTTGGCGCCATTACGCAAGGTCATGGCCTGCGTATCGGTCAGTGTTTTCTGAGGGATGGTCGTGCTCAGGTACAAGACAAAACCTGCCACTGCCGCCAGGATCGCCGCAAATACCGCAAACAGCCTAGGCACCATCTTGCCGTGAAAATACACGGCAAGTGCTTTATTCGTGTGCGGGATACTAAAATTACCCATGTAATCTTCCTGTTAAATGATAGGGAGGGTTTTACAACCCGGAGGTCGAAATATATTCGGACCGGATTGTCTCCTATCTATTACTGGAATGGCCACACGCACGCACATTCAATACTGATTTCTTACAATAATGCCCCTGATTGCTGGCCGGCCGCAGTTATTATCTGGCATTGCAGAATTTCCCGGGCCACCTCGGCCACGCCTTCTTCCCGTTCTCCCATTGTCGGTGCATGGGCGAAGCGTTGCAATTCCTCGTCCAATTCGAATGCCAGCTCCCGTGAATGGCGCACGATGCCCTGCAATACAAAATACTTCCATTGTTCGTCATTACCGGCCAGCACCGATTTTATATAGGGGGCAAGGCGCACACCGATGCCGGCCAGGTAAGGCAGGAGCACGCCGGCCACGGGCCAGTTCACATCCTGCACCCATTCCAGGATCTGCGGCATGGCCGGATGGACTTCCTCCCAGCTCAAGGTGATCAGGGCTCGCGCGTTCGGCGTATCGTGTTTATCGCGCGGCAATGGTAGGCTCATGCGAAGCGTCCCCTCATGCGGTGCCGCCGTGCGCCAGGCCCCGCTGCACCTTCCACGCCAGCGGCAAGGTCAGCAGCAATACGGCCGCCAGCGCCAGCAGGGCCGTGTGCACGCTCGTATGGTCGCCCAGCGCGCCGAACAGCACGGGGGACAGCGCCCCGCCGCCGATGCTGCCCGTGTAGAACAGGGCGAACGCATGCTCGCGCTTGCCGGGTTCGGCCAGTTCAGGCACCACGCCATACAGCACGGATGAAGTGCCATTGAGCGCCAGTCCCAGCAGGGGCAACATGGCCATGACGCCGGCCAGCGGCAGCCACAGGGCCAGCACGATCAGCAGCGAGGTCATCGATTCCGTCAGCCACACGGTCTTCATCATGCCGATGCGCGCGCCCAGGTAGCCGCACAGCAACTTGCCGAAGGCGCCGCCCACGAACAGCAGCGATAGCGCCACGCCGATGCCGGCCGTGCCCGCTCCTTTGCTTTTCAGCAAGAATGGCAAAAAGGTGAGAAAACCCATGCGCACGGCGCTGTCCAGGGTGCCCGTGGCCAGCAAGGCGCGAAAGCTCGCCTTCGAACCGCTGCCGGCGATGGTCTTGCCCGCCTTCTTCGCACCCGCCTGCAGCTCGCCCGCTTTCGGCAGCAGCCACCACAGCAAGCCGGCCGCCGCCAGGCCCAGCAAGCCCAGCAAGGAGACGCTGGCTTGCCAGCTGCACACCAATAACAGCAAGCCCACCAGCGCGGGAATCAGGGTCTTGCCGATGTCGCCGGCAAAGTTGTAGTGCGACAGCGCTTCCTTGACGCCGCCACCCGCCTCGTGCGTGTCGGTGACGATGGAAGACGCCAGCGGATGCTGCGTGCTGGCGCCCAGGCCGCCCAGCAGCAAGGCGATCAGCAAGACGGCCAGGCCGCCCGCCTGCCCCGCGATCAGGTAGGCGACGCCGGCCAGCGCCGTGCCGCCCACCAGCAGGCGCTCGCGGCCCCAGCGTTTCGCCATGCGGCTGGCCAGCAGCTGGAAGCCGGCCATCATGCCCGAGTAGGAACCGCGCAACAGGCCCACCATGGCGTAACTGATGCCGAACTGCGCCTGCCAGATGGGCAGGAGTACATAGATGACATCCGTCAAGCCGTCATGCACGGCATGCGCGCTGCAGGCGGCGAACAGCGAGCGGCGGCGGATCGATTTGTCGGAGGGGGACGATGCGGTGGCAACAGCGGCGGATGGTTCGGTCATGACTTCGGCAGGAAAACGATGTGGACAGTGCAAGCTTACTACAGGGGCTGGCGGCGCAGCAGCACCTTGCCATACGTGCTCCAGCTACGCGTGCCGCCAACTTCAGGATCGATGGCAAAACGGCAACCCTGCACATAGGTAACCGCCGCCTCGACCAGTTCCGCTGGCAGGCCTGGCGCTTCGGCCACGATGCGTGCAGGGGCACCTTCGCTGCCGATAAACATGCGCAGCACGACGCCGCTGTCATTGCTGGCCGATTTGTCGAGGTTGTTATAGCCCTGGACGCGCTGGGAAGGCTGGCAGCTGCCCGGTACCAGCAAGGGACGCAAGAGCTCGGTATCGTCCAGGTCCCATACATATTGAACACTAAAATTTTCCTTGGCCGCTCTATCAGCAGGGAACACGCACTGCCGCACATTGCTCAGCGCCGCATCGTCCAACACTTTCCACCCCGAACTGCGTGCCACGGATGCCGTTGCCACCTTGCCATCCTGCCCCACGGAAAAGCGCATGCTCGTTTTACCTTCCAGTTCATACAGGCGCGCCTCGTGCGGATACACTTGCGGCGGACAGGTCGCGCCCGGCATCGCCCGGCCAAGCGCGGGCAGGATGGCCAGCACCGCTGCCGCACAGCGTAATGGGAAGCTTGCTTCATGCATCGGCATCGTTACTCCAGCAATTGCTATTAAATAAGTTTTCAATTTTAGCAAATTGCCATGAACACCAGCAAGCCGCTGGCGAAACGACGGCAGGCGCGCCACCCGGCGAGGATGGCGCACCTGCCCATGCAAAACCTTGCTTGCCCGCTTATTTGGCCATCGCATCCTTGGCCATGCCATCCTTTTTCATCTCATCCTTCTTCATGCCGTCTTTTGCCATGGCATCTTTCGCCATGCCATCCTTGGCCATGTGGTCCTTCTTCATGTGTTTCTTCGCCATCGGCTTGTGCATGCCGTCCTTGCCCATGGCGTCCTTGTGCATGGCGTCGGCCGAGGCGTCCTTGGCCATGGCGTCTTTCTTCATGGCATCCTGGGCAAACGCGGCGCCCGACATGAGGATGGCGGAAGCAATCAGGGCGGTGATGGTGGTTTTCATGATATGTCCTTGTCTCTGGGTTATATGGGCGAGATTGCCCGGTGGTAAAGCTGTTGCCGTGCTACGGGTACTGCCAAAATTGTTCAAGAGCCGCCGAACCAGTTGTAGCCCTGATTCTCCCAATACCCTCCCGGATACGTATTCGTCACGAAAATGGCCTGGATGTGCTTGGGATTCTTGTAGCCCAGCTTGGTCGGCATGCGCAATTTCATCGGGTAGCCGTACTTGGGCGGCAATTCCTGGCCGTCGTAGCTCAGGGCCATGATGGTTTGCGGATGCAGGGCCGTGGCCATGTCGATGCTGGTGAAATAATCGTCGGCGCACTTGAAGCCGACGTATTTCGCCGTCGTGTCGGCGCCGACCCGCTTCAGGAAGTGGGAAAACGGCACGCCGCCCCACTTGCCGATGGCGCTCCAGCCTTCCACGCAGATGTGGCGCGTGATCTGGGTTTCCTGCGGCAAGGCGCGCAATTGCGGCAGGGTCCACGGCTTCCTGTCGGCGATCAAGCCGCTCAATTCCAGGCGCCAGGCGTCGCCATCGACTTCTTCCACCTCGTCTTCGCCGTAATACGCGTTGAAGGGAAACGGCCGCGTGATCATGGAGTCCGGGTAAGTCGGCGCCAGTTTGGTCGGGTCGAACAGCCAGCCCTGTACCCTGTCGTTGAAGCGCGACACGGCCGTCAAGGCTGTCTCGATGCCGGACGGGTCGCTGACGTTGCAACCAGTCAACAAGGACAGGCCGCCCAGGGTCAGGCTGCGCTGCAAAAACAAACGGCGCGACGGCTGCTTGATCTGGCGCAAGGCGTCGTCTAGCATGGCCTGGCCCTGCTCCTGCACGAGGATGGTTTTTTTCATGCTCATCTCCTTCAGCGGCCGCGCAGCATGGCGACCAGGGTGCGCGGCACCAGCGCCACCATCAGCAAGTGCACGCCGACAAAGCCCGTCAGCAGCGCCATGGCGATGAAGTGGACCCTGCGCGCACTCTCGTAGCCGCCGATGAGCTCGCGCAGCAGGGGAAATTGCACGGACTTCCACAGCACCAGGCCGGACAGCACCAGCACGATGCAGTCGAGCATCACGAACAGGTAGGCGGCGCGCTGCACCATGTTGTAGTGGCGCGGGTCCGCATGCGCCAGCTTTCCTTTCAGCGCGGCGACAAAATCGGCCAGCAACAGGCGCGGCGTCAGGGGAAAGAACTGGCGCCGCAGCCTGCCCGAGGCGATGTTGATGATCAGATACAGCAAGCCATTGGCCACCAGCAGCCACATGGCGGCAAAATGCCATTGCAGGGCGCCGCCCAGCCAGCCGCCCAGGGTCAGCGCGCGCGGCAACTCGAAGGGGAAAAATGGCGCCGCGTTATAGATGCGCCAGCCGCTGGTGGCCAGCACCACGACGGCCACGGCATTGAGCCAGTGCGTCAGGCGCAGCCAGGCGGGGTGGATCACGTTCGCTTGTCCGTTCATCACATCACTCCCTTCGCACAGGATGCCGTGCTGACGGCTTGCAGGATGGCGCTGCTGTCGGCCCGCTGCACGAAGGCGACCACTTGCAGCTGCTCCGGGCGCCAGCTGGCGGGCAGGTTGACTTCGCGGCGCAGCCGGGCGTGGCCTTGCGCCAGCGCAACGGGTCCCAGCCACAGGCGCACGGCCGCATCGTGATGCAGGGTGGCGCCGCGGTTTTCGCCGCGCAGCACTTTCGAGACGATGGCGCTTTCGCTGATGGCCACGTACAGCTGGCCGCCCGCCTGCCCATCCGACGCGCTGGCATTGGCTTCAAGCAATAATTGTCCACCCGCCCCAGGCGTGGCGGACAGGCTGATATTGACGGGCGCGGCGGTCGCGTTGATGCGGCGGATGGCGGCCGGCAGTTGCGTATCCCAGCCGCGCAATTCCGTGCCGCCCACAAAGAATTGGGGCGTGTAGGCCACATGACGGGGCTGGTAGCGCAGCAATTCGGCCTGGCGCGCATCGAATTGCGCCTGCGCCAGCGGGTCCGTCCAGCCGATCTGGTCCCAGTACGTGACGTGCAAGGCCAGCGGCACGACCAGGCTGGCCTCCCCCGCTTCCTTGCGCAAGGCGTTCAGGCGCTGGTCGGCGGGCGGGCAGCTGGAACAGCCTTCGCTGCTGTACAGTTCCACCAGCGCCGCCGTCTGCGGCCCGCTTTGCACGGCGCAGCGCTGGCCGGCCGCCAGTTGCGCGTACCCGGGTGCCGTCGCGGCCCACAGGCAGAGCGGAACGAGGCTGGCGGCAAGGCGGTGCTTGATATGCATGATGACTACCCGTTATAGTGAATGAAGAAGCGTGCTTGCCTGTCAATTCGCCGCAATGGCCGGATTGGTTACAGCCGCCGGCAAAATTAATGATATTTATTTTTTTCAACGCCTGTCACCAAAGGCCTGCATGCAACGAATACCTGTAAGCGAGCACCTGCATGGCACGGAATTGCGGCTGCATGGCTTGATGCTGCGCGGGCTCGAGGGCGATGCGGCGGCGTATCGCAGTTTCTTGCAGGCCAGCAGCAGCCATTTGCGCGCATTCCTGCGGCGCCGCCTGCAGCGCTGGCCGGACGAGGTGGAAGACCTGGTGCAGGAGTGCCTGCTGGCCATCCACAACCAGCGGCTGACGTATGACACGGGCGTGCCGCTGACGTCGTGGATCCATGCGATCGCCCGCTATAAATTGATCGACTGGCTGCGCCGGCATGGACGGCGCGAGGCGCAGCACTTGCCGTACGACGAAGAAGATAGCGCGCAGGAACTGTTTTCCAGCGCCGATGCCGAGGCGGCCGAAGCCAGCCGCGACCTGGGCAAATTGCTGGCCAGCTTGCCGGCGCAGCAGCGCGACGCCATCGTGCATACCAAGCTCGACGGCTGGTCCGTGCGCGACACGGCAGCCGCCATGCAGATTTCGGAAGCCAGCGTCAAAGTGGCCGTGCATCGCGGCTTGAAGGCACTGGCAGCCAACTTGAGGATAAGGACACCATGAAAACCGATGACTTGATCGCCATGCTGGCCAGCGGCCCCGACGTGGCCGCCGCACCGCCCCCGGGCGCCCGCCGGCGCGCCGCCACCACCCTGGGCGCAGGACTGCTGGCCAGCGTGACGCTGATGACCCTGTTGCTGGGCGTGCGGCCCAACCTGGAACAGCTGGCCCTGCTGCCGGACTTCTGGATCAAGGTCGGTTTCGTCATATGCCTCTCCCTGGCGGCCTGGCAAGTCACCCGCCGCCTGTGTGTACCCGGGGCGCCGACGCGCGCCCTGCCCCTGCTGCTCGCCGTGCCCCTGCTGCTGATGTGGGCGCTTGGCGCCCTCATCCTGAACGAAGCGCCGCCCGAGCAGCGCGCCGAACTGTTCTGGGGCGCCACCTGGCGCAGCTGCCCTTTGCTGATCGCCACCCTTTCCTTGCCCCTGCTGGCCGCCGTGCTGCGCCTGATGCGCCAGCTGGCGCCCACGCGCCTGCGCTTGGCGGGCGCGGCTGCCGGCTTCGCGGCCGGCGCCATGGCGGCGCTCGTCTATTGCCTGCATTGCCCCGAGCTGGCGGCCAGCTTCGTCGGTTTCTGGTACGTGCTGGGCATGCTGGTGCCGACCGCCATCGGCGCGGCCCTTGGCCCCAAGGTGCTGGCCTGGTGAGCACTTGGCGTAGCTATATTGGGCTTCAACGCAGTATCCAGATCGAGATAACATGCAATAACTTCGGTATTGGTTTTGTCTACACCCACTAAGTATTCATCGGTGTCCAGCGCATCAAATAGTGATCGCCTTCCATGTGGTGTTCGACAACAGAAAATCCACGCTTCTCAAAAAATTCTTTTCGTTTTCTCGTTTCGCATTTGAGAATGATCGCGATATCGGGGGCTACTGATATCTTCACTTGTTCGATCAGTTTCGTCCCTACCCCCATTCGACTGCACTCTGGATGCACATACAAAAACATGAGGTCTGCTTCCTGAAAACCGGTGCCAAAGCTGTGGCACCTCCCCTTATAGGCAATTGCAAAGCCTTCCTGTAGTCGTATGATGGCAAAAAATCCTCTGGCTAGATACTCGAGTACGTTGGCCGGAAATTCTTCGTCCTTATCACTACCAAATTGTTCGAAATTATCGTTCACAAAGTGGACAATATTTTCGACAGAAAACTACGTAAAATCAATCACATTCGTCCTAGTCATTATTCTGAAAATTGAATAAATATGGAAGCAAGCCTCATATTCAATTTAGTGCCATTTTAGGTCGGATGAATTTATCCGTTGGATCTTTCCGCATCATGGTCAAGTCACTCTCACTCAGAGCAAGAGGCGACTAAAAAACTGTCATCAATAAGTTTTTAATTTTACAAATATAGACAATTTTAGCAACATGTCATCGATATTTATTGCATTGGGACTTTACTTTAGCCTACTATCAATCATTAATAGATAAAAATACAACTAGGCGCCATGTCCATACTTCTAGCGATTCAAAAATGGTCCACCGAACAGCCTGATTGGCAGCAAGATGCCATCGCGCGCATCTATAACCAGAGCGACCTTTCAGCAGAAGACCTGGACGATCTGTATGCGCTATTGAAGGCAGAGCATGGCATCCCGGACCCTGCTGGACGCCAGCCACGTAAGTTTGCCGCCGATCAAATTGCAGGCGCAGCACCAATTGGCCAGCGTGTGCAATTAGCGTCAATCAAGAATCTGCTCAACGTCAATGCCTTGGCACCCGACCAACATCTGTTGATCGCAAGAACCGGCCTGAGCGTGATCTATGGTGAGAACGGTGCTGGCAAATCTGGTTACTCCCGAGCCTTAAAGAAAGCTTGTCGTGCTCGCGCTCAGAGTGAATCGATCCATCCCGACGCTAGACTTGCCCCAGGCCAAGCTGGCACTCCTCAAGCGAGCTTTGATCTCTTTATTGACGATCTGCCTACTGAGGTCGTATGGAAAGCAAATCAAGCCGCACCCGAATCTTTGTCGGCGATCGCAATCTTCGATTCGTACTGCGCACGCGCTTATGTGGACAACAAAGGCGATTTTGCTTACATCCCCTATGGCTTGGACATTCTTGAAAAGCTGGTCGGTGTCTGCGGCAAACTCAAAACAATGGCATCTGCCGAGCTTGAAGTCGTTCGGCCAAAACTTGACGCGTTTTCCCACTTAGGGCAGTCGCAAACGAAGGTCGGCGCCTTGATACGTGGGCTATCATCAAAGACCAAGACAGCTGAACTCGAACTGCTCGCAACCATCAGCGATGTCGACAAGGAGCGCTTTGCCATATTGGTGAAAGCGCTCACGGAGCGCGATCCGAAAGAAAAAGCGCTAGAACTAAAGGCCAAAGCAAGTCGCTATAACGAGTTGGACGTACGTATTTGTTCATCTTATACCATGGTGACCGACGCCAAGTTGGGCGTTCTGCGAGACCTTGTACAACAAGCTCAATTGACAAAGGCAGCGGCAGAGCTTGCGAGCAAAGCGTTCAAAGACACGCCGGGCCTTTTGCCCGGTACGGGCGGTGAACTATGGAAGGTCTTGTTTGAAGCCGCGCGTCAGTTCGCCACCGAGTCCCACAGAGGGAACCAATTCCCGCGTTTGAGTGCGGAGTCCGAGTGTCCTCTTTGTCAAAACCGCCTGGAGAAAGAGGGAGCGGAACGCTTGGTACTATTCGACCAGTTCGTCCAGCAAGAAGCGGAAAAACGTGAGCAGACGGCACGTGCGGCCGCTTTGTTCGCATTCAAGGAACTGCGTGATGTCCCGCTTAACTTAATGATTGAGGGAAGCCTGGCCGCAGAGCTTGAGATAACCGATCCTGAACTGCTCGCGCACTGCTTGACTTTTCAACAATCATTGACAGTGCGCCGTGCCGCCGCAATAAAAGCGTGCGCCCCAGGAGAAAAATGGGGTGAGATTCCAATCTTGACGCAAAGTCCTCAAGCTCGACTGGAAGGCATAACCACCAAGCTCATGGCCGAAGCTAAAGCATTGGACGAGTCGGCCAACGAACTGGCAAAAGCTGCAATGATCGCGGAGCACGCTGAACTCGAAGCGCGTTTCCGGCTAGCTGAAGTAAAAATGGCCTTACTGGACGCTATTCAAAACCTTATCCTGGTCGGTAAGCTTGAGAGCTGTGCTTCCAGATCTGGTACCACGAATGGGATATCACGGCAGTCAACAATGCTATCCAATTCCATTGCAACCCAAGAGGTCGTGGCTGCACTAAATCATGAACTGGAAGAGTTGAACATACATGAGCTCAAGGCCGTGATGAAGGCGGAAACGGCGCGAGGGAAGACCCAATACAAGCTGGTACTGGAAACACCCGGAAATTTAGCCGCCAAAGACATTCTTAGCGAAGGGGAACAACGTGCTATCGCCATCGCAGCTTTTCTGGCGGAGGTGACTCTTGGTGGTGGACTAGGCGGTGTGGTTTTCGACGATCCGGTTTCCTCGTTAGACCATCGACGCCGCTGGCTTGTTGCCAAACGGCTAGCACAGGAAGCGCTTAAGCGGCAAGTCATCATCTTTACGCACGACATCTACTTCCTGTGCATCTTGCAGCAATGCGCGACCGAACTTGACTTAGAGCTCACCCCACAGTGCATCCGCAAAGCTCCAGGGGGGTTCGGCGTACATTCGGAACGCGTCCCGTTTGATGCAATGGTCACAACAAAACGCATCTCAGCACTGCGTAAAATGTACGACAAGGTCAAAGAAGCAAAAAAAACTGGTGATGATGAAGCCCAGACACAGTGGACACGTGATGCCTACTACCATCTTCGACTGGCATGGGAGCGAGCAGTGGAAGAGGTACTTCTATTTGGCACCGTCACCCGCTTTGAAGAAGGGATATCAACTCAGAGATTACGTTCAGTAATCGTCGAGGACGATGACTACATGCAAATCGAAACAGGCATGACGAAATGTTCAAAATTTGCCCACGATCCGGCCGCTGGTGCCCATCTTCCTACCCCGTCTCCAGAGGAACTCTCCAGTGATATAGAGACGTTAGAAAAATGGCGCGCGTCGGTAGAGAAACGCCGTGAGGTCGTCCGTAAGCGGCGCACTTGAGCAAGTTAGTTCTGCGCCATGAACGGCTGGGTCACGTTGTGGCCCTCCTCCGCCACAACAGACGGTGAAGAATGCCATATCCGCCTGAAGCATCCGCATTGGAGCGCGTGCTTTTGAGAGCTACATCCACACAGTTGGCTACGATAGCCAAGCCCATCGACTACTTGGTACGCTCAACAAAAACGATTATTTTGCACGCAGGCGGTGGACGTTGCATCAAGACTGGCACAACATTGCACTCACCGATATCACACCAAAATTGATTTTTCCGATCCCATCTAAGAGTTGAATCCATTTCCCTCCCCCGTGCGTATAAGTCAGGCAGCCTGCAGTTTCTTGGACTTGTCTGTCAACGCTAACAAAAATCGGGAGAATCGAAATGTCCTTGTCACACTCGAAAACCGCGCTGGGCGCCGCCCTCATGGGCAACCTGCTCGCCGTATCCTTCACGTTGGCCATCGCGCCAGCGGCCCACGCTTCCAGCCACCGCGAAGCGCCATTCATCACGCAAAACCCCAAAGTCGACGCCACCGACTTCTATATGTTCCGCAGCTATGAAGCGGGCCGCGGCGCCTACACCACCCTGGTGGCCGACTACATTCCCCTGCAGGACGCCTACGGCGGCCCGAATTACTTCGCCATGGACCCCAACGCCCTGTACGAAATCCATATCGACAACAATGGCGACGGCAAGGAAGACCTCACCTTCCAGTTCCGCTTCACCAACACCATCAAGGATGGCCAGTTCACCGTGGGCGGCAAGAAAGTCTCGATTCCGCTCGTCATCAACGGCGGCGCCATCGACAGCGTCAATCCGGCCGGCCTGAACGTGCGCGAAACGTACAGCGTCACCGTGGTGCGGGGCGACCGCCGCACGGGCACCAGGAGCGCCGTCACCAACGCCAGCGGCGGCGGCACGACCTTCGACAAGCCCGTCGACAATATCGGCAACAAGGCCATCCCCAACTATGCTGCGTATGCTGCGCAACATGTGTATGCCGTCAATATTCCCGGCTGCGCCACGCCGGCGCGCATGTTCGTCGGCCAGCGCAAGGACCCGTTCGTCGTGAACCTGGGCGAAACGTTCGACTTGATCAATATCAAGGCGCCCGCCACGGAATTCGCCGCGAATGCGGAGTCGGCCGCCAAGGATGACCTGGCCAGGAAAAACGTCACGGCCATCGAGATGGAAGTGCCGACCGCCTGCCTGACGGCTGGCAGCGACCCCGTCATCGGCGGCTGGACCACGGCCAGCCTGCGCCAGGGCCGCCTGCTGAACCCGGCGCCGGGCACGGCCACCACGGCCTCGAAGGAAGGCGGCGCGTGGGTGCAAGTGTCGCGCCTGGGCATGCCGCTGGTGAATGAACTGGTCATCGGCCTGAAGGACAAGGACCGCTTCAACGCCAGCAAGCCGTCGGGCGACGCGCAATTTGCCGACTACGTCACCAACCCCACGGCGCCGGCCCTGGTGGAAGTGCTGTTTGGCTCGGCAGGCGCCAAGGCGCCCACCAACTTCCCCCGCAACGACCTGGTGGCCACTTTCCTGACGGGCATCAAGGGCGTGAACCAGCCCGTCACCGTGACGGCGTCCGAAATGCTGCGCCTGAACACCTCGATCGCCCCTACCGCCGTCGGCGCGCAAAAGCGCCTGGGCGTCATCGATGGCGATAACGCGGGCTTCCCGAACGGCCGCCGCCCCGGCGACGACGTGGTCGACGTGGTGCTGCGCGTGGCCATGGGCAAGCTGTGCACCCTGAACATCGGCTGCGCCCCGGCCGATGCACCGGCCGGCGGCCTGCACTTCACGGACGGCGCTTTCCTCGATGAAACCTACTTCACGGCGGGTTTTCCCTACCTGAAAAACCCCATCGCCGGTTCGCCGCAACTGTAAGCCTACGAGGAGAATACGATGAAAAAGCTCCATGCATGTGGCGCCCTGGCGCTCACCACCCTGCTGGCCGGCTGCGGTGGCGGCGGCAGCAGCCACGGCGGCGATAACGGCGACGGCGGCGTCACCCCTCCGCCCGTGGTCTTGCTCGACGCCTTCTATGTGGCCGTCAGCAACGTCATCCTGACCACCAGCGATGACAAGGATGGCGTCGCCATCGACGCCATCATGGCGACCTCTCCGGAAAATACGGAGCCGGTACCGCTGTAACGCGCGGTCACCGAGTGCGGGCGCCGGAGACAGCGTACTCCGGCGCCCGCCCTTGCCGCCCTACTCCACCGTCGATGGCGTCCACGATGAAAACACCGATTTCCCTGCTGTGCGCCTGCCTGCCCGCACTGGCGCTGGCCGCGCCCTACACGCCGAAAGACGGCAGCGCCGTCATCGAGCAATTGCCGCGCCGCGCCGACGCCACGCAGCTGGCCTTGCGCGGCCTGCGCCAGCAACTGAATGACACGCCGCAAGACCTTGCCCTGGCCTCCAGCCTGGCCCAGCGCTACATTGCCCTGGCGCGCAGCGAAACGGACCCGCGCTACCTGGGCTACGCGCAAGCGGCGCTGGCGCCCTGGTGGCGGCAAGCGGCGCCGCCCGTCCCCGTGCGCCTGCTGCGCGCCACCATCCTGCAAAGCACCCACCATTTCGGCCCGGCCCTGCAAGACCTCGACGCCGTCATCGCCCAGCAGCCGCAAAACGGCCAGGCCTGGCTGACGCGCGCCACCGTGCTCACCGTGCAGGGCGACTACGCCCAGGCGACAGCCAGCTGCGCCCGGCTGTCCGCCCTGACGACGCAGCTCGTCACCGTCACCTGCCTTGCCAGTATCGCCAGCGTCACGGGCCGGGCCGCCAGCAGCGAGCGCTTGCTGGACCTGACCCTGCAACGCAGCGCCGGCGCGGCGCCGGAGCTCGACAGCTGGGCCGCAACCCTGCTGGCGGAAATGGCCACGCGGCGCGGAGAGGCAGCGCTGGCCGAGGCGCGCTACACGACGGCGCTGGCGCGGCAGCCGCGCGACAGCTATCTGCTGGGCGCTTACGCGGATTTCCTGCTCGACCGGCAGCGCCCGCAGGAAGTCGTCAAATTGCTGAAAGAGCAGCAGCGCATCGACGCCCTGCTGCTGCGCTACGCGCTGGCGCTGCAGGCGCTGCCCGGCCAGCAGACGGCCTTCCTGGCGGCAAAAGCGGAACTGGCGGCCCGTTTCAATGCCGCCATGCAACGCGGCGACACCGTGCACCAGCGGGAACAGGCCCGTTTCGCCCTGTTTTTGCAACAGGATGTGCCGGCCGCCCTGCAACTGGCGCAGAAAAACTGGGCCATCCAGAAGGAAGTGCCCGACATGCGCATCTTGCTGGAAGCATCCGTGGCCGCGCGCAACTACGCGGCGGCGCAACCGGTGCTGGCCTGGATCACGGCGCATGGCGTGGAAGACGTGGCCCTGCAGCGCCTCGTCAGGCAGCTGGGGCCGCAGGATGGGCAAAAACTTAGTGCCGCAAAGAAAGCAGGTGCGCTGTGAACGCCCGCATGCTCGCGTTGCTGCTCACCCTGTGCGCCTGGCTGGCCCCCGCGCAGGCGCACAAGCCCAGCGACAGCTACCTGAGCCTGGCCGTGCACGGCCAGCAGATCGACGGGCAATGGGATATCGCCCTGCGCGACCTCGATTTCGCCATCGGCCTCGATGGCAATGGCGACGGCGCGCTAACCTGGGAGGAGATCCGCGCGCGCCACGACGCCATTGCCGCCTACGCGCTGCAACGCCTGCAGGTGGCCAGCGACCGGGGCGTGTGCCCCTTGAAGGCCGTCGAGCAGCTGATCGACCGGCATACGGACGGCGCCTACAGCGTGCTGCGCTTTGCGGCCACCTGCCCCGGCAACGCCGCGCCAGCCACCTTGAGCATCGGCTACACCCTGTTCGCCGACCTCGACCCGCAGCACAAGGGGCTGCTCAAGATCGACAGCGGCGGCGCCACGCAAACGGCCATCTTCGACCCGGACAGCCCGCGCCAGACGCTGTCCCTGGCCGCACCCGACCGCCTGGCCCAGTTCGGCGCGTATGTCAAACACGGCATCTGGCATATCTGGATCGGCTATGACCATATCCTGTTCCTGCTGTCGCTGCTGCTGCCGGCCGTGCTGCTGCCGGGCTTGCGTGAACAGCGGCAAGGCTTGAAAACGGCTTTTTATGACGTGCTGAAGGTCGTCACGGCGTTCACGCTGGCCCATTCCATCACATTGACCCTGGCCAGCCTGTCGCTCGTCGCACTGCCGTCGCGCTGGGTGGAATCGGCGATTGCCGCTTCCGTGATCCTGGCCGCGCTGAACAACCTGCTGCCCCTGTTCCGCGGCAAGCGCCCCGTGGCCGCCTTCGTATTCGGGCTGATCCACGGTTTCGGCTTCGCCAGCGTGCTGCGCGACCTGGGCTTGCCGCAGGGTTCCCTGCTGGCCAGCCTGTTCGGCTTCAACGTGGGCGTGGAAATCGGCCAGCTGGCCATCGTCGCCGCCTTCCTGCCGCTCGCCTGGCTGCTGCGCAAGACGTGGCTGTACCGGCAAGTGCTGACCGGCGGCTCGCTGGCCATCGCCCTGGTCGCTTGCGTGTGGCTGGTGGAGCGGGTAGCCGATATCAAGCTGATTTCAACGTGATAGCCGCCCGATAGCGTTGCTGGACAGCCACTGCCGGGCCACAAGTCCCGGCAATCGGGCTACAATACGAACAATTCTCAATCGCATCAAGGCCTGTCTGTCCTGTGGACCGTGGCATGGAAAGGTTGCATGCTACGCCCCGAACTGGAACTGCATCGGCAAATCGAAGTCCTCTACAGCGACCACCATGGCTGGCTGCAGGGCTGGCTGCGCCGCAAGCTGGGCAACGCCTTCGACGCGGCCGACCTGGCGCACGACACGTATCTGCGCATCCTCGCGCGCGGCCGCGCGCCCGCTCCCGTGGAATCGCGCCAGCACCTGGCGCAGATCGCCAACGGCCTGGTGGTCGACCTGTTCCGCCGCCGGCATATCGAGTCAGCCTACGCGGACGCCATCGCCGCGCAGCCGGAAGCGCTCGTGCCGACGCCGGAAATGCGCGCGCTGATCGTCGAAGCGCTGGTGGAAATCGACGCCATCCTGGCCAGCCTGCCGAACAAGGTGCGCGACGCCTTTTTGCTGTGCAAGCTCGAAGGCATGGCCTACGCCGACATCGCCGCGCGCCTCGACGTGTCCGTCTCCTCCGTGGAAAAATACATCGCCCGCGCGCTGCTGGCCTGCTGCATGGCGCAATGCGCATGACCCCCCAACTGGACAGCCCTCCCATCGCCCCCGCCGTGCTGCAGCGCGCCGCCGAGTGGATGGCGCGGCTGTGGGCGGAAGACGCCAGCGCGGCCGATGCCGACGCCTGCGCCGCCTGGCGCGCCGCCCACCCCGAGCACGAACGGGCCTGGGCCCGGCTGCAACGCTTCGCCCGCCAATTCGAGGCCCTGCCCCGCGAGGTGGCGCGCGGTGCGCTGGCGCCGGCCCGGCGCCATGCCGCCGGCCGCCGGCGCGCCTTGCAGCTGCTGGGATTGATCGCGGCGGGCGGCGGCACGGCCCTGCTGGCGCACGAATCGGGCCTGTGGCAGCGCGCCGCCAGCGATTACCGCACGGCTGTGGGCGAGACGCGCGCCATCGTGCTGGCCGACGGCACGCAGGTGGTGCTGGACACGGCCAGCGCCATCGACGTGGCATACAGCGCCGGCGAACGGCGCATCGTGCTGCGCGCGGGCGCCATCCTCGTCACCAGCGCGCACGAAACGGCGCCTGTCTACCGTCCGCTGCTGGTGGCGACGCCGCAAGGCACGGCCACGGCGCTGGGCACGCGCTTTGGCGTGCGCCTCGATGCCGACGCCAGCAAGGTGGCCGTGTTCCAGGGCGCCGTCGCCCTGCAGCCGCGGCAGGACGGCGCCGCGCCCGTACACCTGCAGGCGGGCCAGCAGGCCGGCTATACGCGCCGCGCAGTGCAAGACATCGGCAAGGTGGAAGACAGCGCCGCCGCCTGGGCCGATGGCCGCCTGGTGGCCGAACGCATGCCGCTGGGCGAACTGCTGGCCGAGCTGGGACGCTACCGTCACGGCGTGCTGCGCTGCGACGCATCCATCGCCGGCCTGCGCGTGACGGGCGTGTATTCGCTGCGCGACACGGACCGCTCGCTGGCCAACCTGGCCCTGAGCCTGCCCGTGCAGCTGCGCTACCGCACGCGCTACTGGGTCAGCGTGGGGCCGCGCCAGGCGTCCTGAAAAATATAGGCAAAATAAATGAAAAAACGTTGAGGGTTTTGGCTTTTCGTTCGGAATACGGGAAGAACCGATTTTTTCCTTCCACTTTCCAAGGATCTGCACCATGCCCCCTCGCCCGACCGCCCCCAAGCTGCGTCCATTCCCCCTCGCCGTCGCCATCCAGGCCCTGTTCCTGGCTGGCGCCGCCATGGGCGCCGTGGCCGCCACGGCCCCTGCCGCCCACGCGCAAACGCTTGAGAATGCGCAAGCCAAGCGCCCCTACGCGATCCCCGCCGGACCGCTGGAGCGGGCCTTGACCGCGTTCGCCAGCGCGGCCGGCGTGGAACTGTCGGCCGACGCGGCCCTCTTGCAGGGCAAGCGCAGCGGCGGCCTGGCGGGCAGCTATACCGTGCGCCAGGGCTTCGACGAACTGCTGCGCGGCCAGGGCGTGCGCGTCGTCGCGGGCGCCAACGGCGCCTATGCGCTGCGGGCGGACGCCTCCGCAACGCCATTGCCGGCGCCGGCAAGCGCACAGGCGGCGCAGGCCAGCGCCACCCTGCCCGCCATCACCATCAATGCCACGGCCGAACGCGAAACGGCGACGGGCCCCGTGCGCGGCTACGTGGCGCGGCGCGCCGCCTCGGCCACCAAGACGGATACGGCCCTGAATGAAAACCCGCAATCCGTGTCCGTCGTCACGGCCGATGAAATCAGCGACCGCAACGCCGAATCGCTCGACGAGACCCTGCGCTACACGGCGGGCGTGACGCCGAACCAGCGCCCGCTGGGCAGTGACGATTCCTCGCTGCTGCGCGGCTTCACCATCGAAACGAACGGCATCCTGCAAGATGGCTTGCGCAATTCGGGCCGCACGTTTGGCGCCTCCATCGAGCCGTATGGCCTGGAGCGCCTGGAAGTGCTGCGCGGCCCCGCGTCCGTGCTGTACGGGCAGATTCCGCCGGGCGGCATGGTCAACGCCGTCAGCAAGCGTCCCAGCGCGGACGCCGTGCGCGAAGTAGGCATCGAGTACGGCAGCTACCAGCGCCGCCAGCTGAAAGCCGACGTGGGCGGCACGCTCGACGCGCCGGGCGCCTGGACTTGGCGCGTCGTCATGCTGGGCCGCGAAGCGAACACGCGGCTGGATCGCGACCGCGACAACCGCCTGTACTTCGCGCCGTCCCTCACTTGGCAGGCAGGACCGGCCACGCGTTTGACCCTGCTGGCCCGCTACGAGCAGGACAACCAGCAATACGCGTTTCCCAACCAGCTGCTGGTACCGGGCCAGCGCGGCCAGGTCGACCCCGGTGTCAACCTGATGGGCGACGACAACCGCTTCAAGCGCCGCAACACCATGCTGGGCTACGAGTTCGAGCATGCGTTCAACGATACGTGGTCGCTGCGCCAGAACCTGCGCTACACGCACCTGAAGAACGACCGCACGGACATGTTCCCCCTGGGCTTGAATGACGATGGCACGGTGAAGCGCTATTTCATGCCCGTCGATACGGCGTCGAACAGCCTGTTCGCCGATACCCAGCTGCAGGCGCGCTTCGCCACGGGCAGCCTGGCGCACCAGGTACTGCTGGGCGTCGATTACGCGAACATCCGCAACACGGACGAATACCGCCACCAGCAGGGATTTATCGAGCCGATCGACCTGTACCAGCCCGTGTATGGCAAGCAGCCCCTGGTCCCGGCCAAGTCGCCGACCCGCGCGGACGCCCCGTCGCGCCAACTGGGCCTGTATGCGCAGGATCAAATCAAATGGGACCGCTGGGTCGTGACGGCGGGCCTGCGCCGCGACAAGGCGACGCAATCGCGCGACGTCACCGACCTCCATGCCGGCAGCGTGAAAGCGGACTACCACCAGTCGCCGTCGGCCACCACGGGCCGCGTGGGCGCCGTCTACCTGTTCGATGGCGGCTGGGCGCCATATGTCAGCTACGCCACCTCGTTCTCGCCCGAACTGGGCGTCACGGCCAACGGCGACGCCCTGAAGCCGTCGCGCGGCAAGCAATTCGAGGCTGGCGTGCGCTATGAACCCGTGGGCCAGCGCGCCAGCTACACGGCCGCCGTCTTCGACCTGGTGCGCGACAACGTCACCACCTCCGACATCGGCAACCCGGGCAGCCTGCTGCAGACGGGGCAAGTGGGCTCGCGCGGCCTGGAACTGGAAGCGCGCACGGAGTTCGCCAGCCGTCTGAGCCTGATCGCGCAATACACCTACCTCGATACGGAGGTCAGGAAGAGCAATAACGGCGACCTGGGCTTGCAGCAGTCGGGCGCGCCGCGCCACAGCGCCTCGGCCTGGGCGCGCCAGGCGTTCGACCTGGGCACGGCCTTGCCCGCGTATGCGGCGCTGGGCATGCGCTTTCTCGGCGCCATGCGCTCGAACTCCGACGGCGACAACCTGAACATCCGCAATGGCGGCCTGACGCAGTGGGATGCGGCGCTGGGCGTGTCGCGCGGGCCGTGGCAGTTTTCCCTCAACGTCAACAATGTGCTCGACAAGCAGACCCTGTACGACTGCGGCTACCTGCCGAACCTGTGCTACCGCAATGCGGAACGCACGGCCAACGTCAGCGCGATGTACAGGTTCTGATGCCATCGCTGCACATGCGCCCCGCACTGGCGGCGCTGCACCGCTACGCCGGCCTGCTGATGGCCGGCTTCCTCATCGTGGCCGGCGTCACGGGCAGCGCGCTCGCATGGAAGGATGAACTGGAAGCGGCCATGCTGCCCGCCGTCTTCCTCGCAGCGCCGCCCGCGCCGGATGCGGCGCCGCTCGACGCCCTGCTGCTGCGCGAGTCCATCGCCGCGCGCTTCCCGCAGGCGAGCGTCACGTACGCGCCCCTGTCCGCGCCGCCCGGCCGCAGCATGGTGTTTTACCTGCGCCCGCCCGGCGACGCGCCGCTGGCCAGCGACGAAGTGTTCGTCGATCCCTACACGGGCGCCGTGCTGGGCCAGCGTCGCTGGGGCGCGATAAGCCAGGGCGCCATCAACCTGCTGCCCTTCATCGAGCGCCTGCATTACGCGCTGGCGCTGGGCGACACGGGCTTGTTCATCTTCGGCCTGGTCGCCATCGTGTGGACGGTCGATTGCTTCATCGGCGCCGCCCTGACCTTTCCCGCGCGCCTGAAAAAACGCTCGCCGGGCGGCAAGCCGTGGCTGCGGCGCTGGCGCCCGTCCTGGCTGCTGCGCCGCCACGGCGGCAGCTATAAACTGATATTCGACCTGCACCGCGCAGGCGGCCTGTGGCTGTGGGCCATGCTGCTGGTGTTTGCCTGGAGCGGCGTCGCCTTCAACCTGTACGGCGTGTATGCGGCCGTGATGCAGCCGCTGTTCCCGCACCAGGGGGCCGAGGAAGCGGTGGCGCGGCACACGCCGTCGCCGGGGCCGCAGCTGGACTGGCCAGCCGCGCGCACGCAGGGGCGCCTGTTGATGCACGCGCTGGCGCAGCGGCACGCGTTCGCCATCGTCGAGGAAAACGCGCTGTCCTACGAACGCGCGCTGGGCGTGTACAGCTACAACGTGCGCAGCAGCCGCGACGTGCGCGCCCACAAGGGCCTCACCACCGTCTTCTTCGACGCGGCCAGCGGCCGGCAACTGGCCGCGTGGCTGCCCACGGGCGCGGCCAGCGGCGACACAATCCGCAGCTGGATCAGCGCCCTGCACATGGCCTCGATGTGGGGCTGGCCCTTTAAGATGTTCATTTGCGCCATGGGCGTGCTGGTGGCAGGCTTGAGCGTATCGGGCGTGCTGATCTGGCGCCGCAAGCGCCAGGGGCAAGCCAGGGCCAAAGCCCTCATTCATTAGTTCAGCTAATAAGAGTATGCCGATTCCAACGGCTTATCAATAGGTGGCAGACGCCGTACAGTAGCTCCTGTTAATGACTGAAGGAGCTTGCGATGAACCGCGTCACCCTGAATAACGGCATCACCATGCCCGTCGCCGGCTACGGCGTCTTCCAGATTCCCGACCCTGCCGAATGCGAGCGCAGCGTCATCGACGCCATCGCCGCCGGCTACCGCCTGATCGACACGGCCGCTTCCTACCTGAACGAAGCGGCCGTCGGCCAGGGCATCGCCCGCAGCGGCGTCGCGCGCGAGGAGCTGTTCGTCACCAGCAAGCTGTGGGTGCAGGACACGGGCTACGAGCGCACGGCACAGGCCATCGAGCAGTCGCTGCAGCGTTTGCAGCTCGATTACCTGGACTTGTTCCTGATCCACCAGCCGTTCGGCGACGTCCACGGATCGTGGCGCGCCATGCAGGATGCGTATCGCAGCGGCAAGCTGCGCGCCATCGGCGTGAGCAATTTTCATGCGGACCGCTTGATGGACCTCATCGCCTTCAACGACATCGCGCCCGCCGTCAACCAGATCGAGATCAACCCCTTCCACCAGCAGGCGGACAGCGTGGCCTTCATGCTCGAGCACGGCGTGCAGCCGCAAGCGTGGGCGCCGTTCGCCGAGGGCCGCAACAACCTGTTCCAGAATGAATTGCTGCTGGGCATCGCTGGCAAGCACGGCAAGTCCGTCGGCCAGGTGGTGCTGCGCTGGCTGACGCACCGCGGCATCGCCGTGCTGGCCAAGACCGTGCACCGCGCGCGCATGGCGGAAAACCTGGCCATCGACGATTTCGACCTGGACGAAGCGGACATGGCCGCCATCGCCACCCTGGAAACGGGCAGCAGCAGCTTCTTTTCACACCGCGACCCGGCCATCGTCCAGTGGATGGCCGCACGCAAGCTCGATATCTGAAGGGATAGCTTCATGACAAGCAAACACGACACGCCCACGGACCGTCGCGACTTCCTGCTGGCGGCGGGCGGCCTGGCCGCCGCACCGTTGATCGGCCAGGCGCAGGACCGGACGGTGCAGGCAACGGTGGCGAACCGCCGCAAGCTGGGCCAGCTGGAAGTATCGAGCCTGGGCATGGGCGTGCAAAACATGAGCCGCACCTACCAGACGACGATCCCCAGCCGCCCGGGGATGCACAGGATCATCCGCACGGCGTTCGAGCGGGGCGTCACCTTGTTTGACGCGGCCGAGGCGTACGGACCGCACGAGGTGGAGAGGATACTGGGCGTAGCCGTGGCGCCGTTTCGCAACGACATCGTCATCGCTTCCAAATTCGGCTGGGACATCGACTTGCAGACGGGCCAGCGCCGTCCGGGCTTGAACAGCCGCCCGCCGCACATCAAGCTGGCCGTCGAAGGCATGCTGCAACGCCTGCGCACGGACCGCATCGACTTGCTGTACCAGCACCGGGTGGACCCGCAAGTGCCGATCGAGGACGTGGCCGGCGCCGTGCAGGACCTCATGAAAGAAGGCAAGGTGCTGCATTGGGGCTTGTCCGAGATGGGATTATCAACGCTGCGGCGCGCCCATGCCGCCCTGCCCGTTTCCGCCGTGCAAAGCGAATACTCGATGCTGTGGCGCGGGCCGGAAGATGGCGTGCTGGCCCTGTGCGAGGAACTGGGCATCGGCTTCGTGCCGTGGAGCCCGCTGGGCGTCGGCTTCCTGGCGGGCGCCATCGACGCGAAGACCCGCTTTGCCGACGGCGACATCCGCCAGCTCGAATCGCGTTTTTCACCGGAAAACCTGCCGCACAACCTGGCGCTGGTGGCCCTAGTGAATAGCTGGGCCACGCGCAAGCAGGTGACACCGGCGCAGATCGCCCTGGCCTGGCTGCTGGCGCAGCGGTCGTGGATCGTGCCGATTCCCGGCACCACGCAGATGGCGCACATGCTGGACAATATCGGCGCGGCGGGTGTGCGCTTGACGGCGGCGGAGGTGGCCGAGCTGAACCAGGCCGTGGCCGCCATCCGGGTGCGAGGGGCAAGGCTGCCCGATGCCGTGCTGGCCTACTCGGGCGTGGAAGCCGCAGTCCGGCCGCCCCTCAGGGAAAAGTGATAAAGGCTACCGGCACGGCGTCAGTCAGCCACACGCCGTTGTCGGACACATAGAACACGTGGCCCTGTGCCTGCATGGCGGCGGCATCCACCGTCAGCACGACGGGCTTGCCGTGGCGCGCGCCCACGGCCACGGCCGTTTCGCGGCTGGACGACAGGTGCACGTGGTTGCGCGATCCCGGCAGCAAGCCGCCGGCACGAATCGCCTCGACAAAGCGGCTGGCCGTGCCGTGGTACAGCATGGCGGGCGGCGTGGCGGGCGGCAGAGCGATATCGACGGCGGCCAGGGAGTGGCCCTGGTTGGCGCGGATGCGCAAGCCGTCGGCACTGATGGCGTAGCGCGTCTTGCTGTCGCGCGCCACCACGTCCTCTAATTGTTCACGGGAAAGGCGGCGGCCATGCCGGGCCGATTGCGCCAGCAGCTGGCCGATGTCGGCCCAGCCGTTGGTATCGAGCGCGAGGCCGATTTTTTCGGGGGCGTGGCGCAATATGAGGGAAAGAAATTTACTGGTATTTACTAAATGATCTGTCATGCCCCAGTCTACCGTTATCAGAACGCATATGACAAGGTCAGGCGTACGGAACGGGGTTCGACCGGATGGAAATGCCGGTCGTTCACCCCGTCCGCCGCCTCGCCAGGCAGGCGCGACGCATAGTAATAATCGATATCGCTGGCGCGCTTGTCAAACAGGTTGAACACGTCGAGCGACAACCGCGTCTTGCGGTTGAGCTGGTACGCCAGGCGCGCATATGCCAGTGTAGTCGAAGCGGAGCGCACGCTATTGTCCTCGATCAAGGGACGGGGACCAAAATAGCGCAATTGAAAAGCGCCCGACCACGGGCCCTGGTCCGTCACCGTCACGCCGAACGAAGCCACCTTGTCGATGGCGCCGGGGATGTGGTTGCCCGCCGGATCGTCTTGCGTATAGCGCGAGCGCGAAGCGGCCAGGTCCAGGTCGAACAGCAGCCACGGCGCGGCGATGTAATGGTTGTTCCACTCGATGCCGTGGCGGCGGCTGGCGCGGCTCGCTTCCGTCTCGCCCGCGTCGCCGACGAACAGCAATTCCGACGCGATGTCGAGGCGCCACAGGGCCAGCGAACTTTGCAGGCCCGGCAGCCATTCCGTGCGCGCGCCCAATTCCATGCCTTTCGTCGGCACCAGGGGCGTCACGGGCGTGGCAGCTTGCCCGTCAGGCAGGCGCGTCTGCGTCGTGCCCCGTGCATCGTTGCTATGAAAACCTTTTCCGTAGTTCACGAAGAATTCCGTCTTGCTCCACGGACCAAGAATCAGGGACAGCTTGGGCGACACCACGTGGTCGTTCGCCGCGCCGCTGTTGCCGTCGATACTACTATCGACTTTGAAACGGTAGGCGTCGTAGCGCAAGCCCGCCACCGAACGCAGCCACGGCAGCCATTGCACCGTGTTTTCGCCGTACAGGCCGATGCTGGCCTCGCGCACCCTGTCTTCGCGCACCGTACTCTGCCGTACCCGATCCACCGTGTTATACAGGCCCACGGGCGACAAGCGGTCGTAGCGGGCCTGCACGCCGACCTTGTTGCGCATGGGCAGTCCCGCCAACTCCGTGCTCCAGCTTTCGGCCGCGTTCACGCCCGCCACCGTGCGCCGCTCGCTTTGCTGGAACTGGTCGCCGGCGACCGGGTTGGCGAGGAAATAGGTGAAATCGCTGTTCAGCTCCAGTTGCGAGCGGATCAGGTAGGCATCCAGTTCGAACAGCCCCTTCTCCGTGCGCTTGCGCATGGCGTACGACAGGCTGTAGCGCGACGTATCGCCGCCGTCGCTGGGCGCCAGCGAGCCGAAACGGCCGATCTGGCCCGATGCCACGGCGCGCAGCGGCACCTGGTCCGTGGCATTCCAGCTGTTCTTGTACGCCATGCCCGTCACGCTGAAGCCGTCGTCCGGCGTGCCCTGGCTGTAGCGCAGCACGCCGCTGTATTTGCGCACGTTTTCCGGCACGTCCCAGGGACCGTTGTTGCGGTTCACTTCCAGGCCGTACAGCAAGGTGCCAGGCCCGGCAGCGGCCGAATCGGCGACGACGCCGCGCACATAGCCGTGCTGGCCGACGGATACGCTGGCCTGGCCTTGCGGCAATTTGTCGGCCAGGCGGATGCGGGCGCTGCCTGCCGAGGAAAAATCGCCTTCGCCGGCGAAATACGGCCCCTTCTTGTAATCGATGCGCTGCACCAGTTCGGGAATGAGGAAATTGAGGTCGGAATAGCCTTGCCCATGCGCATGCGTGCGCATGTTGACGGGCATGCCGTCGACGTGGGTGGCAAAATCCGTGCCATGGTCGAGATTGAAGCCGCGCAGGAAATACTGGTTGGCCTTGCCGTCGCCGCTGTGCTGGGTGACGATCAGCCCCGGCACGAATTCCAGCAACTCGCCCGTGCGCAAGGCGGGCCGGTTGACGATCAGTTCATTGGTGATGACGCCCTGGCTGGCCGCGTCCGACGTGCCGACGGCGTTGTCATAGTGGCCCGTCACGCGCACGGTGCGCGACTCTTCGGCCCCTGCGGCGGCATCGGCCGGCCCCTGCGCCGCCACCTGGCGCCCCATGCCCAACAATGCCAGTGCACAAGCTGCCACCAGTTTGCGTTTTCTCAATAGCATCGCGTCTCCCCTTTTTATGATGTCAGTACTGGCTCCTGCTGGCTATATACGCGGCGGATGGGCGCCTGGATTCAGCCTTTTCAAGGAGCGAGCGTGAACCTGAACGACAGCACCGGCAAGGCAGGCAGTCCCCCTTCCGACGTGCGCAAGCGCGACGTGCTGCCGTATATCCTGCTGTTCATCCTGCTGGCGGGGCTGCTGGCCGTGCTGGCGGGCGCCCTGTTGCCGCCCTATTACCATGCCGTGCCGGCCCTGCTGTGGAGCCTGGGCTTTTGCGTCAGCGGCATGCTGCTGGGATTCCTGTTCGGCATACCGCGCACCCTGCCCTCGGGCACCGTCAACATGGCGCCGCACGACGAGCGCAGCAATGGCAAGGACCGCCCCACGGACGAGCCGCCGGCCGCCGGGGCCGATGCGGCGACGGGCAACGCCAGCAATACCCTGTTCCTGGGCACGCCCACGCCCATGGAAATCAATTCGAATCTGGTGGAAGTGTCGGACTGGCTGACGAAAATCATCGTCGGCGTGGGCTTGATCGAGCTCAAAAGCCTGCCCGGCAGCGCGCGCAACATGGCCGCCTTCATCGCACCGAGCCTGGACACGGACACGCCCACAGCCATGGCCGTCGTGGGCGGCATCATGCTGTTCTTTTCCGTGCATGGTTTTCTGATCGGCTACCTGCTCACGCGTATTTACCTGTCCATCATGATCAAGCGCGCCGACAGCATGGTCAAGAACGAATCCGTGCGCCTGCAAAGCGGCAAGGAAATCGAAGTGGCGGAACTGAGCCGTTTGCAGCAAAAATCGCTGGAGGACATGCAGGAAGCCGTGACGCAGCTGTTGCTGGCCCATCCGCCGTGCGAGGGCGCGGCCGTCACGGCCCTGGCCGGCATGCCGGCGGAGAAAAAACCCGCCAGCCTGGTGCTGTGGCTGGACGACCATCCGCGCAACAATACCTTGCTGGTGGAACAGCTGGAACGGGAAAACATCAAGGTGGACCAAGCGGTTTCGACGCGGCAAGCGCTGGCCATGTTGCAACAGAAGCCCTATGCGCTGCTCATCACGGACATGGCGCGGGTGGAAAACCGCCGGCGCATCAAGGATGCGGGCATACGCACGGTGCGCGAAGTGCAGCATGCCCAGCCCGGACTGCCCATCATCGTGTATTGCAGCAAAGATACGATCGCCAGCTACGGCACGGAAGCGGAGGCGGCCGGCGCACGCTTCATCACCACCTCGGGCACCAGCCTGCTGGCCAGCGTCAACAAGCTATTGCATGAGGAGCGGGGGGATGGCGCTCAGTCTTCCACGCAGTAACGGTAACTGCCCACGTAATGCAGCGAACTGCGCTGCGGGTGCGCCAGCTGATTCGGCGCAAACACGCACACGCTGGCATCGGCCAGCACGCCCTGCGCCTGCGCGTCCGCGCATGCCTGCGCCAGCCAGCTGTCGCCATACGACGCGCCATCGAGCAGCTGCGCCAGCGGCGCGGCCGACGCCAGCATGGCGCTCTCGAAACAGGCCGGCTCATAGGACGTGAGGCCCGTTTCCAGGAAGAATGGCGACGGCACGGCATCGCCGTCTTCCGTGTACGTGGGCGACAGATAAGCCTGCAGCGCTTCCCAGCTGGGAAAGCGCCCGTTGCAGGCAAATACGTGGACGATGGGCGCGCTGTCGGACACGCTTACAGCTTCTCCATCTTTTGCCGCACGGCCGGCGCCGTCGAAGCCGTCGGCGCCAGTTCCAGATAGGTTTTATAGGCCGCTTTCGCCTTGGCCGCATCGCCGGCCTTGGCATACGCGTCGCCCAGGTTCAGGTAGGCAATGGCGCGCGACGGGTCCATCTTGACCGTGTTTTCAAACCAGCGGGCCGCTTCGCGGTATTTTTCCTGCTTGTAGAAGACAAAGCCCAGGTTGTTGGCCGCCAGCGCAAAGTCGGGACGCAATTTCAGCGCTTCCGTAAATTGCGCTTCCGCCGCCGCATACTGTTTCTCCTTGTACAGCTGCAAGCCCCGGTCGTTGGCCCGCTGCGCCAGCTGGCGCGTGGACGACGGCACGGCGCCCGGCGTGACGATCTTCTGTTCGCCGCCCTGCAAATCCTTCACCGTGACGCTGGCCGCTGCCGGTTTGGCGTCCAGCTTGCTGTTCAGGGCGATGGCTTCCGTCGACAGCTGCGTCGTGTTCGGGCTGAGGAATTCCGTCTCGCCCGGCAATTCAAAGACGAAATCGCCCCCTTCCGAGCCGGGCAGGCTGCCGAATGCGGGCGTCTGGTTCGACACGCTGGACACGGCCGGCGCCACATAGGCGGCCAGTTCCGTGGCCGTGATGAGGCCGTCGCCATTCAAGTCGCCCTTGCCCGCCAAGCCTTGCAGCAGGGTCCACGTGAACACGGAGTGGCCGTTCGGTCCGCCGTCGGCCACCAGCTGGTCGCCGCCGCCCGCCGTCAGCATTTGCCGGCCGATGCGCTTGGCGTTGTCGCGCAGGAACGAGCTGGAACCGGCGCCGCGGGTCAGGCCCAGGCCGCTGTAGCACGCATCCATGACGAAGAACGCGTGCTTGGCCGTCAGCGATTCCGCGATATTCTGGATTTCCGTCATCGGAATCGCATCCGTGGCGAACTGCGCCGGATCGGAATCGACGGGCACGATGTAGCCGAGGTCGCGTCCGGAACTGAGCTTGCGCGTGGCGCCGTGGCCCGCGAAGAAGACGAAGATGCGGTCATTCTTTTGCACGCCGCCATGCGCCAGCTTGTCGTGGAAGGCGGCCAGGATGTTGTTGCGCGTCGCTTCACCATTTTTCAGGGTCACGACGCGCTCGGGCGCGAACGCGAATTTCTCGATCAGCGTCTCGCGGATGCCTTGCGCATCGCGCACCGCATATTGCAATTTCGGCCATTTCGCGTAATCGTCGATGCCGATCACCACGGCCCAGGAATTGGCGTAACCGGTGGTGACGGGCACTTTTTCCGGCGCGGGCGCGGAACTTTTCGCCACCTGGAAGCTCGTGCCATCCCAGCCCGCGAATTGATAACCTTCGGCGATCAACTTGTCGAGCACGGCCGGCAAGGCTTTGACCGTGCGTTCATGGATGTCGTGGAACAGGACGATGCCCCGTCCCGCCTTGTCGACGGAGGCCAGCACGCGATTGGTGATCGAGCTGGGCACGGGGTCGGCCCAGTCCAGCGAATCGATATTCCACATCACGGATTTCAAATGCGCATCGGCCAGCGCGGCCATGCCTTCGCTGTTGCGCGCGCCATACGGAAAGCGGAACAGCGCGGCCCGCTCGGGACTGATGGCCTTCAACAGCGTATCGGTGCCGAGGATTTCGCCCTTCAGCTTGTCGCCCGTCTGTTTCGACAATTGTGCGTGGCTGAAACTGTGGTTGCCCACGGCATAGCCCTCTTTCATCAGCTTGCGGCTCACTTCCGCGCCCGCGCCCAGCTTGGCGTGGCCTTCCGCGTCGAGCGATCCCAGATTGCGGCCCACGTTGAAGAACACGGCCGGCACGCCATACTGTTTCAGGATGGCGCTGATTTCTTCCGTGTAGCGGCGGTGCGGGCCGTCGTCAAAGGTCAGCACGATGGTTTTCTTCGGCAAGCCGAGGCCAAAGATTTCCGCTTCGTCCTTCTTGGGTGCGGGCTTGGCTTCGGGCACGGAGCCAGCCGGCGGTGTTGCATAGGGCACGACGATGCCGTTTTCCTTGAGAATCTGTTCGCGGCTGTAGAGTTTCTTCAGCTGCGCCACGTAATCGTCCCACCGTTCACGCTTGAGTTCGATGGCGCGCTGGCCCAGGTTGCCGAAGATTTGCCGGATTTCCTTCTCGTAATTGCGCTCGATCTCGCCCAGCGCGTCGAGGTCTTCCGAAATGCGCTTGTGCAGCTTGATCGCCGGCAAGGACGAATCCTTGGCCACGTCGGCCAGCATGCTTTGCAGCAGTTCGCGGAATGCCAGGCGGTCCGCATCGTACAGGCCGGGATCGGATTCGATATAGGTCAATAAACTGTCGAGCGCCTCAAAGCGGCCCGGATTGGTGGGCGCAGTCAATTGATCCAGCACAAGATCGAGCCTGGCGATGCGCTCCTGGTTTTCATGGAACAGCGCCTGCCCCACTTTGCGGGCTTCATCGCGCGCGCCTTCGGGCAGACTCTGCTCGTCGGCCAGCAGCACGATAATCTTGCGGAAATTGCCCAGCAAGTCGCGGAATTGGGCGGCCACGGCGGCCGTGTCGACGGTCGATTGGGGAGCGGCGGCCGGATTGCCCGCAGCGGGAGCGCCCGGCGCGGCGGTGGCGGCGGGACGGGTGTACGTATAAATGCCGGCCCCAGCGGCGAGTGCCACGACAACGGTGGCGGCGATCTTGATCGGCTTGGAAGTCACAGGCTTGTCATTCCCTTCACATACTATGCATAGCATTCAGATGGCGCGGATGCGCAAGATGCATAATTGTAAAGCACGCCTGGCACAAGCTCAGCCCGCACACATGAATTTCGGCAATAATATGGCTGCAAATATGACAACCAAGCTCCATCGAGCATAAAAACGGAAAAGACGATGCACAAGAAACTCTGCGCAGCCGCGCTGATGCTGGGCGTGGCCCTGATGCTGCTGCAACTGCGCGCACATGCGGGCGACGACGTGATCAACGTGGCGGGACGCGTATGCCTGCCCCATTGAGCCACGTCCCGCGCTGACGCTACACCTTGGCCGGTTCCCAGTAATTGGCCAGCCCCAGCTTTTTCAAGCCGGCCGCGACGAAGCGCGGTTCCAGCAATTCTTCCGCCGTCAACGGTTGCCGGATCAGCTTTTGTTCCTGCGCAAACGCCAGCACCCGGCGGTAATGGCGGTACACGGCATCGTCGTACAGGGGCGACCAGCGCTCCTTCCACTGCAAGCCCGGATCGTCGTAGCTGCGCCGCACCACGCTGTCGGGCGTGCCGTTGCGCGTGCCATCCTTGATGACGGCTTCGCGGTTGCCGTCGAGCGCCGCCCAGTGCTGGGCCCGCAGCCAGGCCGTGGCCACCAGTTCCGCGATGTCGGGATGGGCTTGTGTAAAATCGCGCCGCGCCCACAGTTCCGCGCGCATTTTACGCTCGGGTAAGCCCTTGCTGGACCAGATGATGCGGCCGATGCCCTTGTCTTCCAGCGGATAGCCATTGATCATGAACAAGGCGTCGACGGCGCCCGTGGCCAGCGCGGCCGTGCCCGGTTTGAGGTCCATATTAATCAGGCGGAAATCCGTGGGCGACATGCGCTGGTCGGCGATCAGCTGGCGCAAGCCCAGTTCCCACGGCCGGCCCCGGTGCACGCTGATGCGCTTGCCTTTCAGCTCGGCCAGCGACGTGGCGCGCGAACCGGTGGGCACCAGCAGGAACTGGTCCGTACCCCTCCCCGCCGGCACGATCACCTGCGTGCGCACGCCGCCCGCGTTGAGTATGACGGACGGCAAGTCGCCATACGCGGCCATGTCGATGCGTCCGCTGGCGAACGCTTCATTCATCGTCGCGCCCGTGTCGCCCGTGACGGGCAGCCATTCCAGCCGCACGCCCCGCTGCTTCAGTTCGCGCGCCAGCCAGCCTTCCTGCTGCACCCGGTAAGCGATGCCGCCCAGTTCCGCCTTGCCATTCTCTGCAAAACCCGTCGAGGCGATGCGCAGGGCCGCCGGCGGCGCCCCCGCCTTCGCCGCCGACACTGCCTGTCCCGCCAGGGGCAGCAGCGCCAGCCCGCCCATCACCGTGCGTCGCCGCATCGCATTCTCCTCATCATCAAGCATGGCCACTGTCGACGTACTTCCCGCTCAAGCCGCCCGGCGCGCGTGCGCCAGCGCCGCTTCGAAAGGACGGGGGTCGATCCACGCGCGCACGTCGACCTTGCTGGGCAGGAAGTTCCAGCGGAACAGGAAATCGCTGAAATCCTGCAAGCCCGCGATCGACGTTTCCGCCAGGTCCGTGTCCAGGCGCAGATGCGCATCCTTGCCGTAAGCCACTTGCACCCAGTGCTCGCTGGCATTCGATTCGCGCGCGAGGAAGCGCCGCGTCTCGTCCGCATGGCCGCGCGCCCACGCTTCGGCCCGCAGCACCTGGTCCACCAGGGTCACGGCAGAGCTGAAATGGTTATCCAGCAAGTGCGCATCCACGCTCAGGGTGCGCGGCGTGCCGTTGTTGGCGCGGATCAAGGGTTCCGGGTGGCTGCCCGTGTCGATCACCGTATGCAAACCGAACTGCTGCGCCAGCTGGGCGGCCGACGCGCCTTTCAGGAAGATGGCGTCCACCTCGCCCCGCAAGAGGCCCAGCAATTCCGGGCTTTGCCCGCCGCGCCGGGCGCCGCTGAACAGATTCGTTGCCGCGCCCTTTTCCGGCGGCGCCTCGCTCTGGCCCGTGTTGACCACATAATCGACCAGTTCCACGTCCGCCACGGCCAGCCCTTCCAGGCTCAGCGCATTTTCCAGCCCCCGCAAGGCTTGCGCGCGCGCAAAGTCGATCTGCGCCTTGCTCCACAATGGCAAGCCGAAGCGCCGGCCCTTCAAGTCGCGCACCGTCTCGATGCCGCTGCCGGGCAAGGTCAGTATCAGCTGCGTCTCGTCCGACCACGACAGGCCGATCACGCGCGTCTCGCGCCCCGCCGCGCGCGCCCACAGGGCGGGGATATTGCCGCCGTGACGCACGGAGTTCTGCAGGGTATGGTCGAAATGCGATTCGCGCACGGCTTCCTGGTCCGACTCGCGCAGCGAGCGCAAGCTGGTGCCGTCGGCGCGCAAGGCTTCTTCCAGCCAGCCTTGCTGCAGGGCTATCCCCAGGCCCGTGGGGACGGGGCAGCGCGTGTACCACAGGGTGTCGAGTGCGTTGCTATTGCTCATCTTGTCTCTCCAGGTTGATGGATATCAAAAAAACTACAGCGCCATCCTGCGCGCCCATTCATTGCCATCCCACAAGCTGCTGGGGTGTTCTTCCCGCGCCACGGGCGCGTGCGATTCGTCGAGGTCGCTGAAATCCGCATGCAAGCCGTCGCGGATGGCGACAAAGCCGGCCGAACCCCGCTGGCGCGGGTGGGCCAGCGGCACGTCCTGCACGCGGCGCACCTTGCCGGGACGCGCGTCGAGCACGACGATGCGGTCGGCCAGGTAGACGGCTTCATCGATGTCATGCGTGACCATCACCATGGTGATGCCCTCGTCTTGCCACAGGCGGCGCAGTTCCTGCTGCAGGCGCAAGCGGGTCAGCGCGTCGAGCGCGCCCAGCGGTTCGTCCAGCAGCAGCACGTCGGGCCGTCCCACGAGGGCGCGGGCAATCGCCGCCCGCTGCGACATGCCGCCAGATAACTGATGCGGATACGCGTCCGCATAGCCATCGAGGCCCACGCGCGCGATTTCCGCCGCCACGCGGGCTTCGCGCTCGGCCAGCGGCACCTTGGTATTGCTGAAAGCCACGGCCACGTTTTGCTGCACCGTCAGCCAGGGAAACAGGCGGTGATCCTGGAACACGAGGCCCCGGCGCAAATCCGTGCCACGGATGGGCACGCCATCGTGCAGCAGCAAGCCCGTGTAATCCGTGTCCAGGCCTGCCAGCAGGCGCAGCAGGGTTGATTTACCGCAACCGGACGCGCCCACGATGGCGACGAATTCGCCCGGTGCGATGGTCAGCGAAATATCGTCGAGCACCGGCAGCGGCGCGCCTTTCAGGGAAAACGACTTGCTCACGTGCTGCACTTGCAAGCCGCCGCTCAGGTGCGGCTGTTGCGGCGACAAGGCCGATGGGGAAACAAAATCATTCATGGCGCACTCTCTGCAGTGGGGGCGAGGGAAGGAATGGCGGCGGGCGGCGACCGGCGCAGCCAGCGGCTGCCGTGGAAAACCAGCCAGGCGGCCAGCCAGGGAAATAGCCAGATCAGGAACACATTGCGCAAGCCCGTCAGATCGGCCAGGCGGCCCGCCGCCAGCGCGCCGGCCGTGCCGCCCACCATGCCGAACAGGGTCAGATGGGCGGAAACGCGGGCCTTGTCGACGGGCGCGCGGGCGATATTGTCTGTATTGACGAGGTTATTCACGCCCAGGCCCAGTCCCAGCAGCACTGAGGCGGCCAGGTAGGCGATGCTGGAAGGCCACAGGCCCAGGATCAGCAAGGCCGCCATGATGGCCAGGTGGGCGCCGCCATATAGTTGCTCGCGGTAGCGGCTGGCTAGCACGAAGCGGCCCAGGAACAGCAGCACGAGCACGCAGCTGAGTCCCTGCACGGCCATCAGCCAGACGGAGTGGTGCGCAGGCCAGTGCAGCACGCGGATGGCCAGCAAGATGGAAAACACGCCCACGCTGGACGCCGTGAAGCTGGCGAGGATTTCAAACAGATAAGTCACGCGCACGATGGGCAGGCGCAGCAGTTCGCGCAGGCTGGCCGCGCCCGGCAGCGTGGAGTGGCCCGCCTGCTTGCGCGGCGCCGTATTGTCAGGCAACACTTGCCAGCCCAGCACGGCCAGGATGGCGAACATCAGGGCCGAGATCAAAAAGCCCGCCTTCAGCCCCAGCTGCGCGATCAGGTAATTGCCGCACAGGGGTCCCAGGAACTGCATGCCGAGTATCAACGTCCCCTTGTACCAGCCCGCCTTGCCCTGCCCCAGTTCCGGCAAGCGCACGAGAAACACGGTACTCATGGCCACGATGCGCAGGGAAATGCACAGGCCGACGAGAAACATCAGCAAGGCCACCCATTGCCAGCCGGGCAGCCACGGCAGCACGCAAAAGGCCAGCGCCAGGCTCAGGCTGACACCCGCGTACAGATGCTTCGGATTGCCGCGTGACAAGATGTAGCCGGCAGGAATGGTGCCCAGCGCCATGGCCAGGGTTTCCGCGCTGCTGATCGCGGCCAACTGGAAGTTGCTCACGTGCAAATGCAGCCCCAGCAAGGTGGCCAGCACCTTGTTCATGCCGATGGTCACGCCCGACAGCAGGGTCAAGCCGATAAAGCGCAGCAAGAAGGCGCGCAGCTCGCCTTCGCGGGCGCTGACGGCCGCGTCCGGTTGGAATGGCAGGGATTCACTCACTGCTGCGCCCCTTCACCAGCAGGCGCGCGAGACGCGCGAACGCCACGTTCATCGCTTGCGCCAGCAAGGCGATCACGAGCACGGCCAGCAAGACGACATCCATGCGGCCCGACACTTCGCCATTGAGCAGCAATGAACCCATGCCGGGACCGGCTGAAAACAGCAGTTCGCCGCCCAGGCAAGCGAGCCAGGCAAACGCCAGCGCATGCGTGACACCCGTGACGATGGCCGGCATGGCGCCCGGCAACAAGATCTGGCGCAAGGTCTGCCAGCGTGTCAGGGTCAGCACTTGCCCCACTTCGCGCAAGCGCCCTTCCACCTGGCGCATGCCCGCATACGTGTTGAGCACGGTTGGATAAAAGGCGGCGATGGCGATCACCAGCAGCTTGGCGCCGTCGCCATTGCCCACCCACAGGCCCAGCAAGGGTATCAGGCCCAGCAACGGCACTTGGCGGATGCTGTGGAACAGGGGGCCGATCAGCCGGTCCGCCAGCGGCGACTGCGCCATCAGCGCGCCCGTGACGATGCCGGCGCTGCCGCCCAGCAACAAGCCGGAAAGGGTACGGCCCAGGCTGGCGCGCAGGTGCACCCACAGCTCGCCCGTGACGAGCAAGTCGCGCAAGCTGTGCGCCAGGTCGCCCAGGGAGACAAAGATGTAGGCGGCCGCCGCGCCCTGGCCGGACGCCCATTGCCAGGCGCCCAGCAAGGCCAGCGGCAACAGCGCGCCCTTGATGATCTGGATCAAACGTTGTTTCATGCGGCGCCTCTCTTACCATCGCCACTACGTTTCCAGCGCATCAGCCGTGCTTCCAGCGCGTGGCAGGCCCGGTCCAGGCCGAAGCCGATCACGCCCGTCAACACCACGCCCACCATCACCACGTCGAGGCGGAACATTTGCCGGCCCATTTCCATCATCTGGCCCAGGCCGCTGTCGGCGGCCAGCAATTCCGCGCCCACCAGCACCATCCACGAGCGCGACAGGGCGATGCGCATGCCCGTCAGCGCTGCCGGCACGATGGCCGGCAAGACGATCAGGCGGATGCGCTGCCAGCGCGAGAAGCAATACACTTGCGCCACCTCAAAGTAGCGCTGCGACAGGTTGCGAATGGCGTCATGCACGGCCAGCGCAACGATGAAGAAACTGGCCTTGGCAACGATAAACACTTTAAAACTCTCTCCTATGCCGAACAGCAAGATGAACAAGGGGATCAAGGCGACGGTCGGCAACTGGCGCAAGACATTGAAGGTGGGGTCGACATAGGCGCGCAAGCCAGGGGACAGCCCCAGCACGACGCCAAAGGCCAGGCCGCCGCTGGCGCCCAGGCCGAAGCCGGCCAGCAGGCGGAACAGGCTGATGCCCAGGTGCTGGCCAAGTTCGCCGCTCTCGGCCAGGTCGCGCGCCGTCAGCAGTACTTGCCATGGCGACATCAAGATGTGCGCAGGCATCCACTCGAAGGTGGTGGCGGCCGTCCACAGCAGCAGCAAGGCCAGCGGCGACGCCCACACGGACCAGGGTGAACGGATAAAGCGCTGCAGCAAGGGGACTGGGGCTGCACGCGCTGGCGCGGGGGCGCGCGGCAAGGCGATGGCGCGGGCGATGGAAGTCATGGCGCCCAGTACGTTTGCAGTTTCAGCTGCGCCAGCGCCGCGTTGACGAACTGGGGCGCGAACAGGCTGTCGACTTGCAGGGGCCGCCCGATCAGGCCGGCGCTCTTCGCATATGCCGCCTCGCCCACGTAATGCTGGCGCAGGCTGGCCGTAAACAGGGGCGACCAGCGCGCCTGCCACGGCGTATGGTCGCCCGCCAGTTCGCGCCGCACCACGCTTTCCACCTGGCCCGCCGCCGCCTCCGTGCGCACGTATTCCTCTTCGCCACCGGCGCCGGCGGCCCGGTGGTGTTCGCGCACATAGGCCGTCACCACCAGCTGGGCCAGCTGCGGCCAGCGTTGCAGGAAGCCGCTGTCGGCCCACAGCTCGGCGCGCATCTTCCAATCCTGCGGCGGCGCCTTGCTGGCCCAGATGATCTTGCCCACCTTTTTATCTTCCAGCAAGAAGGCGTCGCTGAGGGTAAAGAAGGCATCCGCGCCGCCCGTCGCCACGGCCGCCGCGCCCGCCTGCGGATTGAGGTTGAGGATCTTGACGTCGCGCAAGGTCATGCCGTTCGCTTCCAGCAAGCGGGCAAATGGGTATTCCCACGGCCGCCCCCGGTGCAGGGCGATCTTCTTGCCCTTCAAGTCCTGGATGGATTTGGCCGTGGAACCGTTCGGCACCACCAGATAGGTGTTGTTGGCGCTGCCGCCGGGCAAGATCAGCCGCGTCTGCAAGCCCGAGGCATTGGCGATAATCGACGGCAAGTCGCCATACTGGGCCAGGTCGATCGAATGGTTGGCAAACGCTTCATTGACCTGCGTCGCCACGGAATTGGTGGTGACGGGCACCCATTCCAGCTTCACGCCCAGCTTGCCCAGTTCGGCGGCCAGCCACCCAGTCGATGCCACCTGGGCGGCGGAACCGGCAAACACGGTCTTGCCGGACGGCGCCGTGCGGGCCACGACGGCGATGCGCACGGCGGTCGGCAGCGGATCGGCGGCCGCCGCCATCGCTGGCGCCAGCAGGCTGGCCGCCATGGCGGCGGCGACTGCCTTGCGCCAGCTCAAACGTAAGAATTTCAATGACATTGCGGGCCTGTTCGTGAAAGGGTTACACCAGGTCGGTGGCGGGTAACAAGGACAGCGCGCGCGCCGTGTCGATCAGCTTGCTCATCTTCCATTGCTGCAGCAGCACGCCGGGACCGAAATCGCGCGAACCGCCGATGGCTTCGGCCGCGATCTGGATCTTCGCGCCCTCTTCCAGCAGCAAGATGAACTCGGCCAGCTTCAGCAAGCCCTGTTTGCCCCACACGGTGGCGCCTCCATTCGCTTCCAGGATGGCCGTCGCATGCGTGTTGCGGGCGATTTCACCGAGGATGAAATCGACTTCCGGCTGGCGGCGGTCGATATAGATGGGAATTTCGCGCACCAGCTGGTAGCGCTGCACGGGCACGTAGCGGATCGGCAGGGTGCGGTGCGTCTGCGCCCATGCGCCCAGCGACGGCGAGTGCACGTGCGAGATCGACGTGACCTCCGGCCGCTCGCGGAACAGTTTTAAGTAGCGCGCGCCGCCGTTGTTCGCGTCGCCCGCGAGCACCGTGCCGTCGAGCGCCAGCACGGCCGCCTTCAGGGCTTGGCCGCGGCGGAACGGGCCCGGATCGTTGACCACCACCACCTTGTCGCCGCCCGGCGTGCGCTCGACGAAGCCCACCGTGCCATTGGCCGTCAGGCTGCCCGTCTCGCGCAAGCCGTCGAAGGCGATCTGCGCATCGCGGCGCACCTGCTCCACGAAGGCCAGTTCGGCCGCCGTCAACTCCTGCACCTGTACTTGTTGTGCTTCCGCTTGTGCCACGTCCGTCATGTCATGCTCCATTCGTTGGGGTTGGAATACGGGTCAGTCCTGCCTCTACTTTCGCAAGACGCGTGCCAGCGCCAGCGCGGGGAAAATGGTGCATGGCTGCTGCCTGCGCAACAGCGGCTGCTGGCGCGGCAGCAGCACCGTCCGCTCGCGCTGTCGGCCAGCCAGCAAGCGGCGCGGGCACGTTTCCTGCACGGTTACAGGCTTCCACCACCACGAAGGAATCCCATGACTACCACACCATCCCCCGCCGCCGATACCGTCTGGTTCACCCGCTGCCCCGTGCCCACGGCCACGGGCCTGGCCTACAAACTGGGCTGGCTGGACGAGGAATTCGCCCGCGACGGCATCGCGTTAAAGACCCTGCAGGAAGTGGGCGGCGAGCTGGCGCGCCACCACTATGACCACGGCCTGTCCACGCTCGTGCGCGAAGGGGGCAACCTGCTGGCCCTGCCCGCGCGCGCGCAAGGGGCGCCCACGCGCCTGATCGGCCTGACCTGGATCGACGAGTGGCAAGCCATCCTCGTGCGCCCCGGCTCCGGCATCGCGACGCCCGCGCAGCTGCAGGGCAAGCGTCTGGCGCTGCCCGTCTTCCGCGCCGAGGACTTGCGCGACAACCGGCGCGGACGCAGCATCGCGCGCGGCATGAGCCTGGCCGGCTACAAGGGCGTGCTGGCGTCGGCCGGCCTCACGCTCGACGATGTGCATCTGGTGGAAGTGGGCGGCGAGGCGCCGGCGCAAGCCAATCTCGGCGCGGGACTGTGGCAAGGCATCGCGCCGCTGCTGCGCGGGGAAGTCGATGCCGTCTACGTAAAAGGCGCGGCGGCGGCCGAGGCGGCCCGCGCGGCGGGGCTGGAAGTGGGCATAGACATCGACGCCCTGCCCGACCGGCGCTTCCGCGTGAATAACGGCACGCCGCGGCCGATCACCGTGCATGAGACCATGCTGGAGCAGCATTTCGAACTGGTCGTGCGCTTCCTGACGCAAACCCTGCGCGCCGCGCACTGGGCCCGCAGCCACAAGGAAGACGTGCTGGCCATCCTGCAGGGCGAGACGCGGGCCGGCGCCGACGCCGTGGCCGAAGCCTACCGCGACGGTTTTCATTTGACCCTGGCGCCCGACCTGTCGGAAGAAAAAGTGGCGCTGTTCCGCCAGCAGAAGGATTTCCAGCTGCAGCACGGTTTCCTCGACCGCGACGTGGATATCGATGGCTGGATAGACCGCCGGCCTTTGGAAGAGGCGCAGCGGCGGCTCGACGCGCTGCTGCAAGCGGCGGCGTAAGCTGGCGCCATAAACGACAAGGCCGGCGCAATCGCCGGCCTTTCTACATCAGGCGGTCACGCTCAGAACTGCAGCGTGTACGACGCCCCCACCGTGCGGCCCTGGCCGATGATGACGGTGTCGCCATTCACGGCGCCCGGCACGAAGCTGGTGAGCGTGTGGTTGCGATAGACCTTGTCGGCCAGGTTGTTCGCATATGCCGTGATGCGCTGCTTGCCGCCGGGGAGCACGTACGACAGGCGCGCATTGGCCAGCGCGAAGCCGCCCTGGTTCAGCAGGTCGCGCGCGGCATTTTGCGGGTCGACATAGTAGTACTGCTTCGACGTGTAGCGCACGTCGCCGCTGAAGACCAGCTGCGCGCCATTGCCCAGCGGGTAGCGGTAGTCGGCAGCCAGCAAGGCCGTCACGTGGGGCGAGCGCACGAATTCATTGCCGGAGCGGTCGCCGCCATTGTTCTGGATGGCGAAATCGTCGAATTCCGTGCGCAGCAGGCCGATATTGGCATTGAGGTGCAGGTTGTCCGTCGGCTGCGCCTCAAGCTCGAATTCCGCGCCATTCACGTGGGCCTTGCGCACGTTTTGCAGGTAATTGACGCTTTGCGTGGGGTCGCCGTTGTACACGCCCGTGATATTCACCTGCACGTTCTTGTAGTCATAGTGGAAGACGTTGGCGTTGAAATTCAGGCGCCCGTCCAGCCATTCGGACTTGATGCCCGCCTCGAACGAGTTCAGGGTTTCCGGCTTGACCGTGTTCAGGGCGCGCACGTCCGTGGCGCTCGTGTTGTAGCCGCCCGACTTGATGCCGTGCGCGTACTTCAGGTAGCCGCGCAGGGTGCGGCTGAAGCGGTATTCGGGCGTCACGTCATACGTCAGCGCATTCCACGTGGTCGACGGATTCGACGTGAAATTGTTGTTGGCCACCGAGGCGGCCGCGTAATTGCCGCCCTTGACCGTGTTCCACCAGTTCGACGCATCGCCAAACGTCACCGTGTTCGATGCGGCCTGCACGCGGCGCAAATCGAGGTCCTTGGTTTCCGTCGTCCAGCGCAAGCCGAAGGTGGACAGGAACTGCTCGCTGAAGTTGACGGTCGTGCTGCCGAAGATGGCCGCGCTGCGCGCCTTGTGCTGGTAGACGGTGCGGTTGTAGCCGACGGGCTGTGTGCTGCCCGCCAGCGCCGGCACGGTGCCGTTGGGCAGGCGCGCGCCGGCCGAATCGGAATCGATCTTTTCATTGAAGTAGAACAGGCCCGCCACCCAGCTCACGGCGCCGTTTTGCGGCGACGTCAGGCGCAGCTCCTGCGATACCTGGCGGCTGCTGGCCTTCGAGCGGCTGCGGCCCACTTCCAGCGGCGTGTTGTCGCTGTCGCCCGTCGCTTCGTTGCGGAAGTTTTCATAGCCGGTGATCGATGTCAGGGTCAGCTCGCCCAGCGCGTATTCCAGGTTCAGCTGCGCGCCGCCCTGTTTCACGTCGCTGTCGGCCGGCGCATTCGTGCTCACATCATCGGGATTCGTGCTGGGGATGTAGCCATTGCGGTACACGCCATTCGCGCCATAGCTGGCCACGGTGGTGGTGGCGCCCTTGGTCGTGTAGTCGCGATAATGCAGGTTCAGATTGGCCGTCAAATCGCGTCCGATCAGGGCCTTGAGCTGGCCGCGGATGGCGCTGTCCTTGAGCTTTCCATCGCGTTCGCCCGTAAACTGGTTGTGGAAGCGGCCCTTGTCCTGCTGCTCCGTGTGGAAGGACAAGCGCCCCGCCAGCACCTCGTCGACCAGCGCGCCGCCGATGGCCCCTTCGGCCAGCTTGGTGTCGTAGCTGCTGTAATCGACCTTGGCGTAGCCGCTGGACTTGAACGACGGTTTGCGCGAAATCACGTTGATGGCGCCGCCCGTCGTGTTCTTGCCCCACAGGGTGCCTTGCGGGCCGCGCAGCACTTCCACCCGGTCCAGGTCGAACAAGGGAAAGCCCGTGGCGCTGGAATTGCTGATGTAGACGTCGTCGAGGTAAAAGCCGACGGGATTCGGGAAGTCGATCTGCTGCTGGCCCGCACCGACGCCGCGTATCCACCAGCGCGGACGGCCATGCTGCTGCGTGCCGGCCGAGGCGTTCGGCACGTAATTGAGGATTTCGCTGGCCGAGCGGCCGATGCCCGTGTCGAGCAGCTCCTTGCCGCCCAGGACCGTGATCGCACTCGGCACCTTCTGCGCGGATTCTTCGCGCTTTTGCGCCGTCACCGTCACCGATTGCAGCGCGGCGCCCTCGCCGGCGCCGTTCGCGTCGGCTGCGGCGATGACCTCGGCGGCAGGCGCTTCGGCATGGGCCATGCCATGGACGAGCATCAGGCCGCCGATGGCGAAGGCCGAGCGCAGCGCGCGGCGCACTGGCGTCAAATGAAAGGGGAAAGAGGAAAAGGCGGCGGGGGCAGTCGAACGGCGCATGGGTGATTATCCTTGAGTAAAGTCAAAACGCGAGATGGTGATGACCTGTATTGCAAGGGGCATGCCCGCTGCCGCAGCGCAGCAAAATCGTCGTTAAGTGATTGATTTCAAAGGAAGACTATCGTCATGATAGTGCTGTTGATTTGGCAGCAGCGGCGCCGCCGCGTGCTGCCTGCGCGACAGCAGGCGGTGGCGCTGCTGTCGCGGCAACAGGGGATACTCAGGCGGCGCGCAGCAGTGCCGCCGTGTGGCCACGCACGAGGGGCAGCACTTCCTCGCCCACGCGGTACGCTTCTTCCAGGTGCGGCGTGCTGGCCAGGATGAAGGCGTCGGCGCCCAGCTGCACCAGTTCGTCGAGGCGTTCGGCCACTTGCTGGTAGCTGCCGACGATGCCCTGCGTCTGGCCGCCGCGCAGCAGGTTGAAGCCGGACCAGATATTCGGCGCCGTGATCAAGTCCTTGTAGCTGTTCAGGGTCGTCGGGCGGTTGCCCCGCTGGCGCGCCGCGCCCACGGAATCGCCGCCATCGGCACCGAGGAACTGGCGCAGGGTGGCCGCATCGACGGCCTCGAAACCCTTGCGCACTTCGTCCCACGCCTCCTCTTCCGTGGCGCGGGCGACGATGTCGACGCGCACGGCGCACTTGATCTTGCGGCCCAGCAGCGCCGTCTTTTCATGCACGCGGGCGAATTTCTCGCGCAGCTGCTCGAACGGCTCCAGCCACGTCAGGTAGTAATCGGCATGCTTGGACGCAGAACCGAGGGCCGCGTCGGACGAGCCGGAAAAGTAAATCTCGGGGAAATCCTGCTCCGACAGCGGCGTGGCCAGGCCCGCATCCTCCACCTGGTAGAACTTGCCCTGGTAGGAAAACGGCCCGCCGCGCCACACGCCGCGCACCACGTCGAGAAATTCCGTCGTGCGCGTGTAGCGGTCGTCGTGGCCGGCCGAATCGCCCCACCACAGCTGCGCCGGACCGCCGCCGCCCGTGATCACGTTGTACAGCGCGCGCCCGCCCGTGGCCCGCTGCAGGCTGGCCGTCATGCGCGCAGCCACCACGGGGTTCAGGAAGCCGGGCTGGAACGGGATCATGAAGCGGAAAGTGCTCGTTTCACGCGCCAGCAGCGCGGAAATGGCCCACGGTTCGTCCGTCATGGGGAAAGATGGAATCAGACCGCCCTGGAAGCCGGACAATTCCGCCGCGCGGGCGATTTCCGCCAGGTAGTCGATATAAGTGAAACCGTCGGCGCCGCCGCCACCGAGGCCGGCCTGGCGCAGGTTGTCATTGCCGGGAAACCAGTCGCCGCGAAACGGCGTGCGGGCGCGGTGCGAACTCGGTTCGCCATGCGTGGGGATGCGCCAGAAAAAATCGATAGCCATGCAGGTACTCCTTCAGTAGGTTGGATACGGGGACTCAAGCCACTTGCAGCTGCGCGCGCAACGCTGCCCGTACGCGGGGCAGCACGTGTTCGCCGATGCGGTAGGCTTCCTCGAAATGGGGAATGGCCGCCAGCACGAAGCTGGACACACCGGCCTGCGCGTAGGCTTCGAGCACCGCGGCGATCTGTGCATGGCTGCCGACCAGGGCGCCGCGGGCGCCCGTTTGCGCTTGCGCAAAGCCGGGCCAGAACAAGGCTGCACCGCCCGCCGTGCCATCAGCCGACGGGGCATCGTCAGGCAGGCCCGCCCCGCTGCGATAGCGGCGCGCATCGCGCAAGGCTTCGTCTAACGTTTCGCGGGCCAGCACGTCGATGCGCAAGCCCGCCGCCACGGCGCGGCCCAGCTGGCGCGCCTGCGCATGCAGGCTGGCGATGGCGGGCTGCAAATCCTTCACGGGCGCCGCGTCGAACACGTGCACGTCGGCCTGGCGCGCCGACAGGGCCAGCGCTTCAGGCGACTCGCCCGTCAGGTAGATGCCGTTGACGGGGTGGTTCGCCAGCGGCCCCTTGAAGCCGCCGTCCTGCACTTCGAAGAACTTGCCCTTGAAGCTGAACGGCGACGTATTCTGCACGCCGCGCGCCACCGTGATGAATTCATCGATGCGTGGCAGGATGTCGGCCTCCGGCGCCGCATCGCCCTGGCGCCGGCGCGCTGCCGCATCGCCGCCATGGCCGATCTGCCAGGCGAAGCGTCCCCCCGTGAAGCGCTGGAAGCTGACGGCGTTCTTCGCCGCATACACGGCCGAACCCCAGGCCGCGTCGAATTCCGCGATCAGTTTCAGGTGGCGCGTGCTGCGGGCCAGGTAGCCGGCGACGATCCAGCTTTCGTCGCCCTGCGTATCGTGGCGTATCTGGATGCCGTCGAAACCGGAAAGATCGGCCGCGCGGGCGATCTGGTGCAGATAATCGAAATAGTTAAAGGGCGGACGCGCGCCGCGCGGGTCGCTCACGCCCGCCTGCAGGGGGCTGGGCGCGCCAGCGTTTCGCTCGCCGCGGCGCGTGATGCCGGGCGCCGCGTAACGGCCGTCCCCGCTGGTGGGCAATTGCCAGATGAATTCTATGGTCATGCGTGGACTCCTGTCGTGGGTCGAAGAAAAGGCCGTATGCGCATCGCGCAGCGGCCTGCCCTACCCTCCTCGCAGAAAACATGCCATGCCCAGGATGCCCGCCGCGGCCCGCCGCTGTTGATTTGGCAGCAATCCGCTGCCCCCATGGCAGCAATGTGCTGCGCGCGCAGCAGCCATGAAAAAAGCCGGAGCCGCATCGCTGCGGGTCCGGCTCCGGGAGGTCGCGCATGCGCCTAGTCGATGGCGCCCGCCTTTTTCAGGAAAGTGCGCAGGATGTTGCGGCTCAGGTTCAGGTGTCTGGCCGTGCGCACCTGGTTGCGCTCATTGCGCTCCCACGCGGCGCGCACCAGTTCCTGCTGCATCGCTTCGAATTCCACGGCTTCGCCCGAGTCGAGCAAGGCTTGCCAGGCGCGGGCAAAGCGCTCGGCCGCCAACAGATCGTCCTGGCCGGACGCGCCGTGGGCCGCATAGGCGATGTCGGCGCCACCGGCCCAGGCGTCTGGGACAGCCACGGAAACAGATGCGGAGACAGGTGCGGCAGCGGGCGCCCTGTGCCAGCCCGACAGGCTCAAATCCTCGGCCCGCACGACGCCGCTGCGGCACACGAGCAGCGCGCGGTGAATGACGTTTTCCAGTTCGCGGATATTGCCCGGCCACGGATAGGCCAGCAAGGCCTCTTGCGCGTCCAGGCCCAGTTCCACCTCGCCCAGGTGCAGGCGCTGCGCATAGATGGCCATGAAGTGGCGCGTCAGCGGCATGATGTCGCCCGGGCGCTCGCGCAGGGGACGCAGCGGCAGGCCGATCACCTGCAGGCGGTAATACAGGTCTTCGCGGAAGCGCCCTGCCCGCACGGCTTCGGCCAGGTCCACGTTGGTGGCGGCGATCAGGCGCACGTCGATGGGGATGGCGCGCCGCGCGCCCAGGCGCACCACTTCGCGTTCCTGCAGCACGCGCAGCAGCTTGACCTGCATCGCCAGCGGCAAGTCGCCGATTTCATCGAGGAACAGGGTGCCGCCGCTGGCCGTCTCGAACCAGCCAGGCTTGCCCTGCTGCGCGCCCGTAAACGCGCCTTTTTCATAGCCAAACAGCTCGCTCTCGACGAGGGTTTCGGAAAACGCGCCGCAATTGATCGCCACGAAGGTCTGCTCGGCGCGCCCGCTCAAGCCATGCACGTGGCGCGCAATCAGTTCTTTTCCCGTCCCCGTTTCGCCCGTGATCAGCACCGTCGCCTCGCTGGGCGCGATGCGCTCGATCAGCTCGTGCAGCTGGCGCGAACGGGGGTCGGCAAAGACAAAGGCCGTGGCGCGTACCAGCAAGCTCATTTGCTGCGGGTCGCGGAAGGCGACCAGCGCCTCGCTGTCGCCGTCATCGCCCGCGCCGCGGGCCAGGTGGGCGCTGCGCGCGAAATCGCTGCTGAAGTTGTGGGCTAAGAGTTCCATGGGCCGACTATACCGCGCTCCATCTCCAGGCGTGAACGAATGGTGCCGCGCTAGCTTATCCGGAATTTGCATATGCGAAGAGCCGGGAGTGAACGCTGTTTTGTCGCAAACGGCGCACTTTGGCTGGCGATGGCGTCATCCCTCCCCGACTTCAACACTGACCTTGCGGGATTTGATTCGTCGCTACTTCAAAACGGTCGCCCGGCTGTCCACCAACACATCGAGTGTAATCGTTCCCTGACTTACTGCGTTTAAAATCGGCCACTCTGCGAATACGTCAAGAATAAATTTCTTTGAAGCATCTTTGGCAAGTCCCTGAGCCACTTCAAAATGGGTAACATTACCAAACTTTGAAATAGTTTTTTTCCCTCGATCAGTTTCCTTTGAGTCTTTAGCCATCTCTCCATGCGTTTCATATGGAACAGCACATTTCTTTGGTGCCCCCCAACTCACGTATCCAGATTTTAGACCCACCTCTTGCCATTTTTGAATATTCTCTTCTGCCTGGTCTCCCCAGGTTTTGACAACCTTGAAGTCCGATAAAGCGCTGGCATGATCGATATTGATTTCGACATAATTCGTGTGAGCATAGAAGTCCTGAATTCCATGCAGTGCCTGTCCCAGGGACAGGAAGGCCAGATTCAGTTCCAGATTCACCAACAATGGTTTTTTTGCCATGAGAAGAACCGTGGCCGCTTCAGCGTGCTCGTCCAGTTCGGCTTTAAGTTGTGCAATATAAGCGATAGCTCCGGAAAAATCACAGTTGTCGAAGTGGGCTTTTGATGCAGTCTGATGAACGATATCTTGCATGTAAAGTGCAATTTGCATTTGGCGCACATACCTCCGGCTGCTCAGGCCATCCAGCAGTATTTTATGCTCGCTTATCTTGAAATCAGAATTGCATCTCTCACAAATAACGGATATGGATTCATCTTTTGCCGCAGGAATTTCTTGCTGGATTTTTTCCATATCGATATCCGCTGCCGAGGCTCCCATAGCCATGAGCGAGAAAATGATAGCAACCGACTGCCGGAGTCTGTTAGACATCGATAATCTCCAAATTTTGAAAGTGAAATTTCGGACACCCGCACCATGCTCTTTTCCGCTAACCGAATCGATCATCAACTTTCAACAACCAGGCAGGCGGCTTTACGCCATGTTTGTCATAGAATGTCTGCAACCTCAAACGCGTTTTCCCGCCTCGGGACAAGCCTGCGTAACGTACGGCGTTATCGCCAAAGAATTTATTCGAGAGCGTCGTCGCGGTTTCGTCTCTGAGAGATGGCAGTTCTTCAAGCTCTTTGAAAAGTTTCATAAAATCGCTCAAATAGCTTCCAATTGAGCTGGCTGTCAGGCTCATTTCCCAGTCTGTGCCATATAAAAAGCGATTCGCCAACGATGCAGAACCCTTTTGGGCGGTAAGGTCATAGAGCTTTTGCAGATCGGCCTTGAGTTCGGCCTGGTCCGATATCACCTCGGTAAAGAATCCAGCATCGGCGTACGCGAATTCCCCAGGTCCGCTTGGATTCATTTCCTTTGCAAATGCTTCGGCAAGGGAGAATCCTGCACGCTGGTCCTTCACGATTGACGTGTCGCCAAAATGTCCGAAGTTGATACGCAGGCGTGGAAACTCCTTCAAGACGCACGCCCAGTATCTGGAGCCGGCCAGATTCTTGAAGGCCATGCTGGGGCCGTTAGAAAGACCCGTGTGCGCCATGACAGGTACACCATGCTCTTCACAGTAGCCATAAAGCCGGCGCAAGGCGCCATCAAGCAACCTTCCCAAATCAGGGGTATTTTGTACCCACTCCGGCAACCAACAACGCTTCCAGAAATCGGGCTCCGCATCTTGAATATGCTGATTTCCCAGCGCGGCAAAGCCCATTGGTGGGTATAACTTGACGCCGATAAATCCATGTTCATCAAGCGCGCCCTGGACAAGAGCAAAAGAACTGGTAGCTGATTCCCCCTTCCCGAACGCCACTTCTCGCAACGGACAGAATGGCACGAATCCGTGCATTCTCCCTCCCGTCATAATGGACAACTGCTCCATGACCTTGACCTGCGTTTCGAGCGTCGTCCCTGTTGTTTTCCCCTTTGAGATCCACCACGAATAATCGACCATGCTGGGCATAAGGAGGTCCACCGTTCGAACCCCGGGAACATTAAATGTGCGCAGATATTGCTGAATATTTACATACCGGTATTGGAAATTTTGAAGGATGAATTTAATTACACCCATCACCGACCTGTCTCCACTCAGCATGTCCAATGGCTCTGGAGCGTCCTTGTCCAAATCGGGAATCGTGGCAGGAAGCTTGTCAATAATTTCCAGGGCCTCGACTTGCAAACGGGTCTGCATATCGGGAACAAGGAACTTGCTTTGTTTTTCCACAATGAATGGCAGGTACAGGGGGGAGGTAGCGGCAGCGGTCTTCAAGGAAGCCGTACCGGCTGCATATGCGTTTCGTCGCAGCTGTGAAATGACCTCAATCTTGGCCTGCTCGGCTGTACAAGCAGCCAGTTGGGGGGACAACTCCCGGAGCGTCTGCAGTTCCACATTACCCGAAGGCGCCAATGACCACGCAAGGCCTTGTAGCAGCGCACCGACAGCCATTGCCGCAGGTCCCAGCGGGCTGGCCTCCCCAACCAGCACCTTTCCCACAAAGTCCATGACAGGGATATCCGTGCCATTGAAAATGTGGCAGTGGGCATCGATGGTCAAAGGTCCCGTCGGCAAGTTAATGTCAGGACTGTTTACGCAATCTATGGGACATGGCTTGAGCAAGCAACAGCCTGACAAGCCGACGGTTGTGCCAACCGCGAGAGCACCGATGCCTCGAAGGGCACGACGACGGGCGAAGTTCTCCGGAAAGTGGTCCATACAGCCCTTTCAGCAGTTCATTTCTTCGACTAGCGGGTACAGAAAAAATCGCGTGCTCGATGCAAGGGGGGATGGTATATTGATAATTTCAACTTGGCAAGATTTATCGCACAGGCGCGGGCGCGGACTGCGCGACTAATGTTTGACTAACAACGCCTGACACAACCGTAACGAGCGAAAGAAAGACTCGGCGCCCGTGTCGGCTCGAGAAGCGCAACTGTACGGAGTACGGGGCCGCCGAGGCAGTAAAAATTACGATGCGCAGCCGGTTTTGATAGGCTGTCTACGCCTGCTCCGGATCGAAATGCTTGCGCAAGCCTTGCCAGCAGGCGAAATAGTCGTTTTGCAGCAGGCCGCCGTCCAGCGCGAATGGCGTGGGCTTGAGGATGGTGCGCGTCTCGAACATGAAGGCCATGGTGTCGCCCACCTTCACGGGCGCGGACGTGTCGCTGTGCGACGCCTTGTCGAAGGTCTGCGCATCGGGGCCGTGGCCGGACATGCAGTTGTGCAGGCTGGCGCCGCCCGGCACGAAACCGGCCGCCTTGGCGTCGTACACGCCGTGGATCAGTCCCATGAATTCGCTGGCCACGTTGCGGTGGAACCACGGCGGGCGGAAGGTGTGCTCGGCCGCCAGCCAGCGGGGCGGGAAGATGGCGAAGTCGATGGCACCGAACAGGGGATTTTCGCTGGGCGCCTGCAGCACGAGGAAGATCGACGGGTCCGGGTGGTCGTAGCTGATCGAGCCGATGGTGTTGAAGCGGCGCAGGTCATATTTGTACGGCGCGTAATTGCCATGCCAGGCCACCACGTCCAGCGGCGAATGGTCCAGGGTCGTGCGCCACAAATGGCCGCCGAACTTGGCCAGCAGTTCGCATGCGCCGTCGATGTCTTCATACGCCGCGTGCGGCGTGAGGAAATCGCGGCTGTTGGCGAGGCCGTTCGAACCGATGGGGCCCATGTCCGGCAGGCGGAAGGCCGTGCCGAAGTTTTCGCACACATAACCGCGCGCCGCGCCATCGGGCAAGGTCACGCGGAAGCGCACGCCGCGGGGGATGACGGCGATTTCCTGCGGTTCCAGCTCGATCAAGCCCAGTTCCGTGGCAATGGCCAGCCGGCCTTCCTGCGGCACGACCAGCAATTCGCCATCGGCCGAGTAAAAGAAGCGCTGCATGGAGCGGTTGGCCGCATACACGTGGATGGCGCAACCGCTCATGGTTTCGGCGCTGCCGTTGCCAGCCATGGTCTGCCAGCCGTCGATGAAATCCGCCGCCGTGGCGCCGTCGGGCAGCGGCAGCGGGTCCCAGCGCAACTGGTTCGGCGGCGTCGGCGGCATGGCGTGGAAGTCGCTGACGATGCGGGTATTTTCCAGCAAGGTAAATGGCGGATGCTGGCTGGCTGGGCGGATGCGGTACAGCCACGAGCGCCGGTTCTGCGCGCGCGGCGCCGTGAAGGTCGTGCCCGACAATTGTTCCGCGTACAGGCCCAGGGGCGCCTGCTGCGGCGAATTCTGCCCCTGCGGCAAGGCGCCGGGCACGGCTTCCGTGGCAAATTCGTTGCCGAAGCCGCTTTGGTAGCCGGCGCCTATCATGCCGGCTCCCCCAAGCCGTCGGCCGCGTCGCGCAGCAAGCCCTGCACCACGTCGGCCTTGCCGATGGCGCCCATGGCCAGCAAGGCGAAACGGGCGAGGAACAGGGGCGAACGCTGTTCGCCCAGGCCGCCCATGGTGTGGCACAGCTCCGTGTACAAATTATCCAGTTCGATATCGGTCATATTGTCTCCTTGTTACTGTGATCGGGCGATGCCGGCCGCCGCCAGCGCTGCCGCCACCTGCCCCGCCTGCACTTGCCGCCAGCGTCCCAGCACGTGGCCGTCCGGGCGCACGAGGTAAAACGTGCCAGGCTGCGCGTCGAACAGCGAGAATACCTGCGCCGTGTGGTCCCAGGCGCACTCTTGCGCCCCGCTGCGGGAAATCGCCACGCCCGTCAGCGGGAAGGTGTCGCCCAGCGCCAGCAATTCAGCGGGAATGGCCCCGTCCTCGCTGAAGTACAGTCCCGTGAAATGGCCATCTGCGCGCTTGAGCAAATCGGTAATATACCCCGCTTTTTGCCCGCCGTCGTACGGCAGCGCCAGCGGGCATTCCGGCAAGACCGTGCCCGGAGCGGGGCCGGCGGCAAACGTGTCGGGGTCCGGCGCATTCAGGGCCGACTGCGCATACGCGATGGCGCTCGTCTGGCGCGGGTTGATCAGCGAGCGCACGTGCGCATGCCTGCCCGCCAGGCCCAGCACGGCCGTGCGCATCAAGTCAAAAGCGAAAGTGGGCGGCGCCATGAATTCCGTGCTTTTGGTGCCGTGGCGCAAGTTTTCACGGGCGGCGAACACGCGCTCGTCCGAATAGCTGTCCAGCAAGGCATGCGGCGCCTGGCCCTTGACCACGTAGGCCAGCTTCCAGGCCAGGTTGTCCGCATCGTCGATGCCGGAATTGGCTCCGCGCACGCCGAAGATGGGCACGAGGTGGGCCGCATCGCCCGCGAACAGCACGGGGCCATGCCGGTATTTTTCCAGGGTCAGCGCATTGGCCTTGTAGATGGTGATCCACACGGGATGCCACGGCGCCGTTTCGCCCATCATGGCCAACAGGCTGTCCACGCGGGGCGCCACGTTTTCCAGCAGCACGGCCGCCTGCGCATCCTCGTCGTCTCGCAACTGGTAGTCGATGCGCCAGATATCGTCGGGCTGCTTGTGCACCAGCACGGTCGAACCGGGATTCGACGGCGGGTCGAAATACGCGAGGCGCTCCGTCGGGCGCTCGCTCTTCAGGTGGATATCGACGATCACATAGCGCCCTTCATAGCTGGTGCCCTGCAATTTGAGGCCCAGCGCCTCGCGCACGGTGCTGCGCCCGCCGTCGGCCGCCACCAGCCAGTCCGCCTCGATTTTATAGGTCGCATCGGGCGTCGCCACGGTGACGGTGGCGCCGTCGGCGCGCTTGTCCACGCCAGTCACCCGCGTTTGCCAGCGGATATCGATCAATTCCGGCTGGCGTTCGGCCGCATCGAGCAGGAATTGTTCGATATGGTATTGCGCCAGGTTAACCATCGGCGGCAACTTCTGGTTCGCGTCTTGCGGCATCGTAAAGTGCAGCACTTCCTCGTCGCGGTAAAAACTGCGTCCGCCCGCCCACGGCAAGCCCTTGCTGATAAAACCGTCGAGCGCGCCCAGGCGTTCGATGATTTCCAGGCTGCGCCGCGAGATGCAGATGGCGCGGCTGCCCGTGCACACGCCGTCGTCCGCCTCGATCAGCACCGAGCGCACGCCGTGGCGGGCCAGGCCCAGAGCCGTGGCCAGGCCCACGGGGCCGCCGCCGACGATCAGGACCGGGACTTGCTGCGTGGCGGCGCCGGCCGGTTTGCCGGGCGGATACACCTTCGGCACATGGGGATAAGGGTGAAACGTGTCGCTCATGATGGGTCCTCTTCGATCAAGTATGGTCTTTGCCGCCGCGCGCGATGGGCAGGGTCAGCACGATGGCCGCGCCCGCCACCAGCAGGACGCTGGCGTACAGCAAGCCGGTGGCAAAGCTGTGCGTGATATCCTTCAGCCAGCCCACGACGACGGGATTCAGGGCCGAGCCGATATTGCCCGTGGCATTGATGACGGCGATGCCGATGGCGCGCGCGCCCAGGCTCAAGGCCCGGTCCGGCGTCGTCCAGAAGACGGACATGGCCGTATAAGCGCCCGTCGACGCCATGCACACGCCCAGCAGTTGCAGCACGGGGTTGGCCGAGTACGCCGTGCACAGCCAGCCGGCGGCCGACAGCAGCATGGGCCAGACGATATGCCAGCGGCGCTCCTGCAAGCGGTCCGAGCGGCGGCCCCAGGCGATCATGCCGATCACGGTGCACACTTGCGGGATGGCTGCCAGCAAGCCGATCTGCGTGTTGCTGGCATTGCTATTGAAACTTTTCACGATCAGCGGCGTCCATACGGCCACCATGGCCAAAGTATTCACCAGGCAAAAATAGGCGATGCCGAATTTCAATACCGTAGGCGAGCACATTTCCGCCAGCACCGAGGTTTTTTGCTGCGGAGCAACAGGCTTCTGCTCGGCCGCCAGCATGCGCGCCAGCACTTGCTGCTCCAGCTTGCCCAGCCAGTTCGCCTTGGCGGGCGAGTCGTCCAAGTAGCCGTACACGGCCAGGCCCAGCAACACGGAAGGCATGCCTTCGAGCAAGAACAGCCATTGCCAACCCGTCAAGCCCCAGTGGCCATCGAGCCCCAGAATCAGGCCCGACAGGGCCGAGCCGATGGCGGCCGTGACGGGCATGGCGATCATGAACAGGGCGTTCGCCCGCGCCCGGTAGGCGCTGGGAAACCAGTAGGTCAGGTACAGCAGCATGCCGGGCAGGAAGCCCGCCTCCGTCACGCCCACCAAAAAGCGCAGCGCATACAGGCTGGCCGGGCCGCTGGCGAACAGGGTCGCCGTCGAGGCCAGGCCCCAGGCGATCATCATGCTGCCTATCCATTGACGGGCGCCGATGCGGGCCAGCACGATGTTGCTGGGGATGCTGCAAGCGATGTAGGCGATGTAGAACAGGGTGGTGGCAAAACCGAACTGGGTGCCGGACAGGCCCAGGTCTTGCATCATGGTCAGGCCGGCGAAGCCGATGTTGATGCGGTCCAGAAAGGAAAACACGAACAGCAGGAACAGAAAGCCCAGCAAATGGCGCGACACCTTGCGCATCACTTGCTGTTCCAGTTGATTGGTGGCCGCGTCGAGGACGGGCGTGGCGGGGGTGGCCGCGGGGGCGATGGTCATGCTGGTCTCCATAAGGTGTCGCCCTCCCCTTGCTATTGTTATTGGGTGAGAGCGGCCGGGTGATCCCGGCTTGCAACACAGTATGCAGACGCGCGCCGCAAACCTTGTCCCCATTTTGGGGACGTTTCGCGGCTAAAACAGTCAAAAAGGCGAAGCCAGCCCTACGCCAAAAGGACTAAGGGGCTGGCGCCATGCACAGCGCAAACAGTTGCCGCTGGCTGGAAATGCCCAGGCGTTTATAGGCGCGCTTCTGGTAGGTGATGACGCTCGATGGCTGCACGCCCATGGTTTCAGCGATTTCCACGGCCGTGAGGCCTTCGAGCACGCAGCGCAGCACGTCCAGTTCGCGCTTGCTCAGGGCGGGGCAATGCTGGCGCAGCCTTGCCAGCATCAGCGGCGCGACGCCTTGCGTGGCCTGGCCCTTCAAGCTGTAGTGATGCTTGACGGCATGGGCAAACAGTGGTGACAGGGTTTCGATGCCCGCCACTTCGCCGGGCTGGAACTGGCCCTGGCTGCTGTCGCGGTAGAAATTGACGGACAGCCAGATATCGCTGGCCGGCTGCATCAGCAGGGACAGGCGGTCCGACACATTCGGTTTCTGGTAGCAGACAGCGCGGTAGCCGGGATGGTCGATTTCGTCGCTGGCCTGCTGGTGCAGCACGATGGCGGGATCGATCTTCCGCCCCGGCGCCGGGGCGATCACGCGCTGGTTGCCATCGAGCGCATAGTAATGGCGGGCGTAGCTGTCGGCGATATCCTGCAAAAAGCGCCCGCCGCGCCGGTCGGCCACGGCGACGGTGCGGGGGCGGTTGCCGAATTCATAGGCAAAGATCGTGCACTGGGCAATGGGCGCGACCGTGCTGACCGTCTTCAGGATGGCCCCGGCGACGGCGTTCACGTCCGCATGGCCGATGGCCGCCATCAGCTCCAGGGTACGCCCGAAGTCCAGCTGCCCTTCCGCCGGCGGCCGCTCGACGCGCCAGTAACGCATGCCCGGCTCCTTACTGCCCGCGTTGCGGCAAGACCCAGTCCGGCCGGATGTAATGGCAAGTGTAGCCGTGCGGCAAGCGCTGCAGATAATCCTGGTGCTCCGGTTCCGCTTCCCAGAACGGGCCGGCCGGCGCCACTTCCGTCACCACCTTGCCGGGCCACAGGCTGGAAGCGTCGACGTCGCGGATCGTGTCCTCGGCCACCCGTTTTTGCTCATCGCTGGTATAAAAGATGGCCGAGCGGTAGCTGGTGCCGCGGTCATTGCCCTGGCGGTTTTCCGTGCTGGGGTCGTGGATCTGGAAGAAAAATTCCAGTATCTTGCGGTAGCTGATGGTGTTCGGGTCGAAGATGATCTCGATCGCTTCCGCATGCGTGCCATGGTTGCGGTAGGTGGCGTTGGCCACGTCGCCGCCGCTGTAGCCCACGCGCGTGGCGATCACGCCCGGATAGCGGCGCAGCAAGTCTTGCACGCCCCAGAAGCAGCCGCCGGCCAGGATCGCGGTTTCCTTGTTTTGTGTCATGTTGATCATTCCTTGATCTGAGATACTGGGATTAATCGTTTATCTTACCCTGTCGCGCGATTTTCTTCAGCGGGCCAGCAAGCGCTTGAGCTGCGCCGCCTGATAGGCGCCGATGGCGTCGTTGAACAGGCAACGGATCAAGGGATCGTCGACGATGTCGGCCTCCATCAGTTCGGCGCGCGTAGCCTCGTCGAAAGGGCCATCGTTGATGCGCATGTACATCGACGTCAGCGATTCACCGAGCACCAGCGCCGCGTGGCATTTCACCAGCGGCACTTGCGTCGTCCAGCCCGGCGCCTCGCCCGTGTCCGGCACGAGGTCGATCAAGTCGCCATGCGTGCGGTAATGCAGGATGGTGGCCGCGCCGTCATGGCCGTACAGCGCCAGGCGCCACACGCGCGGGGCCTGGAAATAACTGTCCTCGGGCAGCTCCATGTCGCGGTAGCGTTCGAGCAAGCCGCGATGGCAGAAGTCCAGCACCAGCGCCGTGTCGGCATCGTTCAAGGGCGCGAAACGCCGGGCGATGTCCGCCGTGGCGGGCGCGAGCGCCTCCGGGCGGTAGTCGAAATCCACGTCCTGCGGCCCCACGGGAATGACCCAGGGCAGCGGCGCGGCCGGCGCCATGCCGTGTGCATCGAGCAGCACGGCCGTCGATGGATCGAGGCGGAAGATGTGCGTCTCGGGCAGCGCGGCGCCCATTTCATCGGCAAAGCGGCGGTAGGTAATCGGGAACATCGCATGGTTGTACCAGGACCAGTCTTCCTGCACGAACTGGCAGGAGCTGGGTACGAGGTAACGGGGCGCCAGCGCGCGCAGCTGCGGCACCCAGTCGTCGGGAAGTTCCACCGGCCCCCGCGCCGCCTGCGACGGCGCGATGACGGCGATCTCGCGCATGGTCTGGAATGGCCACAGCACCATGTCCCAGGGCGCAAAGGCGGCCAGCTGCGCCAGGGTCTCGGGGCCGATCCAGGAATCGACGACGTTGAGCACATTCAAGCCCGCTGCGCGCACCTGGAACAGCGAGTCGACGTCGTCGTCCAGCGCGCGGCGCGGGATCACCTCGATGCTGCCCACTTGCACGGGCACGTCCACGTGCAGCTTCTCCACCCGAGTGAAACCGAGCGCGCGCAGCATCGCGAACAGTTCGTCGAAGACGCAGTACAGGTAGATGGGCGTGGCGCGGTCGAGCGCATCGAGGCTGTCGAGCGAGCAGTGGTCGTCGTGGAAGTGCGAGATGAAGACGGCATCCCAGCGCAGCCGGCGCACGGCGTCCAGGTCGAAGCGCACGGGCGGAAACGCGTGGCAGTTGCGGCTGAACGGGTTTTCGACGATGGGGTCGAAGGCGATGGCCGTGCCTTCGCATTCGAAGACATAGCCGGCGTGCAGGATGCGGGAGATTTTCAGGGGCATAAGCAAATTCAGGTTGGGCAGCGCGCCATGATAGCTGAAAAGGCGGCCGCCCTGCCCCGCGTTTACTTAGTACGGATTATTCAGCACATCCATCGCGAAGTACGTAAAGATCATGTCCGCGCCCGCGCGCTTGATGGCGCCCAGGGTTTCCTGCACCACGCGGCGCTCGTCGATGGCGCCAGCCTGCGCGGCGAACTTGATCATCGCGTACTCGCCGCTGACCTGGTAGGCGCCGATCGGCAAACGCGTCACTTCGCGCAGGTCGCGGATGATGTCCAGGTAGGCGCCGGCCGGTTTGACCATCAGCGCGTCGGCGCCTTCGGCTTCGTCGATCAGCGATTCGCGCACCGCTTCGCGGCGGTTCATCGGGTCCATCTGGTAGGTCTTGCGGTCGCCCTTCAGGGTGCTGCCGGCCGCGTCGCGGAACGGGCCGTACAGGCCGGAGGCGAACTTGGTGGAATACGCCATCACGGGCGTGTCGTGGAAACCGGCCGCGTCGAGCGCACCGCGGATGGCCGCCACCTGGCCATCCATGGCGGCCGATGGCGCGATGATGTCGGCGCCCGCCTGGGCGGCGATGACGGCCTGCTTGCCCAGGTTGAGCACCGTGCTGTCATTGTCGACCGTGTCGCCATGCAGGATGCCGCAATGGCCGTGGTCCGTGTATTCGCAGAAGCAGGTGTCGGACATGACCACCATTTCCGGCACGGCGTCCTTGATGATGCGCGACATGCGCGCCACCAGGCCGTCCGGGTTCAGGGTGTCCGTGCCGTGGCTGTCCTTGTGGTGCGAAATGCCGAAGGTCATGACGGAGCGCAGGCCGGCGCGCGCATAGCGCTCGACTTCCTGCGCCAGCTTCGCTTCGGGAATGCGGCGCACGCCGGGCATGGACTTGATGTCGATGAATTCGCTGCTGCCTTCGTCGACGAAGATCGGCAGGACCAGGTCGCGCGGATTGATCTCGGTTTCGCGGAACAGCTCGCGCAGTTGCGGGGTCGCGCGCAAGCGGCGCATGCGCGAAGTGGGGAATTGTGCTGGCATGGGATGACTGGCTTCAGGTTAACAACGCCAGCAAGTATACGCCGATCGCGCCGATTGCGCCGGGCTGCCCGGCAAAAAAGCCGCGCAGGTCAAGAAACCCCGCCCTGCGCCGTCATTGCGCGTGCAGCAGGGCCGCCACTTGCCAGCGCATGTCGGCCGCCAGCTGCACCAGCATGGCGCCGCGGCGGCGCGCATCGGCGCGCTTTTTCGACGGCACCAGCTCCAGCTCCGGCATCCGGCAAGGGCCGCAAGGCAGGCGGTAATTGCCGTCGCTGGTGGGCAGCGCATGCAATTCCCGCCACGCCAAGTCGTAATCGCAGGAGATATGCCGGCGGCGGCGCCAGTTCAGCGCGATGCGGTTGGCGTTGCTGACCAGGTCCAGGTGGCCGCAGCCGAAAAAGTCGCCCAGGTCGCGCAAGGCGGCCACCATCAGGTTTTTCGGCCGGCAGCCGTGCAGCGCCCGCGTGGCCTCCTTCACCGCCTGCGCGCCGGCGGGCGAGCGCAAGCCCTGCAGGGCGCCCAGCTGGATGACGGCGCCGCCAGGCTGGGGCCGGAACAGGAAACTGGCCAGGTACAGCGGCACGCCGTCGCGCGTCAGGCGCAGGCACAGCTCCCCTTCGCGGTGGCTGTCGTGGATGGCCGTCAGCTGCAAGCGGTAGCTGGCGCCGTCCTTGCCTTCGATGGTGGCCAGCACCAGCGCGCGCCGCGCCGCGTATTCCACCAGCGGCCGCGCGCCCGCCTGCCACAGAAAACGGTAATGCCCGCACAGCAGGTCCACCCTCGCCGCGCAGCCCAGCTGGCGGCTGGCGTAGGGGCGATAGATCTTGTAGCGCAGGCTGGGATGGGCTTGCGCCAGCGCCGCCAGGCCCGGCGTCGCGGCGATGACCGCTTGCCAGCGCGCGCGCTGCAGGGGAAAGACGAGCGCGCCCAGCGCCGCCTTGATCCGGTGGCCATGCTGGCGCAGTGGCGCCGGTTGCGGCGCGGCGTTGTCGCCGGTGGCGGTAAATGTATGCATGAAACGGCTCTACTGAACGGGACGCGGCGACGGCCGCAGGCAGCCCGGCACGGGCGGCTGCGCGCACGCAGCCGCTCTACGCGGGGTAAAGCGGATGATAGGGGGAGGTGAAAATGAAGGGGGTTACAAGTTGGTAATGTGCGGATATGCCACGGGCACTGGCAGCCTAGCGCAGCAGCCGCAAGCGCAGGCGCAGGCCCGGCGCCGCATCCTCGATCTCCAGGCTGCCGCCATGCAGGGCCGCGATGGCCGCCACGATGGACAGGCCCAGGCCATTGCCGGGCAAGTGGCGGCTCTTGTCGAGCCGGTAGAAGCGCTGCGTCAGCTTCGGCAATTCTTCCGTCGGCACGCCGGGGCCGTTGTCGCGCACCGCCAGCCAGCTGCCCTGTTCATCGCTGCCGGCCGACACTTCCACCGTGGCGCCCGGGCCCGCGTACTTGATGGCGTTGTCGACCAGGCTGGCCAGGGCGCTGCCCAGCAGGTTGCGGTCGCCGCGCGCCGGCACGCCTTCGCCATACATCTGCACCAGCAGCACGCCCTGCTCGTCGGCCGTGGCTTCGTACATTTCCACGATGTCGGCGCCGATCTGCTGCAAGTCGATGTCGTCGAAATTCTCCGGGCGCATGCCCGATTCGGCCGCCGCGATCTGCAGCAGCTTGTCGAACACGCGCGTCAGGTCGTCGATGTCGTCGATGGCCGCCTGCGCCGCGCTCTCGTGGCCGGCCACGTCCTGATGCTGGCGCAAGGCGCCATCGAGCTTGTTGCGGATGCGCGCCAGCGGCGTGCGCAAGTCGTGCGCGATGGCGTTCGACACGTGGCGCACGCCTTCCATCAAATGTTCGATGCGGTCGAGCATGCGGTTGATGTCGCGGCTCAGCAAGCCGAATTCATCCTCGCTGGAGACGGGAATGCGCCGGCTCAGGTCGCCCGCCTCGATTTCCCCTGCCGTGCGGCGGATCTGGCCGATGCGCGCCTCGAGCTGGCGGCGGAACAGCCACGCGCCTGCCACCACCAGCAGGATGGCCACCCCGCCGCCATAGGCCAGCGAGCGCAGCACCAGGGTGCGGATCGACTTGCCCTCTTCCATGTCGCGCCCGACGAACAGGCGCGCGCCGCCCTCTAGGTCGCGGATCAGCATGCGCGCGGGCACCCGGCGTCCTTCGCGCGTGACGTCGCGGTGCAGCAAACGGCCCACGGGGCTGCCCACGTCGGGCCAGGACGACAGATTGCCCGCCACGCGGCGGCCGTCGGCGCCCACCAGCAGGAAGATTTCTGTGTCGCTGTCGGTGCGGTCGGTCAGCAAATGGGCGATTTCCGCCGTCGTGCGGCTGGCGTCGTCCTGCTGGTACAGGGCGGCGAGGCGCTCCGAGAGCAGGGTCAGCTTGCGGTCCACGCTGCGATCGAGCACGCCGATGGTGCCGAAATAGAACACGGCGCAGACGATGCTGATCGAGACGACCACCAGCACGCCATAGCCGAGCGCTAGGCGGGCCGCGATCGAGCGGTGCCAGTTACGCACTGTCGATCACGCCCAGGGTGTAGCCGACGCCGCGCACCGTGTGGATCAGCGGCGGCGAAAATTCCTTGTCCACCTTGGTGCGCAAGCGGCTCACCTGCACGTCGATGACGTTGGTCTGCGGGTCGAAATGGTAGTCCCACACGGCTTCGAGCAGCATGGCGCGCGTGACGGACTGGCCCTGGTGGCGCATCAGATATTCGAGCAAACGGAATTCGCGCGGCTGCAGGGCGATTTGCCGGTTGGCGCGCGTCACGCGCATGGTGCGCATGTCGAGCACTAGGTCGGCCACCTGCAGCTGCGTCGATTCGGGCACGGGCGCGGCGCGCCGCAGCAGCGCCTCGATGCGCGCCAGCAGTTCGGCGATGGCGAACGGTTTTGACAAATAATCGTCGCCGCCGCTGCGCAAGCCGCGCACGCGCTCGTCGACGCTGGACAGGGCCGACAGCACCAGCACGGGCGTGTTGCGGCCCATGCCGCGCAGGCGCGCGACGATGGCCAGGCCGTCGATCTCGCCGGGCAGCAGGCGGTCGAGCACCAGCGCATCCCAGTCTTCGCCGCAGGCCAGGCGCATGCCGTCGATGCCATTGTCGCAGGCGGTGACGTCGTGGCCAGCCTCGCGCAGGCCGGCACAGATATAGCGGGAAGTTTCAGCTTCGTCTTCGATGACCAGGCAGCGCACGGGAATTCCTTGTAAAGAGCGGGACAGCAAACATGCGCAGCATACGCCAGGCGCGCGCCACTTGCCAGCCCCGCCGCGCGGCCGCGCCGCCGGGCGGCGTTCCCCGGCTAGTTACATTTTCCGCGCAGCTTGGCGATCGCCATGAAGGGCAAGGCATACACGCCGCCGATGGCGAGCGGGCCGATGCCGGTGGGCTGGCGCTTCAAGCCATCGGCGTGCAGGCAGTCGGGCACCTTCGCTTCGGCAAAGGCGGCGGCAAACTGCTCATATTTTCTGTCGGCGCGTATCGTCACCTGCTGCATGGCCGGCTGCGGCAAAGAGTCGCGCACCTGCGCCTCTTCCTCCAGCACGGCGCGCACGGCATCGCGTATCATCGTTTGCGTCAGTTGCGGTGCCGGCCCAGGACCCTGTACCGGCACCGCTTCGGGCGCCTGCGCGCCCGCTGGCGCCGCACCGCACAGCCATATCAGAGTAACAAGCTTGCGTGCCATTTTCATCGTCATCATCCATGCATGCCAGGTTTGCAATATTTCTCATAATATAGCTGCATCCATGCGCGCCGCCGCGTGCGGCGAACGATGGCAGGGTCGGGTACAATACAGCCTCGACAATTTTTGGCCGCGCCCGCGCGCGCATGTGCGCAGGTTTATCGGCGCCTCCCGGCTTGCCGCGGCCTGCATAGCCACCACTGCCATTAACGAACAGCAGGCACGCCCGGCGCGCGCCACAGACAAATACAGCCATGAAACCGACCCACTCTCTCGCACTGGCGCTGGCCATCACCTGCGGCAGCGCCGCCGCCGCCGCCGACACCAAGCAAAGCATGCTGTTCGATGAAATCCCCATCGGCAGCTGGAGCACTTCCGCCGAACTGGGCGCCATCACCACCTCGGGCAACACGGTCGGCACCTCCGTCACGGGCAAGATCGACGCGCGCCAGGAGCTCGATGACTGGAGCAACCAGTACATCTTCAGCGGCTACTTCAAGGAAGACGAAACGACGAACGACGACGGCGAGAAAGTGCGCGAACGCTCGGCGGAACGCTTTTCCGCCTCCGCCAAGGCCGCCTACAAGCTGATGGCCGACCATGAAAAACTGTTCGTGCTGGCCTCGCACGTGAACGACAAGTTCGGCGCCTACACCAAGTACTCGACCCTGGCCGTCGGTCATGGCTCGCGCTGGTACCAGTCGAGCGACAAAAGCGTCGACGTGGAAATCGGTCCTGGCTATTTCAGCGGCACCAACGACGCGGGCGAATCGGAACACGGCCTGACGGTGCGCGGCGCGGCCGCCATGAAGTGGAAGATCAGCCAGTCGGCCATGTTTACGCAAACGATCAGCGTGGAACGGGGCACCTCGAACACCCACTCGATCGCCGAGACGGCGCTCAGCACGAAAATCAACGGCACCATGCAGATGAAGGCCGCCTTCAGCGCCCGCAACGACACGCGCGTACCGGACGACAAGAAGAACACGGATACGCAAACGTCGCTGACCCTGGTCTACTCGTTCTAGGCGCGGACCGGCCATGCTGATGCGGCGTCTGCGCGTATGCGCCCTCCTGTGCGCCGCGGCGCTCCTGAGCGGCTGCGCCGCCGTCACCGTCAGCGCGATCTCGCCGGCCGACTACCTGCAGCAGCGGCGCGGCGACATCCTCACCACGGGGAAATTGAGCGCTGCGGCCAGCGAGGTGCTGCGCATCATCGGCAGCGACATCGCCGCCTGCGAAGGCAATACGGGCAGCTGCCGCGCCGACCTGGCCCGCTCCGAGCTGCTCAGCGACGAGCAGCGCCTGGCCACCCTGTCCGAATTGTGGCTGGAAAGCGCGCTGGCGGAAGAAAAACAGGGCGGCCACGCCAGCGCCGAACTGCTGGCCGCCTGGCTGGAATCGGCCCGCTACGCGTATGCCTACCTGTTCTACACGACGCGCACGCCGGGCCAGCGCGCCTTCGAAGAGCGCCAGACGCAGATCCGCGACTACTACAACTATGCCGTGCAAAAGGCCGTCGGCAACCTGTTCCGCCACCGCGGCGAGTACCGTCCCGACGGCCATGTGATCCGCGTCGCCGGCTGGCAGATCGACAGCGAATTGTCGGCCCTGCGCCTGCCCGAAGACGGCACCTTGCCCGAAGAACTGCTGCCGGCCACCTCGCTGTCGTTTTCCGGCTTGCGCAATGTGTACCGGCGCGACGGCTTCGGCGCCGACCTGGTGGCCGTCATGCCCAAGCCCCAGGCGTCCAAAGGCGACTATGTGCCCTACCAGGAAACCCGCTTCCCCGTCGTCACGGCGCTGATCCGCTTCGACGGCAACAGCCTGCAGGAAGTGCTGGCGACGCAGCAGTTGCTGGTGATGCTGGTCGACCCGACGCGCAGCGAATCGACGCGCATGGCGGGCCAGGAATTGCCGGTGGCCGCCAATTTCACGGCCGGCTATGGCTTGTGGCTGGCCCGTTCCGGCTTCGGCGTGCAGGCGCTGCGCACCCTGTTCGGCCGCGCCGACGGCATTTCGCGCCCGCAGGTGCACCTGATGCAGCCCTACGACCCGAACAAGCGCACCATCGTCATGCTGCACGGCCTGGCCAGCAGCCCGGAAGCGTGGATCAACGTGGCGAATGAGCTGATGGGCGACGAACAGCTGCGCCGCCGCTACCAGATCTGGCAAGTGTACTACCCGAGCAATGCACCGCTGGCGGCCAACAACGCCGCCATCCGCCAGGCGCTTGCCGCCACCCTGGCGCAGTTCGACCCGGCTGGCAAGGCGGACGCCGCCAACGACATGGTCTTGATCGGCCACAGCATGGGCGGCGTGCTAGCGCGCCTGATGGTGTCCGACGCCAGCAACACCCTGCTCGACGCCATCACGGAAGAATACAATTTGAAGGGCAAGAAGGCGGAAAAAGTGCGCGCCGGCCTGGCGCCCTACCTGAATTTCACGGCCATGCCGCAGGTGAACCGCGCCATCTTCATCGCCGCGCCGCACCGCGGCACCTCGTTCGCCAACCACAAGGTGGCGCGCTGGATCGCCAACCTCGTCACCTTGCCGATCACCATGCTCGACCAGTTGTCCGACGCGGCCGGCAGCCTGGCGCAGCTCGACACGGGCAGCAGCGAACCGCTGCGCATCCCCAACAGCATCGATAACCTCAGCGACAAGGACCCGTTCGTGCGCCTGGTGGCCGACCTGCCCATCAGCCCGAAAGTGCGCTACTACTCCATCATGGGCAACGACACGCCGGACCTGCCGCTGGCGGAATCAAGCGACGGCGTGGTGCCCTACGCCAGCGCCCACCTCGACGGCGCGCAATCGGAAAAAGTCATCCCGTCCTGGCACAGCGTGCAGGAAAGCCCGCAGGCGATTTTGGAGATACGGCGGATTTTGCGGCTGCCGGACAGCCTGCCATAAGGCATCGCAGGTCGGATGCGCGGAGCAGCACCCTGCGTAATCCGGCTTACCCGGCCTGCCTGCCTCCAGCCCTTGCTCATTAGCATCGCCACGGCGCCAATCCAGAGGCAAGAAAGCAATGAGCATGACCGCGCAGCCGCATATCCAGCTGCCTGATGCGGGAAAAGTGCGCTGCTCGCTTGATAAAGTTGCGAAACATGATAATCTTGTGAGTGAGATGTCAGCCGCATTTATCCGAGGAGTGAACATGACAGCACATCTGACTCACAGCACCCTGGCGCCCGACCTACAGGAATGGACAGATAGGGACTTGCGGGCAGTGGAACAATTCTCGCAGTTGGTGGGTGCGCAACTCGACATGCTGGCGCACGGTCCCGAGCGCGAGCGCCTGATCGACCTGGCCACGCGCGCGCTCCATGCGGCGCGCGCCTCGCTGGTCGCCACGCCGCCATCTATCCTGCTGCAACTTCCTGCATCAAGACTCAAGGTTTCAGAAGTCATTGGCCAGGGATGGGTGGAACTGTCGCAAGCGTCGCTGTATCGCGCCGTGGAAAGCCTGCGGTTTTACTGTGTGACGCCCAAGGGACGCAGTATCGGCAAGGAGTTTCCGGCATGGCAATTTGTACAGCCCGTGCCGGAACTGATCGCGCCCGTGCTGGCCATCCTGGCCGGCCAGCCGAGCAGTGAAATCCATGCCTTCTGGATCAGCAGTGCAGACGAACTCAACGAACTTTCGCCAGCAGAGATGCTCGCAGGCAAATCGTTTGAAACGCGGCCCGCAGTGCATCCCAGCCAGCAGGCGCTGCTGGATCTGCCGGCCAGCGAGAGATTACGCAAGGTCATGGCATCGGCAAAGTGGCAGCATAGGGGCATGGCTGACATCATAGGCTAGTCCCGCATGACGCCTGAACTGCAAGAAACACCAATTCCGCCAGACATGGCCGCACGCCTGCCGGCTGGGCATCTATGATCAATTGCGCAAGAGGCATGCGCGATTCACGGCTTCATCTACCCGTCGCGCCGGCAGCCCGGCAAGCTGGCCTACGCCATATCCTCGCGCCACATGGCGAGCTTGGGCCAGGCCATGGCGTGCTCACAGCGGACATTCGGAGACAGTCCTGCCTATCCACGGTTGCTGGCCGACCGCCTGCGCGTGGACCCACCCTGACCTGACACTCCCTACGCCGGCTCGCGCCACTTGTCCTTGATTTCCAGCATGGCCGGCAGTTGCTCGATGAACAGCGCCAGCAGTTGCGGGTCGAAGTGCGTGCCGCTGTCGCGCTGCATGGTGGTGATGGCTTCGTCGACCGTCCAGGCGCGCTTGTACGGGCGTTCGCTGGTGAGGGCGTCGAAGACGTCGGCGATGGCGACGATGCGGCCTTCGTGGGGGATTTCCTCGCCTTTCAAGCCTTGCGGATAGCCGCTGCCATCCCATTTTTCATGGTGCGTGAGGGCGATGGTTCGCGCCATTTTCAAGAGGCCGCCCGCGTGCTCGCCGATGATGGCCGCGCCGATTTCCGCGTGGCTGCGCATGACTTTCCATTCGTCCGCATCGAGCTTGCCCGGTTTTTGCAGGATGGCGTCGGGGATGCCGATCTTGCCCACGTCGTGCATGGGCGCCGCGTTGAGCAAGTCTTCCGCCCTGCCCGCGCTGTAGCCGGCCGCCAGCGCCAGCTGGCGCGCGTAATAGCTCATGCGGATGACGTGCATGCCCGTCTCGTTGTCCTTGTACTCGGCCGCCTGGCCCAGGGTCTGGATCACCTGCAGGCGCGAGCGGCGCAATTCCTCGGCGTCGACCAGCGACAGATGCGTGCGCACGCGGGCGCGCACGATGGGCGGGCTGACGGGTTTCGTGATGTAGTCGACGGCGCCCGCGTCGAAGCCGTCCGCCTCGTCCTTCACGTCGCACAGGGCCGTCACAAAAATGACGGGGATGGACGCGGTGGCCGGCATGGCCTTCAGCTGGCGGCACACTTCATATCCCGTCATGGCGGGCATCATGATGTCGAGCAGGATCAGTTCGACGGGGTTGTTCTGCGCCAGTTCCAGCGCCTTCTCGCCATCCTTGGCATACAGCAGGCGGTAATCGTCCTGCAAAATCTGGCGCAGCACCTGCAGATTCGTCGCTTCATCGTCGACCAGCAGCAGGATCGGTTTGTCTTCGTGTAAGGTCATCGTTAGCCCAATATCAGGAAAGGTCGGCAGGCGTTGGCGCTTCCAGCCACGCCAGCAGCTGGCGCAGCACGCCCGCGGCACGCGCAAATTCAAAGTCGTCGATGGCGCTGGCCAGCGCCTGCAGGCGCGGCTGCTGGCCGTGCGGCGCCAGCATGGCGGCGATCTGCGCCATCAAGGCGTCGTCCAGCTGCCCGCCTTCCAGGCTGGCAATGGCTTGCCGCAGCAAGGCGCCAGCGGCGGCTGCATCGAGGGGCGCGCTGGCGGCCGGCGCCTGCATGGCCACGGCCGGCATGCCCGCCTCTTCCAGCTCGCCGGCCAGCGCCATGAAGGCGGCCGCCAGCTGCACCAGCAATTCGGTCACCGGCAACTGGCGCGCAATCGCTTGTTCGATGCGCCCCAGCAGGCTTTCGACCTGCACCAGGCACAGGTTGCCCGCCGCGCCTTTGATACGGTGCAGCAGGTGGCCGGCCACGCTGCTGCCGCCGCGTTCCAGTTCCGCCGCCAGCATGGCGGCGCAGTCACCATTGGCCTGCACGAAGCGCGCGATGGCACGCTGCAGGGCTTCGCGTCCACCCCACAGGGCGATGCCGCGCTGCCAGTCCACCTGGCCGGCAGCGGCGCGCGCCGCCGCACCGGCCGCCGGCGGCGGCATGGCCACGGCGATATCGAGCAGGCGGGCGATTTCCGCCGTCAGCTTGTGCATTTCCAGCGGTTTCGAGGCGAAACCGTTCATGCCCGCCGTCTGCGCGGCGCGCCGGTCCTGTTCCAGCACGCTGGCCGTCAGGGCGATGATGGGCGTCGCCTTCAAGCCCTGCTCGCGCTCGTGCACGCGGATCAGGCGCGTCGCTTCCAGGCCATCCATGCGCGGCATCTGCACGTCCATCAGGACGATGTCGAAGCTGCCCTTGCCGAATTCGCGCACGGCGCTCTCGCCATCGCTGGCGGCGATCACCTGGTGGCCGGCCGCGCCCAGGCTGATCAGGAGCAGCTCCACGTTCTGCGGCACGTCGTCGGCCGCCAGGATGCGCAGCGGCGGCAAGGCCACCACGGGCTGCTCGCTGCGGCGCGCCACGGCCTTGCCCGGCGCCAGCGGCAGCAGCACGTGGAACACGCTGCCCACGCCCAGGGTGCTTTCCACCGTGATGGTGCCTTTCATCAGCTCGACGAGCTGCAGCGAAATCGTCGTGCCCAGGCCCGTGCCGCCAAAGCGCCGGCTCATCGAGGAATCGGCCTGCGTGAACGGCGCGAAGATCTTGTCCAGGCGGTCGGCGGGGATGCCGATGCCCGTATCGTGCACGGCGATATGCACCTGCTCGCCCTGCATGCCGACGGCCACGCGCACATGGCCCACTTCCGTGAACTTGACGGCGTTGCCGATCAAATTCGTCAGCACCTGCTGCACCCGGCGCGCGTCGCCCAGGAAGAATTGGCCCATGCCCGGGTCGACGTCGACATGCAGCACCAGGTCGCGCGCATGCGCCGTGATGCGCAGCGACGCGGCCACGTGGTCGACCAGGTCCGGCAGCGAAAAGTCCACCAGTTCCAGCTCGGTGGCGCCTTTTTCCAGCTTGGCCGTGTCGAGGATGTCGTTGAGCAGTTCGAGCAGGGAACGGGCCGACTGGCGCACCGTGCCCAGGTGGCGGCGCTGCAGGCTGTCCAGGGCGGTCCCCAGCAGCACTTCCGTAAAGCCGATGATGGCGTTCATCGGCGTGCGGATTTCATGGCTCATGTTGGCCAGGAAGCTGGTCTTCGATTCGGCGGCCAGCTCGGCGCGGTCTTTGGCCGCGCGCAGGTTTTCCTGCATGGCGCGCCGTTCGCTCACGTCGGTGGCCAGCTTGACCACCTTGAACGGCTTGCCGTCCGTATTGAAGATCGGGTTGTACGACGCCTGTATCCACACTTCCCGGCCATCCTTGCCGATGCGCTTGTACTCGCCCGTGTTGAATTCACCCTGCGCCAGGTGCTGCCAGAACGCGATGTAATCGGGCGAGGTCACATAGCCCGGTTCGCAGAAGATGCTGTGGTGCAAGCCCAGCACGTCGTCGGACCGGTAGCCGACCAGGTCGAGGAAGTTCTCGTTGGCCGCCAGGATGCGCCCCTGCAGGTCGAATTCCGCGACGGCCGTCGCGCGCGAGATGGCCGTCACCTTGCCTTCATACTCGGCGTTGCGCAATTCGCTTTCCGTGATGTCGAGGATGACGCCGTCGATCCAGCGCACCACGCCGTCGTTGTCGAGCACGGGGCCGCTGCTTTCGCGCACCCAGCGCTCGCGCCCGTCGCGGTGGATCAGGCGGTAGACGTTCTCGAAGTCGCGCTTTTCGCCGGCCGCCTGCACGCAGGTGTCGTTGACGCGCTGGCGGTCGTCCGGGTGCACGAGGTCGAACAGCCTGACGCGGCCCTCGACGAAGTCCTGCGGCATCCAGCCCGTCAGGTTGAAGACGGCGTCGCTGATGAAGATCATCTTCCATTCGGGCGCAAAGCTGCAGTGAAAGGACACGCCGGGGATATTGCGGATCAGGGTGCGGTACTGGCGTTCGCTGTCCTTGAGCGCCTGCTCCATGCTGCGCGACGAGCGCATGTCCGTGACAAACGCCACGAACAGGGGCTGGCCCGGCGTATCGATCTTGCCGATCGCCACGCGCATGGGCAGCACGGCGCCATCCTTGTGGCAGCCATCGAGTTCGCGTCCGCTGTCGAGGATGCGCGAGGCGCCCGTTTCCAGGTAGTCGCGCAGATAACCCTCGTACTCGGCCGCGTCGGACGGCTGCAGCAGCACGCTGGCGTCGCGCCCCACGATCTCCGCTTCGCGCCAGCCGAACAGGCTTTCCGCGGCGGGATTGAAGGAGCGCACCTTGCCCTGGCCATCGATGGTGATCAAGCCGTCGGCCGCCGTATCGACGATGGCGCGCAGGCGCGATTCGCTGGCGCTGGCATGGCGCAGCAGCTGGCGGTAGCGCAGCAAGCCGTTCGCGGCGGCGACAAACACCGTCAGGGTGACGGTGATCAGCGCCACGGCCAGGGCCACGAACGACGCTTGCACCGTGATCGTGTTGTCGCCTGCCGTGGGGGTGCCGGAAAAGCGCGCCGCCAGCATGCCCGTGTAATGCATGCCGGAAATGGCCAAGCCCATGACGGCACTGCTGACCAGCAAGGACGCCAGGGGACTCATGCGCAAACGCATGGCGCTCAGGCCGAAGCGTATCCACAGCGCCAGCATGGCCATGACGACGGCCACCACCAGCGACAGGGCGAACAGCCAGGGCTGGTAATGCAGGGTCAGCGACGTCTGCATTGCGGCCATGCCGCTGTAATGCATGGAGCCGATGCCCACGCCGACGAGCACGCCGCCCACCACCAGCTGGCGCCAGTTGATGCTCGGGCGCGCCAGCATGTGCAGCGCCACCCACGATGCCGCCACGCCGGGCAGCATGGAGAGCAGGGTCAGGCTGGGGTCGAAGGAGACGCGCGTGCAGATGTCGAAAGCCAGCATGCCGATGAAGTGCATCGACCAGATGCCGCCGCCGAGCGCGATGGCGCCCGTGATGATGGCCGTCTGGCGCTGGAAGCCGCGCTCGCTGCTGCGCGCCATGCCGGCGATCTGCAAGGCCATGAACGAGGCAAAGACGGCGATGCCGATGGAAAACAGCACCAGCCAGGCGTTGTGCGTGCCGTAGATGTACTGCATGGTATCGGTCGATACGGCAAAGATGGAACTAAACATACTGTCGTGGCATAAGGTGAGTGAAACGTGACGTCGCAAAACATGACGGCGCACCGTGCGCGCCGGCGCCACGCTTTTTACTAAAGCGGCAACACAGCGGAAATGACAACGGTAGCAGTCGACCAGGGCAAGGCTCGGTCATCACGCCCGCGCCTGCCGCGCGGGGGAAAGGTGCTTTTTACAGAGTGAAAAAGCGGAATGCGTACGAACTCTGGCGCGGATGGCTGGCCGCCAGCGTGACGATGATTTTTTAAAGAGCCATGAGTATAGTTGCTTTGCGAACATATTCATAGGACTTCAGCAATACTATAGCAAGAAAGGCAATATTCTGAGGTCGCGATGCGACAGCGCTCGCCCGTTCAGGCTGGCGGCCACAGCGCGCGTATGGCGGAAGAGGCCTGATAGGTCGCACCGGCGCGCTCGGCCACAGGGATACCGGCAAGTGTACAGCGGCGGCCCAGCTCGTCCTTGATCTGCCGCAAGGACCAGCGCTGCGGCACGGGCAGATCCATGCCCACCACGCGGATCAGCGGGCAATCGTCGAGGGTCGTGTGCAGCAGCAGCTCCACGCGCGCCATCGGCGGCCCGCCGCGGTAGACATCCACCGCGCCCGCGTAAGTGACCACCTCCAGCGCGCGCATCTGCTGCGGCGTCAGCTGCAACACCTTGTCATGGCCGGGCAAGCCCCGCGCCAGCCGGCGCAGCAACACGCCCGCGTCATTGATCTCGACATGAAAAGACAGATCGGGGCCCGGCAGAAAAAGCACGCCGACGATCCAGGCGGTCAGCGCCGGCAGGCCCAGCAGCACCGCCTCGCCCGCATACGGCACGTCGCGCCAGACGGCTTGCACGATGAAGGCAAGGATCAGGACGCAGCCGCCCAGCAGCACGCTGCGCCACAGCACGGGGCGCATATTGGCCATCATCGCCGCATGGCAGCTGGCATCGTCGGCCGGCGCAAAGCGTATCCATTCGGCGCGCGCCGGCTTGCACGGCCGGGCGGGACTGCCGCTCAAGCGTTCTGCGCCAGCATGCCGCGGAACCACGCCAGTTGCTCGCGCGTCAGGTAATTGGCGCCATCGCCATGCAGCAGGACGATTTCGATCTCGGGAGGAATCGAGGCGAGCAGCTGCGCGCCCGTGACGGGAATCTTGGGGAAATTGATGCCGGCCAGGAAGGCGGGATCTTCCGCCACCGTCACGCAGCGGCGCTCGGGATTCGGCGACGGCACGAGGAACAGGTCGATCTGCTCGCTTTGCCCGCCGATGACGACGTGCAATTGCGCGGCCAGCAGTTCGGGCAGGATCAGCTCGATGTTATTCTCGGCGCGCGATTGCTGGAAAGCGCTTTTCAGGGGCGTGAGGAGAGGAATGGCGGTCATGGCAAAGTGGAAAGATAAAGACGGCGGCAGTGTAGCAGAGGCGCCCGGACGGGCGCGCTCCGCTGGAACAGCCGCTACATCTTGTAGTTCAGCGAGACAAGTACGCTGCGCGGCGCGCCGTAGCGTTCCAGCCCGCCGGACCAGGAATAGCCGAGCGCCTGGTAGTAGCGGCGATCGAGCACGTTATCGATGTTCGCGCGCAGCTGCAGCTGCTCGCTGATCCGATAGCCGGCGGTCAGCCCGACGATGGCATAACCGCCCTGCTGCGTCAGGTAAGCCTTGTCGCGGCGGTCGATCTTGTCCTGCGCATACACGGAGGCGCCCAGGTTCCAGCGTGCCAGGCTGCCGCTCAGCTGCACGTTCGTGTACAGCTTGAACAATTGCTTCGGCTCGTCCGTGGCGATGCGCTGGCCGATGTTGGCGGCCACGCTGTCCTTCGTGTACTTGGCCAGCACATGGGTGTAGCCACCCGAAATCTGCCAGCCAGGCAATGGCGAGCCCGACAATTGCAGATCGACGCCTTCGCTCTGCACCTGCCCGGCCGCGCGGGCGCAATAGATGGGCCCGCCCGTGGGGCAATTGACTTCATCGGTCATGGCGCGGTTGTTTTGCTTGATGCGGAACAAGGCGCCGCTGGCGTTGAGCCTGCCGCCGAAATACTCACCCTTGACGCCCACTTCCAGGTTGGTGCCGCTCAACGGCGGCAAGCCATTGCCTTTGACATCGAGCACGCTTTGCGGCTGGAAGATCTGCGTGCCGCTCGCATACACGGAGTGATGCGGGTCCAGGTCGTAGACGAGGCCAGCGTACGGGGTGAATTTCGCGTTTTCCGTCAGGTCGCGGCGCCACGTCGGATTGGCGGCATACCAGCCCGTGACATCCTGCGCATACCAGCCGAAGCGCCCGCCCAGCACCAGGCGCAGCGGATCGGCCAGGTTGAAGTTGCCGGCCGCATACAGCCCCTTCTCGTCCGTCTTGCGGCCCCAGTTGTAGGGCTCGAACGGCGCGCCGTTCATGCGGTAGGCGCGGGGATTCCAGTGGCGGATGTCGAACACGCGCGTTTGCGCGCCTTCCCAGCTCTGACCCGCGTCCGAATCGTCGTGGCGGTAGCTGGCGCCGACGATGACGTCATGCTGGCGGCCGAACCAGGTGACAGGGCCGCTCAGGCGCCAGTCCGCCACCACTTGCTGCGTGTTGTACTTCCAGCCTGTTTCCGACTGTTCCAGCAAAAACGTTGCGCCAGCGACGCGGCCGTTGGTGGTATTGCGCGTGCTCGACGAGGCGTCGATATGCGTGATGGCGAAGCGGCTGCGCCAGCCCTGCTCCAGCTTCGTTTCCAGGTCGGCGAAGACGACGTTGTTGTCGCGTTTCTGGAAGGAATCGGCACTATTCAGGAACGTCGAGCGGGGCAAGTCCATGTGGCGGCCATCGGGCAAGGTCGGCAAGCCGACGAACACGCCGTCGGTGCGGCTGTGCTGGCGCGAAAAGCCGATGCCGGCCGTGGTCGACGGCGTCAGGTCCGCCTCGACGATCGCATACACGGTGCTGTTCTTGTTGTTGACCACGTCGACAAAGCTGTCGCTGTCGCGCAGACTGGCCGCCACGCGCCCGCGCACGCTGCCCGACGCGTTCAGGGCATTGCTGGCGTCCACCGTCAATTGCCGGTCCTTCCAGCTGCCCAGGTGAATGGATGCGTCCAGCAAGGGCGTGGCCGTGGGGCGCTTGCGTATCATGTTGATGCTGCCCGACGGCGCGCCCGCCCCTTCCATCAGGCCCGTGGCGCCGCGCACCACTTCCACGCGGTCGTACATCAGCATGTCGGCGGAGACGTTGCGCTCATTGAAACCCGTGACGTCCAGCGGCAAGCCATCGACATTGATGTGGCTCAAGGCGAAGCCGCGCGCGAAATACGTGGTTTCCTGGTCGGACACGCCCTGCGTCTTGCCGTACAGGCCGGGCGTGGCGCGCGCCACGTCCTGCAGGGTGGTCAGATCGAAATCTTCCATTTGCTGGCGCGAAATGACGCTGACCGTTTGCGGCGTGTGGCGCTGCGACAGGTTCAAGCCCGTCGCCGTCGACAGGTTGCGCGAGGTATACAAGCCCGTGCCTTCCGTGGCGCGGTCCGCCTCCGCGCTGACGACGACGGCGGGCATGCTGGCCAGGCCGCCATCGGCCGTATTCGTATTGATCTTGCGCAACAGATAATTGCCGTTGCCACCGTCCGTCACCTCCAGGCCGCTGCCTTGCAGCAGTTGTTGCAGGCCGGCGGCAACGCCATGGCGCCCCTGCAAGCCCGGCGTCGCCAGGCCGTCGAGCGCTACGCCCTGGGTGGACAGGTTCACGCCGGCGGCGATGGCGAACGATGCCAATGCGCTGCGCAGGCTGCCGGCGGGAATGCTGTAATCGCGCACGCTTGCGGACGGGCCGGCTTCAGCGGCCAGCGCAGTCTGCGGCAAGCCGGCGCCAGCCGCGCCCACGGCCAGCAGCAAGACCAGCGCGGCGCGCACGGCGCCCGTGGTGGGATGGAGCGCGAGTGGCGTCCACGGGGAAAAGATGCGGTGCTGCACAGCCATGTAAAACCCTTTCGATGGTTCGGATTGTTCGTTCTCTACCTTGTATGACGAAGCAATCTCAAAAAAGGGACAGGCAAGCGGCAAATAATTTCTTCAGGCTGCCTCGACACTGATCCAGTAGCGCGTGCGGCGCGCCAGCCGGATCGGCAGGGAACGTTGCAGCAGGAGCAGGATGTTGTCCGGGTCGTTTAACTGGAAAATGCCGTCCACGGGCAAGGCCGCCAGCGCCGGATCGCAGCGCAGCACGCCATAGCGATAGCGCGCCACCTGTTCCAGCACCTCCCCTAGCGGCATGCGTTCGGCGATCAGCACGCTCCGCAGCCAGGCGTCCGCATGGGGTGACGACGGCGTCAAGGCGGAAACGGCCACGTCGTCGAAACTGCCCTGCCGGCCCGCATTGATGGTGCGCAAGCCGTCGGGCGCCTGCGATGGCTCGATCTCGACGGCGCCCTCGCTGACGCCCACCTCGGTGCGCGGCGCCAGCACGCTGCCAAGGTGGCGCACGCTGAAATGCGTGCCCAGCGCGCGCACGGTGCCATTGCTGCTGCGCACGAGGAACGGTCGCGCCGGCACGGCCGCATCATGCGCCGTGGCAACGTGGATTTCGCCCGCATGCAAGGCCACCAGCCGCGCCGCGTCGTCAAAACGCACGTCGATGGCCGTGTCCGTATTGAGTACCAGTTGCGTGCCGTCGGGTAATGCCATATGCCGGATTTCACCGCGCGCCGTGCGGATCGCGGCGCGCCACGCTTGCCAGGGCGCCGACTGGCTGGCCAGCCACAGCACGGGTGCGGCCGCGATCAGCCCGGCCAGGCCGTAGAGGACGGCACGCCGCCGCGGCGATTGCGGCGCCGCGTCCGCCGCCTGCCGCAGCGCGGGCGGCACGCCGGCCAGGGTGCTGCACACCAGCTCGGCCCGCTGCCAGGCCGCTTCGTGCGCGGGATCGCTGGCGCGCCAGGACTGGAACGCCTGCTGCTCGCTTGGAGTCAAGGGGCCCGCGTGCAGGCGCACCAGCCATTGCGCCGCCGCCCGCGCGGCGCGGGGATCGATGGCCGCCGTGCTGGCGGTGCTCACAGGATCAGCAAGATGCAGCGCTCGAACGCCTGCACCATGTAGCGCTTGATGCTGCGCTCGCTCACGGCCAGGCGCCGGGCGATTTCCCCGTAGCTAAGGCCATCGACATGCGCCAGCAGGAAGGCATTGCGCACCAGCGGCGGCAAGCCGTCGAGCATGGCATCGATGCGCTGCAGGGCTTCGCGCACCAGCAAACGCTCCTCGGGCGACTGCATCAGCAGATCGGGCTGCTGCGCCAGGGTTTCCAGCCACGCCTGCTCCAGCGACAGGCGCCGGTAATGGTCGATCAGCAGGCGCTGCGCCACGGTGGTCAAATAGGCGCGCGGCTCGCGCATGGTCTGCCGGCCCTCCGGCGGCGCCGTCAGCAGGCGCACGAAGGTATCCTGCGCCAGGTCGGCCGCATGGTCGGCGCACTGCAGCTTGGCGCGCAGCCAGCGCATCAGCCAGCCGTGGTGATTGCTGTAAATGACTGCGATCGATTCGCCGGATTGCGCAATGTTCACTAGGGACTCCGATGCGCTCAAGGCAAGGCGCGGCCAGGACGATGGCCGGCCGCAAGGCAAGCGACTCAATTGATAATAATTCTCATTATCACAAATCATTGCCCGCGGCGTCAATGCCGGTGCCCGTCCCGTCCGGCAAACTGTTGTTTCAGCGCGGCGGCTGGCCGTTCAGCGCGTATCGCTTGCCGTGGCGATCGGTTACGCTGGATGGGGTTTCCCGGACTTGGCCGCCAGCACGAGGGGAATGGCAAACGGCCCAAAAAATACCACCAGGATGGACCTGACGGCAGTTGTTTTCAAGGAACGGCGTTTGGCGATGAAGAGACAAGCGAAGGCCGACAGGGACCAGATCAGGGCCGGCAGGTAGGTAGTCATCATGAACTCCGGAAGCGCCTTGGAAGGCAGGAAACCATGCTGACACGGAAATGTGGCCATCGCAATGGCAAATCAGGCATCTGCCATTGCGATGGGCGGCCAGGCACCCCGCTTTCAGTCATTCTTAAGACTGCAGGCGGCGGCCGGCCAGCGATGCGCTCAGTGCTGGCCGATCTTCATGATCTTCAGCGCATTCGTGCCGCCGACCTTGCCCATCGGCTCGCCCCAGGTCAGCACGACGGTGTCGCCCTTGGCCACGACTTTGTGTTCCACCAGCAAATCTTCCGCCTGTTGCAAGACCTTGTCGCGGTCCGTGCCCGACGTCAATTCCAAGGTGCTGACGTTGCGGTACAGGGCCAGCTTGCGGCGCGTGCCCACGCTCGGGGTCAGCGCGACGATGGGGATGTCGATGTTGCAACGGCTCATCCACAGCGCCGTGGAACCCGATTCCGTCAGGGTGGCGATGGCTTTTACGCGCAGGTGATGGGCCGTAAACAGGGCACCGTAGGCGATCGACTGGTCGATGCGCGAGAACGTGGCGTTGAGAAAATCGGCGTCCAGCTTGCAGGTATCCCATTTCTCCGCGTCCAGGCAGATGGCGGCCATCGCTTCCACCGTTTCGATCGGATAGCGGCCCGAGGCCGTTTCCGCCGACGTCATGACGGCATCCGTGCCGTCCAGCACGGCATTGGCCACGTCGGACACTTCCGCGCGGGTCGGTACGGCGTTGACGATCATCGATTCCATCATCTGCGTGGCCGTGATCGCCAACTTGTTCGACGCGCGCGCCATCTTGATCATGCGCTTTTGCAAGGCCGGCACGGCTGCATTACCCACCTCGACCGCCAGGTCGCCGCGGGCCACCATGATGCCGTCGGACGCGTCGAGAATTTCTTGCAGCGCAGGAATAGCTTCCGCGCGCTCGATCTTGGCGATCATCATCGGCTTGTGGTCCCACGCTTCGCCGGCGATATTGGCCAGCTGGCGCGCCATGACCATGTCGGTGGCGTTTTTCGGGAAGGACACGGCCACGTAATCGGCCTGGAAACTCATCGCCGTCTTGACGTCTTCCATGTCTTTCGCCGTCAGGGCCGGGGCCGACAAGCCGCCGCCCTGGCGGTTGATGCCCTTGTTGTTCGACAATTCGCCGCCGATTTTCACCGTCGTGTGGATTTCGCTGCCGACGACCTTGTCCACCGTCAAGACGATGAGGCCATCGTTGAGCAACAATACGTCAGCGGCGCGCAAGTCGCGCGGCAATTCCTTGTAGTCGAGGCCGCAGCGCTCGATGTTGCCCAATTCGCCGTTTTCGCCCCATTTCGCGTCGAGGATGAACTTGGCGCCGTTTTCCAGGAAAATCTTGCCTTCTTCAAACTTGCCGACGCGAATCTTCGGGCCTTGCAAGTCGGCCATGATGGCCACTTCGCGGCCGCACAGGGCTGCCGCTTCGCGCACCATGCGGGCGCGGTCGATATGGTCTTGCGCCTTGCCATGCGAAAAGTTCAGGCGCACGACGTCGACGCCGGCCTTGAACATGCGGACCAGGGTATCGATATCGTTCGAAGCGGGGCCGATGGTGGAAACGATCTTGGTGGCGCGTTGCTGTACTTGCATGGTCATGGTGTGCTGCTTTCTATAATAAGTTGCTACAAGGGCCGGCCTTGTGGGCCGGCCGTCCTGGTGCGCTGGATCAGCGGTACTACGTTCTTACTTGGCCGCCATCAGGGCGACCGTGGTGTCCAACATGCGGTTCGAGAAGCCCCACTCGTTGTCGTACCACGACGACACTTTCACGAGGCGGCCCGAGACCTTGGTCAGGGTCGAATCGAAGTTCGACGAGGCCGGGTTATGGTTGAAATCGATGGAAACAAGCGGTTCCGTCTGGTACGTGAGAATGCCCTTCAAGGCGCCTTCCGACGCCGTTTTCAGCAAGGCGTTGACTTCCTCGACCGTCGTATCGCGCTTGGCGATGAAGGACAGGTCGACCAGCGACACGTTGATCGTCGGCACGCGCACGGCAAAGCCGTCCAGCTTGCCATTCAGTTCCGGCAAGACGAGGCCGACAGCGGCCGCCGCGCCCGTCTTGGTGGGGATCATCGAATGCGTGGCCGAACGGGCGCGGCGCAAGTCTTCATGCATCACGTCGCTCAATACCTGGTCATTCGTGTAGGCGTGCACGGTGGTCATCAGGCCCGATTCGATGCCGATGGCGTCGTTCAGTGGTTTCACCAAGGGCGCGAGGCAGTTCGTCGTGCACGAAGCATTCGAGATGACCGTATCCGAGGCTTTCAAAACGTGCTGATTGACGCCGAACACGATGGTGGCGTCCACGTCCTTGCCGCCCGGCGCGGAAATGATGACTTTCTTTGCGCCGCCCTTCAAGTGGGCCGACGCTTTTTCCTTGGTGGTGAAGAAACCCGTGCATTCGAGCACCACGTCGACACCGAGTTCGCCCCAGGGGATCAGGGCCGGGTCGCGCTGCGCGAAGACGCGGATGCGGTCGCCATTGACGAGCATATTGTCGCCGTCGATGGTGACGACGCCGGGAAACTTGCCGTGCACCGTGTCGTAGCGCGTCAAATGCGCATTCGACTTGGCGTCGCCCAGGTCGTTGATGGCGACGATTTCGATATCCTGCTGCTTGCCGCCTTCATAAAACGCGCGCAGGACATTGCGGCCGATGCGGCCATAGCCATTGATGGCAACTTTGATGGTCATGCTGTCTCCTTGATATTGTTTGAATGACTTACTTAACCACTATTTCTCAGTCCCGCCGCGATGCCATTGATCGACAAATGGATGCCCGTGCGCGCCGCCGCGTCCTGCTTGCCCTCGCGGAAGCGTTTCAACAGTTCCACCTGCACGTGGTTGAGCGGGTCGATGTACGGGAAACGGTTGCGTATCGAGCGCTGCATCAGCGGATTGGCTTGCTGCAACTCTTCCTGGCCCGTGATCAGCTTCAAGGCGTCCAGGGTGGCCGCGTATTCGGCGCGGATGCGCGTGAAGATGGCGTCGCGCAAGGCCTTGTCCTTGACCAGTTCCGCATACTTGCCGGCGATGGCGATATCGCTCTTGGCCAGCACCATGTCCATGTTCGACAGCAAGGACGTGAAGAAGGGCCAATCCGTGTACATGCCGCGCAGCACGTCCGCCCCGTCAGCGGGATGGGCGGCCAGGTAGGCTTGCACGGCGGAACCGAAACCGAACCAGCCCGGCAGCATCAAACGGCATTGCGCCCAGCTCAAGACCCAGGGAATGGCGCGCAAATCCTCGATGGACGTGGATTTCTTGCGCGAGGCGGGACGGCTGCCGATATTCAGCGCGGCAATTTCCGCGATCACCGTCGATTCCCAGAAATACTGCTCGAAGCCATCCGTGCCGTAGACGAGGTCGCGGTAGGCGTTCAGGGCCGTGCCGGACAGCTCCTCCATGGCAGCCAAATGGCCCGCGCCGGCCGAGGCTTTCGGCTGCAATTGCGCCTGCGGCAGCAGGGTCGACTGGATGGTGGCGGCCACCAGCACTTCCAGGTTGCGGCGCCCTACTTCCGGGTTCGCATACTTGGCCGTGATGACTTCGCCCTGCTCCGTCAATCGGATCTGTCCCTGCACGGCGCCGGCCGGCTGGGCCAGGATGGCTTCGTAGCTGGGTCCGCCGCCACGTCCCACGGAACCGCCGCGGCCGTGGAACAGGCGCAGCTTGATCTGTTCTTGCTTGAAGACCGTCACCAGCTCGATCTCGGCCTTGTAGAGTTCCCAGCCGGACGTGAGGAAACCGCCGTCCTTGTTGCTGTCCGAGTAGCCGAGCATGACTTCCTGCTGGTCCGCGCGCGATGCCAGCAAGCCACGGTAGAACGGCAAGCCGAACGCGCGCGCCATGATGGCGGGACCGGCGCGCAAGTCGGCTATGGTTTCGAACAGGGGGATGATGTTGACGTCCACTTCGCGGCTGTCCTGGCGCAGCAAGCCCACTTCCTTCAGCAGCAAGGCCACTTCCAGCAAGTCCGAGACGCTGGCCGCCTTGGAGATGATGCAGTTCGGCACCGATTCCTTGCCATATTTGACGTGGGCTGCGCGCACGGCGCGGAAGATGTCGAGTTCGGACGTCGTTTCCTCCGAGTACTGCGCATACGGCGACGTCAGCAGGCGTGGCGACTCCAGTTCGGCCAACAGCAAGCTGATGCGTTGCTCTTCATCGAGGTCCAGGTAGACGAGGCCAGGCTGGGCGCCCGCGAACAGTTCGCCCACGACGCGCTCGTGCACGTCGGAATTCTGGCGCAGATCGAGCGGCGCCAGCGAAAAGCCGAACACCTTCACGGCGCGGCGCAGCTGGCGCAGCCGGCCACGGGCCAGCGCGCGCAAGCCATTGCTGACGAGCGAATGCTGGACCACGTCCAGGTCGGCCAGCAGATCAGATGCCGCAGCGTAAGGCTGCACGCCGTCTGCCTGCTTGCCCTTGCCGGATAGCACGACGCGCGTGGCGTCCAGGCGCGCATGGATGCCGTGCAAGGCGCGGCGGTACGGCTCGTCGACCCGGTGCGGCGAGGCGTCGGCCGAGCGTTCCGCCAGCGCGCGCAGCGGCTCGCTGCAGGCATTGAGTATTTGCGCCAGCGACAGTTGCGAAGCGAGCTTGCGCAATTCGCCCAGGTAAAAATCGAGCACCTTGTCGGCCTGCGTCTGCAGGGTGCTGCGCAGGATGTCGGCCGTGACGAACGGGTTGCCGTCGCGGTCGCCGCCGATCCAGCTGCCGACCTTCATGAAATTGGGCAATTCCGCATCTTCCCAGCGAGCATCGCGCTGGGCCAGCATGGTTTCCAGCGAAGAATACAATTTCGGCAATTCGCGCAAAATCGTGTGGTCGTAGAACGACAGGCCATTGGCCACTTCATCCATGACGGACAGCTTGCTCGTGCGCAACAGACGCGTCTGCCACAGGGTGACGATGCCGCGGCCTAGCGCTTCTTCGTTCTGTTCCGCTTCTTCCGGCGTCATTTGCACGCGGTCGCGCTCGCTCAACAGGCGCGCGATGGCCATCTGGCAATTCTGGATGCTCTTGCGCTGCACTTCCGTCGGATGCGCCGTGAAGACGGGGCTGACGAACGCATCTTCGAAGAACGTTTCCAGCGCATCGGCCTTGCCCGCGTCAAACACATTGCCGACGGCATGGCTGAGGCTACCCTGGCGCGGCGGCGAGCCGGCGATCAGATGGGCGCGCGTGCGGCGGATGTGATGTTGATCTTCCGCAATATTGGCCAGCAGCGAGAAATAGCTGAAAGCGCGCGTCAATTGCGTGGTTTCTTCCTGCGACAGCGCTTGCAGCGCGTCCGACAACTGCGCGCGCGCCGCTTCGTCATTATCGCGGCGGAAACGGATGGCCAGCTGGCGCACATGTTCGATGCGTTCGAAGGCGGGGTCGCCCAGGTGGTTGCGGATGGCGTCGCCCAGCAGACGGCCCAGCTGGCGGATATCGCTGCTCAGCAGCTCGTCTTTCACTTCATTCATTTGCATGGTATTCATTTCCTGGGGCGGCCACGGCGGCACCGCACAGATTGCGTAGTACGCGCTTCCCGGCCCGGGAAACGCCCATCGTCGAATTTGTAGTAAATTTACCTTATTGCTTCACCATCCTCTTGATTTCCATCAATAAAAATCATATTCAAAGGGCCGACAAGGGCTTACGAGCTGTTTGCCAGGGCAACAATATGAAAATTTACTACGCATTTAAGCGAAAGGCAATCAACTTTTGTCTTTCGAGGCTGAAAAGTGACGGCGCAACACACATGGCCGGCGCTCTCCTGTATGCTGGCGGCTGAAACAAGGATGTAATCCACATCTTTCACACGCCGGACAAAACCGTAGCGAGCGGATGTGAGTTGTGGCCGAGAAGCGGAGCTGTGCGGATGCACAGTGAGCATCGGAGGCCGCAAATCGCGACGCGCAGCAGGTTTGTCGGGTGTTTTACTCTCTTCTCCCATGCGACTGACTGCCTACACTGATTACACCCTGCGCACCCTGATGTACCTGGGCGTGCACCGCGACCGGCTCGTGACCATCCAGGACATCGCCGACCTGCATGCGATTTCAAAGAATCACTTGATGAAGGTGGTGCACCAGCTGGGCCTGTCGGGCATCGTGGAAACGGTGCGTGGGAGAAATGGCGGCCTGCGCCTGGCGCGCGACCCGGCCGAGATCAATATCGGCACCGTCGTGCGCGAAACGGAAAACGATTTTTTCATGGCGGAATGTTTCAACAAGGAAAACAATACCTGCCCGCTCACGCCCGATTGCCTGCTGAAGGCCAAGCTGGGCCAGGCCACGGCCGCCTTCCTGGCCGTGCTCGACACGGTGACGCTGGCATCGATACTCGACGCGACGCCGGGCGCGCCGGCGCTGGCGGCGGGCGTCATCCCCCTGCGCGTGGCAAAGTAAGCGCGCCAGAAACAACAATGCCCGGCGAACCGGGCATTGTTTCCTTCAGTAACTCCTGTTTACATCAATGCGCGCTGGCGCCTGCCGCGCCGATGCCCGTTTCCGAACGCATTTGCTGCGCTTCGTAACCGGCGCGGTCGATGCGCGCGCGCGGGCTCTTGTCGAGCACCGAGAACAGCCAGATGCCGACGAAGCCGGCCGTCATCGAGAACAGCGCCGGCGAGGCATACGGGAACAGCGCTTCGCCATGGCCCAGCACGTCGACCCACACGGACTTCGACACCACCGTCAGCGCGACGGCCGTGATCAAGCCCAGGAAGCCGCCGATGGTGGCACCCCGCGTGGTGCAATCCTTCCACAGCACCGACATGAACAGCACGGGGAAGTTGGCCGAGGCGGCGATGGCAAAAGCCAGCGAAACCATGAAGGCGATGTTCTGCTTTTCAAAGGCGATGCCCAGCACCACGGCGATAATGCCCAGCACGATCGTCGTCACGCGCGACACTTTCAATTCATTGGCACCCGTGGCCTTGCCCTTCTTGATGACGGTGGCATACAGGTCGTGCGACACGGCCGACGCGCCCGACAGGGTCAGGCCCGCCACGACGGCCAGGATGGTGGCAAACGCGACCGCCGACATGAAGCCGAGGAAGACATTGCCGCCCACGGCCTTGGCCAGGTGCACGGCCGCCATGTTGTTACCACCCAGCAATTTACCTGCGGCATCCTTGAACTCGGGATTGGTGCTCACCAGCACGATGGCGCCAAAGCCGATGATGAAGGTCAGAATGTAGAAGTAGGCGATCCAGGTGGTGGCCCAGAACACGGATTTGCGCGCTTCCTTGGCGCTGGGCACCGTAAAGAAACGCATCAGGATGTGCGGCAAGCCGGCCGTGCCGAACATCAGCGCCATGCCGAACGAGATGGCGGAAATAGGATCCTTGATGAAGGAACCGGGGCCCATGATGGCTTCCTTGGTGGCGTGCACGTCCACCGACTTGGCGAACAGCGCTTCCGGGCTGAAGTTGAACTGCGCCAGCACGGCCACGGCCATGAAGGTGGCGCCGCCCAGCAGCATCACGGCCTTGATGATCTGTACCCAGGTGGTGGCCGTCATGCCGCCAAACAGCACGTAGATCATCATCAGGGTGCCGACCAGGACGACGGCGATCCAGTATTCGAGGCCGAACAGCAGCTTGATCAGCTGGCCCGCGCCCACCATCTGCGCGATCAGATAAAAGGCCACGACGACCAGGGTGCCGGACGCGGAGAAAATGCGGATCGGCGCCTGCTTGAAGCGGTAGGCGGCCACGTCGGCAAAGGTGAAGCGGCCCAGGTTGCGCAGGCGCTCTGCCATCAAAAAGGTGATGACGGGCCAGCCGACGAGAAAGCCGATGGCGTAGATCAGGCCATCGTAGCCGTTCAAAAAGACGGCGGCGGAAATGCCGAGGAAGGAAGCGGCCGACATGTAGTCGCCCGCGATGGCCAGGCCGTTCTGGAAGCCCGTGATGCCGCCGCCGGCCGTGTAGAAATCGGAAGCCGACTTGGTTTTCGCGGCCGCCCACTTGGTGACGAACAGCGTGAAGATGACGAAGGCGGCGAACATGATGATCGCCGTCCAGTTGGTCGGTTGCTTGACCGCCTGCCCCAGGTCGGCGCCGGCCGCCAGCACGCTGCTGCTGGCGCCCGCCAGCAAGACCAGGCTTGCCAGGCAGGAGAGTTTGCGTTGCGTCAATGTGGTGCCGCTCATGCTTGCACCCGTGCCTGGATGGCGTTGCTCAGGTCGTCGAATTGCTTGTTGGCGCGGCGCACATAGATGCCCGTGACCAGCACGGTAAACACGATGACGAACAGGCCGATCGGCATGCCCCAGGTCATCACGCCTGTGCCCGTCTTAGTGGCGAGGAATTCCTTGTTGAAGGCGATGAGCAGGATGTAGCCGTAGTACACCAGCATCATCAGGCCCGTCAGCGCCCAGCCGAAGCGGGAACGCACCTTGACCAGTTGGTGATAGTTGGGGTCGCTCTTGATTTTTTGAACGAGATCGTCATGCATTGTGTTGCCTCCTGTTATGTAAAAGCTGCTCTGTTGTTTTCGAGCTTGGATTCACAGTACAGTGCGAGGCTTACCCGCCCCTTACGGCAGCGTTTTTTCTCGCGGGGACAACACAAGGCAGGCAAAGAATCAATTCAGTGCTGCAGCCGGTCCGAAGAACTCGTGGTGCGTCTGCTGTTCCGGCACGCCCAGCTCGCGCAAGTATTGCTTGACGGCCCGCATGAATGGCTGCGGCCCCAGGAAGTAGGCATCGACGTCGCGCGAGACCGGCAGCCAGCTGTTCAACTGCTCTTTATTCAGCAAGCCGACGGCGTCCGGCGCGGCGGCGCCCGGCGCATCGTGTTCTCCGCCATGTTCCGCATAGCAGTAATAACGCTGCAGCTGCGGGTGCTGCGCGGCCAGTGCATCGATCTGCGCACGGAATGCATGCACGCCGTGGTTGCGCGCCGCGTGGATGAAATGCACGGGACGCTTGCCGCGCAGGGCCGCCGTCAGCATGGCCAGGGTGGGCGTGATGCCCACGCCGCCGCTGATCAGCACCAGCGGCTTGTCGCTCTCCGTCAGCACGAAGTCGCCCGATGGCGGCGTCAGCTGCACGGTGTCGCCCGCCTGCACGTGGTCGTGGAAGAAATTCGATACCTTGCCGCCCTCTTCGCGCTTGACGCTGATGCGGTAAGTCTGGCCATTGCTGGCGGCGGACAAGGAGTACTGCCGGCGCATGGGCACGCCATCGACGGTGGCCACTACGCCAATGTATTGACCTGGCGCAAAGTCGAGCACGGGCTGGCCATCGGCCGGCGCCAGCAGGAAGGACGTGATCTCGGCGCTTTCCACGCTCTTGCCGCGCACGATAAAGTCACGCGCGCCGCTCCAGCCGCCCGGCGCGGCCGCCTGCGCCTTGTAGATGCGCCCTTCCTCGCCGGCCAGGATGTCGGCCAGCTGGCCGTAGGCCGCGCCCCAGGCATCGATGACGGCGTCGCTGGCCACTTCTTCGCCCAGCACTTCGCGGATGGCTTGCAGCAGGCTGGCGCCCACCAGCGGATAGTGCTCGGCGCGAATCTGCAGGGCCACATGCTTGTTGACGATGGTGGCCACCAGGTCGCCCAGCGCGGCAAGCTTGTCGATATTCTTGGCATACATCAGCACGCCATTGGCCAGCGCGCGCTGCTGGTCGCCGCTGTGCTGGTGCGCCTGGTTAAAGTACGGCAGCACTTCGGGATGGTCGCGGAACAGATTCTTGTAGAAATGGCGGGTCAGCGCTTCGCCGCCCTGCTCGAGGATGGGGACGGTGGCCGTGATGATGGCGTGTTGTTCCTGGGTCAGCATGTAAAACTCCTGTGTATCTATTAATGTATCTATTAGTAAGCGGTGTCAGGCCAGCGATTCAATGGCCGGATACAGATCGTGGTCTTCGCGCCGCATGCGCTGGAACAGCGCGTGCAGCACGGTATTGGCTTCGCTGCGGAAGGCTTCCGGTTCGGCTTCCAGGCGCACGGGCGTATTCCAGCGGCCGGCAAAATCCAGGTAGGCGCCGGCGATGCCGTGCATCTCGTTTTCGTACTGGCGTCCCAGCCGGGCCACCTCGGCCACGCCGCACGCCTGCGCGGCCGGATACAGGTAGCGCTGCTCGACGGCCAGGTGCAGCTTGATCAAGCCGCTCATGGCGATGATCTGGTCGGCAATGGCCTGCGCCTGCGCGCCGACACCGCCGCGCGCCAGCTGGCGCAAGTCATCGATGGCGGCCAGGATGGCCAGGTGCTGCTGTTTGAATTTGTCGATATTCATGATGTTTTTCTCTTGTTGAGTGTTCCCAGTGTAGCGGAATTCGCTTAAACATGCAAATTACATGCATCTTTAAAGGCGCCGATGTTTCCCACAAGAATGTATAGCGACATGCGCCACTATGTGCGGCACAGAACACAAGCTACGGCCACGCCTGCCTATAATTTATTCATCACAGCGCGTGCCCGATTGCGGCCGCGCCGCACCCTCCACTCCAGCCAAGGATGAGCATGAGTATGAAGACGGACACGGTCAAGACGGGCACGGGCCAGGCGCAGCAACTGGCCGGCATCATCAACGCGCACCACACGGCATTGCTGGACGGCTGGATGGCCGGCCTGATCGCCCGCCTGGTGCGGCGCGACAAGATCGCCGAAAACGAGCTGCGCCAGCAGGCATCGCAATTCCTGCCGCTGCTGGCGGGTGCGCTGGAAAACGGCGACTCGTTCGACATCGAAGGCGGCGCCTGGGACGATACGCGCCAGCTGCTCGCGGAAATATCGCAGTCGCGCGTGCGCCAGGGCTATTCGCCGATCGACACGGCCAGCTTCATGTTCTCGCTCAAGGAACCGCTGTTCGCCTACCTGCGCCAGGAAATCACGGCGCAGCCGCAGGAACTGGGCGACGCCATCGTCAGCACCAGCAAATTGTTCGACGAGCTGGGTTTGCTCACCATCGCCATCTACCAGAAGGCGCGCGAACAGGTGATATTGCGCCAGCAGCAGGAATTGCTGGAACTGTCCACGCCCGTGGTGCAGCTGTGGCAAAACGTGCTGGCCCTGCCCCTGATCGGCACCCTCGACAGCGCGCGCACGCAGGTGGTGATGGAAAGCCTGCTGCAAAAGATCGTCGACACGGGCGCGCTGATCGCCATCATCGACATCACGGGCGTGCCCACCGTCGACACCCTGGTGGCGCAGCACCTGCTGAAAACCATCGCCGCCGCGCGCCTGATGGGCGCCGACTGCATCATCAGCGGCATCCGCCCGCAGATCGCGCAAACCATCGTGCACCTGGGCGTGAACCTGGAAGACGTGATGACCAAGGCTACCCTGGCCGACGCCTTCGTCGTGGCCCTGAAGCGCACGGGCTCCAGCATCACCTACCAGCAGCAAGCACACTGAGGCGCCTATGGAAAGAATCCCCATTTTACGCATGGGCCGGCTGCTGCTGGTGACGATCCAGGTGGACATGCACGACCGCCTGGCGATGACCTTGCAGGACGACCTGACCACCCGCATCGTGACAGACCGCGCCACGGGCGTGCTGATCGACATTTCCGCGCTCGACATCGTCGATTCCTTCATCGGCCGCATGATCAGCAACACGGCGGCGATGGCGAAAATCCTCGACGCGCGCACCGTCGTCGTCGGCATGCAGCCGGCCGTCGCCATCACCCTGGTGGAACTGGGCCTGACCCTGGAAGGCGTCAGCACGGCCCTGAACGTGGAACGGGGGATCAAGCTGCTGGAACGGGGCGGCGCATGCGCATGACGGGGGCGCCGTGCTAGGCGCGCAGGCACAGGAGCGGGCGCAGGCCGGGGCGCAGCAGATTCTGCCTCTGCACAGCGACGAAGACGTCGTGCGGCTGCGCAAGCAGGTACGCGACAGCATGGTCGCCATGGGTTTTGGCCTGATCGAACAGACCAAGATCATCACGGCGGCCAGCGAACTGGCGCGCAACACCCTGCGCTACGGCGGCGGCGGCGAAGCGCGCATCGCGCGCGTCTGCGATGGCGCGCGCCAGGGACTGGAACTGCGCTTTGTCGATGCGGGACCGGGCATCGACGATATTCCCCTGGCGCTGACCGATGGCTATACCAGCGGCGGCGGGCTGGGACTGGGGCTGGGCGGCGCCAAGCGCCTGGCCGACGCCTTTCACATCGACACGGCGCCCGGCGCGGGCACCACTGTCACCATCGCGAAATGGAAGCTGTTTTGAACCACCTCGAGCAAGCCCCTGACATTGCCAGGCAACGCCGTTTTTCCGTCGGAGAACCGAGCGAAATCGCCACGGCCCGCCGCGCCGGCAACGAACTGGCGCGCCACATCGGCTTCGACGACGTGCGCACGGGCCAGTTGGCCATCATCATCAGCGAAGCGGCGACCAACATCGTCAAGCACGCGCAGCGCGGCGAAATCCTGCTGCGCAAGGTGCTGCGCGGCGGCACCAGCGGCATCGAAGTGCTGGCCATCGACAACGGCCCCGGCATGGCGAATGTACGCCAGCACATGCAGGATGGCCATTCCACCACGGGAACCTACGGCGTGGGACTGGGCGCGATACGCCGGCTGAGCCAGGAATTCGACCTGTACACGGCGCCCGGCAAGGGCACGGTGCTGATGATGGTGGTCTGGGGGCCGAACGCCAGCAGCGCCATCCCGGCCAGCCCGAACTGGCAGATCGGCGCAGTGTGCCTGCCGCTGGCTTCGGAACAGGTATGCGGCGACGCCTGGAACGTGGTCTGCGAAGGCCATGAACTGAGCCTGATGGTGGCCGATGGCCTGGGCCACGGCCCGCTGGCGGCGCGCGCCTCGGAACGCGCCAGCGCCCTACTGGAACACGACACGCCGGGACTGCCGCCGCTGCCCGCCCCCTTCATCGAGCTGGCCAACGGCGCCCTGCGCGCCACGCGCGGCGCGGCCCTGGCCCTGGCGCATATCGACAGCGCGCGCCGCCAGTTGCGCTACGCGGGCGTGGGCAATATCGCCGCCTGCGCCTTCGATGCGCGGCAGCGCCGGCATTTGCTGTCACACAACGGCATCGTCGGAAGCAACCTGCGCAAGGTGCAGGAATTCTGCTATCCGTGGCAGCCTGGCGCAACACTGATCATGCATAGCGACGGCCTGCACACGCGCTGGGACCTGGAACAGTATCCGGGCCTGGCGCACTGCCACCCCAGCCTCGTCGCCGCCGTGCTGTACCGCGACTTTGCGCGCGGGCGCGACGACGTCACGGTGGTGGTGCTGCGCGAACACGAGGAACAGCAGGCCGTGACGGGGGAAAGGAGCGAAACGACATGACACGACGCATATTGACGGCCCATATCGGCAGCGAACTCGATGTGGTGGGCGCGCGCCAGCGCGCGCGGCAGATCGCCGCCCTGTGCGGCTTCGGCGTGCAGGACCAGGTGCGCATCGCCACGGCCGTATCGGAACTGGCGCGCAACGTCTACAACTACGCCGGCAGCGGCAAGGTGCATTTCGCCATCGATGGCCAGACGGCGCCGCAGGTGCTCAGCATCCGCATCGAGGACCAGGGCCCCGGCATCGCGCAGCTCGACCACATACTGGCCGGCACCTACCGCTCGCCGACGGGCATGGGCCTGGGCATCCTGGGCGCCCAGCGCCTGATGGACCGCTGCCATATCCGCAGCGCGCCGGGCGACGGCACGCAGATCACCCTGCACAAGCTGTTCCCGCGCGACGCGCCCCTGCTCGACGGCGGCAAGATCGGCACGCTGTCCGGCAGCCTGCAGGCGCTGCCGCCGGACATCACGCTGTCGGAAGTGCAGCAGCAGAACCGCGAGCTGCTGAGCACCCTGGCCGAACTGAAGACGCGGCAGGACGACCTGCTGCAGCTGACGCGCGAACTGGAAGACACCAACCGCGGCGTGGTGGCGCTGTTCGCGGAACTGGACGAAAAGGCCGACCACCTGCGCCGCGCCGACCAGATGAAATCGCGCTTCCTGTCGAACATGAGCCATGAATTCCGCACGCCGCTCAGCTCCATCCGCGCCCTGTCCAAGCTGCTGCTCGACCGCATCGACGGCGAGCTGTCCGAGGAACAGGAAAAGCAGGTGCTATTCATCCTGCAAAGTGCCGTCAGCCTGAGCGACCTGGTGAACGACCTGCTGGACCTGGCCAAGATCGAGGCGGGCAAGGTCGACGTGCACGCCAACAGCTTCCAGGTGGCGGACCTGTTCAGCGCATTGCGCGGCATGCTGCGCCCGCTGCTCGTGTCCGACACGCTCACCTTGACCTTCATCGACCCCGATCCGGCGCTGCACATCCACACGGATGAAGGCAAGCTGTCGCAAATCCTGCGCAACTTCATCTCCAACGCCCTGAAGTTCACCGAGGCCGGGGCCATCATCGTCAGCGCCACGCCACTGCCGGAGCAGGATGCGATCCGTTTTTCCGTCTCCGATACGGGCCTGGGCATCGCCGCCGAAGACGTGCAGATGATCTTCGAGGAATTCAGCCAGGTGGAAAACCACATGCAGCGCAAGGTCAAGGGCACGGGTTTGGGCTTGCCCCTGTGCCGCAACCTGGCCACGCTGCTCAATGGCACGGTGAGCGTGGAAAGCACGCCGGGCCACGGCTCGCTGTTTTCCGTCGTCCTGCCCGCCAGCTACCATGCGCCCGAAGGCAGCCTGCCCCCGTGCGCGCCAGCCAACGACAATGGCAACGACCAGCGCATCGCCGTGCTGGTGGTGGAAGACAATCCACCCGTGCGCCTGCTGTATGAAAAATTCCTGGCCGGCAGCGAATTTCGCGTCGTCCCCGCGCGCAGCGTGCGCGAGGCGCAGGAGCGCTGGGAACAGCAGCGCCCCGCCGCCGTCATCCTCGATATCTTGCTGCACGGTGAAACGGCCTGGCACTGGCTGGCCGAGCTGAAAAACGACCCGCTGCGGCGCCAGGTGCCGGTCATCGTCGCCACCGAGATCGACGACGTACGCAAGGGCCTGGCCCTGGGCGCCGACGCCTACTACGTCAAGCCGCTGCCGCGCCAGCAATTGCTGGCGACCCTGCGCGCGCTGATCGGCAATCCCCACCACCGGCAAGAGCCGGTTCCGCCGCAAGGCACAACCACCTGGGACAATGCGCATGCTACCGGATAACAACAGCGATGCTCTGATCCTGAACGTCGATGACAGCGATGGCGCACGCTACGCCAAGTCGCGCATCCTCCAACGCGCCGGTTTCAAGGTCATCGAAGCGTCGAACGGGGGCGACGCGCTGCTGCGCGCCCGCCACGACCGCCCCAACCTGATCCTGCTCGACGTCAAGCTGCCCGACATCAACGGCCTGGAAGTGTGCCGCCAATTGAAGGGCGGCGCCGAGACGAACACCATCCTGGTGCTGCAAACGTCGGCTTCCTGCATCGGCACGGCCGACAAGATCCGCGCCCTGGACGGCGGCGCCGACAATTACCTGGTCGAGCCGATCGAGGCCGATGAACTGATCGCCAACGTCAAGGCGCTGCTGCGCCTGGGCCGCGTCGAGCGCGCGCTGCGCGACGTGGATCGCCGCAAGGATGAATTCCTGGCCACCCTGGCGCACGAATTGCGCAACCCGCTGGGCCCCATCCGCACGGCGCTGGCCCTGCTGTGCAAGCTCGACCCCGTCGTGCCGGCCGTGCAGGACAATGCGCGCCGCACCATCGCCCGCCATACCGATCACCTGGTGCGCCTGGTGGACGACCTGCTCGACGTGTCGCGCATTTCGCAGGGCAAAATCTCGCTGCAATGGGAAAGCGTGAGCCTGGCCAGCGTCATCCGCAGCGCGCTGGAAACGAGTTCGCACAGCATCGAGGCGCGCGGCCATGCGCTGGACGTGAACCTGCCCCAGGAAGAACTGTGGGTCTGCGGCGACGCCGTGCGCCTGTCGCAGATCGTCGCCAACCTGCTGCTCAATGCGGCCAAGTTCACGGCGCCGGGCGGGCGCATCGCCATTACCGCCGAACGCGAAGGCGACAATGTGCGCATCCGCCTCAGCGACAACGGCATCGGCATCGCCGCTGCCAGCATCGACAGCATCTTCGACCTGTTCGAGCAGAGCGGCCACTCGCCCGACCGGGTGCAGGATGGCCTGGGCATCGGCCTGTCGCTGGTACGCAACCTGGTGACCCTGCACGGCGGCCAGGTCAGCGTGCGCAGCCCCGGCGTAGGGCTGGGCAGCACCTTCGAAGTCCTGCTGCCGCTCGACGCCAACGTGCCGGTGGCGGCAGCACCAGCGCCGCAGGCCGCCACCGGCGGCAGCCAGCGCATCCTCGTCGTCGATGACAACCGCGATGCGGCCGATACCCTGGCCGAACTGCTGGAAATGTACGGCCACACGGTGCGCACGGCCTACACGGGCGCGCAAGCCACCGAGCGCACGCTGGAATTCAAGCCCGACATCGTCTTTCTCGACATCGGCCTGCCCGACATGAGCGGCTACGACGTGGCCGTCAAACTGCGCCAACTGCCGATACCGCAGCAATTCCTGCTCGTCGCGCTGACCGGCTACGGCCAGGAACACGACCGCCAGGCGGCCCTGCAGGCCGGTTTCAACGAACACTTCGCCAAACCCGTCGATTTCGGCAAGCTGGCCATGCTGGGATTGCATATCGCCCCCTGAGCGGGGTGGCGGCTGCCTGCGGCCAAGGCGTCGGCTATAATCGGCGGCCGCCTCACCTCTGGAAGCATGACATGACAACCCGCACGCCGCTGCTGCGCATCACCATGATACTGGGCGCCCTGCACGCCCTCCTGGGCTGGCTGCTGCTGCCGTCGCTCCCCGTCGGCCTGGCCGGCTGGCTGCTGGGCGGCCTGGTCCTGCTGGCGTCGACCATGCTCATGCCGATGACGATCTTCGCCCGCGCCGTCACCAACGATGCGCGCCTGGCCGACCGTCTGAGCTGGGCCGGTTCGCTGTGCATGGGCTTTTTTTCCTCGCTGTTCGTGCTGACCGCGCTGCGCGCACTGCTGATGCTGATTCCTGCCACCCGCCCGCACGCGCAGGCATCCGCCGTGCTTGTGCTGCTCCTGGCGCTGCTGGCCACCGTCGTCGGCTTCATCAACGCCCGCCGGGTGGCGCGCGTGCGCGAGGTCGACGTGCCCATCGCCGGCCTGCCGGCCGCCTTGCAGGGCTACACCATCGTGCAACTGAGCGACATCCACGTGGGCGCCACCATCAAGCGCGCCTACGTGCAGGCCATCGTCGCGCGCGCCAACGGCTTGCAGGCGGACCTCGTCGCCATCACGGGCGACGTGGTCGACGGCACGGTGGCGCAACTGGGCAGCCACACGGCGCCGCTGGGCGAGCTGTGCGCGCGCCACGGCGTCTTCCTCGTCACGGGCAACCACGAATACTATTCGGGCGCCGCGCCGTGGGTGGCGGAATTTCGCCGCCTGGGCTTGCGCGTGCTGATGAATGAACATGTCGTCCTCGACCGCGACGGCGCGCGCCTGGCGCTGGCCGGCGTCACCGACTTCAACGCGGCCGCCTTCGACCCTGCCCAGGCAAGCGACCCGCAAGCGGCCATCGCCGGCGCGCCGACCGGCATTCCCCGCATCCTGCTGGCGCACCAGCCGCGCAGCGCGCCCGAGGCGGAAGCGGCCGGCTACGACCTGCAATTGTCCGGCCACACGCACGGCGGCCAATTCTGGCCGTGGAATCTGTTCGTGCCGCTGCAGCAGCCCTACGTGGCCGGACTGCACCGGCAAGGCCGCCTGTGGATCTACGTGAGCCGCGGCACGGGGTACTGGGGGCCGCCGAAACGCATCGGCGCGCCGGCGGAGATTACGAGGCTCAGGCTGGTGGCGGCGTAGAACCTAATCGGCCCAGCTGGCCATCCACGCCTCGAACCGCGCCACCACCGTCGGCGGATTCAAACGCGCCATCGCGCCTTCCACCGCTTCGCTGTCGCTGACCTCGAACAGCAGCACGCTCTCGTCGCGCCCGGCGCCCGTACCGAATACCCCCTCGGCGTCAAGCTGCGCCAGCGCCGCGATGCAGGCGTCGAACACGCCGCTGCGGAAGGTGGCGAAGTCCACGTCGAACGGCAAGTCGCGGTGCGCCTGCAGCAGCAAACGGTAGGCGCTGTCAAAATATTCGCCGCCGTCCTCGAACGCCCATTCGGCGGGATTCCACAGCATCTCCTCGTCGTATTCCGAGGCGGCCAGCGCTTCGCGGCTGTTCGCCATGGGGCCGATGGTCATGGCGCTGTCGTCGCTCACCAACGCGAAAGCGTCGATGTGCTGGTCGGGATGCGCGCGGCGCGCGGCTTCGACAGCCAGGCGCGCGGCGTCTGCCACCAGGGTTTGCAGCAGCGCGAAATCGAATACGGCCGGGTCGATGACGCTTTCGCGCGCCAGCACGTAGCCGTCGGCCAGCGCGGCCCGGCCATGCGCCAGGTAGACGGCGTGCGCTTCGGCTTCGCTGGCGTAGTCGTTGCGCGTCTCCTCGCCCCAGGTCATGGCCGCGCCGCTGGCCGTCCAGACGGTCGTGCCGAAGACGCGCGCTTCCCGGAAACGGGCCGGCCGGTCGCCGTCGAAGGTGTAAAACAGGCTGTAATTACTATGCATGGGAATTGTTCATCGTTTAATCGGGCCGCATCTGCGCGGCGAAATCGCGCTGGCGGAACTGCTCCAGCAGGAAATCGACGAACACGCGCGTCTTCGCGGGCAAGAGCTTCTTGCTGGGATAGTACACGGACAGGGGCCCGGAATCGGCGTGCCAGCCTGGCAGCAGCCGGACCAGCGCGCCGCTGCGCAAGTGGGCCAGCGCGTGCGGCATGGGCAGCAGCGCCACGCCGACGCCCAGGATGGCTGCCTGCGCCATCGCTTCCGGGTCGTCGAAGATGGCGCGCGGCCGGCATTCGGCCACGCCTTCGCCGCCCTGTCCATCGCGCAGGATCCAGCTGCGCAGCCTTCCGCTGCCGGCCGAGCGGCGCGCCACGCCATCGAATTGCGCCAGGTCCGACGGATGCCTGGGCATGGCCTTGCCCCGCATGAAGGCGGGCGACGCCGTGGCGACGATGTGCGCATGCCCCAGTTCGCGCGCCACCACGCCCGGCGTCAGCTCGATGCCGCCGCCGATGGCGACATCGAAGCCTTCGCCGATCAAGTCCACTTGCCGGTTGTCGAAATGGCAGTCGGGCACCACGCCCGGGTGGCGCGCGATGAAGTCGCCCAGCAGTGGCACCACGTAGCTGCGCCCGAACGACGGCGCCATGCTGATTTTCAGGATGCCCGCCGGCTGGCCGCCCTCTTCCGCCACGCCGGCGATCGCTTCGCGCAGGGTGGACAGGGCGCCGCCTATCTGCTGCAGGAAACGCTCGCCCCCTTCCGTCAGGGTCAGGCGGCGCGTGCTGCGCTGGAACAGCCGCAATCCCAGGCTCGCTTCCAGGCGCGCCACGTTCTTGCTGACGGCGGCCGGCGTCAGTCCCAGGCGACGCGCGGCGGCGGAAAAGCTGCCCAACTCGGCAGACAGCACGAAGGATTGCAAGTGATTGAGGGCGTCCATGCGCCTATTCTACCCGCTCAGCTGATACCAATGGTTGAAAGTGATTGTAGCGATTCATGGCTAGCGCGGCAGGAATGAAAGGCAGATACTGAACTCCTCAACCCCTCACTTAGAAAGCACATCATGCAAACCCAAACCACCACCTCCCTGCCACTGCAAGACAAGATCGCCTTCGTGACGGGCGGCTCGCGCGGCATCGGCGCCGCCATCGTGCGCCGCCTGGCCAGCCAGGGCGCCAACGTCGTCTTCACGTATCAAAGCTCGGCCGCCGAAGCGCAAGCGCTGGCCGCCACGGTGGAGGCAAGCGGCGGCAAGGCCCAGGGCGTGCAAGCCGATGCGGCTGACGCCACCGCCCTGACGGCGGCCATCGACAAGGTGGCGGCGCAATTTGGCCGCGTCGATATCCTCGTCAACAACGCGGGCGTGTTCCTGCCTGGCGCCATCGACGACTTTTCGCTGGCAGACTTCGACAAGACCGTGGCCGTCAACGTGCGCGCCGTGTTCGTGGCCATCAAGGCAGCCGTGGCGCACATGCAGACGGGCGGGCGCATCATCAACATCGGCAGCACGAACGCGCACCGCATGCCGTTCGGCGGCGCGGCCGCCTACGCCATGAGCAAATCGGCGCTGAGCGGCCTGACGCAAGGCCTGTCGCGCGACCTGGGTCCGCGCGGCATCACCATCAACAACGTGGAACCGGGCCCCGTCGCCACGGACATGAACCCGCCGACGGGCGACTTCGCCGACCTGATGCACGGTCTGATGGCCCTGCCACGCCACGGCACGGCCGATGAAATCGCCGGCATGGTGGCTTACCTGGCCAGCCCGGAAGCGGCGTTCGTCACGGGCGCCGGGCTGAAGATCGATGGCGGTTTTGCCGCCTGAGCGCCAGCACGCACCACGGCCCCGGCATTAGGCCGCCGGGGTCAGTCCGAACATCAGCGAGCGGTGCGCTGCCACGCCAGCCATGGCGCCATCGGCCACCGCGAACGCCACGCTGCCGGCCATGCGCCCCGCGTCGCCGCAGCAAAAGACGCCAGGCACGCTGCTGGCCTTTTGCTCGTCGGTGCGCACGAACGGACCCATGGCACCCTCTTCCAACGCGCAGCCCAGCTCACCGGCCAGGGAACTGGCCAGGCGGGTGCGGGTCGCCACGAACAGGCCGGCCATCGCATGGCGGCTGCCATCTTGCATGACCACCTCGGCCACGCCGCCGATCCGCGCCACGGGCGGGCGCACCACCGTGACGCCGCGCGCGGCCAGCTGCTCCAGCTGCGCGCCATCGGGGTCGAACGCGCCGTTCAGGAAAAAAGTGACCGTGCCCCAGTCGGGCAGCATCAGCGCATGGTGCATGGAGAGGGGGCCGGTGGCCAGCACGCCGATGGCGCCCTGCTCCAGCTCATAGCCGTGGCAATACGGGCAGTGGAAGACGCTGCGGCCCCAGCGCTCGGCCAGGCCATCGATGGGCGGCAATTCATCGATCACGCCGGTGGCCAGTATCAGGCGGCGGCCGTGGAAGACGCTGCCGTCCGCCAGGGTTACGCCGAAGCCATCGCCATCGCGGCTGGCGGCGGCCTGCACGGCCGTGCCATCCAGCCAGGCGACGGTGGCATACGCCAGCAGCTGCGCCTTGCCCTCGGCCGCGATGGCGGCCGTCCCGCTGCCGTCCTGGGTCAAAAAACCGTGGGAATGGCTGGCGTAGCGGTTGCGGCGCTGGCCGCCGTCGATCACCAGCACGCGGCGCCGGGCGCGCGCCAGTTGCGTGGCGGCGGACAGGCCCGCGTAGCTGCCGCCGACGATGATGGCGTCGAACGGGGCGTCGAATGCGGCGGCAGGCGTGGCGCTGCCCCCGCCCTGGGATTCAGGAATGGTCATGCGGTGCTCCTTGGTGTGTGGTGTATTGTTGGCTGAAACGTTCGGCCAGGTCGGCCAGGGTGACGGCGCCAAAGCGCCGGATCAGCAGCGCCTCGGCTTCGTCGAAGGCGCCGGCCAGCGACTGGTTGACCACTTGCTCGACCAGGCAGCCCGGCTGATCGACGCGGTTGCCCATGGCGAAGACAGTGGGCGATCCCACGGCCACGTAAATGTCGTGCAGCGTGACGCGGTGCAGGTCGCAGACGATGCGCCAGCCGCCGCCGTGGCCCTTGACCGAAGCCACGTAGCCCCGTTCGCGCAAGCCGGCCATCACGCGCCGCACCAGCACGGGATTGGTATCTAGGTAAGCGGAGAGTTCCTCGGACGTCATCGGGCGTCCCGCGTGGGCCATGTGCAGCAGCACATGGAGGATCGATGATAGTTTGCTGTCGCGTCTCATGTAACTAATGATAGTACATAATTTACACAGATGCAAACCAGTTGCAACATCAAGACGTAAAAAAAGGGGCCAGACTATTCAGCCTGGCCCCTGCCTGTACTTCAGCGTCTGTACTTCAGCGTCTGTACTTCAGCGTCTGTACTTCAGCGCCTGTTATTCGCGACTGCTTCTACGCCTGCTTGCGCCGGCGCCCCCGCCACCACAGCAGCAATGCCAGCAACACCAGCACGCCGACGATGATGCCCGCGCGGGCCAGGCCGATCAAATTGGACGGCGCACCGCCGTTGCGCAAGGTCGTCACCTGCTCTGCCGTCACCTTGATGGCGGGATTGCCGTACATCTTCTGCACGTAATTGCCCAGGGTGACGATCTGCTCGTCCGACAGGGTCTGGCGGAAGGCGGGCATCAGGTGTCCCGCAGCATGATTCCCCTTGCCATCCTGGCGCTCCACGCCGTCGAGGATGGCCATCACCAGGTTGTTGCTGTTGCTGCGGCCCGTCACCGAGTTATGGAACAGCGGCGGCAGGCTGCCGTCGAAACTGCCCTCGCCCCTGGCCTGGTGGCAGCTGGCGCACTGCGCATCGTACAGCTGCGCACCCGACATCTTGTTCAGGTTTTGCGGCAGCGGCACGCCGCGGATGCTGGCCAGCTCGTCGCCCGCCTTGCCCCATTGCGTCACCGGCTGCGTGTCGGCCTTGTCGCGGATGGCCGGCACGCTCTTGACGTAGTGCGCGATGGCGTGCAAGTCCGCATCGCTCAGGTGCTTCAGGCTATGGTCGATGGCTTCGGCCATCGGTCCCGCGGCTTGCGCCTTGTTGGCGGTGCGGCCCGTGCGCAGGTAATCGACCAGTTCCTGCTGGCTCCAGCCGCCCACGCCGCTGTTGATATCCGACGTGATGTTCGGCGCATGCCAGGTACCCAGGTCAGCGCCTCCCAGCTCCTTCGACAGCTGCTCGGCCATCAGCGCATTGCGCGGCGTGTGGCAGGTGGTGCAGTGGGCCAGGCCTTGCGCCAGGTAGGCGCCCCGGTTCCACTCCATGCTTTTCGCCGTATCGGCAACGAAGGGCTTCTTGTCGAGGAAGAGCATGTTCCAGCCCGCCATCGACAGGCGGATGTTGAACGGGAACGGCAAGTCCGTCTTTTGCGCCGGCGCCGCATCCACGGCCGCCACGCCGTGCATGAAGTAGTCATACAGGGCCGCCGTGTCCTCGTCCGTCACCTTGGCGTAGGCCGTGTAGGGCATGGCCGGGTACAGGTTGGCGCCGTCGGCCCGCACGCCATGGCGCACGGCGTCGGAAAACTGCTTGAGCGTGTAATTGCCGATGCCGTGCGTGGTCGACGGCGTGATATTGGTGGCAACGATGGCGCCCAATGGCGACGCCAGGGACAGCCCGCCCGCCATCGGTTTACCGCCAGGCACGCTATGGCAAGCGATGCAGTCGCCGGCCGTGGCCAGGTAGCGGCCGCGTTCGATCGCCGCCGCATCGGGCACGGCCTTGTCGGCCGCCAGCACGGGCATGGCCGCGAGGGACAGCAAGACGGCGCCCGCCGTCAGTCTGAAGGCCGCCATCATGCTGTGCCTCCCTGTTGTTCGTCGAGGATGTGCTTGACGGTGCGCAGCGCCACGGCCAGGCCGTTTTCCGTCGAATTGCAGGTGCCGGACGTGGGCAGCACGCCGGTGCTGCACAGGAACAGGTTGGCGTGGTCGAAGGTGCGGCCCCACTGGTCGCACACGGCCTTGGCGGGGTCGGAACCCATCGACAGGGTGCCGCAGATGTGCTGGTTGTTGGCGAACACGCCTTCCTTGCTGTGGCGCAGATTGGTGCCGCCCATCAGCTTGGCGATCTGTTCGAAATCCTGCTTCGAGCGCTCATGGCCACGCTTCGTGTACTCGTCGATCGAATAGTGCGCCTGCGGCTTGGGGATGCCCATGGCGTCTTTTTCGCTGCTCAGGGCAATGCGGTTTTCCGGGTTCGGCAGCACTTCCAGCACGTTTTTCAGGCTCATTTCGCGGGCCGAGCGGAAACGCAGCTGTTGCTCGAATGCTTCGCCGAACACGCCCTTGCCGATCAATTCCCTGGTGGCGCCGTCGACGCGCGAGATGTTCGTGAAATCCAGGCGGTACGGCGAGTGCTCGCTGCGGAAGTCGCCGTCGCGCATGGTGTTGATGGAATTGGGGCTTTGCGGGCCCCGGCCCAGCCACAAGTCTTCATCGGCGTCGAAGGTGATCGAGGTGCTCGGGTGGTCCATCAGGTTGCGGCCCACCATGTCGCTGCTGTTGGCCAGGCCGTTCGGGTATTTATCCGAGGCGGAAACGAGCAGCAGACGCGGGCTTTCGATGCCGTTGGCGGCGAGGATAAAAGTCTTGGCCGTGACCCGGTGGCTTTTCTTGTCGACGTCGTAGTACAGCGCGGCCGTGATGCGGCCCTGCGCGTCGTGTTCCAGCTTGTAGACGTTGGCATTGCAGACGATCTTCACGCCCGCGTCCTCCGCCTGCTGCGCGGCGATGCCGCCGTGGTATTGCGCATCGATGGGGCAGATCGGCTGGCAGCTGTTATTGCCGCAGCAGGCCGGGCGGCCATCGTAGCTGACGCTGTTGCGCGCCACCGTGTTGCCGACGACCTTGAAGGTGGGGTCGAGGCGCTCGCGGATGCGGCGCATCGCGTACGGCTCCGTCACGGGGTCCATCGGAAACGCCTGCTTGCGCGGCGAACCCGTGTTCTCGGCACCCGAGACGCCCATGATCTCTTCCGCCTCCTGGTAAAACGGCTCCAGGTCTTCGTAGCTGATCGGCCAGTCGACGCCCACGCCATACAGGGTATGGATGCGGAAGTCGTTCGGCACATTGCGCCAGGCCTGCGCGGCCCAGTGCCACGACGTGCCGCCGAACTGGCGGATGTATTCGGCCGGGTACGGATACGGGCCGGCCTGCACCAGGTAGCCGTTATCGGTCGGCTGGTAGATCGGGTGCGGCGCCGTGGCGACGGACGGATACGGCGACATCCAGTCGCTGCGGCGCGTCGTATTGCGGAAACGGGCGACGATTTCGCCGCGCGACACGCGCGGTCCCGCTTCCAGGATCAGCACCGAGGCGCCGGCCAGCGCGAGCTTGCGCGCGGCCAGGGAGCCGATGATGCCGGAACCGATCACGAGGTAATCGGCAGAGAGTTCTTCAGCCATGAGGGCTCCTTAAATTGGTTTTCTGGCCCAGCTGCCGTAGGCGCCGTAGGAATACGTGGGAGGTTTCAGCACGTCGGCCACGACGGCCGCGTTCAACGCCTGCTCGTAGGCGACGCAGACGGCCGCCTCGCCCGTGCCGACGATGCCCAGGTACCAGGCGCTGGCGATCTGGCGCGGCAAGGCAGCCAGCGGCGACTGGGCCGGGTCCAGTCCGTCGAGCGCTTCCTGCAGGCCGGCCGCCTGCAAGCCTTGCGCATTGATCAGCGCCAGCAGCGCGCGCACCTTCGCCGGGAAGGCCGTATCCTGCGCCACCAGCGCGTCATACAGGCGCCTGGCCAGCACGGGGTCGAGCACTTGCCGCCCCACCAGCATGGCCGACACGCCCAGGAAGGCGCCCTGCTCCGCATTGGCGACCGGTTCGGCCAGCGCCCAGGGAATCAGCGCCGCGGCCGAAGCCGACAGCAAGCCGGCCAGCACCATGCGGCGGCCGGGATTGAGAGGGCCGCGGCCCTCCTTGTGATGTGTAGCGTCCACTTGAAGCTCCCGTGAGTTCAGCAACCGTTCAGAAAGAATGCTTGAGACCGACCATGACCACCGACTGGCCGCCGGTCGACGACGGCGTGCCGTTTTGCGAATCGCCGACCGAGGCGACGGCGTTGACGATGGCGCCGTCCTGGCCCAGGGTCTGGCCGCGCGCCAGCTGGCGCGCCTCGATCAGGTAGATCGCGGTGCGCTTCGACAGCGCATACGTCTGTTCGAACGACAGTTGGCGGTAGCGCGCGCGGTCGGCGATGCCGTTGGCGTGGCTGGCGAAGGTGTCGCTGTAGCCGGCGGCCAGGAACCACTGCGGCGTCAACTGGTAGCTGGAGATCAGGCCGGCCGTGTTGAAGATGGCCGTGTCGCGGAAGGCCGAGCGGCTGCCCGCCTCGTATTGCACGTTGCTGGCGTTGGCGCCCACCATCCACTTGCCCATGGTGTAGCGCGTGCTGGCGGCGATGAATTGCACGCTTTCAGCCGAGGCGTAGCCTTGGTTGATGGCGGAAATGCCGAAGCTGCCCGAAGCATTGCCGTTCCAGCCGCCCTGGGTGCTCATGGCCATGGCGCTGGCATTGTTCTGGCCGTTTTTCAGTTTCAGGTAGCCGAGCGCGAATTCGGCTGGCGAGGTACTGTACTTGACGGCGGCACTGAAGCTGCTGCCCACGGCGTTGCCGTCGGCCGCTTCGCCAAAGCCGTACTGCGCGCTGGCCTGCAGGCCGCGCCAGGCCGGCATGCTGTAGGTGACGGAATTGCTGATGCGCACGGTCGTATCGAGGCCGTCGATATCGCCAGGGTGGGCGCCGGTGGCGCCCGTCAACACGTTGCTCGACGCCAGCGAGCCCACCAGCAGGTAGTACGGCGTGTACTGGCGGCCGGCCGTGACGCTACCGTAGGCTGCCGATTGCAAGCCCACGTAAGCCTGGCGGTTGAACAGGGAGCTGGCCGAACTTTGCGCGCCCGTGTCGCTTTCAAAGCCGTTTTCCAGCAGGAACAGCGCCTTCAGGTCGCCGCCCAGGTCTTCCACGCCCTGGAAGCCGATCTTGCTGGCGGACAAGTTGCCGCTGCGCATGTAAGTGTTCGAATTGCCGCCCTGGTTGCTGGTGTACGCCATGGCCGCATCGACCACGCCGTAAATGCTGACATTGCTCTGGGCGCAAACGTTTGCGCCGATGAGCGTGGAGACGGCCAGCGCCGCAGCGCGCATGCATGTAGTGTTCATTTTTTCCTGACTTTCCTGTTTTATAGTACGCCCGGCCGGCATTGCCGCCGTGATGGCGACATACTGGCGAGGCGCCGCGTTGCGGCCCCATACAGCGCGTGGGGCGTCCGCTTTTCTTCTTGATTTGAATCAAGTGGAGCAAATTATACGCTTATTTACTCACATGTAAGTGATTGACTGTAAGGCGTAGTCTTATAGCAAAACTTTCTTGTGTCTTATAGCAAAACCGGCAGGCATGCGGGCGCACGCCCGGCAGGATGGGGAAATACGCGGAACAGGCATGGGGAAAGCAGCGGCGGCGCGTGTCGAAAAACACGCGCCCGGTGGCTAATCAGGCAGGCGGGAAAACGGGGAAAGCGGGACGGTCAGCGCAGGATGGCGGGCGCCACCGGCAGGGTTTCGAGGGCAATGAAAGCTTCCAGGGTGCGGCGCATGTCTTCGAACACTTGCTTGCCGTAGGCCGCTTCCAGGTGTTCATATTGCAGGTCGATCAGCTTGCCCATCTGCAGCAGCAGGCTGGCGCCCGCTTCCGACAGGTGCACCTTGCGGCGGCGCTGGTCGCCTTCGAACTTGCTGCGCCCGATCAAGCCGATTTCTTCCATGCGCGCCAGGATGCCGCTCATGCTGGGGCTGGAAATCTGGCAGATCTCGCACAGTTCGCGCGGTTCCAGGGTCGGGCTTTCGTTCAGCGCGCGCATGATGCGCCACTGCTGCTCCGTCACGCCGAAGTGGTTGAGGATGGGGCGGAAATGCTGCAGCAGGCTGTCGCGGGCCTTCAGCAGCAGTTGCGGCATGTTCGGATAACGGATCGGTAGCTGCAAGCGGAACTCCCTGGGTGGGCGGAAAATTAGCGTAATTATACGGCCCGGCCACTGCAAACGGCAGGCCGGCAACGATGTATTTTTCGCTACGTCCGTCCTGCCTCCTGCCCTGCTCCCTCCTCCTGCGCATGCCGCCGCACGGACCACAGCACGCCCGCCGTCAGCAAGACCATGGCGGCCCATTCCAGGGGCCGCGGCATGCGCTGCGCGTAGACGAAGCCGTACAGCAGCGCGAACAGGGTCTCCGACAGGATCAGCTGGCCCGACAAGGTGACCGGCACCAGGCGCGACGCCAGGTTCCACAGGTAATTGCCGATCACGGAAGCGCCCAGCGCCAGCAGCAAACACACGATCCAGTAGCGGTGCCAGTCGCGCGCCGGCGCGTCGTCGGCGCCGCCTGCCTGCTGCAGCGCCAGCATCGCGGCGCCAACGGCCAGGGCGATGACGCCGCTGGCCAGGCCATACAGCATGGCCCATTCCACGGAACTGAAATGCGCGTGGCGCTTGAGGAAACGGGCATTGTCGAGCGCATACCAGGTCCAGCAGGCGAGCGCGCCAACGGCGCACAGCACGCCGGCCAGCTTGTGCGCCAGACCGGCGCCGCCCGCGCCGCCTGCATGGCTGAAGATATCGACATTGATACAGGCGATGCCCAGCGCTACCACCAGCAGCGGCCAGGCCAGCTGGCGCAGCGGCAGCGCGCCGTGGTCCTTGCGGCCCAGGATGGTGACGCTCAGGGGCAGCAAGCCGATGATCAGGGAAGTGGGCGCCACGCCGGCCAGTTTGACGCCGTAGGCCAGCAGCAGGTAATACACGACATTGCCGGCCAGCGCCTGGCGCAGCATCGCCAGCCAGTCGCTGCGCCGCAAGCGCCGCAGCAGGGGCACAAGGCGCGGCAGCATCAGGCCGGCCGCCAGCGCGCCATAGCAGATGTAGCGCCCCACCATCAGCTCGACCGGGGAAAAGTCCGGCAGCAAGACGGGCACAATGAAAACGGCGCCCCAAAAGGCGCCGGCCAGCACACCACATACGATCCCACGCCACATGCCTGCCACTCTCACGTTTTCATTCAAGGGCGCCAGTATGGCATGCGCAGGAGACCGCCGTCAGCCCCTGGCTTTTCTCTGTGCGGGGATGAAGTGTTCGCGCACGGCCCTGGCCAGCAAGTCCGGCGGCAGCAAGCCTTGGCCCAGCAGGAAGTTGTTGAAGGCCAGGCGGTCGAATCTGTCTCCCAGCGCCAGCTCCGTTTCCGCGCGCAGCTGCAGGATGCGCGTGTAGCCATAGAAATAGCTGCCCGCCTGGCCCGGCATATTGAAGGTGTAGCGGTCCAGCTCCTGGCGCGCCATCGGTTTCGACAGCATCACCTCGTCCGTCAGGATGCGGCCCGCCTCTTCGCGCGTGACCTGCCCCAGGTTCAGCATCGGGTCCAGCATGGCGCGCGCCGCGCGCAGCATGCGGAACTGCAGCGCGATGAACTGGCCTTCGGCCGGCTCGTAGGGAATCATCTCCGCTTCCGCGTACAGCGCCCAGCCTTCCACGTTGACGCTGTTGAACGCGTACAGGCTGCGCGCCTGCGACACGCCCCGCTCCACCATGGCGCTGAACTGCAGCTCGTGGCCAGGACGGCCCTCGTGCGCGCTCAGGGTCCAGGCGGCGCCCGCGAAATTGAAATCGTCATACGCCTCGCCCTTGCCGCTGGCGGCCGGATTGCTGACGGGGAGGACGAACTGGCCGTGTTCTCCCGTATTGCCGATCAGCGGAGGCGGACGCATATGCGGCGCCGGCTGGGCCGCCGATTCGGCGGCGGACGCCAGGCGCATGGTCATGGCGCGCGCAGGAATATCGACCACGCGCTGCCGGGCGATGCGTTCTTCAAGCTGCGTATTGACGCCCTGGTAATGCGCTTCGAGCTGCTCGTTGGGAATCGACGCGCTTTTCAGCGCGCGCAGCACCTGGCGGTAATCGCTGCCGTCGACACCCTTGAGCGACATTCTCTCCGCCACCACGGGCGCCAGCGCCTGCATGGCGGCGCGCGTTTCCAGGTAAGCCACCTGCGCCCGTTCAACCAGCGCGCGCGGCTCGATGTCGATGCCCACCTGCTTCAGGCGAAACGCATACAGCTCGGGCGCCATGCGGAAATCCGTGCGCGACAGGGGCAGCACCACCTGCTTTTCCCAGGCCGCATACTCGGTCAGCTGCTGCTCCATGGCCGCCAGCGCGCTTTCCGCGCCCGCGATCTGCATGTCGGCAAACAGCTTGCGGATGCCGGCGATATACGTCGGCACGTTTTCCAGCGACTGCTCCACCTGCAGGCGCACGGGTCCCGCCAGGCCGGGCTTGCCGATTTGCTCCGTGAAGCGGGCCTTCGCCTGCTGCGTGATCGGCGTGCTGCCAGGGTATTGCCCGACATAGCGCTGCAGCCGTTCCAGTGCCTTGGCGCGGCGCGCGGCCGGGCGCTGTTCCTGCAGCAGGCTTTGCATGCTGCCAAAGACCATTTGCGGCACATCAACCCACGGCAAGGCGTACTTGGCTTCCAGCAGGGCGCCGGCGATCTCCTGGTCGACGGCCTGCGTCAGGATTTGCAGATCCTGGCGGATGCGTTCATCCTTTTCCGCCGCCAGCTTCTGCTGCAGCTGGGCGCGCGCCTGCTGCATGGCTGCCACATAGCGTTCCGTGATCTTCGGTCCCAGGTCGGCCGCCAGGCCATCGTACTGCGCCAGGCCCGTGTCGGAAGCGTTTTCAGGCGAGAACTGCGCCTGCGCCGCCAGCACGATGGCCGCGTTGCGGTTGCTGGCCTCGACCCAGGCCGATGGGGCGGCGGCTGCCGCAACTGCGGGGGCGGCGGCCATGGCCGGCATGGCAAACGCGGTGGAGAGCAAGGCGGCAAGCACGGTCTGATGCAATTTCGGGATGACGGACATCGGGGGATTCCTTCGAAGGTGAGCGATGAGCGAAGCGGCGAGTATCGGCCAGCCTCGCATGCCTGTCAATTCAGGCCATTCAGGGCGGGCAGGTTCCACGGCGTGACGATCTGGATGGCGGACAGGCAGGCCGGCTGCGCCAATGCCGGCAGCGCGCCCTGCGCCCGCAGGATTTCCTGGCAGGCGCGGCGCATGTCCTGGCCCAGGTCGTGGTGCAGCACGGCGTGGATGGCGCCCGACTTGAGCAGCGCCAGGTTGTCCGCGTCGAGGTCATGGCCGATGAAGACCTGGCAAGGCCGGCCCGCTTTTGCGAACGCCTGCACGATGGCGGCATTCCCGCCGCCGATGGAATACACGGCGGCGATGCCCGGATGGTCGGCCAGCGCCTGCCGCACCAGCGCACCCGTGGCGCCGTCGATGCCGTGGCCTTCGCTCACTTCGACGATGGATAAATGCCGGTGCCGTTCGCGCAGCGCTCGGCGAAAGCCGATCTCGCGCTCTTCCTCGCCATGAAAGCGGTTGCTGCTCAGGGTCACCAACACCTGCTGTTTTTTTCTCACGCTGCCCAGCCACTGGCCGACCAGGCAGGCGGCCGTCTCGCCCGCCGCCCGGTTATCCATGCCCACATAGCTGCGGCGCGCGGAAGCCGGCAAGTCCGTCACCAGGGTCACCACGGGGATGCCGGCCGCCGCCAGCCGGTTCACCGCCTCGGCCACTGGCGGCACATCCGGCGCCTTGAGCAGCACGCCGTGGCTGCCGTTCCTGCGGATGCGTTCCAGCAGGTCGACGATGCCGTCCACTTCCAGGGTTTCATGCAGGTGAAAGCGCGAACGCAGCACGGCCGGATGCAGCGACGGCAGCTCCGCCTCCAGCGCGGCGCGCACGGCATCCGTAAAGCGGCGCGGCGCCACCATCAGCACGTCGAGCATGAATTTTCTGCCGGACAGGCCCACCTGCGTGCTTTGCCGCGCCAGTTCATCCAGCGCCTGCATCACGCGGCGCACCGTATTGGCGTGCACGCCGCCGCGCTGCCTGATCACGCGGTCGACCGTGGCCACGCTGACGCCGGCCTGCAGCGCCACGACCTTGACGGGGAAAGGATGCGTCACGTGCTCTCCATTTCGGATTGATGGTTTTTTGATGGATTTTCTGATGAAAAATGCGGATTTTCATCCCTATACTGATTCTACAACTTAAATAATCAGGAGACACCGCATGCACATCACCAACGCCGGCGCCCAGCCGCCCGTCCCGTATTGGCTGACGCCGGAAAGCTGCGACCTGCAAGACTTCATCGGCACCGTCAGTTGCCGCACGGCGCTGGCCGACTATCCGCACGCCGCCGCGGTGCAGGAAAATATCCTCGTCTACGACTGCGACGCCGTGCGCGAACTGGCTGCCAATCCGGCCTCGCTGCGCGCGCTGCAGGCCGAATGGGGCAAGGCGCTGATGGATGGTCCCGGCGTCATCGTGCTCAAACGGGCCGTCACCGACATGGAGACGCTGGAACAGGCGAATCGCGTGTTCCGCGACCTGATCGCCGGGCAGCATGCCAGCGGCCAGACGGCAGGCGACCATTTCGCCAGGCCGGGCGCGAATGACCGCATCTGGAACGCCCAGCAAAAGCTTTGCCTGCGCGCGCCCGTAACGTTCGCGCGCTACTACGCCAATCCCGTCTTCGCCTGGATATCCGAGGCCTGGCTGGGTCCCGCCTACCAGATGACGGCGCAAGTGAACGTCGTCAATCCCGGCGGGGCCGCCCAGGCGCCGCACCGCGACTATCACCTGGGCTTCCAGAGCGCCGCCGCCTGCGCCGCCTATCCCGCGCCCGTGCACCAGATGTCTGCCCTCTTGACCTTGCAGGGCGCCGTCGCCCATTGCGACATGCCGCTGGAATCCGGTCCCACCCTGTACCTGCCTTATTCCCAGCGCTACCGGGCCGGTTTTCTCGCGTGGCAGCAGCGGCCGTTCCGCGACTATTTTGCCCGGTATTGCGTGCAGCTGCCGCTGTCGAAAGGCGACGCCGTTTTCTTCAATCCCGCCCTGTTCCACGCGGCCGGGCATAACCGTTCGCCCGACATCCGCCGCATGGCCAAGCTGCTGCAAGTGTCGTCGCCGTTCGGGCGCGCCATGGAAACGCTGGACCGCCGCGCCATGAGCGCCGCGCTATATCCCGCCTTGCAGGCGCTGCGCGCGCAGGGTGCCCTGGATGACGCTGGCGTCGGCCACGCGATCGCCGCCTGCGCCGAAGGCTATGCCTTCCCCAGCAACCTGGACCGCGACCAGCCCATCGACGGCATGGCGCCGCCCACGCAGCAGCAGCTCATGCGCGAAGCGCTGGCGCAGGACTGGCCCGCGGCCCGCTTCCTCGACGCCCTGGACAGCCACGCCTGGCGCCAGCAAGCCTGAATCCCCTACGCGTCTCGGAGACTCCCTATGCAAGACATCCACATCGGCCTGATCGGCGCCGGCTACATGGGCAAGGCCCACACCATCGCCTACAAGACCGTGGGCAGCATCTTTCCCACGGCCCGCAACCCCGTCTGCGCCTGCATCGCCACCAGCAGCGAAGAAGGCGCGGCGCGCAGCGCGCGGGAACTGGGCTGGAACAGGTCCACCGGCGACTGGCGCGCACTGGTCAATGACCCCGCCATCGACGCCATCGTCGTCGCCACGCCGCCCGCCACGCACAAGGACATCGTGCTGGCGGCGCTGGCCCTGGGCAAACCCGTGTTTTGCGAAAAGCCGCTGGGCATGACGGCCGCCGAATCCTTGCTGCTGGCGCAGGCGGCGGAAAGCGCGGGCGTGGCCAACATGGTCGGCTACAACTACATCCGCACGCCCGCCAGCCAGCTGGCGCGGCACATCATCGAATCGGGCGAAATCGGCGACATCATCCACGTCGCCGCCGAGCACGTGGAAGACTACCTGCACGACCCGCGCGCGCCCGCCTCGTGGCGCACGCGGGAAGCCACGGCAACGCGCGCCGGCGCGCTGGCCGACGTGGGTTCGCACCTGCTCAACCTGGCCCTGCGCCTGGGCGGCCCCGTCGACTCGCTAGTGGCCGACATGAATACCGTGCATGCGCGGCGCGACGGCCCGCATGGCATGGAAGCGGTGGACAACGACGACCAGGGGAATCTGATGCTGCGCTTTGCCAGCGGCGCGCTGGGCGCGCTGACCTTCAGCCGCGTGGCGGCCGGGCGCAAGATGGGCTACACCTACCGTATCACGGGGACGAAAGGCGCCATTGCGTTTGATCAGGAAAACCAGAATGCGCTGTGGCTGTACGACGCCAGCCGCCCCGCGCAACGCCAGGGTTTCCAGCGCCTGCTGATGGGACCCGCCCACCCCGACTACCTGGCGTTCAGCCAGGGCGCGGGGCACGGCACCGGTTACAACGAACAGATCGTCATCGAGGCGCGCGATTTTTTGCAGGCGATCGCCGGCGGCCAGCCGGTCTGGCCCACCTTCCGCGATGGCTACGAGGTGGACCGGCTGATCGACGCCGCGCTGCGCTCCGTGCAGGAGCGCAGCTGGATTACCCTGCGCTGACAGCAGGAGCTGTTGTCAGTATCCCAGGCCGTAACCGAACTTGTACAGCGGATGGGCCGTGTCATACGGCACGTCCGATTTCTGCACCTGCACTTCGGCCATCGACGACGGCAGTTCGAACGGCAGCTTGCCTTGCGGCTTGGCCTTGCCCGTCAGGACATCGAACAGCGCGCCGTCGCTGACGCCAAAGTTGGCGAGGATGGCGCTGGCCTTGTCCTGCACGTTGCCAAGGATGGCCGGGCGGTCCAGGTAGACGGTCACCACCGTCTTCGGCGCGAACTTCGCCGCGTTCTTGATGGCTTCGTAGTCGGCGTCGCCATCGACATAGTTCAAACGTCCTTCGTGCTGCATGCTGCCGAAGATGTAGTTCGGGTGCAGGATTTCATACGGCGCGGCCACGCGCAGCAGGGCCACGTCCGCTTCCTGGGGCGTGGCGACCACCGTGTAGCCATACTGCTTCGCCACGGCCGCATCGATGCCGTACAGGTAGACCTTCTTGACGGTGGCCGCCAGCGGCAAGACCTTGTCCTTGTTTTCCAGCAAGACCAGCGAGCGGCGCTGGGCTTCCAGGCCCGCCTCGAGGAAGTCCGCCTTGCCCACCGTGGTCGCCGCCTTGGCCGCATCGACGAATGGGTGTTCGAACAGGCCTTGCTTGAATTTCTGGATCAGGATGCGCCGCGCCGACGCGTTGATGCGCGCTTCCGTCAACTGGCCCCGCTGCACGGCTTGCGTCAGGTAGGGCGCTTCCGTCACGCCGCCAAACTGGTCCATTCCGGCCGTGACGGCTTTCACGTAACGCTCGGCCTTGGTGGCGTTTTCCATGCCCCACGGCGTGCCGAAGCCGATGAAGGAAGGCGCCACGCCGACCGGCGTGCCGTTGCGGCAATTGGCGTCGCAGTCGGACGTGATGCCCCAGTCGGACAGGATCACGCCCTCGAAGCCGTATTTACCGCGCAGCAAGTCCGTCAGCATGGTCTTGCTGAAACCGGCCGCCACCTGCTCCAGGGTGATGCCGGCTATGGTGATGTTGCCATCCGGCAACGCGTAGGTGGGCATGACGGAGGCCGCCTTGGCCGTGAAGGCGCCCTCGAACGGCTTCACGTGGTAGGCGAAGTTGTTGCCCGGATAAGTCATGTAGCGGCCATAGTAATTGTGGCCGTCGAAACCCTCTTTCGTGGCGCCGTAGCCGACCCAGTGCTTGACGACGGCCACCACGCTGCCGTCATGCAAGCCCGTATTGCCGTCCTGGAAGCCTTCGATATAGTGCTGCACCATGCGCTTGGCCAGGTCCGCATCTTCGCCGAAGGTGCCGTTGATGCGCGACCAGCGCGGCTCGGTGGCCAGGTCCGCCTGCGGCGACAGCGCTTGCGTGATGCCGACGGCCAGGTATTCCTGGCGCGCGATGTCGCCGAAGCGGCGCACCAGCGCATCGTCGCCGATGGCGGCCAGGCCCAGGGTTTCCGGCCACTGGGAAAATCCCTTGGTGCCGGCGCTGGCGCCCACCGTGTACTGGAAATGGTGGCGCGGGTCCGTGCTGATGGACACGGGAATGCCGTGGCGCGACGTTTCGCTGATTTCCTGCACCTTGTTGTACTGGGACGCCATGTTGGCCGTATCGCCCGCCATGCGCGTGATGAACGTGTTGACGTACTGCTTGACGATCAGGTCTTGCAGGGCCGTCAAGTCATACGCGCCGCCGAGGCCGATGCCGGAAGGGTCGGACACGGTGGGCGCCGTGCCGTGCATCATCAGGCCCGCCTTCTCGTCGAGGCTCATGCGCGACAGCAAATCGTCGGCGCGCGCCTCGGCGGACAGGCGCCAGTCTTCGTACGGGTCGATCTTGCCGTTGCGGTTCATGTCCTTGAAGGTATAGCCGTCGACCTTGAGCTGGCTATAGGTGGTGGCGCCGAACACGGGCTGCGTGTATTCCTCGCTGACGGTGTCGTTGCCGCAGGCGGCCAGGGCAAGCGTGGCGATGCAGCCGGCGACCACGCGGGCCATCGGTTTCAATGTGCAATTCATCATTATCTCCAAGACTGTTTTTGTAGGTATCAAGGCGCGGCAGCAAGGCCGGCCGAAAACAATATAGCGTGAGAATGCGTGAGTTTCTTGACCGCACAGCACGCGTTTTATACCCGCGAGAACAATTTTTGGTTAGACGGCACGACAACCAACAATCTCCTACAAAGTGCTAATATTTGTGAAAAATTACTACAACAAGCAGGAGACACCCTTGCACAAACCCGATACGCGCACGGTTTCGAACCGGATCGCGCAGCAATGCGCGCGCGCCATGCAAGCCGATGGGCACGACCCCGCCGACTTTTTCCGGCAGACGGGCATCACGCCGGCGCAGCTCGAGGAGCCGGGCGGACGCATCAACGCCGAGCGGCACCGCCGCATGACGGCCTACGCCCAGCAGCTGCCGCAGCACCGCGGCTTGCTCGACCTCGACGTGACGCACTGGTTCGCCCATTACTCGGGCATCGCCCACGTCTGCTTCAACCGCCCCACCCTGCGCAGCGCCCTGCACGAGCTGCTGCACTTGCGGGGCCTGATCGGCGAATTCGACTTCATGCTGATGAGTGAGAATGGGACGCGCATCGAGATCGAATACCTGTCCGAGTTTTGCCCGCTGGGGGGCGCCATGCAGGCGCTGGCCAATTTCCGCATGCTGTCGCTGGTGGCGCGCGCCTACGACGATGGCGCAGCCACGGCCTTCCATGCCGGCTTCCAGGGCAAGGCGCCGTGGTTCGCGCCAGCCATTGGCGAGTGCTTCGGCGCCGCCGCCACCTTCGGCCAGGCGCGCAACACGCTGACGTTTGACGCGCCGGCGCTGGACCGGCCTTTCGCCCAGTTCAACGCCATGCTGGCGCCGCACGCGCTGCGGCACGCGCAGGGACAATTGCAGCAGTTGCAGGGCGCGCAGCTGTTTTCGGCCCGCGTGGAGCAAGCCATCATCGATTTGCTGGGCCAGCAAGCCGACGCCGATGGCGCCGCGCTGCTGCCGGCCCTGTGCGACGGCCTGGCGATGAACCGCTGGACCCTGCAGCGCCAGCTGCAGCAGGAGAAAACGTCGTTCCGCGCGCTGGAACTGCGCGCCAAGAGCCGCGAATCGCGCCGTTTGCTGCGCGAAACGAGCCTGAGCGTGGTGGAAATCAGCGAGCGCCTGGGCTTTTCCTCGCAAAGCGCGTTCACCCGCTTCTTCAAGACCCAGTTCGAACTGCCGCCGGCGCGCTACCGGCAAGACATGCAAAGCAGTTAAAAGAACGGGAAAGGGCTGGCGCGGATACGCCATCACGCCATTTGGACTGCGGCCACCGCGCCGCCGGCACCCTGCGCCACAGCGGCCGCGCCCTTGGACAGGTGACACGTCAGGCGCACGTCGAGCAAGGTGGCGTCGCTGGTGCGTTTTGGGCGACCAGCCTGGCGACCGGCCCGACATGCTGGCGGCGATCAGGCAAGCGATAACCTGATCCGCGTCAACGGCGACAGGGAGCACCGTTGATGCGGGCCAATACTGCGCCATATTGCCGCCAGCGAGCCGTCCTTTGCAGGAACCACAGGCTTCGACACGGATCCAATGGTTTGGTGGCGTCAGGCAGGCACGCACAGCCCTGCCTCCGCTTGCCAAGGCCATCCACGCAGAGAGGACAATTGGATCCAGACATCGTCGCCTTGCAACAGCAACACAGCGCGCTGCACACAGCCGTACATGCACTGCAAAACAAGTGGTACATCACCCTCACGGTCGCCGCCGTACTGGCCGCGCTCGGCATTGTGTTGGCAACCTTCCTGTTCAATGCCATGACAGAGCTGGAAAAGACGAAACGGGAACTGGTCGCGGGCACGCGGGATCTGGAGCTGGCCAAGGCACAGGCCGGCAAGGACATCAGCGAACAGCGCGAACAAGCCATGAAGCAAGTTTCCTCGGCCGTCTACGCTGCCCTGGAAGCGAGCAAGGCGCCCATGATAGGCGCCTGGCTGGCGGAGGACCGCAAGCAGCGCGAAGAAAAAGATGTGTTGCAAAGCAAATGGATACGCTACATCTATGCCCAAGCCAATGCCAACGGCCAGACTAACCCCTATGCCAATGGCTGGTGGCAGGATAGCCTGAAAAAAAGCCAGCAAGCCGTCGATATCGAACTGCCTTAACGCCTCAATTCCTGCGGTGAGGACAGTTTCCCTGCATCATCGACCGGCGGCAACTGGGCATCAAACGCCAGCCGCGCCGCATCGATGGCGTCGCGGTGGCCATGGGCCCAGGCGCCCAGCGCGCTGATGGGGATCAACAGCGAGCGGCCCAGGTCCGTCAAGGCGTAGTCGACGCGCGGCGGCACGGTGGGAAACACGGTGCGCGTCACCAGGCCGTCGCGCTCGAGCCCGCGCAGGGTCAGGGTCAGCATGCGCTGCGAGATGCCGCCGATCAGGCGGCGCATCTCGTTGAAGCGCTTGGTGCCATTGCCCAGCAAAATCACCACCATCACGCTCCATTTGTCGCCCACGCGGGTCAGGATATCCGTGATCGGGCGGCAGGAATCGGCCACGCCCGCATGGCCGCCCTCGTCGCGCATGCGCCGTTCCAGCTCCGCTCCTTGCGCGGCGGCATCGCCAATAGTCACATCCGTGTGCCCCAGTGTGGAAAAAGTGCCTTCTTGTGCGTTCATTTGATAGTCACTATATTTAACTCGGTTACAAAAACATACCACCCGATCATACCACCCAAGAAGGCCCACATGAACATCCTGCACATCGATTCGAGCATCCTCGGCGAGCATTCCCTCAGCCGCCAATTGTCCGCCGCCATCGTCGCCCGCCTGCAAGCGGCCGCGCCGGGCGCCACCGCCCGCTACCGCGACCTGGCCGCGCAACCGTTGCCGCAATTTACGGCCGCGCCCGGCGCCGCCGACGCTGCCGCCTTGTCCGGCGCGCTGGAGCAGGTGCTGGCCGCCGACGTCATCGTCATCGGCGCGCCCATGTACAACTTCGCCATCCCCAGCCAGCTCAAATCGTGGCTCGATGCGCTGGCCGTGCCCGGCAAAACGTTCCAGTATGGCGCCAACGGCCCGGAAGGCTTGCTGGGCAGCAAGCGCGTGATCATCGCCTCGACGCGCGGCGGCTATTACGGCGCCGACACGCCGATGGCCGCCCTGGAACACCAGGAAAGCCATCTGCGCGCCTTCTTCGGCTTCCTCGGCGTCACGCAGATCGAAATCGTGCGCGCCGAAGGCGTCAAGGTCAGCGACGCCGCCAGGGCGCAGGCGTTGACGGCCGCGTTTGAACAGATCGGCGCGCTGCAGGCAGCGTAAGCGGCGGCGGATTTTCTGGCTGCGACGGAAACTGTTTCGGCGCAGCCAGACTGGACATGGCAGGCATGAAAGTCCAGGATGCGCTAAGCTGCATCCGCCCCATCACTACACAAGGACCACCATGACCCTGACCGTCGTCGCCACCATCGATGCCCAAGCCGACCATACCGACGCCGTGCGCGCCGCCCTGGAAGCCGTCGTGCCGCCGAGCCGCGCCGAAAGCGGCTGCCTGCGTTACGAATTGCACCTCGACAATAAGATTCCCACGCGCTTCGTCATGCTGGAAGAATGGACCGACAAGGCGGCCCTGACGGCGCACTACGCAACGCCCCACTTCCTGACCCTGGTGGCCGCCACTGACGGCAAGACCGTCAAGATCGACGTGGCGGAATTAAGCAAGCTGAAGTAACGGCCAGCAGCGCGTTCAAGCGCGCGGCCATCTTGGCAAGTTGCCATCTATAATATGGCAACTTTTCTTTATGGCCATCATGACATCCTTTTCCAAGATACCAGGCGCCCTTGCGGCCGCCGCCTTTACTTTCTGCGCGGGCGCCTCGGCGCAAGCTCCCCTGACCAAGCTCGTGGGCGACTACAACCTGGCCTCGTCGGCGACCGTGCCGGCCAGCACCTGGGGCTATTCCAAGGGACGCATTTCAGTCAAGCAACTCGATGACCAGCATCTGATGATCGTCCTGTCGTGCGAGTGGAAACGCGAGCCGAAAGCCGTCTGCGGCGACTATTTCTATGCCCAGCAGCGCGACGACGGCCTGTATCTGCAGGACATGAATACCTTCGCCATGCGTGTGTACTTCGATCCCGCCTCGCGCAAGCTCACCATCATCTCGCGCGGCGCCGATGCGAAACAGAGCGTGCGGCACGACGTGTTTGCCGCCACGACGGCGCCGCTCACGGACCCCGCCCTCGTGCGACGCATGAAACGCGAGGTGTCGAATGCCGACAGCAAGGAAAACCGGCGCGTGTTCGGCCCCTACACCAAGTGGGCTTATCAAGAAAACCGCATCGAATTCCAGCGTCAGGACTTGACGGCGCCGTGATGCCGGACCTGGTCCAGCCCCTGCGGCGCCAGCTGCTGCGCCTCGCCGGCACCCTGCTGTGCTCGCCCATGCTCGCGCGCGCGGCCGACGGCGGCCTGCCGCGCGACGTGCGCCAGCGCATCCTGGCCACCCTCGACGCACCGCTGCCCAAGGTGCTCAATGTGCACCACCTGGCGTTGATACGGCGTTTCAACATCGGCTGGTCGCCCGTGGAAAGCGGCGCGCCCATGCTCAATCCGGCGCACCCGCTGGGCAAGGGCGACACCTTGCAACTGGCCATGCAGGCCATCGGCACCCGCGACGCGCCCCTGGCCGCGCAGCGCCTGATGGAAGCGGCGCTGTTGCTGCCCCACTTCGTGCAGATGGCCGACCTGAAACCGGGCAGCTATGCCGACGGCAAGGCGCCGTTCACGTTTACCACCCGGCACCTGCAACTGCTGCGCCAGCAGTCGTGGCTGCCGCTGGAAATGCTGGGCACGGCGGCGGAAGACTACCTGGCCGAAGGCTGTTGGCCCACCCCGTCCGTCGACGGCAAGCGCCCGTACGGCGACTTCGCGAATTACCCGGTGGAAATGGCGCAAGTGCTGGGCCTGCCCGTGCGCCGGCAGGCGGATGGCAGCCTGGCCGTCACGCCAGCACTGGAAGCGGAACTGGAAGCGCTGCACGAGCAAACCATGGCCGCGCTGCAAGTGTTCGTGCGGCAGGCGGGATTGAGGCGCAACACGGTGTGAAGGCGGCGGGCATCAAAGCCATAGGCATCGCAGCTATCGCTCCAGGCTCTTGCAGCTCACTCCTTATCCAGGAAAAATCCGACAGGAAACAGGCCCTTGAGTTCCGCGCGCCGTCGTAAAAACATTGGGAAGTCATTTTCAACATCGTCAATATGTTCCGTTACCCTGACCAGGATACCCTCACCCATCTTTTCCACGAAAAATCCAGCGGCCAGCAGCCGCTCCACATCGATGCGCTGGCAAAAATCCGGCCCATAGAACATGGCCCACGCTACGTCCGGAATATCCGGCCTGAGGGACGCATTGAACGATCCCAGGCGAAAACTATCGTAGCGTTCAAGGTTGGCCAATTCAAGGGAAAGAAAGGGATGCAGCATCGCGATCTGAGGCGGAAAGATATGGCACCACTGCTTGAAAAGCACATGAAAATCGATGTTCCGGCTATACGCTGACGTGAAACTCACGCCACCGGGCACGATCTGGCCACGAATATTACGCTTTGTGTGGCTCACATAGCCGGTGGATTTGATGGTTTTTTTTCGTCGCCATGCGAATTCTTCCGCCACTTCAAACATGCCGCCGCCATAACGCAAAGTACAAGGCGCTGCCCAGCGCTGTTCCATCGCCATTTTTCCGGCGTAAGACTCGGTAAATTTATCCGGATTATGCGATATCTGCTCAGGCAAGAGCAATCCGGCGTGCTCCTCCAGCGTGTCGATGAACTGTTCGCCAAGCGCCCATGATGCCGTGGACGCCTTCGTGCGTATGGTAAGTTGAATATATGGTTTCACGCGTTAGCGGCATTCCAAAAGTATTGCGTTTCCAACCCCATCGACACAGCGGATTAACCTTGCGGTGCAAGCGCCGGCTGCGGTGCCGGTGCTGGCTGCGGCATAGGTTCCGGCACCGCCTTCCCATGCGATTCCTGTCCGCCCTCGCCTTCGGCCGGCATGGCCAGCGGCGCCGGCGGTGCGCCTTCCTGCAGCAAATCGCCCGGCTCTTCCACGGGTTCGTCCGCGGGCTCGTCGACCGGTTCCACATGGCGCAGCGGCGGTGGAGGCTTGCCGCCAGGGAAGATGGCGTCGCGCGACAGTTTTCCCGTGTCGAGCGCCGTCTTGAAGAAGTCGCCCACCACCAGCACGGCATTGTGACCGCCCTGGCCCCAGTAATTGCTGCGCATGGTGACGCGCGCGTCATTGAAACCGACCCAGGCGCCGCCCACCAGTTCCGGATGCATCAGGATGAACCAGCCATCCGCATTGTTTTGCGTGGTGCCGCTCTTGCCGGCCACGTCGGAGCGGATGCCGAAGCGGCTGCGGATGGCCGTGCCCGTACCGCGGTCGATCACGCCGCGCATCATGTCCGTCAGGGTGGCCGCCGATTCCGCTTTCATCGCGCGCTGCGGCTTGTCTTCGCCGAAGCGGGCGATGACCTTGCCTTCGCGGTCCGTGATGTGCGTGACGACGAACGGCAGGCGCGCCTCGCCCTGGGCCGCGATGCTGGCGTAGGCGTTGACCATTTCCAGCAGGGTCACGGGACTGGTGCCCAGCGCCAGCGACGGCACTTTTTCCAGCTTGCTGTCGCGGATGCCCAGCGCGCGCGCCAGCTTGATGATCGGCGACAAGCCGACGTCCTGCATCACTTGCGCCGTGATGGTGTTTTTCGAGTACACGAGGCCGTCGCGCATGGTCATGTCGCGCCCCGTCGTGCCGCTCATGTCCGTCGGGCGCCATATCGTGCCGTCGGACGCCTTGATATCCATCACGGCATCGCGGTAGACGTGCTCGGGGCTCAGGCCCTTTTCCAGCGCCGCGCCATACACGATGGGCTTGAAGGTGGAACCGGGCTGGCGCGCCGCCTGCGACACGTGGTCGAATTGTTCGCGCGCAAAGTCGCGGCTGCCCACCCAGGCGCGCACGGCGCCCGTGGCCGGGTCCATGGCCGCGAAGCCCGCTTCCAGGCGCGTCTTCGACTTGCGCAAGGCCGCCATGAAGGCGCGGTCGCCCTTCAGTTGCGCCAGCGCGTCGTCCGGCGTAGCGCCGGCCGCCGTCAGCTTGCGGTAGTCGCCCGACTCGCGCACGAAGGCGTCGAGCAGGGCCGGATGCGATTTCCAGAAATAATCGAATGGCACGCTGCCGCCCTGCATGCCCGCATACATGCCTGTCGACGTGGAAGACGGCACGCCGGCGCGGCTCCATTCCACGTCGGCGATCGCCTGCAAGGCATTCGCCTGGCGCTCGACGGCGCGCTCGGCCGCCTGCTGCAAATCCTGGTCCAGCGTGGTGTGCACGATCAAGCCGTCGCGCTCCAGGTTGTAATCGTTCTCGTCGGCCCAGTCGATCAGCCACTTGCGCACATACGCCGTGAAATGGCTGTCCGATTGCGCCCGCTCGCTCTGGCGCTCGAAATGCAGGCGCAGGGGACGCTTGATCAACTGCCTGTAGCGCGCCTCGTCGATGACATCATGTTTGCGCATTTGCCCCAGCACCACATTGCGCCGCTGCAAGGAACGTTCGGGATTACCGACAGGATTGTAGTAGTTCGTACCCTTGAGCATGCCGACCAGGGTGGCGCTTTCCAGGATGTCGAGGCGCGACGCAGGCTTGTCGAAATAGGTGCGGGCCGCCATTTCGATGCCGTAGGTGTTGTACAGGAAGGGTACCGTGTTCAGGTAGGCTTCCAGGATTTCCGTCTTGCTGTAGGTGGCCTCGATTTTGAGGGCCGTGATGAGTTCCTTCAGCTTGCGGTTCAGGTTGCGCGAGCGGCCGATTTCCTCGGGGAACATATTGCGCGCCAGTTGCTGCGTGATGGTGGAGCCGCCCTGGGGGTTGCCTCCCGCCGTATGCAGGACGGCGCCCGCCGTGCGCGTGAAATCGATGCCGTGATGTTCATAGAAACGGTGGTCTTCCGTCGAGATCAGCGCGCTGATCACGTTCGGCGAAATCTGTTTTAACGTGACCCGCTCCTGCAAGCCCTGGTCGAAGCGGGCCAGTTCCTCGCCATCCGCGCTGACCATGGTGCTCGGCGCGGCCGCGCGCGCCTGGCGCAAGTCGTGGATGCTCGGCGTCAGGGGGATCAGCAGCAGCATGTACAGGATCACCAGCGCCAGCACGGCCAGGAACGACCATAGCCCCAGCACCAGCGCGCGCCGCACGGGCGGCAAGGTCATCAGGTGCGCGTGGCCGCGCCGGTACAGCGCCACCGCCTTTGTCCACGCCACTCCCGCCACGCGCACGGCTTGCGCGCGCGTCCATGTCCATGCCTGCCGTGCTTTTTCCTGAAACTGCTCCATGCCTGATGCCATGCTTGTAACCTTGTCTGATGCCGGATGATCCGTTTCAGCAAGTATATAGGGCGGGCAACAAAGCGGGCCGGATTTTACGCCAGGCAAGCATCCAGGCGCGCCAGCGTAACGCCCACGTACGCGCCCACGCAGCGCGCATCATGCGTCGTAAACGGGTTTTCCAGCTGCAGCAAGCCGCAATCGCAGATGACGGGATCGACCTGGGTCACGACGCCCAGCGCCAGGTAGCGCCAGCCATCGAGCCGGCGCACGCCCTTTACGCAGCCGGGGTTGGCGCCGAAGATGGCGTCCCAGTCGTCCAGCTCGCTGGTCATGGGCCACAGTTCGAGCCGGACTTGCGTGCCGGCGGCCAGTTGCCCGCCGCCGAACTCGTCCATCACGTGCAGGCGCTGGCCCTCCACCTCGATGACGGCTTCCAGGTACTCGCCGTCGGAAGCGATGAAGGTGGCGGCGACGATGCTGGCCGTCACTTCTGCGCCTGCTCCAGCAAGGCAGGCAATTCCTTCAGCATGGCCTCGCGCGTGCGCAAGCCCGCGGACTGCTGGCCCTTCTGCTCGTCCTGCACCAGGCGCGCAAACACGATGCTGCGCTCGCCCTTGCTGGCCCAGCCCACGAACCAGCCGTAGCCATGCGCTTCGTCAAAGCTGCCGTCGGCCTTGCGCGGGAAGGCCGCGCCCGTCTTGCCATGCACTTGCCAGCCGCCCACGTCCGCCAGGCGGGTCAGGCGGCGCGTCTGCTCCATCGCCTGTTTGGTGACTGGCAACTGATCGTTGACCAGCTTGCGCAAAAAGCCCAGCTGTTCCAGCGGCGAGATCTTCAGCGAAGAACTGATCCACGAGCGCTCCAGGCTATTGTCCTTGCCCGGATCGCCCGACACATCCGCATTGCCATAGCGCAAAGCCTTCGCATATTTCTGGAAGCGCTCGGCGCCCAGCGCCTGCGTGACCTGCTGCGAATACCAGACGACGGAATACTGCATCCAACGCGACGGGTCCGTCTCCTGGCGCCACGCTTCGCCGCCCCAATCCACGTAGCCCTGGCGGTACGGCAGGGTCGGCTTGTGCTCGTCCTTGAGGAAGCCGGCGTCATAGCCCATCAGGCTGAGCGCGATCTTGAACGTGGAGGCGGGGGTGACGCGGTCGAGGCAATTACCCTCTTGCAACAAGACGGTGCCCGTTTTGGCGTCCGCCATGGCGGTGCAGATGGTGGCGGCCTGGGCTTGCGAGGCGGCCAGGACGGCGCCTGTCAGGCCGAGGATGAACGGGAAAAATGCGCGATATTTCATGGGCCTCCGGGGTTGGGGGAGCAGGACAAAGCGAAATTGTACCGGGCAGCGCCGCGCGATGCCAGCGATGATCGCGCCGCCTTGACTCCCGCGCCTGACGCTAGCGCCCCGCCGGCCCGCCGGGCTGGCGTTCCCGCTTCAGGTGCTCCTCTTCCAGCTCGTCCATGCCCAGCTTTTCCTCGTCGATCAGCGCATGCTCGCGCCGTTCGCGCTCCAGTTCCTCTTCCAGGCTGTCATCGTTGACGTCCCGCTCGATGTTCTCCGGCATGTTGCCCTCCTCCACGGTGGTTGACTACCAATCTCCGGCAAGCTTGCCCGCCTGCGCCACGGCATCGTGCGGATGCAGGCTTTCCATATGCCGTACGGTAACACGCGCCCGCGCATACGGTGGCACCAATGGCGCCAGCGCCGCCTGCACGCGGCGGGCCGCATCTTCCACATACATCAGGTTAGCACCATTGAGGCGCGCGAACGCCTGCTCGTCGGCCCGTTTCACGGCCGTCTGCAGCGGTGTCGCCAGCGCCGCTTCCACCACGTCGATCAGGGGAAACAGGTCCAGTTCCGCCTGTTCCGTCAAGGGCACGGTGACCGTCGCCGTGCTGCGCTGGCTGTGCGGCGTGGCCAGGCTCGCGTGTTCCCGCAGCCATTCACGCGCAGCCGCGCCATCGATGGGGCCCGCGCCGAACCGCGCCGCGAAGGCGTCGGCGAGCAATTGCCGCGCCAGCGCCGCCGAGCACGGACAGGTCGACGAGTAGCCGATCTCCACCGTCAAGGACAAGGCAAAGCCCTGCGGCGAAACACTGGCCTGCAGGCGCACAGGGTACGATTTCCAGCCGGACAGCCCCGCCGTCAGCAGCGCCGGCTGGCGCCGCAGCAGGGGGAACGCCAGCGCCAGCCTCGCCTGCGTGCTGCCGCAATCGGCGTGGCTGTCCACCATGCGCCGCAGCACGGCGGCCAGCGCGGCCGCATCGAGCGGCTGCGCGGCGGCGAACGCGTCGAGCAGCAGATACAGGCGCGACATGTGGATGCCCTTCACGTGCGGGTCGGGCAAGTCGACCTGCACGTCGGCCCAGGCATGCACTTGCTGCGCCTGCCCGCCTTCCTCCAGCCACAGGGGCAAGGCGATGCCCTGCATGCCGACCCACTCGAGCGGCAAGGCATTGCCCAGATGGGGGCCGGCCGCCACGTCAGGCAGGGGCGAGGAAATCGGATCGCGCTTCATGCTGGACACTCCATATGCAAACAAGTTGCATATCATGGAGAAAAACGGCCGCATTTGCAAGTGCCTTGCATTAATGGGGCGTATTGACCGATCAGCTGGCCTTGCGAAACGTCAAATTGATGCGCTGCGCGCCCAGCAGCGCGTGTTCGCCCTCCCTCAGGGGCGCCACGCCGTGGAAGCGCAGGCGGTCGGCGCCGCCCCACACCACCACGTCGCCATGCAGCAAGGCGATGCGCGCCGCCTTGTCGGCCCGCTCGGCGCCGCCGAACAGGAAGGTGGCGGGCAGCCCCAGCGAGACGGAAACGATGGGCGCGGTGAAGTCGCATTCGTCGCGGTCCTGGTGCAGGGCCATGCGCGCACCGGGGGCATAACGGTTGACGAGGCAGGCGTCGGGCGTGAAGTCGGGATAGCCGGCCGCCAGCGCCGCCTGCCGCGCCAGGCGCAGGAACACGGGCGGCATGGGCGGCCAGGGAAGGCCGCTGGCCGGATCGTGCCGCGCGTAGCGGTAGCCGCGCCCATCCGTGACCCAGCCCAGGGGGCCGCAATTGCTCATGGCAACCGACATGCGCAAGCCGCCCGGCGTGGCCATGTGGCGCAGGGGCGCCGCCAGCACGACGGCGTCCAGCGCCGGCAGCATCTCGTGCAGGTACGGCAGCGCAAAACCGCGCAGCAGGATCGACGCGCGCGAGCCTGGCACGAGCGGCGCCGGGCCGGCCGGGATCTGGTCTTCATCGGCAAACAGGGACAGGTTCATGCCGCTTATTTTAGCCGCGCCACGGAAAAAGCGCGCGCGGCCGGCCCATGGTGCGCTACAGTAGCGCTTCCAGCCACTACCGCCCTCCTCCACGATGGATCATTACGCCGACTTGCTGCAAACCCTGGCGCAACAGGAAGAATCCCTGCAATTCGAACGCTTCGACAACGACGCCGCGCTGGCCGTGGGCCTGTGGATCGTCGAGGAAGTGCGCAAGCGGGGCAAGGCCGTCACCGTCAACATCACGCGCAACGGTCAGATCCTGTTCCACCACGCCATGACGGGCGCCACGGCGGACCAGGCGGACTGGATACGCCGCAAGAACAACACGGTGCAGCGCTTTTGCCGCAGCTCCTATTACATGGGCATCTCGTACAAGAGCCGCGGCAGCACCTTCGAAGACGTGAAATACCTCGATGACATCGAGTACGCGGGCCATGGCGGCGCGTTCCCCCTGCTGATACGCGGCGTGGGACTGGTCGGCACGGTGACCGTTTCCGGCCTGGCGCAGGCGGACGACCACGCGCTGGTGGTGGCCGCGCTGCAGGCGCAGCTGGAACGCTAGGTTTCCAGCGCCCGGCGCAGGGCGGCGCGCGCCAGCAAGCGCGTGGAATCGAGCGTCGGCAGCGGCGAATTGGCGTCGCTGATGATCAGCGGGATCTCCGTGCAGCCGAGGATGACTGCGTCGCAGCCCTGCTCCCGCAGGCCGGCGATGATGGCCTGGAAGCGCGCCACGCTGTCCCCCTTGACCACGCCCGGCACCAGCTCTTCCATGATGATGCGGTTGATCTCGCTGCGTTCGTCCTCGCCGGGCCGCACGCAAGCGATGCCGCGCGCGGCCAGCCTGTCCGGATAGACGGCACTGTCGACCAGCCAGCGCGTACCCGTCAGGCCCACCCGTTGGACACCGCGCGCCGCCGCTTCGGCGGCCACGACGTCGGCGATATGCAGCCATGGCAGCGGCGAACGGGGCGCCATCAGCTCGAATGCCTGGTGGATGGTGTTGTCGGGGCAGATCAGGAAATCGGCGCCGGCGGCGGCCAGCTTGCGCGCCGACGCCAGCATCAGTTCGGCCACGCCTGCCAGGTCGCCCCCGTTCAGGCAATCCACGTAACGCGCCAGCGACGGCGTGTGCAGCGTCACTTCCGGGTGTTCATATGACCCCAGCGCATGCGCGCCCTCTTCGCAGATCGTGCGGTAGCACAGGGCCGCGCCTTCGGCCGAGCAGCCGACGATGCCGATATGTTGTGTCATGCGATCTTCCTTTTCAATTAAATACGCTGCCCGCCATCGATGGGGATTTCCGCGCCCGTGATGTACGAGGCGCGCTCGCTGCACAGGAACTCCACCAGGTCCGCCACTTCGGCCGTCGTGCCCAGGCGGCGCAGGGGGATTTGCGTGTCGACGATGTGCGAAGTGCCCGGCGACAGGATGGCCGTGTCGATCTCGCCCGGCGCGATGGCGTTCACGCGCACGTTCAGCGGCGCCATGTCGTTGGCCATTTCGCGCGTCAGCGACGCCAGCGCCGCCTTCGAACTGGCGTAGGCGGAACCGGCAAACGGATGCACGCGGTAGCCGGCGATCGAGCACAGATTCACGACGGAGCCGCGCGCGTTCGACAATTCCTGCGCAAAGCCGCGCGTCAGCGCCAGCGGCGCAAAGAAATTCGTGTTGTACATTTCCTGCCAGGTCTGCATGTCCGTCGTCAGCGAATTGACGCGCGAACCGCCCGGCCCCTTCGGCGACACGCCCGCATTGTTGACCAGCGCGTGCAATTTGGCGTCGCCCAGCATGGGGCGCAGCGTCTCGACCATCTGCCCGATCTGGCTCAGGTCTGACAAATCCATGCACACATGCGTGTTGTGCTCCTGGCTGCGCGGGCAGCCGCCGGGAATCGGGCTGCGCGAGACGGTGATGACCCTCCAGCCCAGGCTGCGGAAGCGTTCCGCGACGGCATGGCCGATGCCGCGGCTGGCGCCCGTGACGATGGCGGTTTTCTGTTCCATGTTCTGTTCAATCTTGTGCTTGATGTGCGTCATGTTCTTCCTTGTCCTCTTCGGTTGCGCCGGCGTGGATGCGCTCCTGGCGCATCACGTAGGCCAGCATCTGCGTGCCGCCGTCGAGGATGTCCTGCTCGATGGCGCGCCGCGCGGCCCCGCTGTCGCGCTGGCGCAGCGCGCTGATGATGGCGTGATGGTGGCCGACCCGCATGTCGGGCGAAAAGCTGGCATAGCCGGCGGCGATCAGGGGCGCCGTCTGCATCCACAGATGGTCGACGAAGCGTTTCAAGGTCGGCATGCCGGCCGCCTGCGCCAGGCCCAGGTGAAACGCCTGGTTGCATTGCAGCGCCGCGGCCAGGTCGTGCCGTGCGATGGCCTCTTCATTCGCCTGCAGCAGGCGTTCCAGGTCGGCCAGGGTGGCGGCGTCGATGCGCTGCGCCGCCTCCGCCGCGCCCAGTCCTTCCAGTTCCAGGCGCAGCGCGCGGATTTCCAGGTAGCGCGCCACGCTCAGCACGGGCACGCGGAAGTCGCGCGGCGAGCGCAGCACCAGCGCCTCTTCCTGCACCAGTTGCAGCATGGCGTCGCGCACGGGCGTGACGCTGGTGCCCAGCTGCTGCGCCAGTTCGCGGATGCGCAGCCGGTCATTCGGCTGGAAGCGCCCGGCCGCCAGCGCTTCGCGCAGCATGGCGTACACGGACTTGCCCAGATTGACGTGCAGCAGAGTGTCCAATGAATGGTTCATGCGTGTCTTTGATCGCTAATGAATTATGATGCATCATACATCAATGTGAAAAACAGTGTTTTTCCGCGCGTGCGCCGCAGACAGGAAGCGCCGCGAGACCGTACAATCAGCGGCCACCGTATCGAAAGGAATGCTCTTGAACTGGGATTATCCGCACGCCCATACCCTGCCCGTCACGCCCGAACCGGGCGACATCGACGGCTTGCAGCACACCAACAATGCCGTCTACGTGCGCTGGTGCGAGCATATCGCCTGGCACCATTCGGCCAGCCTGGGGCTGGACCTGGACGATTACCGGCGCCTGGACCGGGCCATGGCGATACGCCGCGGCGAATACGACTATTTGCTGCCGACGCGGGCCGGCGAAGCGCTGACCCTGGCCACCTGGCTGTGCGCCAGCGATGGCCGTTCCAGCATGGAGCGGCGCTTCCAGCTGGTCCGCGACAGCGACGGCGCCACCGTCGTGCGCGGACGCTGGGACTTGATCTGCATCGAATTGAGCAGCGGCCGTGCGCGCCGCCTTCCGCCCGAGTTCCTGGCCGCGTACGAACCGGCCATCGTCGCGGCCGGCGCGTAAAAGCGGACGCCTGGGCCGCCGTTTTGCGCGCCGTTCGGCGAAGATGCGGGGCTTTTCTTGCGCCTCCGCAGTGCAACATGCATTTCGCTCCTGATTTGCCCATTCATGCTTTAGAATCAGCGACCTCAGCCCCGTAAAAACAGGATAAAACATATGACGGCAGTCGGGATTACCGAACCACAAGAGCTCAAGCGCGGCCTGAAAAGCCGCCACATCCAGCTCATCGCCCTGGGCGGCGCCATCGGCACCGGCCTGTTTCTGGGCATCGCGCAAACCATCAAGATGGCCGGCCCTTCAGTGCTGCTGGGCTATGGCATCGCCGGCGTCATCGCCTTCCTGATCATGCGCCAGCTGGGCGAGATGGTGGTCGACGAACCCGTCGCCGGCTCCTTCAGCTACTTTGCCGACAAATACTGCGGCCACCTGCCCGGCTTCCTGTCGGGCTGGAATTACTGGGTGCTGTACGTGCTCGTCAGCATGGCCGAACTGACGGCCGTCGGCATCTACGTGCAGTACTGGTGGCCGGGCGTGCCCACCTGGGTGTCGGCGCTCGTCTTCTTTTGCGTGATTAACGCCATCAGCTTGTTGAATGTCAAGGCGTTTGGCGAGATGGAGTTCTGGTTTGCCCTCGTCAAGGTGGTCGCCATCATCGGCATGATCGTCTTCGGCGCGTACCTGCTGGCTTCCGGCGACGCGGGCCCGCAGGCGTCGGTGGCCAACCTGTGGCAGCACGGCGGCTTCTTCCCGAATGGCTGGCAGGGACTGGTGATGGCGATGGCCGTCATCATGTTCTCGTTCGGCGGCCTGGAACTGGTCGGCATCACGGCGGCCGAGGCGGATGACCCGAGCACGACGATCCCGCGCGCCACCAACCAGGCCATCTACCGCATCCTGATCTTTTACATCGGCGCGCTGGGCATCCTGCTGTCGCTGTACCCGTGGCAAAACGTCGTCACCGGCGGCAGCCCCTTCGTGCTGATCTTCCATGCGCTCGACAGCAACCTGGTGGCCACGGCCCTGAACGTGGTGGTGCTGACGGCCGCCCTGTCCGTCTACAACAGCGGCGTGTACTGCAACACGCGCATGCTGTTCGGCCTGGCCAAGCAAGGCAATGCGCCGCGCGCGCTGCTGCACCTGAACCGCCGCGGCGTGCCGCTGGTCGCCCTGGGCGTGTCGGCCCTGGCGACAGGCGCCTGCGTGGTGGTCAATTACTTCATGCCGGGCGAAGCGTTCGAAGTGCTGATGGGACTCGTGGTGTCGGCGCTGATCATCAACTGGGCCATGATCAGCTGGATCCACCTGCGCTTCCGCGCGCAGAAAAAAATCGAAGGCAAGACGACCCTGTTCCAGAGCCTGGGCTACCCGTTCACCAACTACCTGTGCCTGGCGTTCCTGGCCGGCATCCTGGTGATCATGTACCTGACGCCGGGCCTGCGCATCTCCGTCTACCTGATTCCCGTGTGGCTCGCCGCGCTGGGCGTCGGTTACTGGATCAAGCAAAGCAAGGCCAAAGCGTAAGCTGTTTGCGCCGCATCAAACAAAAAGCCCGTCTTCGCAGGAAGACGGGCTTTTTTTGATATGAGGCAAGGGGCGATTAACGGACCGCCTCCTCGGGCGGCACATCGGCTTGCCACAGGCTGATGGTCTGGCCCGCATACGACTGCAGCAGCACGTCGTCGCTCAAGGTCAGCAACGCCTGCTTGCGCTGTTCCAGGCGCGCTTCGGGCGTCATCTCCTTCTCGCCCGACTTGTACGGCCCCAGCACGGGCAGCAAGTCGCGCAGCACGGAGAAATTGCCCGGCGTGGTCTTGTCCGATTGCAGCTTGCCCAGGAAATACTTCATGACGTGTTCGGACTGGCTGCCCTCCTGCCGCAAGCTCGCCTTCACCATCTTGCCATCCTTGTAGGCCACTTGCGCCTCGCTGCTGGCCGCATCCTCGATCTGGTGGTAGGTATAGTTCTGCGACTCCGTGTTGCCCAGCAGGCGCAGCGGCACGCCGGGGACCAGCGTCTGGTGGTAGCTGGCGCTCAGCTTCGATTGCTGCTGCTGCCTGATCGAGCGCTCGTCCTGGCGGGCGCCGGCCTGCTCCGTCTTTTGCGACACTTCATAATTGAAGCCATCCTTTTCCGCGCTGCGCATGGGATTGCTGAATTTCACGGTCTGCGACACGGAGGCGCTGAAATCGGCCAGCCCCGTCAGGATGGACTTGTCCTCGGCCGCCAGGCGCCACTTGCCCGTCTCGGGATTGTCCGTGGCCACTTGCGGCGCGGCGGTATTGCTGTGCAAGGCAGTGAAGCTATCCTTGAGCATGGCCACCAGGCCCGCGTCGCCATGGCCGCGCGATGCCGCCTGGTCGAATTGCTTCATATAGCTGCCCAGCGCCTTGGCTTGCCGCTCGGGGCTGCCCAGGGTATTGAGCGCGCTGGCATCGACCTTCAGGTCCAGGCTGCCGGCCTCGCCGCTGAAGCTGACCTTGCGCTGCGCGCCATCGGCCTGGAAATCCAGGGTTTGGGTACTTTCCGTTTCGCCGCGCACCTTGACTTCCGCATGCAGCTTCACCGACTCGAGCACTTGCTGGTCGAACTGCATCAAGCCTTCCAGCTTGATTTTCGGCGTGCTTTGTCCCATGCCGTCGATGGCTTCCTGGAAACCTTTTGCCAGCTCGCCCAGGGCGCTCGCTTCAGCGTCGCTGAGGTCGCCGCTGGTCGTCATGTTCACGGCCAGGCCGTCGCCCTGGCTGTCGAGCGACAGCTTGACTTCCACGCCGCTCTTCGTCGTGATGCTGAGGGAAACCCGGTCTTCGCCATTGCCATGCAGGCTGCCGGGCGCGATGCCGGACGCCGCATAGATGTTCGGCGTGGTGCTCGGCGGCGGCTGCCGCATCGCCTGCGAGAAATTGTAGTTTCCCAGCTTGGCTTGTCCCAGCATGGCCGCGCCCAGGCCGCTGAAGCGGCCGCCAAACGCATACGAAGAAAAACTCTTCGTCATCGCCTCGCTCACCTTGTCGCGCGTCGCGCTTTCCCACACCATCGGCGGTTTGACGAACGCCGCCGGCTTGCCGTCGTTCACGCTTTCCGGGCTGAGAGCAACGATGGACGATGGCGTCGATACGGGCGACGGCGCTGCCGCCTCCGCGCGGTTCGACGTGGCGGCGGCAGCCCGCGACGGGGCGCTGTTCCAGCTGGACAGTGGAGAAATGGAGGTCATGGCGCTGTCACCTTGCAAATGGAGAGAAGATGCATCATAAAAGTTCGATATGGTTAAGTATTTTGCAATTACCTGGCGCCAGGCAAACCTTGCGTCACGTTATCTGGCGTGATGGCAAGTACTGCATGGCAATACTGCATTAACGGCAAGAAACGGAAAAGCATGAGCGTCGGGGAAATGAAACATTTTCATGCCGCCGACCTCGCCTACCCCCAACAAGTTGAATCACCGCCGGGAATGTCCATTAAAATGCCACCATGGAACACAAGATTCTGCGCGCGCCGCTGGCCAGCTTTACCGACTTGTTGCTCGATGCCGTGTGCATGGTCGACGTGGAGGGGCGCTTCGTCTTCGTCAGCGCCGCCTGCGAACGCATCTTCGGCTACACGCAGCAGGAAATGATCGGCAAGCTCATGCTCGACATGGTTGCCCCGGCCGACCGCGCGCGCACCCTGGCCGCCGCGCGCGCCATCATGGATGGCCATGCGCAGACGCACTTCGAGAACCGCTACCTGCGCAAGGATGGCAGCCTGGCGCACATCATGTGGTCGGCCCGCTGGTCCGCCGCCGACCAGCTGCGCGTGGCCGTGGCGCGCGACGTCACCCTGCTGAAACAGGCGCAGGCAAAGCAGGCCGCGCTGTACGCCATTTCCGAAGCCATGCAGGCGACGCAAGACTTGTCCGCCTTGCTGCACCGCATCCAGCACATCATCGGCGAACACTTGCCCACGCGCAGCCTGACCTTGCTGCTGCATGACGAACACGGCGCCCAGCCTCCCATGACCTCGCATGCCGACGACAGCGCGCCGCAGCCCACGTCATCGCTGGCCAGCCTGCTGTGCGACGAAGTCCTGCGCAGCGGCCGCCCCCTGCTGCTGCAGGCGGGACAACTGGCCGGCCTGCCGGCCGCGCTGCAAACGGCAGCCTGCGCCCTGTCCTCGTGCTGGCTGGCCGTGCCGCTGTATTCTTCCCTGGGCAGCATCGGCGCGCTGGCCTTGCAAGGCGGCCAGGATGCCGTCATCGGCACGGAGCAGGACCAGGATTTGCTGCAATTTGTCGCCAAGCAACTTGCCACCGCCATCGAGCGCCGGCAGTTGCAGACGCAGATGCAATTCATGGCCATGCACGACGAACTGACCCGCCTGCCGAACCGCCGCCTGTTCCACGACCGCCTGCACACGGCCTTCGCGCGCGCGCACCGCCAGGAAGGCCGGCTGTCGCTGCTGTTCCTCGACCTCGACAACTTCAAGCGGGTCAACGACGACCACGGCCATGCCTGCGGCGACCTGCTGCTGCAAACGGTGGCGAGCCGCCTGCGCGATTGCATGCGCGAAACCGACACCCTGGCCAGGATGGGCGGCGATGAATTCGTCGTGCTTTTGGAAAGCAATGCCGCACCGGCCGACGTCAGCCTGATCGAGCAAAAGATCCACGCGGCCCTGGCTGCGCCGCTGCATCTGGGCAACGGACAGCATTTGCAGATCGCCGTCAGCATCGGCGTGGCCCACTATCCTGAAGACGGCGATACCATGCAACTGCTGCTGCGCCATGCGGACCGCGCCATGTATGCATCGAAAATGCTGGCCGCCGCCTCGCGCTAGCGGACGCCCGCTCCTGGCGGCAGTTGCCCCTATGCTATACTTTCCGGCGATGCTAAGACTCTTCAAAACATGGCTGATCCTGATGCTGATCGCGGCGGTGCCGCTGCAAGCGGCCGCTGCGGGCGCCACGCGGCTGTGCGCGCCGCTCGCTGACGAGCCTGCCGTCGCGATGACAGCGGCTTGCCAGCATCACGCTGCGCCATCCTTCGCCATCCCGCACGACGCCGGCACGCCGGAAGACGACAAGACTCCTGCCAAGCACCCCGCGTGCGGCGCCTGCGCCAGCTTTTGCCTGGGCGCGCTGATGCCGCCTGGCCTGGCCCTGCCTGCCGCCGCCTGCAGCGGCGCGCAACACACCATCGCTACGGCCACCTTGCTGACGGGATTCATTCCCGACGGCCCACGCCGGCCGCCGCGGCCGCTTTCCGCCTAGATCCCAAGCAAGCCACCAAGGTGGCCACGATAGCCCTATTCCGTCTGAAAGCAACACATGATCAAACATTTCTTATTGCGCGGCGCCTTCGCCGCCATGCTGGGCCTGCCCACGTTCGCCATGGCGGCCCTGCCCGTCATCGAAGTCTACAAGAGCGCCTCGTGCGGCTGCTGTGCCGACTGGATCAAGCACCTGGAAGCGAACGGCTTTACGGTCCGCGCGAAAAATGTCGAGATGCCGGCGCAATACCGCAAGCTGGCCGGCATTCCCGACGCGCTCGGCTCCTGCCACACGGGCCTCGTCAACGGCTACGCCATCGAAGGCCATGTGCCGGCCAGCGAGATCAAGCAGTTGCTGCGCGACAAACCCAAGGCGAAAGGCCTGGCCGTGCCGGCAATGCCGATGGGCTCGCCAGGCATGGAAGGACCGCGCAAGGATGCGTATGACGTCTTGCTGGTCAAGAACAATGGCAGCACCGAGGTCTACAAGCATTACAAGTAAAAAACCTGCACGGAAATGAAAAACGCCGCCGGAATCGCTTCCGGCGGCGTTTTTTTATCAGGCAGCAAGCAAGAACTTAGTGCCTGTCAAGACTGCATCAGATGCTGTCCAGCACCGCATTCAGGCTGGCGCTAGGACGCATGACGGCTTCCGTCTTCGCCGGATCTGGCAGGTAGTAGCCGCCGATATCCGTTTCCTTGCCTTGTACTGCTTTCAGCTCGGCAACGATCTTTTCTTCGTTGTCGGCCAGGGCCTTGGCCACCGGCGCAAAATGCGCTGCCAGTTCCGCATCGTCCTTCTGCGCAGCCAGGGCTTGCGCCCAGTACATGGCCAGGTAGAAATGGCTGCCGCGGTTGTCCAGCTCGCCGGTACGTGGCGATGGCGACTTGTTGTTGTCCAGCAGCTTGCCGGTGGCTTCATCCAGGGTTTTTGCGAGGATTTTGGCCTTCGCATTGCCCGTCTTGATGCCCATGTCTTCCAGCGACACGGCCAGGGCCAGGAACTCGCCCAGCGAATCCCAGCGCAAATGGTTTTCTTCCACCAGTTGCTTGACGTGCTTCGGTGCCGAACCGCCGGCGCCCGTTTCGTACATGCCGCCACCAGCCATCAATGGCACGATCGACAGCATCTTGGCGGACGTGCCCAGTTCCAGGATCGGGAACAGGTCGGTCAGGTAATCGCGCAGGATGTTGCCGGTCACCGAGATGGTGTCCAGGCCGCGGAAGGCGCGTTCCAGGGTGTAACGCATGGCGCGCGTTTGCGACATGATCTGGATGTCCAGGCCCTTGGTATCGTGCTCCTTCAGGTAAACCTGTACCTTCTTGATGACTTCGTTTTCGTGCGGACGATAGGAATCGAGCCAGAACACGGCAGGCATGCCCGAATTGCGCGCGCGCGTGACGGCCAGCTTGACCCAGTCGCGGATCGGTGCGTCCTTGACCTGGCACATGCGCCAGATATCGCCCTCTTCCACCGTTTGCGTCAGCAGCACTTCGCCTGTTTCCAGGTCGGTGATGTTGGCGATGCCGCCTTCCGGCACTTCAAACGTCTTGTCGTGCGAACCGTATTCTTCCGCTTGCTGCGCCATCAGGCCCACGTTCGGCACGGTGCCCATGGTCTTCGGATCGAAGTTGCCATGCCATTTGCAGAAGCCGATCATTTCCTGGTAGATACGCGCGAAAGTCGATTCCGGCATGACGGCCTTGACGTCCTTCGGACGGCCATCGGCGCCCCACATCTTGCCGCCGATACGGATCATGGCTGGCATCGACGCATCGACGATGATGTCGTTCGGCGAATGGAAGTTGGTGATGCCCTTGGCCGAATCGACCATGGCCAGTTCCGGACGGTTGGCGTGGCAAGCGTGCAGATCCTTGAGGATTTCATCCTTTTGCGACGCTGGCAGGGTTTCGATCTTGTCGTACAGGTTGCTCATGCCATTGTTGACATTCACGCCCAGCTTGTCGAACAGTTCGGCGTGCTTGGCGAACGCGTCCTTGTAGAAGATGCGCACGCAGTGGCCGAAAACGATAGGGTGCGAAACCTTCATCATGGTCGCCTTGACGTGCAGCGAGAACATCACGCCCGTCTTGAAGGCGTCGTCGATTTCCTTCTCGTAGAACTCCAGCAGCGCTTTCTTGCTCATGAACATGCTGTCGATGATTTCGCCCGCTTGCAGGGAAACCTTCGGTTTCAGCACGATGGTCTTGCCCGAGGCCGTGACCAGTTCCATCTTGACGTCGCGCGCCTTTTCCAGCGTCAGCGATTTTTCGCCGTGGTAGAAGTCGCCATGGTGCATGTGCGACACGTGCGTTTGCGACGACTGGCTCCACTCGCCCATCGAATGCGGGTGCTTGCGTGCGTACTCTTTGACGGCCTTCGGTGCGCGGCGGTCGGAATTGCCTTCGCGCAAGACCGGGTTGACCGAGCTGCCGATGCACTTGCCGTAGCGGGCTTTCAGGGCTTTTTCTTCGTCCGTCTTCGCATCTTCCGGGTAATCCGGCAGCTTGTAGCCACGGCCTTGCAATTCGCGCACGCAGGCGATCAGCTGGCCTTGCGAGGCGCTGATGTTCGGCAATTTGATGATGTTGGTGTCCGGATTCTGGGTCAATTTGCCCAGTTCAGCCAGGGTGTTCGGGACTTTTTGCGCGTCCGTCAGGAATTCGGGAAATTCAGCCAGTACACGGGCCGCCACCGAAATATCGCTGGCGACCACGTCCACGCCAGCCGGCGCGGTGAATTTTTTGATAATTGGCAGCAGGGAATACGTCGCGAGCAGCGGCGCCTCGTCAGTCAGCGTGTAGATGATTTTGGATTTTTGTGTTGCCATGTTCATTCCCTTGTATGCGGTGATGCCTGGTGGTTAACTTTCTTCATTCCAAACACAGGACGGTTAGCCTTGCTTTGGACGGCTAGTGTGCCGGCGGTGACGCCGTGCTTGCCCACCACGTATTTTAGACTGTCCTGCCGCTGTTTGTGTATCAGATGGCGACGAATCTTATATAAGACAGCAAATATCCGGATCTGAGGGCCTAGGATGGCCATTTTCCGCGCTGAAATGCCCTCCAGGCATGCGCGCGGCATGTATGCGGCCGTGGCGGCAATGAATATATTAATCATTATAAATCGTAATGATTCTCATTTATAATATCTTGTGTGCAATTCCTCCCTATCAACTTTATACGCTTGCCCCTGATGCCCATTCCATATTCCCGACTCGCCCACCCCCACCTCACCACCCGATTGATCCTCGCCGGCCTGCTCGTCGCCAGCGTGACGCCGCAGGCGATCGCCCAGGCGACGGCCGATGCATCCGCCCCGCTCGCCACCGTGCTGGTCAACGGACAAGCCGAAGCGGACGCCGGCGGACAGATCGCCAAGAGCGCGCGCGCCGGCATGCTGGGCGAAAAAGACTTGCTCGACACGCCGTTCAGCGTCAACAGCTACACCAGCCAGCGCATGCTGGACCAGCAGGCGCTGACCCTGGCCGAGGTGCTGGGCGGCGACCCGTCCACGCGCTTCACGGGCCAGATCGGCGGCGTCACGGATTCCTTCTTCATCCGCGGCTTCCCCCTCAACGAAGGCAATCTGAGCGAAGTGGCGTTCGACGGCGTGTATGGCGTCTCGCCCAACTACCATTTGTTTACGGAGTATCTGCAGAGCGTGGAAGTGCTCAAGGGGCCGGCCGCCTTGCTGTACGGCATGTCGCCGAACGGCGGCGTGGGCGGCGTCGTCAACGCCGTGCCGAAACGTTCCTTGCCGCGCGACCTGACGCGCCTGACCGTCGATTACGGCGCGGGCTCGCAGGCTGGCGCGGCCATCGACGTCAGCCGCCGCTTCGGCGAGGAGCGGCGCTTCGGCATCCGCTTCAATGGCTTGCACCGCCAGGGCCGCACGCCGCTCGACCACCAGACGTCGCGCGCGGAAGTGGCGGCCATCGCCCTCGATTACCAGGGCCAGCGCCTGCGCGCCTCGCTCGACGTGATCGAACAATACCAGTGGATCGACGCGCCCACGCGCCCCTTCCTCGTGGCCGCCCGCCTGCCCGTACCGGCAGCGCCCGACGGCCGTCGCAACATCGCCCAATCCTGGGGCTGGTGGAAGTCCAACGACCTGGCCACCCTGGGCAAGGTCGAATACGACTTGAACGACAACGTCACCGTGTTTGCCGACGTGGGCGGCACGCGCTCCGACGTGTCGCGCTATTCGGACCAGACGCCGACCATCACCAGCGCGGCCGGCGACATGACGGTCACGCCCATGAACTGGAAATTCCGCGTGCGGCGCGCCAGCGCGGACACGGGCGTGCGCGCGCGCTTTCGCACGGGCGGTGTCGAGCATGCGCTGGTTGTGATGGGCAATGTCTACCAGGACGAATTTGGCAGCGTCAGCAATTCCGGCAAGCTCATCACCTCGAATATCTACCACCCTGTCGCCGTGGCCGACCCCGGCATTGCCGCCCCGGCCCGCGCGCCGAAGCTGTCCGCCTCCACCCTGTCCAGCCTGGCCGTGGCCGACACCCTGGACATGCTGGACCAGCGCGTGCAACTGACCCTGGGCGTGCGCCGCCAGCTGGTCGAAGCGAAAAACTACCATGCGACGACGGGCGCGCTGACCACGCACTACAAGCAGGGCGCCCTGACGCCGCTGGCCGGCATCGTCGTCAAGCCATTGCGCCACGTGTCGCTGTACGCGAACTATATCGAGGGCTTGAGCAAGGGCGATATCGCGCCCAACATCGCCGACAACGCGGGCCAGGTCTTCGCGCCCTACAAGAGCAAGCAGTATGAAGTGGGCACCAAGGCCGATTTCGGCGTGGTGCTGGCGACCCTGGCCGTGTTCCAGGTGACGAAACCCAGCGGCCAGCTGTATGGCAAGGTCTACAGCATGGACAGCGAGCAGCGCAACCGGGGCCTGGAACTGAACCTGTCGGGCGCCGCCAGCAAGGCCGTGCGCCTGCTGGCCGGCATCACCTTGCTCGACGGCCGCCTGGTGAAGACCAACAACGCCGCCACCATGGGCAAGCGCCCCGTGGGCGTGCCTACGTCCATGGCCAACCTGGGTGGCGAATGGGATGTGCCGTACTGGCCCGGCCTGACGGCCACGGGCGCCGTCAGCTACACCGGCAAGCAGTTTGTCGACCAGACGAATCTGCAGTCGGTGCCGTCATGGACCAAGGTGGACCTGGGCTTGCGCTACCGCACGGCCATCGCCGGCAAGGCGACGACCTTGCGCGGCGGCCTGATGAACGCGTTCGACCGCCATTACTGGGCCGGCGTGGCTTCGTATGGCACCGTCTCGCAATCGGCGCCCCGCAGCGTGCAACTGTCGGCCGCCGTGGATTTCTGACGGGCGCCGGCATCGGGCATCGCCCGGCTGGCGCATGCACTGCGCGCCAGCCGCAAAGCAAGAAACAGCAGAAACAGTAGAAACACAGTAAAAATAGCAAGAAGCAGACCAAGCCACCGCTGATGGCGGCAGGACCCAACGCTGTTCCTGCCGCCATCGGCAAACGGCGACACTCCCCCAGCGGCTCGATACGCCGCCCCGCACCGCATTCCATACCTCCCTGCCACTGCCCGGCGCACTGCCGCCGCCATCCCGCCTGCCTCGCTGCGTCGACAAGGACGCAACACCGAACGACAACTACATTGATATTTATCAAATTGACTGCCCGATGCCTGGGCTACTGTCGGTGCCATCTTTGATTTGAAACAGAAACTCTGCAGCCAAGAATCGACCATTCCAGAAACAACGCCAGTTCTCGCCAGGCTCTTCATTCCCCAGCCGATAACGCTCGCCAAGTGCGGTAACACCCAGCGTCCCACCTCCCTTGCCTATACGTGCAGGGGAAACTTTTGCTAGCGATTTTGCAGCTTTTTGATTAATGAACGTTAAAAAGGAATTTCGTATGAGCACGTATTCTGACATTTGCATCGTAGGCGCCGGCATAGGCGGCTTGACTTGCGCCAACCGCCTGATCGACACCGCCGCCAGCAGGAAGCTGCGCATCCGGGTCTTCGACCTGAATGCCACCGTCGGCGGCCGCATCCAGTCGCGGAAAATAGATGGCGAGGAAATCGCCGAACTCGGCGCCGCCCGCTACTCGCCGCAGCTGCATCCGCATTTCCAGCAGCTGATGCAGGGCAGCGGACTGCCGCATGCCGTCTACCCGTTCACCGAGGTCATTTCCCACGACAGCGTGCTGGAAGAGCTGAAGGCAACGCTGCATGGCCTGAGCCCGATGCTCAAGGAGCATCCGAACGACTCCTTCCTCGAATTCTTCAGCCATTACCTGGGCGCCGCCAAGGCCACCCACATCATCAAGGCGACCGGCTATGACGCCCTGCTGCTGCCGATGGTGTCGGCGGCCATGGCCTACGACATCATCAAGAAACACCCGGAAACGCAGCACTTTACGGAAAACGCCGCCAACCAGTGGCGCTATGCCACCGACGGCTACCACGCGTTGCTGTGCCAACTGCAGTACCAGGCCCAGGCCGCCGGGGTGGAATTCCGCCTGGAACACCGCTTGCTGTCCGTCGAAAAATCCGGCGCCGACCATGTGCTCGCCTTCAGCCACCAGGGCGACACGCAGATGCACCGCACGCGCCACCTGGTGATGGCCATCCCGCCATCCGCCATGCCGCGCCTGAACCTGGATTTCCCGAACGCCTGGAGCCCGTTCCAGTACGACTCGCTGCCCCTGTTCAAGGGCTTCCTCACGTTCGACACGGCCTGGTGGGAGGCGCTGGGGCTGACCGACAAGGTGCTGATGGCGGCCAATCCCCTGCGCAAGGTCTACTTCAAGAGCGACAAGTATGTGCTGTTCTACACCGACAGCAAGAGCGCCACCTACTGGCGGGACAGCCTGGAACTCGGTGAAGACGTGTACCTGGAGCGCGTCCGCCGCCACCTGGAAGACGTCCTGCCGCTCGATGGCCAGCCGCTGCCGCCCATCAAGGCGCACTTCCACAAGTTCTGGCCGCATGGCGTCGAGTTTTGCGTGGAACCGGAAGCCGAGCACCCGGCCGTCCTGCTGCACCGGGACGGCATCATCTCTTGCTCGGATGCCTATACCGCGCATTGCGGCTGGATGGAAGGCAGCCTGATCAGCGCCCAGCACGCCAGCGGCCTGTTGCTGCAGCGGCTAGATCAACGGGAAGACGTCGCCGCCGCCAACGATACCTTCATCACTTCCTCGACCGAGCGCGCATGAGCCTACTTGACTTCCCCCGTCTGCATTTTCGGGGTTTTGCCCGCGCCAATGTGCCGACGGGGAATCGCAATACGCACGGCAACATCGATATCGCCACGAACACGGTATCGATGGCGGGCGAGCCTGTCGACCTGAGCCGGCCGCCGGCTGAATTCCATGCGCACCTGAAACAGCTTGCCCCCCGCTTCGACGCCAAGGGCAAGCCCGATCCGGACGGCATCTTCAGCCTGGCGGCAGGCCACAATTTTTGCGGGAATAATCATTTTTCGTGGGAAAACGCGAGGATCACGGGCGTCCAGCTGCGCGATGGCGAGGTCGATACGCAAGACCCGCTGGTGGGCGCCAAGCTGGGCCTGTGGGGCCACTACAACGAGTACCTGCGCACGACCTTCAACCGCGCCAGGTGGATCGACAACAACCCGGCCCAGCCGGACACCACGCTGATCTACGCGGGCCAGTTCACCTTGAGCGACAAGCTGGCCACGCCCAACACACCCACGCTGTTTACCGCCGACATCGCGCAGGCGCACTCGGTGCGCTGGCTCGGCAGCGGCCATATCACGGAACGCAGCGGGCATTTCCTGGACGAGGAAATCGGCCGCTCCAGGCTGTTCCAGTTCTCCGTGTCCAAGCAAGACCCGCATTTCCTGTTCAATGCGGACCTGCCGTTGCCGGCCAGTATGCACGCCTTGCAGCAAGCCCTGGCCGACGACGAGGTGCTGGGCCTGACGGTGCAGTATTGCCTGTTCAATATGTCGACGCCGCAAAAACCGGACTCGCCCGTGTTCTACGATCTGGCCGGCAGCATCGGCCTGTGGCGGCGCGACGAGCTGGCCACCTATCCGGCCGGCCGCCTGCTGCAGCCGCGCCAGGCCAGCCTGGGACCGGTGCTGGTGAAACTGCATGCGGACCGCGTCTCGTTCAACATGCCGACCGCCATCCCCTTCACCACGCGCGACGCGGACGCCGTATCGGAACAGCATCCCACGCATGCCCTGGGCGGCAAGCAGGCGCTCGGCGACCTGCTGCTGCAGGATGACTCCGGCACCTTGCTGGCGCGGATTCCCGAGCAGTTGTACCGCGACCACTGGCGCCATCACGGCGTCTTCGACGTACCGCTGCAACATGCCCCCGCCGCGGGTTCGCTCAGCCTGGGCAGCGCGCAGGCGCAGTGGGACGAGGCCGACTGGGTATCGCAATCGGACAGCAACCAGCTGTACCTGGAAGCGCCGAACCGCAACAAGCACGAGGCATTCCCGCAGACGATCACCGTGCAAAGCCGCTTCCGCGGCGAGCTGGCGGCGCCCCCGTCCCTGGCGCAGGCGGAAGACGGCGCGCTGCTGGCCGTGGAGCAGCAGCCGTCGCCGCTCGGCCATGGCTACACGGCGCTGACCCTGACGGGGCGCCAGCCGGGCGCGACCCGCATCGTGCTGGGGACAGGCAGCGCAAGACAATACCTCGGCGTGCGGGTGCTGCCCGACGACTGGGACCTCGACGACGTACCGGCGGAACAAGTCGACTACGCCTTCCTCTACCGGCATGTGATGAGTTACTACGAGCTCGTGTATCCCTTCATGTCGGACAAGGTCTTCAGCCTGGCGGACCAGTGCAAGTGCGAAACGTATGCGCGCCTGATGTGGCAGATGTGCGATCCGCAAAACCGCGACAAGAGCTACTACATGCCCAGCACGCGCGAACTGTCGCTGCCAAAATCGCGCCTGTTCCTGAAATACCTGACGCAGGTTGAGGCAAAGGCCAAGGCGGCGCTGCCGGCACCGGCCACGCCGCACGCCATCGGCAGCAAGGCGGAACTGATCGACGAGCTGAAAAAGGCCATCGACCTGGAACTGTCGCTCATGCTGCAATACCTGTATGCCGCGTATTCCATTCCCAATTATGCGCAGGGGGCGGCGCTGGTGCAGGCGGGCCGCTGGCTGCCGGCCGAGCTGGGGCTGGCCTGCGGCGCCGAAGACCGGCGGCGCAACAGCGGCACGCGCGGCATGTTGCTGGAAATCGCCCACGAAGAAATGATTCACTATTTATTGGTCAACAATGTGCTGATGGCGCTCGGCGAACCGTTCCATAGAGGCGCCCCGGTGCTGGGCCAGCAGGCGCGCCAGCGTTTCGGCCTGGACACGGAATTTGCATTCGAGCCATTTTCCGAACACGTACTGGCCCGTTTCGTGCGTTTCGAATGGCCCGACTACATTCCCACGCCTGGCAAATCGATTGCCACCTTCTATATCGCGATCCGCCAGGCCTTGGCCGAGCTGCCCGGCCTGTTCGAGAGCGGCGGCGGCAAGCGCGGCGGCGAACACCATTTGTTCCTGAAAGAACTGACCAACCGTGCCTATCCTGGCTACCAGCTGGAAGTGTCCGACCGCGACAGCGCGCTGTTCGCCATCGACTTCGTCACCGAGCAGGGCGAAGGCGTGGCCGTCGATTCGCCGCATTTCGCCTCGTCGCACTTCCAGCGGCTGCGCACCGTCGCCAGCAAGTTCTCCGCCTGCGGCAAGCCGTTCGAGCCGGCGCTGCCGGCGCTGAAGAATCCGGTGCTGGAAGCGCGGGCGGACTGCAGCGTGGTGACGGATCAAACGGCGCGCGCGCTGATGCAGCTGTATCAAGGCTGCTACGAGCTGACCTTCCTGCTGATGGCCCACCATTTCGCGCAACGGCCGCTGGGCAGCCTGCGCCGCTCGCGCCTGATGAACGCCTCCATCGACATCATGACCGGCCTGTTGCGTCCCCTGTCGGCGGCCCTGATGAACATGCCATCGGGCGTGCCCGGCCGCCATGCGGGACCGCCCGTGCCCGAACCGGTCAGCAGCCAGGTCAGCAGCGACTACAGCCTGGGCTGCGACATGCTGGCGCAGAAGTGCCTGGCGCTGGCGCAGTACGCGCGCGGCCTGGAGAGCGATGTCATCGGCATGGCACCGATAGAAATGTTGGAGTTTTTTAATCAGCAACTTACCGATTTATCTCGGGGAAAGATGTCAAGAGAGGCCTGAAATGCATAAAATCATTATCGTCGGCGGAGGCCTGGCAGGTAGCCTCAGCGCCATTTATCTGGCGCAACGGGGGCACGATGTCCACGTCATCGAAAAACGCGGCGATCCGCTGCTGGAGAATGCCGCCAACGCCGACCCCGTCAACTCGCGCGCCATCGGCGTGAGCATGACGGTGCGCGGCATCAAGGCCGTCCTGGGAGCTGGCATCAGCAAACAGGAGCTCGACCAGTGCGGCGAACCCATCGTCGGCATGGCCTTCAGCGTGGGCGGCCGGCACCGGATACGCGAGCTGACCCCGCTCGAAGGCCTGTTTCCCCTGTCGCTGGACCGCACGGCCTTCCAGCGTCTGCTGAACCGGCATGCCGTCAAGCACGAGGTGAAGTATTACTTTGAGCATAAATGCCTGGATGTCGATCTGGAAAGAAAGATCGTGCTGGTCCAGGGCCCGGACGGCGCCGTGCAGCAGCTGTATGGCGACCTGGTCATTGGCGCCGACGGCGCCCACTCGGCCGTACGGCGCGCCATGCAAAGCGGCATGCGCCGTTTCGAGTTCAGGCAGAGTTACTTCCGCCACGGCTACAAGACTCTCGTGTTGCCGCACGCGGCAGATCTGGGTTTCCGCAAGGATTTGCTGTACTTCTTCGGCATGGATTCCAAGGGCCTGTTTGCCGGCCGCGCGGCCACCATCCCGGACGGCAGCATCAGCTTTGCCCTGTGCCTGCCCTACACCGGCACGCCCAGCCTGGGCACGCTCAACCGCGAAGCCATGGCCGACTTCTTCAACCGCTACTTCGGCAGCCTGCCGCCGGAGCGCCGCAAGGAGATGCTCGACCAGTTCATGGCGCTGCCCAGCAACGACCTCATCAATGTCCGCTCCAGCACCTTCCACTACAAGGCCAATATCCTGCTGATCGGCGATGCGGCGCATGCCACCGCCCCGTTCCTTGGACAAGGCATGAACATGGCGCTGGAAGACGTCCACGTCTTCGTTTCCCTGCTGGAAAAGCACGGCAATGCCCTGGGCCCTGCCCTGTCCGAGTTCACGCTGCAGCGCAAGGTACAGGCGGACGCCATGCAGGACATGGCGATCGCCAACTATGAAGCGCTGAGCAATCCGAATCTGATTTTCTTCCTGCAGACGCGCTACACGCGCTACATGCACAAGAAATTCCCCCGTGTTTATCCGCCGGACATGGCGGAGAAACTGTACTTCACATCGGTTCCCTACGATGAATTGCAGCAAATCCAGAAGAAACAAAACGTTTGGTACAAACTTGGAAGGGTAAATTAATGAACATTCTCGTCATCGGCGCAGGTCCCGCAGGCCTGCTCTTCGCCAGCCAGATGAAACAGGCCCAGCCCGGCTGGAATATAAGCATTACGGAAAAAAATACGCCGGAGGAAGTGCTGGGCTGGGGCGTGGTGCTGCCGGGACGGCCGCCGCGCCATCCCGCCAATCCGCTCTCTTACCTGGAGCAGCCGGAACGGCTCAATCCGCAGTTCCTGGAAGAATTCAAGCTCGTGCATCACGACCAGCCCAACCTGATGAGCACGGGCGTTACCCTGTGCGGCGTCGGACGCCAGGCCCTGGTGCAAGCCCTGCGCGCCAAATGCGTGGCGGCCGGCATCGCCATCCGCTACGAAGCGCCGCCGGCCGACAAGGCGCAGCTGGAAGCCGGGTACGACCTGGTGGTGGTCTCGAATGGCGTCAATTACAAATCGCTGGACTTGCCGCCAGCACTGGCGCCGCACATCGATTTCGGCCGCAACAAATACATCTGGTACGGCACCACCCAGCTGTTCGACCAGATGAACCTGGTGTTCCGCAGCAATGAACAAGGCATTTTCATCGGCCATGCCTACAAATACTCGGACACGATGAGCACCTTCATCGTCGAATGCAGCGAAGAAACGTACGCCAAGGCCGGGCTGGAAGCGCTTTCCGAGCGCGATGCAGCCGCGTACATCGCCAGGACGTTCAAAGCCGAACTCGGTGAACACAGGCTGCAGAGCCAACCGGGCCAGGGCTGGCGCAATTTCATGACTCTCAGCCGTGACCGGGCCTCCGACGGCAAGTTCGTCCTGCTGGGCGATGCGCTGCAATCGGGGCATTTTTCCATCGGCCACGGCACCACCATGGCGGTAGTGGCAGCCTTGTTGCTGGTGAAAATCCTCGATACCGAAGCCAGCACGGCCGCCGCCCTGGACAGTTTCAATGCCCGCGCCGTGCCCCTGATGCAATTGTTCAAGGAGCACGCCAACAGCAGCCGCCTGTGGTTTGAAAGCGTGGGCGAGCGTATCGAACTGAGCAATGCAGAGCTGACCGCCAGCTTCGACGCCCGCCGCAAGGACTTGCCGTCGCTACAAGAAGCGCTGATGGCCAGCCTCGGCTACGCGCTGGGCCGCTAGGGAGCTGCCATGCCGACACACCCCGCCCCGCCGCTGCTGCCGCTGCAATGGAGCAGCGCTTATATTTCCTACTGGACGCCGATGCAGGCGGATGACCAGGTCACGTCCGGCTATTGCTGGTTCGACTATGCGCGCAACATCTGCCGCATCGATGGCCTGTTCAACCCCTGGTCGGAAAAGGAACATGGACACTTGCTGTGGATGTCGGAAATCGGCGACGCCAGGCGTGAACAAAGCCGCAAGCAGAAAGTGGCCTACGCGAGGCAAGCGCAAGCCACCTGCGAGCAGCTGCAGGGCACGGCGCTGGCCGATGAGGTGACCCCGTTCCATGAGCTGTTCCTGCCGCAAGCGGTGCTGCTGGACGGCGGCGCCCGTCACGACGGCCGCCACACCGTGCTGGGCCGGGAGGCGGACGCCTGGGTAGTGGAACGGGCGGGCAAGCCGCCATCGGTCTTTTACCTGGAGGCCGGCGGCAACCGCCTGCTGCGCATGGTCACGGGCAATGACCCGCAGCACCTGTCGGTACGCGACTTTCCCAACCTGTTTGTCGGCGACATTCCGGACAGCGTCTTTACGTCTTGCAACACCTGACCGGGCCGTGGCGCGCGCAAGGGCCGCATGCGGCCGGAGCGCGCGCCACGCCTGGCAAGTGTTTTTGTTATTACTCTCGAAGGATATTGATATGCCGCTGGTTGTTTACATTTTGGGGTTGACGATCTTTTCGTTAACGACATCCGAATTCATGGTGGCGGGCATGATGCCGTCGCTGGCCCTGGCCATGGACGAACCGGTGACGCGGATCGGCTATCTGATCTCGCTCTACGCCATGGGCATGGTCATCGGCGGACCGCTGAGCACCATTGTCCTGCTCAAGCTGCGCGTACCGAACAAGAAGGGACTGCTGTGGCTGCTGTGCTTGTATGTCCTTGCCCAATCCGTCGCCGCGTCCGCCACAAGCTATGACATCCTGGCCATCGCGCGGGTGGTCACGGGCGTGGCCGCCGCTACCTGCTTTGGCCTGTCCCTGGCGATCTGTGCCGACATCGTCGCGCCCAACGCGCGCGGACGCGCCGCTGCCGTCGTGATCGGCGGCCTCATGCTCGCTTCCGTAGTGGGCGTGCCGGTCGCTACGCTCATCGACCAGCACCTGGGATGGCGCGCCAGCTTCTGGCTGGTGGTGGTGCTGGCGCTCTTGTGCCTGGCGCTCATCACCGTGCTGGTGCCGCGCGCCAAACCGTCCGAAGTCGTCAGCCTCGGCAATGAACTGGGGGAATTCCGCAACCGCCACCTGTGGGCAGCGTATGCCAGCAGCGGCCTCATCATCGGAGCGATTTTCGCGGCGTTCAGCTACTTCGCGGCCATCCTGACGGAAATTACCGGCTTTCCCGCCTCAGCCATCCCCTGGCTGCTGGGCGTCTACGGCGTCGCCAACGTGGTGGGCAATGCCGTGGTCGGCCGCTATGCGGACCGCCATACCACCGTCATCATGGTCTGGGGCATGGTCATCCTGGGCATCAGCCTGGCGCTGTTCGCCGTCTTTGCGCACGACAAGAGCATCAGCGTCGCCTTGCTGGTCGTCACAGGCCTGGTCGGCATGTCGATGAACCCCGCCATCATCGCCCGCGTGATGAAGACCGCCCACCCTGGGCCGCTGGTCAACACGGTGCACACTTCCGTCATCAACATCGGCCTGGGCGCCGGATCATGGTTAGGCGGCCTCGGCATCGCCGCCGGCTACGGCCTGCGCTCCCCGCTGTGGGTCGGCGTCGCGCTGGCCGTGCTTGGCCTCCTCAGCTTGCTGCCTTACCTCGGGCACCGGTCGCGCGATTCGGTGCTGTCGCATTAGCGGCTGGCGGCGCGGTTGGCATTGCCAACCGCCCGCTACCTTAATGGCGGCAGGGTCCTGTCCAATGACCATTTACAAAAAATTATTAACTTCCTCCTGCGTCAGGATAGTTGTCGCGTCACCTGATTTACCGTAGCATTGGCAAATTCTTCCTTCCAGCCAATATGGAAAATCCATAAAAGGAAAATGTCCTTCAAGGTCAGCCGCCCCTGATTACGCGTAGCATGCTGATACCCCGCGACTGAAATCGCCGACCAGAACGCAATTCTTGCGAAAAATAATGCGAAAAACTCATTCCATAATTATTTCTATCATTTTGGCCGGCTTGGCCATGCCTGCATTGTCGGCGGATCAGCCACCATCCTTGCCAGACCGTTTGGCCGCCCTTCGCACGACGATCGCAATCGACCATGGAAAGATGGTTGGTTCCGGCGCGGCAACATTGATAGATGCAGGTCGGGAGAGCCAATTCGTACTCATCGGCGAGGACCATGGCATTGCAGAAATTGCGAATTTTTCGGCGGCGTATTTTGAAGAATTGGCAAGTCAAGGATTTACGACACTGATTGTCGAAAATGGGCCGGCTGTTGCTGATGCTTTGGCAAAGACGTTGAAGGCCAATACTGGCGTTGCTGGCATAGCAGCATTTAATAAGGCCTATCCGGTCGCTACTGCTTTCTACAATTGGCAAGCTGAGGCGCAATTCCTGGCCCGTTTCGCTAAAGCTGCAGGACCATCGTTCCAATTAGTGGGAATGGATCAGGAACTCATGGGCGCTTCGAAATATTTGCTCGACCAAATGGCCGGGCAACCGCTTGGTCCTTTGGCGAAATCAAAAATCGAGGCCTTCCGCAAGCTTGAAAACGATGACTATGGCCGGGCGTCGACGAGCGGAGACCCGCGTGATCTTTTCATGTTGAAAGTCAAAGAAGAGGAATTGTTCGCCTTACAGAAGCTGCTCACGGCCCCCAAGGACATGCCCGCCTTGGCGATGTTAAATTCGTTGATCGAAAGCCGCAGCATTTATAGCAAAAACATCACTCCGGGACAGGGATATTCATCCAATACACAGCGTGCCAAACTAATGAAGCGGAATGTGGCCAGCCATTTGACGCTTGCGCCTGCACAGCGCATGTTGCTGAAAGCCGGTGCAGTTCATGTATTCCGAGGTTATAACCCGCTGAGTGCCGGTAGCCGGGAGATCGGCAATTATTTGGCTGAATATGCGGAAGGCCGCGGGCAGAAATCGCTGCACGTGTTGGTGCTGGCGTCCAAAGGCCAGCAGGCGCAATTTGCTGGAATTGGACGCGCATCGGTCTCGACAGAAATCGAGAAAACCGATATCAAGTCCGCCATGGCTGGCGTATTGCCCTTCTTCGCCGCAGCGAGCGAGCATAAGGAATGGTCATTGTTCGATGTGCGCCCCTTGCTGGGATCGGCGAAAACCCTGGCGAATGGAAACAGCAGTGTTCAAGGCATGATTCAGGGCTACGATTTTGTACTGGTCATTCCCGATGGGAGCGCAACGTCGGACCTGTGATAATGTCGCCATCGGTCATCGGGCAAGCGCTGCCGATCTTTCATCATCATGGTTCGGTCTGAACCAAGACGACCCCACCAAAGGCGATCCAGGTAACTCGTGCCGATGGGAAGGGCAACAGGGATAGGCATGCCCAATTCCATTGGATCCTCGTGAAGCTGTTTTAGGCTGCGCCGTTGCTCGCGTGATTTGGCCGCCTCGGTCTTGAGCCAGGCTGCGAAGTGAAAAGCATACGGGTCGATGGCGCTGGCCGATTAGCGCTCCGCATAGGCGGGCCCGGTTATCTCCGAGCGCAGATAGCGCCGGACGGTATTGCGCGAAATGCCGAGGCGCTTCGCCATTTCCCTCAATGAGACCTGGTCGCGAAGATGCCAGCGCCTAATAATTCCTAGTAATGCCACGTCAATCACTCCGATCTGAGCGTCGTCCCCTAACCCTCAAGCAACTGCGCAGGCCGATGTTCAACATTAAATCATTTCGCTCGCCGCCCGCGATATCCTCAGCATCGAACTCAGGGGGATGACCAGCAAAAGCCAATTCGCAACGGATCGCACCGTGACAATGCCGTTCGCCGACCAATTTTATGCGCTGGCAGGACAGGTCCGTCCAGTTTGAGAGCTCAAGTGCCATGCCGGGAAAATTTCACCCACCGATCAACAACGCGACAGCACCATCGTGATGAGACCTTTGACACCGCTGCGTTACTGGCTACTGCTGCTCCTGTGGCGGTGATCAATCCGCGTCATGCGAGGGATTTCGCCAAGGGACTGGGTTTGTTGGACAAAACGGAACAGGTCGGCAGCTGGGCGTTGCCGCGCCAGCGCAGTGGACTCGGCGGCGAGCACCTTGGCCTGCCAGCGGCGCGAGAAACCTCGCCGGGACTGGTTAATGCCGCCGAGCACATTCTGCCCGGTTTCCCGGGCGCAATGATCCAGGGCCTGGCGCAGCATCGTATCGATATTGGTCAGGGAAACCTGATACTCGTCCGCAACCTCCTGGCGTGTTTTTTCTTCGATCCTCAGGGCGACCAGCACGGAACGGTGCCGGTACGGCATGCGCTGCATCACGCGCTCGACCTCGGCCAGGTCCGAGCGGGCCAGCGCAATCAGGTCCGGGCCGGGCGCCGGATCCGTCAGATGCTCGATTGCCGCGGCATCGTCGTATTGCGCGGACCGCCTGCCACGCAGCTCGTCCATCGCGACATTGCACGCCACCCGGTAGACATAGGCGTTCGGGTTTTGCACGAAGACAGGGGCGCTGGCGTCCGCCAGGCGAAGCCAGGCGTCGTGCAGGCAATCGCTGGCCAAGTCGGGACAACCGAGGTTGCGCAGCAACCGGCGGTGCAGGCGGGCATAGTTCGCCACCAGGAAATCGCGCAGCACGATGCCTGGGGCAGGCTCGCCGAAGGACTCTGCTGCGAGCGCATCGGCAATATTGGAGGCCTCCAGGCCATCCAGGGTACTCGGGTTCATGACGTCTACCTCGGTGTTCGGCTGCAAGAATGGGGGAGCGGCCCCGCCTGTTCCCTGCACAGGGCAGGAAACAGGCGGGCACGCGCTACATGCCGCTGGACTGGCGCTCCTGCTGCAACTGGCGCAGTTGCTCCGGGCTCAGGCGCGCAAGCTGCTTGGCGTCAAAATCCCGCCCCACGCCAAGAAACTGCACCGGATTGGCAGGATCGTAGGGAACGCCGTGCGATGACTGCAAGCCGGCCCGCGGTGGCGGCGGTGGTGTTTCCGCCTCCCCCTCCATGGGCTCGTTGCCAAAGCCGAGCAGGCGCACCGTGAAGATCGACGGCAGGTTCTGGCGCGTCGTCGCGCGTTCGCGCTGCAGCACGTCCTGCGCGGCGGCCGTCGCTTGCGAGGCTGCAGCACTGGCATTGCTCAATGCGCCAACGTTCACCGCCGCAATGGCCGGCATGCCCGTCGACTCGCCCTTGACGGCGATGTTGGCCGCGTTGACCACTTGCAGGGCCGCCAGGTTCACATTACCCGACACGCGGATACCCGCTTCGCCCGCGTCGATGGTCCCCAACGGCGCGATCAGGTCGATGTCGCCGGCCGGCACTTCCGGAATCGGCGCCAGCGTGGCGATACCGGCACCGGTGCTCGGCACGTCCGATGACAGCGTGACGTTGCCCCACTGGTCATACACACGCTTGGGCGGCGTGTAGACCACGGTGGTCTTCGAACCCCGGCCGGCATTGATGTCGCCCTCGGCCGACCAGCTCATGATGCCGCCGCCGAACGTGGTCATGATCCGGCTCTGGCCCAGCAGGATGCTGCCGAGCGAGTAGATCGCGATGTCGCCCGCGCCCTGGGTCAGCACGCCCGACTCGGACGGCGGCGCCTCGCCCTCGATGCCGTAGACCTGGCGGCCGCCCGGCGTCATGAGCTCGATATTGCCACCGAACAAGGTGCGTACGAAGCCGCTGCGCGGCGTGGCGCCGGCCTTCCCGCGGAACATCGTGATGTCGCCGCTGTAGTTGATCGGCGTTCCGTCCGCCCTCCCCTTTGGAAACAGCGCCGCGATGGCATTGCGCCCGCGCAGGTAGCTGCCGAAGCGCGCGCCGTCCGCGTCGTTGTACTCGCGCCCGCCTGCCTTGAGTTCGGCGAAATACACCTGGCGCGCAAAGATGCGTTGCTGCGTCGCCGGCAGCGCGTCGAAGAAAGCCTGCGCCTCGCCGGCCGTGCCGGTGAAGCCCAGGCCGTGGGCCGGTTCGGCCAGCCAGGTGGTCAGCTCGGCCTCGTAGGTCTTGACGACCTTGCCCGGCTGCTCAGCCAGCGGCATGCCAGCCTGGGCGCGCTTGCCTTCGCCGAGGTAACGTGCCAGGAAGCCCTTGTAGTCGGGGCCGTTCACGCCTACGCCGGCCAGCATCGAGATGCTCGCGCCGGGCCGGCTGTCGCCCGGCACCACAGGCCCCAGGCTGGTCACGCCCGCGCGGTCTTCCATCTGGATGTGGCGCCCTGCGGTGATCTCCAGCGTGCCGGGGCCCGCCACGTTAAAACTGCTGTAGACGATGTCGCGACCGGCCGAGACTACCGACACGTCGGTCGGGGCGCCGTGCGCGAATAGGTTGCCCGAGCTTTCATAGCGCGCACCCAGGCCTGCGTCAGTGGGCAGGGCCTGACCGATAGGCGTGCCGCTGCCGACGATGTCGCGCCCAGCCATCATCCACACCGGCTGCCCGGCCTCGTAATAAGTCTGGCCAGCGCGTGTCGGGTCGTTGGACGTAAAGACGTTGATGCGGCCCGTGGCCACACCCACGAGGTCGCCGTGCAGGGCATAGAAGCGCGCCGGTTCGCTGCCATGTTTGCCGCCTGCCGAAACAGTGTTGGCGCCCAGTGCGAACAATGGCCTGCCATTTTCGATGAGGTTGCCGGCCTCGGCGAGATTGCTCACAACTGTGCCGTTCGCCAGCGTGCCCCGGAAAGCCGGATGGAAGGGCGTGGCCATGGCACTCTCGGCTGCGCCCGAGGGGCTCACGGTGTAGCCGCCGCCATGGATCGAATCGCTGGCAAGAAACTCCAGCAGGCTGTTGGCCGATGGCGCCAGCACCAGTGCGCCGGTCGCCTCTGTCATCCTGTCCGTGGCCATGCTGCCATAGTAGAGGCTGCCGCTGGCCGCAACCGCGCTCAGGATCGACGGGTAGACGTTCGCCATGTCGGTCGGGAGTGCGCCAAGGTTGGCCATCTGCGGCGTCAGGTCGCCGCCGGCCGAGAACAGGCGGATGGCGGTGTTCGGCGTCCACAGCGTGAACCAGCTGTCGCCGCTGCCCTTGGCCGCGCCGACGTTGAAGGGCGTAGCCTTCGGCAGCACGGCACGGCCCGCGTCATTGGCATCCGTCACGACCAGGTCGCCGCGCGTATTCAGCTGGTAGCTCGCATCGCCCGGTACCAGCAGCATGCCGCCCTGCGCCACCGCGCGCCCGGCCGAGAACGGATCAATGGCCTGGGGGTCGCGTTCGGACAGCTGGCCGGTGTACTGCGCATAGCGCAGCGACTGGGTGCCCATCGCGCCGGCTTGCATCTGCACGTCGCCGCGCAGGTTGACGACGGCGCCATTCAGCACGGCGTTGGTCTGGATGTCGTTCAAGGGATCGAGCGCCAAGGGATTGAGTGCGCCGCCGACGCGCAAACTCAGATCGCCCCCGCCGGTGAGCGCCAGGCTGCCGTCGGCCAATACGCGGCCGGTGCCGCCCACGGCCAGCACCAGGCCGTCGCTGCGCAGGTTGTCCGTGCCGGTGCGAACGGCCGCACCCCGCTGGGACACAAGGCCCGCGTCGCCGCCCACGTCCACGCGCAGGTCGCCGCCGCCCAGCGTGCCGTAACCGGTGAAACCCAACAGCGTGTCGGTCGTGCCGCGCGTGGCGTAGCTGCCAAAGTTGATCCACCAGGCCGCAGCCTGATCGTTGCCTCCCCCGAGCGTGCTGCCGCTGCCCTGGCGCCACAGCCAGTTGGCGGTGTCGTTGGTCGTCACGCCCTTATCGGCCGGGTTGGGGCGGCCGACGCCGGTCGAGGCGATGGCCTGCGCCGCCTCGCCGGTCAGGTTGCCGCCGGCCTGCAGCGTGAGGTTGCCGCCGCCGGCCGGGTACCAGGCGCGCGCCAGGCTCTCGGCCCCGCCATCGACAAACTTCTCGTAGCCTTTGTTCTTGTCGCTCAGCACCGTGCCGCTGCTGCCCACCACGCGCGGCAGGTTATACGGGTCGCCGGCCTGCGTGGCCTGCGACGAGGCGCCGGCCGTATAGACGCCGTAGAGCGAATGCATGCCCAGGTTGCCGGCCGCGCGCAGGTCAAGGTCTGCCGCGCCGGTGCGCAGCACGCTGAAGCGGGTGCTGCCGGGCAGGTTTTCGTAGTAGATGTTCACGGGCAGCGAGACGCAATAACTGGAACTTCCCTTACATAGCGCCTCAGCCGTCTTGAACGAGCCTCCGGTCAACCGCGCGACATCGGCATCGAGTATCGGCGTATCCGCAAGCGCAGGATCCTTGAATCTCCGGGCTGCGGACGCCGACCAATTGAACGCGTAGACGGGCGTGCAATAGGACCCGTTCGCCCCGCACAGCGCCGCAGCGGTCTGGTATCTGCCGCCCATGAGTTGGCGGGCGACTTCGTCGGTGATCTCTACGCCTGCCTTCAAGCCCAGATCGGCAGCCGCGAGCGATGTCCATGCAAACGCGCCTTTGAACGGCAGCGCCTTGGCGAACAGGCCGTAGTGGGTGTCGGCCATGCGCAGGCTGCCCGCTGCGGGGTTCTGCTGCAGCGTGCGCGGGTCGGCCGCACCGAGGTCGGCGCCACCCGCCAGCTGCAGCGACCACGACTGCGAGCCTTCCGGCAGCATCGCGGCCACGCCCCACAGCCGGCCCGCGCCGCCAGGACGAAGCTCGACCGACTTGGCGTCGCCCGGCAACCTGATGTCGGTCGAAGAAGGCAGCAGCGCCCCCACGGGCAAGGTCGTGTCGCCATGCATCAGGTACTTCACGCCCACGGCCGGCAGAACGACGCCCTTGGGCCAGACCAGCGCGTCCAGCATGGTGGCGCCCGGCAGGCGCGTGCCCGCGTCCAGGCGCGTGCCTTGTGGCAGCGTCACGGTTTCGCCGGCGATGCTGCCGGCCGCATGAATAACCTGGCCCGAGGCATCGCGCACGTTGGCAGCGAGCACGGTCCCGGCGGGCAGCAGCATCTCAGCCGTCAATTCGCTGGACACGGGGATCAGCGTGCCGGCGGCAAAGTCACTCGACTGGATCGGCAGGTCAAAATTGAGCGCGTTGCCGCCTTCGAACGCCGTGCCATCGGCCAGCACGACGCCGGCACGCGGGATCACCGTGTCGGCGCCGAAGAAATTATTTCCCGAAAGCAACAACCAGCCTTTGTCGTCCTGCGTGGCGGGCGGCGGCGCGAAGCCGTCGTTGATGCTGCCATAGATATCGAGGTTTCCGGCTGCGCGAATGCGCAAGGTGCCGACTTCGCCCGAGCCATAGACGCCGGTCTTTGGCGTGTGCGGGTTGACGCTGGCGTAGCGGTAGCCTGACAGGTCCAGGTCACCCGACACGACGATGTCGCCACCCGGGTTGATCAGCGCATTGCTTGCGATCTCGATGCCGGGACGCAGATGGAAGGCGTCGGCATAGGCCGGGTTGCGCAGGCCGGCAAGCTTGCCGGTCATGAGGCTGGCGCGCGCCAGTGCTGCATCGATGAAATCGTTGTTGTCGTCGTGCTTGTCCTTCAGCCAGGTCTGGGTGATCTCCTGGTAAGGTCGTCCGCTGGCAGCCGGCGTGCTGACCAGCGGGGCGTCGTCGTAGCGTTGCATGGCGTTGACCGCGATGGAGCGAGCGCCGCGGATGTCGAGCGCACCGCGCGCGTCGATGGCGATGTCGCCGTAGACCGCCGCATCGGTCGCGCCGTTGATGCCCGGCAAGCCATTGGCGCCGATGCGCGGCGCCGAGAGTTCGAGCGTGCCGCGTGCGCGGCCGTCGTTCTGCCCCGGCTGCGTGCCCAGGGTCGCGGCTGTGCCGTGGCGCAGGTCGACGCGTGCGCCGTCGGCCAGCGTCAGCACGCCGCCCTGCGTACTCAGGTCGACGATCGCGCGGTTGGGCGAATCGATGATCTTGCCGTAGCTATCCACGCGCAGCAGCGTGCCGTGCGCATCGAGCACGGCCGAGCCCGCCACCGTCAGGGCGTTTTTCGCCGCGAGGTAGATGCGGCCCGCGCGCTCGCCGCTGGCGTCGACGGTGCCGTTGACCGTCAGGCTGCCGTTGTCGACCGACACGTTGACCTCGCCGGCCTTCAAGCCGTCGCCGATGGCGAGGTCGCCCTGCTTGAGCTGGAAGGTGCGCGTGCCGGACACGCCGCCTTCGTTGAGCCGCTGGTTGAGGGCTGCGAACTGGCTGTCGGGCGCTGCGCCATCACCGAGATGCTGTGCGCGCACTTCCACGCCGCCAGCCTGGTAGGGCACGAGCGTGCCACCCGCGTCGTAGCGCCCCGTGCTGCCGCCGCGGATCGCGCCCTGCAGGTCGACCACGCCGGCCTGGTCGCCCAGCGCCAGCGCCTTGAGCGTGCCGGCGCGGTTGTTCCGCGCCGACAGGTCGATCACCGAGCCCGCGGCCTGGCGCACATTGCCGGCCAGGCTTTCGAGCGTGACGTCGCCGCCCCAGCTGTACTTGGACACGTCGTTGAAATCGATCTTGCGGCCGGCCAGGTCGAGTTGCGCGCGCCCGGTCAGCGTGAGGTCCTTGTCGGCGGTGATCACGAGCTTGCCAGTGGGCAGTGCCAGCATGGTGTCGATGATCACGTCGCGGCCCGCAAGGCGCAGTTCCGCGCCGAGTGCGGCATCGGCGACCGGTGTGGTCAGAGGCACGGAAGCGCTCACGCGCAGGTGGCCGCCCGCGGTGATGCGGTTGACCGAGCCCGCCGCGCCTGTCACCAGCGGCGCGTCGATGCTGAGGTTGCCGCCGCTGTAGGCATAACCCTTGCCGGCTTCATACGCGCCTTGCGACTGGTAGACCGAGAGGCTGCCCTTGTTGTTGGCGGTGATCCGCTCGCCGGCCTTGAGCCGCACGTCAGCGAAGCCCAGCGCCAGACGCGCATCATCGCTGGTGCCCGCGGCTTGCGTGCCTGGGCCATAGCCAAATTCGATGGTCCCTGCCTCGATGGCCAGCGTGCCGCTGCCGGTGCCGGCGCCGCCCGTGACTACGGCGCCGGGCGCCACGGTCGATCCGGTCCAGATCAGGTGGCCGGTGCGGATGGTCGCCACATCGCCGGCCGCACCCGCGCCGTAGATGGCGGGCGTGCCCAGCACCAGGCGCGCGAGCGTGGATTTGCCGGTGGCCGGGTCGATGGTGTCGAGCGAGGCGCTGCCAAAGAATCGCAGGCCGCCGCTGGCGTTGAGTTGCAACGTCTCGAGCGCCGGGGCGCCGTACCGCGTGTCGCCGCGCAGCAGGCGGTCGAGCAAGCTCTGGTTCAACACCAGGCCGGAGGGTAGCGTGTTGCGCGCGGCCGCGTCGGCCAGCGCCACGCTGTTGCCGACGTTGATGCCCTGCACCGCCAGCGTGAGGTTGCGCGTGCCGTAGCGCACCGTGTCGTCGAGTACGAAACGGTCGGGCGTGGACAGCGCGATGGTGCCCTGGGAATACAGCTCGGTCTGGCCCGCGCAGGGCGAGACGGTGCATGTGCCGATCTGCAGGCTGCGGTTCCCCAGCAAGTCCACGCTCGGCAGACCCGGCAGCATGCTGAGCACGCCGTTGGACACGGCCACCAGATTGCCGGCCGTACCCGCGTAGAAAAATCCATCGGCCGAGTCATAGGCCGCGCGGCCCTTGCCCAGTGTGTTGACACCCGCGCCCTGCTCGATCACGAGGTGGCTCGCGTTATCGGTGTTGGTGGCATCGGCCAGCAGGAACACCTCGGGAGCCGACAGCACCGCGCCCTGGCGCAAGGTGAGTCCGTTCGTCCCTGGGTTGAACCTCACAATATTGCCGCCCGAGCCGTATTCCACATATTGCAGACCGCCGAGCATGAGCCGCGAGGCGCCCATTGCATTGAGCGCATCAGCATTCAGCGTCACGCCCTCGAAGCCGGCGGTAGCCTTCGCACCGCCGCGCACGACCTCGATCTGGCTTTCAGGCCCCCCATATCCCGCAAAAACAGCCACCGCGCCGCCGTAGCCGCCCTTGGCCGCGTCGAAGCGGCCGATACCCCCGAAATGGAAAGCGTCGGCGCCGGCGTGGGCGCCGGTGTTCGGCATGAGGGCCAGCAGCAGCGTGCGCGCGTCCGCGGGTGCCATCGCGCGCGGCACGCCGATGCGCGCGGCGTCGCTGACGATGAACTGGTTGAACGAGGTCTCGTTGTACTGCGAGTAGGTACGCAGCACCTCGGCCGGTGTAAGGATCGCCTGGCGGAACAGCGTATCGCCGATGGCGGTATTGGCGATGCCGAGCCGCGCGGCGGCCGACCACGAGCCGTTGCGCATCGCGCTGCCGGGCTGCGCCGCGCCCTGGCCGGTGCTGTCGTTGAGCTCGACGCGAAAGGCACCAGGCATCAGGGCATAAGTGGAAGGCATCAGCGTGTAAGTGCCCGCAGGCAAGCCCGGCACGCCGGCACCCAGCGTGATCTGCTGGCCGATCAACGGGTCGACCGCGCCACGTTCGCCGCCCGCCGGGGCGACCGGGGCTTGCACGCCGGGCACGACGGCATACACCGGGTTGCCCGCGAGACCGGGCAGGCTGAAGCTGCCATCGACCGCAGTGCGCACCAGCGGGTGGTAGCGCGCATCGGTCGAGCCGCCGCGGCCACCGATAAAGCCAAAGCCCTTGAGTTCGCCGCCACCCGAGAGATCCAGTACCGCGCCGGGCTGCACATTGACGCTCACCCCGCCCAGCGTGAGGCCGACCGTCAGCGCCTGTCCGCGCGAGTCGGCGCCGCCCACGCCGATCAACTCCACCTTCGTGCCGTCGTAGAGGTAGTTGATGCCGTCAACCGTGCCGCCATAAGGCATCAGCAGGCCGTTGCCACTGACCGAGGTCAGGCTCCCAGGCAGGAAGTCGACCCGCGTGGTGTTTGCGTCGCCGATGCGCAGGCTGCCCAGCGGCACGCGCAGCACGCCGCCCTGCTCGATGGTCGCGGCGCCGAGCGTCAGGCCGCCAAAGGCCGTATAGGGCACCGCCGGCGCGGCTTGCCCCTTGCCTTCGATGCGCAGCACGCGATCCGGTGCATAAGTGCCGTCGGGCAACACACCCGCCTGGATCGAGGCCGAGACGCCGATGGCCGGGTAGATTTGCGCAGCCCGCAGTGTGAGGTCGCCTGGGGTGGCCAGGCTGGTCGTCGGCACGCCGTTGGTCAAGGCCGGCACGTCGGACAGAAAGCGTAAGTCGCCGTCGCTTTGCAGCGTGGTCTGGCCGAAGCCGCGCCGCTCCACCCTGATGCTGCCCGGGCTCTCCGGCATGTCGCTGTCGGACGATATCGGTATATCGCCGTTGACACCGGACATTCGAACCGACGAGCGCACGTCGATGAGGCCGGCATGCACCTCCAGATGCGCCTCGGAGGGTAGCCAGTCGCCGGTGCCGATGACGCCGAAGCGACCTCGGGTCACGTCCACCCCCAAGCTCTGCGTGATGCCGGCCAGCCGCACGTAGGGTGCTTCCAGCGTAATGTGCGCGTCGTTGCGCGCGTTGTTGGCCAGCATCAGCGCGCCGTAGGTCGACAGGCTCTGGCCGAGCCGCAGGCTGGCGTTGTCTTCCAGGCTGATGCCGCCCGCGCTGAGCAGCGCGAGCTTATCGAAGCCGCCCCGTGTGACGGTGTCGACGCCCAGCCGGCCGTGGCCATAGACCAGCGCCGCATCGGCCGCGCCGGGGGCCAGTCCGGCCGGCAGGTCCGACGGCCCCTGCAGCCCGCCGATCACCAGGTCGCGGTAGTTGCGCACCGCGTTATCGGCCAGCGTGTACTGTGCCGGGCCGGAACTTGTGCGCACTTCGGGCGATTCCAGCGCGACTTGCAGCGTGCCGCCGGCGGCGCCCGCGCCGCCCGAGCGGGCCCGCAGTTCGCCGTCCAGGTAGAGGCCGTTGTTCGAGGCCAGCGCGATATGCCCGCCGCGGCTCGCCATCGCGACCGGGCGGGCAGCGCCCATGTCGAGCACGGCGGCGGTACCAGAGGCATCGAGCACGGCGCCCTCGCGCACGACGATGAAGCCGTTGGCGGCCGTGGCCGAACCGTCGCTTTCCTTGATCTCGCCGCCGATCACGATGCTGCCACCGTCGCGCACGATGCCGTAGCGCCGGCCGTGCGCATCGAGCGCGGTCGCGGGCGTGGCGGACACGTCGATCACCGCCTGCTCGCCGAGCCAGATCGAGCGGCTGTGCGCCCCATCCACGGCATGCTCCTGCTCCATGCGCGTGAGGTCGAGGTTCTTCAACGAAATGCTGCCGCCGTGCGCCTGCAGCCGGCCTTGCAGCGTGAGCTGGCCGACGCTGCGCACGTCGATGGCCTGGCCGGGATCGACCGTGATCTGCGCATCCCGACCGATGACCGCAGCCACCGTCGGCAGGTCGGCTGCCAGGGTCTGCACCGTGCCCGCCTGCAGGCTCAGGCTCGCACCGGCACGCTGCGTGAGCACGCCCTTGGCGGCATCCTCGGTGTAGAGCAGCGGCGTCCAGGCTTGCAATGCTTTGCCCAAAACGGCGGTGCTCGCGACATTCCTCGCTTCGGGCGTTACGCGCAGCACCGGCATCGTCACCTCGACCTGCGTGCCGTCGGTCACCGTGACGCCGCGGTCGCCGATGAGTGCATAGCGGCTGAAGCCCTTGTCGAAGAAATTGCCTGAGAGGAGTAATGTGCCTGGCTCGGCCGAAGTGTCTGCCTCCCCTCGACCGTCCGTGACGAGCATGCGCCCGGTCTGCAAGCTCAGCGTGCCGCCACCCGAGGTGCCCCAGCCGCGCAGCGCGCCATCGGTCGCCAGCACGCCCTCGCCACCGCCGGTCTGCGCATTCGCCTGCAGCCGGACGTCGCCGCCCTTGCCGCCTCGCTGCGAGGTGCCGTTGGCCAGCAAGGCCGCACCCGAGGACACGTCGATGACGCTGCCCTGGGCCAGCAGCACGTCTCCGCTGCTGCGGATCGATACGCTGCCGCCGTTGCGCCACGCCATGCTGCCGGTATCGGCAGGATCGAGCCACAGATTGCTCCACAGGCCGCGCGTGTCCAGTGCCACGCCCCGGGCCACCGCCACGCCCGCGCGCACGCCTTCGGGCGTGGTGGTCTGCGTGGTGTCATCGAGGCGGTTGGTGCTGGCTTGCGCGAGCGTGTCGCCCAGGCGGATGCTGCCGCCGTGCGTCGTGAGGTCCGCGTTCACACCGACTTTCGGGCCGTAGAGCGCGATGTCGCCGCCATTGCCCAGCGTCAGCGCCGAGTCCACCGTGATCGAGTTCTCGGCCGCAATGCGCACTGCACCCAGCGAGAAGCCGTTGAGCAACGTGGTGTCGAGGGTCAACGTGTCCTGGCGCGCGGCTGGCAACGCCGCCGTGAGGTCGAGCCCGGTTGCGATGCGTTCGGCCGTGTCGCTCAGCACCACGTTCTTCACGCCCGCGGAGTCGAGCCGGCGGTGCATCAGGCCGGTATTCTTGTCGTAAAGGGTGCCGTAGGTGCCGACCACCAACTGCCCGCCGCGCGCCACCGCGAGCTGCGACTGGTCATAGCCGTCGAGTCCGGCCTGCGCCGCCTGCGTCTGGCCGCTTCCCCGGAAGGTGTCCCCCGCGATGTCGCCCTCGAGCACCGCGTTCTTCGTCCCGACCACCAGCACGCCCGCATCGCGGCCCACCGTGTAGCCGCTTTCCAGCCTGCGCTGCTGTCCGATCAGCGGGTTGTAGTAATAGCCGGTCGCCTTCTCGCCCCAGCGTTCGTGCTTGTCTTCGTAGCCCTTGTAGACGCCCGTGTAGCGTTGGTCGCCCGGGGCCTTGTTCACTTCGTACAGCCGCCCATCGGTCCCCTTGAGCCAGGTCTGATTGATGAAACCGCTCTGCACATTGACCGTGCCGCCCGAGAGATTGATGCTGGAGCCGGCCTGCGTGACCACATCGTTGCCGCCAAAGCTCACCGTGCCGCCCTGCGCCATCCATTCGCCCACGGTGTGGCCCGCGGTGCCAAGATAGCCGCCGACCTCCAGCAGGCCGCCCGCCGTGTACCAGCGCTCGGTAGCGTAGCCGTTCGTGCCCTTGGGTACGAACACCAGGCTGCGGCGGTCGATCCACATGTCGTTGCTGTTGAGGGTCTTGCCATCCCGGTTGACCGGCGCATCGCGCTGTTCATTGCCCTGGACGTTGACCTTGACGTTGTTCGATTCCATGGCCAGGTTCACGCCCACGGCGCCGGAAACGTCGATCCGCGCGCGCTCACGCACCAGGCTGCGCTGGGCTGCATCGATGACGATCTGACCGCCGGTGGCCAAGGTCAGGGAGTCGCTCTGGAAGTCGGCCGCGCCGCTGCTGCTGATCTCGATGCGGGACTGGTCGCGGCGATCAGTGATGGCCACAATGTTCTCGGGAGTGCTGATTGCCGGTCCTCGCAGGCTGTCGCGCTGGCTGTCCAGGGCCGTCTTGCCGTCGTCCTCGATCACCACGGCAGTGGCGGCACCCTGGCCGAGGGCGACCTTGCCATCCGCGCCGATAGCGTTGAGGTGCACGGTGCCGCGGGTGTTGACGCTGGTGGTGGCGAGTACGACACCGTTTTGCTGGACGTCACGCCCAACCATGGTCACGTCGCCCTCGCGGGCCTGGATCAGGCCGGTGTTGCTCACCTTGCCCGACAGGCTGTCGGTGTTGAACTGCGGCGTGATCTCGTTGCCGCGCGTGGTCGACGCCTGGTTGCCATCGGTGCCGACACCCTTCTTGATGATGAAGTTGTCGCCGGCCGCAAGCGCGGTCTGGCCTTTTTGCGTGACGATGTCTCCCCCGTTGTGCACCTCCTTGCCGAGCAGCAAGACATAGCCGCCCCCTTCGGTGGAAGTCTTCGGGGCCAGCGTGGCGATCCAGGCGCCGGCCTGGATCTCTACCTTGCCCTGGGCATTGCTAAAGCTGGGCTGGCTGGCATTGGCCGTGTAGATGCCGCTGGTCTTGAACTGGCCGTCGTCGATCTGGGCGGCGGCGACGACGAGGTTGCGCGTATTGACCTGGCTGCTGCCATGGAAGACGATGCCGTTGCGGTTGACAATGAGCACCGTGCCATCGGCCTTGATCTGGCCCTGGATTTGCGAGGGGCGCGCATTCGGATCGTTGACGCGGTTGAGGACGGCCCACTCCTTTTGCTGCCTGAATTCGACCGTCGTATTGCGACCGACATTGAACGTCTCCCAGTTCAGGATAGCCTTGTCGGCCGTCTGTTCGATGGCGACGTTGCTGCGGCCGTCGACCTGGGTAAGCGTCGGGGCATTGGCGTTGTGCCAGCCTGCGCTCAGCGAATCGGTATCGATTTTCAAGCCACCCACGGTCATGCCGTCGGGAATGGATGCCCCGTTCGCTGCCGCCAGGCGGGCGGCGGCCTGGGCCGACTGCTGCGCCGCGATGCCGCGCGCGGCCAGATTCAGGTTGCTGATGGAGCGCTGCAGTTGCTCGTTGGCCTTCTGCTGCTGTCCAAGCGGGCTCGTCAGGTTGGATGCGGGCAAGCCGTTGGGTAGCCGGCCCGTTTGCGACGCCGTGTCCCGGACCGCGCCCTTGTCGGCAAACCATGCCGGACTGAACGCGCGCTGCGCATGGGCCGGCACCGTCACCGCGCCGGCGGCCAGCGTCAGCGCGATGGCCCGCGCCAGCGGCGCCAGCCTGAATACCCGATCCTGTTTGCGTATCGTTTGATTTTCCCTGCCACTGCGCCCGCGTGTGTTCATGTAAGTATCCGCCTGGTCATTGAGTCGATGCCGTCCGGCTGCCCGTCTCGCCCCGGCCAGCCACATTCATGAAGGCCTTCCCCATCGCAGCCGAGTAGCGCCGGCGACAGGAAGAGCCCCTATGCAAGGGTGACGAACCGCACCACGCAAATACCGCAAACTTTTTTGAAACTATTTTTGTAAGCTCTGCGCACAGCGCCGGGGAGACGCGCGCGCCAACGTGCCGGGACTTGCCGTGCAACACGATGGAGCGAGCCGTTCAGCTCAAGAGCAGCAATCCCGCCGGCAGCGACCGTGCCTGCAGCTGAAACGATTCCTGCAACTGCCACAGCGCCAAGTCCAGCGAGGCCGTGAAGAAACGCCCGCTGACGGGCTTGTTGCGCACGGCATCGTTCATCAGCACCACGCGGCCGGCGCGGTAACGATTGATTTCGTCGAGCACGTCGGCCAGGGGGGCCTGGTCAAACACCAGCATCCCCTGGCGCCAGGCCGACACTGTTTTCGGGTCGATGCCGGCGATGTCGCCCAGCGAACTGGCGCCATAAACCAATTGCTGGCGCGCATGCAGCTGACGCGCGCCGGCCGGATGCTCCACGCGGACGGCGCCTTCGATACAGGTGACGCAAACCTTGCCATCGAGGTGGCGCACTTCGACCCGTCCGGATTCGAGCAGGCTGCGGCCAACGCCGGCCACGACGGCAAAGGCCGGCCCTGCCGCCCTCAGATCGATGGACGCTTCGCCCGTGAGCAGATCCAGGCCGACCAGCCTGCCGCCATCGGTCTGGCGGCGTATGCTGGTGCGCGTATTGAGGATGACGTCGACACCCTGGGACAGGGCCAGCGTGCGCTGTTCGCCAGGGGCGGTGCGCTCGTCTGCAGCCCACTCGTCCGGCCCCGGCCACAAGCCCAGGGGCGGATGGACCACGGCCACGCAGGCCACGGCCGCCGCGCCGATGGCAGCGCCGAGAAAAGCCCGCCGTCCGCCGGGCGCAAGCAGGGGACGGCGCGCGCGCGCCGGCACGGCTTCCGGCCTGGCGCGCAGCAACTCGCGGGCCGGGGCCTCAAGCGCATCCCAGCGCCGCTTCACGTCGTTGTACGCGGCCTGGTGCGAGGGACTGGACTTGACCCAGCGCCGGAACCGTTGCGCATCCACTTCGCGCGCGTCTCCCGAGGTGAGCAGGCGCAACCAGTTCCACGCCTGGGCGTCCAGGTCGGCGGACGAAGCGGCGCGGCTGTCCTTGGGCGGCGGCGTCTTCATCGTGTCAGGTCCAGCGGCCAGGCCGGGCCGCAAAGCAGGAAACCTGCGGGCTGCTGCGTGCTGCATGCATATGTTTTTTGCTCTCTCATACTTGATGACGAATGGCGCCCCGGAAAACCCGCATTATTTATGCTCCGCCGCCAGATAGGTGTCCAGGCGCTCATGGACGCGCTTCAATTCGTATTCGACCGTCCGCAACGACACGCCCAGCCGCTGGGCCGCCTCCTTTTGCGTCACGCCTTCCGCATGCACGAGCAGCGCGACGGCCCGGCGGCGCTCGGGCATGCGGTCGAGCAGCTGCAACAGGGCATCCAGGTCCGAGCGTATCTCGGCCGTGCGCGCCGGACCGGGGGCCGGGTCCACCAGTTCCTCCAGCAATGCATCGATATTATCGCCTGACAGCAGGCGGCTATGCCGGCGCTGCACGTCCACCGCGATATTGATCGCCATCCGGGACAGGTAGGCACCGGGGTTCTGGACGGGCCCAAGGTCCTCGCCGCCCTTGAGGCGCAGCCAGGTGTCGTGCAGCGCATCGCCGGCATCTTCCGCATTGCCCAGCTTGCGCGTCAGGCGCTGCTTGATGGTGGCGTAGTGCTTGCCGAGGTAGTTCAGCAGGAAAAGCTGCGTGCCTTCGGACATGGCTAGCCCTCCCCCTGCTGCTGGCCGCACTGCGGTCCCACGCCGGGGGCGCTGGACGCAACCATCATGGTCAGAGGCTGCCGTGCGATTGCCGCAGGTGGCAGGCGGCCGACGCGCACGCCGCGCACCGCGTGCAGCAATGCGGCATCGCGACGGGGATCGCCACTGCTGCCGAGCAGGCGGACGCCGCCGATGCGGCCATCCGTTTCCAGGTAAAACCGCAGCAAGGACGTGTAGTTGCCCGGCCGGGTACGCGCATCCGAGCACAGCGCCTGCCAGATACGCATCTGCACCAGTCCGGCATAGCCATCCTCGCTGAACAACTCCGCCATGCCATTGCGCGGCAAGGTGGATGCCGGTGCTGCGGATGCCACGGCGGCCTCTTTCAGAATGAAGGTCTGGCCCAGGCCAGAACTGCGCCTGTCAGCAACCAGTCCGGTACCTTCGAGCAGGATGCGCAATGCCGCTTCGGCCGAATGATGGCCGTATACCGCCGTGGAGGTACGGGCATGCGCGATATCACTGGAAAACAATGCAGGCTGTCCGGTGATGTCCGCATATTGGTTCAGCGCCGCATTGAGCGGCTGCGCCGGGATACTGAAAGCAAGGAGAGAAATAGCCGCATCCGAAACGGGATTGACACGTGCAGCACCTGTAGGCGGCAAATCGGGAGGAGCGCCATGGGCGTTCCCTGTTAATCCGATAAACCCACTCAGTACCCAGAAGAGCGCCAGCCCGTTGCAGCTCAAGCCGCCGACGTACATACGCACCCCTGTCGATCCCGCCACCGCGCGTTGCCGCGAGCGTCGTCAAGCCAGCAGCAGTGCTGCATGGGGCATGGCAGGATGACGGATCGAGTCGGCAAGGTAGCTGCACCATTCTGAAATGGTGCATAGTGGCATTCAAATGTGACGGTGTTGTTACATCAACACTGAATCGCCATGAGTTGCTATCGGTAGCTTAGACTCTTCTGATCCATGGTTTTTGAAGAATGAAAACCGATTGATGGTGTTAGGGGCTAGGGTGTTCTGCCAGGCGCTTGGCGTGCGATCTCGTCGCTGCCTGATCCAACGACGAGATCGGGTCTGGGTCTATCTCCCCTGCCCCGCAGAGACTCCTGCCGCGCACTAGCAAAAGCAGGCCTTCCCTGGCTATAGCTACCGGCGAAGGATGACATGTTCGACCGAGGCAGCAGCAGAGCGCCTGCTTTTGCGTACGATAGCGGCACAGTTGGCTACGATAAACTGGCCCGTCTTATGTTTCGTGCGCTCGGCAAGATCGGGGACTTTGCGCTCTGGTGGTGGACTAGTCATCATGAGCCTCCCAGCCCGCCCAATTGCGAAAAGCAGTATTTTGAGCGTCTGAAGAGCGTCTAGCGAACTCGTGGCGATTCAGTACGCTTCTCATCCTGTCCCGCATTTTTCGGGGTGGGCAGTGTATACAATCGTGTATTGTTTAGTGGATGAAACGGTGTACGGATTTGGGACTGACGGGCCACCCCTTTCGGGGCGGTCGCGGCAATGGTTTTGTGATGACGACGGGGAGAAAGCAATGTTGATGTCAGCCGCCGATCTGGCGCACATGAAGGGAGAGGCGGCAGCGCAGCCGGGGGATGCAGCGACGCCGGAACTGACGTTGGCCACGGCCGCTGAACACGGCTATCTGGCGGCCGATGCGCACCGGGCCGCTTTCGTGCAGGAATTTCTATCCGCGCTGGAACAGTAGCCCAAGCCGGCGCTGACACCGGGCATTGCAAGTGGGGGCGAAAGCCTATCCTGCCTTGGCATTTTTCTGACGTAGGAATTGGTAATACCAAGAATCGCGGGCCTACCGATGCCTGCCCGGCAGGCGCCAGTTGATCCGCCCGTATCACCAGTCTTTTACGCGCTGCGCCATCCAAGCGTCGGTCGGACCTATGCTGATCTTCAGCGAATAGCTAGGCTCGGCTAGTAACTCGGCTTTACTCATTGTCGCAATTTCCTTCGCCGCACGAGTTTCAACAGGATTCTGCGCACTATCTGTGCGGTCGACGCGGCTACCCCAGCGTCGGCGCCCATTGACGATAGTCGCCTCCACCCGTAGCCGCCCCTTAGTCATATCAAAGGCGTTCGCTTCCTCGGCAAAGAAAGCCGAATCGATAAATACGGCCTCCAGGTTGTTAAGGGTATCAAGATGAGCAGGACTATGCTTAAAGTCAGCACGAAATCGGGATTGCCAAGGTCGCGGATTCAATGCAAAGCCTTGAGCGCTGAGTTCGGCTTGGATTTCACGCATGCGTTTAACGACGCTGGATAGGGTCGAATAATCTGGCAACGCGTAGGCTCCGATCGCATAGACAGTAGGCTCACGACCTTGCTGCGGATGCGGCGGGCTGGTCGCAATATTTGTCGCCAGCGTCCGAAGTCCTCCAGCATCCGGAAGCCGCAACATGAGAGTACTATCCTCATAAATGAGAATATGAGGCACTTCGACGCGATCAAATGCAGGGTCACCTCGCATAAACTCTAAAGGAAAGTGCAACGAGGACTTCGCCTGTACCGTACTCACCGGCGCATCAAGAGCAAGCCGAATAACCGATTTTTCCTCTCTCGCACTTTGCGCTGCGGCTACGCTAGCCAAGATAACCACAGCGAATAAAGTGCCATATAGTTTGGTTCCGATTTTTAAGTCCCCCATTGTTTTTTAATAATAGGTTGAGCCAGCCCCTTGGCGTAACCTAATTGATCCTGGTTGTATTCAGTAAAGCTATTGCCGCTTTTCGATTGCCGTATCTGGTCGATGATTTTGAAACCGTTGCGAGCAATTGAAACCCGGTTTCTAGGCTGGTCAGATCCTCGCTGCCCAATGGTGCTTTGAGCCACAGAGAGCGCGAATCTGTTGAGCGTAAGCTGTCAGTAGTGGGATTCGCTCCCAGATGAATATTTAGACGGACCAGCGATACGCCAAAATTCTGAATGAGGAAAGCATTCGTCTTTGCAAAGTTTATCATTGCTGGCTTATTCCACATTATTTGGAGATTGCCTTGCTCATGGCCTCCGCGCCATCGGTCATATGCATCGTGGCCAGAGAACCCACATCCGCCAACACGCCCAGCTGTCCGCATGGTATCAGGGACCATCGCACGGATGCTGTCGGCACCTGAGCGTAGCGCAGAGCCGGCCTCCTTACTGAAGAATCTGTCACTGTGCTCAATCATTTGTGCAGTGCTGTCAAACGCATTGGCATAGGTATAAGACTCTGCCAAGCCGACTCGTACCGTATTCGCCGCAAAGATTCCAAGCTGCGTCCACATGAATTTTGGATCGGCAGCATTTAATGCATCATAGCGGGCAGCGCTCTGATAGCACTGACGGGCAACCGGCGCATGGCCTTGTGGGATGCCGCGGCGAGCGTGCCGGAGCGGGATTTGATGCGGGCGACGACCATTGCCGAACCCGTGCTGGATCTGGAGCTGGCGCCGCCGACGGAGGCTGATGACATCGTGGCGGACTACCGGCATGTGGGCCTGACACTGGGCCGCCATCCGCTCGCTCTCCTGCGTGAACGGCTCAACAAAATGCGCTTTGTACCATCGGATATTCTAAATACCTTCAGCGATGGTCAGCTGGCCAGGGGCTGCGGCATCGTCACGGTAAGACAGCGGCCCGAAACGGCCAAGGGGGTGATCTTCCTCACCCTGGAAGATGAATTTGGCACCATCAACATCATCGTCTGGCCCACGCTGGTGGAAAAGCAGCGCGCCGAACTGATGAATACCTCGCTATTGGGGGTGTACGGCATCTGGCAATCGAAGAGCGGCGTGCGCAACCTGATTGCCAAGCGGCTGGTCGATTGCTCACATCTGCTTGGACAGCTGGATACGAAGAGCCGGAATTTTCACTAACGCGTGTCCTTTCGCAATTAATGATGGCAACAAAGTGCCTACAGCAATCGTAGCGATTCAATCTGAATCCTCTGCCTGCGGCAGTGAGCAGCCAATTCAAAGCATATTTCCCAGGCACGGACACGTGCAGTTTGCCAACCGGTATCCCTGGCGGTCAGGTCTTGGACTGTGAAGCATGCGTGCAGGGATCTGGGCAGGCATGAGGACAAGGCTCCGATCAGCCAAGATTGGCCAAATTGCGCGTGAAATAGTCATTAAACATCGGAACAGTGAATACGATGTCTCCGTGAGATGGGCTGTAGATCATTCCTTTGCTGATTATCTGGGCACGGCGCGGCCCTAGGCTTTGCGAGGATTCACCAAGCACTTCGGCCACATCTGAAGAACGGTATGGCCCGTTCCCTAACCTCGCCATCGCGATGACATACTCGCGCTCTTTCGGAGTTAATCGATCGAAACGCACCTTGAAAAAGCCTTCATCCAGACGCTTCAGGGTGGTTGCTTCTGCCTGTCTTGCGTCATGAAGGGTGATCGTATCCCCGACGGCAAGGTTCCAGGATTGGTGGCCCCATTCCTGTAAAAAATAGGGGTAGCCTTTGGTTTTAAGGAATATTTCGGTTAGCGCCCCCTCATCGATAACTGCACCTTCTTCATTAACAGGTTGCCGGATGGCTGCCTTGGCATCGACTTCAGACAGGGCACCGACCTCTGGGAAGTGGAATAATCTCTCTGCATAGGATTTGGCTTCGCCAGATAATGCTGCTACTTGGGGTAATCCGGCACCGAAAAACAAGACGGGGAGCTCGCTCTGATTGATCTTGTGGAGCGAAACGATGAGAGCTGCCAGATCCTTCTGGCTAAGGTACTGGAGCTCGTCAATGAGGAGCGTCCAAGCCTTTCCTGCGGCTTTTGCAGCTTCGCCAATACGTACGAACAACTCAGGAAGATCGTTCTCCAGGTCGCCACTGTCTGCTACTCCTACTTCGGGATCGACGGAGATTGACATGTCTCCGTATTCAAAATTGAACACAGCGGCAAAGGATCGTAGCGCACGCAGTGCCTAGTATGCTTTGCCTTTAGCATTGTCGGTAAGAGAGAGCTTGCGTAGCACCTGATGTACGCGCGGCAAAAGCAATTCTCCTAGCGGCTTACTTTCCGGCGCTTCGATACTGGAAGTTAGATGGCCGCGTTCGTTGGCCATGGTCTCAACAGCATTCAGAAGCACGGTTTTACCTACGCCACGAAGGCCCAGGAAGACTTGAGATCGGCTAGGTCTTCCAAGTAAGGCTCGATCAATAGCCACGCGCGCATCATTGATAATCGCCTGGCGCCCTGCGAGTTCCGGTGGGCGGCTACCTGCGCCGGGTGCGAAAGGGTTTCTTACGGGGTCCATGCAACCTCCATTGATAAGAAATTCTAGTAAAGTATAAGCTTCTCACGCTATACATACTTATACTTTAGTAGATTTTGTTAGACTTCTATCCTTGTAGAAAGTTCCAGCGGGCTTCTTTTTCCCCGAGCACGGATTAGCCTTATTCGGCCATAAGCGATGGCGAAGATGTCATATCCGACTGGTGCAGCCGCAGCCGCAGCGAGCTTGTGTTGCAGGTTCACGTTTTGGAGGTTGATAACGATGACGTCGTCAACGTCTACATGGTGAATCGCCACCGCTATCTAGGTTAAAGTAGTGTGATCATCGATTCAATCCTCAAAAAATAGCCACACTTTTTAAAGCATTTAAAACCAAGTATGCAGCCCGATTTACTAAAGACGTATATGAACGCCCCTCCCATCTGCGACATGTGTGGTTTAAATTTCCCATCCAACGCCACTGTTTGCGCCTACTGCGGTGGCATTTTCGATATGCAGGAATGTGCTAAGACGGGAGCCGCTAGTTTGAGTAAACGGTGCCGGGACGAATTTGATTATCGGATTGCCAAAATTGAAAGTGAAATTTTCAAGGAAGCTGAAGCGCTCTACTTGTTGAACCTATTTGTCGGAAAGAGCGCATCGGACCTGGGTTACGAGCGAGAACTTGTCTTGGAAAACGAGGATACGTTCTACTTTCCACTTGGTGGGATCGGCTGCGGTGGGAATCTTGTCAGCAAAAGCCCTCTCCGTCTCATTTCTTTTGGTTCCTATATAGCGCCTAGCGCTCATATTTGGGCTTATTACCAAGGTATCAGCATGGCACCACTTGGTAAGGATCGCCAAAATAGTCTCAAAATCCTTCATATGAAGGATGAGAAAAATACGGTACGTGTGCTAAAAACCTTCTTGAATCCTAGGTGGGTCGAGCGCGAATTGGTCCCCAAGCTAACTACATTGCCCGTTGAAATTAACGGGATCGACCTTTACTTCGGGATTCGGGGCTTACTTGAAGCAATAGAAAATGAGTGGTTCAGTTTCCAGGTGTCGAATTAAGCGAGGCACAGACCGTCGGTTCTGCACGTTGTTAATCAAAGGGCAAAATTATCTTGGCATGGCACTTTTGCCCTCCCCATCGCCCCATGCTGCTTAGGCTCTTCTGATCCATAGTTCTTGAAAGATGAAAACCCGATGGATCGTGTTGAGGCCTGGGCGTCCTGAGAAGCACCTGGTGTGCGATCGCGTAGCAGCCTAATCCACCGACGAGATCGGGGCTGGCCTGTTTATCTCCCCTGCCCTGCAGAGACTCTTGCCGAGCGCTAGCAAAAGCAGGCCGGCGAAGGATGGTTTATCCGATCGAGGCAGTTGTAGAGCACCTGCTTTACGCGCGATAGCGGCACAGTAGGCTACGATAAACTAGCCCGTCATCAGCTTTGTGCGCATGGCCAGATCGGGTGCGCGCTGGCGGTGGAGTTGCGATTACGCCTGACGCGACATGGAACCTGACGGTATCACGCCAAAACAGAAGCTTGCCATGGCCGCTTAACCGAAAGCGTAAGTCCAGCACCGTATTGATCCGACCTTCAAATGGCTGGTGACCAACTAACCGCCTGGTGAGAGCAATTTTAAATCACTACCTGATAGACCAAGCTTGCGAACCGTCCAGGGGTGTTGGCTCGATTACTATTCCCCCCGCAGCTCTCGGGTGGCTTTCACAAGATCTCTAGAAGGTGGTAGGCCGAACAAGCGAGCATATTCCCGGCTGAACTGATTAGGGCTCTCGTAACCAACACTGAACGCAATCGAAGTCGCGCTGCCTTGGCCGGAGATGAGTTGTGAGCGCGCATGTAACAAACGTAGACGTTTTTGATATTGTAACGGGCTCAATGCCGTCACCGCTTTAAAATGGCGATGGAATGCAGAAACGCTGAACGCCGCCATCTCAGCGAGTGCCTCCACCTTTATCTGTTCGGTAAAGTTACGACGTATCCAGTTGATTGCAACACTAATACGTGAAAGTGCCGTGTCAGGCGATGCAATGTCTCGTAGCATCCAACCGAGAGGCCCCTGAAGCACACGAAACAATATCTCACGCTCATAAGCAGGAGCAAGCACCGCTATCTCGTCCGGCCGTTCCATTAGTCGCAGCATACGGATCCACGCGTCGAGCAGCTCACCATTGACCGGAGCAACCGAGAATCCTGAACCCAACAGCGTACTACATACCCGAACCGGCAAGTCACGGATAAGCGCAGCGACGATAGCGGGATCAAGCGTCAAGCTAACAGCCAGATACGCTTCGCCTGTCGCGGCAGGATGTACAGCCCCAACGGCAGGGAGATCCACTGACATCACAAAGTAGGTGGCCGGATCATAATGAAAAGTGCGGTCGCCAATCGTCATCGTTTTCGATCCCGTCAGTATCAAGTTGACCATTGGATCGTAGACAGCAGCAAGCAGATGCTCCGGAATCTCGCCCTGCACCATAGCGACACGTGGGATGCCGGTTTCGGTGCGGCGATTCTCGGCCCCTGCGGCCAGTGCTCTCAATTCTTGCATTTGCTGTTCCATGTTGAAACCCTAACAGGGGCCATCCCCGGATGCAATGGGAAAGCAGAAATAGGCAAGTTTTGAGGAGGATCGGGTGAGTCCGTTTTTGGCGGCAGTCTTACCATAGATCTCACTAATCTACTGGAGGAATCGAATGAAGATCGTCATCGTGACGGGCAGCAGCCGTGGCATCGGCGCCAGCACTGCACTGGAATGCGCCAAGCGCGGCATGGGCGTGGTCGTCACTTACAACAGCAATCCGGAAAAGGCGGAAGCGGTCGTGCAAGCCATCACCCGGACGGGCGGAAAGGCGGTTGCGCTGAAGCTGGACGTTGGCAACAGCCAATCGTTCGCCGATTTCCGCCAGGCGTTGTCTGGCCAGCTGGCCGCCGTCTGGGACCGAAACAGCTTCGACTTCCTTGTCAACAACGCCGGCCACGGGCTGTATGCGCCGATCGCTGAGGTCACTGAGGCACAGTTCGACGGTCTGTTCAACATCCACCTCAAGGGGCCGTTTTTCCTGACTCAGGCGCTGCTGCCGCTCATCGAGGACGGCGGCCACGTGGTCAACGTCACCAGCGCAACGAGCCGGGTGGCTACGGCGGGCGTGGCGCCGTATGCCGCTTTCAAGGCTGGTCTGGAGGTGCTTACGCGCTACATGGCCAAGGAATTCGGCGCGCGCCGCATTCGGGCCAACTCGATCGCACCGGGTGCGATCCGCACTGAGCTGGGCGGCGGACTGACACCGGAATTCGAGGCTATGCTGGCGGACCAGACGGCGCTCGGCCGGGTCGGTGAGCCGGAAGAAGTCGGCGGTGTTATCGCCAGCTTGCTGTCCAATGAGAACCGCTGGATCAATGCTCAGAACATCGAAGTCACGGGCGGCTACATCATCTGAATCAAGGAGAACGCATCATGCTCGATCACGTTTTTATCTGCGTCAGCGATATCGCTCGCTCGATTGCCTTTTACGAAAAAGCACTGGCGCCGCTGGGCATTGCCCATGCGCTTGACTACGACGGCCGCCAAGGCCCGGCAGGTCACCCGGACCTGAAGGGTTTCGGCGCCAACGGCCGCGTGTTCCTCTGGCTGCGCGAAGGTACGGCGGACGGCCGCGCCGCCCATGTGGGCTTCGTCGCCGATAGCCAGCGCATGGTCGACGCGGCCTTTACCGCGGCGATGGCCGCCGGCGCCACCGAAATCCATCCGCCCGGACCGCAGTTGCACTATGACCCACGCTATTACGCCGCGCAGGTGCGCGACCCGGATGGCTATAGCCTGGAATTCGTCTACAAGGAATGGCAGCACTGATATGAAGAAATTAATGATTTATGGCGCGACCGGCTACACCGGCCGCATGGCGGCGCAGTACGCCGCAGCGGCAGAAACGCCGCTCATCCTTGCTGGACGTAATGAGGCGACGCTCGTTTCAATATCCGCGATGCTCGGCCTGGAGTACCGCGTCTTCGCACTCGAAGACACCGCAGTGCTTGATTCATCACTCGGCGATGTTGGTGTCCTCCTCAATTGCGCAGGTCCGTTCGCAAGGACTGCCAATGTCCTGATGAAAGCCTGTATTCGCCAAGGCGTGCACTATCTTGACGTCGCCGCAGAACTTGACAGCTATCGTCTGGCCGAAATGCTCGACGTCGAGGCTAAAGCCGCAGGTGTGATGCTACTGCCGGGCAGTGGCGGCAGCGTGGCAATGCTCGGCTGCCTTGCTGGACACGCCGTCGCAAAGGCAAATAATCCATCGAGCATTCAAGTGGCCATGCATGTATCAGGTGGTTTGTCGCGAGGCTCGGCCGTCAGCGCCATGGGCAGCGTCACCGCCGAGACGCTTGCGCGCCACCGCGGAGGGCTGGTTGTGCGGCCGCACGGAACGGTCCGAAAACTCGACTTTGGCAAGGGGGCAGTGGATTGCTTTCAGGTTACCCTTCCCGATCTGATTACGATCTGGAAATCAACTGGCATTCCTGACATTGAGACGTTCGTCCACGTTACCGGTGACGGATTCCCTCAAGGTGATCTCTCGGCACTGCCGGATGGGCCGAGTGCGCAGGAACGGCTGGCCCATCGTTATCAGGCCGTCGCCGAGGTCACCAGTTCAGATGGCAGTGTTGTCCGCTCGATGCTTGACACGGTCAACGGCTACACGTTCACCGCTACCGCCGCCGCTGAGGCGGGCCGGCGCGCTCTCGCCGGCGAGCACCGCTCTGGTTTTCAGACCTCTGCCATGCTTTTCGGCAATGGTTTTGCCGAGACCATCGCCGACACTACGATCGTCGATGCTTGAGGAGCACTCCATGGAAAAGCTGGTTAATCAATTTATACGACTCGCCAATGCCTTTGACGTCGAGGGAACGTCGGCTCTCTTCACGCCCGATGCGGTCATCGAAGACGTGTCGGTTGGCAGTGCTTTCGCCGGCATCGAAGGTATTCGTCGCTACCTCGAACAATTCTTCATTGGTTATAGCACCACCAGCAAGTTATTGTCGCTAGAACAACCACACAACCTGGTGGCGCTTGTTCGCGTTGACTTCACCGGCACCTTTGGCCACGAGATTGGGTCTCTCCGGATCCAGGCCAACGCCGCCGGTCTGATCGAACGCATCGACGCCGATCTCGAGTAACCATTAGAGAAAACAATGATTGGCGCCTTCAAGGGTGCCGATGCCGGGACTGGCTGCATTTCGCAAGCCGCCGGTTCAGCAAAGGAATTACTTATGACCATGTCACCATCACTTGCCGACGAGGCCGCAGACCGGCTTGCGATAGTCGATACCCTGTACCGGTTCGCCGCTGGCATCGACCTTCGAGACAAGAACCTTCTATCCTCCGCACTGGCAGAAAATGCCATTTCGGACTTTCGCCCAGCTGCCGCCAAGGCCGGGTTTGAATATCCGGTAATTGAAGGTAGAGACTATATCGTTGCTGCCCTCACCGCCTCTCTCGCGACGTTGGATACGACTCACTCCATGACCAACCCACGTGTCACCATCGACGGCGACACCGCGCGGCTGGATGTGCTCGTAGAGGCCCAACATGTCCCACGGCAAGATCCGACTCGCCACTATCTGATGAAGAACCGCTACGATGTTGAGCTAAAAAGAAGCGACGACGTCTGGGTCATCACGAGGACCACTGTCGACAACGTCTGGCGTTCTGGGGATCCGGCGGTCCTTTCCGTCGTATAAGCGTCGGACCACAACCGTCTTGAACGGTCATTCAATTTGACCGATGACGTCCAAGCACTGGGAGGCGGATGTTGGTCAGGCAGCGTTTGAATGCCGAAGGAAATGCCATGGAGGGAACTCGTCCACGCGGTTGACGGGGTGATCACCGATGTGCGCCAGCACATGGCGCAGCCAAGCTTCGGGATCGATCCCGTTCAGCTTGGCAGTGCCGATCAGCGAGTAAGAACGCCTGACAAAGTGTATTCCAGAGAAACAAACGGCCGCGATGCAGGTCAAACTCACCTGACATCGTTTTCGGGGGGCCACCATGGCCAAAACACTTCTTCCTGACGACCTGTGGGCGCTGATTCAGCCTTTGGTACCAGCAGGAGCCTAGGTGCCCTGCCAAGTTCCTGGTGCGCGATCTCATAGCTGCCTGATCCAACGGCGAGACCGGATTTGGCCTGTCCATCTCCCCTGCCCTGCAGAGACTCATGCCGCGCTCAAGTAAAAGCTACTTGAGCTTCGGCGCGTTCCTGCACTAACGTTCCCGCGGCAAAACGCCTTGCGACGGCAATCTCGGGTTCCGCGGGGCGCTGGCAAGCGATTCGAGTTCTCTTTCGCATTATTTCCGTTCTGCAACGATGCATTTAAGTTAAAGTGTTGCGTTGACCGATTGAGTACGCAGGCGGAAGCGGACGGTGCCACTGAATCGCCGCCAGTAGCTTAGGCTTTCCTGATCCATGGTTCTTGAAAGATGAAAAACCGATGGATCGTGTTGGGGGCTAGGTGTTCTGCCTGGCGCCTCGTGTGCGATCTCGTCGCTGCCTGATCCAGCAACAAGATCGGGTCTGGCTAAATTTCAGGAGCGGTTGAATGAACTTAACTGTTGGAACTCTTATTTTAGGTACTAGACCTTTCAATGTCAGACGTGCGGTTATTTCTCGTCGAGAACACTTATGGGAAATTGAAGTTGAAACGGAAAGTGAAGAATTCGATGGCGAGCGCTGGGAGCCTAGGCTATATCATCAGGGTTTGTTAGCTAGCGCTTTTGAGAATGTGGGTCTAGAGGGAAAGCGGACTTCTTGGATCGCCACAAACGATAAAGGATATCCCCACCCCGAAGGTGGTTACATGTGTGTGCTTGGGCATCATGATGTCAGGTCGTGCATCGTGACGTTTGGCAATCAATCTGGGGGCCATCTGGAACTCAAGTGGTCTGGGAAGTGTGACGTGTTCTGGAATGATGAGTTTAGCGAAGATATCCCATTCGATTGCACCTGCATGGCAATAGTCAATGACTGAATGTGCTGTGGAAACGGACGGTGTCATTGGGTGCAAAACGTCCTCGCTAGCTTAGACTTTTCTGATCCATAGTACTTTGAAGATGAAAAACCAATGGATCGTGTCAGGGGCCTGGGCATCCTACCCGGCTCCTGGTGTGCGATCTCGTAGCGCATGGTCCAACAGCGAGATCGGGTCGAATTAGAACCTTTCCCTGTCAGACTAGCGTCGTCTTCCTTTGGATGCGCGTGCCTTCTCTTTACGCAGCTTTGCTTTTTCACGAATGACGTGCTGGTTCCATTGCTGTGCTGCGCGAGCGACCTCGGCATAGATGCCAGGGCTGAATTTCATGCTGGAAAACACGGCGAGCAAGACCGGCGACGGTTCGATCTTGTTTTGCTTAAGCATGTAAACAATTTGCCGTGAGAAAATCAGTGCCGACAAGCCGCTGCAAAATATACTGATTTGGTACCACAGCGCTTCGTGCTCCGGCATCGTCTTTGATTGCACGCTCAGCAAGACCAGAATCGTGATGGCATACAGGCTGGCAAAAAGAATGCACAACGCCATACGTATGCGCAGCGGAAGCCTGCGGCCAGCCACTTTGATAGTGGCGCATTCGTGGATGGCAAAAATCGCATACAGAAAAAACGGCAAGCCCAGTAGCGCCAAATCAATGCTGTACCAGCTATAGCGCTCGGATGACAGTGTAAGCAACAGCAGCAGTGTCAGCCCTGTGATACCGCATACAAAAAGGTCCGTTTTGTTATCGGCGTAAAATTTTTGCCAGAATGGCGAGCTACCTCCCGCCAATGCAACCGCAAAATCTGATAGATACAGTGTCGCTACGCCCCACATTGCTGAGCCGAAGGCCAATTTGTACGTCGACTGCAGCAGTCCGCTCGATGGCAAAAACAGTCCCCATATCGTGCCGATTAGAATAGCGCCAATCATCAGATACTTCGTTACGTTAAATGGGAGAATCAGGTCACTCAGGGTGGGCGCACCAATATGCTTGACTAAACTTGGCCAAGTCATAAGTAGTACCACGCCTAACATGACGCCTACCGTCGCGCCACAGAAGACCAAATAGGCTAACGCGGTTTGCGTGTGCATTCCCTGCCGCGCAGCAAGGCTTGTGACGAATGTTCCGCCATGACTGCCTTCCCACTGTCCATATATTCCGGTCGCTACGGCGAGCACGGCACCGGTGAGTAGCACCAGCGCGAGTTGCGATGCAAATTTCTTCCGCATAGCCAACAGATCAGCCGACCGGCACGAGGTCAGGGCAAACACGCTGGAACAGACCAAACCTGGCACCACTCCCAGTATTAGACCGAATAGTGCTGCATGCTCCCATGTTGCAGAATTGTTAGTGCTGGCAGTAAAGCCACTGGAGATGAACCAGCACAACAGCGCTATCAGACTGAAATACAAAGCACTGACAGCGGTGCCGCAAGTCACGCATAGTGCTGCGGTGCCTATTGTTGGTAGAACTGGTTTCACCGACACCTCTGCATAGTCACTGGGTCCTACAAATATTCTTCAATCCACAATTCTCGCATGACCTAATAATTGAGTGTCAAGTGAATTGCCACCAGTTGCTTAGGCTCTCCTGATCCATAGTTCCTTAAAATGAAAGATCGATGGATCGTATTAGGGGCTTCGGTGTCCTGCTGGACTCCTGGCATGCGACCTAATAGTTGCCTGATCCAACGACGAGATCGGGTCTGGCCTGTCTATCACCCCTGCCCTGAAGAGACTTCTGCCGCGCGCTAGCAAAAGCTGCTTGAGCTTCGCACGGTTTCTGTATGAGCTTTTCCATGATCAAGCACTTTGTGACGTTGTAGCTGAGTTTTTGCGGGGTGTGGCACAATCGATTCGTGCCTACTTTTACATTTTTTTTGCTCTGCAACGATATATTTAGATTAGAGTGTTGCAGCCACCGATTGAGTCCGCAGCCGCAAGCTACCTTTCAAATTCATTGAACTTAGACCTAATGGAAACTTTGAGCATAGTGGTGCTGGCGTTAATTTTCTTGTCTTTACCTATCACCATTGCCTGCGGAATTCTTGTCGCGCGGCTAAAAATAATTCGCGCGGGTGGACATGGAGCGGCAGGATGCGTTCTACGCTATATTGCGCAAGGCTTGGGGATGCCGATAGTCGTTGTTGCTCTGGTTTCTGCCTTTTTGATGCTCCTCACCATTGGCGGTGGCCCTGCATGGATTTGGCCTATCTTTTTCTATGGTCTCGTCACCTACTTTGCCATTGGTTGGGCCCTGGCGTGGATAGCTGTGGGATGTTGGTTTCTTGCGAAGCATTCTCTTGCTAGGATGAATCGCCAAAAGTAGCTAGGACAATCATGATCCATAGTTCTTGAAAGATGAAAAGCCGATGAATCGTGTTGGGCCCGGGCACCCTGCCACACTCCTGCTGTGCGATCTCGTAGCAGCCTAATCCAACGACGAGATCGGATCTGGCCTGTCTATCTCCCCTGCCCTGTAGAGACTCCTGCCGGGCCGAAGCCATAGCTGCTTGAGCTTCGGTGAATTCCGCCATGAACTCTTCCATGGCAAAACGCCTTGCGACGGCAATCTCGGGTTTCGCGGGGCGCGGCGTAATCGATTCGGTTTTTCTTTCGCATCATTTCCACTCTGCAACGATGCATTTAAGTTAAAGTGTTGCGTTGATCGATTGAATCTGCAGCCAAAAGCAGCCGTTCAATGATGGGTTCAATTATGAAATTTATGCAATACGATGTCGTTAAGATTGTGGCATTTAACGTGCAACAGGCCGTATTTTCTGATGAGTCCAATCTTCAGCAGCCTGCAGTCGGTGATGTCGCAACTATCATTGAAATTTACTCATCACCTCCGGGTTACGATTTGGAATGCAGTGATGCAGACGGTATTACACAATGGCTAATTGCGTTTCGACCTGAGGATGTGGTGCTAGAGTTGCGTCGCTAATTCGGCCGAGATCGGCCACAAGCAGTCGCTCAGCAAACCTACTAAATTTTTCGAATGAATAAAAAGCTGTTACTCCTATCCATTGTTGCCTATATCGAATGCGCGTCAGCCGCTGGAAGCTCGGATGGAATCGGCAATAAGGAGCTACCCGCTGGTGCTGTGCTAATGTGCGGCGAGCATGTAGTCGGTGAAGCTTCCGGCAAGCCTGTACACATCGACTGGCAGGCGTTTGGGCTGAATGAAGAGGCTGAGGGAACAGTGCAGTTCTATCAATCTCAGTTTGGTCGGCCACCCGCCACCAACAGTGATGGCCAAAGCTACACCTGGACCATTAAAGGCGAATACAATGAGTTGCAATATTCAGTGAAAACTCCTAGGGCTGATGGACCATGGTCTGGATGTGCGAAGCAGCCTACAGACTTTAAAGCGGTAGTCCTCATCTCCAACGCAATTTGGGTAAATGGTCGTTGACTGCTCGGTTTCGGCCAGGAGCGGACCTTCAGCGACCTATGCTAAGTCGATAAAAATGTATGGAGATATCAAAAGTGCACCTAGAATTGATCCGCGACCTTGCTGGCACCTTCCCTACAGTTGCTGAACCTGAGTCCGTACTTAGTGCCAAGGTATGGTATTGCAAATACAAGAGTCTCTTACCGCTGTCCCAGATGCGCAACTTGGAAGAACTTGTAATCGCTGGCTTTCCTGATGATTCGTTTGAATTTCTTGGGAGGCTTGAAAAGCTGCGCGTCCTGCACATACTTCATATGCCAAAGATTAGCAATATCGCACCGCTTGCCAAATTAAGGCAGCTGAAATCGGTATCTTTGGCGACGCTCCCAAGTTGGGACGCGTCAAAGAAGATCACCACCATTCAATCGCTTGAACCATTGGCTGCAATCCCGGAGCTGGCCTATCTGGAGCTTTTCGGTGTCTGCCCGCCAGACAGATCGCTTGTCCCTCTCGAACGATGTAGGTATCTTCAAACGGCACGTATCTCAAACTACCCTATGATAGAAATCGATAGGTTTTTTTCTGAAACAAGAATCATCAACAAGTTCAACCCCGAACCTTCATTTTACTAACCGGCACCGTCCGCTATGCCGTGGAATCTGCAAACGGGGGCAACCGGCCAGGAGCGGACAACGAAAGGCATGAACATGGCGCGGGTCCGACTGATTGTCTTCGACTTAGATGAAACCTTGGTGCATGCGACTGAGGTTGCCTTACCTTGTGCTCACTCCTTTCGCATTGGCCCATATTTTGTCTATGTACGACCGTTTGCATCTGACCTGATCAGGTTCTGTGCATCGCACTTCGATATGGCAGTCTGGTCTTCATCGAGCGAACGCTATGTCGAGATAGTCATCGCGGAGCTGTTTGGAAATTCCTATCCCGTTGCATTTTCATGGGCGGTATCAAAGTGTGTTCAGAAGGTTGATCCGAAAAGTAACGGTTATGTGTACATAAAGGACCTGCGCAAGGCGTTGAAGCACGGGTATGCCGCAGACGAGATCATCATGATCGATGACAGTCCCGAAAAGCTCCAGCGACAACCCATGCGGCATCTTTGCCTAACTGAGTTCACAGGTGATCCGTGTGATACGGAACTTCTTGGCGTTATCGAACGCGTTAAGGCGATGGCTGAAATGTAGTCAGCGACGGCCTGAAGCGAATGTCTGCAATGGGGTGCGGATTCAATCGGTGGTCGCAACACTCTAACCTAAATTCCTAGGTTACAGGAGTGTTGAAGATGAAACAGAAACCACGCATTTATTACACCGAGACGCAGAAGGCCTTGATGTGGGAACGCTGGAAGCAAGGCGACTCTCTGCAGATGATAGCCCAGCTGTTTAATCGGAATCACTCGTCGATACAGCGGATTCTGGCTGAATCTGGTGGCATACAGCCAGCGCAGCGATGCCGTTCCAGACTGGCGCTGACGCTGGCCGAGCGCGAGGAGGTATCGCGTGCCATCGTTACCGGCGTATCCATTCGCGCACTTGCCAGACGCCTCGGACGCGCACCATCGACCATCAGCAGGGAACTCAAGCGCAATGGTGGCCGCGAAGCATATCGTGCAACTCAGGCGGATCAGCATGCTTGGGATCAGACGCGGCGCCCCAAACCTTGTAAGCTGACGAAGAACCGCATGCTGGCCAACATGGTTGCCAGCAAGCTCCAATTGCAGTGGTCGCCGGAGCAGATTGCTGGTTGGCTCAAGCAGCTGTTCACGAGCCACGAGGAGTATCACGTGTCGCACGAAACCATTTACCGCAGCCTCTATATCCAGGCCCGAGGCGCCCTAAAGAAGGAGTTACTGGAGCACTTGCGCCGGACGCGTGCCATGCGCCGCTCTCGTCATCACACCCAAAAGACGGACAACCATGGCAGAATTGTCGACGCCGTGCCGATCAGCGAGCGTCCAGCGACGGCAGCGGATCGAGCAGTGCCCGGGCATTGGGAGGGCGACCTGCTCTGCGGCAGCCACAACAGCCAGATCGTGACGTTGGTTGAGCGCCAGACGCGCTATGTCATGCTGATAAAAGTCGTTGCCAAAAATACCGAAACGGTGGTCAACGCATTGATCGACAATGCCCGCAGGCTGCCTCAGGAACTATATAAGTCACTGACCTGGGATCGTGGCAGCGAGCTCGCCGGGCATAAACGCTTTACATTGGCCACCGATATCCAGGTCTACTTCTGCGATCCACAGAATCCATGGCAGCGCGGTTCAAATGAAAATACCAATGGCCTGTTGCGCCAGTATTTCCCCAAGGGGCTGGATATTTCTACTTATTCACAAGAGCAACTCGATGCGGTAGCCAGACGACTCAACGAGCGCCCCAGGAAGACGCTACACTACCAAACACCGGCTCAACGATTTGAACAGTGTGTTGCGTTGACCGATTGAATCTGCAGCCGGTAGAGGACAGTCAGAATGCCGCAGTGTACGAGGCCGTTGCTTTGAAAGCAAGTGAGAGGAATATCAGGCGTTCTAAGCCAGCTTGACGTGAAAACGGCCGCATGAAGCGGCCGTATCGTTGGGGCTGGGCGGTGGATTAAAAATCCCATTGCCCCAAGTTCGTATTCCGACAAGATGTAAAATCCTAAGTCATTGAATACAAACGAAAATTTTTCTGGGAAGTGCAAGTTTCTAACTTGCGACCCCTGCAGTGTGAATGCCATTGAAAGCGCCATTTTGCAGGGTTCTCACAGGGAGTGTTTCGTCATGACTATCAAGAGAAGTCGCTAAATTGCACCAAATTACACAGGAAATTACACAGGGCTGAAATGCTCAAAAGCAAGGGAGTTACATCGACCTGCAATTCCAGATATGACTATTGGGCGAAACAAGGAAGGGGATGCCAGCACTGGCTGGCACCACGACTATACCGACACGAGGATGGGAGCGCGGGAGATCCTGCCTTAATTGCCGAAAAATCCAAATGAACAGCCTCCCCCAAGCATGCCCCTCCCTCCCCGATATTCCGCAAGATAAATGTAATATTTCCAACAAACCGCTGGCTGCGGTGTAATCTGTACATATAGGCAGTATGCAAACATCCACAACCTGGGAGGATATATGCCTTGCATTGATCATGAATACAAGAATTGTCCCGCTTATATTGAATTGGCCGACGGTAAGTATTGCACAGTACCGGGATGCCAACGTCAAAAGGCCATCACCCAAACCTCAAAAGCCTTGTTCGAACACCTGAACAATGATTTGGAGGATGTTGTCATTCCAGGCAAGACAGGCGGTAGACAGGGCACGATCTAAGAGGGCACGGACATCGACAGTACCATGCTCGTTAAAAGTTGCACCGAGACATCAAAATCTAGCGCAGCTACTTGGTTATAACTCTCGGCAACTCCAGCTCGCTGGGTAGCGAGGCGCTCTATTTTCTGAAAACATAGCCCACCGCCGCGTCAGGTCTGCCGAACCCAGACGCACCGTATTAGGGCAATTACGTTTGCTTGTGATATCCAGCGCGGCCATTGCCAAACCGGAGCGCCCCCTTCCCCACTCGTCTCCGCCACCAGAGAACCGTCCAACCAACTTAGGCACTGATCAGGATCAAGGCTCATCACCATGCGCTTTTCATCATCGGGCTTGTGGAAGCGCTGCATCAGCGGATGCCTGTCGGCGTTGATCGTCAGCATCGAGAACGACAGCAACTGATCCCCGGGCGGTACTGCCATATGCCGGCTCTGGCCACCGGGCCACCGTCGGCACGCTCGATGCGCCAGCGCACGGGCTTGCCATTTCGTAGTTGGGTTCGAAGAAGTTGGCGGCCGGGATGATGCAGAACTGCTTGCACTTCCAGGCGCTGCGAAAGGATGGCTTACTGGCCACCGTCTCGGTGCGGGAGTTGTAGGTCTGGCGGGCCAGCTTCAGATCCGCCTAATGAGGCACCAGGCCAAACATGGCGGGAGCGATTTCCAGTTCACCGGGCGCTTCGTGAGAGCCGCGAAGGATGGGCGCCATGTAGCCGGGCCATGTCTCGGGTGACAGGTCAAGCAGCGGGTATCCGGTTCGAAAGCTTTCTTGATCTTTACGGCTGGGGGTGTAGTCCGCACACATTTTAACGTCTATCCGTCACTGGCTTGTGCATCAAAATTTAATCATTTGTTCGGAAGAGTCTGTTCCATAGCACTATTCCACGGCATCCAATCTTTCAAAATTTTCATTCATTTGTTTAATTTGCATGTCATCTCGAGCAGCAAAAGTCAGAGGCTGTGAATTTACAATACTAAAGACTTCCAATGCCCAAAGGACCTCGGCGAATCCTTGCAACTCACCATCCGGAAGAGGAGCAATGGTCTTAAACCACTCCATAGAGACCTGTCTTTTTGCGCTGCCATGATGCCTTTTAATATTAATCGATTCCTTTACGACCCCTTTTAGTTGATCATAATACTTGTAGTTTTTAATTTTTTTATAATTATCGCGATCATCAGGACTAATACGCCCATTGAGAAGCACGCATTTCAACAAATCCGAATCATCTAGCGTCATTCCACATTGCAGAGCGAAAAGCACTCGGGTTTGAAACTTTAGTCTATTGGAAATTTCATCAATCACAACATTAGCTACATCAGTTTTGTTTGCTGCAGCATCGTTTGCTTCATGTAGAGCATTTTTCCAAACTTCTTTTTCCTCATCATACTTCTTAAAATAACTTATCTGCAGGTCACTATCAAAAGGTATCTTTCTTTCTTCATTCAGAACCATTTTCACTTTATCCGCAAGCTTTCGGATAGAGTATCTAGTTATTTTTTCATCAAAAGAAGGATAAAAGTACCAGTAAATAATACCAACACACAATGGAAAAACAAAAACATGAAGATAATACTCGAGGGGAAAAGTATACAACTTTCCATCTATGAAGTTAATTTTCTCAGAATATGCGCCTTCCCCAAAAACAACAAGCATTAATTTGTAATTCAAAAATGGCCAGGAAATGAAGGCTGACGCCAGAAGAGGATTACTAAATCTATTCTTTATTACGCCGAATATAGTTTCAGGAAGATCGGATATTGACATTTTCAATCACCAAAGAGTATTTATAACCACAATAATAATTCAAAAACATTTACTCTTGGTGACTTTAATTGTTCAAACATCTGATTGAAACTGGTCAGCGAGTAGGCCCATGATGATTGCCGCTGTTCGCACAGATACAATCAACGCTTGGCTCGACTACTCCACATCCCCCTTCACAAACGCCTGGCATGCGCGGCCTGTCGCGGCAACTTCCTCTGTCTGCAGATCAAGGCTTGAATATCTCGCGCCACCGCTTCAGGAAGTAGCCCGCTGGCGGGATCGGCTGCAGCGCCTCCTTCGGCGCCACCGGCACCGGCCGGGGCGGCAGGTCCAGCACTTGCACAGAAGGCGGGCTTGCGCATGCGCTCAGCGCTCTGCTTTTGCCTCTGGCAAATCGCAGCCTGCAATCACCGCCTCAACTTCACTCTCGTATTTCCGCCCATGCGGCCAGTCCCACGCCAGCGCCAGGACGATCTCGCCGTCCGTTGCCGCTGGCGCCAGCTGGTCGAACTCGTAGGTTGGCCGGTGCGGCATCGGCTTTACGCTTGCACCTTACTTAGATGGCTGTTTCGCGCAAGCAACATCATACTGTGACACACTCGTAGGATTGCGCGAATTTTGTGGCTGCTGTCCAGCATATACTGTTCCAGCCTGGCCATCTGGATTGAAAGCTGACCCAGGTGCAGAAGCTGAATTACCAGGAGTATTGGGAGCAGTAGCACTGCCGCAGCTTTGATTTGGTTGCCCCGAATGCAATGGGGTAGGTAAAGCTGGTGCAGTTGTCGTTGTGTGCGTCGTCGTGTGCATTGTTGTTGCGATCGGGGTTCCTAAATGCGGACCGGCCTTAACGCCGCCATTCCCTGCAGATGCAGCTGTTCCCGTGATAAACAGAACAGTACCGATCACGGCCAGTGTAGAGATATGCCTCATGGTAAGACTCCTCTTCTAACGTCCAATTTCCTTCTAATGAGTGTATACCAAGAGCCGAAGTTATCAACTTAGACAGCATTTACTCTATCCGGCCCCGGCGTGCTGGAGAGATGGACGCGCGACTGCACAAAGACACCTGCGGCACTAAACTTGCGTTGATCAGAAGGCATCAAGACTCAATCGACTAGCTCACTCCCCTACTGCCTACCTGCGCAAACACTCCGAATCAGCGCTACAGCCCTATGCTACTATCCCGGACAAACGCTTGGCACGCGCGTCCCGTCGCGGCCACTTCCTCCGTCTGCAGGATCAAAGCTTGAATATCTCGCGCCACCGCGTCAGGAAGTAGCCACCGGCGGGATCGGCTGCAGCGCCTCCTTCGGCGCCACCGGCACCGGCCGGGGCGGCAGGTCCAGTACTTGCACAGAAGACGGGCTTGCGCATGCGCTCAGCAACAGCAAGCCGAGCGCGCACATCGTTGATTTCGTCATCGTAGACTTTCTTGATGGCCGCCGCTTTGATGGCCTGTTGCCTGGCTTGCGCCAGGTTCTCGGCGGCGCGCGGCGCCTCCGCCTTCGTTTCCGCTGCCGCGCGGGTCTTCTTGTCGGTATTCCACAGCGCCTGCACGGCCGCTCGGCCTTGGGCGACGCCCTGCGCTCGCTGGTACAGCATACCGGCGCCGACCAGCACGCATGCCAGCACGGCGCCGTACAGCCAGCCAGGCACCCTGCCCGCCAGCTTGGCCAGCGCGCTCACGCCAGCACCTTGCGCGCTGCTGCATACAAGGCCAGGCGTTCGGCCAAGCCGTTCACGCCGCCGTTGATGCGACGCGTCACGCGTTCCTGGTCACCTGCATCGGCCAAGGCGTTCAGCCCCTTCATCTGCCAGAACCAGCCCGCCGAGCGGCAGGCGTTGACAGTTTGCTCAAGCAGCTCGGGCTTGGCCAGCAGGTCGAGGCCCAGCGCCTTGCCGCAGGCCGCATAGTTGGCGCGGCCAGTTACCTGCAGCAGGCCACGCCCACGAAAGCGCACGCCGTCACCGCGTTGCGTGTTGCCCAGGTCGGCGCGCCCTTCGTAGGCCTGGCCGCTGGCCAGCTCACGCACATAGCGCAGCTGACCAGACTCGTGGCCAACCTGGGGCAGGAACGATGCCTGGCGCGCCGGGGTCGTGATGCCGAATTCCAGCATGGCCGCGTTCAGCGGTGCCAGCATTGCGCCCGACTACCTCCATCAGCACGCCCAATGTTTCATATCGGGCAGTCGGCAAAGTGGATTCTTTAATGTAATCAGCAATCTTTAGTAGGGCAAAGCCGGCAGCCAATAATTGCAGCGCACCGGTCAGTCGACCAGATGCTGCAGATGCCTCCTCCTTAGCCTTTGCGGCGGCCTTGAGTGCGTCCTCGTGCGCCTTGATTGTTGCAATTGCTTGTTGCGTTTCCTTGGTGACACCCATCTGCGCGGCCTGGTAGGCAAGCAACTGGGTGCAACTCATACCAATCGTCGCCGCCTGCTCGCGCATGCGCTCGATCAGTTGCTGCTGGCCAAGCGTCAATTGCGTGGTCGAACCACCCAGCGCCGTCGTGGCCTGGGCTGCCTGGCGCGCCTGCTCAGCCTGAGCGCGCATAATTTTGGACGTGTCATCCATCTGGCCATTGCTGATCGCCGCACGCTGACCAGTGCGCTGCGTGGCATCGCCCAGGGCCTCGACACTTTTGGCCGCATCGACGCCGCGGCGCCACACACCGGCCGAGGAATTTGTAAAGTTGTCCAGCGCGCTAACGCCCTCGGTCGATGTCGAGCGCACGCGCGCCGTCGCAGCACTCAACGAATCCACGGACGTGGTCGCGCCAGCAACCTTTGGCGCAACGCGCGCACCAGCATCGCCCAGCGCATCGACAGCGACAGCACCTTCAGAGGCCTTGGCCTTTGCCCCAGCGCTGGCCTCGCCCAACTTGTCGACAGCCGCCGTGGCGCCAGCCGTCTTTTGCTCGACGCGCACCGCTGCCTCACCGAGCGAATCCAGTGCTTTACTGCCCTCGACCACTTGGCGCGTATCAATCGAAAGACCAAGTTCTGCAATGTCCGGCATAGATCGCCCATAAAAAAAGCTCACCAAAGTGAGCTTGAAATTAAAAGACCCGCACGAAGCGGGCCAAATGGATAATAAAAAATACTAATTCATTAATGCATTACTTCACCTGTGTAATAACAGCCACAGCGGATGGCTCACAAGTCAACTTATAGACATCCATTTCAGCTAACTCGACTTCCTCGGCTGCCTTCCTCGATCCGCGCCACGTTGCAGTTCTCGCGCCCTCGTTCCAAATTTCCGGAGCACCGGGGCCTGTCCAACTTACGTAAAAAAGCTTGGCGCCAACGTAGCCACCATAAGAGTTTTTCGCATTGACCGAGCCACAAAGGGCTAACCAATTCGGCATTACCTTGGACCTATCACTGACCACAAGGTTTGCAAACTGCGCAGAACTTGGATCCTTGTAATTTTTCACCAATGCTTCTTTTGACTTTGCAACAAACTCATCCAATATCCGACTTTTATCGAGAGCAGCTAATCGCGCAGACTCATCTACAGAATTGCTTTTCACTTTTTCTGCATTTTCAGCATCTCGCGACTCTATACATGAAGTACGTACGGCCTTTTCCTTTATCTGCTCACAAACAAAGGGCTTGTTCGTTGCAGCAACAGACAAGGCAGATACTGCTATCAATGCTACGGCAAAAATACATTTCTTCATTTCTACCTCAGAAGTTAAAGAGGCAATTTTACACCAGCACCAATTGCACTTGATCGACGCAGTAACCTCGCCTCAAATGCCTGCCGAAATTTCCATCGTTTCGCATGCCACCCAGCAACAATACACACCTGGCACAACAAAGTCATGCGGAACGGTTCGCACGACTTTTCGCCGCGTTTGTGTTAAATGCATGCCAATCCTAGCGCTCCTGTGCGGTGCTGTCACCCACCCCGATTGCTCAAAAGTTATGGCAAATCAGAGTTGACCTTCTTGTTCTGGTGGTAAATAAACAGCGCATCGAGGCGGTCAATGACCGACTCCTCGAACGGATCGAAGCGGACGCCGTGGCGCGCCTGCCAGGCCAGTATTTCAGCGCTGGCGAGCGCGTTCACGGCCATGCCGCACTGGCGTTTCTGGTTCAACTGGGTGAACCAGGTCCAGATGTAGGCCAGCTCGGCCGGCAGCTGAGGCACCGCGGGCGCCTCGGGCGCCCGATAAAGCGGGTTTTTCCGGGCGGTTTCCAGATGATCGCCCTTGGCGTTGCCGTCGCCTGCCGCTGCCGCGCGATCAAACAGATGATCGGCGTACAGCAGCAGGGCCTGGATCAAACCTTCAAAAAATTGGCGTCGTTTTCCAGGGCGGTCGTAACGCGGTCCTGCCAGGTCGGGTACTTGTCAAACGCCGCGTCAATCATGCTCTTGTCGAACGGCACGGCCGCGCCGTTACTGGTGAAGCCATACCAGTCAACGGCCACGGCCAGCGCCATGCGCTTCTGGTTGTCGTCGATGACGCTCACCAGCTGATTGGAGCCTTCGTCAGTCGAGGCGTCGATGGCCGTCTTGCGCTTAGCGGACTTGCGGTAGTCGAAAGCGCACGTGACGATCTTGTTTTTCTCGCCATCATCGACCTTGGCAGAGGTGATCTTGATGCGACCCATGGCAATCGTCATCACCTCGGCCAGCGGCGCCGTACTGGCCGCCATGGCGTAGGCCAGCGGCAGCTCGACTTCTTGTTTGAAGTAGTCGATATAGGCAGAATCCTGCATCAGCACGGTGAACTGCCCCGAGCCCACCACTTTGCCGCGCGAGGCGGCCGTGGCGAACTTCGAACCGATCACCGGATCGATCTTGACCTGGCCATCCAGCGACAACGACATGCCCGTGCAGATTTGCGACGGGATGCCCGCCACCGACAGCATCGCGGTGGCGCTGGAGAACTTGCCGGTGCCGGGCGTGGCGGCCGGTGCCGCGAAGTACGCCGCCGGCGTGGTCGGGCCCTCCAGCTTGCCCATCAGGGTGAAGTCCATGCTCGTGATGCCATTCGGCTGCACAGCGACGTCAACCTTGCTGACCAACTGGTCGATGAAGCAGCGATTCACGGCAATGCCCGGATCCTGCACTTCCGCCGTGAACCAGTCCGTGGTGTGGCCGGTCAGGGGCGTGAAGCTGCGCTTGCCGGGCGCGGTCACGGTCACCGGGTCGCCCTCGACCTTCACCGTCATCGCGCTGCCGTCCATGAACTGGCCAGCGAGCTTCAGCGCCGTTGCCGACTTAACGAAGAAATTTTTGCCGTTGTTGGCGGCGCCGGTGGTCAAGAAGCCACCGATGCGCACGACGGTACCGGCGCGGTGACCGTCGGCCAGCCAGGAACCGGCGCTACGCGTCAGGCCCATTGCGCCCGATGCGATGGTGTTTTGCGCCGCGGTGGTACCGCCGGCCGTGAAGTCGCGGCGCAGCAGCGCGGCCAGCAGCACGGCGTAGGTGTCGCACGATGCTTCGCCTTTGATAGCGCCCGAGGTGCGGAAGTTGCCCAGGCGGGTATCGCTCTGTTGCTGGCTCGGGTCGATCTCGTTGCTCGAATACTTGTCGGCTTCCGTATCGAACGTCGCTGTCACGCGCGGATAGAGGCGGCCGGCAGCGGCCAGGGCCTTCGTGCCTTCTGCAGGTTGCTTGCCGATAACGAGCAGGCTGTCGATGCCGTTTGCAGTGGTCATGGTGTGGATTGCCTTTCTTTGGTCGAAAAAAAAGACCGCCGAGGCGATCTATGTGGGGTAATGCGGGTTACAGGTTGCAGAACCAGCGAATCTTGACCGGGACCATCCAACGGTCGCCGTCCTCGCGGCCATCCGCGATTTCAGGCGTGCGCTCGATCTGCACGGTCACATCACCCTTGGTGAAGCTTGCGCCGCGGCGGAACAGCTCCTTGATCATTTCAGCTCGCGCGCCGGCGCTGGCTGTGCCCTGGCCTGGCGGATACATCAGGCTGACCTGCCCGTCGTGGAGAGTTGCTCCAAATTCGTGAGGAGGATATTGGCGTTGACACGATCACCTTGCCTTCGAGCCACACAAAGACCTTACGGGCGCGTGTAATTCCAATCATCCCCGCGCTGCGACCTTGGCTCGCCCACTTTCCGCTTGAAGTGAGTGTTGATGGGCTGAAATCCGCTTGGCGCCGAGCGCGCGTGAAAGCGCGTATGGAGCATGTGAACTTTCATGACCTACGGCATTCTTGTGCCAGCATCATGCTTGGCTTGGAAGTCGATCTTTATACTATTAGCAAGATTCTCGGTCACAGCAATGTGCAGACGACCCAGCGCTATGCGCACCTCCAGGTCGATGCGCAGCGTGCTGCGTTGGATAAGCTATCGGTGCTAGTACAAAACAAAAAATAAAATTACACAGGCCAATTACACAGGCACAAAAAAAGCCGATCACGTAATGTGTCGGCTTTAATTTAAGTACTTGATTTTACAGCGAATTCTTGGTGGGAAGTGCAAGTTTCGAACTTGCGACCCCTGCAGTGTGAATGACGAGAACCTGCGCCTGCATGGATGTCACTGGACTATTCCTTCATAGGAGAAAGCATCATCTTGATCTGCTAACGTCCGCCGAAATGTGCTACTGTTTCCCGTACTTTTCCCGTACATTGAGCACTGATTCTACGGTTGAACACATACAACATTCTTGCACGTTACGGAGGATGGCATGGCCAACAAAATCGATACAGTTACAGCGCGCAACAAGCTGAAAACCCGGCGTGAACCGTATTGGCACAGAATCAGCAAAGGCTTCTACGTTGGGTTTCGCAAAATGTCAGATAGCTCAAGCGGAACGTGGCTACTTCGACATCGTGATGAGACAGGAAAGGAAGTCGAAAGTAGCCTAGGCACGTTAGATGAACATATGCATCATGAACGTTTTGACAGGGCTGTAGCAGTCGCACGTGAATGGTTTTCTCACGCGGCCACAGGCGACGCTGGTGCCATTCATCAACCGACAACTGTATTGGATGCCTGTAACGCGTATGTGAAGCGGATCCAGGAGCTGAAGGGTACCAAGCCAGCACAAGACCTCGCCGCACGTTATCGCCGATGGATCACGCAGGATCCTATACACAAGATAGAACTGATGAAACTGACCCGGGACCACATGAACGACTTTCGTCGTCGCATGGTAGCTAAACCCGTCACCATTAACAAGGCTGGTGATGTCCGGGAGCGTTCCAAGGACAGCGTCAATCGCGATATTGCGGCGGTACGCGCAGCCCTCAATTGTGCATTCGCTGACGGCAAGGTCAATTCGAACTTTTCCTGGAGCGAAACGCTGAAAGCATTCAAGAACGTCGCCAAACGAAGGGATTTATATCTGGATCGCGAGCAGCGGCGAAATCTCATCAGACATGCGCCAGACGATCTCGCAGCATTCCTGCGGGGATTATCCATACTGCCACTTCGCCCGGGGGCTCTTGCTGCCCTCACCGTGGCGGATTTTGACCAGCGCCTAAGCGTACTGAAAATTGGCAAAGACAAGGGCGGCAAGGACAGGAAAATTAAACTTCCTTCGGAAATTTCTCAGCTATTCGAGATGGCCGCCGCAAACAAAACAGCGACCGCCCCCCTACTGGCGCGTGCCGACGGACAAGCCTGGAACAAGGACTCCTGGAAAGATCCCATCAAAAACGCAGCAAAAAACGCAGCTCTGCCAGCAGAAACAAGTGCGTACACATTGCGTCACAGTGTTATCAGCGATCTTGTCCATGGGGGGCTAGATCTTCTAACCGTTGCGCAAATTAGCGGCACATCGGTCGCAATGATCGAGAAGCATTACGGTCATTTACGTAGTGACGTCGCGGCTGTCGCGCTGGCCAAACTCGTTTTATAGTTACTACTTGTCACGACCCTCTCGCTCAATGCAACATCGTCTGTGGGTCTTTTGAACTAAAGGATTTGCCGGAGGCTGTGGAGTCGACGGTGGCCGTAGAACACCCCTATGAAATGCGACTCACTTCTGAGCACTACTCCCCGGCCCCCCACAATTACTGGATTGCGAGGTCGCGAAGCAATGGCAATTGAAAACGCTTCGACAATTTGGGAAATATTTCATCAGCATCAAGTCCGCTTCTGAACAGCTGCCCGATTTGGAATGCAAATTTCGAATTAGAAACAAAGTAACCATAGATCACAATATCCCATGACAGCGGCTAGGAAAAATGCGTAACTTCCGGCATCTGTTGCGCTAAAGCGATCTGATGCCACCTTCCATTGTCCCAAGTTTTACCGAAAGTATCGCAGGCATATGAGGAGGATCAAAGAGCACAATAGTGCATGCACTTTAGCAAGGTCCAAGCTGTCTCTTCATCATCGGCTAGGCCTTTCGAGGATCGGAAGCAACGATATGATGCCGTCAATAAAAGCGATGCACAAAAAGGCGCGTCCGGAAAAACTTGCGGGTGGACCCGTGCCATAGCTAATGGATATTCCAGGCAGCCTAAAGGAATCACGAGTCGCGCCTGATGATTTCAGCGATTCTTTTTGCGGTTGCTCCAGCCCTTGCCGCGGTCGAGACTTCACACTCCCACACGATTATCACCCTCCACCCCAGCGACTCGAGTGCATGGATGGTGCGGGCATCCCGACGAGTATTCTTATTGAATTTCTCAATCCAGAAATCGGTATTAGACCTCGGTGTGGTTGCAACCTTGCATCCTTCATGCCTATGCCAAAAGCACCCATGCACGAACAAGGCGCTGTGGTAGCGCGGAAATATAAGGTCTGGCTTGCCTGGGAGGTCCTTTGCATGAAGTCGATAACGCATGCCCAGCGCATGTATCGCCTTTCGAAGCACCAACTCTGGCACAGTATCCTTGCTACGAATAAGTGCCATGCGAGCGGAGCGTTCCGCAGGGGTAAGGGTGTCTACCATTTCGCAGTCCCCGAGTGTGGTATCGAGAATTATTAACGTCCTGGGTGCCAGCGTGCGCTAGACTCGCAAGGCGGGTACGCAACGCAATCATGCATGGCTGGCCAAGAAGCATGTCAGTGCATATTTCGAGATATCCCAATTTCTACATTGACCATGCTTTTAGAGTACTGAAGTTTTCATGATCATCAATTACCTTTGCCATTTCCTTTGCAACAAGGAAAATTAAGCCGGAACGGCCATCAATTCAGTTTCCACGTTATCACCCGCTGATTGATATATATTCAACAGATCTTGGACAATAAGACCTAGGGCACGGCCAAGTAATGGGGGAACTGCATTACCTACTTGCGTATACTGGGGTACTTCGTACCTACGTGCCTTGCCGCCAGTCGTGGCTTTTGAGCAAAAAGTAAATCTATCTGGAAAAGATTGTATACGTGCCATTTCACGAACAGTGAGAGTGCGTAAACAAGCTTGATCCTCGTGATAGTGGCACATGTCATCGGGAATCGACAAGGCGGCAGGGGCAGGCATGCCAGCGACCATTGCCTTCTGCTTATGCTTGCCCGTCTCGTGATCCATCAAGAAGTCCTCCAATTCCGCCTTCGTTTGAAAACATGCGAACGGTTCCCCTTGCTTCACGTAGAATGCATGCGCACGTAGCTCGGTCCAGGCAGCATCGTCCAGGGTCGCCCTTTTCCGTTTCAGGATCCGGAGTGCTGCACTTGCGGTTTCTTGCCCGACCTTGTTCAGTACTTGATAAATTCGAAAGCGGCGTTTTACATCAATACAATGCTTCCGATAAACGTGGTTAGCCTTTGGCTTGCCTTCCAGGCCAATAGACAGTTGCGTGTTAATGACGTCAACGTAACCGGAAGGTTCTATTGCTTCCGAACGTAGATCGTCAATCGCATCGAGCACCGATGTCGCCCCTCCATTTACCAAGCCTTCCAAGAAGGTTTCCGAGAATAAACCTGGGTTCTTGTCCGCGTCATGCAGTGGCAAATCCTGTAGCTCGACAGGTTGCTTCGTCCTGATTTTGTCGAAGAATGCCTCGGACGAATGCAGAATTGCACGGTCACGGGCCGGCAACAGAGTCCCGAGCCTATCGTACACATCCTTTCGAATAGACAACATTATGAACCGAGGGCGATTCTGCGCCACGCCTGCGAATTTTGCGTTAACGTGCAAGCATATTGGCACATAGCCATAAGATGCATCAGCCTGCTCCATGCCAATCTGGGCAAATGCCTGGGCAACCTCAAACCATGCATAGACTTTCTTGCCTTCTACAACGAAAGGTCGCAGGATCCCGGTGACATTCTCCAGCAATGCGAACTTTGGTTGGGTTAGTTGGACGAACTTGGCGAATTCCCAAGGCAGGACATTTCGCGCATTGGAATATTGGCGCATCCCAGCCATGCTAAAACTTTGACAAGGAGGTCCCCCAGAGACGAGGTCAATGTTGCCGTTGCCAAACCCATCCTTCAGCAACTCCATGGCATTCTTGTTCGCTGGGTCATTGAGCCATTTATTTAGCTCGACCAAGCTTCCGACAATCAGCGATCCACCCATGTCACGGCCATCGCTTCGAAGATCGCATATGCCTTGGCCAAGGGATGGGAACTCGTGCGGATTTTCGTTCAAGCGAGCGGCCAAGTCCGCCAATTCGTGCTGGCTACTAAGCCACTTTGTGCGAAGCGGCTGTTTTGGAGGTAACCCATTTATTGCAAGCGTTGCCAATGACTCGCCCAGCAAATTGTACGAAAAGGTTTCGCTTGCCATCGGCGATAGCTCGTTGGCAAGCAGCATCTTACCGCCAATGGATTTTAGGCCAAGGGATAAGCCTCCGCAACCAGCGAAAAGCTCTATGTAATTCATTATTTCTCCAACGGCTCTATTGCCAGGGTGGCAGGTTTGCGCGGGCAATCATATGCAAGCGGGGCAGTAGGATATAACAACTGCTCCCAGAGAGCCATAGGAACCTAACATCATTCTCCACTTTCGACTTGATTTTAACTATTTGCTGGGTTGATGTCCAGGGGAGCCTCGTTGTGCCGATACCCGCCCTCAGCGGTAGCAGCAAGGCACGGCTCGTAAACACGATGTGCATGACATTATTGCATGCAATGTGCTGGCAAGAGGACAACATCCCATGGACGAGTAATACCCATGCCCAGGCAATCCGCCATGCAAATTCCAACTGCCGATGCAAGGCGGGAAACATCCGAGCTAGGCAGCAAGTATCGCATATGGCCCTAGCCCTGCAAAGTTCCACGAGGATAGGTCTGTAGCATGAAGTGGGCCCTCCACATCCACGAAGAGTGCCCCAGCGTGTTGCCAATTCCAGAAGGCATAAATGACAAATTACTTATTCAATAACTCCTTCGTCGCGGCTATTTACCCTCGGTTCGTCTTGTCGCTCCTCTCCAACTCATAGAACGGGAGACCGCGCACTATTTCCCCTGATGAATCAAACGACTTGTAGAGACAGTGATGATTCGGCAAGGTCTTAACGCGTTCGGACAGGTCGCCGAGGTCCGCAGTAAACCCAAGGGAGCCTAGTTCGGCCGGGATCACGTTCGGGACCTTGTGAATGAACCAGGAGAGCAATGGTTCCCTATAATCAGTGCCAGGGGTCTTGAAATGCCTGAGATACTGGGAAGCTAAAATCACCCCTGTGCCGAACTCCCTTCCTTGCAACAGCAGCTTCCGGAGCACGTCGAATTCGTACCTCATGATGTTGTCCGCCTCGTCGACCAAGAGGTATGAGTCGATTACTCGAAGCTGCGGATCTGTTCCCACAAAAGGACGCTTGGGCGTCTTCAACATGTTCTCGTAGAACATATTCAGCATTACGGCGACAAGCATGTTCTTGCTACGATCATCCTGGCCCATTGCGTCGAGGGAAATGACTACGATTCCATCAAGAAACTCATCGAATGGCTTCGTCTTTGCTGGATCCATCTCAAAGACTTGCATGTCGACCAGGTCGTCGATGATCGACATGGGCGAATCTGACTTCCCAGCAAGCAATCTACGATATTCAGAATGAATATCGTAGATCGTCGGCGACCTTCCTTGGCCAGCACAGGACTCGTACGCGCTACGCACTGCCCCCTTGAGCTTGTCGCGCTGGACCGGGCCAATGCCGGTATACACCTTATCCAGGACATCGGCGAAGAATCGAAACCTATCAAGCCACGGCGCGACTGACTCACCGATCGAGGCCGTATCGAATAGGTTTAGCGGCAATCGTGTCGGCCGGACCACTTTGGCGCCAGTAGCCTGGACGAAGTCAGGGCTGCTGTAGTCGCGCTTGTAGTCGAAGATGAGAAATCTCGGCTTAATGCCACGATTTTCTTGGTGCGCCGTCGCGATCTGAAAAATAAGTGACTTTAGGAGCTGGGTCTTGCCAGTTCCTAAGTCACCGACTACGCCTATGTTCAATTGATTAAGACGGGTATCAGAAAGGTTAAGGGTTAGTGCTCGCGGCTCAAACCCATCGACGCTTCGCCCCAATGACAGGATAATGCCAGGACTTGCTTGGCCTGGGGTGACATCGGCGTGGGTTGCAACAACAGGATTGCGCTCTACGAGAACGTCTACCGTGGACTGGAGCGCGGATACATCCACTCCAGCACTAGCTTGGTCGCCAAGTGCATCCTCCTTCCCGCAAACGGCGGGAGCTGGAGCTACGGGACGGATTGCCACGCCCCCCGAGGAAGCGAGCGTGGCGTCAGGAGGAAGGAGATCCCATGCCCCAACCTTCTCCCGTACCATGTCATAGAAATGCTGCGCGTCGCCGGCAACGATCCGCCAAGCGTCCCTGGGAGAGATGAAAATGCTCTCGTTAAATCCATCGCCATCGTGATCCCGCGCATCGCTCTGCGAACCGTCCACGACGATCAGCCGCCCCTTGGGATCGATGGAAATTGGTGCGCCTGGCCCAAGGATAGCCGAAGCGACCCGCTCATGGTAGCTAGCCCACATCGCGGCTTGAGTCGCGACACCTTCTTGCTGGCTGTAGACTCGTAGCCCAAAGCCAACCATCGACAGCAACAGGTGTTTATATGCAAGTTCCCAAAGCGCCGATCCCACTGCCCGCTCACTTAGCGCTGCCAGCAACGCAGACATGGCTTGCGCTTGCCCCAAGGCCTCCCTTGCATCATTCGGGCTGAAAATCGTGTCTTGCTGGCGGCACTTGACCTCGACGGGCGTCAGGTGCAAGCGAATCATGTTTTCCGTGGCGTGAATGCCGATCACAAGCAGGTCTGGACGTGACAGTGAAATCTCCTTCCTGTCTGTGCCGAGCGAACGAGCGAGGTCGGAGAGATAGCCACGGAACGGATCCACTGGAACTATGATAGAAAGGGTGGCATCCTGGGCGGTACCAGCGAGAATCGGAAGCAAGCTGTCAAGGTTGCCTGAAACTCGGAATCGGTCTTGCAACAGGCGAACGGCGAGAAACAGGCCGAGGTCGCCGGTCGCACCTGTATCGTCCCCAGAAAGCCCCCGGACCGTCGGGATCCCCCTCCTAGCCACCTCGAGCAAGATGTCCTCGATCTGCACATCAGATAATCCATCACCACCAGAAAGGCCCTGGAGTGCACGTCGAAGAGCGTCACGATCAGCCTCCTTTACCTGGGAAAGCAGGTAGTAGCCACTTGTATCGCCAGCACGATGTGAGTATGACGGGAGGTCATAGTCCCAGAGGTAGGTGCCCTTGATCCATCCACCAAGGAAGCATGCGGGATCGATCGCGGAGGACGAGACGGCGACGAATCCAGCACGTTTCTTCTCAAGCATTTCTGCAATGGCGTGCACGTTCGGCGCAAACTGAAGGCCAGCCGACGATGCCTGGCTGTTTTCCAGGGCGACGATACATGCTGCGACCTTATCCCCAAAGATGTCGCCGCTGGCAGGCATTGCCAATCCCTGGCGTGACTCGCTAAGGAAGGCACCGTGCAACTGGCGCCGCACGCGATGACGGATAAGTCCCCCCATGCTCAGGGGGGAACGCATACCAACTGTCGTGCATTGCGGCTGCGCGGAGTCAAGCTGGGCGATGATTCCCAAATCGGGATTCGTGCCCGCTGGTTGCGTGTCATACCAGCGCACGTTGTTCGATGTGTCGTCGGATAGATTGGCGATGGTGGCTTGGTCTGGGCGGGAAGCCGGAGGCCGGGAGTCAAAGATTTCAAGCATTCTCGGGCCAACCAATTGCCGCGACGCTGCCTTGTCCCCACTACCAAACCGATTGAGACACCAATTTGCTAGCCCGTCGTTGCAGGCATCGGTTGCACCTCCAGCACTGGAAACGACGAGGCTGATGATGGGTTTGGCTGCAAGCAAGTCGGATACGTCTTCCAGTGCACGCCCAACCTGGGCCGGACTAAATCCACTCGAGATGCCGCCCACCACAAGACCTAGCTCATTGTCAAACGGCGCTGCTCGTGACTTATCAGCAATGTCTCCAAGGCGTGCACCATTCCATAGTACCGACCAGTAGTCAGAACTACACTCGACGGACAGAAAATTCACGAGTTCAATGCCAGATGGCCCACCTGGTGACTGCAGCGACATCGTTAGCAAGTCGGGAATGCAGTCGGGATCGAGGATACTAGCCGCTGGGCATGGCCGATCTCCGTCTCCATGTGCACCGCCATAAAGCACTCGCTGTGCAAGGCAATGCCATGCCAACCGCAGGGGATGGAGAGGTGAAAGGATGATCGCATCCGGAATTCGTGACAAGGTACGGCCCTGGGACTCACGGGAACAAACGGCAATTGCGTCGACCCAGCAAGCAATGTCGTGGTCGGTTGCAAGCCAGGCCATGTACGCATCAAGATAGGCCTCCACCAGGGCACGGAAACCCTCGTCTTGTACCATCCATTTCCCTAGCGGGGCTGACTCAAGAAGGCCTGCGTAGTCGCTGCTCTCCCTAACACGTGCCGCAATCCGCGTTCGCGCCTCGACAAACCCAGCAGGTGGCTGGAAGAAGGTGATTGGAGGACGTGGGTCATGCAGGAACCGGGCCTGCGACAGGATCGGCCCGTGGGTCGCGCTCCAATCCGGCGAAGTCCATTGGGTAACGTAATCGTCCGCCAGCACGACGGGGAGGAAGGACCTCGCCACGTTTTCATCGTCAAGCATCCATGACTGAAGGCTGGACAACCGTGCGTGGCGATCAAGATGAATGACAGCCTTGGCATCGAACTTATCAAGATGCCGGCGGTTGAGCTTTATTAGGCGTTCGAACTCGCTCTTGCAGCCCTCTTCCTTCGTTTCTTCGCAGGAAATATAAACCCTGCAGGTCTGGACGACACGCTCCCCCGCAGGCTTGAAGCTAATCTCAAGCTGGAATTTCCCCTCGGCCTCGATCTCGACTTGATACTCGTCGCTTCGCAAGAGAAGGATGGCAACCGGTTGTGGCTCCTCGCCCAATTGCTCTGTAGCATCGTCAGCAACCCCTCTCGCACCCACGATAGTGGCACCAGGGGCGACGAACACGATTAATTCATAACGCCCTGGACCTGGCAAGGAAAGTGTCGACTCCCAATTGATGCCGAGACTCCCCTTTCGCGGCTTCTTCGGGGGAGACAGCTTCTTAGCAAGACGACAAGTAACGACAATACCAGGAGTCCAACTAGCCATCGATATTACCTTTTGTATCGCGGGCTTGCGGCCCTCCCCCGTGACCTTGTAGCTGATCGGGCTTCGCTGCCCGCCCGAGGGAGGGGAGTCTCGTAGCGGCTCCACCCCGTTCAAGCGAATTTGCGTGCCGCCCTTGCCTTGGGATCCGCCCGTCAACAACACGTCGATCGCGCCTGCATCGCTGCTATCCGGCGAAGAGATCTCTAGCTCCACGTCAGCCCACACGATGGCTGGCATGCCCTTGCCAATAGGGATGACTGGGTTGACGCACGCGATCTGGAGGTCTCCGGCCACGTCCTCCGGCTCATCGGACAAGAGTTCCCCCCAACATTCGACGGTCAATATCTTCCACCATGAAGGCGGTGCTTCAAGGATTGTGGCTCTCGATGGCAGGTAGAAGGCGGCAGTCGCGCGCTCGAACGAAGTGGGTATTTCACAATTCGCACGGACATGCGCGAGGAGCGCCATGAGTGCATCCCTGGTTGCGGCATCCGCGCTTCCGCTGGCCGCCAAGCTGTCAATGCCAGCCTTGAAACCATCCACAAGTTCCTCGGCGACGCCCTTGAGGCTTCCTAGCTGGGCCTTCGCAGCGACGCTACCATTTGCCATGGGGGGAACGCCGCAGGCAAGGGCAAGCGCAGCCCCCGATGCAAGGCCGTGGGAATTATCCGCAATCGAGTATATGCGTGAAATCAAGCGCCAAGCCGCATCCCTCCCTCCATTGCTGGGTTCGACCTCGTCGACCGCCGAGGCTGAAAGCTCTACGATCATCGTCGCTTCATCGATGGATGCGCTTTCGATGCCTGCAAGGCGCAACCCCTCCCTTACGATGTGCTGGACGAATCCGTCCCGCCACCAAACATCGAAAGCCGCATGACTGGTATTGCATGAAGCACTGACGCCAAACTCCTCCGTCGTCGACGCGACGGACATGTTCGTATGTTGCCCTGGTGGCATGAGCGCCACATAACTCGCGCTATTCGGATCATTGCGGATGTGGAGCAAGTGGCTATCGTCGCACCGCCCCGACGCTCCGATATGCGGATTCGCGCCGCACATGCCGTCGCGCGGCAGCTGGAGAAGCACTGGCAACGTAGTTGGAACGCCGGTGGCACCAACTATCACCGGGATGCCACCCTCCGACGTCAGTTCAGCGAATATTTCCTCAAGCAACTCCAATGGCGGGCCATGGAATATGAATCGAGACTCTATCTTGGCTCCCGCGCCCTTGATGTTGTCCTTGACCTTGTCCCGGATGATGGTGGAGAGCGTTTGTACTAGTCTATTCATTTTTCGTCTTCTGCAAGCGTTGGGGCAAGGAATGGCGGAAGCAAGAGCATCCCGCTCTCCGCATCCGGGCTATCGAGCACGAGCCCAAGCATTCGGAGTTGTTGGCCAAGGTCGTTCCGGGCAATATCATAGCGATCGACGGCAATTCCATAGGCCGCGAGATGCTGGGCGAGCCGATGGATGGAACGTGGCCCGCCCATGCCTGCCAATGCACAATGGACCAATGCCAATACCGCGACGGGCCCCAGCGAAACTACCCATGGACTGCTCTGGTTGCTTCCCTTTTTCTTCAAGACGTACCCTTGGTCATATCCCTTTAATAGTTGTACGGCCGTGATTCGCTGGCCAAGCGAATGCCGCGCGAACTCGAGCATATTTGCCCCTATGCCCTTGTTACAGCCGAGGGCACGGGCCTCGCGGTCCCGCAGGTCCTCGATCCGCGATGCGAGGCCCAATGCCTCCAGTGCACGCCGATTGCAGCGAACGTGGTCACAAAGGGCCGCTATGTCGTTGCTCGAGGAAATATGTCCTTCATATGGCGCCCCGATGCTGTCCAGTGACCACAAGATTGCATTGATACCCAACCGTGCCGCCAGGTAGCTAGATGCCTTGTCCTTGAGTCCATTCAGTGCCTTGCCCCCGTAGATCATATATTGTGCATCATCAGGAAAAACCTGCGCCCGGGCCTCGGTGCTTCCGGCGGGCCCCTGGCCTGCCAGTGCCGCCGACAGGCAATGCCACGTGTTCACTTGCACGTCGCACAACCAGGTCACGTGCGCCACCATGGCCAAGCGGAGAACGGCTTCTAACAGGCTTGTCCACTGGCGGCGCGTCATCGAACCCTTTGCGTGGATAATTGACCGCAAGTCCTTTGCAAACTGTTTCGCTGGCATGAATTGAATGCCGTCGAAGTCTTCCTCGACGAAATTTGAAACCTCCGATGCAGGTATCGGGGCAAGCTTCCAAGGCGAACGAATTCCCCAGGCCAAGGTCTCTTGCTCAAGCCAGCGTGCGAACACGTCATCATCCTGCCCTACGCCGAGCGCGACGAATAAGTCATTCCAGAGTGCCGACGCTGCGGCGTCGTTCCTGGAACCGAGCCAAACCATCCTGCGAACCAGAATGCCTGGAGACCAAGGACTACCAGCCAAGCGGGCCGACCCTGAAACCAATGCAACAGACGGGACTAGGGGAGTCACTTGCAGGAAGCGCTTCGCGGACTGGTTGGGCAACTTCGGACTTTCGAGCACGCCATGTAGCAAGGTATTCCAAGTGTCGACGCCCAACGTTGCTCCTTCCGGCGAAGCTTGGCGGCGGTCGCGTAATCGTTGCAGTCGCTGTTCCAAGTCACGTCCAGCGGCCGGCACCCCTCCCTCCTTGACGTCGTCGTAGCCAATGACTCGATAGAGCGAGGCCAGGAGCACTTCGGAATTCGCGTATTCGGGCGCAGGACTAATGGCTAGCGCAGACTCTCGATAGGTCTTGTGGGAGGTCTTCCAAGGAAAGGAGAAGAAGTTTTCCAAGCTCATGCTTTATCTCCGGCTTCGGCGGCAACGAATCCGTTCCAAGAACTGCCAATTTCCGTTCCATCGATTCCAATTCTGATCCTCGCGTCCGAGAGCATATCAAGATCCCTGACAATCGGCCCCGATAACATGGCCTTCGTCGTATCAAGCAAGGTGACGACCGTGCTCGGCAGGGATGCAGGTGAAAGGCCTCGGTCCAATTCCTTGACGGCCTTGAAGAGGTCATACGTCAGCGGAATGGATTGCGAAGACTTGCCCGAACCGACGGCAAGGTAGGCGATCGGGGAGCGCGGTCGCCCTTCCATGGAGACCGGTAGCATCCTCACTTGCCTCACCGGGACGACCAGGGTTGCCTGTCGTTGCCGTGGCGGCAAGGGTTGTCCGAATGTCGTGGTTAGGGATACTTCAAACCCGGCTCCCTTGTTCAATAAATTCTTGACCTGCCTCGCTACTTCAAATAGCCGCTGTCCCTTCTCGTCATGGTCCACGACCTGCCGAAAGGCTTCAAGTATTTCGGCATCTGCGACTATTGCCGAGCGACTACAAATGCTACGCCGGACCAACCGGCATGAAAAATCGCGTATCAATCGTTGCATCCGACTTGCCGCACTAGGGTTTTTGCGACGAAGCTGCGACGACGAAAGGAAATTATCGACCTTCGCAAGTCGTCGTAGCAGGTCGAGCTCGACCGAGGACATTACCTTATATCTTTGTAAAAACTCGATGCCACCAACCAGCGAGCGACTGAATCGTAGGTCGAGATCAGCCAGCATGATCTTGCTGCGACTGTTGACAGGAACTTCATGATCTGGGCTGGCCAACGCGGGGTCGAGCAGGCGGACGAGGCTATCGAGCAAGCTAGATATGGTCGCGGGCAAGTATGGATCCTTGCGCTCGGCGAGGAAATGCTGAAGACCCAGCAATGTGCGGCCCTCGCTTGACTCCTTGCCCATGCCGAGGTCTTTCATCCCCTGTCGCAGGACCACGGCCGCTTCCGGGTTCCATCCGTGGAAAAGTGCGTGTTGATAGCCGGACATGACGACCTTGAAAATAGCAGCGAGTTGATGCTTGCTTGGGTTCGACGCGACTTGTCCCAGCCTATCCTGTTCGATCAGGTATGCAGCCCATTCGCAAGGGCTGCCCTTCTGACCGTCGCCATCGGGGCGGTGACCTGCAAGCAGGTACGAGACGAGAGTAAAGAGGTCGCGAAAGCTCCATCGCTTCCCGCTGGCTAGTTCATACCAGCGCAAGAGCTTGAGCAGGTTGGCACGGAAGTCATCGTTCGCAAGCAGGGCCCGGCTATGACAAAATGGACAGTCCCCCCCGGCCGCACAAGCCGCCGGGGCTGGCCAATATTTGGCGTTGACCGCGTGCTCTAGCAACCTAGCCGCTGGGGAATGCGAATCATCCTCAGGAGTGATCATCAAGGACTCCGCGTCCATTGGCCAGATCGCGATCGAGGGAAAGCCCTTCAGCGGCCAGCATGAGGGAGCACTAGACGAAAGGCTGACCGACCGTGTTATGGCTTCAAGCAATTTCCGAGCCTCGTCCAGGCCTTCGTCGATTGCAAATATCAAGGCATCGTCAAGCACGCCTCGATTGACGCAGCACAGGTAATGGGCGGAGACAGGGCCGTCCAGCAGCGCCAACAACTCTTCGATAAGAAGCTCTGGCGCATTGCGCCCTTCATGCCCAGCGACCGTCGACGCGTCTTGGATGATCTGTAGCTCGAAAGGATATTCACCTGGAAAGAAACTACCCGCGTCGACACGTACACTTCTAGGTACGGCCTTGCCAGGAAGCGGATGGAACGCAATGGCAAGCTGGTCCACAAGGCGCCCACCGGCGGCAAGCCCATCGTCGATGCAACGGATCGTGTGCTCGATCGCTTCCGTCTTGCCGTTCCCAGGCCCCCCCACCAGCAAGAGTATCCTGGGGGTGTTGCCTTGGCCGTCGGATATCTTGCGTGACCAATCCTCCAAGCGCGAGATTAGGTTTGTCCTCAGCAATTCCTTCCCAGGACGGCCACTACTAGGATCAAAAAGCCGCTTTACCCCACCTGAGTGATGCCCCGCCCAGTCAAGCAGGTCATTCGGGAAGCTTGTTTCTTGTGTCGCGAATTCTTCCATTATTCTTTCCTATCATACTGCCTGAATTGACGTGCTACTCGCCTCCCTGCCCATGCGGAGGAGGATCGAGCTGGCTAGACATCCGGCGCCGAGGCTACGTTTGCGAAGCCATGGCTTTAAGCCATCGAGGGTAATCTGTTGCATTGCATGAATGCAACGCACTTGGTCGAAACCGCGCATCCCTCGCAAATATGCATTGCATTTCGCTGGAAGGCATCCATTCCATTCATCGCCTGGGCCTGCGAGAAAGGACTGACCACATTGGGGATTATCTTGGCATTCGCAAGGATCTCGGAGCTAGGCACAATCATTCTTGCCCGTGGCAATGCCTTCAGGATGAAGCTTGCACGACGGCAGCCTAGGCAGGGGCCAGTAACTTACCTGCGCCTCCATCACCTAGGTTGGTTCCCGGCCCAGCTATGTCATGGATATTAGCTTCATGACATATTAATGGAGAAATTTCCCGTGGGCAAATTTATCGAAATAATACGTCTCGGGTGAGCTGGCAGACGACCGGACCTTGCCATCATTTGATAGGCCTACATGCCCGGCCCCTATCCACCGGGACCGGGCATGATTGGCCAAGCTATCTTGTATTAAGACATGCAAGGGAGGCATCCATTCGGCTCCCATCGTCTGTCAATGAGTCTCAGGTATCTCGAATAGCGTAGCTCAAGACGAGGGAGCAAGCCAAGGACGAGCGATCAGGAGACGACGCGCGAATTGCCAGCTGCCTTCAGGTTACCTACAACTCCTTCCAAGGAACCACTGGATTGCCATGGGGTTTCGCGAAAGAATGGCCAAGCGCGTGGTCGGGCGTGTACATGCTACATAAAGGTCTTCGTATCGGAATGCGTTTTTTTCATCGTCGGAAGGCATGTCTGCGTCAATCAGGATGACTGCCGGCGCCTCGATGCCCTTGAAGCTCCTAATCGTCGAGAAATACGCAATCCCGCTCTTTCCAAAATCCGCCAGATTCTCGGACAATACCAAACCATGGCCCTTCCTCGAATTTGCCATGGACGAATTGGCCAACGTATAGGGGGAAAGGATGACCACACCACGATCGCCACTCCATTGCCTGGCCAACTCCCATGCCTTCACCGCCATGACATCCTTAGTTGTACATTGGAGTACCGTCGGCGGCTCGCCGGTTGGCATGCCGGGCATCGAATCGATCCATTGGCCACCCAGATAGGAGTTGGTAGCATCGTTGACATGCTTCGTGTTCCTGCAATTATGATAGAGATTGAACACCACTTCCGCTCCAAACGTCTCGCCTGAATGCACTTGGAACAAGTCTTGCCGGCGATCGCTAAAGATAATCCACTCGCTGTCACCGCGGCGCAGTAGCTCGTCTAGCGCATACAGTTGGAATTCAGAGAAATCCTGCCCTTCATCCACGATGATTGCATCATACTTTGCCGTTTCGGGATAACCGGCAGCCACATTCAACGCTTCTGCGGGCAACGTCTCCTTGAAGAAAGTCGAAACATCCGCGCCAGGACGTTGGTCCGGGCACATCGCCGAAAAGAATTTATCGATGCTGGCAATTGAGCCAGAATGCTCCGGATGGCGCCTCCTGAGTATCTCCGCCAGCTTCGTGTTGAAGCATACATAGAGGGCTCGCTTGCCAGCTTCGATCATGGCCTGCAGGCGCCAGATCGCCAACAAAGTCTTGCCAGAACCAGCAGGGCCGGTCACTGCCACGCGTGGGTGCTCGAATATCCCCCTTAGTGCAGCAAACTGCTGCCGGGTAAGGTTGTCAATGTCATCGATATCGTCATTGACATCGATCTGGGAATCTGCCTTGGTGATCGAAAAAGGCCGGCTAGTCAGGATCATGGCTATCTTATCGACCACGTCATCGGTAAACTTGTCGGCCCGCCCCTCGAAGCCACGTTGCTCCAACGAATTTCGTATGCTACCTAGCAGTCCGTTCATGTTCCTCGACGTGACTAGGCTCGACGGATCGAACAAGGCCGGGACCTGGTTCGCAATGCCATTGGGATAAGCAACCAACCACGAGTAGCGACCCGGGAATTTCAGCCACCCGCCCTTCTGCTGGACGATCTTTGCCAATTGGTGCATGTTGCCCATGGCCTGCTCCGGAGGAGACGTCGAGAGCAATGCCTTCCCGCCACCTGCTTCGGACCGATACCACCTCCCATCGTCGTCGATCCAGATTTCCCTTGATCCCTTTACTTCGACGATGACCATGCCCGATCCAGGGACGAGAACAACAAAGTCAGACTGGCCATCGCTCACGTAGCCATTATCCCCCCTTGCGGCCCACGTCACGTTGGAGACTACCACCCAGTCGGCCGGAAGTTGCAGCTTCAACTGGTTCAATACTTCCCTCTCCCACTTGTCAGTCGGAATCGGGCCCAGGACTCGCGCCATCGCTAGGTTCCTTTCATCGTTGCGGCAAGGACTTTGCAATCACCGTGAGTGACATTGCCGCTTCCTCGTTGATCAATCCAGCACCTATTTCCTGTACTAGCGGTCCTCTCGATCCTGGCAGTCGCCGGATCCGAACCAGCAACAGGCGCCCGCTGCTAGTTCGGCCAAGCCACTCGCCCACCCCTGTCGTCCAAGCACTGCTCTCAACGACCCTCAAGAATTTCCTATCTTTATATGGAAATTCCGTGCCAGGTTCAAGTGCAACGAGATCATTCTCGTCCTGCGCACAATCGCCGGCAGCGACTGCAGCGACGGGAAACTTATCGATATTCGCCCTAACCCAAGCCAGCCTGCGGCTAAGGTTGAACGAATCAACCAACCGCAACGTCCTGATGCCATTTTCGGCACCCCATGTCATGGCAGGCCCGACTGCATTCTTCTTGCCTTCGTAGCCGGCACTTAGCGGATGCACCACTAGGGTAGCCACGCCCTCGCGGTCCTTGTCGAGCCAACCCGGCAGCGGCGCGCCCGGCGGTAATGGAGCGGTGATGTCCGGAAATGATGCTAGGTATCGCACCGCGAGCGCGTCGGCCATCTCATGCCAATCGGGCATGACTATTAACTCGCCAGCCCGATTGCGGAGCACTCTGTCGAGCCCTGGACGGTAGTTCCCGTCAAGCAATACCGCCAGCATCTCCAATCCTAGCTGCCAATCTAGCAATCCGTGAACATGGCTATTCCGAAACCCACGCAGTAGCGCTTCCGGGCCTCGCCAAGGCTCATGAACACTTCGTTCCCGCGCCAATAGAATGGCCTTGCCCATGCGTGAAGCTGGCCCGGAGCCAAAGACGCATCCCTCCAGCAGGTCCTCCCAATTGTCGTTCGCCCACTCAACAAGCCCGGCGCCGTTGGGGTGGGCATCTGCCAGGTATAGCTCCGCGCCCTTGCCTGAGTCGCCCCCCCCGCCCGCACTTAGCCGGTGAACAGATGCAATCTCTACATCAACCGAGTCGATGTCAAGCTCGAGCGCGATGCCACGCTGCAGGATGGTCGCCGCCGAGTACCATGCCGCGCGCCTACACGCCATTTCGCCAGGAGAGTCAAAGAACTCAAGTCCATCGCCATCGATGACCTTCACCGCCAAGACATCCGTCGTCTTCGCAGAGGTGATCGCTACAAGGCGCTCGGGCGCATCCTTGGCATGCATCCAGATAGAGGACGGGGCGCCGGAAAGTCCCAACCCATCTCCTTCGCATTCGATCCGCGACGTGCCTGTAAAACCAAACAACTTCATGTTGTTCGTGTTCGTGCGGAATACCTGAGCTTGCCGACCCAGTGCCACGTTGGCATTCAGCCTATGTAGATAAAGTGTATCGTCCGCCATGGCAGGCGATGCCACGACTGGAAAGCCCGGACGCCCTTGCTTGCCATCCCAACGCTTCGCGCTCTTTCCTATGTCAAGGTCGGAAACAAAGGCTCTGGGTGCAATGGCCATGAACGGCCTGGCCGACGTCCCGAGACATACGGGACAACTTGCGACAGCCCTTGATTCGCGCAAGTACTCCCGCTTCCACCAATTCACTGGTACAGCCACCTCTAATGTATTGGCGTCTGCGGGAGAAACTTGTAACGAACGGCAATCCGGGCAAAATAACTGTGCGTATGCTGCGCCAACCGCTGACTTTGTGGCCCTCCATCCGGGGTTCGCCCCGTACGCATATGCGATCTCTCCACAGATCCCCACTGGCGTTATTTGGCGCTTGTCCCAAGTTCGCTCCGAACCAGGTACGAATTCCGCAACGGCTTGGTCGAACGGGCGGTCCAGGGTCTTGGCGTCCTCTCCTTGCTTGCGAGGAAGGGAGAAGTAAAGGCTACGCACGCTCGTCGGCATGCCATACATTGGCAAGATCCCTGCTTCCGCTAGGCGAAACGCCAAGGTCGGCTCCACGAAGCTTCCAGATAGCAGCGCTGCCTCGATCCGCCCCGGTAGGGATCCGGCAGCCAAGATAAGTGCGCCCGCATTCACTTGCGTGCCCGCTGCAACCGTAGCGGCGACTTCCTGAATCGCCGGCACGTTCTGCGACAGCCACTCGGCGAGTGCTGGCATCCTACCTTGTGCTCCAGCAACCATGCCTAGCTCGCCATGGACATCGTGACCCTCGGTATCCGTCCAACTGACACCCATTGACTGGAATGCACGGCGCAATGTCTCCTTCGCCACCAGGCGTTCTGCCAGGATCCGTTGCTCGTCGCCAGTCGCCACCGCCGGTTGCGGTGGTAGCCCGCCCGTCATTTCCTCGGGATGCTCGAAGTGAATGCGATCATGGGTCTGGCCTCGGCAAAAGGTCAACGCAGCAGAAAACGGTTGCCCCTTTCGCCCAGCACGACCGGCGCGCTGCTGGTAGTTGAATCGTTCGGGGGGCATGTTTGCCTGCATCACGGACTGCAGCGACCCAATATTCACCCCGACCTCCATCGTCGTGGTTACAGAAAGCAGGTCAATCGCGTCAACGTTCTTCAATGTCCGGCGCTTACCAATGTCAGTCATTTCCTCGTCCTCGAAGAAGATGTCGCGGAAATGGCGTTGTCGCTGCGCCTGATTGATGGTCTGGCCGGTCAGCTCCTCGGAATGAATTCGGAACGTCTCGCTAGGGTCCAACGCAGCGCGCGCGTAGTAATGGCTCGATGTAATATCTGCTGCTGTGCGACGCGTGTCGGGGACGTCGGGAAGTAGCGCATGGCAACGAGAACACACACACGCCGAAGCGTGCCACTGTATTTGGTTGCAGCGTCCGCATGTCCACGGCAAGGCGTGTGCATCGACGACCTTTACCCAAAGCTTATCCATGCGTACCACACCCCATCGGCCATCCTGCCCGACGTGACCTGCCGCCTTGAAGGCATTGCAAATGGCATCTTGGAGTGCTAGGACATCCACCCTGCCATTGAGCGCCACGGCCTTCAGGTAGCGAAAGACGCGCTTGCCGGCAATGCTGCGTGCCCGCTGCGTCGGCTGCGCGTCATCGAAGCCATCTTGTGGCCGGTCCCGCTGGCTAGGCTCGGTCCGCCGTTCCTGAGCAAGGATGCGTACCACTGATTCGCATGCCTGCCTGAATGCCTCTGCAGGCATTCCGCCAGGGGGGGATAGCGCCATGCCAGGTGGGAAACTCAAGTACCCTACTCCTTGTGACTCCAGATCATACAGAAGGCGCCCGGTCAATGACCGCCAAGCGGAAATCCGCAAGCCAAGTCCAAGGTGCGCTACGCTGGCCAGGACTGCGGCAGATCGATCCTTTATACGTGGCAGCAACCCATCCTCGTTGCAATCGAAGACGGAAGTCCAATCGAGCGTACTACCTTCAGAGCGAAGCTTGCGTTGTTCTATCGAGGCGCCTCCTGGATTGACCCCATGGAAGAGCATGTCGCGCCATACCGGCGTTAATTCGGCGCTGAGGGTTGGGTCCGGTGTGAGCAATAGGTCGTCAACTCGCACATAGCCAGATTGGTGGACACGTGCCAGTTCCATCGCCGCCTTTGCATCGGCCGTCACGCGTTCGGGACGCTTGCGTGCTCCCTCGACCATGTTTGCGAACCGGCTCACTTCTTCGTATTCATTTTCCGCCAATTGCGCTTGGGCACGATCAAGCAACGCATTCACCAACTCCTCTTCGCCGGATTCGATGGCGAATAATAGTTCCCTCTTGATAACTTCGACACCAGTGGATGCCCTCCAGCGCATTTCCTTTTGCAGGGAAACCCTCAAGAGGTGATCCCATTGCTGTATCTCGACCCCCATGGCAAGGGTCGCGGCGGCTTCCCTGCTATCCGAGAATGCGACGAGGCGCCTCTCCCTCCCCCCGGGCAAGATGCTCATCAGGTGCTTTGCCAACAAGTGCGACATCACGCCAAGGCCTGTGACGAATGAGCGAACAGGGGAACTACGACCGTATCTTTCAGAGTAGTCGATCAGGCACGATGGGCACCGTTGTGGCATCGCAGGTAATTCGCATCCGGACGCGGAATCCGCGGCCTCGAACCACAAGCAGTTGAGATCGGCACCTCTCGCACGCGTCTCGAGTTTCACGATTCCAGTATTTGGATTAATCGACGCACGCTGCCACCTTGCTTGCGCCGCGCCGAGGCGCTGCCCTCGCTCATCTCGCTCCTCAGTTCCTTGCTCCCATGTAAATTCCCCGGGATCTCCCATTACCCATCCTTCAGGCACGAGCCAGACAACACCCAAGTTCCTATAGGGCTGCACGTCGGTTCGTCGACTGGAATTCGCCTCGGGGAGCCCGTCGATAGCAGTGGGCAGTGCAGTGAGTTCATAGGCTATGGCGCTGGCCGTATCACATCCAGGGAAGCGAGCAACCTTGCCACTACCATTCAGTTGGTCAAGCGTGAGCGGAATCTTGTTGCCACATAAGAACTGTGTGCCACAACACTCGCAATATAGTACTTCCAATAGCCGGCGTTGACCGAGGGATAGTGCCGCCTCCGGCATCAACTGGCCGACGCGTCGACGTGCGTCGGCCGGGTGCAAGGCCACCGTAGCCCAAAGCCCCTCGATATTCTTGGCCATCCAATGGAATCTCAGTCGTGGAAGCTTCAGAGGAATGGCATGTTCCGAGCCAAGGGCGGCGAAGAGTCCCCTTGCCGCCTTTTCCCTGTCACGGCTATCAGCAAGCGTTGGAAACCATTGACCGGCAATGAACTCGAGGGCCCGTGCCTGAACGCCTCCAACGCGGAATGCCGCGATGACCTTGGCACTTGTGTCATGCTGGTCGCGTAGCATTTCGACCAATTGCGATGTATCCGCAGCGATTGTGCCAACTGTTAGCTGCCTGCCAAATTCAAGACACGCCAGCGCCACTCCTTCATCCATCCCGGGAAGAACTTCCTGCGACTGGTGAAGCAACGCCCCGGCCTCCACATGGAACTTCTGACTGGCAGCAACCTTGTCCATCCCAAAAAATCCACCAAGGAATTCAAAGGTACTCTCCTTTCCCTGGTCTAACGACGCACTTGATGCAAGTATCCGGAGCTGCGGGCTATCAGGTTGCAAGCCCAATCGGTCCAGTAGTAGCCGGATCAAGTATCCCACTTCCGTACCTGATGCTCCGCGATAGAGGTGCAACTCATCGACGACTAACTGGAATATCCTGTCCTTACCCCCCGCTAACCAGTCGCGAGTTAAGTCGAACATCTGGGAGTCCGCGCGGTCATCTGGGATGTCCCTATCCTTGTGTCGCATAAGCATTATGGATAGCATGCTGACATTGGTAATCAACAAGTCTGGCGGGGCTGCTTGCATCTCCCAGCGATGGAACATCTCTGCTGCACCTGGCTCCAAGCGAGGTATGAAACTTGCCTCCTCTGTCGCCGCATCGAGGGACTTCTTCACGTCACGGATAAGGTTCGCCTCGCCAGAAGCCACGGCTGCATGCAAAGCCTCATTCAATTGCAGGATCTTTTTCCGGATCCCGTCGGACTCGCCAATTGCATCGACCAACGCCACCCTTAACTTGGCACGGGTACTTTTATTGTCCGCTCCATCACCCTTAAATGGATGACCTGCCACCGACGTGGATCCATTATAGCGACCAAAGCGGATTCGATTTTCTCCTAGCACTTCATCCATCGCAGCATGGGCCTCGTTGGAATCAAGTGCATTGCGCAATCGCGACAGCTGGTCCTCGACCAGCGCATTCATCGGATACAGGACAAGCGAACGAATAGCCGCAGGACGCGTCTCGCCGCGAAGGATTCGATGGAACTCATTCCACTCTGGAGGCTTGGCCCTTGTCCAAGCACGACCACTTATAGGTAATGCGGTCGCCCAGCCCGTGCCCTTTGCCTCGGCCTCGGCCTCGCGGATGATGGACGCGATTACCGGCAACAAGAAAGACTCGGTCTTACCAGAGCCCGTACCCGTCACGACGACGCAATGCTTCCCACCAAGTGATTCCTTTAGCATGCGCTGTTGATGTAAGTAGAGGGGATGCCCGCCGCTGAACAAGCCGGCTCCAACAATTCGCTTGAAAGCCTCTATCGCCTTGGTTGACAAGCCAGGTAAGTCGGCCGCGGCAAGGTCTTCCAATGCCTTGCCGCTTTCATATGCAGGGATCGGCTCCACATATGGCTCTTGAAATAGGACCCCTGCCGTGTCGAGGAGCACCTTTCGGTCTTCCTCGAACGTAGTCGAGTCGGTCCCGAATGCGGACGTAATATATCGCTTTGTACTACTTTGAATGCGCTGGAACGCGCCTATCGGATCCTTCAATTCTATCTCCGTAATTTTTATTGCTCCGCATACAACCAGCCAATTCCTGGCTTGGCTAGGTATTCCCACCATGCCTCCACCGAACGAGTCAAGAATTCACGATTACTCCACCTAGCTTACTGGCAACAAGCCTCGCAATGTCTTCCGGCACGTACTTATACGCGAGCCACTTGCCATTGGCCATGCCCTCATATACCCAGCTTACGTTGGCGATGGGTAGTTCATCGATCGCCCTCTCGATAACGATGTGGGAAAATCTTTGATCTAAAGTGGCGACCATTTCCGTGGCCATTGGGCCGGTGCCACTGCATAAAATAAGTGCCCGTTCCAGCACGACCGGCAAGCTCACCCGGGCCGGCAACAAAATGGTTCCGTCGACTGGCAAGTAGTGTATGGGCCATGGAGAGGCATCGCAGTGCCCGTACGTTTCCTTCACGAACTCGGCATAAGCCCTCAGCGCAATCCATACGCCCCAGCGCGAATCACGGATGAAGCCATAGCCCACCCGGCCCTCTCGCCTGATACCTAGCGAATAGACGCGAAGCCCGGCCACGTCAAGATCTTCCAAGCGAAAAAACTGGCATGCAGGGCCGGACTCTACAAAGGGATGCTCACCAGCACCAAAGAACCAGCCACTCTGGGCATTCAATTTCTCAATGCCACGCGCGCTTGCCCCAAGGCTTTCGCCTGCCACTTGCTCTATTCGTTCTCGGACGTCGTCGCAGGTCGACGCCCAACCTGCTATCTCCCGCGCAGGATTGCAGCGAAGTGCAAAGCCAATGGAACGGGCCCGCCCCAATAGCTCATCGAGGTCGCTTGTAGAAACGCGCCATGCCCTCAGGAATCCTAGGTTCCCCTCCGAACAATATATGGCAGAATCACCACCCAACGCAGATAGCGATTGCCAGTGCTGGGACCGCAGGGACCCCATAACGCCGAAGATCATTCGCCCGCTTGAATGGGCTGCAATTTCGTAAAGAGTGGGCGCAACAGCATGGATTCTGGTCATGTGCCCTTTCGCATTGGTCTCGATTTCCAAATGCCCACGACTACGCAAGTCGAGTAGCACGATGGCAGGGGATAGGTGATTGCGATCTCTCGCTATCAAGCGTGCAAGCTGGTCACGCGCAGTGCCATAAGCCATTGACTCGCATTGGGCAAGGGTATCGAGGAATTGCGCAGCTGCACACAATCTTACCTTGGAGATATCCTTGATTTCCAAAGGCGGCCCCAAGTCTCGCGAAGAAATTTCAAGCCTTGACCAGGTCGCTGACGCCAGGACCTCTTCCGCACAAAAAAGAGTGCCAAACAGGCCAAGTTTATCGCGCCGTGGATTGCCCTGCGGATCTAGGCTAAATACATTGCCAATCTCGACTTGCTCGCCACTATCGGCAGCCACCCTCAACGTGACACTTCCAAGTTGCTTCCCGCACAGGCTAGCAACAATGCTAAACGATCTCGGACCATTGGCCTTCGGAAATGGATGGAAACGACGGATCGAAGTTTGATGGACAGCGTCCAAGGCCCATTGCTCTTCTGATAGTTCGAGCCCCACCGCCTCGAGGACGGTATTATGTGGAGCATCGAGCTCGATGACAGGTAGGTCATACGCCATGTATTGTCGAATTCCTGCCCGTCTAACGGAGCGGCCACCGATCAATCGCACAGCGCGATGCTGGCCCCGCTCACTTTCGCCGTCTGGCAACTCATCACGCTGCCCATCGGTCAGCGTGCTACATTCAGGCAAGCACACGAGCATCCAGCCACTGGGCAGGCCCGATGCATCCAGAACCTCGTGGTCAATATGCTCGCGTTCAAGCCAGCTTTCGAGTTGTTTCACATTGCTGGCAACGCTCAACAAGTAAGCCAGACCATTTCGTGGCAATGTATGCTCTTGCAACTCGTATCTTGAAGCGTATTCATCGTAGCCCCAAGTGAACACGCGCAAGATCGCCTTGCGAAGGTACATCTTGCCGAGCTTGGCCTCCGCACCATGCCCTTCCCCAATTGTCGCATCGAACTCGGCACTTTCATGCGCAGAAAGTTCCAGGATCTCCAACGCCGCCGACTGGATCCCAGGCCCAGAATCGCCAACCGTGCTCCCATGCTCGGTGCCCCTCGCAGGGGAAGCCCATTCCACGCCCTTCCATCGGAGAATCGCCTGACCACTATCATGAATTGGCGGCACGCGCCAATGCGTGACCCAAGGGAATTGATCCCCTTCTTGTAAGCTAAGGCAAAGTTCGACATCGCCACGACCACCGTCGGCAGCTGCTACATCAACCGCCCCATGATGCACTTCCTTTAGCAATGGAACTTTCCCGTCCCACTCTTCGAACAACGCAGCAAGACGTGCATCGATCGGCTCTTTAAAATCAGGTTTCCCCAACGCCGACTTGAAGGCAACGCTCAAGAAAGGAGAGCCGGCGGCCATTGTCTTCACGTCCTCTGCTAGCAGGCAACTCAATTCTTGTCCAGGCCTGGCACCAGCTTGTGCAAATATCCGAGGAATCATTTCACTATCTCGCCGGGACATTACACTTTGAGCACGCGGCACACCAATGTGGCTATACCCGCCGAGGATACGAAATTTAAACCGTCCAAACTGGCCACCTGTATCGATCGTCCACTGCTGCAGGTCGAACCAAGCGCGCTCCATTGCTTCCATCTGCTGGCTTCCCCAATTGGGCCCCAGTTGCAGTGCGTCTTGAAGGTGGGCATAGAATCCATGTTCGGCAATCGAGGCGGACCGAACAAGCGCGGCAAGGAATGGCAAGTAGGTCGGTGCATCATGACCCATATATGTCGTGAAGTAATTTCCCGGATCAAGGTAACCCCTAGGCCTATAAAGACGTTGACGACGTTGATCGACCAATCCTAGTAGACGTGCAGCCAAGTCATTCGTCGCTCCCCGTGCAAAATAGCCGTTGCGACGGAGCGTACCCCAGGAGGGGCCAAATCGTACAGCCTTGAGAAAACCCTCGTCGCCACCAAGTTCGGGACCCAGCGAATCGAGTTCAGTAGGGTCGACCTGTAGCCAGGCAGCATCTCCCTTTGATGCTGGTGAAAAATATGCTTCAAGCAATTTAAAATTCCAGAGGCTGAACTGGTCGCCCTGTTGGCTGGCTTCCCTGCTATCGGATCCAATCATTACGCTTCCTCAAGTGCCCCAGAAAACCCATTTCGATCCAGGATAGGTGTGCCGCCAACTACCCAAAAGTACATATAGCCAAAGTAGCTTCTAGTGCTAATCCGTAGACGCCTATTGCACACATTAAAAGGCCGCAGCCTAGGAGCAACCATACACCAAACAAAGGGCTAGTAACTATCAATAATAATTTATGCGTGCAGCAAATCGCTCCCAACAGCTGCGCACACTTTTGATAGGAGCATGGGAAATTCCAAGGCCAGCGATCATAGCGCCCCCTAACCGGCAAACTGCTCCCGGCGGAGACCTTGTACTTGTGAGATTTGCGCGCCACCGATTCTTGTAAGATCAAGCACGTGAACGCGATAGAAAAACAAGTCAAGTCAAGTCAAGTCAATCAAAAAAATGCCTGCGCAGCTACAAGAAGTACATTTTTCTCATTAAAAAGATTCTCATTAAAAAGATATTCTGGCGAAATCGAAAATCACACAACCCGTTGCCATAGATCAAAAACGCGATGCCTCTCGATACTTATCTGGACATCCACATCTCGATATACCCTACCAAAATCAATAAAACTGAAGATATATGAAGACAAAAACCATCACAAAAAAAATTACCACACCTAAGGAAACTCATTCATTACCCACAACCAAATTGTAACGCATTGCGAATCATACCGTCCTTTTCAATTGGGAACTTTATTCCCCATTATGACTTTCCATGAATCTTGAATTCTATCAAAAAATCACAAGACCACCAATTCCGGGCAAACTCGCCATACGTAGAGAGGAAGATCAAGCCCTAACTTAGGAAAATCTGGAAGCGTGGGAAAACTGATTACTTCGCCACCCCATTTTTTACCGAAAAGGTCAAAGTAAAGTCTGGGTTTCCATGTGCAGACTTCGCTGCAGTCGGTTTTTTGGTGAATTGGCCGTATTACTAGAATTTTTCCACGCTCAGGACGAAAACTAGGATTTAGCGATCTAAAATTTTCCCGATCGCCACCAAAATAGCGAAGCCTAACTTGGGTAGAATACGACTTTTTGACCTTTCCATTTGATAAACTGTCAAAGGGAATGATAACCTGAGCGCAACGACGTAAACGCCGAGGTCACGGGCCAAGGCGGCCAAACTTGTACGCTAGCGGGGAATGAAGCTGGAAGAGGTCCGACATCGGATTGCAATACCCAAGCGTTTGCGAGCGGGGGGGCCGTTGCCAAGCACAGCACATCGTCCGAGGCGCAACTAGATAACCCAAGCGGTAAGATGGAATTCACCCGTCCTATAAATCATTGGAATAAAAAATGCATCCATTCAACCATGGACAGGAATATTTACGCGAAGAACTGCTCAACTTCGTCGGCAGCAAGCAAATGATGTCAGGTGTACTTTGGGGGGCAAAAGAACAAGGCTGCTTGATTGTTACCTCCGGGGGGCGCCATGGGAAAAAAGCTGGCTATGCGGATGAGGAGCTGCAAGATGGCGGATGGTGGTACTTTGGCCAAGGTAGCACAGGAGATCATTTGCCAACCAACCCAGCCAACAAACGCCTCTTGGATGGAACGCGTTCCGTTCTACTTTTTACAACAAGGGAACCAAATGCAGCGGAAGTCCGCGCACGCGGCAATCATCGCAAAATGTTCTCGTTCCAAGGGGAATACAACATTTGTGGATATGACATGATCAGTCCAGAGGATGGGACCAGAAAAGGTGACCGCCTGCTACGGTTTCTTCTCATTCCTACGCAAAGTGAAGTGACACGAGTAAGATTTTCAAATAAAAATACCCTCGATGATTTCTTTTCCTTGAGAGATATATTTGCTTCCAAGGCTATGTCAGGCCCAGCCCCATCGCGGATATCCATCGCACAATACAGGGTTCGTAGTGAAGCCGTCCGCACCTATGGCCTGCTCCGTGCCAATGGAATATGCGAAGGTTGCAACACCCCCGCTCCATTTCTCGACGAAGGAGGATTCGGATTTCTGGAAGTTCACCACATTCATCGCCTGGCAGACGATGGCATTGACGAACCCAAGAACATAGTTGCACTATGTCCTAACTGTCACAGACGTGCACACTACTCTGCAGACAAACTTGCTTTTCGAAAGCTATTGATCAAGGCCGCAGCATCAGTCGAGGATTCCTTAACCAATTCCAGAAGGAAATAGAAAAACATTGTGTGAGTAGCAAGTAAGCAAATGAATCCCTCACGACCTGACGTGTAGGCCAGTGATTAATACCCACAGTCACTAAACGCTTACGGCTTGAAAGTACTTCTTGCTCTCTTAGGCGGTAGCATTCAAGAGTTTACATAAGCGACATATAAGTTCTTCAGCGCAGCGTACTCGGCCGATAAGTATCGGCCAATAGAGCAATGATCACCGAAATGAAAATTGAGCTAGGGGAAGTTGCTTTAATAGATTAACCCAAGAATACTCGTCCTGACGTCTTGTATCTATGTACAACCAAATCTTCTTTACCAACGTCCTGCGCGTGCTCGACGAAATGGGCATCTCCAAGAACGAACTGTCCGACCGTGCGGGCATGTCGGTGTCGTTCCTGTCCGACCTGACCAACGGCAAGGCCAATCCCTCGCTCAAGATCATGGAGTCGATCGCCAGGGCCCTCGGCGTCGCGCTTCCTGCCCTGCTAGAAATTACCGACCTGGACCAGGAATCGCTGGACATGCTCGCCGGCGGCAAGGCGCCGAGCAGCCTGCCTCCCGGCTATGTACGCGTGGCAGCTGTGCTCACGGAATACCAGGCATTCCAGGTGCGCCAGTGGAATGATGCGAACCGCAAGCATATCGCTGACGCCAAACCGGAAGACGGCTGACGCCAGTTAGCGCCCAAGGCGCAAAATGCGCCGGAAATCCATATCCTGCGTGAAATAGTCAAGCAATACGCGCACTAAACACCGAACTCATCAAGAAATTTGCCGATAGGGTTTGCGCTAGGTCTAATTCAGCCGATTTTTTACGATATATCCTTTGCATATACGGCATGGCATAAATGCAATAGGGGTATACCGATCATGGCTGAAACCGAAGACTTTTCCACGCTGAAGGACCGGGCCCGGCGCAAGCTGGAACGCGACATGGGTCCCCTCCTGATGGCAGCGCTGAACGATCCGCGCACGGTGGAGGTCATGCTCAATGCCGATGGCAGGCTGTGGCAGGAGCGGCTCGGCGAACGGATGCAGTGCATCGGCACCCTGCGCGCGGCGCAGGCCGAGGCCATCGTCAAGACCGTAGCGGGCTACCATGGCAAGGAAGTCACGCGCGGCAAGCCCCTGCTGGAAGGCGAACTGCCGCTCGATGGCTCTCGCTTTGCAGGCCAGCTGCCGCCCGTCGTCCCCTCGCCCACCTTTGCCATCCGCAAGAAGGCCGTGGCAATCTACACGCTGGACGAGTATGCCGCTGCCGGCACCATGACCGCGCACCAGTGCGACGTCCTGCGGCAGGCGGTGGCCGGCCACCGCAACATCCTCGTCACGGGCGGCACCGGCTCCGGCAAGACCACGCTGGTCAACGCCATCATCAACGAAATGGTGGCCTGCGATCCCGGCGAACGCGTCTTCATCATCGAAGACACGGGGGAAATCCAGTGCGCCGCCGAGAACTTCGTGCAGTACCACACCTCCTTCGACGTCTCCATGACGGCGCTGCTGAAGGCCGCCCTGCGCATGCGTCCTGACCGCATCCTGGTCGGCGAGGTACGCGGCCCCGAGGCGCTGGACCTGCTCGACGCCTGGAATACGGGCCATGAGGGCGGCGCCGCCACCCTGCACGCGAACAATCCGGCGGCAGGCCTGGTGCGCCTGAAGTCCCTCATCACCCGCAACGCATCGGCCCCGGCCGACATTGAGCCACTGATCGGCGAGGTGGTCCACATGGTCGTGCATATCGCCCGTACTCCCACTGGCCGCCGCGTGCAGGAAATCCTCGAGGTTTCCGGCTACGCGGACGGCCGCTATCTCACCCATCTACCCTGAGGAGCTCCCGATGCCTACATTCCCGCCTGGCCCGCCGGGCCACATGCACGCCAAGGCGCAGTTCTGGCTGTGCACTGCCGTCATTATCTTGCTGTTCCTGTCCTTGCCGCACCAGGCCCACGCCGCTGCCGGTACCGGCGGCTCGCTGCCCTATGAGAGCTGGCTGGAAAACCTGCGCAATTCCGTCACCGGCCCCGTGGCGTTCGCGCTGTCCATCATCGGCATCGTCATCGCTGGCGGCGTGCTCATTTTCGGCGGCGACCTGAATGGTTTCTTCCGTACCCTGATCTTCATCGTGCTGGTAATGGCGCTGCTGGTGGGTGCGCAAAACGTGATGAGCACCTTCTTCGGGCGCGGCGCAGAAATCGCGGCGGCAGGCGAGGCGCTGTGCGGTGGCATCCGCCATGCCATTCTTTGCACCGGCACGCGGATGGCATAGCCATGGCACTGCGCGCCATCCCCATCCGCCGGGCAGGCAACCGGCACAACCTGTTCATGGGCGGAGACCGGGAACTCGTCATGTTTTCCGGCCTCCTGGCCTTTGCGCTCATTTTCAGCGCGCAGGAACTGCGGGCATCGGTGGTCGGGCTGCTGCTGTGGACGGGTGCCCTCTTCGCCTGCCGCCTGATGGCGGCGCACGATCCCCGGCTGCGCCAGGTGTACCTGCGCCACCGCCGCTACCGGCGCTACTATGCCGCGCGCAGCACGCCATTCCGCGTCAATACGGGCAGCCAGGGGAGGCAGTACAAATGACCGAGACGATTTCCATCGCCATGGCGGCGTGCGGCTGCCTGATGCTGTCCATCCTGTACGCGCGCATCCGCGCGGCAGGCGCCAGCATGCGGCTGAAAAAGCACCGCTCGCGCGCTGCCGGGCTGGCCGACCTGCTCAACTATGCCGCCATGGTCGACGATGGCGTCATCGTCGGCAAGAACGGCGCCTTCATGGCGGCCTGGATCTACCGCGGCGGGGACAACGCCAGCAGCACGGAAGAACAGCGCGAACTGGTCTCCTTCCGCATCAACCAGGCCCTGTCGGGGCTGGGCAGCGGCTGGATGATCCACGTCGACGCGGTGCGGCGGCCTGCGCCCGGCTATGCGCCTGCGGGCCTGTCCCACTTCCCTGACCCGGTGTCCGCCGCCATCGACGAAGAGCGCCGCCGCCTGTTCGAAGGCATGGGCACCATGTATGAAGGCTACTTCGTCCTCAGCGCCACCTATCTGCCGCCGCTGCTGGCACAGAGCAGGTTCGTCGAACTGATGTTCGACGATGAAGCTGCCACGCCCGGGCACAGGGCGCGCACGCAGGGCTTGATCGATTTCTTCAGCCGCGAGTGCGCCAGCATCGAGTCGCGCCTGTCATCGGCCGTGGCGCTGGAGCGCCTGCGCGGCACGCAGGTCACTGGCGAGGATGGCAGCAGCGCCACCCACGACGCGCTGCTGCGCTGGCTGCAGTTCTGCGTCACCGGCGTCAACCATCCGGTCATCCTGCCCCGCAATCCCATGTACCTGGATGCCGTCATCGGTGGCCAGGAACTGTTCGGTGGCGTGGTTCCCCGAATCGGCCGCAAGTTCATCCAGGCGGTCGCCATCGAGGGCTTCCCGCTGGAGTCCACGCCCGGCATCCTCACCGCGCTGGGCGAGCTGGCATGCGAGTACCGCTGGTCCTCGCGCTTCATCTTCATGGATGCCCACGAATCAGTCAGGCACCTCGACAAGTTCCGCAAGAAGTGGCGGCAGAAGATACGCGGCTTCTTCGACCAGGTATTCAACACCAGCACCGGCCCCGTGGATCAGGATGCGCTGTCGATGGTAGCCGATGCGGAGGCGGCCATCGCAGAGGTCAACAGCGGCCTGGTGGCGCAGGGCTACTACACCAGCGTGGTAATCCTGATGGACGAGGACCGGGACAAGCTCGACGCAGCCGCGCGCCAGGTCGAGAAAGCCATCAACCGCACCGGCTTCGCGGCGAGGGTGGAATCTGTCAATACCATGGACGCCTATCTGGGCAGCCTGCCCGGGCACGGCGTGGAAAACGTGCGGCGCCCGCTGATCAACACCATGAACGTGGCCGACCTGCTCCCCACGAGCACCATCTGGACAGGACTGGACAAGGCGCCCTGTCCCCTGTATCCGCCGCTGGCGCCCGCCCTGATGCACTGCGTGACGCACGGCGACACGCCATTCCGCCTGAACCTGCATGTGCGCGACCTGGGCCACGCGCTGATGTTCGGTCCCACGCGCAGCGGGAAATCGGCGCACCTAGGCCTGATCGCCACGCAGCTGCGCCGCTACCAGGGCATGTCGGTATACGTGTTCGACAAGGGCATGTCCATGTATCCGCTGGCCAAAGCCATGGGAGGCAGCCACTATACGGTGGCGGGCGACGGCGACAGCCTCGCCTTCTGCCCGCTGCAGTTCCTCGCCACGCGCAGCGACCGCGCCTGGGCCATGGAGTGGATCGATACCATCCTGGCCCTGAACAATGTCGACACCACGCCCGCCCAGCGCAACGAAATCGGCAACGCCATCATGAGCATGCATGCCAGCGGCGCGAAGACCATGTCCGAATTCGCGCTGACGATCCAGGATGAAGCCGTGCGCCAGGCGATACGTCCCTACACGGTCGATGGCAGCATGGGGCACTTGCTCGACGCCGAGGAAGATGGCCTGTCGCTGTCCGACTTCACTGTCTTCGAAATCGAGGAACTGATGGGCATGGGCGAAAAATATGCGCTCCCCACCCTGCTGTACCTGTTCCGCCGCATCGAGCGCAGCCTGCAGGGCCAGCCCGCAGCCATCATCCTCGACGAAGCCTGGCTCGCGCTGGGCCATCCGGCCTTCCGCTCCCGCATACGGGTCTGGCTGAAAGTGCTGGCCAAGGCCAACTGCCTGGTGCTGATGGCCACGCAAAGCCTGTCCGACGCGGCCAGCTCGGGCATCCTCGACGTGATGGTGGAATCGACGGCCACCAAGATCTTCCTGCCCAACGTGTATGCGCGCGACGAGGACACGGCGGCCCTGTACCGCCGCATGGGCCTGAACGCGCGCCAGATCGACATCCTCGCCACGGCCATCCCGAAGCGCCAGTACTACTATGTCTCCGAGCACGGACGCCGCCTGTACGACCTGGAGCTCGGGCCGCTGGCCATGGCCTTCGTCGGCGCCACGGACAAGGAGTCGGTGGCGGCCGTCAAGGCTCTGGAGGCCAGGCACGGCGCTGCGTGGACCGGCGCTTGGCTGGCCAGCCGGGGCCTGAACCTGGACGACTATGGAGGCGCAGCATGAACCTTGCCCGCATATTCAGATCGCTGCGCACAGCCGGAAGCCGCAAGGCGCCCGCACAGGACGGATTCCTTGACGGCGGCCGGCGCAGCGGCGAAAGCGAAAATCCCTACCTTTCCGCGCGCCGCACCTGGAACGACCACGCGGCCCAGGCCGCGTCCTCGCGCCAGGCCTGGCAGCTGCTGGCCGTGCTGTCACTGCTGGTCGCCCTCGCTGCCGTCGGCGGCATGGTCCATGTCGCCAGCCAGTCCCGTTTCGTGCCCTATGTGGTCGAGGTCGACAAGCTGGGCCAGCCCGTGGCAGTGGCCCCGGCGCAGCAGGCAGCGGCAGCCGACCAGCGCGTGGTGCGCGCCGCCGTCGCCTCTTTCGTGGGCGACGCGCGCCTGGTCACGCCGGACATCGCGCTGCAGCGCAAGGCCGTCTACCGCCTGTATTCGATGCTGGCGGCCAATGACCCGGCCACGGCCAAGGCAAACGAATGGCTGAACGGTACCGATGAAAGCAGCCCGCTCAAGCGGGCCGCCAGGGAAACCGTCAGCACCGAGATCATTTCCGCCCTGCCGCAAACGGCCGATACCTGGCAGGTGGACTGGACGGAAACGGTGCGCGACCGCCAGGGCGTATTGAAGGCGCCGCCATTCCGCATGCGCGCGCTGCTCACCGTGTACACCGTGGCCGCCACGCCCCAGACCACGGAAGAACAGCTGCGCAACAACCCGCTGGGCATCTATGTCCGCGATTTTTCTTGGGCAAAACAGCTCTGAGGAGGCCAGCCATGCAACCCATCCCCTTTCTGCTGATGCTGGCACTCGCCGCCGTCCAGGCTGCGGCCCAGGCCGCGCCAGACGGCAAGAGCGTCGCCGACAGCTATTTCTCGGGCAAGGACCTGGTACTCACCAGGCAGGAAAAAGACGCGATCGCCATCGCGCAGCGCTGGCGCACCGGCAGCGGCACGGGCATGCAGCCCGTCCCGGGGGAAGACGGCGCAATCCGCTTCCTGTTTGGTGCGCAGCAGCCCGGCATCGTGTGCGCCGTGCTGCAGGTATGCGATATCGAGCTGCAGGCGGGTGAACAGGTCAACTCCATCCACCTCGGCGACACGGCGCGCTGGACCGTGGAACCGGCCATCACGGGCAGCGGCCCCGCCGAAGTCCAGTACCTCATCATCAAGCCGCTCGACGTGGGGCTGGAAACCTCGCTGATCGTCACCACCAGCAGGCGTACCTACCACTTCCGCCTGCGCTCCCACCGCAGCGAGTTCATGCCGCGCATCGCCTTCACCTATGCCGAAGACGCAGCCGCCAAGTGGGACGCCATCAAGACCCGCGATACCAGGGAAAAGCAGGAACGCACCATCGCGCAGACCGGCGAGTACCTGGGCGACCTCAGTTTCGCCTATGCCGTGACGGGGTCCGCCCCCTGGAAGCCCGTCCGCGTGTACAACAACGGCAGCAAGACCATCATCCAGATGCCACAGGCGATGGCGCAGACGGAAGCGCCCACCCTGCTGGTGGTGCGCAGGGAAGGCGGCCTGTTCAGCGAAGATGAAACCGCCATGGTGAACTACCGGCTGCAGGGCGACCGCTACATCGTCGACACGGTGTTCGACAAGGCCATCCTGATAGCCGGCGCCGGCCGCACGCAGGACAAGATCACAATCACGCGGGAGAAATAGCATGCACGCCCTGATGCTTGGACGCCTGATTTTTACACACCTCCTGCTGGCCTGCCTTGCGGGCTGCGCCGCAAACCGCATGGCTGACGCGCCCGCCTACGGCAACCTGCTGGCCGCGCCGGTGCCAGCGCAGGAAAACGGCATCGCCGCCGACGCCGCCGCGCGGCTCATCGCCAGCTATCCGCCTGCCCGCACGCGCTTTGCGCTGCGGCACGCAGCGCAGGACGGCTTCGGCAGGGAACTGCTGGAACGGCTGCGGTCGCAAGGCTACGCCATCGGCGAATTCAGCAGCCAGACGCCGCCCGCCGTACCGCCGCTGCCACCGGCAGCCGGCGCCACCGCGCTGCGCTACGTGCTGGACATGGCTGCCGAGCCGGACCTGGTCCGCCTGACCCTGTATGCGGGAAGCGAATCGCTGACGCGCGCCTACCTGCTGCAAGGCGGCGCGGCGCGCCCGGCCAGCGCGTGGGTACGCAGGGAGGCTGCGCCATGAGCGGCGATGAAGACATGTCGCCGGATGCCTCGCCCGGCAGCGTCCGCAGGACATCCGGCGTGCGCAGGGTCAACAACCTGCCCGTCTACCTGGTAGGCGGCGCCATGGGCATCTTCCTGCTGGTGATGGCCCTGGTAGCCTGGGACCGCTCGGCGCAGCAAAACCGCCCGGCTGACCAGCTGGAAGCCAAGGCAGGCAGCACCAGCATGTTCGCCAGCGAGATCGCGGGCAGCGAAAAGGACGGTTTCGTCGCGCCAGCAAAGGCAGCGGCCCCGCCATTGCCAGAGATTCCCCCGCCCGGCGCCATCATCGTGGCGCGCCCAGACGACCTCGAAGCACCACCGCGGCCGCCCGGCGGCGCGCTGCCGCTGGAAGAGCAGCGCGGCATGGAAGAACGCGAGCGCAGCCGCATGGACAAGCTGCGCCAGCTCGACGAAGCGGTCCGCTCGCGCACTACGGTGCAGGCCGCTGCTCCGCGCAGCGCCGGTTCCGCGCCTGGCGGCGTGCCGCTCAGCAGAGAGGAAGCCCTGACGCAAATGGCGGCGCTGCAGCAGCAGGCCGATGCGCAGGGCCGCGACAATCCTGCAGCTGCCTACCTGGCCCGGCTGCAGCAGCTGCAGGCCGCAAGCCTGGGAGACACAGCGTCCCGGCCAGCGCCGCCAGCCGAACCGGCGGCGGGCGGCAAGGACTACCGCCAGTTCGACGTACAGGGCCAAGGCGACCGCTGGCGCCTCGACTCCCGTGCGGAAGCGCCCCGCTCGCCGTATGAGCTGCGCGCCGGCTTCATCGTCCCGGCCGTGCTCATTTCCGGCGTCAATTCCGACCTGCCGGGCCAGATCGTCGCCCAGGTCAGCCAGGACGTATTCGACACCGCAACGGGCAAATGGCGGCTGATCCCGCAGGGTTCGCGCCTGGTGGGCCAGTACTCCAGCGACATCGCCTATGGCCAGTCGCGCGTGCTGGTCGCGTGGCAGCGCATAGTCTTCCCCGATGGCAAGGCCATGGACATCGGCAGCATGCCTGGTGCGGACAGCGCCGGCTATGCGGGCTTCCGCGACCAGGTCAACAACCACTACTTCCGCCTGTTTTCCTCGGCCTTCCTGATGTCAGGCATCACGGCGGGCATCGCCATGAGCCAGCCGCAGACACTGAGCCTGGGCACGCGCCAGAGCGCCAGCAGCGCCATGAGCGAGGCGCTGGGGCAGCAGCTTGGGCAGGTGACGGCCCAGCTGATCGCACGGAACATGAATATCGCGCCGACGCTGGAGATCCGGCCCGGCTACCGCTTCAACGTGATCGTCACCAAGGACCTGACCTTTTCCCGCCCCTACAAGGCATTCGACTACTGATGGCAAGGAGTAGCAATCATGGACAAATCTTTAGCGGCTAAAATCATGGCAGGCATGGTGCTCTGCATTCCCATTGCCATGCAGCCAGCACGTGCCGGGCTGCCGGTCATCGATGCCAGCAATCTGTCGCAGAACAGCGTAAGCGCCTTGGAAAACGTGGCGCATACGCTCAAGCAGATCCAGCAGTACCGCACCCAGCTGCAGCAATACCAGAACATGCTGCAAAATACCGCCGCGCCGCCCGCCTTCATCTGGGACCAGGCCAGCCAGACGATGAACCTGCTGCGGCGCGAAATCGATACCCTCGGCTACTACAAGAGCAGCCTGGGCAGCATTGACGCCTACCTGCGCAAGTACCGCAGCGCCAGCGACTACCGCGGATCGCCGTGCTTCTCGGTGCGCGGCTGCACGCAGGCCGAGTGGAATGCGATGAGCGACGCCCAGCGCCTGGGCTCGGATGCACAGAAGCGCTCGACCGACGCCCTCTTCCGGGGACTCGACCGCCAGCAGGACGCCATGGAAGCCGACGCGCGCCAGCTGATGAAGCTGCAGGCTGCGGCGCAAGGCGCCAGCGGCCAGATGCAGGCCATCGGCTACGCCAACCAGTTGGCCAGCCAGCAGGCCACGCAGCTGCTGCAGATACGCGGCCTGCTGATTTCCCAGCAAAACGTCATCGCCACGCGCTACCAGAGCCTGGCCGACCGCGAGGCAATGCAGCGCGCCTCGGACGAGGTTGTGCTGAGCAACACCTATCGTCCCAGCCCCGCGCGCGGCTGGTAGGGAGACAGCCATGCGCCAATCAATCACACTGTTCGCCGTGTTGGTCCAGCTTGCGGCCTGCACGCCTGGTGATCCTGCGGATTCCCTGCCGCCCGTGACGGCAGAGAACTGCGAACCGGAAGCCATCGCGAAGATCAAGGACCGGAAGGACCGTAACCAGTTCGAAGACCTATGCGTGCGGCGCTACAGCTTCCGCCCCAGTCCGCCACGTGGATGGTGAGGTGCATGATGAAAACTGCCGGCGCCACCAGAGCACCCGCACCCACGGCCTTGTTACGGACGCTTCTCATACTATGCCTGGTACTCGTTCCCCTCGCCGCACGGGCCGAAATCGACAGTACAGGGGTGCTGGATAACGTCCTAGCACGCTACTCTGCGATTGCCGCCACTTGGTCGGCGACAATCACGACCCACGCCACACGCCTGTTCTGGACCCTGGCCACCATCAGCATGGTGTGGACATTCGGCATGATGGCCCTGCGCAAGGCAGATATTGGCGAGTTCTTCGCCGAATTCGCCCGCTTCACCATTTTCACTGGCTTCTACTGGTGGCTGCTGCGCAATGGACCTGCCTTTGCAACCTCCATCATGGATTCAATGCGCGTGATCGCAGCAAACGCAAATGGTTCCAGTACCATCCTTTCCCCGTCCGGAATCGTCGATATCGGCTTTGATATTTTTGCCATGGTACTTTCAAAGTCGACCGTCTGGTCGCCGTTCAGCAGCGCAGTTGGCGTGGCTATCAGCCTGATTACCCTGATTGTTCTGGCGCTAATCGGCGTGAACATGCTACTGCTCCTGATCAGCGGCTGGATACTGGCGTATGCAGGCATCTTCTTTCTCGGCTTTGGTGGTTCACGCTGGACCTCGGACATGGCCATCAACTATTACAAAACGGTACTTAGCATCGGAGCACAGCTTTTCACCATGGTGCTACTCGTCGGCATCGGAAAGTCGTTCATGGATGAGTTCTACACCAATATCAGTGCCGCCTATAAGATGAAAGAACTTGCCGTTATCATGGTCGTGGCCATCATTCTGCTCGCCCTGGTCAACAAAGTCCCGTCGCTGGTGGGCGGCCTGGCGATGGGCGGTGGCACCGGCGCGCTTGGCAGCGGCTTCGGTGCAGGAACGGCACTGGGTGCAGCCGCCATGGCCGCGACGGCCGCAGCAACCGCCGGTGCCACGGCTGTCGCAGGTACGGCGAACATCGCCGGCGGAGTTCAGGCGTTGATGGCAGCAGTCTCCAAGGCAAATGCTGCAGAAAGCGCAGGAAGCGGTACCCGCGACTTCATGGCCTCGGCCGGAGGAGGCGGCAGCGGAACCGGACCCGATCCAGGCACCGGCAGCGGTGCGCTCGCTGCAGCCATGGGCGACACTGCGCAGGCGGCAAGCAGCAGTACCGACGCTGGAAGTGGTAGCGCAGAAACACAGCCAGCAGGCAGCGCACCACAGCAATCGCAGCCTCCCGCCTCGCCCGCCAATCAGCAAAGTGCAAACGGACCAGCCAACGTTGGCAGCGAAGGCAAAGCAAGCCAACGCGCAGCAAAAACAGCGCCAGGCATGGGCAACCCAGCCGCAGCAGCGGCACTGGCGGCGAAAACGGGTAGGATTGCGGCAGGTGCAGCAGGCAATCTGGCGCAGGGAGCCTGGGATGTCGGCAAGACAAAGGTCAAGCAAGGTCTTGCTGCGGCCGGTGGCCGGGTCGGCAAAACCATCGGCGGCCAGATTGCTGCCGCCATCAAGTCTCGAGATCAGGCTGGAGTGCAGGATACCTGCGCATCAGGGATGGAAGACGGCAGTATCTCCGCAGGAGATAGCGCTTCCACAGATCCAACTGCGGAGGTGGCGGCATTCCGCGACCGCAAGCCCGAATAGCTCCTCACGCCCCAACGGAACAAAGGAGAAACAGCATGCTCGACCTCCCTCCCCTGCAGCAGGAACGCATCATGTGCTCGATTACGGCTGCCATCAAATACCAGGTGCCCGCCAATATTATGCTGGCAATCGCCGAGAAAGAAGGTGGCAGGCCCGGGATGGTTGTCGCAAACAGGAACGGCACCTACGACATTGGCCCGATGCAGTTCAACTCCAACTATCTTAACGAGCTACGGAAGTATGGAATCGCTCCTGTCCATGTTGCGGCGAAAGGTTGCTATCCGTACGATCTTGCGGCTTGGCGGCTGAGGCAACACTTGTTGTATGACACAGGAAATTTGTTGGTCAGAGCGGCCAACTACCATTCAAGGACTGCGCAATACAATTTATCCTACCGAATTGATTTGATGCGAAAAGGATACAAGTGGGCATTGTGGCTAGAATGCAATCTTCCTTTCGTACTGCTTGCCGTTCCCAAGTGACTCGCCATGAATCCAACCGTCATGACTGACGGAATTCCCAGACACGAAGTGTCCATGGAGTTCAAACAGATCAGCGAAAGTATTTTGAACGGCATGTGGGTGAATAGCCAACGATAGGCGATTCACACATCGCGCTGGTTGATCCGGCTTTCGCATCGGTCAGAAAAACCACGTGTAGTCCCTGCCCCGTACGCTTCCGCCCTCCCACATCAAGACCTCTTGGCTAGGACGCGCAGCTCTAGCATGACAGTCATACTAGAGCTCTTGAAAAAGCGGGGATATCCGCCCCTTGTGTCGTCAAATTCCAATTCTCACTGGTCAATGCGATAGGTGAGCCAAGCGATAGTGCTAAATCACGAAGCCACTCGCCTATCAGTTATTCCCCCGGACAATCTTGGAAATCAATCCGCAGTCGTTAGGTCGTTCGAACCCGGAAGTGCCCTCAACATAATCTTTCACAAGTTTGCCTACGGAAGTAACGACGTCCTGTTCAGCACTAATAAATCCCACTGGAACGCTGACGGGGTAAGAATCTCGCAAAGACACGTGATACACGACCACCACGAACTCACCTTCGAAGAGGAGAACTTCTATACTTCCTCCGAGGAATCCTTCAATAAGACCCCGAATCTTTTCCGTGCCAGGTTCGAACTCCCTTTGCCAATGGCGCGCCGTCCTGTAATCGTCCGACCCGCTTACTGGTAAAAAGATGGTCGGTGAATACAGCTTCTTCTCTTTCGTGCTCGCCTTTTCAAACAGCTCACTAATCCGCACTTGTAGATTGCTGCTCTTTCCCCAAAAGGGATCACTTGGCGCAACCCAGAGAAATTGCGTATGCCCCACATCCGCCTTATTTTTCTGCCTTGCCTTGATAAGCGGGCCCAGGTGTTTCCGAACCAACTCCCAATTTGCCGACGAGTAGATTGGCCCAATGAAGCTAGACCTTTTTTTCGAACTATTGGGCTCAAGCTTGGCCAAGTCTTCATAGCACTGCATATTAATAGAACTTCCCTTTGCGTCAAACAGTTTCAAGGTTTCACCATCCCCGATTTCTATCATCACTTTGGCTATTTCCCCGAAATTGCCGGGTCTCGCTAAATGGTCCAGTTCGAGAGAAATTTGCTCATGGACGTAATCGGAGCTTTTTAGCTTTTCGAAGTCCTCGCGCTCAACGTTTCTTCCATCACTGTCCATCTTAAACTGAACTGGCAATCTGACGGGCATCTGCTTAATTTTATTAACCGAATTCACGGTGTACACATTAGGAGAGTCCATCTTATCCTCGGTCAACGACATTGAAAGGAATCCCTTCCGTAATATTTCATGGAATTGCCGCTGGAATTGTTTCTCTACATGGGTCTCGCTACACGACGCGTTTTCATCTGCGACCTTGACGGAAAGCCCTGCTTTCCACTTCTCTGAGAAATTATCCTTCCCAAGACATGAGAAAACTGCCAAGTCGAAGGACAAACAAACGGTGCTGTCTCGCAACACGGACAAAGTTGGAACCTCGCCAATGTCAGTAAAATAAGCTTTGGACCCTTCCGTAAGGACTAGGCGACCGCTATCTGACAACGTCAATTCACCGCGCTCGACAAGATCATCAATTGCCTCTTGGACTTCGTAACGAGAAAAACCGAAAAAGGTTGCAACCTGAGACATAGACATTGGTGAAAGATGTATTAGCCGCAGGACAAATTCTCGAACGAAAGGTAATCCCTTTTTGGTTATGTAAGAGAAATTAATATTGAAGCGTTGCGCAGGCAACAAAAAGTCAATTTCGTGATAAATCCTTGTATCTTCCAATGATGCCCCCCTAGCGGTTCTTTTTTACAGATATTAAATTATACGAAGCAATATCGCTTATATTACTCATGTAGGAAATAACTTGCCCGAGAGGCTTATCCTTGTTATGACCGCACCACATTTCCGCATTTCCGATTATCAATAACCGATCCATGGCTCGAGACATCGCCACGTTAATCCGATTGGGCGTGCGCAGAAATCCCGGGCTTTTTTGGTTGTCGGAACGCGTTAGGCTCAAGACGATTATCCGGTTCTCTTTTCCTTGATAGCTATCGACGGTATCGATCTTTACTAGCGCCTTGAACCCTTCGCTCCAAATCCCTTGATTGAATTTTTGTCGAATCAACCTTTTTTGTTCTGCATACATGCAAATCACGCCAATCAATGCATCATCTTTATCCTTAAGATTGGAAAGTTCAGTTAGAAATTGGCTGTTCTCAGATATTTGTTTTAGAAGGTCTATCACCTGCTCCGCTTCACACCGATTATAGATACTGACCCCTCGGTCGCTCTGGTGATGGGCTTGCTCGCCGAGAGATGACGTGTCTAGCCATGTCACCGCTGACCGAAGAGCGCTCGGAGCAGTGGCATATATATTAGGAATCACACGATCTCCATTGTTAAGCATCCCATTGTAGAACGTATGCGAAACTAGATTACCGATCGAAGGAGCCATTCGATACTGGGTTAGCAGTGTTGCGCTTGTCCGTTTCCCATACTCGGAATTGAACGCCCGTGCGAAATCGCTTCGCAAAACCTCATCAATTTCAATATTCTTGTCATTGATGCCAAGTCGGCGCGCGAGAGCTGCCTTATGGGCATCAGAGTATAACGGGGGAAGTTGCAAATGATCACCTACCAGGAGGACGCGTTTCGCAGACTGCATTGCAATTGCCAATTCGCTCGCGATGGAACGAGCGGCCTCGTCGATAATTACGAAGTCATAAATATTTTCGTGAATGCCGATATGTCCCTGCCCGATTCCGACACAAGTACCCGTTACCAGTTGTCTTGAGCGGGCGTAGAACTCGTCGCAATTGACTTTTTCCGCAGACAAAGCATCTTGTATGTCACGGCATATCCGCGCTAATGCCCTAACCCTCTTTGTTTCACTTGGACGGACACCGTACTCCGAGCAAATTTTAGCGAGCAGGATAGATTTAGCTTCCGATAGGTTACTTTTCTTGGAAATAACAATTCCGTAGTCTTCATTAAGTTTTGAACGAATATTTTCATCCAGCTCTACCGCGATCTGTTTGAGGGATTTAATATCCTCCTCATCACCGACTTTCTCGAAACTCTTAAGGAGAGATTCCAGATGATCAATTTGCTTGAACAATTTCAATTCAGCTTCCACGACTTTTGAAATGAACGTGGGCTCGAGGCCTAGAGCACCCGCTAGGGCCTCGACGCGGTAGCGAATTTCGGCATTGAATAACTCACGTTTTTCTGATGTTAATGCATGCGAATAAACGTCCTTAAGACCGTGCGAAACTGCCCCTTCACGGTTGCTAAATCTAACGACTTCAAGCGATGTACCCAACCTTCTGCAATGTTTCCTTATTCGCTCTGCCGCCGTGTTCACGGCTTCGTGAGATTGGCTAACTAGCAGGATTTTTCGCACATTTAATTTTTCGACGAGAAAATGGACGAATGCCGCAATGAACTCAGTCTTTCCTGTTCCTGGTGGTCCCTGCAACAGTGATAATGGACCGTTGTTCAAGAGTTTGGTAAATGCCTCGCGCTGTTGCTCGTTGAGGCTGATCTTGTTTCCGTGCTGATCTTCACGGTCGTATCTAGCGAAGTCAGCCTCTGTGACCGTAATATTGTATGCCCTGGCGTCGTTGTTGCAGGCAGGGTCAAACAGATCAAGGAGATTGGGCAGGACACCCTCTCTATCAAGTAGCCTTTCAAGAGCAGCTTTGCGCTTGCGGTATGAAGCTCTGTCCTGTTTGGTCCTGAAGAAGACTAAGTCGCCGTCTTTAAGTCCGTAGGCTGAACTTCGCACCTTATAGAGTCTGACCTCGTTCAATGCCGATTTTTTGAGGACGACCTCCCCGATGATCTTCTCTGTACCATCCTGATCTATGAGAAGAGCATCAACTTCATCTGTGCTTGCGAAAGTGCCCAGGGGGTCGACATCTGCCTCGTAGCGAAGTATCAGTTCAGAATCAGTTTCTAGTGGCTTTATGGACGCACCGTTCAATTCAATATTGGGGCTTGACTCAGTTTCGGTCGCAAGGATTGCGCGCCAGAGTGCCTGAGTCGAAATATCGACGGTAATATCAGAACGGCCCTCACCTACCGAAGCTTCTACCTTTTCGAAAACATCCCTAAGTTGTTGGCTCAGCGAGGATTCGTCAATTTGCTGAGGAGGCATCTGAACCATCTCGATTGCACGGTGAAATGATTCATCGTTCCGAAGGTGTTCAGACAAACCCGAAAGTTGCATAGGTCGACCCGGCTTGATGCGGATTGCAATGCTGACCTCAAACTGGCTTTCCTCTGCAGCTCTAAAATAAACATCAGATCGGATTCGGGGGGGCGCCCCTCCAACAAAGCAACGTTGCTCTTTGTTGTAGAAGGCAACAAACGATCCGCCAACGCCCGAGAATGTCACCGAATAATCGCCTTTCCCTTGCTTCGCAGCGTCTACCTTAACGTAGAGATGCCCGTTGTCAGGCAAGATTGATACCTGTTCGTTGACATTGGGAAGGGTGATTTCTACAAATTGCTGCTCCTCAGAGCTCTCTGCGGTTATCAGTGCCTTCTTAAATCGCCCCAGGTCCTTAAAACCGAACTCGAAGTCATCTAATTCTGACCGGATCGCGTCGGAGACTCGATGGAAGGCGCTAGATTCCTTCCCCCATTCCAATCCAAGGAGTTCGCAAGACATGCGCAGCACGGCGAAGATGTCGCGCTGTTCGGAAGTGCTCCCATCAATATTTTCAGGGCTATAGCGATGGTTTTTCACTACGGTAGTGTTTTGAGAGAAGTCCGGAATGTCTATCAGATACAAATTTCCGTCCTCACTACTCAGCATCACATTGCCCGGGTGGAGATCGCCATGCGTAAGTCCCAAGCTATGAAGATGTTCGACCGCTAAAACCAACTTACCGATAACGATTAACTTATCGGCATCTTCGATTACCGCATCTGCCCACGTGGTTCCCTCAATCACGTCGGTCACTAAATACATACTACCCGACCTCGTTGCTAGCCCGTATTCCCGAATACATGGCAGGTAAATAGGGTTTACTGTGGCAAGCTTGTCCAAGCGTTTCAGAAAAGAAAGGATACGGAAGTTGACTATCGAGTCCTCGCCCTTTCCGCCGACGTTCAACCAAGCCTTAACCAGCCTACCCTCTGAAAAATACACCTCTTTGTCATCGGTCGAAATAAGAAACTCTTCTTGGTCAGGGAAACGTCGAGTATGGTGGAATGGATGACGATAGGTTTCCAGTTCGGAATCATCAAACGTTGGAATTGATTCGGCCGGCGGTTCCACATTTTTCAGACCGTGGAAAAAAGATGAAGCATCCTTAAAATTTGCTGTCACCGCTTCCAAAAGAACGCCGGCATACCATTCACTGCTCGACAGCATTTCGTCCTGAATTTTTTCAAGGCTCTTGGGAGACATGCGTTGTGCAGTTAGCAAATGCCAGGATACAAGGCCAAGCGCATGCACATCCTGCTGAAATGGGGTAGTTGATAACCCGTCCAGCAGCTCTTTTACCTCTACAGTACCTGCCGATAAGCTGCTCCTATAATCTCCAACTGTACCAATAGGCTGGTGATAGGCAGAAATAAAGTTGGAAAGGGCAATTTCTTTCGAAGGAGATAGCCAAAGGCTGTGGTCAGCAATGTCCCTGTGTGCAATCTTGATCGCATGCAAATCGGCGAACTTGGCAATAAGCAATTTCGTCAAGTTCAATCGGTCGGTTGGGTTAAAAAGCTGACCATACTTCCCTACGAACTCATTAAACCTCACGTGACCGGGTGGAACCTCATACACCTCGCTATATTGCGACGTAACTTCATCCTTTTCGAAACTGGTAAGCGAGCGTAGGCAATGGTTATATAGATCTCGATTTTGGTGATTGATAAACTGTAATACTTCGCGCTCGCGTGACACGATTTCGGCTCGCCCCTGTGAGGTTATCGCCTTGGCGCCCTCGAGCTTTTTGAAGTTCCAAACTCGCAGTAGAGCCTCGGAGCCTTTCGATATTTCAGAGCTCGCCAAGTACTCCTTATATACATGGTTCGGATGCTCGAACACTGGCTCGACTGCTGTATATCCCCCGATCCTTAGAGCTTTTGGTACCGTATTACCAGCCAAGAAAAGTTCGTCAAAGAGCGCGAAGTCCTGATTCAGGACTTTAGCACCTGGATGGGGACGGAAGTGTTTCTCGAACATCCCTTTGTCCGCAAACTTGAGAAAGTCCTTCAGGGAAATTGTGTGCCGAAGTTCAACTTCGGGCAGCTGACTGAAATCAGCATTTCCGGTCATCACTACGAAGTAGTCGACAAAGGGAACGTAACCCTTATTTGTGAATCGTTGACTAAGTTTTTTTAACTTATTTGTAAGGGTGTATTGCTTGCTTCTGACGACGCTAACAGGTGAACGCCCCATGTTTTTGTCGCCCTTGAACCACACGTCGCCATTCGCAGTTACGGGTGCATGATTCCAATCCTTCAACTCTACGATAATCACATTGCAATGGGTAACGAGCACAAGGTCAAACTCTCCTTCTTTACCCTTAGAATCGACAAACCGAAATCCTGCATACCCTTTCCACGGAAACATATCATGTCGACCAAGCTTGTTCTGAAGCTGGTCTCTCAGGGATCTTCCCCTCGGCCTTGACGCTTCGTCCAGCTGTACATCGGCAAATGAAGTTGCCATTTTCATAATGGCATCAATCTCTTGCTCTTGAAGACCACCATCCCATATTTCGATTTTCAAGTTGTTCCCTTTTTTACGTTGCTGGATCATTATTCCCGTATGGATAAGTCTATCCGCAAAACCAGAGTGTGGCGAAATAAAAACCAAAAATATTAATTAAAATTCATCTACGTACATGCGGCGAATCCTGAGAAAATGTTTCTTCACAGCTTTGTTCCCAGATTAAAAAATGGCACTCACTCCTTGAGCATCGGCACAATAGGGAAAATACGATACCCTACGTACAAAATAGGCACACGGCCCCTCCCCACCATCAAAAACAGCAAGAAGGAACCAAGCTTGGTCGCCGTCCGGCTTGCATGGCTGCCATTCAGACAGTGAGCCGACAAGATCTCCAGCAAGGAACCTCCTGTAACTATCCACAGCCCGGGCATCATCTTCCATCCACACCCGCATCACCTCCAGGCGATGCGCTCGCAGCCAGTTTTCCCAAAGCTTCGCATCGCCATCGTCGAAAAACGGCAGCTCAGGATGACTGCGCGCGCCGCCTGCATGCGGAACCAACGGCGCGGCCTTGATCGGCAAGACATTCATTTTTGGATCTCCATTCCATCGTTTCCCGTTTCCTTCTACCCTCGGCACGGGCCGCCACGCAGCATGCAGTCACTGCGGTCCGGACCTGGCCAGCCGGCGCTGCAGCGGTTCCCGCGCAAGAGACAAGGCATCCTGATTGGCATTGGCCAGCCTGCTTTCAATTTCGGACTGCACGGCCGGACGCACCTGCCGGTCCAGCCCTTCCATGCCCAGCCGGCTCTTGGTGGCCAGGTCATTGAAGTCAGTGTATCCCTTCGGATCGGCCGCCTGCTCGCCCGGGGCAAAGATAGGCAGCAGCACGCGGCCTCCAGTCAGCCGGGCCGCTTCCTGCGCCTTGGCCTTGCCGGGGTTGATGCCCTGCGTCGCTTCCAGGTGCTGGTCGTTGTCCCCTGCGATGATCACCGGCTTGCCCGGGAAGCGGCCGTGCAATGCCTTCGCCACCAGTGGCAGGTTGCCGGAGTCAAAAGCGGCTACCGTGGCGAAGCCAACCGACTTTGACAGGCTGGCGGCGGTCGCATAGCCTTCCGCGATGACCAGCGCAGGCGCCCGGGCCAGCGCCTCAAGCCCGCCGACAGCGTGGAAGCAGCCCGTCTTGCGGCTGTCGCGCGCGAAGCGCTTGCTGCCATCCTCGCCGATGTACTGCATGCTCCACTGCTTGCCATCGGCGTCGGTCGCCGGAATGTAGCTGGTCTTGCCTGCCTTGTCGGTGAATATGCCCGGCGTAGGCTCCAGCCCCTTCGACACCAGGTACGGCGTCGGTTGCGCCATCGGCAGTAGGCTGGCCATCTGCCGCACGACGCGGCTCGCCGCTGCCTCCTGCAGCTGCGCCTGGGCGGCCTGGCGTTCCTGCAGCCGGGTGGCCGCTTCGGCCTGCAGCCGGGCCTTCTGTTCCGGATCCAGCGCGTAGCCCTTGTACTTCCAGTCCATCGCCTCGCCCGTCTTGTTGTTCTTGATATGGCCTGCCGGATGGCCATCGAGGTGGGCGACATAGAAGCCGGAACCGGAATGCTCGCTGTGCTTTTCGCCTTCCACGGTAATACGGTGCTTCTGTCCATCCATCACGGGGTGCTCGCCGCTCACCACGCAGCGCAGGCTGCGCAGCGCATCGGCAAACTCCTCCTGCGCCGTCATGGCGGGCCCCTGCTGAAGTCCTGCCTTGGCCGGCATCCAGCGCGCCAACCGCGCCATGTTCGCCTTCGCTCCCGCGTACCAGGACTTCGCTACCTTGTCCCATGCCGCGCCCGCGGCCTTGGCCAGCTTGCGTTCGCCGTACGGCACCGCCAGATACTGGCGTGGCTGGCGCGGTGCGGCTGGCACGCCGTCACGCGGTTCCTGTCCGCCAGCACCTTCCGCTACAGGTTGCCGGTGCCACTTCTCGAACACGGCGGGATCGGCCCCGGGCGGTACCGTCCACGATTGCGCCGCCCTGTCCCAGCGCGCACCCAGGGCCTTGGCTTCGTCCTTTTCCCTGAACGGCACGGCGAGCAGTATTCCGGTGCCATGTGCGGCCTGGCCGTTGCCCTGTTCAAGCTGCGCCACCCGGCGCTGCAGATCCGCGCTGCCGGTGACGGCGGCCAGTTCCGCGCCCTTGCGCGCTTCGCGGGCCGCAACCAGGTCTTCCGCGGCGCTGGCAGGATCGCGCCGCACGCGTTCTTCGTGCAGGCGGGCCAGCTTCACGGCCTTCTCTCGTTCATCCGTTTCGGAGTGCGCGTCGATCAGCGCCAGCCTGCCCGCCAGCTGCACAGCTTCACGCTGGGTGCCACGGTCGGCCAGCCACTGGTGGCGGCCGTCGGCCTGCTGCGCGTAGACGCTCCAGAATTCCGGCCTGAGGCCAAGCTGATCGGCCGATGCTTCCTGCGGCTCTCCATCCACCTCGCCAGTGGCCATGCCCTGCACCATCACGCGGCCGGTCCAGTCGTGCGGCAAGGAAAAGCCCAGTTGCCGCATGGCGGCTGCGTCCAGAACGGCACCAGCCTCGCTGCCGCCACCGCGCAATACCTGCAGCCGTGCCAAGGACACCTCGCTGTCGCCCGCATTTTCCGTTTCCGCCTTCATGATGGTCTCCCCTTCCACCCGTTCCACGCGCCTCTCCGCCTCGGGCGCGCTGGTCAGCTGCCAGTGCTGTTCCTGGGCCGCTGCCACGGCCTGCCCCACTTCCGGCGATGCAAAGCGCTCGCATTCGAAATCGCCGTCCGGCCCCCACACGACGCCAGCGAGTTCCCGCCCGTCCGCCGCCTCCATGCTGCGGTTGGCGGCCTGCGACTTCCCCACGTAGCAGCGTGCCGCTTCGTCCAGCGTGGCGAATGACTGCGAAAACAGATCCTTGCCACCCACCCGTTCGCGGACTATGAAGGGCGCGGCATCTGCTGCAACAGGCGCCTGCTGCGGCGACGCAGCCTGCCCCAGCAGTTGCACCTGTTCCAGTCCCAGCACGTAGGCCTGGATCTTCTCGGCCCCGGACGCGGCGCGGAAAATCTCCAGGGGATCGGACTGCAGCGCGCGTATCCATGATCCGACATAGGCCGCGTGCTGGCCGGGATCGTGGCCGATGCCCAGCTCGTCGCCCAGCAGCATGCTGGCAATTTCCGCGCGCAGCTCTTCCCGCGCATATTCCTCGCTGCCGAAGGGATGGCCAAGGTCGCGGCCCAGCCGGCTGGCGTGCCCCGTCCAGTGCCCCAGTTCATGCAGCGCCGTCGCATAGTAATTGTCCGCCGTGGGGAACTGCTCCTTGCCGGGCAGGTGGATGGTATCGGTCGACGGCCGGTAGAAGGCGCTGTCGCGGCCCTCGGGCCCGCCATGCTCGATGCTGGCACCCGATGCCTGCAGTATCCGCTCCACCCGCTCGGCCGGCGCCCAGGCTGCAGGTGGCCGCGGCGCCAGCGGCGCCAGGCCGTCGATCTGCGACGCGTTGAACACCGTGGAAAAAAACATCTGCGGCCGCTCCAGCCTGAAGGACTGGCGCGCCTGGCGGCCGTCGCTGGCCAGCACCGGCTTGCCGTCGGCATCCGTCTGGCCCTGCTCCTCGCTGAATTTCCAGTACTGGATGGGCGTGCCCTTCTCGCCCTGGCGCACCTGCGCACCGGCGGACGCAGCCTGCTTGTAGGTCATCCAGCGCTGGTCCGCATGGCCTTCGCTCATCAGGTGCAAGGCGTTGATGCCCTTGTAGCGCTTGCCCGTGGTGGGATTGAATGGCAGGAATGCTCCCGGCTCTCCTGGCTGCCACGGCTTTTGCCAGGGCGCCGTGCCTTCCCTGAGCTGCGCCACCAGCTTCTCGGCGATCGTTTCAATCAGTGACTTGGGCAGGTCGTTCATGGCTGGTGCTCCGTGTCAGGGGCAGCGGCGCGCTGGCATCGGCCAGGTCAATGACGCCTGCCGCCGCTTCGTGTTCATCCACGGCATCCTCGGCAAAGGAGCCGGCCTGTTCGGCTTCATCCGGCGCGAACTCGGCCCGGCTGCCAGGTATGGCGGCGTCGCCCAGCTTTTCGCGCAGGACGGCTGCCATGGCCTGTTCTTCGGCCATCGCGCCACCGGTCTGCCTGTCTCGTGCATTCTCATTCTTCATCGGTTTCCTCCTCTTCTACGCGGTTGAAAATGGGACGTGCTACCAGGTCAGCACCGGGACGATCACCGTGCTGACCTGCATGCGCTGGACGGGGCCAAAGTAGCGCGCGTCGAAAGACCGGGGATTGGCGTCCGCCATCAGCAGCAGCTGGAATTCGCTGAGGATGTAGCGGTCGGCCTGGAAGCGCGCCATGGGCCGGCCATTGCCGTCAGCGGCCAGCGGCGCGCTGTGCGCAAGCAGGTGCCCGTTGACGCGCACGCCGTCCGGCGCCACGCTGACCGCGTCATTGCCCGCGCCAAGCACTTTCTTCATCATGTAGCCATAGCCGCCGGGACAGAAACCCGCGCCGATGTAGCCGCGCCGGCGCGCCTCCTCGAACACCCCCAGCTGGGGCGGACAGAACATCACGTAGCGCCCGGGCGCCACCGGGGCCGAACTGGTCCAGTACAAGCCGCGTGGAATGCTATGGCTGCTGTTGATGCGCGCGCCAGCCAGGTGGGCTGCCACGCCCAGCACCAGCAGCACGGCGCCCAGCGAGGCGCTCCAGGCGCCGAGTTTCACGCAGGTCCGGTTCATAGCCGTATGCCCTCCCCGTCCGCAGGCCGGTGCGCGTGGTGCAGCTTGTCGCTTTTCGTGGGCGCGGGGATGGCGGCGCGCGCCTGGAAGACCGCATCCTGGAAGTACAGCGGCTGGCGGCCGTAGATCGCCGGATAGCCTGCCACATAGACGACCATGTCGCCCGCCTTCTCGATGTCGCCGCTGGCCGACTTGACGGGGCCGGGCATGCGCAGGCACTCGTCCGGCGTGAGCAGCGGGCGCTGCGTCTCCTGGATGGTGCGCGACACCTGCGCCAGCAAAGCGCTGGTGCGGCGCCCGCTGGTCGTAACCTGTTCCTTCGCCACCGTGGTCTGGCCCGTCAGCTTGGACAGGTGCTCGGCCGTCTCAAGCCGGTTCGGCGGATAGGCATTCTGGATATGGCAGCTCGAGGTGATGCTTTCATCGGGACCATAGCCCGTTTCGCGGCTCTTGATCTGGTTGATGTCCTGGCAGATCAGGTAGCACTTGATGCCGTAGCCGGCCAGGAAACCCAGGGACTCCTGCATGATGTCCAGCTTGCCCAGGCTGGGAAACTCGTCGAGCATCATCAGCAGGCGGTGCCGGTAGCGCGCCACGGGGCGCCCGTTCTCGAAACTGACGCGATCGGCCAGCTGGCGCACGATCATGTTGACCAGCACGCGCACCAGCGGGCGCAGGCGCGCCTTGTCCGTTGGCTGCGTGACGATGTACAGGCTCACCGGGCTGTCGTGGTGCATCAGGTCGCGGATGCGGAATTCCGAACGGCTCACGTTGCGCGCGACGATAGGGTCACGGTACAGCGACAGGTAGGACTTGGCCGTCGATAGCACGGAACCGGCTTCCTCCTCGGGCCGGTCGAGCATGTCGCGCGCGGCCGAACCCACCACCGGATGATTGCGTCCGTCCGCATGGCTGTAGGTGATCATTTCCATCCACAGCTCGCCGATGCCGCGGTTCGGGTCCGCCATCATGGCGTCGACCACGGACAGGGTGGCCGTCGTGCCTTCGGCGCGCGCCTTGTACAGCGCATGCAGGATCACGCCCACGATCAGCGCCTGGCTAGTCTTTTGCCAGTGCGTCTCCAGCCCCTTGCCGTCCGGGTCGACGATCAGGGTGGCGAGATTCTGCACGTCGCCCACCTCGTGCTCCGTATCGAGACGGATCTCGTCGAGCGCATTCCAGCACACGCTGCCCTTGGCAGCGGCCGGCTCGAAGTACAGCACCCTGTTCCCCGCATGCTTCTGGCGCCAGCCCGAAGTCAGCGCCCACAGCTCGCTTTTCAGGTCGGTGACGACGGCGCTGTGCGGCCAAGCGAGCAGGGTCGGCACCACCAGGCCGACCCCCTTGCCGGAGCGGGTGGGCGCGTACGTCAGCACGTGCTCCGGCCCGTCGTGGCGCAGGTAGTGCTGCCTGCCCGCCCGGTCCAGCCAGGCCCCCACGTACACGCCGGCGCTGGCCGGCTGCGCCCTTCCGGCCAGCAGCTGCCACAGCGAGCGCGTCGCGGGCAGCAGGCCGGCGGCGCGGATGTCCGTGATGTTCGCCCAGCGCGCCGAGCCGTGCAGGTACTCGCTGGCGCGGGCCGAATTCACCGAGATCATCCGGGCTACCAGCAGCCCGATCAGTCCGACGCCCGCGACGCTGATGCCCACGCTGCCCGCCTGCATCAGCGCATCCGGATACTGCCCGCGCCACCTGGCAGCCCAGCCGACGATGGCCCATGGCGGATAGACCTGGCTGGCATGCCAGCCCAGTGCGCTCTGGTAGTGGAAGGCGTGGGCAAAGAACTGGGTGGCCGCCTGGAAGCCGCCAACGAGGGTGAGCGCGGCCAGCGCCGGGATGGCCTTGCGGCCGCCCCGCCGCGTGCTGCGCACCTGGGGGCCGACGGCATTATTGAACCTGTCTTTCATCTGGTCCGTCCTTTCGTCTTGATGACGCCGCCAAGCGTCACGGTGATGGCATCACCGGGGGCCAGCTTGCGCAAGCGCCTTGCTGCTGCGCCGCTCACCGGCAGGACCATCGTTGCCGCGCCCCGCTCCAGCAGCGCCAGCACCTGGCCGCCCGCCTCGCGCAGCCCGGCAAAGACAGCCAGCCCCTTGACACCATCATATCGTTCAAATTTCGGTATATCGGACAATCGCGGCCTTGTTTGTTCCTGCTCAAGGAGGAAGGCATCCACTGCCGCCGAGCCAGTATCTCGCCAGTCCGCTACGCCTCCCCGCCCATGAACATGCCGTCGCATGCGCTGATCTGCTGCGGCTCCTTGCTGCTCCATGTGACCAGGTACATCACGCGGCAATAGCACTTCAGTTCCACTGCCGATGCGAACCATACCGAGTTGGGACAGCTTTCGCAGACGGTTCCTGGCTGCGGGCGGCGGATGGCCTCCAACGCCGCCAGGGTCGGACTGGGAGTGGGAGCCGCGCCGGGGTCCGGCGCTTGCGCGGCCGGCCGTGGTGGCGGCGCACGCTCCAGCGACTCCAGCGCCTGCTCCAGCAGCGCGTCGCGCTGCGCCTTCACCGGGTTGTCCGCCCCGGCGCGGTTGCCTTGCCTGTTCATCCTGCGTCTCCTTCGTGCCCCCGGCACGCAACAGATCCTGCCGGCGCCGCTCCAGCACGGCGTCGTCGAACGTGACCGCCAGGTGCGCGGCAGCCGCCGCCTGGATGACCTGGTCCTGGAACGCGGCGCTGCCAGCGACATGCAGGCAGCTGCCATAGCGCGAAACCGCCATGTCCAGCGCCAGCTGCAGGCCCGCCTGCGTGGCGCCGCGCGTGATTTTCAGCTTATGCCCGTCGTCGCGGATCGTGGTCGCGCCAGCGCAATAGATGAGCGTGCCATGCTTGGTCACGCTGTCCTGCCGCAAACCATTCGGCGCCTGCGCCCCGCCTACCTCACTTGCCAGCTCGCTGCCGGCCAGCGTGTTTCCCGCCAGGCCCTGCTTGCCGCCGCGTGCTCTCAAGGCAGCCAGCGCCTGCGCGTCGCCAGCCCCGGCACGGGTGCGCAGCCAGTCCGCCCAGGCAAGGCGGCCGTGCTGGCTGCGGATGGCGCTGCGTTCCGCAAGGTAGCCGCTATTGATGCGTTCGATGTCCGCCATGAGCGTCTTCGCGGCTGCCGCATGCAAGATGCGTTTGGCAAACGGGCCGCAGGCAAGCATGCGGATGGCCGCCCGCTTGAGCCTGCCCCGGCGCTTCGCCTCGGCAATCAGGCGCTTGTGCTGGGCGCGCGCGCCCGCCAGGGCGCCAGCGCGCACCTGGACGGCGTCCTGCTGCTGTTCCTGGTAGAGCGCATACAGTGCGGCCGTTGCCACGCGCAGGCGCAGCGGCTGGCGAATTTGGCCCGCCTGGCTGGGATGGCCTCCTGTCCCGGCCGGCCCGGGATTGAATGGCCCCAGCCGCGCTTCCAGGCGCGCCCTGGAGCAGTCGCGGTGCACGGAACTGGCCTTCACGGCCGTGCCATCATCGGCCAGGATCACCAGGCCGTTGCCCCGTTCGCGCAGCGCCAGGCCGTGCGCCAGCAGCACGCCGTGCAGTTCCTGCCACGAGGCTGCATCTCGCATCTGCGCATGGCATGCGCGGCGCACCAGTCCCAGCAGGCTCTCGATGCCGGCGTGGCGCTCCATGTCCATGGCCCGGCTGGCGGCGCCCGTTTGCCGCGCCTGGTGGTTGTCGCGCTGCAAGCCGAACTCGTCTTCCAGCGCCGCACACAGAAGGCCCAGCGTGGCATGGTCGCGGTAAGGCTGGTGGATCGTATAGCGGCTGGGATGGATCTTATTGATGGCGATATGCACGTGCAGGTTGTCCGTATCGTGGTGCACGACGCTGATGCGCTGGTGCGCCCCATAGCCCAGCCCGTGGCAGATGCGCGCTTCCACGGCCTGCAGCACGGCCGGGGGCGGTTCCTCGCCAGCAGGAAAACTGAGGATCAGGTGATAGGTCTTGTCCGACAGCGCGCGCTGGTTCTGCGCCTGCGTATTGAGGATCTCGGTGACGGCCACTGCGGCCTGGTCCGACTGGCAGTTCGTAACCGTCACGCAGCCGACGCGTTCCCGCTTGGCCTGCGCGTCGGCCAGGTAGGCCAGCAGGCTGGCAAAGCCGCTTTTCCGGGCCACCTTCATGGGAACATGCTTGGCGATCATGCTGCTCTCCCCCTGCTGTCCTGCCAGCGCCAGTGCCTGGCCGGCACAGCCAATTTTTTAGCGGCTAAAGTCCGCGCCCCTGCTGCGGCAGGACCACGGCGCGCATGACGGCATGCATTTCATCCTGGGTATCGGCGATCTTGGCCAGCACGGCGCGAATCGTCGCCTCGCCGAACGCGGCAGTGCGCTCGTCGTTGGTCAGCCACAGCTTCAGCAGGCCGCCCAGCCGGCCCAGGTCGCCATTGATGCGCGCCAGTTCCTCGACGCGCCGGTGGTCGAGGATGCCCGGCAGCCGGTGGCCCAGCCCGACCCTGCGCAGATAGGCCGCCACCGGCAGCCCGGCCGCAGCTGCCAGCCGCTTGATCTGCGCCTCTTCGTCTGGCAGCACCGGCACGCGCAGCTGCCGGGCCTTGCGGGTGGTGGCGTGTCCTGGTTCTTGCATGGCGTCCTCGCAGTTGGCGCGGCACGCGCAGGCCTCGCAGAGCAGGATGTCCGTTGAGCGCCGCAGGCGCGAATAAGGCACCGTGAAGAGAGATAACCGGCCCGCCGGTTAGCTAACTTCACCTATCCTGCCCCGGCCCGCACGGCGACCGAGCCATTTAATCGTAGGACAGGCATTCGATTTAACCCTTGTTCTGGCACAAAACGGAGCGGATTTTATCGGTCACTATTCCGAAAAGGCCTTTAAAGGCCTTATTTGCCTCCAACCGTGGCATATCAGGCTTCAACCGTCTCAGATTGGTGGTTCAACCGTGCCAGTTTTGTGGTGTAACCGTGCATCTTCCACATAACGTGAAGGGGAATAAATACCATGGAGAAACCCTATGCCGAACAACTGAGTGACTGGATCAAATGCAGCAAGCCGGCCAAGCGCGACCAGTACCTGGTCGCCTTCCTTGCCGTCAGCGACGATGTGCGCGCCGCACTGGCGGCGGGCTTTCCCATGAATACCATCTGGCGCCATATGTATGCCTCGGGACGCGTACCGTTCGGCTACGACACGTTCCTGAAGCACGTGCACCGCATGCTGAAAGCCACCGCACCGGCCGGGGAGACGGCTGGACAAGGCGTGGCGCCGCAGCGGCTGGCATCCGGCCATGCCCGCACGGCATCCGGGAAACCGGACGCCGTGACACCCCGCCCGGCGCCAGCGCCGGCCGGCTTCCATTTCAACCCGATCCCGGACAAAAAGGAGCTACTGTAATGGCCCATATCCATATGATGCTGCAGGGTAAAGGCGGAGTCGGCAAGTCGCTGATCGCCGCCCTCCTCGCCCAGTACATGCTCAGCAAGGCCCGCACGCCGCTGTGCATCGACACCGATCCCGTGAATGCCACCTTCCATGGCTACCAGGCGCTGCAGGTCCGGCGCATCGACCTGATGGAAGAGGAAGAAATCAATCCGCGCGGCTTCGACGCCCTGATCGACCTGGTGGCTCAGGCGCAGGGGGACGCCATCATCGACAACGGCGCCAGTTCCTTCGTGCCGCTGTCGCACTACCTGATCAGCAACCAGATCCCGGCCCTGCTGGCGGAACTCGACCACCTGCTGGTGGTGCACACCGTGATCACGGGCGGCCAGGCCCTGCTCGATACCATCAGCGGCTTCGCCCACCTGGCCAGCCAGTTTCCGCCGGAAACCCGCTTCATCGCCTGGCTCAATCCCTACTGGGGTCCGGTCGAGCACGAGGGCAATGGTTTCGAGCAGATGAAGACCTACCTGGCCAACCGTGAACGCCTGTCTGCCATCGTCCGGCTGCCCGTCTTGAAAAAGGAAACCTTCGGACGCGACCTGGCCGGCATGCTACAGCAGCGCCTGACCTTCGACGAGGCGCTGGCCATGCCCGCGCTGCCGATCATGACGCGCCAGCGCCTGAGCATCATCCGGCGCCTGGTGTACGGCGAACTCGATGCCGCGATGGTGCTGTGATGGGCGACCAGACAGAGGAGCTGCTGCGGGAAATTGCCGCGAAGCATGGCATCGCCGTCGCGCGCGACGACCCCATCCTGGTTTTGCAGACAATCAACAGCCGCCTGATGCAGGACAGCGCCAGGGCCCAGCAGGTCCAGCTGGATCGGTTCAAGGAGGAAATGGAAGAACTGTCGCGGCGCTGGAGCACGGACACCAGGGAAAAGGCCGAACGCATCGTCAATGCGGCGCTGGCCGCCGCCCGGGAAGCCATGGCTGCCGCCATGCAGGAAGGAGGCCAGCAAGCGGCAAGGGCGGCACGCCAGGAAATCGACGGCGCCCTGCTGCAACTCGCCCGTCCCGTGCGCGCCGCGCATGCCATCGCGGTATTGAATGTTGCCGCCGGCTGCCTGGCCATGCTGGCGGCGGCCGTGGCCTCATGGGCCGTGCTGCGATAGGCCCAGCCGCGAGCCGCGTCCGGCTTGCAGCACATGGCTGCGCTCGGGCCCCTGCTGCGTCTGCTGCCGCTGCAACAACTTTTCCAGGCGCTACGCCTGCTGCAGCACATCCCACTCGCTGGCCAGCCCGGGATGCCGGGTACGCAGCTTGCGCACGGCCAATTCCTCGATGCGCGGCGCGTGCACGCCCATGCTGTCGCGCACCTCGCGCTATATTCCGGTCATACATTGCGAGTCAAGCAACCATGCGCCGATATTCACGCTCAAGATAATCATCAACTGCAGCAATATCTAAGTTTCCCTCTACATACCAAGCTCTTATCTCCGTCAAAGCCAGGGTACCAAAACGAGCCCAGGCAACCATGTTACTACGCAACATAAACTGGATAATTTCTCCGCCAGAACGTACGCCAGCATCCACAGCGTCGACCAAGCACAATGAACCATGCGCAATCATTAGCATACGGCGCAATTCAGGATTCGCAGCGGACGGCACACATTGTAGCCATGGCTGGTCGTGATAGAAGCGCTGCTTGACGGTCCACATCAGGCGAGTCAAAATTTCCGTAATAAGCACCGGAATTGACAAGGCAAAGCCATGACGCAAGTCATAGCCTTGCTCGAATACCCGCACAGCAATAGTAGCGAAAGTTTGTCTATGTTGCCCAAACTCTCCTACTTCAAGCAATTGAAGCAGAGAGAAAAACGGCATGGGAATACCCGTTCCACGCCCACCCGACGACAAGGTACCAGAGGACCCAGCCATATCGGAAAACAGATGCCCCAACCAATTGGCAAAACCTGCAAAGACCTTGGATACCAGATTAGTGCCACGTAACTCGAAGGTCTTCGTGTCAATGGTAATTAGCTTACCATCCGAAATAAAACTTGCAGTACTTGTAAACTGATTAAGTAGTGAAAAAAACAAACCGGTCAGATCAGGGGAGTGGGCGAGGCTCTTAATGTGATGATTTCCAGTACTCATCTTGAACGCTCCACCTACATCAGCGGTGTGGCGATGATCATAGTTCACTTTAAAATTCCGCTCCAGAAAACCGATCGCACTCGCCGTAGCATGATCCGGATTACGCGGCCCGTCCCATCCATTCATCCTGGCAAAATTTTCCACGAGTTTATTCGTGGTTTCATCGGCCATTTTTCCGACCGCACCTTGACCAGGCAAACCGACAAAGAAAATATCCACCAAGCCGCCTATCAGTCCACACGTTCCTGCGATCATGTAGTCATACTTATCGCAGTTGGCATTCTTAAGGCTGAACTCTTCCTTAATACGTTTCTCCAGTGCAATGCGCTGGGTATCACTCATGAGAAGAAGGAAGGGGTCCGCCAATAACTGGACGTTATTTCGCGCAGAATAGGCGTCCGCAGCGGCTAGATAATCGTTCCAGCAAGCGCTGGAATCCACTTGTACGCAATCCAGCAGACTTAACGGCTTTATCATCGGCACCAGAGGCGTAGTGGCTGTATCAGGCTCGATATCGATATCGAGATCGAGATCGAGATCACAATTATCAAAAATCACCACGACATCGTCGGAAGTCGCTACAGTACAGGCCTGTGCAAGCAACTGGTCCAACAGTTTGTCATTCTGCTCTTGGCTACTCTGCAACTGAGCGAGCGTCAGCGATATCGCGCCTAACTGATCACCTACGGCATTCAATTGATGCTGCTGCACCACGAGAAATTGAGCTTCGCTGTGCAACTGGTTTTCCCCACTCACGAGAAAAGACCAACAAATTTTTCTTTTGCCTTGTCCGCGGCATCACTGGCGGCTCCTTTCAGCACATCACCAACCTTAAAGTAGCCGATGATCTCAAAGGCTTTCGCGAGCTCCTCTAATTTGTTCTTTGGAAGCCCTGGCTTAAGCCCAAGCTTGAACACACGCTGCTTTTGCCCATCCTTCTCTATTTCAAATGCGCGCTCCTCATAGAAATCACGGATAAATTGAAATAAATCGGCCTTAGTGGCATCACGGGTGAGTGTTTTAAGCTTGGTTTCATCTAACTGACCAGCGCATTTAAGCTTAGCAGTACTGGCCTGCACAGAATCACTGCGCCCCGTCAGCACGGTACCTGCGCCAGTAAGTTGCTTGAGCGCACCGGCGAGCCTACGAATTTTCTCGTCCTGCGCACCGTGCATTTCAATTGCAGCATTCAAGCTGACAGTAATAAAATTAACATCTTCGATCAGCATTGCGATGGTTGACTGCGTCAGTTTTAGCACCTCATGGAGCATCAACTCCCGGCGCTTGAACCGGGTAAGTTCATCTGCACCAGTTAACTTGCGCACACCTGCGTAGGTCCCTACCCCAATCAATACAGCTACACCGATACCTGTCGCCATGCTGGACATGCCAAGCATACCCCCCATGCCCAATGTAGCCAGGCCAGACGTCATGCCAGCAGCCGACAGACCAATCACCGAACCAGATAAATACACGGCCGCCAATGGCGTACCAATAGCAGCAGCCTTTGATGAAAGCAGTTTGAGCGTAGCGACGATCTGATCGTCACTAATCTCTTCCTGTAAGAACTGCCGATCAAGCGTGATAGCCTGAGTCGCCAACTCTATCTCAGCGTCGATGACCTTCAGCAGATCACGATGCTTATTAAAGAAGGCGAAATTTTTGACATCGCCACCTTCTGTACTCAGATAAATATTAATCAAATCTTTGACCAACGATATATGTACCGACTTAATCTGGCCTTCCGGACACTCGCTATCGATGATACCGATTAGCTGAGACATTGGAACAATTTCCATTTTGTCTGCCATATAAGCACGCAAATTCAACCTCGAATCGACCTGCAGATCAATTCGCGTCATCAGCAACAATATCTCTGCCATTTCTTTTTCATCGATCACACCGTCATTATCGTAGGCCATGTTCACCATCACTTTGACGTAGGCGACCTTCAATTCGTCGTGCATCTCAGAGATCGGAATAATTTGCTTCTCTTCCCTAAATTCATTGAAACCACTAATGGCACCGCTCAGTACTTTCGACAGCGCAACGTAATCGCAATCCATCAATGATTTGAGTTCAATGGCTCTACCGTCTTTACGGCGGATCCGCACGCATGGTTCCGACTTATCGTTATTTTTTCCGGTTAGCAACTCGACATACTCAGCAGATTCCATTTCTGCAAAGGGAATGCTGACGGGATCACTAAAAGCCGCCCGATAAATTACTTGCTCCCCTGTGAATAACAATCCATCTTTCCCACTTCCGAACACGGTGTTATCGTAAAGACCAACAACATTCGATACGCTCCCAGCATAAGCAAATGCCACCACCGCATTGTTCAATTTTTTCTCTGGAATGTCTGGCGCCACCGATAAATTTTTCTTAGATATTACTGTAAGGTTCTCGCGCAAAAAAATATTAATGCTGGCCATGGTTTTCCTGTACTAAAAGCAAACAAATGAAAGATATGGCATGGTGTCATTAATAATGCATTTTGGCAATAGAAATTGCATTGAAACATCCAATAGATTCTCAATCCGCCTTATGGGTATCAAATCAAGAGAGTAAGTAGTACCACTTCGGCATGATCTAGGAAAGCGCCTGAGCCCAGCAGATCCAACCGGATTAGTTCAAGGAAGGAACGGAAGATGTGTCGCGGCGCTGGAGCACGGACGCAAGGGAAAAGGCTGAACGCATCGTCAATGCGGCGCTGGCTGCCGCCCGGGAAGCCATGCAGGAAGGAGACCAGCAGGCGGCAAGGGCTGCCCGCCAGGAAATCGACGGCGCCCTGCGGCATCTCGCACGTCCCGTGCGCTCCGCGCATGCCATCGCGGTGTTGAATGCCGCCGTCGGCTGCCTGGCCATGCTGGCGGCAACCGTGGCCTCATGGGCCGTGCTGCGATAGGCCCAGCCGCGAGCCGCGTCCGGCCTGCAGCACGTGGCCGCGTTCGGGGGCCTGCTGCTGCGTCTGCTGGCGCTGCAGCAGCTTTTCCAGGCGCTGCGCCTGCTGCAGCGCATCCCACTCGCTGGCCAGCCCGGGATGCAGGGTACGCAGCTTGCGCGCAGCCAGTTCCTCGATGCGCGGCGCGTGCACGCCCATGCTGTCGCGCACCTCGCGCACCAGTTCCAGGCGGCCCAGCAGGCGCTGCATGGTTTTCTGTTGCTGCTGCACTTGCTGCTGCCATTGCGCGCGCGTGGCGGGAAATGCCAGCAAGCCCGGCTGCTGCATCTGCGTGCGCTGCAGGCGCGATGCCTGCGATTCGATCAGGTTTTCCAGCCTGTCCTCGATGCGCTCGACCTGCTCGTGCTTGGCCTCGACCTGCGCCGCCAATGCCGCGCCATACTGTGTGTCCAGCGGGGCGGCATCCAGCATTACCGCCTGCTCCAGTTGCTCGTCCGCTGCCTGGTACAGCTGCGCGTCGGCCTGCATCTGGGCGCCGCCCCGCGCGCCTGCGCTGGCAGTCCTGCCTTGCTGCGGCCGCTCCATCGATATTTTCATGATCCGCCTCCGATATCAGCGGGCTCTGCGCTACCGGCTCAGCTTGCGTCCCTGTTTGACGCTGGCGCTGCTGCTGTGCGCCTGGCCGTCCTCGTAGCTGACACTGGTATCGATACCCGTCCCAGGTACTTTAGCGAAATCGCTGGCGGCGTGCTTGATCAATGTCTTGCCGACCTGCTGGTACACGCTGACGCCATCCGCATGCACAATGACGCCGGCATATGTCTTGGCCTTGTCAGCGTCACCCGCAAGATAAATATCGTAGATGCCGGGCTTGATCACCCCGGCCTTGTCTACCTTGCTGGTGGCCCACTGTCCGCCCTGCTCGTTTTGCAGCAGGCGCTGCCCGTTCATGACCAAGACTCTTTGCTTCATCAATACGCTCCTGTTTATCGGTAGGACGTGACAGCGGCCGAATCGTTCGGCGATGGGCCATTTTAAGACGCGATACTTGCCACTGGGCAGCTAAATGCCTGCGATGTGGTACACATCAATGTGGCCCGGCGCCTATTTCGCCATCCGGCATATCCCTGAGCCGCCGCGCCTGACGGGAAATGCCCTGCAGGATGGCGTCGGCAAGATCAGCGGGAAAGCCGGGTGGCAGCAAGCCATACATGGCGGCCACCACCGCATCGGCATGCCCTAGCACCTCGTCCATCACTTCCTGCGCTGCGGCCGCGCCGAAACTGGCCTGGCGAGCCTGGCTCAGCCAGTGGCGCCGCTGGATCTGTTCCAGATGGTAATGGTTGCTGGCGCCGCGCACGGCCATCGCCAGCCGGGCATCCTGGCGCTGCAGCTGATGCGCACCGGGGCCGATGATGGGATGGGCGGACAGCACGTCGTAGAGCGGCGTCGACTGGAAACGGCTGTGCGGCAAATGGAAAATGCTGAAGTTCTTCGCATGGCCATCTGTCGCAGCCAGCAGCCAGAACACCAGTTGGGTCTTGAAGAAGCGGCGGCGGTCTGCCTCGGCCTGCGCAGACCCGAGCAGGATATCCATGATGCGGCTGATGCCCGGCCCGCCATCTGCCTGATACTTGTGCAGGGGCGGCGTACCGGTCGCCTGGCAAAAATCCTCCTGCGGCAGCCGGACGATCCAACTGCCGTCGCCAGACACCCTGCGGTCGAAGCGCTCCACCACCAGCGTCTTCAGGTCCTCGAAAGTGGCGATGCGGCATGGCGCCGTGGACAGTCCGAACGCGTGCATGATCTGCGAACACAGCCATTCGTTTTCCACCGAGGTGCGCATGTCCGCCCGCATATTGCCCACCAGCCCCATGGGCAACTTCAGTATGTGCGTCGTCGGCGTGCTGCCGGTGGGACGGTGCCACTGGCCGCCATGCCATAGCAAGGCCGTCTTTTCCTGCGCTCCGGCAATCGACAGGCGTAGGTCCGGCTCCGCGCCGGCATGTCCGAACGGGGCTTCCGCGACCGTGTTGCGCAGTATCCTCGCCACGCCAGCCTCGTCGAGCGCCTCGCCCGTGATGCGAAACAGGTCCGTGGGTACCTCACCGGGCGGCAATAGCTGGATGGCGCCGACACAGTCGCGCCCGGCAGCAGCGAGCAGCTGGTACGGCGCGATGCCGCCGGTCTGGAAGTGCTGGGCCATGCGGCGCCGGATCGGTTCGCTGTCAGGCAGGAGGTTGTCGAAATAATTCTGCACCAGCGGGCCACGATAGGAGCCGCCCTGCGGCTTGAAAGGCATCGACAGCGACAGCGGCCGTCCGGCCTCGTCTTCGATCCAGGCGTCAAAGTAGGTCAGTGAAGAGGTGCCAGCGGACGCATCCCAGTAGGCAACCGGCGTGCCGTTCAGCCACAGGTTCAGGCGCTGCGCATGCGCTCGCCGGCCCATGGCTTACCAGCGCTCCCTGGCCGATGGTGGAGGTTCCTGCCTTGCCGGCGCTTCCGGCCGCGCGGGACCAGGCGCACTCTGGCGCGCGAGGCGGGCGGCGGGCGGCCCCGCATCGGTTGCCTCCTGCTCGATGGCGGCATCCGGGGATGGCTGCCCGGCTGGCGAGAGCAGCAATTCGGCCCCCAACAGCCGCAGCACCGTGTACAGGCGCTCGACGCTGGTAGAAGCAGGATTTGCTTCGATCTGCGCATAGCTTTGCTGCGTGATGCCTAGCTGCTCCGCCAGTGCCTGCTGCGACAGGCCAGCCTGCTTGCGGAAGCCGACGAGAATCGGCCGCAACTGCTGCAAGGATCGAATCGGATAGTCCATGGCGTGTCCTGGGGTGTGTATCTACAGTATAGGAACTGTGAAACGCAATTACAAGAACCAGACTGTAATTTCATTTTACAGCCCATAAACTGTATTTCAGGAATTCCAATTGATTATTGGGCGGCACGGCCAGTAATCCAGTGGCTCAGTTAGCGCTGTGGAATTTCAGCCAGAATGCTTCGCGGCAGCGACTGTCAAAGCGCCTGACCGCTGACAGCACCTCAACCGGCGCCTCCCCGTTCGATGGCACTTCATAGGTGATCCAGCACTCCGCGCAGGCCGCCTGCGATGGAAAGCTGTCTTCCTCGGACATGCGCCGCACCACCACGCCATTGCTGAAGTAATAGGTCGCCACCTCCTGCCTTACCTCAAAACCGTCTTCCTGCCAGGAGGATTGCGCGATATCGCGCCGCTCGATGACAGCCTGGCTGGGCAGGTTGAAAATGGCAACGATGTAGGTCAACAAGTCATTCATGGTAATGTGGCAAATAATTGGACGGTTCCGTCTGCACTTCAAGACACGCTGGCGGCAGCTGCAGGAGCGCGCAAGAGCCGAAGTGTAGCACCAGCCCTGATCCGCGCGACACGCGCCATAGGGCATGGTTGCGTCAATCCCCGGCACCGAGCAGCCTGAGCGGCACAAGCCCGGCAAGCGCCACTTCCACTTCGACACCATCGGCACGCCGCAGCCAGGCCAGCCCTTCCCCGCCAGGCCGGCGCCCCAGCACCAGCACGCCTTCGCCTTGGCCATGGCGCACCAGGAGGCCGGTGCAGCGCCAGCGGCTGGCGCCAGCCTGCGCGGCTGCTGGCGGACCGGCAGCCGATGGCACGGCTGTGGCGTCGCCGCTACCGGGAGTAATCGTTTCTTCCTCGCCAAACTTCGCACCGAGGAATGCGCGCAGTAGCTTGACGGCGCTGCGCGTAATCTCCAGTTCGCCCTCGCGCAGCCAGGCCACCACCTCGCCCGGATGCGACTTGTAGGCCGTCACCAGTTCATTCACGGTCGTCACGTCGCGTACCCTGCCCTCGTTGAACGCCAGGGCGATGGGTTCCGGCAAGTCCAGCAGGGCCGCATGCTGCGTTACGAAGGCGGCGGACTTGCTGATGTTGCTGGCGATCTGCCCCCGCTTCAACCCCTTCGACAGTTCGCGGCCGATGTAATTGGCGATCTCGCGCGCCGTCAGCTCGTCGCGCTGCAGGTTTTCCACCACCTGGTCGGTCTCGCTGTAGTCGTCGTCGATAAAGCCCGGGATGGTCGCCAGCTGTGCCAGCCTCGATGCGCGGTAGCGGCGCGCGCCGTGATTGATGATGTAGCGGCCAGGCCGGTCGGGATGATGGCGCACGGAGATCGGTGTCTTGATCCCGCGCAGGCGGATCGAGGCGGCGAGTTCGGCCAGGCTGTGCGCCGTAAAGCCAGGATTCGCGGCCGAGCGCGGCTGCAGCGGGTCTTCGTCGATATGCTCGAGCGGCAGCGCCAGTGGCCTACCCTCCGGCGCGCGGCCGCTGGCGGCACCCGGCGGCGCGGATGCCTTCTTCATCGCGGCTGGTCCGGCTTGCCGTACGCCACGAACCAGGTCAGGTAGCAGAAAAAGGCGTAGTGCAGCAGCAAGGTCCATCCGGCATGTGCGCCAGGCGTATCCCACAGCACCAGCGCGCGCAGCAGCTGGAACAGCACGTCACACATCATGATGAAGCGCAGCACTGGCCAGCACAGCGTGACGATGACCCACAAGATGGAGCGCAGGCTGGTTCGGCCCGGCGGCGGAACAAGCGCGGCCGGCAGCGGTGGCGCTTTCTCCTTGCTTGGTACCGGTGGAAACTGAATGATGTCTGCCATGCCTTTTCTCCCTCCCGCCAACTGCGCTGCCCCAATGCAACTGACATGCCGGCAAAGGCTATCGTCGCTCCGCATGCTGTCGACGACTTTGATCCAGAACAATGACTGATACTGCAATCAGCGCAATTTTTAGCAGCTAAAACGGATGGAACGCAGTCTTCGGTATAGAACACGTAAGCATGCACGCTACATTGATCCACTGAGTCGCCACTAGTAGCTTAGACTCTTCTGATCCATAGCTCATGAAAGATGAGAAACCGAACGATCGTATTGGAGGTCTGGGTCTCTGCCAGACTCCTGATGTGCAATCTCATAGTTGCCGGATCCAACGACAAGATCGGATCTGGATCTGTCTATCCCCCCAGCCCTGCAGCGACTCCTGCCGCGCGCCAGCAAAAACTAGCACTACACCGCTGGGAAGTAGTGTCCTCTCAGAAAGCTGCTGGCGGGTTACAACTCCAAGACACGAATTCATCAATCCGGTTGAAGGGATAATCGGCGATGTGTGCCAGCAAATGGTGCAACCAGGCTTCGGGGTCGACACCTTCAGATTGGCCGTGCCGATCCAGCAGCAGGCGTTCTCTTGCAGACAGAATGTCATCGGTCAGAGCTGCGTGCAGCTTGAAACCTTGAACCAGTATTCTTTTCCGGAGCCTTGATATTTGAATAGAACGAATTCCCCTGCACGAACTTCTCTTTTAAGGAACGATGAATACTCCCTTGCCTGGGAAAGTCTTCCAGTGCCAACGCCAACCTTGCCGGCAGAGTTTGAACATTCGTAAGCCTGTTGCAGCATTGCTCGCTGTTCAGGTTGATTCTCGATCTTGCTCGCTTGCGTTCGAGCAGCATTTACACCTGATCCGACATCTTTCACGCTAGGAAAATTTTCTATGACGTCTAATTGATCCCTGTTGTAGACGGTAGTACCGAGGTATTTCTTTTTCGTTACTCGTTCATACCTTTGAATGTCGTTGACATCGAATTCATCGCCATTCTCCTCTTCCAGGGGATGACTAATAGTGTGATTTTGTACTTCAGCCTGCCTTGGATAGTAATGCCTGCTTTCCGCATGCAATTCATCCGACTGCAAACGTTCATGAGGATCTTCCGTACTTGTCACCTTCTCTCCCGCAGTTTCAAACGCCGCAATCGACGTCGAATCGGACTTCCATGGCGAGTCAGATGCAACCAGAAGAAGAGCGCCAATAACTATAATCGACATCATCGCTAGAATGGCGGGGAGACGGGCACGGTGTTTTAGTTGTTCGCGCTGCACAGAATGCGACGATCCGAACGTCTTCTTTAGGTCGGACGTCATTCTCGCGTTCGACCCAGCAGGAGCGCTTGCCGAATGGCTAACACTTCTATCCTGCCTGAACCCGAAGAGATTGATGAGAAGCGCAATTGCCAAGGTATGAGGCACGGCTGCAGCAAGACAATGCGGAGCGAAACAGGCGCCGAATATTAACAATTGGTTGGCAATCAAAATGACGAGCCAAACGCCAAAAAAGCGCTTCACATTTTTAACCGCTGCACGAAGAATTTTTTTAAACATAGTTAGCCGATATAAAAACGTAGACCGCTGCTACTGTCGTTGAAAGCCTATTTCCGGAGGCATATGGTTCGCGGTGCTAGGCATTTTTTTAGATTTTAGAAATACCTTTGCGCACCTATTTTTAGCCGCTAAAACTGCACAGACCATCAAATGCTCCTGTGGCAGCAGCACTTGCAAACACCTTTGATCTAGTCGATATACCCGTCCGATTCCAGTTGCATTGGACGTATGCGCCATAGATACTGACTGCGTATTTTCGGAATAATGATTGTAAATGCAATGTCGACAGACCGCCATTGGCGATACGACCTCAACGATCGGATCAGAGTCTTTGCCGCCATGCTGGCACCGAACCTGGCTCACTCGCTGAGGAGCAAAAGGAGCCTCCCATGACCCAAGTCACACTTTCTTCAAACCCAGAGCTGCCCGCAGCTCCAACGCTCCATGAGGAGCGCTTCATACGACTGGCTGAAGTGCTGGCCACCTGCGGGAAATCGCGCAGCAGCATTTATGAGGGCATCAAGGAGGGCACCTTCCCGGCCCCGGTAAAACTCAAAGGCCGCTCATCGGCCTGGCTCAAGAGTGAAATCCTCCACTGGATGCAGGCGTGCGTTGCCGCACGGCATCCTGTCCCGGTTGCAGTACAGGCGAAGTCCATGAAAAAAGTGACAGCGACTGGTTTGAGCACGCGCACCAGGCGTCAGCGTGCGTAAGGATGTCCCATGCAAACATCCCATTGCGCGACAGTAGGTGTGGCGCTGGCGCAAAAACAAGTTCGTGTCTGCATCAGCAAGCCACATTAATCAAAAAGATCGTCGCGCCATCGGGGGGGCTTCCTGTCTGGCAAGCGATGTGCCAGCGCATGCTCGCATACTTCGCGCGAAAAGGTATTGGCTGCCGCCTCGGCGCGCCAGTCGCGGAACGAAGAACGGGAACCATGTACGGTAATGTCGTCAAACTGAATGCAGCGCAAGACTGCCGTCAAACTCATGTCCGACAACTGAGCGCTACGCTTGCGACCTGAAAAGATGACGTCCCCTTGACGCGGACTGCGCGCAGCAGCGCAAGCGCCTCACCAGACAGCGGCACGCGATGCTCCTTGCCGGCCTTCATCCGCTGCGCTGGAATCGCCCACAGCGCCGCCTCCAAGTCAATCTCCCGCCACCGCGCCCGCCCCCTAACCTCTCCTGAGCGGGCGGCCGTCAGAATCGCAACGCCAGCGCAGCGTTCCTCTCGTTGTCCTGCATCGTCCACATTGATCCAAGACTGTTTCCCGTACTTTTCCCGTACCAAACAAAAAAGGCCTACACTGGATCAGTGTAAGCCTTTGATATCAAACGAATTCTTGGTGGGAAGTGCAAGTTTCGAACTTGCGACCCCTGCAGTGTGAATGCAGTGCTCTACCCCTGAGCTAACCTCCCGAAGCGAGGCGAATTATCGCATAGGTGTTGCGGCATCTGCAAGGGCTGGCGAGAGGAAATTTAGCGCGCCCCGCTTTTTTCTCACGCGGCCGCTGGCGGCGACGTGACGGCGGTCCAGATGCACTGGCCTTTGGCGGCCTTGTCGAGGCCGGCGATGGTGGCTTCGTGGGCGGCCAGTTCGTCGGCGCTGGCGCTCTGGAAGATGACTTCGGCCAGGGGCACGATTTCCAGGGCGGCGCCGTCGGCGGCCACTTCCACCTCTTCTTCCATGCTGAGGCTGTTTTGCCCGCGCGTCATGGCCAGGTAGACGTCAGCCAGCAATTCGGAGTCGAGCAGCGCGCCGTGCAGCTTTCGGTGGGCGTTCGAGACGCCGTAGCGGTCGCACAGGGCGTCGAGCGAGTTGCGCTTGCCTGGGTGCATTTCCTTCGCCTGCACCAGGGTGTCGATCACGCCATGTACTTGCTCGTGGACTGGCGGCAAGTTCAAGCGCTTGAATTCCGCGTTCAGGAAGCCGATATCGAACGGGGCGTTGTGGATGATCAGTTCAGCGTCGGCGATGTAGGCACGAAACTCGTCGGCGATTTCCGCGAATTTCGGCTTGTCGCTGAGGAATTCCGTCGTCAATCCGTGGACGGCCAGCGCGCCCTCTTCCGAGTCGCGTTCGGGATTGATGTAATGGTGAAAATTATTCCCCGTCAACATGCGGTTGTTCAGTTCGACCGCCCCGATCTCCAGGATGCGGTCGCCCGTGCGCGGGTTCAGGCCGGTGGTTTCAGTATCGAGGACAATTTGACGCATGGCAGATTCAGTCTTAAAAGCAAAAAGCGAAGGGCACAGTATAGCAAACCTGTGCCCTTCGATTACATCACGGCATGCCCGAATGCTCAACAAAACCGTAGCGAGCGGCAGTGATTTGTGGCTAAGAAGCGCAACCGTACTTTGTACGGGGGCGCCGAGCCGGTGAGCATCGCAGGCCGCAAAGCGCGACGCGCAGCAGGTTTGGTTGGGCGTTCTCAGGCGCGCACGGTTTCCACGCCCAGGTTGGCCAGCTGATCTGCCCGTTCATTGCCCGGATGGCCGTTATGGCCGCGCACCCAGCGCCATTCCACTTCATGCACGGCCTGGGCCGTATCGAGCGCTTGCCACAAGTCGACGTTTTTCACGGGCGCCTTGGCTGCCGTTTTCCAGCCGCGCGCTTTCCAGCCGTGGATCCATTCGCTGATGCCCTTTTGCACGTACTGGCTATCGGTATACAACACTACCTGGCAGGGACGTTTGAGCGCCGTCAAGGCTTCGATCACGGCCTTCAATTCCATGCGGTTATTCGTCGTATTCAGTTCCCCGCCGTAAATTTCTTTCTTGGCGCCATCGGCCACCATCAGCGCGCCCCAGCCGCCCGTGCCGGGATTGCCCTTGCATGCGCCATCGGCGTAAATCTCAACCTTATCCATCTTGCTGTTCCCGCCTTTTATTCGTGACCGGTGCGCCTGCGGGCGCCGTCGCCGGTTTTTTGGTCCACGCCGGACCGATCAAACGCATCCCTTTGACGCGCTTGATCGCCTGCACTATATACACTGCGCCCAGATATGGCCACCAGCGCGCACCGGCCTTGTCCATGAAGGCGTTGCGGCGCAGCCATTTTTCTGTCCTGCAGGCAGGCGCGTAGCAGCCGAAGTGGCTTTGGCTCACGCCCATGTTCAGCAATTTTAACCAGTCTTTCATGCGCGGCATAGAGATCAGCTCGCCCGCCTGCGGCAAGTAATGCCGGCCCGTGACCCGCCCCACTCCCTGGCGCATGCCCCACAGGCTGGCCGGATTGAAGCCGCACACGATCACGCGCCCTTCCGGGATCAGCACGCGCTCCACTTCGCGCAAGACCTGGTGCGGCTCGGCGGCAAATTCGAGGACGTGCGGCAAGACCACCAGGTCCAGGCTTTGCGAGTCGAACGGCAACTCGTCGAAGGCCGACACGAGGGTCAAACGGCTTTCCTGCGGCGGACGCGACGGCAGGCGCGCATCGAGCAGCCATTTGTTCGGCATGCGGTTGGCCGCCAGCGCATCGAGCTGGGGCAAGCCGATCTGCACGGCATTAAAACCGAAGATATCGACAGTCAGGCTGTCGAGGCATTGCTGCTCCCAGGCACGCACGTACAGACCGGCCGGTGTCTGCAGCCAACCGTCAAGCGCTATAATGGATTTTTCGGATGCCACACTGTCCATTCAGTTTTCTCTTTTGCTCATGACACACTCCCCTGAACACGCTTTATCGGTACTTGCCGTGCCCGCCTTTGCCGACAATTACCTGTGGCTGATCCATGACGGCCGCCATGCCGCCGTGGTCGACCCCGGCGATGCGACGGCCATCCTCGATGCGCTGCAAGCCCATCAGTTGACCTTGTCCGCCATTTTACTCACGCATCACCACGCCGACCACACGGGCGGCGTACCTGAATTGTTGCAGCATTTCGCCGTCCCCGTCTTCGGCCCGCGCAATGAGGCTATCACAGCCATCACGGAACCGCTTGCCGAAGGCGATGTCGCCCACGTGCCCGAGCTGGGCCTGCAACTGACCGTCATCGACGTGCCCGGCCATACGAAGGGCCATATCGCCTACGTGCGCCAGCGCGACGAGCGCAGCGGCGCACCCTGGCTGTTCTCCGGCGACACCCTGTTTGCGGGCGGCTGCGGCCGCCTGTTCGAAGGCACGCCGGGCCAGATGGCCGACTCGCTGGGCAAGCTGGCCGCCTTGCCCGACGATACCGAGGTATTTTGCGCGCATGAGTACACCTTGTCCAATCTGCGCTTCGCCAACGCCGTCGAACCGGGCAACCAGGCCTTGCAGGAACGCATCGCCATCGACACGGAAAAGCGCCAGCAAGGCTTGTCCACCGTGCCGTCGACCATTGCCCTGGAGAAGGCCACGAATCCCTTCCTGCGCTACCGCGAACCGGCGATCCTGACCAGCTTGAAGGTGGAAGGCAAGCTGGCCACCGATGCGTCGCCCGTGGAAGCGTTCGCCGCCTTGCGGATGTGGAAAAACAGCTTTTAAGTCCGCCCTTCCGCCATAAAAAATCCCGGCAGATGCTTGTATGCATCGCCGGGATTTTTTTATCGATCTAGTTGATCAGGATCAGATTTCTTCATACAGCGGCAAGGTCAGGAATTCGGCGAACGATTCCGACGTCGACATTTCCTCGAAGATTTGTCCTGCGCGCACATAGGTCGGGCCATTGCCGCCCGGCGCATCGCGCTGCACTTTGGCCAGCTCTTCCGAAATCATGGCGCGCACCATCTCGGCCGTCACCTTGCGGCCATCTTCCAGCACGCCCTTGCTCGAACGAATCCATTGCCACACTTGCGAACGGCTGATCTCGGCCGTGGCGGCATCTTCCATCAGGTTATGGATGGGCACGCAACCATTGCCGGCCAGCCAGCTGCCCAGGTAATGGATACCCACGTTGATGTTGTAGCGCAAGCCCGCTTCCGTGATTGGCGCTTCCGGCTGGAAATTCAGCAAGTCCGACGCTTTCACGTCGATGTCGGGACGCTGTTTCTCGATCTGGTTCGGCTTGTCGCCCAGCACTTTCGTGAACTCGCCCATGGCCAGTTCCACCAGGCCCGGATGGGCCACCCAGCCGCCGTCGTAGCCGTCGGTGGCGTCGCGCGCCTTGTCGTTGCGCACGCCGCCCATGGCGATGTCATTCTTTTCCGGGTCGTTCTTGATCGGGATCAAGGCTGCCATGCCACCGATGGCCGGTGCGCCACGTTTATGACAGGTTTTCAGCAGCAGCAAGGCGTAGGCGCGCATGAAGGGAGCCGTCATCGTAACCTTGGCGCGGTCGGCCAGGCAGAAGTCCTTGTCCAGCTTGAATTTCTTGATGCACGAGAAGATGTAATCCCAGCGGCCCGCGTTCAGGCCCGAGCTGTGCTCTTTCAGCTCGTACAGGATTTCATCCATCTCGAAGGCGGCCAGGATGGTTTCGATCAGCACGGTCGCCTTGATCGTGCCTTGTGGCAAGCCCAATTCGTTTTGCGTCATGACGAAAATGTCGTTCCACAGGCGCGCTTCCAGGTGCGATTCCATCTTCGGCAGGTAGAAGTACGGGCCGGCGCCACGCGCCAGTTGTTCCTTGGCATTATGGAACATGAACAGCGCGAAATCGAAAATACCGCCGGAAATGCGCTTGCCGTCGACCAGCACGTGCTTTTCATCGAGGTGCCAGCCGCGCGGACGCACGACGAGCGTCGCGATCTTGTCGTTCAGCTTGTAGGACTTGCCATTTTGCTCCAGCGAAATCGTCTTGCGCACGGCGTCGAACATATTGATCTGGCCCGTCAGCTGGTTATCCCAGTTCGGCGTGTTCGAATCCTCGAAGTCCGTCATGTAGCTGTCCGCGCCGGAATTGAAGGCGTTGATGACCATCTTGCGCTCGACGGGTCCGGTAATTTCCACGCGGCGGCATTCCAGCGCCTTCGGGATCGGCGCGATCTTCCAGTCGCCGTCGCGGATGTGTGCGGTTTCTGGCAAGAAATCAGGACGCTCGCCCGCGTCGAGGCGCTTGGCCCGCTCCACGCGCACGGCCAGCAATTCCTGGCGGCGCGGCTCGAAGGCGCGCGTCAGCTTGGCCACCAGGGCCAGCGCGGCCGGCGTCAGGATCTGTTCGTAACCGGGTGCAATGGCCCCCGTGATTTGCATGCCTTCGGGAAGTGCGATCGTGTTCTGCGTCATGAAGTTCTCCGGTTTTTAGTAAATATAAGCAAAGGTAATCTGATGATCCAAGTATAAGCCGAACGACTGCGCGGGCAAGCTGGACAGAGGCGCAAAAACACCCTGCCGGGCGGCGCATTTGTTCTATAGTATTGCACTATAAGGCATGGAAACGAGATTAAAAATCACTTCATCTATGCGTTTTTATCACAAGTGATGGCATGACGGGAGCACAACATGGGCCAGTTCAGACAAATATCAACGTTCGTGGAAGTAGTGGCCAAGGGCAGCCTGTCGGCCGCCGCGCGCGCGGAAGGCATCGCGCCAGCCATGATAGGCCGGCGCCTCGATGCGCTGGAGCAGCGCCTGGGCGTCAAATTACTCCAGCGCACGACGCGCAAACTGGCCTTGACGAATGAAGGCGCCGCCTTCCTGGAAGATTGCCAGCGCATCCTGGGCGAACTGGAAGAGGCGGAAGCGGCCGTGGCCGAGCGCAGCGTGAAGGCCAGCGGCCACCTGCTCATTTCCGCGCCTGCCGGCTTCGGCCGCCAGCACGTCGCGCCCCTGATCCCCTCGTTTGTCGCCGAGCACCGCGACGTGACGGTGTCGCTGAACCTGAACGACCGCCTCGTCGACCTGATCGGCGAAGGCATCGACGTGGCCATCCGCATCGCCAGCCTGTCCGATTCCTCACTCGTAAGCACCAAGCTGGCGGACAACCAGCGCGTGCTGGTCGGCTCCCCCGCCTATTTGAAACGGGCGGGCACGCCGCGCATCCCGGCCGACCTGGCGAAGCACAATTGCCTGGCGATCAGCAGCGAAGGCAGCCAGCGGGGCTGGACCTTCCGCGAAAACGGCAAGAACGTGATTTTAAAGGTGGCGGGCAATATGGTCTGCAACGATGGCGAAGTGCTGCACGACTGGGCACTGGCCGGCAAGGGCCTGGCGTGGCGCTCGATGTGGGAAGTGGGCGCCGAGATCGCCTCGGGCCAGCTGGTGACGGTGCTGGACCAGTTCGCCGCCCCGGGCAACGATATCTACGCCGTGTTCGCCCAGCGCCGCCACTTGCCGCTGCGCATACGGGCGTTCGTGGATTTTTTAAGGCATAGCTATTCGCAACCAGATTACTGGCGCGAACGGGCTATCTGAGGACGCGGGACCAAACCTGCTGCGCGTCGGTTTTGTCCGGCGTCGTGACATCAAGGGGAACACCGCAGAGTTCGGCTTAGAGACTTGCGCTGACCAGGCAAGCCTACCCGCCGACAATGAGGCAAAGTAGCCGAAAGACAGCCGCGCAGAGGCCGCGTAGCCCATCAAACGCACACAAAACCCATGCCTCACGGAAATTCAGGCGAAAAAAAATCCTCGGAGACCGAGGATTTCTTTATTTCGTTTGATCCAGCGTATTAGATTGGCTGAATGTTCGAAGCTTGCTTGCCTTTAGGGCCAGCGGTCACTTCAAAAGAAACGCGTTGGTTCTCTTGCAGGGACTTGAAGCCGTTCGACTGGATAGCCGAGAAGTGAGCGAACAGATCTTCGCCGCCTTCGTCAGGGGTAATAAAGCCGAAACCCTTCGAATCATTGAACCATTTTACGATGCCAGTTGCCATTACAATTTCCTATTTCAGTTAAGTTGGGCTTGCGCCCGTTATATCGTTTGAAGCAAGAAAGAAATGACAGACAAACTGCACTACTACCTCGAATCCAACGATGCCCAATTATACCAACAAAACTGAGAAAAACCATTCTTTCGCAAAATAAACTTGCGAACACTACTTTAATAGCCAAATCCCCGTCTTGCGGCGCCCTGTACCAGCGGCATGGAGACACTATATCCTAATCTGCGACGCGGGTGCTTTGCGTTGTATCAAATGAATCATTGCAACCACATGACTATGGCGCGGTCATCTACGCGGTGAAATGGGTGGCCGCCGCGTCGCGTCCCGCCCAGTCCAGTAACGCTGCCACCTGCGCCCGCACGCCAGGCCAATCCGCCACCGCTTGCGCAGGGGCATTGAGCATGGCGCGCACCAGCTGTTCCAGGCGCCGGCACTCCTGCCCCAGCGCGGCAAAACCGAAGGTGGCGGCCGAGCCGGCCACCGCGTGCAGCGCGCGGTGCAGCTCCGTCAGCGGTTCCAGGCGGGGGCCTTCGCTGTCGCAGCGGCCGCTTGCCTGCGTGATCGCCTGCATCAGGGCCGGCACGCCAGCCGCATATTTTTCATTCAGGGCGCGCAAACGCGCGCGAAAATCCGGGTCGATCAAGGTTGCCATCGCAATACTCGCCTGAACCGGTTTACTTGGTGCCGAAGATGCGGTCGCCGGCGTCGCCCAGGCCCGGCACGATGTAGGCGTGGTCGTCGAGGTGCGAATCGAGCGAGGCGCAGAACATCTTGACGTTCGGATGCGCATTCTGGAACACGGTCACGCCTTCCGGTGCGGCAACCAGGGCCAGGAAGATGATCTGCTCGTCCGTCACGCCCCGCTTTTTCAGCACGTCGACGGCATACACGGCCGAATTGCCGGTCGCCACCATCGGGTCGCACAAGATGAAGGTGCGCTCGTTCAGGTCCGGCAGACGCACCAGGTATTCCACGGGCATGTGGGTGGCCGGGTCGCGGTACACGCCGATGTGGCCCACGCGCGCCGATGGCACCAGGTTCAGCAAGCCATCGCTCATGCCGATGCCGGCGCGCAGGATGGGCACGATGGCCAGTTTCTTGCCGGCGATGACGGGCGCGTCGATGGTCACCAGCGGCGTCTTGATTTCGCGCGTCGTCAGCGGCAGGTCGCGCGTGATTTCATAGCCCATCAGCAAGGTGATTTCCTTGAGCAATTCGCGGAAGGTGCGCGTCGACGTGTCGTGCTCGCGCATGTGGCTCAGTTTGTGCTGGATCAAAGGGTGATCGGTAATGAACAAATTCGGGAAGCGCGGGTCTTGTTTCATATTGTTTTTCTTTCTATGCTAGCTGGCGCGGCGGCAAGCCTGGGCCGCAAGCGCGCTGTGTATCGATAAAATGATGGATTGCAGCATTATCCCAGCCCCCAGCCCGCCTGTGGCCGGAATTTTCGAAATAATTGCGTACCCAAGCGGAGGCAAACTCAGTACTCGCGCAGCGCGCGCGCCAGGATGGCCGCGCAATCGGTGCCTGCCGGCAAGCGGCCATACGCCCCGCCCGGCGCCTGCACCAGCCGCGACTGCAGGAACGCTTGCGCGACGAACGGCGGCGCATGGCGCAGCAGCAATCCCGCCTGCACGGCCAGCACGATGCGCTCGGATAGTTGCCGGGCGCCAAATTCGTCCGTTTGCGGCCCGTCCAGGTCGGCCAGCAGCCGCGCGCGGTAGCCGGTGAAAATAGCATCGTCATCACCGGCCAGCGCCAGCTCGGCCGCCAGCGCGTCGCGCGCGGCCGGCGACTTGCCGAAGGCGCGCAAGACGTCGAGGCACATGACGTTGCCCGAGCCTTCCCAGATCGAATTGACGGGCAATTCGCGGTACAGGCGCGCCAGCGGCGCCTCTTCCACATAACCGGTACCGCCCAGCACTTCCATCGCTTCGAAGCCGAAACCGGGACCGCGCTTGCAAATCCAGTACTTGCCGGCCGGCGTGAGCACGCGCGCCAGCATGGCTTGCCCTGCATCATCCTTTTCATCGAAACAGCGGGCCAGGCGCAGCGCAAACGCCGTGGCGGCTTCCGATTCCAGCGCCAGGTCGGCCAGCACGTTTTGCATCAGCGGCTGTTCGGCCAGCGGCTTGCCGAACACGGCCCGCTGGCGCGCATGGTGCAGCGCCTGCGTCAGGGCAGCGCGCATGATGCCGGCGCTGCCCAGCACGCAGTCGAGGCGCGTGTGGCTGGCCATTTCCAGGATGGTGGGGATGCCCCGCCCCGGCTGCCCCACCAGCCAGCCGTAGGCATTCGTGAACTCCACTTCCGACGAGGCATTCGAGCGGTTGCCCAGCTTATCCTTCAGGCGCTGCACGCGGATGGCGTTGCGGCTGCCGTCGGGCAGGTAGCGGGGCAGGAAAAAGCACGACAATCCCCCCTCGTCCGCCTGCGCCAGGATCAGATGCGCGTCGCACTGGGGCGCCGAGAAAAACCACTTGTGGCCGACGATGCGCCAGGCGCCGGCGGCCTCGTCGCCGAACAGCGCTTGCGCCTCGGCCGGCGGCACCTGCGTAGCGCGCGTGGTGTTGCTGCGCACGTCGGAGCCGCCCTGCTTTTCCGTCATGCCCATGCCGACCAGGGCGCCCCGTTTCTGCTCCACGGGCAGGGAGCGGGGATCGTAGTCGCGCGACAGGATTTTCGGCAGCCAGCGCTGCGCGATTTGCGGCAGATCAAGCGCCTGGCGCAAGGCCGGCACCGAGGCATACGTCATCGTCACGGGACATTGCGTGCCGTTTTCCACCTGCCCCACTAATAGATAGGCGGCCGCGCGCGCCACCTGGGCGCCGGGACCGGGCGACGCCCACGGCGAAGCGTGCGCGCCGGCGCCCACGAGGATGGCCATCAGCTCATGCCAGGCCGGATGGAACAGCACCTCGTCGATGCGGCGCCCGGCCCGGTCGAACTGCTGCAGCTCGGGCGTGTGAATATTGGCCAGGCGCGCCAGCGCATAGGTCTCGGCGCGGCCCAGCCTGTCGCCCAGCGCGTCGAGCTCCTGCAACGCCGCGCCGCCGCCCTCGCGCAGCAGCGCTTCAATCAGCGCCGGATCGCAGGCGAACAGATTGACGTTTTCAAAGGGCGTGGCCTGGTTAAAAACTTCATGCGTGTCAAAGGCATTCATGGAGGTCTCCCGCGATTTGTTATCATGGCGCCCTTGCCGTCGCTGGCGCACCGCCAACACCGTCTGCCAGCCAGACTAGCGCAAAGCGCATGGCGGGGCAAGCGCGCCAGTGGAAGCAAGCGCAGATAAATGTTTCCATGTGGAACGAAAATGCCTGCGTGTGTCGCGCGGCATGATTTTTTTCATGGAAGGCAGGAATATTTACAAAACCTGAAGCAATGTTGCTCTATTTCATGTAATCGGGTGCTTTTCAATGATACATTTCGTGTGGATCGCGTTCCGATAGCCGCCTTCCGGCCACTATGGCACGCGTCACGCACGATGCATTCTTTCCGTTGGCGCCCTGCCCTGCAGCGAGCGCCGGCACTGATAACAAAAAGGTAAAAGCCAGCACGATGTTTTCCAGTACCCCATCCGCCGCCCACCGCGAGGCTCGCCACGAGTTGGACAACCTCATGGAAGAGGCAGGCGACGTCGTGTTCCGGCTCGATACGGACGGCCTGATCCTGTTCGCCAGCAAGCGCGCGGCCACCCTGTTTGGCGCACCGGCGGGCCTGTCCGGCCATTTGCTGCTGCCGCTGGCCGCCGAAGCGTCGCGCGCGGCGCTGCAGGCGGCGCTGGAAGACGCCCTGGAAGAACCGGGCCGCCTGGAAGTGCGCCTGCAGACGCCGGACCAGGAAATCTGGTTCGAGCTGCGCCTGTCGTCATATATGAACGCGGCCGGCGTGGCCGAATTGCTGGTGGTCGGACGCGACACGTCGGCCCAGCACAATACGGAAGAACGGCTGCGCCACATGGCCACGCACGATGCGCTCACGGGCTTGCCGAACCGCTTGCTGCTGTCGGACCGCATCCGCATGGTGATCGCCCAGGCCGCCCGTTCGGGCCAGGGCTTTTCCGTCGCCACGATCGGTCTCGATGGCTTTAAAAAGGTCAACGATGGCCTGGGCCACCCCGTCGGCGACGCCGTGCTGCGCCTGGCCGCGGCGCGCCTGCGCAAGACGCTGCGCGACAGCGACACCCTGGCGCGCGTGGGCGGCGACGAATTCGTTGCCGTGCTGCCCGGCAGCGCCACGGACGCGCAGATCAAGCTGGTGACGGGCCGCCTGCTGGCGACCCTGCAGGCGCCGTTCGAAGTCGATGGCCACACGATCTACGTGGGCGCGTCGGTCGGCGTATCGATCTATCCGCTGCATGCGGAAGATGAAGTGCGCCTGGTGGCGCTGGCCGATGCGGCCATGTCGCGCGCCAAGGAAACGGGCAAGGCCCGCTGCCTGGTCTACAGCCCGCGCCTGAACGGCCCGTCGGAACATGATATTTCGCTGGAAGCGGCCATGTTCCACGCCGTGCGCGAAGGCGAGTTTTTACTCTTTTACCAGCCCATCGTCGATGCGCACACGCGGCAGATCCAGGGTTTCGAAACCCTGATGCGCTGGAAGCACCCGACCCTAGGCCTGGTGCCGCCCGTGCGCTTCATCCCGATTGCCGAAGCCAATGGGCTGATCAACCTGCTGGGCGCCTGGGCGCTGAAGGCGGCCTGCGTGCAGCTCAAGCAATTCCAGGAAGTGGCCAAACGGCCGCTGTACATCTCCGTCAACATCAGCCCGCGCCAGTTCCGCAACGACAAATTCCTCGACATCCTCGACGACGCCATCGCGTTTTCGGGGCTGTCCGGCGAACACCTGGTGCTGGAAATTACGGAAGGCACCCTGATGATCGACCCCGTGCATGCGGAAACCATCCTCGTCAAGATGACGGAGCGCCGCGCGCGCATCGCCATCGACGATTTCGGCACCGGCTATTCTTCGCTCGCGTATCTGAAGCGCTTCCCCATTTCCGTGCTGAAGATCGACCGCACCTTCATCAAGGACTTGCCCGAATCGAGCAAGGATGCGGCCATCTGCAACACCATTCTCGACCTGGCAAAGCATTTGAACCTGTCCGTGGTGGCAGAAGGCGTGGAAACCGAGGAGCAGATGCACTTCATGGAATCGCGCGGCTGCCAGTATGTGCAAGGCTACCTGACGGGCAAACCGATGCCGGCCCACGCCGCGCTATCGGCCTTGAGCGACAAAACCTATGCGGCGCTGGTGCCTGCGCCGTCTGCCAATGAACCGCGCGGAGGGGTGCAATGAATCCAGGTCATTTCACGGCGCCGACACAGCTCGGCAAAAACACCCTGGACCTGCTGTGGGCGCGCACGCGCCAGCAGGGCGACATGCCCGGCTTCGCGAAGGCCATCAGCGCCATCCTGGGCGCCATGCGCGGCGAGGATGACCACGAATTCGACATCACGCAAACGGTGCTGTCCGACCCTGTCCTCACGCACAAGGTGCTGCGGCTGGCCAACAGCGGCATGTATTCCGCCTTCGGCCAGCGCGTCAACACGGTCTCGAAGGCCGTGCTGGTGCTGGGCATCGACGCCATCGGCCACCTGGCGCTGGGACTGAAACTGATCGAGGAACTGTCGCAGGCGTCGCCCGATTCCGTCAGCGCCCACGTGGAAATGGAAAAGGCCGTGCTGGCCGGGATGGTGGCGCAGCAGGTAGCCACCAGCGCCGGCAGCCTGCAGGCGGAGCAAGCCGTCGTCTGCTCGATGCTGCACACCCTGGGCCGCATGATGGTGACGTTCTACATGACGGACTTCTGGGCGCGCATGCAGGCGCATGCGGGTCCCGGCAACGAGGCGGCCGCCGCGCGCGAAGTCCTCGGCCTGTCGCTGCCGGAAGTGGGCTATGCCACGGCCGCCCACTGGGGCTTGCCGCAACACCTGATCAACGGCATGCGTCCGATGGACCCGTCGCCGGACAATGCGCCCGTCAGCGGCGCCGACTGGATGGCGGGCCTGTCGACGATGGCGGCGCGCTGCGCCGACTCGCTGTGGCATGACGACGCGGCCGGCGCGGCGCAGGTGCACGCGCTGATCGACGATTATGCGGGCACCCTGGGCATCACCGCGACGGACCTGGTGGTGGCCGTGGACAAGGCCAAGGCGATGGCGGCGGCAGACCTGTCGATCGCGCCCCTGTCGAAACCGGCGGAACGGCGCGCACGCCAGCTGGCGTCGACGCGCATGCGCGCCGAAGGCAACCGCGTGCTGATCGGCGGCCTGGCCGACCTGCGCGGCGCCATCGGCAGCGCCAGCCCGGGCCAGATGGTCTCGATGGCGCTCGAAACGCTGCACCAGGGCTTCGATTTTTCGCGCTCGGTGGCGTTCGTGCGCAACCACAGGGACCATCTGTATTCGGCGCGCATCAGCATGGGCGAAGGCATGGCCGACCTGCAGGACCTGATGGTGTTTGGCGACGCATATGAGCCGAACGTCTTCCACGCGGCCCTCAACAGCGACCGCGTGATCTTCATCGACAACGCGCGCGACCCGAAATTTGCCGCCAAGCTGCCGCAATGGTGGAAAGCGACGCTGTCGGAAGCGCGCAGCTTCGTCGTGCTGCCCCTGTCGGCCAACGGCCACCCCACGGGATTTTTATACGGCGACTGGGACGACAGCTTCCCGCCGATCCAGTTGAACCAGACGGAGTTCAACCTGATCAACGATATCCGGGCGTTGCTGGTGCAGTCGGTGGAGATGCGCCACCAATTGGAATTGGTGGCGAATAAGGTGGCATGAGAACACCTGACCAAACCTACTGCGCGTCGGCATAGGCGGCCTGCGATGCTCACCGTACTAGAGTACGGTTGCGCTTCTTAGCCACCTCTCCCTTCCGCTCGCTACGGTTTTGTCAGGTGTCGCAAGTGTCGTTGTTAAACGAGAAAACGACCATCCAGGTCGCAGGTCGGATCAGGGCCGCAGGCCCGTCATCCGACAACATTCGGCTTACTTCAACTTCGGCGTATTCACGCTGACATCGCCACACTGCGCGCGGTGCATCAGGGCGTGGTCGATCAATACCAGCGCCAGCATGGCTTCGGCGATCGGCGTGGCGCGGATGCCCACGCAGGGGTCGTGGCGGCCGAACGTTTCCACCATCACGGGATTGCCCTCTTTATCGATCGAGCGGCGCGGCGTGCGGATCGACGAGGTCGGCTTGATGGCGATCGAGACGCTGATATCCTGCCCCGTCGAAATGCCGCCCAGGACGCCGCCGGCGTTATTGCCGATAAAACCTTCCGGCGTCAGTTCGTCGCCGTGCTCGGAACCCTTTTGCGCCACCGAATCGAAACCGGCGCCGATTTCCACGCCCTTGACGGCATTGATACCCATCATGGCGTAGGCGATGTCGGCGTCCAGCTTGTCGTAGATGGGCTGGCCCAGTCCCACCGGCACGTTTTGCGCAATCACGTCGATGCGCGCGCCGATGGAATCGCCGTCGCGGCGCAACTGGTCCATGGCCTCTTCCATGCGCGCGATCAGGTCCGCGTCGCCGCTGGCGGCAAAGAACGGGTTCGCATGCACGTGCTCCCAGGACTGGAACGGCACGGGAATGTCGCCCAGCTGGCTCATGCAGCCCTTGAACGTGGTGCCGTACTGCTGCAGCAGCCATTTCTTGGCGATCGCCGCCGCGCCCACGACGGGCGCCGTCAGGCGCGCCGACGAGCGTCCGCCGCCGCGCGGATCGCGCACGCCATACTTGTGCCAGTAGGTGTAGTCGGCGTGGCCGGGGCGGAAGCTTTCCGCGATATTGCCGTAATCCTTGCTGCGCTGGTCTTCATTGCGGATCAGCAGGGCAATCGGCGTGCCCGTCGTCACGCCCTGGTACACGCCGGAGAGGATTTCCACCGTATCGGATTCCTGGCGCTGCGTCACATGGCGCGACGTGCCGGGCTTGCGGCGGTCCAGCTCGGGCTGGATATCGGCTTCCGACAGGATCAATCCCGGAGGACAGCCATCGATCACGCAGCCGATGGCCGGGCCATGCGATTCGCCGAAAGTGGTAACAGTAAACAGCTTGCCAAAAGAATTGCCGGACATAGTAGGAAGTGTGAGGACTGGAAAACTCAATTCTACCAGCCTGCGGGGCATGCCATGCCGCTAATGCCGCAGCAAGGCCGATATTGCCCCGCCAAAATCGCCATTTTCAAATACCGTGTTTTTTTTCATATAAAAAACACCAAATATGAGTTGCAATCATGCAATACAAGAAATATTGCTCCACAGAATAGACTTAAAAAAACATTTTGCTTATTAAATAGCTATATACTTGGATCAAAGCGCGCTACACAATACAGGTTACCAAACCGCATTCGGGCTGCGCCGAGAGCACGTCACAAAATGCCCAGGGCTAGGCGCATTGCCGAAGACAGTACGCAAGTACGGCGAGGCAACGCAACAACGCCATGGGCTTTTTGTGACGCGCTCGTAAAAATATCGAGTCATCCTGGAGAAGCTATACATGCCCGCACCGATCATCCCCCTTGACGCCAACAAGGACGATCACGACGACCTGGTATTCCTCGATGAGCAACCAGCGGCGCCGCTGGCCGTCGCACCGCGCAGCGTCTGGCGGGTGATGATCATCGATGACGATGAAGACGTCCACTCCACCACCACTTTCGCCCTGGGCAACCTGGAAATGCAGCACCGCCCGCTGGAATTCGTGCATGCGTATTCGGCCGGCCAGGCGCGCGAACTGCTCAAGCATGAAGACGACATCGCCGTCATCCTGCTCGACGTGGTGATGGAACAGGATGACGCGGGCCTGCACCTGGTGCGCTATATCCGCGAAACCCTCAAGATGACGGATGTGCGCATCATCCTGCGCACGGGCCAGCCCGGCTATGCGCCGGAAATCGACGCCATCCGCGATTTCGACATCAACGACTACAAGACCAAGTCCGAGTTGACGCGCATCAAGCTGTTTACCACGGTGACGGCAGCCATCCGCTCGTACGAGCAGATCCGTTCGATCAGCAGCAGCCGGCGCGGCCTGGACCGCATCGTCCACGCCAGCACGCAGCTGATGGCGCTGCACGGCGTGCAAAACTTCTCGGCCGGCGTGCTGGCGCAGATCGCCGACCTGCTGGGCATCCGCGCCGACGGCGTGCTGTGCGTGCAGGACTTGCAGGACAACGGTGCGCGGGAATTGCTCGTCTCGGCCTGCACGGGCAGCTTTTCCAGCTTGCCGCACAGCGCCCTGTGCGGCCTGCAAAACCCCCGCGTGATGGCTGCCGTCGAGCACACGCTGGCGCAGCGGCGCAATGTGTATGCGCACGACTACGCCACCCTGTACTTCGCGGGCAAGGCCAGCCGCGACGCGGCCGCCTACCTGGTGCTGCCGCGCCCCCTGTCCGCCATCGATGAAAGCCTGCTGGAAGTATTCTGCAGCAACGTCGCCGTGGGCCTCGACAACGTCGAACTGGTGTCGCACCTGCACAATGCCGCCTTCTACGACCAGTTGTCGAAGCTGCCCAACCGCACGCGCCTGGTGGAAATCCTCGACGCCACCCTGGCCGGTCCAGCGCGCGACGACGCCACCCTGTCGCTGGTGGACCTCGACCATTTTGCCGAGACCAACGACGCGCTGGGCCACCAGTTCGGCGACATGCTGCTCGTGGCCGTGGCGGGACGCCTGCAAACCCAGCTGGGCCCGCAGCTGACCGTGGCGCGCCTGGGCGGCGACATCTTTTGCGTGCTGGGCGACTCGTCGCAAGTCAATCCGACCAAGATCCTGGCCCTGTTCCAGGCGCCATTCAGCATCGATGGCCAGGACGTGCAATTGTCCGCCACCCTGGGCCTGGTGCGGCTGGGCGAACATGCGGGCACGGGCGCCGATGCGCTGAAAGATGCCGATATCGCCCTGAAACGGGCGAAAAGCCAGCAGCGCGCCGGGCATTTCTATTTCTCGCGCAGCATGGGCATCGAAATCCGCGAGCGGGTGCGCATGATGCACGCGCTGCGCACGGCTTTCAGCCAGGGCCAGCTGTTTGTCGTCTACCAGCCGCAGATCGACCTGACCACGCGCCGCCCCGTGGGCGCCGAAGCGCTGCTGCGCTGGCAGACGCCGGACGGCAAGTTCATCTCGCCCGACCGTTTTATTCCCATTGCCGAGTATTCCGGCATCATCATCGACCTGGGCGAATGGGTGCTGCGCACGGCGTGCCGCGAACTGGTGCTGCTGCGCGAGCAGGGCCACCGCAACTTCGTCATGTCCGTCAACGTGTCGCAAGTGCAATTCCGCCACCCCCTGTTCCTGGAGATGCTGCGCGCCGCGCTGGAAGAGACGCAGGCGCCGCCCGAGTTCATCGAACTGGAAATCACGGAATCGATGGCCATGGAAGAGCCTGATTTATTGATCAAGATGTTGTGGCAGATCAAGCAAACGGGCGTGAGCATCGCCATCGACGACTTCGGCACGGGTTTTTCCTCCCTATCCTATTTGCAGCGCCTGCAAGTGGACCGCCTGAAGATCGACCGCGCCTTCGTGACGGAAATCACGGGTTCCGCGCGCGGCAGCAGCATCGCCGAAATGGTCATCCAGCTGGGCCGCAACCTGGGCCTGGCCGTGATCGCGGAAGGCGTGGAAGACGAGCGCCAGGCGCAGATACTGCAGGCGCTGGGCTGCCCGATGGCGCAAGGTTTCCTGTTCGCCCGCCCCATGACGGCCACGGCGCTAGGCAGCTGGCTCAACAATGAAGCGCTGCAGGGCGCGGCATAAACCTACCTAGGTAGATCAACAGGTCTGTTTCAGATACCGATCAGAAGCTGAAACGCCTGTCATATCAGGACTTAGTGAGACTTATCATGCCGCCTTAGTTCTCGCCACAAGCAGAAATTATTCCATTCGAAATACCACATTCTTATTCATCGATAATATCAATCAAAAATTTTCAGCTCCACAAGAACAAGGACACTAATTTAATTTTCGGACAATATCCATTTAAAATGACAAGAAAATTGTGGTAAAAAATATAAAATTACATTACCAAACATATGGTACGGCATGGAATGAAAATAACTAACAACTCATACCCCATGCGAATTCAAAAAAATAATACATATAGAAGGCTGACCATATGCGTGACATCAGATTCTTACTCAAACCGTGGTATTCAAATAGTCATGCTTTGATAATTGGCATCAACAATTACAAACATGCTTCACCTCTTTCTTATGCAGTGAATGACGCGGAAGAGGTACGCGAAACATTAATAAATGATATTGGCTTTCTAGAAGACAATATTGTTCTACTAGTGGATAAAGATGCTACAAAAGAAAATATTCAGCGATCGTTTTTAGCATTCTGTCGTGATGAGGTAGAAATTGATGACCGGATATTGGTTTTTTTCGCAGGGCACGGCCATACACAGACTGGATTTCGAGGCGAAGTTGGCTACCTAGTACCTTATGACGCCAACATTAATGATCTATCAACCTTAATTCGTTGGGATGAATTTACTGGAAATTCTGAACTCATTCGTGCCAAACACATGCTATTCATTATGGATGCATGTTACGGTGGACTAGCTTTAACCCGCAGCCTTCATCCAGGCAGCGTTCGCTTTCTCAAAGATATGACATTGCGATATTCGCGGCAAGTTCTTACGGCAGGAAAAGCAGATGAGGTAGTAGCAGACTCAGGTGGCCCCCTTCCAGATCACTCAGTATTTACAGGTCACTTTTTAGAGGGAATTCGTGGAGCGGCAGCGAATGGGCAAGGAATTCTTACCGCTAGTGGATTAATGGCTTATGTTTACAACAAAGTTTCGACGGACCGAAATTCTAATCAAACGCCTCACTATGGGTATATCGACGGAGACGGCGACTTCATTCTTGCAGCGCCACAATTATCATCAAGACCTGCCGATGAGAGGGCGGATAGCGATGAGGCGTATAGTATACCTTTTATTGATGAGGAAAATATACGCGACTCAATTACCAGAAAAATAGCAAAGGTGAAACAGCTACTATCTATGGAGTCGTCGACAATCGAACTCCATGACCTCCTTATTCAAGGGGTGCAAAATTTTCTTTCTGCAAGCACAGAAGACTATTTTAATTTATCAACAAATTATTCACTCGATGCATTAATCGAAAAACTATTAAAATACGAAAACATATCCAACGACTTGTGTTCTTTGGAAGCATGTGTAGCATATTGGGCACAACCAGCTCACAAACAAACTCTACAAAAAGTTCTGGCGCGCTCAACAGATAGGCTTGACGTTCAAGGTGGACTAAATATTTGGATTCATTTGCGCTGGTATCCGATAATTCTGCAGGTTTACATGGCAGGAATAGCAGCTGTTGCTGGTGAGCGATTTGATTCGTTAGCCAATATTTTACTGACCAAGGTACCTTCGCTAGAGAATCCCAGCAAAAATGTTTTCCTTGTTGAAAATATTTCTGATGCAATTTTAAATCTAACCAGAGATAATGTATTTAAACAACTCCCTGGACATGAAAACAATCATGCACCTATGAGCGAATACTTTTTAAAATTATTCCAACCAAAATTGGATGATATCTTATTCCTAGGAAAAGGTTATGAAAATTCCTTTGATGATTTTGAAGTATTATTAGCTTTAGTGGCTGCGGATCTATCAAAACAAAGTGGTGACAATACATGGGGACCTATTGGTAGATTCGGCTACAAGTCCAGAAACAACAGTGGCGGCCCATTATTTCGTACTATTTCACTTGCCCGTGCACAGGGTCAAGAATGGCCGCTATTAAAACAAGGATTTTTTGGAGGAAGCATTGACAGATTCAACATTGTCGCGGATGAATATGCGAACATAATTACACGAATGGGCTGGTATTGATTTTTTCGCTAATACGCAGGCATATTCGATTAGAAAAAATACCCATTCCCATCAATTTACTTTATTATCGACAAAACAAACAGTTTCCAAATGAAGTTCAGTTCATTGCTAAATTTCTAGATTAGACTTTATCTAGAATTTTTCGCATAGAATTATAAAATCGACATAATAATCGGTCAGATTCATTCATCCACCAAAGTAAATACTTCTAGGGAATTTACATAGTAACTCAACCACAAAAAACGCCGGCAGATGCCGGCGTTGTTTTTACTGCATGAGTGAAGCTTAGTCGGTGGTTTCGGCCGGCCAGTCGCGGATATAGGCCTTGAGCATCTGGTTTTCAAAGCTTTGCGCTTCGAGCACGGCGCGCGCCACGTCGTAGAAAGAAATGACGCCCAGCAAGGTCTTGGCATTCATGACGGGCAGGTAGCGCGCATGCTTTTCCAGCATGATGCGGCGCACTTCATTGACTTCCGTGTCAGGCGTGACGGTGATCGGGTGGTCGTCCATGTGCTTGCGCACGGTGCCGCCGCCGATCTGGCCCGCGTTTTCATGCAGCGCGTTCAACACTTCGCGGAAGGTCAGCATGCCGACCAGGTCGCCAAATTCCATGACCACCAGCGAACCGATGTCCTTTTCAGCCATGGTATTGGCCGCGTCAAGCAGGGGCTGGTCAGGCGTGACCGTGTAGAGGATATTGCCCTTGACTTGGAGAATTTCAGATACTTTCATATTGGCCGTCCTGTCCGCGTGATTGGTATTTTAGTTATTCTAGCCCTTACTGCGACTGTAGCCTATGCCTGCGGAAAAATCCAGCCTTGCGCGCAATCAAATCGACGGGGATTGCCGGGCAAGAAAAACGTAGCGAGCGGATGCGCGGCGCGGCCGAGAAGCGCAGCGGTACGCGAGTACCGTGAGCATCGCCGGCCGTGCCCCGCGACGCGCAGTAGTTTTTCTCACGCCCTGCGGCGGAACCATCCTGCTATCGACAGGCGCTCGCGCGCCGTCGGCAACACTTCGTGCAGCATCTCGCCCGACATGAACATGGCCATGCGGCCCGCTTGCGGCGCGATATCGACGTGCTCGCCGCCCTGCGGGTGCAGGCGCAGCGCGCCACCGTGCTCCGGCAGCCAGTCAGCGTTGAGGTACAGCACGACGGACACCGTGCGCTTGTCGTCATCGCGGAAACGGTCCAGATGGGCCCGGTAAAAGGCGCCCGGCGCGTACAGGGCGAAATGGCTTTCGTACTCGTCCAGCCCCAGGAACAGCTCGCGGTTGAGCATGCAGCGCAGCGCTTCCATGTGTTCCAGGTAGCGGTCGCAAGCGGCTGAGCGGCCCGTTTCCAGCCATTCGATATGGTCGCCGCGGATGTCCGGCTGCAGCAGCGGCGCATGGCCGCTGCCCACGCCGGCGCCCTTCATCTTGCCGCTGAGCATGGATTGCACGCATTCGGCGGCCAGCTGGCGGCTCAGTTCAGGGGAGATAAAATGCTCTTGCATGAGCCAGCCTGCGTGGCACAGGCCGTCGACGATAGAAGGTCCGGGTACGGCAAGGGCGCCGTCGAACGATATTGCGGGCATAAAATCTTTCCTGGTGGACATGCGATGAGAGTTCGCCTGAAGCCCAGGATTTCGCTGGCACGTAGCAGCCTTCCCTGCGGCGCGGCGCACGCGCACAGGTCAAACAGCCCGAATATCGCTGATCCGGTATCCTACCACCGCCGCACCGCAGCGGTCACTTTTTTTACACTGCAGGTTACACACGCCACCCGCCAGCACGGCGCCATGCGCCCTGCACACGAGCCCTTTTGCTCAGATGCAAATCAGGTTACGATCTTGCCACTATAAAACTTGGCGGAGACACCATGAGCGGCCCGAAATACCCCGGTTTCGACACTTTATCCCTGCATGCGGGCGCGGCGCCCGACCCGGCCACGGGCGCGCGCGCCACGCCCATCCATTTCACGTCCTCGTTTGCCTTCAAGAGTTCGGACCATGCGGCTTCGCTGTTCAATATGGAGCGGGCCGGCCACGTGTACTCGCGCATCTCGAACCCCACCAACGCCGTGCTGGAAGAGCGCATCGCCGCCCTCGAAGGGGGCGTGGCCGGCATCGCCACGGCCAGCGGCCAGGCCGCCATGCACCTGGGTTTATGCACCATCGCGGGCGCCGGATCGCACATCGTCGCGTCGCGCGCCCTGTACGGCGGCTCGCAGAACCTGCTGGCCTACACCTTGAAACGCTTCGGCATCGAGACGACCTTTGTCGACCCGCGCGACGTGGACGCCTGGCGCGCCGCCATCCGCCCGAATACCAAGGTACTGTTCGCCGAAACCCTGGGCAATCCCGGCCTCGACGTGCTCGACATCCCCCGGATTGCCGCCCTGGCGCACGAGCACCACCTGCCGCTGATGCTCGATTCGACCTTCACCACGCCGTATCTGCTGCGCCCCTTCGAGCATGGCGCCGACCTGGTCTTCCATTCGGCCACCAAGTTCCTGTGCGGCCACGGTACGGCCATCGGCGGCTTGCTCGTCGATGGCGGCACCTTCGACTGGCAGGCGGCGTACGACAAGACGGGGCGTTTCGCCGAACTGTGCGAGCCGTATGACGGCTTCCACGGCATGGTCTTCGCCGAGGAATCGACGGTGGCGCCGTTCGCCCTGCGCGCGCGGCGCGAAGGCTTGCGCGATTTCGGCGCCGTCATGAGCCCGCACAATGCCTTCGCCATCCTGCAAGGCGTCGAAACCCTGGGCTTGCGCATGGACCGCCACGTGGCCAACACGCGCAAGATCATCGACTTCCTGCTGGCCAATCCGGCCGTGGAATCCGTATCCTACCCCGAGCTGCCGTCGCATCCCGATTACGCACTGGCGAAAACCCTGCTGCCGAAAGGCGCGGGCGGCGTGTTCACCTTCCGCCTGCGCGGCGACCGCGCGGCCGGCCAGCGCTTTGTCGACAGCCTGAAGATCTTTTCGCACCTGGCCAACGTGGGCGACGCCAAGTCGCTCGTCATCCACCCCGCCTCCACCACGCATTTCCGCGTGCCCGACGATCAGCTGGCGCAGGCGGGCATCACGCAAGGCACCATGCGTTTATCGGTGGGGCTGGAAGACGCGGACGATTTGATCGAAGACCTGGCCCGTGGCCTGAAACTGTCGCAGAAAGGCGCCTGAGATGCTGTTCACCATCGACAATACCACCGCCTACTGCTACACGGGCGGCAAAGCTTTTGACCCGAATCAACCGACGGCCGTCTTCATCCACGGCGCACAGAACGACCATTCCGTGTGGGCCCTGCAGACGCGCTACTTTGCCCACCACGGCTGGAACGTGCTGGCCGTCGACTTGCCGGGACACGGCCGCAGCGGGGGCAAGGCCAGGGACAATGTGGCCGACCTGGCGCGCTGGATCCTGGCCGTGCTGGACGCGGCCGGCGCGCCCAGGGCCATGCTGGCCGGCCACAGCATGGGTTCATTGATCGCGCTGGAAGCGGCATTCCTGGCGCCCGGGCGGATCAGCCACCTGGCCATGCTGGGGTCCACCTACCCGATGAAGGTCTCGCCCGCGCTGCTGGAAACGTCGCTGAGCGATGAACAGGCGGCCATCGACATGGTCAATATCTGGTCGCATTCGTCGATCGCGCAAAAGCCGTCGTTTCCCGGCCCCGGCTTTTACGCCATGGGCGGCGCGCGGCGCCTGAAGCAGCGCATCGCCGCCCTCAACCCCGATCACGTGTTTCACACGGATTTTTTCGCCTGCAATGCCTACGCGAACGGCGAAATCGCCGCCGCTTCGGTACACTGCCCCACTTTATTCATTTTCGGCGCGCGCGACATGATGACGCCGCCCAAATCGACCCGCTTGCTGACCTCAAGCATCGCGCATGGCACCGTGGTGCAGGTCGACAGCGGGCACGAATTGATGGCCGAACAACCGGACGCCGTGCTTGACACGCTGTTTGCGTTTGCGCAAAGCACGCCGGCATGACGCCACGCCACGCACGTGTTTTTTTAGGATAGATGCACCATGTTGTTGAATACCCTGCTTGACGAATTGACAGGCCGCGGCAGCGGCACGGAAGCGGCGCGGCGCGAACGCTATGAATGGCTGGAACAGCTGCGCTGCACCAACCCGCAGGCGGCCGGAGGCGGCCCCATGGCCGGCATCCCGGGCCACCACTGGTACCGGCTGCCGCAGGCGCTCGGCGTGGCCGGACAAGAATCCGACCTGCTGGTCGGCACCCTGAACGCCCAGTACCTGGTGTTCGCGGGCCGCCACGCGGCAGCTTTCGCGGCCGAACTGGGCCTGCAATACGACGCCAACAACCGCATCGACCGCCCCGGCGGCATCGACGAACTGCTCGACGCCTATGAAGAACAGGCCGACGGCAGCTGGAGCACCGTGGCGGCGGGCCAGCCGGCGCCGCCGCTGGCCGGCTGGGACGACGTGTACTTCCGCGTGCGCGACCTGAGCGACGGCAAGGCCATCCAGAGCGTGACCACCATCGCCTACGAGAGCAGCCGCTTTCCCGGCTACACCCTGCTGGGCACGACCCTGGTGGGCGCGGGCGCCATCGCGCACGACGACGAGACAGCGCAGTATCTGCAGCAAGTCTTCGCCGACTGGGCCATCCAGCGCGATTGCGCCGATGCCTGTCCGCCGGCATCCGCACCCTGGCCCCATGCACCGCGCCAGGCGCCGCCCGAGACGTACGACACTGCGTTCGACTTTGCCCGCAACCTCGCCTACCTCGACGCCCTGCTGGCTGCCTATGTCCGCGCGCAGGCGCAGGCGCAAGTCGATGGCGGCGACGACGCCTACTGGGCTTGCGCGGCCGCCAGCACGGCTTACCAGGTCTTCTCGCTGCGCTACACGGCAGGCTTGCCCTTGCCTGACGTGGAAACGGCGCTGGAAGCGGCCGTCGCCGCCTGCGAAACGGCGCGCGCGGCCCTTGCCGCGGCCTACGCTGACGACGCCTTGCCCGCCTTTGATTTCGAACAATTGACGGATTACGCGCGCACCTTGCAGCTGCTGGGCGCGACCCTGCTGTTCGGCCGTCACGACCTGGCCAGACGCCTGGCCGCCCTGCAAACGGCCTTCGATGGCGAAGATGGCGTGTACGAAGCGCTGCTGTCCGCCATCGATCCGCAGCGTCCTGCCGTCGACGAATGGTATTTCGCCGAACCCTATACGGCCCTGTACGACTGCCTCGACGCGGACGACCGCGCACAGCAGCTGGAGCACCTGCAACAATACCTGGCCGGCTGGCACGGCGCGCTGGTGCGCGAAGACTGGTTCAACGGCCATTTGCGCGCGCAGGGACTGGGCGGCTACTACGGCCTGTGGGCCTTCGAAGCGGCCGCCGTGGCGCAACGCCTGGGGCTGGAGCGCGGCGCGCTGGCGCACTGGGTCATGCCGCCAGCGCCCTGAATACCCCGTACACTTTTAGATAAATATCAATGATCAATACCGCAGCCCTGTTCAGCACCCCCTTCCTGCCCGGCCAGGCCGGCTTCGACACCGATACGATCACGGGCCTGGCCGAATGGCGGCTCGATACCCCCATGCTGTTCAAGCTGCTCATCGGCGCCGGCACGCAAGCCGTCGCCTGGCCCATCTACGGCGATGGCGAAGACTGCCCCTGCGTGCTGGCCGCGCCGATGGCGCAAGCGCAGGCCAGCTGGCAAGCCTTGTCCGCCCTGATGGACAGGCCGCGCGACGCGGCCGCCATCGTCGCGCGCGCCGCCATCAGCGCCCTGCTGGCGGGGGGCCAGCCGTGGCTGATCCTCGATTGCGTGCAGCTGATCCCGCACGATATCGGCACGCCGCAATACGCGGCCGGGCTCGAAGCGCTGCGCGCCGAAGCGCAAGCCCTGCACTCTGCCCTGCAGCGCGGCGACAAGGAAGCGCTGGCGCCCCTGCTGGCCGCCGGCGCTGCATCGCCCGCCATTGGCTACTGGTCGGCCACGGCCGACGCGCAGCTGGCCGATGTCGAGGAACTGGATGCGAATGTGCTGCCCTTCCTGCAAGGCCTGGAAGTGCGGGAATGGGTGGAAGACGCGCTGTGCTACGCGGTGGCTGCGGCGGGACAGCCGGACATTCGGGGCCTCGTCACGCCGTACGGCCGCTGGATCGCGCCGCTGTCGCTGGGCCTCGTTCACCTGGACGCCAGCGACGCGGACGATGGCTGGATCACCTTTGCCACGGCGGACAAGCCCGACGCGCACGGCGTGCTGGACCTGAACGGCACGGTGGTGCTGGCGCCCGCGCCCGGCGCCCTGTACGTGATCAGCTCCCACCTGGTACAGCAGATCGCACCGGACGGCGCCAGCCGCCTGCTGCGCCTGCCCGACGGCACGCTGCTCATCGACAGGGTCGACAACATTGGCGAGCGCGAAGACGGCTATATCGACATCGAGCGCCAGACGGGCGATGATGATGAACGCAATGTCTGCGGCGTGCTCGACAAGATGGGCAAGGTCGTGGTGCCGCCCGCCTACAGCTCCGTGCAGGATTTCGGCACCAAGAAAAAGATCGCCATCGTCAGCCAGCGCATAGCCGGCCGCTTCCTGTTTGGCATGATTAATAGCCAGGGCGAGCTGCTGGCGCCCTGCCGGTACGAAGCCATCGATTGCGCCACGACGTCGTCGCCGCCCAGGCTGCGCAAGAACCTGATCTTCGCCATCGATGCGCAAGGGCTGGCCTGCATGCTGACCCTGGACGGCAAGCAGGCGTTTGTGCCTTTGTACCCGCCCGCCCACCATCTGCGCGGCGTCGCCGTGCAAAGCGACTTTTTATATGTCGTCAAGGATGGCATGGCCTGGAGCATGGATTTCACGGGCCAGCTGCTGGAACAGTTCGACACCGTGGAAAACTTCAAGGCGGCCATCACGGCCCAGTTGAGCGAGGCCATGGGCCTGAGCAAGAAAAAGCCCGTCAGGCGCCGCAGCTTTACGCCCACGCAAATCCTGGCAAAGGCCGACCGCGCGCAGTTGCGCAGCATGGCCGCCCTGTTCTTGCAAGGCGATGCGGACCTGGCCGCGCGCTGCGTGGACATCACGCTCGAAGAGCTGGCGGAGGACGATCCGGAAGAAGAATACGAAGGAGACACGCCCGCAGCGGCCTGTTTCTTCCTGCTGTGGTCCACGGCCGCCCACACGCTGGGGCACGGCACCACCCTGGACTGGAAAGCCGTCGATGAAGTGCCGCGCATCGTCCAGCATATCGGCCTGCCCGCGCTGCGCGATTTTTCCTGGGCCGAGCGCGAGGATGGCGACGCGATGGCCGAGGGCCTGGCCGCCATCGCCGCCCACCTGGCGCCGCATCAGCTGCGCCTGATCAACATGCACGGCGGCGAAGACACGTATTATCTGGGCGTGGTGCGGGCGCAGGATGCGGCCGCGTTCAAGGCAGCGGCGCTGCTGGCGGCCTTGCGGCCCGTGGTGTACTAAGACCGCTCAGTTAAGACCGCTCAATTGCATTTGACGGTGCCGAAATGCTGCGCCAAAGTCAGGCCCAGTCCCTGCTCCACGGCGTTTTCCACCTGCGCCGCCAGGGCTGCCGCTTCTTCCGCCGCCTCGATATCGCGTTCATTGGTGGAGCCGGCCGGATAGCCGGAGTTCACGCGCATGCCGCCGAAGACGAACAAGCGGTAGACATCGGCCAGGCTGATGCGGTTGACATTGCCCAGCAAGACCCAGTGGTCGGAACTGTCGGCCACGCGCTTGCCCCACTGCACCCGCACGGCGCCCTCCACGTTGACTCGTCCCACCCAGCCCTGCTGCACCATCTTGTCGAGCAGGGTTTCCATCTCTTCGAAGCCCAGGCGCGTGCTGCGGCGGATCTCGGCCGCGCCCACCAGGGCCGAATCGCCGCAGTGGCAAGCCTGGTGCAGCACTTTCAAGATGGCGACGGCGTCGACGAATTCGCTGCCCGGCGCCGCCTCATACCACCAGCGTTCGTATTTCACGACGGGCAAGGCGGCCACCAGCAAGGCGCCCACGAGGGTGATCATCCAGCTGAGGTAAATCCACACGAGGAACAGCGGCAAGGCGGCCAGTGCGCCGTAGATGCGCGAATAGGTGGGAAATTCCTGGATGAATTCGCCGAAGCCCCGCTTGGCCACCTCGAACGCCAGCGCCGCCAGCAAGCCGCCCCAGGCCGCGTCGCGCCAATCCACGTCGCGGTTCGGCACGGCGATGTACAGCAGGGTAAACGCCAGCATGGTCAGGCCGATCGACACCAGCGTATAAAACACGGCGCCCAGGAAAGGCACGGCGCCCACCACGCCGCTGGTGGCCATGAAGAGGCGCGACGTCACCGTCAGCGACACGCCCACCAGCAGCGGCCCCAGGGTGACGATGGCCCAGTAGACAAGCAAGCGTTTGGTCCAGCGGCGTTCCTGGCGCACGCGCCAGATGCGGTTGAAGACGCGCTCGATCAAACCCATCATGCCCACCGACGTGACGATCAGGGCGCCCGCGCCGATGGCCGACAATCGCGTGGCCTTCGAGGCGAACGTGGTCAGATAATCGAGGATGGTGTTCGATATGCCCTTGGGCATCACGCTTTGCACGAAATAATCTTCCAGCGCATGGCGGAAGGTATTAAATAGCGGGAAAGTGGTGAAGATCGCCAGGGCCAGGGTCAGCAGCGGCACCAGCGCAAACACGGTGGCGAACGTCAGGCTGCCGGCCACCTGCGGCAGGCTTTCCTCGCGCACGCGGCGGCGCGCGAACTGCAGCAGGTCGCGCGTTTCGGACCAGGTCAGGCCGCGCACGACGGCCAGCCCGATGCTCAGGGCGCGCCACAGGTATTGGAAGAACGGGAATATATATTTTGAAAACATGTGCAAAATCAGAACGGCGCCATGACAGCAGTCGTATCAGGCTGTAAAGCGCCCTATAATACCAATGATGAAGCCAACCAATCTGATTATTCTCGTATTGTTTTATTCACGCCATGGCGCCACGCGCCAGTTGGCCGAGTTGATAGCCCAGGGAGTGGAAAGCGTGCCCGGTTGCGACGCCCGCCTGCGCACCGTGCCCGCCGTCTCGACGGTGACGGAAGCGACGGCGCCCGAAGTGCCCCTTGACGGCGCGCCCTACGTGGAACTGGAAGACCTGCAGGAGTGCGCGGGCCTGGCCCTGGGCTCGCCCACGCGCTTCGGCAACATGGCCGCCGCCATGAAGTACTTCTGGGACGGCACGGCCAGCGACTGGCTGGCCGGCAGCCTGTCCGGCAAGCCCGCCTGCGTGTTCACGTCCACGGGCAGCCTGCACGGCGGCCAGGAATCGACCCTGCTGTCGATGATGATCCCCCTCTTCCACCACGGCATGCTGGTCATGGGCTTGCCCTACACGCATCCGGAACTGATGACGACGTCCACGGGCGGCTCGCCGTATGGCGCCACGCACTGGTCTGGCATAGACGGCGACAAGGCCCTGAGCGACGATGAAAAGCGCCTGGCCATCGCCCTGGGCCGGCGCCTGGCGGAAAACGCCGCGAAACTGGCGGGCGCGTGATGCACGGCGCACTGCACAAGTATTTTCACTGGGGCGCCATCGCCAGCCTCGTCACCCTGATCGTCTGGTGCGTGCTGTGGGAAACCGTCGTCGCGCCGCTGCAGCCGGGCGGCTCCTGGGTCGTCCTGAAGGCGGCGCCCCTGCTCATACCCCTGTATGGCGTCATCAAGCGCGACGTGTACACCCTGCAATGGTCGTCGATGGTGATCCTGCTGTACTTCACGGAGGGCGTGGTGCGCGGCTACAGCGACACGAACCCCGTCTCGGCCCGGATGGCCTGGGGCGAGGCGGCCATCGTCTGCATCTATTTTGCCTGCGCCGTGCTGTATCTGCGCCCATATAAAAAGGCGGCCAAGCGCATGGCCAGGGAATTGCTGGAAAAAGTGACTAAAGTGAGCATCAAGAAATGAACGACAAGCCCATGACTGACCAAGCCGACTTCCTCTCCGCCTGTCGCGACCTGCTGGGCGACGCCTACGTCCTCACCCTGGACGCCGACACGGCGCCCTTCCTCACCGACTGGCGCGACCGTTTCACGGGCAAGGCCCTGGCCGTGCTGCGCCCCGCCACGGTGGAGCAAGTGGCAGCAATCCTGCGCGCCTGCGCGCAATGGCGCGTCCCCGTCGTGCCGCAAGGCGGCAACACGGGCCTGGTCCTGGGCAGCATCCCGGACGCCGCCGGCACGGCCATCGTGCTGTCGCTGGCGCGCCTGAACGGCATCCGCGCGCTCGATCCCGTCAACCGCACCATCACGGTGGACGCGGGCTGCATCCTGCAAACCATCCAGGAAGCGGCCAGCGCCGCCGGTTGCCTGTTCCCCCTGTCGCTGGCGGCCGAAGGCAGTTGCACCATCGGCGGCAACCTGGCGACGAATGCGGGCGGCACGGCCGTGCTGCGCTACGGCAACACGCGCGAGCTGTGCCTGGGCCTGGAAGTGGTCACGCCGCAGGGCGAGATCTGGAGCGGCTTGCGCGGCTTGCGCAAGGACAACACGGGCTACGATTTGCGCGACCTGTACATCGGCGCCGAGGGCACCCTGGGCGTGATCACGGGCGCCGTGATGAAGCTGTACCCGCAGCCGAAAGCCTGCATCACGGCGCTGGCCGCCATGCCCTCGCCCGCCCACGCGCTGCGCCTGCTCTCGCTGATGCAGGACCATTGCGGCGCCAGCCTGACGGGTTTTGAACTGATGTCGCAGTATTGCCTGCAGCTGGTGGCGGAGCAGTTCCCGCAGCTGCCGCGCCCATTCGCCGACGCGCACGGCCAATATGTGCTGCTCGAATTGTCCAGCAGCCAGTCCGAGGCGCATGCCGTGGAATTGCTGGAAGCGAGCATCGGTGCGGCCCTGGAAGACGAATTGATCGAAGACGCCGTCGTCGCCAGTTCCGTGGCGCAGTCCGAGGGACTGTGGCAGCTGCGCGAACACATCCCGCTGGCGCAGGCGCAGGCGGGCAAGAACATCAAGCACGACATCTCGCTGCCCATCTCCCGCATCGCCGATTTCATCGCCATCACGGATGCGGCCCTGGAATCAGCCTTCCCCGGTTGCCAGCTCGTGTGCTTCGGCCACCTGGGCGACGGCAACCTGCATTACAACGTGGCGCCGCCAGCCGGCATGACGGACCAGGATTTCCTCGCCAACCAGGATGCGATCAACCGCATCGTGCATGACCAGGTGCACGCTTTTGGGGGCTCGATTTCGGCCGAACACGGCATCGGCGCGCTGAAAAAGGCCGATCTCGCGCACTACAAGTCGCCGCTGGAATTGCAGCTGATGCGCGCCGTGAAGCAGGCGCTGGACCCGCAGAACATCATGAATCCGGGGAAGATATTGTGAAGCCGTCGTCCCTCCTGCTATGCGCCATGGCCTTGCTGGCCGGTTCCGCCAGTGCGCAGGACGTCTACAAGTGCGTGAAGGATGGCCAGAGCAGCTATAGCGCCACGCCCTGCACGGCCGGCCAGCTGCAAATCCTGGAAATCCCCCCGCCGCCGCCCGCCGTCGACAAGGGCGCGGCCACGCGCCAGGAACGGGTGGCCAGCCAGATGGAAGCGGCGCGCAAGAAGCAGGAGCAGCTGGAAGACCAGGCGCGCGAACGGGGCGCCAGGCAGCAGGAAGTCCACGAGAAGCACTGCGCGCAGCTGCGCCTGGAACAGAAATGGGCGGCGCAGGACGCCGTCGGCGCGGGCGACAAGAACCGCGATGCGGCGCAATTGAAAGCACGGCGCGCCGGCGAACGCCTGGCCGTCGAATGCCTGCATTGAGTGCGCCGGCAGCCGATCCTGCGGGCACGCGCCTGCTTTCTCGCTGGCTGCTGCTGGGCGAATGGCGCGCGCATCCCGTGCGCGCCCTCGTCGCCATCCTGGCCATCGCCATCGGCGTATCGCTGGGCTTTGCCATCCACCTGATCAACGCGGCCGCCTTCAATGAATTTTCCACGGCCGTCAAAAGCCTGTCCGGCCAGGCCGACGTGCAGGTGGCCGGGCGCGAAGCGCTGTTCGATGAAGCCATCTACCCATGGCTGGCGCAGCGCGACGGCGTGGCTGTCGCTTCGCCCGTGCTGGAACTGCAGGCCACGGTGGCGGGCAAGAAGGATGGCGGCCCGCTGCACATCCTGGCGCTCGACGTCTTCCGCGCCGGCTTCATCTCGCCCGACCTGATCGGCGCGCCGGCCGAAGGCCAGCCTTTCGACACCCTGGCCGACGACGCCGTCTTTTTGTCGCCGGCCGCCTTGCGCTGGCTCAATGTAGCCCAAGGCGGCGAGGTCGCCCTGCAATCGGGCACGGGCACGGTGCCGCTGCGCGTGGCCGGTTCGCTGCAGCGCGCGCGCGCCGGCCAGCGCATCGCCGTAATGGATATCGGCGCGGCGCAATGGCGCTTCAACAAGCTGGGCAAGCTGTCGCGCATCGACCTGAAACTGCGCCAGGGCGTCAACCGCGACGCCTTCCAGGCCGAACTGGCGCGGGCGCTGGAAGCACAGTACCCGGGGCGCTTCCAGGTGGGCCAGCCAAATGACGAAAACCAGAATAGCCGCAACAATAACCTCAGCCGCGCCTACCGGGTCAACCTGACGGTGCTGGCCCTCGTCGCCCTGTTTACGGGGGCGTTCCTCGTGTTTTCCACGCAGGCGCTGTCCGTCATCCGCCGCCGCGGCCAGTTCGCGCTGCTGCGCGTGCTGGGCATGGAACGGGGCCGGCTGCTGCGCCAGGTGCTGCTGGAAGGCGCCAGCCTCGGCGTCGTCGGCGCCGGCCTGGGCATCGCGGGCGGCTACGCCATGGCGGCCGTGGCCCTGCGCTTCTTCGGCGGCGACCTGGGCGCCGGCTATTTCGCGGGCGTGCAGCCGCAGGTGCAATTCACGCCCGTCGCCGCCTTCGTCTACTTCATCCTCGGCCTCGGCGTCGCCTTGCTGGGCTGCGCCGCGCCCGCGCTGGAAGCGGCGCGCGCGGCGCCCGCCATCGCCCTGAAATCGGGCAGCGAGGAAGTCGTGACGACGCGCCTGGCGAAAACCTGGCCCGCGCTGGTCTGCCTGCTGCTGGCCGGCGCCCTGACGTTCCTGCCGCCCGTGTTCGAGCTGCCCCTGTTCGGCTATCTGTCCATCGCGCTGCTGCTGATCGGCGCCATCGCCCTGATGCCGCAACTGGCCGCCGTCGTCTTCCGCTTCCTGCAGCGCGCCTGGCTGCGCACGGAGACCAGCCTGCATGCGCCCGTGCGCAGCCTGACCCTGGCCCGCCTGGCGAACGCCTCGGGCCAGGCGGGCATCGCCCTCGGCGGCGTGCTGTCGAGTTTTAGCCTGATGGTGGCGATGGCCATCATGGTGTCGAGTTTCCGCGTTTCCGTCGACGACTGGCTGCTGCAGATCTTGCCGGCCGACGTGTACGCGCGCACGGCCGCCAGCGGCGGCACGGCAGGCTTGAATCCACGCGAACAGGCCAGCATCACCGCCCTGCCCGAAGTGGCCAGGGTGGATTTCCAGCGCCTGCGCTCGCTGTCGCTGGCGCCCGACCGTCCGAATGTGATGCTGCTGGCGCGCCCGATCCTGCTGTCCGATCCGGGCAAGAGCATGGTACTGGTGGGTGACACCCTGCCCGTGCCGGCAGGTAGCCGGCCCGTGTGGCTGTCGGAGGCGGCGGCCGACCTGTACAACGTCAAACCGGGCCAGCAGATAGCCCTGCCGCTGGCAGGCGGCTTGCACAAGTTCTTCATCGCCGGCATCTGGCGCGACTATGCACGCTCTTCCGGCGCCATCCAGATGCCGCTGGACGACTACCGCGCGCTGACGGGCGACCTCGATGTCAGCGACGCCGCCCTGTGGCTGGCCAAGGACGCCACGGGCGACGCGCTGCAACAGCGCCTGAAAGCGCTGCCGTTCGGCGCCAGCCTGGAAGTGTCGAACCCGTCGGCCATCCGCGCCCTGAGCCTGCAGATCTTCGACCGCAGCTTCGCCGTCACGTATTTGCTGGAAGCCATCGCCATCGTCATCGGCCTGTTCGGCGTGGCCGCCACGTTTTCCGCGCAAACCCTGGCGCGCGCCCGCGAATTCGGCATGCTGCGCCACGTGGGCGTGACGCGCGGGCAGATTTTGTCCATCCTGGCGCTCGAAGGCGGCGCGCTGACGGCGCTGGGCATTGCCACCGGTTTCATCCTGGGCCTGCTGATCAGCTTTGTGCTCGTCTTCATCGTCAATCCGCAATCGTTCCACTGGACCATGCAGCTGCACTTGCCGTGGCCCTTGATCGCCACCGTGGCCGGCGCCCTGCTGACGGCGGCGGCCGCCACGGCGCTGATCGCGGGCAGACAAGCCTTGTCCGCTGGCCCCATCCGCGCCGTCAGGGAGGACTGGTAATGCGTCGTGTTTTCATCTTGTCATTGGCGCTGGCGCTACCTGCGCTGGCCGCGCCGCCTGCCTTTGCCCCCGTCACGCCGCTGCCGGCCGGCCAGACCCTGCGCCTGCCGCACGACTTCGGCGCCCATCCCGCGTATAAAACGGAATGGTGGTACGCCACGGGATGGGTCAAAACGGCCGGCGGCGAGCAGCTGGGCTACCAGGTGACCTTCTTTCGCAGCGCCACGGCCACCGATACGGACAACCCCAGCGCGTTTGCGCCGAAACAGCTGATCATCGGCCATGCGGCCCTGTCCGATCCCAAGGTGGGCAAGCTGCTGCACGACGAGAAAAGCGCGCGCGAGGGTTTCGGCCTGGCCTACGCCAAGGTGGGCGACACGGACGTAAAGCTCGACGACTGGCGCATGCAGCGGCAGGCGGATGGCAGCTACCGGGTCAGCCTGGCCGCGCGCGAATTCAACCTGCAGCTGACCCTCGCGCCCACCCAGCCCGTGCTGCTGCAGGGCGTTGGCGGCTACTCGCGCAAGGGCGCGCGGCCCGCGCAATCGAGTTACTACTACAGCAAGCCGCAGCTGCGCACGACGGGCTCGATCGCGCGCGCGGGCGGCAAGCCGGAAGCCGTGACGGGCGCCACCTGGCTCGATCACGAGTGGTCCAGCCAGGTGCTCGATGCGGACGCCAGCGGCTGGAACTGGATAGGCGCCAACCTCGACGACGGCGGCGCCCTGATGGCCTTCCAGATCCGCAGCAAGACAGGTGCTAAACTATGGGCGCACGCGACATGGCGCGACGCGTCCGGTAAGATGACGCAGTTCGCCCCTGGCGACGTCGATTTCACGCCCACGCAGCTTTGGCGTTCGCCCCGCACGCAAGCCGAATACCCGGTCGCCACCGAGATCCGCACGGGCGCGACGCGCTGGCAGATCAAGCCGCTGCAAGCGGACCAGGAACTCGATTCGCGCCGCTCGACGGGCGCCGTGTACTGGGAAGGCGCCGTGACGGTGGAGCGCGACGGCCAGCCCGTGGGCCGCGCCTACCTGGAAATGACGGGCTACGTCCAGCCGATGAAGTTATAAGCAATGCATAAAATGCCGGGGTCAGACCCGTCGGGACTGACCCCGGACAAGCAAAAAGTAAATCAAAGCGAAAAACAATGACAACCAGCACAGAAACAGGCAGTACCAGTACAGCAAGCACCGCACCGACTCCCGACACCGGCACCAGCCGCGAACTGAAAAAAGGCAGCCTGGCCGCATTCAAGGGCTTGATGCCCTTTTTGACGCCGTACCGCAAGCAGTTCTTCCTGGCCGGTATCGCGCTGGTGGTGGCCGCCGCCTCCACCCTGGCCATTCCCGCCGCGTTCAAGCAGATGATCGACCTCGGCTTCGGCAGCGCGGCCGGCTCGAAGAGCATCCAGCACGTCGACCTGGTCTTCCTCGCCCTGTTCGGCGTGGCGTCCATCCTGGCGCTGGCCACGGCCGCGCGCTTTTACACGGTGTCGTGGCTGGGCGAGCGCGTCACGGCCGACATCCGCAGCGCCGTGTACCGCCACGTCGTCACGCAAAGCCCCGAATTCTTTGAAACCACGCAGACGGGCGAAGTCCTGTCGCGCATCACCACCGACACGACCCTGATCCAGGCCGTCGTCGGCACCAGCATCTCCATGGCGCTGCGCAATGTGCTGCTGTTCCTGGGCGGCCTGGTGATGCTGTTCGTCACCAGCGCCAAGCTGGCGGGCATCATCATCGGCCTCCTGATTCTCGTCGTCGTGCCCATCATCGTGTTTGGCCGCAAGGTGCGCAAGCTGTCGCGCGACTCGCAGGACCGCATCGCCGACGCGTCGGCCATGGCCGGCGAAATCCTCAACGCCATGCCCACCGTGCAAGCGTTCACGCACGAGAAAATCGAATCGAAACGCTTTGGCGACTCCGTCGAAGGCGCCTTCATGACGGCCATGCGCCGCATCCGCGCCCGCGCCCTCTTGACCATGATCGCGATTTTGCTGGTCTTCGGCACCATCGTCTTCGTGCTGTGGCTGGGCGCGCGCGCCGTGCTGGAAGGCTCGATGACGGGCGGCGACCTGGGCCAGTTCATCCTGTACGCCTCCATCGTGGCCGGCGCCATCGGCGCCCTGTCCGAGGTGATGGGCGAAGCGCAGCGCGCCGCCGGCGCCACCGAGCGCCTGCTGGAACTGATGGCCGTCAAATCGGAAATCGCCTCGCCGGCCACGCCGCTGCCGCTGCCCGCGCGCGCCGCGACCGGCGCCGCCTTGACATTGGACAATGTCATGTTCTCCTACCCGTCGCGCCCGGACACCCACGCGCTGGACCACGTCAGCCTCGACATCCACGCCGGCGAAACGGTGGCCGTCGTCGGCCCTTCCGGCGCCGGCAAGACCACCCTGTTCCAGCTGTTCCTGCGCTTCTATGACCCGCAAAGCGGCAGCATCCGCCTCGATGGCGTGGATATCAAGCAGCTGGACTTGCACACCCTGCGCGACGCCATCGGCATCGTGCCGCAGGATACCGTGATTTTCTCGGCCGACGCCATGGAAAACATCCGCTACGGCCGCGCCGGCGCCAGCGACGAGGAAGTGATCGCGGCGGCGAAAATGGCGGCCGCCCACGAATTCATCGAGCGCCTGCCGAACGGCTACAAATCCTTCCTCGGCGAACGGGGCGTGCGCCTGTCCGGCGGCCAGCGCCAGCGCATCGCCATCGCCCGCGCCCTGCTGAAAAACCCGCCGCTGCTGCTGCTCGATGAAGCCACCAGCGCGCTGGACGCGGAATCGGAACGCCTGGTGCAAAAGGCGCTGGAAGCGGCCATGGTGGGCCGCACCACGGTCATCATCGCCCACCGCCTGGCCACCGTGCAGCGGGCCGACCGCATCATCGTCATGGAAGACGGCAAGATCGTCGAGACGGGCACGCATGCGTCGCTGGTCGCAATGAAAGGCATCTATGCGAACCTTGCCGCACTGCAATTTCACAACGTACAGATCAACTAAGCAAAAACAGCCATGAACGCACTTTTCCACGCCAACCTGGGCATCACCGATTTCTGGACCTTTTTATTGGGGACCATCTTCATCGTCATCCTGCCCGGTCCCAATTCCATGTATGTGCTGTCGGTGGCCGCCCAGCGCGGCGTGCGTCCCGCCTACCAGGGCGCCTTCGGCATCTTCGCCGGCGACCTGATACTGATGGTGCTGTCGGCCTGCGGCGTGGCCTCCCTGCTGAAAGCCAGCCCGGCCCTGTTCTACGTGGTGAAATACATCGGCGCGGCCTACCTGGGCTGGATCGGCCTGCAGATGCTGATCGGCTGCTGGCGCAAGCTGCGCGCGCCGGCACCGGCCGAAGGCGAAGCGGCGGCCGTCCCTGCCCCCGTCAAGGAAAGCGACCCATTCCGCAAGGCGCTGATCATCAGCCTGATGAACCCGAAGGCCATTTTGTTCTTCATTTCCTTCTTCATCCAGTTCGTCGACCCGGCCTTCCCGAATCCCGTGCTGTCCTTCATCGGCCTGGGCCTGATCTGCCAGGTGATCAGCTTTACCTACCTGACGGCCATCATTTTTGTCGGCGCGCGCCTGGCCGAGACCTTCCGCCGCCGTCGCCGCCTGTCGGCCGGCATGGGCGGCGGCGTGGGCGCCATGTTCATCGGCTTCGGCGCGAAACTGGCCACGGCCACCCTGTAAGGAAACCACCGTGACCGAACTCGAACTGCGCCAGCGCTGCCATACCGTCCTGCCCGGCCACCGCCAGCCCGCCCCAAGCGCCACCTTCGCCGCCATGGCCGCCTGGTGCGACGCCAACGATGTTGCGCACGATACCTACGGCGAAGGCGCGCTGATCGAACAGTTCGAGAACAAGATCGCCAGCCTGCTCGGTTTCGAGGCGGCCGTGTTCTGCATCACGGGCACCATGACGCAGGTCACGGCCCTGCGCCTGGCGTGCCAGGACCGGGGCTCGCGCCTGGTGGCGCTGCATCCCACCTCGCACATCCTGCGCCACGAGCGGGGCAACCATGAATTGCTCGATCATTTCAAGGGTTTGATGATCGGCGACCCGCACCGCCCTTGGACGGTGGACGACTTGCGCGCCGTGCCCGATCATCTGGGCGCCGCGCAGCTGGAACTGCCGATGCGAGAGATCGGCGGCCAGTGCCCTTCCTGGGAAGACTTGAGCCAGATCAAGCAGCACTGCCGCGAGCACAATATTCACCTGCACATGGATGGCGCGCGCCTGTGGGAGGCGCAAGCGGGTTTCGGCCAGTCCCTGCCCGCCATCTGCGATGGTTTTGACTCCGTCTACGTGTCGCTGTACAAAGGCATCGGCGGCCTCGGTGGCGCCATGCTGGCCGGCAGCCGGCCGTTCGTCGAACGGGCGCGCGAATGGTTCCGTCGCCAGGGCGGCAATATCGTGCACCGCACGCCCTGGGTGGTGGCCGCCGCCATGCAGTTCGATGCGCGCCTCGCCGCCATGCCGCGGTATTTTGCGCGCACGCAGTGGCTGTACGCGATGCTGCGCGACTTCCCGGCCATTGCCGTCAATCCTGCCAGTCCGCAAGCGAACATGCTGCACCTGCACTTGCCCGTCTCGCGCGAACGGGCCGTCGCCATCCGCAACCAGGTGGCCGCCGACCACGGCATCTGGCTGTTCAGCCGCGCCAGCCACGCAGCCCTCCCCGGGCACAGCGTGGTGGAATGGTATGTGGGAGACCAGTTGCTGGAACTGCCCGACGACAGCGTGCGGCTGGCCTTGACCCTGCTGGACCAGGCCATGCGCGCCAGGGATTAATTGACAATCGTGACACCCAAAAAAAAGCGCCCGAAGGCGCTTTTTTTCTTTCATGGCGGCCGGGTTGGCCGCCACTACCTGCTTAGAACTTGTAGTTATAAGCGAGACCGATCAACTGCATGCGGGTCTTGAACAGGCCCTTGGTGGTTTCACCGTTGCCGGTGCAGCCAGTTTTGACAGGCGAGCAGTCATTCGTGTAGTTGACACTGGCGTCCTTGAAGTCGATATAGCTGTACGCCAGGTCGATCGAGGAATTGGCGTTCAGCTTCCAGTTCGCGCCGATCGAGTACTGCATGCGGTCGCTGTCCGGCAAGGCCGGGTGGCGCAGTTCGGCACTGCGTACTGGCGCCTGGTCGTGGGCGATACCGGCGCGCAACAGCAGGTTTTCGCTGTACTTGTAGTTGGTGCCCAGCGAGACGCGATAGGTATCTTTCCAGTTCTGGCGGATGCGCTCGGCGCCTTCGGCCGTCGGCGGGAACTGGATGTCCAGGTTCTGCAGGCGCGAAGTGCGGGTCCAGGTGACGTCGCCCATCAAGGCCCAACGATCATCCATCTGGTGGAAGGCATTGATCGACAGGGTTTCCGGCGTGCGCAGTTCCACCAGCGCCTCGGAATTGACCTTGTTCGAGGCCTTGGCGATGAAGCCGTTCACGGCAGGATTGCTCGTCACTTGCGAGAAATCCCAGATGGTGCTGCCTTTGAGCTTGTGCGAAATCGACGAGCGGTAGGCGATACCGAAGCGCGTGCCTTCGTTCAGCTGGTACAGATAGCCGAGATTGAAGCCAAAGCCCCAGTCATGGCCATCCATCGACGCATGGCCATCCTTGATTTGGCCCTGCAACGCCGCGCCCGCAGCTTGCGCGGCGGCCAGGCCCTGGGTCTTGGCGATATTGGCCAGGAATGCCTGCGATGCGCTAGGCGCGAACTTGCCCAGGAAGGCAACCGAACCCGGCACGTCCACGCCCTGGCCCAGTTCCGCCTTCATGTATTCAGCCGTGATGCCGAAACCGAACGAGTGGTGCTGGTCCAGCTTGAACGACACGGAAGGATTCAGGGCGATGGCTTCGAGCTTGATATTGGTGATCGCGTAGCGGCCATACCAGTCATTGCCGTAGTCGAGCTTGGCGCCATACGGCACGAACAGGCCGGCACCGACGGTCCACTGGTCATTGATTTTCTTGCTGGCGTACAGCGCAGGCGCGAATACGGCGTCCGGCGCATAGTCCTTGGTGGCCGCGTACGGCGTGCGATTACCAGGGAAGAAAGGCTTCGAACCCGCATCCGTGTAGGTCGAATGCGGTACCACCAAAGTACCGCCGCCAACGAATTGCGTGCCTTCCAGGCGCGACAGGCCGGCCGGGTTGTAGAAAATGGTCGATGCGTCGGCCGCTTCGGCGCCGCTGGCATCGGCCGTGCCCTGGGCGGAAACACTTTGCGAGCCGAAACGGTAGCCCGATGCTTGTGCGGTGGAGGAAATGCCGGCGAATGCGGCAACGATCAGGAGGGGCAGATATTTATGTTTCAAGTTGGTCTCTCTTTATTATATGAAATTGTCTTCGGCACACTATCGCGGGCATATCCAGCTGCCCCGTCTTGCACTTTTCTTGCCGCCGTGAACTCCAATTCACTGACGGCATGAGCGAAGCATATAATATTTTTTAGAAAAAAGCGAACGTTCGCTCTTTTTATGAAACGGCGTTGTTTTTCCTGCGCATACGACCTTCTACAGTGCCAAGGCAGGGGCTGGCAGCGGTATCAGAAAGCGCTGATGCATCAGCGACAGCATCTGTTCCGCCGGCACGGGGCGCGAGATGAAATAGCCCTGCACCTCATTGCATTGCAGGGTGCGCAGGATGTCGAGCTGCTCGCGCGTCTCTACCCCTTCGGCCACCACGCTCATGCCCAGCGCATGCGCCATCGACAGGATGGCGCGCACGAACACTTCGCCCTGCTCCGAGCGGCCCAGCTCCATGGTGAAGGCGCGGTCGATCTTCAAGCCATCCATGGCGAACTTCTGCAGCTGCGACAGCGAGGAATAGCCGGTGCCGAAATCGTCGACCAGCAGGCGCACGCCCAGCGCGCGGATGGCGGACAACTGCTCCACGGCGCGGTTCTGTTCATCCATCATGGCCGATTCCGTGATTTCCACCTCGATCAGGCGCGCATCGATGCGGTGGCGCGTCAGCGCGGACGCCAGCACCTGGTGCACGTCGCCACGGCCGAACTGGCGCGCCGAGACGTTGATGGACACGGGCACCAGCTCCAGTCCGCTGGCTTGCCAGCGCGCCATCTGCAGGCACACCTTTTCGATGACGACTTCGCCCAGCTGGGAAATCAGGCCGCTGCTCTCGGCCACGGGAATGAATTCCAGCGGCGGCACCATGCCGTGCTGCGGATGGTGCCAGCGCACCAGCGCCTCCATGCTGCACAGCTGCCCGCTCATGGCGTCGACCCTCGGCTGGTAGACGACGAGGAACTGATCCTGCTCCAGCGCCGCCACCAGGCTTTGCTCCAGTTCGCGGCGGTTGCGGATGGTTTCGAACAATTCCGGCTGGAAAAAGCGGTGATGGCCCTTGCCCGCCACTTTCACGGCATACATGGCGATATCGGCGTTCTTCAGCAGCACTTCCGTCTCGGCGCCATCGCGCGGATACAGGCTGATGCCGATCGAGGCGCCCATCTTGTGGCGTTCGCTGCCCAGGTAAAACGGTTCGTCGAAGGCGATGGCGATGCGCTGCGCCACCTGCTCGGCGCGGCTGTCGTCCTCCACCGGGTCGAGCACGACGACGAATTCGTCGCCGCCCAGGCGCACCACGTGGTCGCCCGGCCGCAGCACGGCCTTCAGGCGCAAGGAGGCGGCGCGCAGCACCTTGTCGCCCTCCGCGTGGCCCTGCGTGTCGTTGATATCCTTGAAGCCGTCCAGGTCGATGAACAGCAGCGCCAGCATGTGCCGCGCGATGGCGGCGCGGCCCAGGGCGCCGGGCAGGAATTGCTGCAGCCAGTAGCGGTTGGGCAAGCCCGTCAAGCCGTCCTCATTGGCCAGGCGGCGCAAGTCGCGCTCGTGCTCCTTGGCCGTGCTGATGTCTTGCAGGGTGACAGCCAGGCGGTCGCCGCTGCGCACCAGGCGCCGGCGTATCCAGCGCAGCTTGAATGGGTTGCCTTCTGGCAATTCGATCTCTTCCTCGGAAAAACCGGAGACCATGGCGGCCCGGTAATTATGGATCAAGTCGCGGAAATACGGCTCGTGGGCGCGCGACTGCAGGCGCATGCCCAGCAACTGTTCGCGGCGCACGCCGAAGTAGCCGGCGCCCGGCTCGTTGCAGTCGACGATCTCGAAGTCGAGGATGCTGCCATCCGTGCCGCGCAGGGCGGCGATGATATAAAAGCCGTCGCTCGTGCCTTCGGTGGCCATGCGGTAGGCATTGCGCACGCCTTCGGACTGGTGGTGGCGCCACGCCAGGCGCAGCGACAGCACGGTGGCGACGGCGGCAAAGGCCAGCAGCAGCACGGTGACGGCCAGGGCGATGCCGAGATAGATCGTGCGCGTTTCCTCGTAGGGATGCAGCATTTCACCGTCCGACAGTCCGACCACGGCCGTAAACGGATAGGCTTTCAGCGCCTGCCAGCCCACATAGCGATTTTGCTTGTCGGAAAAAGCTATCCTGCCGCCCGAATGCAGGGCGCCGCTCTCCGTTTCCAGGAAGCTGGTATCGAGAAACGGCGTGCCCTGGCCGCTCTGCGTTGGCAGCACGCGCGAGCCCAGGCGCGTGCTGAACAGCTCGCCCTCTTCGCCCACCATGGCCGACATGCCGAACTTGCCAAAATTGACACTGTTATAGAATTCGGAAAAATAGCTGGAATGGATGGAAATGAGCAGCACGCCGTCGAAGTTGCCATCCTCGTCTTCCAGCCGGCGCGTGAAATGCACGAGGCTTTCGCCGGCGCCCGGCGCTGACGGGGCCGCCTCGCTGGCCCTCCCCAGCGCGATGCGCAGCGCGCTGGAATTGCTGCGCCAGTGGCGCAACAGGAAATCGCTGCGCTCGTTGACGCGCAAACGCTGCAACGGCGCCGTGGCCGTCACGGGATGGCCCTTGCGGTCGAGGATGGCGACGATGGCAAATTGCGGCAAGGCATACATGCCCTGCGTCTTCAATTGATCGAGGCGCAGCTGGCCGCGCGAGTTTTCCCATTCATACTTGAGCTGCAAGGTCAGCTGGTCCATCTGCTCCAGCGTGCGCAGCAGATACTGGCCATATGCTTTCGACAAGGAAGACACGCTGTCGAGCGCCTGCTGCTGCGCCACCTTCTTTTCCGCTTCCAGCTGCAGCAAGGTGGCCGTCCACAATACCGCGCACAGGATCAGGCCCAGCAAGGGCCAGGCCAGGATCAGGCGCAGGTTAGCCTTGAGAAAATCGGCCCTGCTCATCTCCACCACGGCGGCGTTATTATTATTTACAAATTGTCGCAAGAACATGGTGCAGCATCTGCCGTTTCTATGTATTTCTTCAAGGACACACAAATTACCACAGAGTCATGTTTGCAGGTAAGACGGCAGCGTAATTATGTGCGTGGGCCGCGGCCCGCCTGTCGCGCCTGCGTTACAATCACCATCCTTACCGTTGGAGAAATACATGCAGCAATATCAAGATTTGATCAAGACCGTGCTCGAAACGGGCAGCTGGCAAGACAACCGCACGGGCATCCGCACCCTGAGCGTGCCGGGCGCCATGATGCGTTTCGACTTGGCCAACGGCAACTTCCCTGCCGTGACAACCAAGAAACTGGCTTTCAAATCCGTGATCGGCGAATTGTGCGCCTTCCTGCGCGCCTCGCGCAACGCGGCCGAGTTCCGCGCCCTGGGCTGCAAGGTCTGGGACCAGAACGCCAATGAAAACGCGCAATGGCTGGCCAACCCCTACCGCGAAGGCGAGGATGACCTGGGCCCCGTGTACGGCGTGCAATGGCGCCAATGGCCCGCATATAAGCTGCTCGACGCCGACCAGCCCGCACAGATCGCCGATGCGCAAGCGAACGGCTTTACCTTGGTCGCCCCCATCGTCGAGGGCGGCGTGCAAAAAGTGCTGCTGTACAAGGCCGTCGACCAGTTGCGCGAATGCCTGGACACCATCATGACCAATCCGGGCAGCCGGCGCATCCTGTTCCACGGCTGGAACCCGGCCGTGCTGGACGCCGTTGCCCTGCCCGCCTGCCATTTGCTGTACCAGTTCATCCCGAACGCCAGCACGCGCGAAATCTCGCTGTGTTTATATGTACGCAGCAACGATATCGGCCTGGGCACGCCGTTCAACATCGCCGAAGGCGCCGCCCTGCTGCACCTGGTGGCGCGCCTGACGGGCTACACGCCGCGCTGGTTCACCTACTTCATCGGCGACGCGCACATCTATGAAAACCACCTCGACATGGTGGAAGAACAATTGAAGCGCACGCCGTTCCCGGCGCCCCGTTTCGTCATTTCCGAGCGCGTGCCCGACTACGCGAAGACGGGCAAGTACGAGCCGGAATGGCTGGAAAAGATCGAGCCGTCGGATTTCTCGCTGGAAGGCTATGAACACCACGCGCCCATCAAGGCGGCGATGGCCGTCTGATGGCGGTCACAGCACTCGCCGCCCTGCACCGCAAGCTGTTTGACGAAACGGATGGCAGCAAGTTCGCCAGGCTGAAAGAGCGGCTGCTGAAAAAGCATGCCGCGGACGACAGGCTGGCCGTGCTCGACATCCTGACGGCGTATGCGCGCGATGGACAACTGCTGCACTGGCGCACCTTTTTGATGACGGATATCGTGCATCTGGTGGAAGGCAGTCAACATGCGGCCTTTTTCGCATGGGCACTGGAGCAGCCCGCACTGGCGTACTGGGGCGTCGATGGCTTGCTGAAAAGTATAGGCGTGGACGCGTATGCGCCCCTGGTGGCGCTGGCAGCGTCCGGCGCCACCAGGCTGGAAGTGCGCGCCAAGGCGATCAAGAGCCTGGCCGTGTTCAGCCGCCAGCCGTTTGACCAGGACTTGCCGTCCGATCCCGGCCACTGGAAGGCAGAGCAGCTGCGACTAAGCGCCGTGCTGGACTGGCAAGCGGACGGCTACCCTGACGGTGCAGGCTACAAGGCGCCCGCCAAGCATGAGACGCTGGCCAAGCCGCGGTCGCGCCTGCAAGTAGCAGCCGCCTTCCTGGAGCGGAAACTGGCGCTGCGGCGCCAGCGCGAGCAAGACCTGGCGCAACCGTCGAACTGGCTGACCATGGCCAGCGCCAAGGACATGGCCGAGATCGACGCGCAATGGGTCTTGCCGGAAATCTACCGCCATTTCCTGCAATTCTATTCGCCGCTGCGCGTGCATGTCGACGGCAAGCGCTTCCCGCAGGGCCTGCATCTGTACGGCGCGGCGGAGCTGGTGAAGGCCCAGCACGGCTACGCCGTCCATGCCGTGCATCATCACAACATCGCGAGCTGGCAGTCGAAGCTCGTGGTGATTGCCGATGCGGGCGGCGACCCGTACTGCGTGCACCTGGAAGAAAGAAGCATCGACGGCGACTTGCCCGTGTACCGCGCCAGACATGGCGCAGGCGAATGGCGCTTCGAGCTCCATATGGACGATTTCATCGACTTCCTGCGCGAAATCGCGTGGGCGGCCTAGCCTGCTTCGCCGCCCGGTCCGCCGGGACCGGGGCCGCCTGGCCCCCGTCCGCCCGGCGGACCGAAGCGCGGCTCCCGTTCGCCCTCCTTGGCCGCCGACGTGGCGCCGCCCAGGCGGTACGACAAGCCCACATAAATCATGCGGCCGTCAAAGCGGCGCGTGCTCGTTTCGCGCAGCGAGGCGCTGTTGATGACGGTTTCCATCTTGTTGCTGCTGAACACATCGGTCACATTCATGACCAGGCTCAATTGCGGTGTCACCGTGTGGCGTAAACTGAGGTTCAGCGTGTTGTTTGGCGAGCGGTAGCCCTGTCCCGACAGCATCTTGCCTTGCATTTGCAGGGCCAGTTGCAGCTGGTTATCCGCACTGATCTGGTAATTGAGGCGCGCGCGGCCGCTCAGGGCGTTGGCCGTGCGCGTGCTGCGGTTGCCCAGGTCGTCGGAACTCGTCTGCTGGCTGCGCGCCAGGTTGCCGCTCGTGTTCAGGGTCAGGGACGGCGTCAGCTTGCCGCTGACGCTGAATTCCAGGCCGCTCGAATGGCTGCCTTCGCCGTTTTCCCGCGTGGTCAGCAGCACATTGTCGCTGATAAAATAGCGGTAATCGACGATGGCGTCCGTGTCGCGCCGGTGGTAGGCGCGCAAGCTGCTTTCCAGGCCCGCGATCTTCGTTTCATAGCCGATTTCGAAGGAATCCGTCTGCGTGGGTTTCAGCTTGGGATTGCCGGCCGACACATTGAACTCGTCGCGGTAGACCACGTAGGGGTTCAAATCGCCCGCATTCGGGCGGCGGATGCGGTGCGCGTAGCTGAAGCGCAAATTGCTCTCGTCACTGACTTTATAGGTGGCGAACAGGCTGGGAATATAGTTGACGTAATTGTTGCCAGCCTCAACGCCACTGGTGATCTGGCGCACGTTCAAGTCCGTGTATTCGGCGCGCAAGCCGGCCAGGGCGCCCCAGCGTTCGCTCAGGCGCATCTGGTAAGAGCCGTACAGCGCGATGGTGCGCTCGTCGAGCTCGAAACGGTTGCTGCGCATGGGATTGACGGTCTCGGCCAGGCTGGCCGGATTGATGTCCGTATATAAAGTGTCGAAACTGCTCTTGTTGTCGGCCACCTTGTAGCCCAGCTTGGCCGTGCCGCCCGCCAGCGGACGCTCGTAGTCGCCGCTGAAGTCGACGATGCGGTTGCCCGTCTCGCTATGCTGGCGTGCGCGGCTGTCAAATGCATTGACGGGCGCGATCGCATAGGCATTCGCGTAATCGCTGTCGCTCTCGTTGGTGGACGACGACACGCGCAAGTCGATTTTCAGGGTTTCGCCGGGCAACTCGCCCTTGTGGTCATAGCGCCCGCCCCAGCTGTAGTTACGGCTGTCGCCATTGCGCACGGTGCTGCGCACATAGTCGCCGATGGTGTTGCCCGTGCTGTCGCCGTTGATATACCGGTCGAGCGAACGCTGGTCGTTGCTGCGGCCGTTGTACGACACGCTGGCGGCCAGGGTGTCGTTCGCATTCAGGTTGTAGTTGACGGTGCCGTGCAAGCCCAGCGAATCGTTCAAGCCATTGTTGGTGGAGCTCTGGCTGCTGGGGGCAAAGGCGCCCGTGCCGCGGTCCAGGCGTTCGCGGCTGACCTCGCCCACGGAATTGCGGCCGTCATGGCGCACGTTGATGCCGCCCTGGTAGCCCCACGGACCTTCATTGTAGGTGCCGGAGACGGAGCTGTTGTAGCGCCCGGCGATGCCCGCATTCGCGTTGACGGTGGCAAAGCCGCCCGGCTTGCGGTTGCGCCGCATCACCAGGTTCAAAATCGGGCCACCACCGGCTTCGTTGCCGAACTGGGCGCCGGGATTGTTGATCACTTCCACGGACTCGATATCGTCGGCCGCCATGGCGTTCAACGTAGCGCCGCGCGAATCGCCCTGCAGCATGGCCGACGGTTTTCCATCGATCAATATCTGCACATTGCTGCTGCCGCGCAAGGACACCGAACCGTCGGGGTCGACGGCCACCGAAGGCACATTGTTCAAGGCATCGGCCGCCGTGCCGTTGGTGCTGCCCACGTCGGACTTGACGTCGTAGACTTGCCGGTCGATGCGGCCCGTGGGACGTTCGGCCGTCACGCTGACGGTAGCGGGAGCATCGGCGGCGGGCGCCTTGGCCGGTGCGGGCTTGACGACGGTATCGCCGGTGACGGTTTGCGCCTGGACAGCGGCGCCGGACACGAGCAGGCTGCCGCCCGCCAGGCAGTGAAAGAGGATTTTATGCATTTGCTTAAAAAATAATCGAGACGCTACGGATGAGGCACTACGCCGCAGCGTGAGAGCACATTCTCAAAGCATGCCACGATTGCAAGGAGCAAAGCAAATGCGAACCATTGTTATTTACTTCAATTTACAAATCTCTCGCACTTGTGGTCGCATAGCCTCATCCGATGACCTTTGCACTACCTTTGCGCTACCCCAACAAGCCCTTGCCGCGCGCCAGTTTCAGCCAGCCCGGATATTCCGTCATCAATAAGTCATACAGTTCCGCATCGCTGTGCTCGTCGGGCGAGCTGACGGAAAAGTAATTGGCATTGTCGACCAGGCGGCCCTGCAATTCGTCGAGCTTTTCCAGGAAGGGGAAGTCGGAATCGGCAAAGGCGGCGAGGAACTTGCTTTTCGATTTGCGCCCCTTGCCGATGCCCATGAATTGCCAAAAGATCGGCTCATGGCTGGCCCAGCGCAATTGTTTCTCCGTCGTCGCCTGGTCGCTCGTGCCGCCATCGGTGACGAACATCACGTACACGGGCAATTCCGCGGCGACGGGCCGCGTGCGTTCGCCGCCGGCGCCATCGGGGAAATAAAATGCGCGTATCGCCTGCATGGCGGCGCCATAGCGCGTGTCGCCTTCCAGCGGATGGCGCTGTATGGCCTGGCCCACGTAGGTATTGCAGTTGCTCAAGGCCATGGGCGCCGGATGGTGGACATTCTTGCCGAACAGGAAAACATCGATTTCGCCATCGTCGTCGAACTTGCAGCCCAGGGCCAGGATGCGCTCGGCAAAGCGCTGCACCAGCCCCTCTTTATATAGTCGGCCCATGGAACCGGAAATATCCAGGCACAAACACACCTTGGCGCGGTGGTCAAGCAATCCCACTTTCTGCAGCGACACGCCCGCCTGCTTGACGAGGCTGACCAGTTGCGGCGCTTCCCGTTCGACCCGTTTTTCCAGGTTGATCTTTGCCTGCATGACGGCCGAAACCGCCGTAGGGGCAGCAGAGGCGGCCTGGTCGACTTCGCCGCCGAAGTGGCGCACCAGCGCGTCCAGTCCGCCATTAAAACCTTGCCCCACGGCCATGCAGCGCCAGCCGCCATCCTTGCGGTAGATTTCCGCCAGCATGACGGCTTTTTCCTGCGCGAAATCACTACCCGCGAAAGCGAAGCGGGCCAGCTCGCGTGCGCCCGCCTGCAGGCGCACGTGGCCGGCTTGCAGCTGCGACATCACGCCGCCGCCATCGATGGCCGCCGTCACGACGAGGCGGTCTATGCCGGCCGGCAAGCGCGCCAGTTGCAAGGCAAACTCGGCCATGTCGCCGCCGCTGCCGGCCCGCGCTTCCACGCCGCCGCACGGCGTGCGCGGCTGGTTGAAAAAGGTCATGTAGCGCTCGTCGGCCAGTTTGCCGTTGGCGTCGAGGCCGAAACAGGCCACGTCGAGCGCCAGCCCCTGCGCAGCGACGCCCACCTGCAGCACGCCGTCGGGAACGAGATTGGCCAGCGGCAAGCGCTGTCCCTTGGACAAGGTTTCCATCAGTGCCTCCTAGGCGATATAGCGGCGCGGATTGTCCGCGTTGAAATCATCTTCGTCTTCCTTGTCCTCGCCCTTGAAGACGACGGGACCGTTGAAGGCCAGTTGCAGATTCTCGCCCTGCCAGCTCAGCCACGGCGTCGCTTCGCTGCCCGGTTCCGACGTCTTGCCGGACGGTTCGAGGATGATGCTGTCGGGCGTGATGCGCGCCATGCCGATCACATAGGTGTAGACGGAATCGTCCTCGGCCGCCTTGGACAGGCGGAAGTCGAACGCGCACTCGACGATCTGCTCGCCATACTGCATGACCATCTTCGGCCGCATGGAAGCGACCGACACGGCGCCATTGGCCAGCGCCGAATACACGCTGAAGACGAGGCCCACCGTGCCGCCGTACTGTTGCGCCAGCGCGGGATTGACTTCCACCGTTTCCGTGGCCGGTTCCTTGCCCGATGCGCCCGCCACGTCGCCCAGGTGGCGCACGTACGGCATGACGTCGAAGCTGCCCGGCGTATCGGGTGCCTGGATGAAGCGCATCTGGCCGTTCGGCAAGAGTATGCCGACTCTTAAATCGAGGTCGTCGTTATCGTCGTCGCCATCGCCGTTGTCGACCCAGCTGGCCTTGACGGTAAGCTTGCCCGGCGCGCCCGCGCCCTTTTGCAGCGACACCTTGTGCGTCTGGCCCGCCTTGGTCAGCGAGATTTTCGACAGGGAAATTTTGCGCGGCGGCGCCTGCTCCGCTGCCGCCTGCGCCACTTCGCCGCCGAAATGGGCGACCAGAGAGTCCAGGCCGCCATTGAAACCCTGGCCCACGGCCATGAAGCGCCAGCCGCCGTCCTTGCGGTAGAACTCGCCCAACATGACGGCTTTTTCTTGCGCAAAATCAGATCCCGCATACGTGTAGCGGGCCAGCTCGCGCCCGCCATCCTGCAAGCGCAGGTAGCCGCTGCCCAGCTGCGCCATGGTGGCCGCGCCATCGATGGCGGCCGTGACGACGAGGCGCTCGATGGTGGCAGGCAAGCGGTCCAGCTGATAGCTGAAACCGGCCGCATCGCCGGACGGCGCCGCCGCTTCCACGCCGCCGCACGGCGTGCGCGGCTGGTTAAAGAAGGTCATGTAGCGGTCGTCGGACAGCTTGCCGTTGGCGTCGAGGCCGAAACAGGCAAAGTCCAGCGGCACGCCAGCGCTGGCGAGCCCCAGTTGCACGACGTTGCCCGTGACGAGGCCGGACAGCGCCAGGCGCTGCCCCTTGATCAGGTTTTCCATGGAGTCAGGGAGAAAGAAAGGAGGGACAGAACCGGGCAGCGATGCCACCCGGTACAGTTACGCAAACAATTGCTTTTTATGCATTAATGCCGAACGAGCGTGCCAGTGGTCCCAGGCCGCCCTTGAAACCCTGGCCGATGGCCTTGAATTTCCATTCGCTGCCGGCGCGGTAGATTTCGCCGAAGATCATGGCCGCTTCCGTCGAGCCGTCTTCCGACAGGTCGTAGCGGGCGATTTCCGCGCCGTTGTCGCCGTTCAGGCAGCGGATGTAGGCCTTGCCCACCATGCCAAAGTTCTGCTTGCGGTTTTCCGCGTCGTGGATAGTCACGGCGATGGCGATCTTGTCGATGTCTGCGGGCACGCTGGCCAGGTCGACGGCCACTTTCTCGTCGTCGCCATCGCCGCCGCCCGTGGTGTTGTCGCCCGCGTGGACGATGGAGCCGTCAGCCGACTTCAGGTTGTTATAAAAAATGAAATCGGCATCGGAACGGGCCTTGCCATCCGTTTTCAACAGGAAAGCGCTGCCGTCCAGGTCAAAAGCGGCGCCATCGGTGGCGCGCGGGTCCCAGCCCAGGCCAATCACGATTTTCTTCAAGCCGGGAGCTTCCTTGCTCAGGTTGACATTGCCGCCTTTTTGCAAACTGATCGCCATGGTAATTCCTCTTTAATGTGGGGGTTGCATTCGGTGTTTCAGGTCACGTCGCCGGCACGCCAGCTTGATGAGCCATGAGCCTACCATAAAGTTCCGGCTTGCCAGCCGCGCACTATTGAAAATAATGCCATACGGAAAAATCGTGCCGCTGTCCCCATGCGCAAAATGACGGATAATGCCGCTCGACAAAAATTTTTCACACTAGGTTTGTCCTTGATCAATATACGACTCGACTGCATTCCTGGCACCCTGTGCGACGCACGCCTGTGGTCGCGCCTGGCGCCCGCCCTGGGCGACGCCTTTGAGCTGCAGCACATCCCCCTGCACCAGGCGCGCACGCGCCCGCAAATGCAGCAGATGATCGCCAGCCACAGCGCTCCGCAAGCCCATCTGGTGGGCTTTTCGCTGGGCGCCTACCTGGCGCTCGAACACGCGCTGGCGCATCCGCAGCGTGTGAAATCCCTCACTTTGATCGCCAATTCGGCCAAAGGTTTGCTGCCGGCGGAGGTCGAAGCGCGCCAGCGCATCGTCGCCATGCTCGATCGCAATGCCTATGCGGGCATCACGCGCCAGCGCCTGCGCGAATTGCTGCACCCGTCGCACTTGCAGGACGGCGCCATCACGGGCCTGATCCAGCAGATGGGACTGGACCTGGGCAAGGAGGTGCTGCTGGCGCAATTTCTCACCACGATAGACCGCCCCGACCTGATGGCGCGCTTGCCGGAACTCGATTTCCCCGTGCTGATCGTGGGCGCCGAAGACGACAAGCTCGTCGATCCCGACGACCTGCGCGCCATGGCCGCCCGCCTGCCGCAAGCCACCTTGCACATACTGAAAGACGATACCGGCCACATGATTCCGCTGGAAGCGCCAGGCGCGCTGGCGCAAGCCATGCGTGCGCATCTGGAGGCTGCCGGCAATTTCAACGATAATGACGGGCATCGGGCCTCGCCCCCACCTTTTTCACAGAACCAATGAGCTTACTGACCATCATCGTCGCCACCGACCAGCAAGGCGGCATCGGCATCGACAACACCCTGCCGTGGAAATTGCCGGAAGACCTGGCGCATTTCAAGCGCTTGACGACGGGCCACCCCATCCTCATGGGCCGCAAGACCTTCGATTCCATCGGCCGCCCGCTGCCGAACCGCCGCAACATCGTCATCACGCGCAATCCGGACTGGCGCCACGAAGGCGTGGAAGCGGCGCCGTCGCTGGAAGCGGCCATCGCCCTGCTGGACGGCGCCGAAGGCTATGTCATCGGCGGCGCCGACATCTATAAACAGTCGCTGGCCCTGGCGCAGCGCCTGATCGTCACGGAAATTGGCCAGACGTTCGATTGCGACGCGTTTTTCCCCGCCGTGGATCATGCCGTGTGGCAAGAAACCGCGCGCGAAGCGCATGTTTCGGAGAAATCCGGCCTGCCTTACGCCTTTGTCACCTTGCAACGCAAAGCCTGATAAGGTTGATATTGATTAACAGAATGTTGCTGTAATACCCCTGTCACACCGTTGCGTCACGCTAGCGCAAGCTTGTGGCGCTTTGGGGCGATATTTTTTTCCCGCAGAGGCCGCATTTCTGCGAGAATCCCGTTCTTATTTTTTTTATGCGGCTGCCGGGTTGCACTACCGCCTGACCGTCGCGCCCTAGTCCGCCCCTTCACATCTGTCAGGGGCGGCTTGCTTTTTTGGAGACATGCATGAAATTTCGTTTCCCCATCGTCATCATTGACGAGGATTTCCGTTCTGAAAATACGTCCGGCCTGGGCATTCGCGCCCTTGCCGCCGCAATGGAAAAAGAAGGCATGGAAGTGCTGGGCGTGACCAGCTACGGCGATTTGTCGCAATTTGCCCAGCAGCAATCGCGCGCGTCAGCCTTCGTGCTGTCGATCGACGATGAAGAATTCGGCGCCGGTTCCATCGAGGAAACCGATCACGCCTTGAAGTCGCTGCGCGCCTTCGTCGAGGAAATCCGCTACAAGAACGCCGACATCCCTATTTACCTGTACGGCGAAACGCGCACCTCGCGCCATATTCCCAACGATATCCTGCGCGAACTGCATGGTTTCATCCACATGTTCGAAGATACGCCGGAATTCGTCGCGCGCCACATCATCCGCGAAGCGAAATCCTACCTGGACGGCCTGTCGCCGCCGTTCTTCCGCGCGCTGGTGCACTACGCCAACGACGGTTCCTACTCGTGGCACTGCCCCGGCCACTCGGGCGGCGTGGCCTTCCTGAAGTCGCCGATCGGCCAGATGTTCCACCAGTTCTTCGGTGAAAACATGCTGCGCGCCGACGTCTGCAACGCCGTCGAGGAACTGGGCCAGCTGCTCGACCATACGGGTCCTGTCGCCGCGTCCGAACGCAATGCGGCGCGCATCTTCAACGCCGACCATTGCTATTTCGTCACGAACGGCACCTCGACCTCGAACAAGATGGTGTGGCATTCGACCGTGGCGCCAGGCGACATCGTCGTCGTCGACCGCAATTGCCACAAGTCAATCTTGCATTCGATCATCATGTGCGGCGCCATTCCCGTGTTCCTGATGCCGACGCGCAATCACCTGGGCATCATCGGCCCTATCCCGCTGCATGAATTCACGCCGGAAAGCATTGCCCGCAAGATCGAAGCGAATCCGTTCGCGCGCGAAGCGAAGAACAAGAAGCCGCGCATCCTGACCATCACGCAATCGACCTACGATGGCGTGATCTACAACGTGGAAACCCTGCGCGAAATGCTGGACGGCAAGATCGACACCCTGCACTTCGATGAAGCATGGCTGCCGCACGCCACCTTCCACGATTTCTACAAGAATATGCACGCCATCGGCAAGGACCGTCCGCGCGCCAAGGAATCGATGATCTTCTCGACCCAGTCCACGCACAAATTGCTGGCCGGCCTGTCGCAGGCCTCGCAAATCCTCGTGCGCGAATCGGACACGGTCAAGCTGGACCAGGACGCCTTCAACGAGGCTTACCTGATGCACACCTCGACCTCGCCGCAATATTCCATCATCGCCTCGTGCGACGTGGCCGCGGCCATGATGGAAGCGCCGGGCGGCACGGCCCTGGTGGAAGAGTCGATCATGGAAGCGCTCGATTTCCGCCGCGCCATGAAAAAGATCGACCAGGAATGGGGCCAGGACTGGTGGTTCCAGGTGTGGGGGCCGGCCAGCTTCAACGACGAAGGCATGGGCCAGCAGGAAGACTGGATGATACGCGCCGAAGATGACTGGCACGGTTTCGGCGACCTCGCTCCCGGCTTCAACATGCTCGACCCGATCAAGGCGACCATCGTCAACCCGGGCCTGTCGCTGGACGGCCAGTTCGGCGACACGGGCATCCCCGCGTCCATCGTCACCAAGTACCTGGCCGAGCACGGCGTCATCATTGAAAAATGCGGCCTGTACTCGTTCTTCATCATGTTTACCATCGGCATCACCAAGGGCCGCTGGAATACCCTGTTGACGGCCTTGCAACAATTCAAGGACGACTATGACAAGAACCAGCCGATGTGGCGCATCCTGCCGGAATTTGCGGCGGCCAACCCACGCTACGAAAAAATGGGCTTGCGCGACCTGTGCCAGCAAATCCACGATTTCTACAAGGCTTACGACGTGGCCCGTTTGACGACGGAAATGTATCTGTCGGACATGATCCCGGCCATGAAGCCGTCGGACGCGTTCGCCAAGATGGCGCACCGCGAAATCGAGCGCGTGGCCATCGACGAACTGGAAGGCCGCATCACGTCCATCCTGCTGACGCCGTACCCACCAGGCATCCCGCTCTTGATCCCGGGCGAGCGCTTCAACAAGACCATCGTCGACTACCTGCGCTTCGCACGCGACTTCAACGAGCGCTTCCCCGGCTTCGAGACGGATGTGCATGGCCTCGTGAAACGCGAAGTCGATGGCAAGCGCGGCTACTTCGTCGATTGCGTCAAGATGGATGAGAACGCCTAAAAATCGTCCATGGCGGCGTTGCATTGCCTAGCCGTACTATTCGTACTGTCTTCGGCAATGCGCCTTGCCCTGAACGTTTTTAGCCATTCTCGTGACGTTGCTTGATGACGTTGCTGGAACCGCGCTCACTGGCGCCGCCTGATGCAGATCAGGCGGCGTTTTTCATTGTGGGCCAGCGCGCACGCTTGCGCCAGATCAAACGGCTGGGGTATCGGGCTTCTAAGATGGGCGACTCGTGCCCTCGTGACGGCAGGCCTATGACGCTCAAGGTGTGGCTGGAAATCATGCAGCAGGCGGCGGCTGGCAGTGGCGCCTTGCTGGCGGCGGCCTTGAAGCAGGCTCAGGTAACTATAGCCCGGCGGCACGATGACGAAGCAGATGGAACGGGCATCGTGCTGTTCGCCGAAGCCAATACGGCGCTGCTGCAAGCGCTGCCGGCGCTGTGCAGCCATGCCCGCGTGCTGGCCATCGCCGCCTGCGGCCAGGCCCTCAGCTGTGCGCAACAGCGGGCCCTGCTGGCGGCCGGCGCGCTCGATGTGCTGCTGTGGCCTGGCGGCGCCGTCGATGCGGGCCAGGTGCTGGCGCGCCTGCAGCGCTGGCAAGCCGTGGCTCAGCTGCTGGCGTCCAGCGCCGTGCGCCAGCAACTGGTGGGCGGCAGCGCTGCCTGGACCGCCTTGCTGCACCAGGTGGTGGAAATGGCCGCCTTCAGCCAGGCCCCGATGCTGATCACGGGTGAGACGGGCACGGGCAAGGATTTACTGGCGCAACTGGTCCACCGCCTGGGCAACTGCCGGGGCGACTTCACCATCCTCGACTGCACCACCTTGTCGCCGGAACTGGCGGGCAGCGAACTGTTCGGCCATGAACGGGGCGCGTTTACGGGCGCGGCGGCGCCGCGCGATGGCGCTTTCGCCCTGGCCGACGGCGGCGTGCTCTTCCTCGACGAAGTGGGCGAACTGCAGCTGCCCCTGCAGGCGCAGCTGCTGCGCGCCATCCAGGAACGCAAATACAAGCGCGTGGGCGGCAATACCTGGCAGCCGACGCAATTTCGCCTCGTCTGCGCCACCAACCGTGCACTGGAAGACGAGGTGGCGCGCGGCGCCTTCCGCGCCGACCTGTATTACCGCATCGCCGGCTGGCGTTGCCAAACCCCGCCCCTGCGCGAGCGCCAGGACGACATCTTGCCGCTGGCCCGGCATTTCCTCGCCGAACTGGCCCAGCAGCAGCCGCCCCCGCTGGACGCCGCCGTGCGCGAATACCTGCTGCTGCGCGACTATCCGGGCAATGTGCGCGAGCTGCGCCAGACCGTCACGCGCATCTGGCACCGCCATTGCGGCCCCGGCCCCATCACCATCGGCGCCCTGCCCCCCGAAGAACGGCTGCTGGCGCCGCCCTGGCCCGACCAGCACTTCGAAGCGGCCGTGCGGCGGGCCCTGGCCCAGGGCTGCAAGCTGTCGCACATCGCGCGCTGCGCCACCGACATGGCCATCCGCCTCGTGCTGGCCGAGGAACACGGCAACAACCAGCGCGCCGCCGCCCGCCTGGGCGTGACGGACCGCGCCTTGCAGATACGCCGCAAGGCGGCCGCCTGCGCGACGCCAGCCGCGACTGCCGCTACGATTGCGATTCCGCCGGCCGCGCCTTGATCTGCCTCAAACCAGCCGCGCCAGCCGCAAGAAATTGCCACCCGTAATCAAAGCCGCATCGGCTGGCGGCAAGCCTAGCAGCTGAATCTTGTGCAATTCCAGCCCCGGATGCAGCCAGGGGCCATCCGAGCCGAACAAGACCTTGTGCGGCCCCGCGCGGCGCACGGCCTGCTGCAGCAAGTCGAAGCGGCGCACGCCCGAGCTATCCGCATGGATGTTACGGTGGCGGGCCAGATGGTCGACCAGCGCCAGCTGCGCCGCCCAGTCGTCGCCGAAGCTGCCCAGATGGGGCAGGATGAAATCGACATCGGGATACTGCTGCGCCAGCAGTTCGGCCACGGCCACCTCGCCGGCCGGGTCGTACAGCACGGGCAAGCCGAAGAAACGGGCCGCGTCGCACACTTCGCCGCTGATGCGCGCATCCAGGCGGTGCGCCTTGATGCCGACAAAACCGTAGCGCTCGACGGCCGTGCGCACCAGGTCCAGGATGCGGCCCCGGTCGCGCCGCGCATGCACGAAGGCAAAGCCGTAGAAACGCTGCGGATCGGAGGCGACCAGGCGCGCCACGCCATGGTTGGCGATGGCGTAATCGGAGTGGAAGGTGGCGAACAGCACGCTGCGGGCGATGCCGGCCGCCTGCGCGCGGCGCAGATAGGCTTGCAGCGGCGCATCGCTGTCCCACGGCCCGCTCAAGCCGTCGCCCGGTCCCGCATGGCAATGGCAGTCGATGATCATCTTACCGTGCTATTGCCAGTCGCCCATGACGACGATGCGGTTGCCGCGCCGGCGCCAACGCCCGCCCTCCTCCTCGCCCTGCGGCGCGGCCGAACGGAAATGCCGCAGTTGCTGGTGTAGGGCCCGCGTCAGCGCGCTTTCCACGGCGCGCGCGCTGCCGTCGCCGTCGGCCGCCAGGCGCGCCGCCTGCCCCGCGATGCGCACGAAGCGGCGCGCCAGCTCCAATTCGCGGTCGGCCGGCGCCGCGGCCTCCATCTCCAGTTCCAGCGCATTGCTGGCGGCGCGCCCCAGGGCCGAACCGAGCGCCGTGCCCACGCCGGGTATCGGGATCATCGAACCGAGGGCGCCGCCGACAAAGGGCAAGGCCGTCTTGGCCACGGCCTTCAAGGCGCCGCCCAGGGGCTTGGCCACCTTGGCGATGGTAGCACCCACCTTCTTGACGCCCTTCCACACGCTCTTGAACACGTTGCCGAGAAACTGTTCCAGTTCCTCCTCGCTGGACACTTCCAGCAATTCCATGGCCAGCTGCAACTCTTCCTCTTCGCTGAACAGGACCGGGGCGCTCCCCTTGCCGGACCAGGTTTCGCCAAATTCCAGCACTTCAAACGCGGCGCCGGCCCGCTGGCGGCATTGCGCGCATTCACATTCGAGTTGATGCATGATGCACTCCTTCGCAGTAATGAACGGGCTGTCGTCAGTTCCACATTTCGCCCAGCACGGCCAGTTCCAGTTCGCGCCGCTGGTTGGTCAGCACGCCGCGCTGGTTGGCGAACATGTCGTCGTGGATGCGCTGCTCGATGCGGCGCCGCTGCGCCGCCGAGGACAGGGCCGCCACGTACACCTGGTGACCGCTCAAGTCGATGCCCATCATCTGGCCGCACAGCCGGTGCTGCAGCAAACGGCGGTGCAGATCGTCCGTCTGGCCGCTGTAGGCGCGGCGCCGTCCGCCAGCATCGAATTCGACCACGTACAGGCCCGGGCCGCGGCCATTCGGGTCGCGCAAGGCATTGGCCAGCGGCCCCAGCGCCTGGTAGGTCAAGGCGGCCGCTTCCGGCACCCGGCCCATGGTGCCGGCCAGGGTGGGCGGGATTTCACCTTGTTGCCCGTCATCGTCCTGGCCCTGATCCTGGCCCGCATCGATGCCCGGCTCCGGTTCCTGCTGGTCGCCAAACGCCGGCTCCGCCACGGGATAGGCCTGCGGATAGAGGGTCGGGTAGAGGGGCACATAACCGCCCCAGCCCCAGTAGCGCGGCGGCAGATAGGGCAAGGGCGGCGGTGCGGGACGCGGCGGCCTGCGCGCCGGATTCGCCTGGTAGCGCGGCGGCGCGGGACGGCGCTGTCCGCGCAGGGGCGGCCGCGCGCGCAGCCCGCCGCCGCGCATGCCGCCGCGCGCGCCACCGGGGGGCCAGCGCTCGCCCTCCCCTTCGGCCTCGCCCTCTTCTTCCCCTTGCCACTCCTGCGACCACTCTAGAGACCATTCTCCCTGCCATTCCTGCTCGCCGGCCGCTCCCGGCTGCCCCGCAAAGGGCAGCATTTCAAACGCTTCGTTCATATCGCCTCCTGATGTGATATTCAAGCAAGCCCATCACCTGCTCCAGTTGCCGGGGCGTCTGGTCGGCCCGCAGCAGAAAAGTCAGCGCGCCGGGACCGTCCCCCGCTTGCGCCAGCGACAGCACGCCTGCTGCGCGCAAGACCTGTTGCAAATGGGCGCGGCCGGGCAGGCGCTGCACGGGAAAGCTGCCACCCTCGCAGGCGATGCCGGCCGCCGCCATCCCCGCCCTCCATTGCGCCACCCGCTCCGCCAGCCTGGCGCGCAGGGCGTCGCCATGGCGCGCATTGAGCGCCAGCGCGCGCCGCGCCGCCGCCAGCACGGCTGCCGAAGGCGGACTGGCATGCACGCGCGTCTGGCTGCGCGCCGCGAAGCGCCGCAGCAAGTTGCCGCTGCCGGCCAGCACGGCCAGCGGCACGCCAAAGCCCTTGGCCAGCGAGGCGCCCACGATCAGGTGGCCGCCCCCCTTGTCGCAGCCGCCCGGCAAGCCATGCAGCCGCGCCGAGCCGCCACCAGCCGTGCCCGCCACGCCCAGCACCTGCGTGTCGTCCAGCAGCAGATAGCCGCCTCCCTGGCGCGCCAGGGCCGCGTAGCTGGCCAGCGGCAAGACCTGTTCGCTGCCCGGCACATAGCCGTCGGCCAGGATCAGCGGGCGCCGCCCCTGCCGGCCCCAGTCCGCCGCCAGGCGCCGCAGCACCGCCATCTCGCCGCTGGGAAACATGCGCAGGGGCAAGCCCAGCGCCTGCGCCCGCTCGGCGCCCCAGCGCGCGATGGCGTAGCTGCCGCCATCGACGAGGATCACCAGCCGCTCGGCAGCGAGCATGCCGAACAGGTCCCAGAACAGGTGCAGGGTCGACGGCAGCACGCAGGCGGCCTCGCAGCCTTGCAGCGCAGCCAGGCTTGCTGCCAGGGCTTGCGCGCCGGGCGGCTCCTGCAGCGCGGCCGGCTGACCCAGGGTCAGGCTGCTCCACGGCGCCAGCGAAGGCGCCGGATGGCGCATGCCCAGATACAGCGCACTGGTAAAATCGAGCATGCACGCGCCCCGCTCCCGTCCTAGACGCTGCGCAGCTGCTGGCTCAGGCGCTGGCGCAGCAATACCGAGGGCATCGTCGCTTCGATCGCCGGGTCGCTGCTGTCGACGGACAGGTCGACCCCGGTGGCGGCGCGGTAGCCGTGGATATAGCCCTGCACTTGCGGGCGCCAGAAGCGCGCCCAGTTGAATGCCTGCGTGGGTTCGTAGATGTCGCTCCAGTTGCCATAGCGCACTGAAAGCAGCAATTGCTCGCCAAAGATGGCCAGGTTACGGAAGTGCATCACGCTCGTATCCGTCCAACCCTGCAATTTCTTCATGGCATCGACCCTGTCCATCCACGGTTCCGGATACGCCACCATCACGCGCGTCGGCAAGAATTCGCGGAATTCGGGGCGCGCCAGCATCCATTGCTGCATCAGCATCTCGATGCGCGCCGTCGACGGCAAGTCGCCGAACTGGTTGTGCGCGCCCTGCGACAGAATCAAATGAATTTCCTTCAAGGCATTCAGCACGGGGAAGGCGTCCGCCTTCACGGTGGTGTCGTCATCCTGCTTGTAGAAGGAAGTGAGCAGGCGCAGCAGGTGGTGGAATGCTTCCAGGAATTTGGAGCGGCTGTCGGCAGGCCGGAAGTGCTGCACTGCCTTGCCGTCCAGGCGCACGCCGTAGTGATGGTCATACTCATAGTTGCGGCGCACCACGGTGAGCCGGTGCTGCTCATCTTGGGTGTAGCCCCACAGCAAGTTATTCAGCGGGCGCAACATGTCGATTTCCGTGTTCGACAGGGGATCGAGGCCGCCGCCGGGGGCGCGCAGGTTCTGGAAGCGTTGCGCGATGGCGTTCATGGTCTGCACCAGCATGCCCTCTTCGTGCCAGTACGACCAGATCAGTTCCAGCAGGCAGGGATTGGCCAGCTTTTCCTGGATGATGCCAAAGCACAGGTCCACTTCCCCCTCCTGGCCGCGCGGGATGCTGATGGGGATGTCGGGCAATTTGCGCCGGATCACGGCCAGGTAGGGCAAGGTCTGGAAGCCGTCGATGTTTTCCAGGTAATCGTTGCGCAGCACGGTTTCCAGGTCGCGCCCCTGGGGGATGTCGCGCCGGTCCAGATAGGCGTTGTCTTCGGCCGGATTGAAGGCCAGCGGCTGGTTCAGCACGCCGCAATTGACCATCACGAACGCTTCCGTCGCCACTTTCAGCACGCGGTAGGAGTCCGAATCGGAGAACGGCAGCGCGCGGCGCTGCTTGAGCTGCTGGAACATGTCGGCCTTCTTGACGAAGCGCTCCTGCTCGAAGCCGCGCACGGCGGCCAGGTCGCCGCAAAACAGGCTGTCCATGAAATGCAGGTAATTTGTAAACGACATCGCCTCGGTGCTGTTGCGTATCAGGGTCCACAGGGGCAAGTCTTCCGTCGGCTCCGTTTCCGTGCGCGTCAGCGACACGCCCACATTGCCCGAGATGGGCTGCGGCTGGCGCTCTTCCGTCTCGTATTCCGCATCCACGGCCAGCATGGCGTTCGGACTCAGCCCTTCCGGCACGGGCAAGGCGCCGCGCAGGTCGGGCCGCTGCGACAGCATCATCTGCGCCATGAAACGGTGCATGCCGGCGCGCCGCACGGGTGTGGAAAAGGCGTTCGGCGTGCCGCGCATGGGCACCCATGGCGCGGCGGCCAGCACCTGCACCTGGTCGCGCCCGTCGGCGCTTTGATCGCCGTCAAACGAGACGGTGGCCACGGCGCGGTCGCCCACCCTGCCAAAATTGCAGTCGCTGGGATGGCAGTCCGGCGTTTCGAAGGCCAGCCCCACCTGCGGGTTGAGCTGCGGCTTGAAGCACAGCACGGCGCTGCAGCCGGCCTGCACCGTCACGCACTGGGGCGCCGTGGCGGGGAAATTGCCATACACGCCCACGTAGCTGCCCGTCGCCAGGTCGGCAAACACGGTGCTGCCACGGCCATCCGTCCAGCGCACGCCCACCAGCATGGCGGGGTCGGCTTGCCAGGCGGCAGCGTTGAAATCATGGCAGTCGGCGTCGGCGCCCCGGTACAGGCTGATCGCGGCATTGACGACCATGGCCCCGCTGTCCTGCTCGTGCACGGTGACGACGATGCTGCCGCCCTGCTGTTTCGGGTTCGCCTGGCCCGCCGCCCCGCTCCTGCTGCCCATCTTGCCACCCATATTGCTGCTCATCTTGCTGCTCATCTTGCTGCTCATGTCATTCTCCTCAATGGATAATCAAACGGCCTGCCGGACCGGCGGCCATGCCGCACGACATCCGCGCACAGCTCCGACGTGTCCAGGGTGCTGCGCAGGGCCCAGTGGGTCAGCAAACGCCCCAGCAGCTCGCTTTCGTCTTCCGGGCTCAAGGTGCCGCTGGCGCGCGCCTGGCCCAGCACGGCGAACACCAGGGTCGGCGTCGCCTGGTACATCTGCTCCGGCGCCAGGGTCCAGCTGCGAAACAGCTGCGCCAGCATGGCCGGCTGGCGCGTGTGCACGGCCATGGCTTCGACCAGCGAGCCGCCGCGCAAGGCCGGCGGCCGGTGCTGCACCAGCAAGCCCACCAGGGCGTCCATGCTGGCCTGCAACTGTTCCAGCAGCCGCTGCCGGGCCGGCGGCAGGCCGGCCAGCGGGTAGTACGACAGCCACAGCTGTTCCAGGCGGTTCCACTGCGGATGCGGATACAGGGCCCGTCCCATGGCGCAGCTCAGGCGCACCCGCAGCCATGGCACCGGATGGGGATCGTCGATATTCAGGCGGAAGACAAACACGCGCGGCAGGCTCACCACGCCGATCAGGCCCAGGGTGGCGGCCACGCCGACCCGCGCCAGCGACCAGAAGTCGGCCACGATCTCGGAAATCCACCGCTCCCACAACTGCCACACGTGCACCAGGCCGCTGCCGCCGTGCTGCATGGCTTGCAGCACGGGCCGCAAGGACGCCACCAGGTCCAGCAGCGCCGCGCCCTGGTGGCCGATCTCGTGCACCAGCGACGAGGCGATGCCGCTGCCGATCATGCGTTCGCGCGGCAGGCGGATGATGGCGACGGGATTGTCGCCGCCGCCCGGCAGGCGCGTGCGCGCACGGCGGATGGCCGCGCCCGGCCCCCGGTCCAGGTAGCAGATCACGGGCGGCGCCTGGTAGACATCGCCGGGCAGCGCCAGCGCATCGGCGGCAACGATGTCCAGGCCGGCCAGCCACACGCCCGTCTTGTGCTCGCTGCGCTGCGTGATGACTTCGTTGAACAGGTCGAACTGGGTCAGCGCGGCATTGAACTTCAGGCGCAGGAAAGTGAAGCGGCGCTGGGCCTCGGCAGCCGTGGCCATGCTGGCGCCGTCGGCGTGCTCGCGCCGCAGCCACCACTGGAACTGGGCCACCATGCGCCGCAAGGCGCGCCGGCCCTGCACCAGCTGGCTTTCGATGGCCGACTGGGCGCTGGGCATCAGGGACGCCGCCAGCACCGTCGGCTCGATCAGCGCAAACGGTTCCAGCCGCGCCAGCCGCGTCAGCAGCGAGCGCGCCTCCTGCTCCAGCATCCAGGCTGCATAAGCGCCGATGGCCATGATGTCACACGCCGTACAGGACGATCTTGTGGCCCTGGCGTGCCCAGCGGCCGCTGGATGGCCGCATGCCGGCGCCGCTGCGCACGCCGGCCGGCGCCACGCCCCCCGCACCCGCGCCGCTGCCGTTCTGCGTGGCGGCCTGGCCGCCCGGCCGGCCCAGCAAGCCTGGCGCGAACTGGCGCGCCGCCGCGCTGGCCGCCGCCTGGGCGATGGCGCGCGGGTCGCCATTGCCGCGCGCTTGCGCGGCGCGGTTGACGGTATCGGCCGCCAGGCGCACGAACTGCTTGGCGCCCTCGAATTCGCGGTCTTCGTTCGACGACGCTTCCGCTTCCAGCCCCAGGGCGCTGCCGGCGGCCGAGGCCAGGCCGCTGCCGATCTTGGCGCCCAGCGGGCCGCCGAAATAGCCGCCGATGGCGCCGCCCGCCAGGGGAATGGCCTTCTTCGCCACGCCCTTGAGCACGCCGCCGATCGCTTGTCCCACGGGAGACTTGATGATGCCGCCCGCCACGGAGGCGGCCTTGCGCAGGAAATTGCCGAGAAACTGTTCCAGTTCGGCTTCATTGCTGACCGACAACAGTTCATTCGCCAGTTCCATCTCTTCGGCCTCGGAAAACATGGCGTTCGCGCCGCCCTCGCCGCTCCACTCGCCCTGGCCAAACTCGAACTGTTCCGCTTCAAAACCGGACATTTCCTGTCCGTATTCCAGGGTCGTACGATCCAAGTCATGCATGATGAACTCCTCAAAGTTAGCACCTCGGTTGACACAACAGTGCCGGACGCAGCAACCGCCCGGCTAACAATCGAGCACGACGATGTGCCCGCCCTCGCGGCGCCAATGGCCACCATCCCGTCCCGGCGTTTGCGCCGCCTGCCTGAGCAAGCCTGGCGCCACGCGGCGTGCCACTTGCAGCAGGGCCGCGTCCACCCGCGTCCTGGGGTCGCGCGCGCCCAGGACGCCGTCCTGCACCAGCGCCGTGTTGACGGCATCGATCAGGTGCACGACCTGGCGCGCCAGTTCGAATTCCTTGTCTTCCGGGCTCAATCCTTCCAGTTCCATGCCGAAGATGGCCGCAGCGCGCCGCTTGAGCGCCTGCGGCGAGCCACCATGCAGGGGCAGCAAGGGCGCCACCACCTTGCCCAGCAACTGGCGCAGCGGCCCTTCCAGCGGCGTGCCGCGCACTTGCTGGCCCGCCGCAGTGGCGCCCAGCTGGCGCGCCAGGAAAGCATCGAATTGGGCCGGCCCCTGCAATTCCAGCAACTGCGCCGCCAGCGCCAGCGCATCTTCCTGCTGCAGCGGCAGCATGCCCGGCGCGTCAGGCAATTCCATTTCGGGACGATAGGCGAGCAGGCGGCTGGTCATGACAGGCTCCGGTGGAAGGCGGGCGGGTGGCCCATGCCTCCCTGATGCAAGGGCCATGCCAGTCCGGCGCAGGGGAAGAATGGGACAGGATGGCGAACGGCGTTTCGCCGATAGCGTAAAAACCATGGTTTCCGGCGAAGCGGGTTTCGTTGTCAAGATGAGCTTTCAAACAAGCTTAATTGGCAGGAATGATTACGTCGCCTATCCGCCACAGTGCTCGCTATCGGCAAAAAATATTTTTCATTTTTAAAAAGCAAACTTCGCGCTACCCCACCAAAAACACCACCAATACCATGCCAACGGACGATAAAAATAAACGTGGCCAACACGTAAATAGTTAATTGGAAACAGGATTTTGGTAGGCAAGCCCTACAATTAATGGGCCAGAATTTGATTGCCTGAAAGAAACTAAATGATAGACCCTACCTTGCGCCGTTTATTGGCCATCACATTACTCAGCCTGCTTGCCGCCTGCGGCGGTGGCGGCGACAGCAAGACCGGCGCCACCCAGAACCCGGACATATCGGTCGTGCCGCCCGCGACCACCGCCCCCGGCGATCCGGCCACCCCCGGCACCAAGCCGGGCGACACCATCCCGCCGCCGCCCCTGACCACGCCCCCGGCCAACCAGACCGCCACCTTCACGCGTGCGGAAGCGTCGCGCTTCCTGGGCCGCGCCACGTTCGGGCCGGACATGGCGGCCATCGACGCCCTCGCCGCCAGCGACAGCGACGCCTGGTTCCGCGCGCAGTTTTCCAAGCCGCAAACCTTGCATCGCAAATATATCGACGCCAAGTATCCCGTTGCGGGCGCGGCGGCCACCAAGGCCGTGCCGAACGACTTTTACGAGTCGTTCTGGCAGCAAGCCGTGCGCGGCGACGACCAGTTGCGCCAGCGCGTGGCCTTTGCCCTGTCGGAAATCTTCGTCGTGTCCACGCAAAACGAGAGCGTATGGACGCAAACGCGGGGCGTCGCCAGCTATTACGACATGCTGGGGCAACATGCGTTCGGCAACTTCCGCACCCTGCTGCAGGGCGTGGCCACCCATCCGATGATGGGGCTGTACCTGTCGCACCTGCGCAACCAGAAGGAATCGGCCACGCGTACGCCCGACGAGAATTTCGCGCGCGAAGTGATGCAGCTGTTTACCATCGGCCTGTACCAGCTGAATGCGGATGGTTCATTGAAATTGTCCGGCGGCAAGCCCATCGACACCTACACGCGCGACGATGTGGGCGGCCTGGCGAAAGTATTTACGGGCTGGAGCTGGGCCGGCCCGGACCAGGGCGCGAACCGTTTCTTTGGCAGCGTGGCCGATCCGGACCGCGACTGGAAACCGATGCAGAACTATGCGGCGTACCACTCCACCAGCGAAAAGCGCTTCCTGGGCGTGAGCGCGGCGGGCGCCGCCGGCGGCGAAGCGGACATGGCGCTGGCCCTCGACACCCTGTTCAACCATCCGAATGCCGGCCCCTTCTTCGGCCGCCAGCTGATCCAGCGCCTGGTGACCAGCAACCCCAGCCCGGCCTATGTGGGCAGGGTTGCGGCCGCCTTCGCCAACAATGGTTCGGGCGTGCGCGGCGACATGCAGGCCGTGATCCGCGCCGTGCTGCTCGACCCCGACGCGCTGGCGCCAGCCGGCAGCAGCCTGCGCACGGGCAAATTGCGCGAACCGCTTGTGCGCCTGGGCAACTGGATGCGCGCCTTTCACGCCAAGGATGCGGCCTTGCAGTACCGCATCTATTACCTGAGCGATCCACTGTCGGGACTGGGGCAGAATCCCATGAACGCGCCGTCCGTCTTCAACTACTTCCGCCCCTCGTACGTGCCGCCCAATTCGGCGCTGGCGACGGCGGGCCTCGTGGCGCCGGAAATGCAGATCACGTCGGAGCCATCCGTCACCGGTTACCTGAACTTCATGCAGGACGCCATCCGCGGCGGCGTGGCGGAAAACAGCGCCGTGCAAGCCGACTACTCGGCCGAAGTGGCCCTGGCCGACCAGCCCGCCGCCTTGCTGGACCGGGTCAACTTGCTGTTAATGTCCGGCAATATGTCGTCCCGGCTGCGCGGCAAGATCCTGGCGGCCGTCACGAGCATCGCGATTCCCGCCGCCAGCGGCAGCAATGCCGCGCAAGTGACGACGGCAAAAACCTACCGCGTGCACCTGGCCATTTTCCTGGCCATGGCCTCGCCTGAATACCTGGTTCAAAAATAAGGAAGCAGCATGACCATCACCTCTCATTTCTCGCGCCGCCGCTTCCTCGGCTCCATGCTGGGCCTGGCCGGCAGCGCGGCCACGCCATTCGCCCTCAACCTGGCCGCCATGGGCCAGGCTGCGGCCCAGTCCGCCGACGACTACAAGGCCCTCGTCTGCCTGTTCATGACCGGCGGCAACGATTCCTTCAACACGGTGCTGGCCACGGACACGCCATCGTGGAGCGAATACCTGCGCCTGCGCAACACGGGCAGCAACGATTCGATCCACCTGCCCGGCGTCGGCGAAACGGGCGGCGTGCTGCCGATCACGCCCGCCACGGCGCAAACGGGCCGCAGCTTTGCCCTGCACCCCGCCCTCGCTCCCGTGAAAGACCTGTTCGACGGCGGCCGCGCCGCCATCGTTGCCAACGTGGGCACCCTGATCCAGCCCCTGACCCTGGCGCAATACAAGGCGGGCAATGTGGCGCTGCCGCCGAAACTGTTTTCGCATAACGACCAGCAATCGACCTGGCAATCGGGCTTGCCGGAAGGCGCCAGCATCGGCTGGGGCGGACGCCTGGGCGACCTGCTCGGCACGGGTAACGTGAATGCGACGTTTACGGCCATCTCGGCCGCGTCAAACGCGCTGTTCCTGAGCGGGCGCCAGGTGCGCCAGTTCCAGGTGGGCCAGGCAGGCGCCGTGCCGATCCGCAATATCGGCGGCGGCTACCTGTTCGGCACCACCCAGGGCGAGACCGCCTTGCGCGACATCATCAGCACGGCGGGCGACGACATGATGGAGCAGGAACACGTGGCGACGGTGCAGCGCGCCATTTCCAGCCAGAGCGTGCTGAGCGGCGCCATGCTGGCGGCCGGCGCGGGCGGCGTGCCCAATCCGCCGCCCTACATCAACCCGAACACGGGCGCGTCCAGCGTCAACCAGCTGGCCGTGCAATTGCAGACGGTGGCGCGCATCATCGGCGGGCGCGGTCCCCTGGGGGCGAAACGGCAAGTGTTCTATGTGACACTGGGCAGTTTCGACACGCATGACCGCCAAAAGGAATTGCACGGCGACCTGATGGCGCGTCTGGCGCACGCGCTCGCGTATTTCGACGCGACCCTGGCCACCCTGCAGGGCGCCGACGTGCGGCGCCAGGTGACGACGTTTACGGCGTCGGACTTCGGCCGTACCTTCAGCAGCAACGGCGACGGCACGGATCACGGCTGGGGCGCGCACCACTTTGTCGTTGGCGGCGCCGTGAAGGGCCGCGACATCTACGGCGCCTTCCCCGCCACGGGCCTGGGCCATGAGCTGGACGTGGGTTCCGGCTCCCTGCTGCCGACCACCTCCGTCGACCAGTATGGCGCCACCCTGGCCAAATGGTTCGGCGTGGCCGACAGCCAGCTGGCCGACGTGTTCCCGAACATCGGCAACTTCAGCAGGCGCGACCTGGGTTTCATGACGGCAACTTAACCGTTCACGGCCACCGTCAGGGTGACCACATAACCATCGGTGGCATTGCCCGTCACCGTCGCCATCTGCAAGCTGGTGCCGTCGGCAAAGACATTGTCGGTGGCATAGCTGATCTGCGCCAGGTTGCGCACGCTGGCCGTGTAGCCGCTGGCCGCGTAAGCCTCGTTCAGCGTTGCCATCGGGAAGGTAAACTGCGACGTCTTGATGCGGTTCGCGGCGCTGGCCGCCTTGGCCAGGCTGGGATACACCTCGAAATGCACGTGCGGTATGCGTCCCGCGTAGCAGCCGGGAAAGATGGTCGTAAACGCCAGCTTGCCCGCGCTGTCCGTTTCCTGCACGCCGCGCAAATAATTTTGCGCCGTCACGCCGCTCGAATACAGCGAATACAGGCCGTCGCGGTCGCAATGCCACAGATAGACGGCGTAGCCGGCCAGGCTGGCGCAGCCGCCGCTGGCATTGAGCAACTGCAAATTGATGGTCAAGGGCACGCCTGCCGCCACGCCAGTGGCGCCATTGAAACTGGCGCGGATATCGCTGCGCACGACGCCCGTCTGGTTCAGCACGTTGATGATGCTGCCGCCATTCGTGTTCGTGCCATCGGCCGGATACGGCCCGCCCGTTTCCTCGGGAATCACCGTGCAGGCGCCCGCGGTCGGTATCGTGACGCTGCCGGCGCCGCCGGACGTGCCTGTGACGCCGCCGCTCGCGGCCGTGCCGCCGGCGTCCGACCCGCCGCCGCAGCTCATCAACGGCAAGGTGGCGGCGCCGGCCAGCAGCCAGCGCAAGACTTGCCGCCGTTCAAACGCCTGTTGCCGCATCATTTCGAGGTCGGATGCCAGACCGTGATCATGTAAGTCCATATGTATTCCATCAAATAGGGCAAGCTCGCCAGGGCAGGACTCAGGCTGGCGCACAGGAACAGCGCCTGCGTGGCCCGTTGCGCGAGCGCCTTCCTGGCGGCAATGGCGAGCTTGCGTTCCATGGCTCAAGCCGTTGTATCGACCAGGTTGCCGCTGGCGGACAGGCTGCCGCCCGCACTCGCCGCGCCCAGGCTGCCCGACAGCGCCTGCAGGAAACTGCTCAGTTTGCTGCTGCTCGTGCCGCCCTCATCGCCGCCCAGCGCGCTGAGCAGGCTGGCAAAGCTGGACTGCAAGTCCGTCACGCTGCCGTCCGCGCTCTGCGCGCTGTCGCTGGCATCGCTGCCGGATGACGAGAGTTTTTGCAGCAGGCTTTGCAAATCCGACTCGATATTGCCGGGGCCGCCGCGCGCGCCACCGCCGGGTGGCGGCCCCGAAGGCGGCTCTGCCCCCTCGTCTTGCCCGCCGGCACCGCCACCGCTCTGCGCATGCAGGCTGCCCATCAACTGGTGCAGGAAGGCGCCCAGCGCCTGGCCCGCGTCGCCGCTGCCGGCGGCGCTGGCGCCGTCCGTCGCGCTATCGCCATCGCTGGCATCGACCGTCACGCCGATCGATGACAAGGCGCTGGAAATAGCGTCGAGAAATGCGCCATCGTCGGGTTTTGACGGCCGCGTGCCGCCCGCGCCGCTGGTACTGCCGGTATTGCCGCCGCCGCCCAGGCGGCTGAACGCGCTCAGCTGGCTGGCGGCGCTGGTCGAACTCAAGGCACTGATGCTCATCTCGCTCTCCTGTGCTTATTGGGGGCGGCGCGGGCCGGGGCGGCTGTCGCCCCGCTGCTGCGCCTGCTTGCGCTGTTCCGGCGTCAGCACGGCCAGCAATTGCTGCTCCAGCCGTGCCTGCTGCAAGCTGATCTGCGCCATGGCTTGCGCCGCCGTGCTGGCCAGCGCACTGGCCTTCGCATCGTCGTAGGCGCTGGAGGCGGCCAGCGCGCGCAGCTGCGCATGGGCCTTGAAGGCGATCTTTTCCTGTTCCCGCAGCAAGGGCGCCTGGGCATAGGTGGCGGCGAAAATCTTGTCCTGCTGCGCTTCGCTCAAGTCGATGCCGCGCAGGAATGGCGGCAAGCCTGGCGCACCGGGTCCGCCGGGTCCGTGAAGCAGGCCGGGCGGCGGCCCTTCCATGGGTGCAGCTTCTTGCTGGGCCAGCGCCAGCAGCGGCATGCTGCAGGCGGACAGCAGCAACAGGGATACGGCAATACTCAGGTATTTCATCGGGCTTTCCTTTCGTGGCGATCAGCCCTGATTGTGGGCGTCTGGCATGTAAAGCAACGTTAGGGCGGCGTAAAAGCGTGTAAAGGAAGGTGCGCAAATGTAAGCGGACGTATGTAAAAGCGGGTAAAACCGCCCTGAACGGCCCCCTTTGACTGCTATCATCGGGCGATATTCACCCGAAAAAAGCACAGGCATGAGCAAGGTTTTGTTAATCGATGACGACGTGGAACTGGTCGGCATGTTCCAGGAATACCTGACGCAGGAAGGTTTTGACGCCCGCGCCGTGCATGACGGCGAAAGCGGCGCGGCCGAGGCGCTGACGGGCCTGTACGCCATCGCCATCCTCGACGTCATGATGCCGCGCATGAATGGCCTGGAAACCCTGCGCCGCATCCGCGCCGGCAGCAACCTGCCCATCCTGATGCTGACGGCGCGCGGCGACGATACGGACCGCATCGTGGGCCTGGAGCTGGGCGCCGACGATTACGTGACAAAACCGTGCACGCCGCGCGAGCTGACGGCGCGCATCCGTGCCATCCTGCGCCGTGCGCAAGCGGCGCTGCAGGACACCTCGGGCCTGGCGCCGCTGACCGTGGGCCAGTTGACGATGTGGCCGGAGCAGCGCCGCGTTGCCTGGGCCGGCGCGCACCTGGAGCTGACGAGCACGGAATTCAACCTGCTGGAAGTGCTGGTGCGCCATGCGGGCAAGCCCGTGAGCAAGAATCAGCTGTCCGAACTGGGCCTGGGCCGGCCCATGGCCCGCTTCGACCGCAATATCGACGTGCATTTGAGCAGCCTGCGCCGCAAGCTGGGCAGCCTGGCCGATGGCCGTTCCTGCCTGCAAACCGTGTACCGTCTCGGCTACCAGCTGATCAAGGAGTAAGCGTGGGCCGTCTGTTCTGGAAGTTTTTTCTGTGCATCATGCTGGCGCAAGTGACGGCCACCATCGGCATCGGCGGCACCTTCTGGCTGAAAAACCGGGCCGCGCAGCAGGAACGGGCCCTCGACATCGATACCAGCCCGCCCGCGCAAATGATCATCGAGGCCGCCAGCGCCACCGTGGAAGCGGGCGGCAGCCAGGCCTTGCGGCAATTCCTGGGCAAGCTCGAACGCATGCGCGTGTTTGCTGTCGATGCCAAAGGGCAAGAATTGATGGGCCGCACGGTGCATCCCGCCATGCTGGCCAAGGCGCGCGCCATGCTGCAACAAAGCCAGGCCCATCCCGTCGTGCGCGACGTGGCCGGCAGCGACGGCAAGCGCTACCTGCTGTTCCTGCCCTCGTCCGAACGCTTCCGCAATGCCGAGGCGGGCGCCGCGCGCGACACGCTCAACGCCGTCACCCTGAGCGGCCCGCGCACCATGGGACCCGGTCCACGCCCCAGCGAAGCGGGTGCCCCGCCGCCACGCGGCGAATTCGGCCGCGGCATGCCGCCCGGCCCGCGCATGGACAGCCCCTATCGCACTTTCATTCCCCTGGCCGCCGCCATCGCCGCCAGCCTGCTGTTCGCCTTTTTGCTGGCCTGGTATTTTGCGCGTCCCATCCGCGACCTGCGGCAGGCGTTCGAGGCCGCCTCGCACGGCAACCTGGCGCCGCGCTTCCACGCCAGCGGCAAGCGCGGCGATGAATTGACGGACCTGGGACGCGATTTCGACCGCATGACGGGCCGTTTGCGCAGCCTCATGGACAGCCAGAGGCGCTTGCTGCATGATGTCTCGCATGAGCTGCGCTCGCCGCTGGCGCGCTTGCAGGCCGCCATCGGCCTGGCGCACCAGCAGCCGGAAAAGATGGCCGCCTCGATGCAGCGCATCGAACGCGAAAGCGAGCGCATGGATAAGCTGATCGGTGAACTGCTGACCCTGTCGCGGCTGGAAGCGGGCGCCGTGCAAGCGGGCGCGGGGCACGCGCACAGCGAAGACGTCGGCATCGCCGACCTTGTGCACGACATCGTGGACGACGCCCGCTATGAAGCCAGGGCGCGCCTGATGGGCATCGACCTGGCGGTCGACGCGGCCATGGCCGACGCCAGCGTCACGGGCCAGCCCGAACTGCTGGCGCGCGCCGTGGAAAACGTGGTGCGCAATGCTGTCAAGCACAGCCCCGACGGCGGCACGGTGGATGTCGAACTGTCGCGCCAGCATGATTACTTGCGCATCGCCGTGCTGGACCGGGGACCCGGCGTGGCCAGCGCCGACCTGGCCCGCATTTTTGAACCATTCTTCCGCGCCAGCAATACCCAGCACAGCACGGACGGCCATGGCCTGGGCCTGGCCATCGCCCAGCACGTCATCAACGCCCATGGCGGCCGCATCGGGGCCAGCTTGCGCAGCGGTGGCGGACTGTGCGTGGAAATGTTGTTGCCCGTCAAAACGCCAAGCTGACCTGTCGGCGAGCCTGGCGTCTTTTACGCGCGGAGTTGCTGTTACGCCTGCGTATCGATGATGCTGCCCAGGGTGGACGAAGTCGATTTGGCCGGGCTCGTCGCCGTATCGGCGCTGCTGGCCGGCTGAGCATCTTGCTGCGCCGCTTTCTGCGCGGCGGCAGCTTGCAACTGGGCAATTTGCGCCTGCAAGGCCTGGATTTGCTGCGCCAGCTGCTGCTGCAGCTTTTGCGACGCCTCCGTCTGCTCGCCCTTCTGCGACTCCGTCAACTGCTTTTGCGCCGCCGTGATCTGCTTTTGCAGCGCCGCGATCTGCGAACTGCTGCCCGAACTGGCGCTCCCCGCCGCGCTGACCGCGCTGCCTGAACCGATTGCCGCTACCATGATGCCTCCTCAGTGTTTCGATACCAAGGTTAACGGCAAGCATGGGCGCGGATGTAGTGCCGCAGGTGTAAAGGCAGGTAAAGACAGGGAAAGACGGCTGGCGCCCCTCCCTTCACCGCGATCAGGTCTTGGGTAACGTTACGCCGACCTGGCCCTGGTATTTGCCGCCGCGGTCCTTGTACGACGTTTCGCACACTTCATCGGACTCGAAGAACAGCACTTGCGCCACGCCTTCGTTGGCGTAGATTTTCGCCGGCAGCGGTGTCGTGTTGGAAAACTCCAGGGTCACATAGCCTTCCCATTCCGGTTCGAACGGGGTGACGTTGACGATGATGCCACAGCGCGCATAGGTGCTCTTGCCCAGGCAAATCGTCAGCACGTTGCGGGGAATGCGGAAATACTCGACGGTACGGGCCAGCGCGAACGAGTTTGGCGGGATGATGCAATAGCCCTTGCCGGACACGTCGACGAAATTGTTCGCGTCGAAATCCTTCGGGTCGACGATGGTGGTGTTGATGTTGGTAAACAACTTGAACTCGTCGGCGCAACGGATGTCATAGCCATAGCTGGAGGTGCCGTAGGAAACGATGCGGTTGCCGTCGCGTTCCTTGACCTGGCCCGGTTCGAACGGCTCGATCATGCCCGTTGTTTCCGCCATGCGGCGTATCCATTTATCGCTTTTAATCGTCATCGCAGGGGTATCTTTCTAGAATATCGGAATGGCTGGGGCCGCACGCCTGCTGCAGGCGTGGCCCGGATGGCAGGATTTTACGCGAAAAACCGCCACTTTTGGCCCTTGCCCGCTGAAAATCCTTGCCAGTCGGCTAGTGTTTAGCCAACAGCGAGGTGATCATCTCGCGCACCACTTGCGCCGTCAGTTCCGGGTTTTCCATGGGAAACAGATGCCCGCCCGGCACCTGGCGGAAAAATTTGCCGACCAGCTTGCGCGTAGCAGTCAAGCCCGCCTGGCGGCATTCCACCGATTCCGTGCCGCCGATAAAACCGATGGGCACTGGAAAACCATCCTTGACGAGGCCGCCGATGTGGTGCGGCAAGCTGCGGTAGACCTGCGTTTCCACTTCGCGCGTAAAGCGCAACTGCACCCCGTCCGGATGTGGCGCCAGGCCGCTGTCGATGTAATCGCGCAAGACTTGCGGCGCCCAGATGGCGAACATGTCCTTGGCGGCAAAATGCTCATACGCAGCTTGCGCATCGGGCCACAGCTTGCGCCGCCGGGCGGAAAAACGGGCGGGAGAGTAACGCTCGCCCAGCGCCGTGTTGCGCGCCAACCGCACCAGCAAGGCGCGCCAGCCCGCCACCACGGGCGAATCAAGCAAGACCACGCAACGCACCAGGTCGGGCCGCTGCTTGGCCACCATGACGCTGAGCATGCCGCCCAGCGAATGGCCGACGAGGATCACGGGCGCGCTGTAGCGGCGCTCCAGGTCGTCGATATACTCGCGCACCAGCTCGGGCCAGCCCGTGCTGACGGGGTATTCGGGATCATGCGCATGCATGTCGAGCGCCTGCACGGTGTAATGCTGTCCCAGCAAGCCGAACAGCTTGCGGTAAGTGCCGGCTGGATAACTGTTGGCATGGGCAAAGTGCAGTTGCGGGAGGGTCATCGTGAGTCGGTGCCGGTGAATGCGATAAACAATTGTAATGGCATGCCGGCAAGACGTATCAGAGGAAGGACTCTAATTGCCGGGGCGCATGGGCCATGCCGGGCACGAACGCCGCCAGCACTTCGGCCAGCTCGGCGTTGGAATCCACGACGCAGAAAGCGTCGTCGAACGCATGGTGACGGTTCATGGGATTGCGCACGATAATGCATTCCAGTCCGGCCGCATTGGCGGCGCGCAAGCCGCGCGGCGAGTCTTCCACGGCCACGCAGTCGGCGGCGGCCAGGCCCAGGCGCTGCAAGCCCAGCTGGTAGCCGTCGGGCGCCGGCTTGCTTTCGCCATACATTTCACGCGTCAGCACGAAGTCGAAGTGGCGCAACAAGCCCGTGGCCGCATGGCTGATCCGGAAATGCTGTTCGTAGGCACTGGTGACCACGCCCATGGCCACGTGCGGGCGCAGCGCCGCCAGCACTTGGCCGATGCCCGGCATGGCCAGCTGGCGCGCCTGGCGCAAGCGCTGCGCGAACAGCGCGGTGCGCTCGGCCCGCAAGCGCTCGACCAGTTCGATCTCATGGCCCTGCCCCAGCAGCACATGCCAGGCGCCGTAGTTATTGTCCAGGAACCAGTCAAAGAATTGCTTCGGCGTCAAGTCTATGCCGTAGGGCAAGAGCAAGTCGCGGTTGCTTTCGTAAAACAGCTGCTCGGTGTTGACCAGCACGCCATCGTTGTCCCACAGCACGCCCTGGATGGTTTTCATGGCTTGTTGTCGTTCAGAAACTTACTTGAAGAAAATGTCGTAGGACAACTTGAAGATCAGCAGCACCAGCAGCACGAGGAACAAAATGCGCACGAAGGCGGCGCCGCGGCGCACGGCGATCCAGGTGCCCGTGAGGGCGCCCAGGATGTTGCACACAGCCATCGGTGCAGCCACGGCATACACCACGTGACCGGCAGGAATGAAAAAGGCCAGCGCGGCCACGTTGGTGGCGATATTCACCAGTTTCGAGCAGGCCGAAGCGAGGATGAAATCGAAGCCGAAGACGCGAATGAACAGGAAAATCAGGAAACTGCCCGTACCCGGCCCGAACAGGCCGTCATAGAAGCCGATGGCGCCGCCGATGACGATGGCGAGGATGCGTTCGCGCGGACCGATGGAGCGCGCCTCTCGCGTCGTGCCGAAATCTTTCTTGATGAAGGTGTAGATGGCCATGATGATGATCAACACCAGCACCATCGGGCGCACCACCTGCTGCGGCACATACGACACGGCGGCCGCGCCGATGAAGGACATGACAAAGGCGCTGGCCACGGCGGGCAGCACCAGCAGCCACGGAATATGTACCTTGCCGACAAACGAGCGGGCGGCAAACGTGGTGCCGCAGGCGGACGCCAGCTTGTTCGTGCCCAGCAAGGAGGTCGAGGCCATGTTCGGCATCAGGTTGAACAGGGCCGGCAGCTGTATCAGCCCGCCCCCGCCCACGGCGGCATCGATCAGGCCGGCAAAGAAGGCAAATAAACACAGCAGCGAGATGGTCAGCATGATAGGCAATGAGGAATGGGCGACAGCGGCAGTATAGGCGCCGTGGATTTTTCCGGATGCAACTTCATATTGCGGAAAGCGCAATCAGGCGTAACGCTTGACGGAATGCGCCCCGTACGGTCTACTGGCCTCTTTTGCCGGGAGTCACGCAATGTCGATGAAACTGATGTGGGAGATCCGCGCCTTTTGCACCGTGGTGGAAAAGCGCAGCTTCATCCACGCGGCGCGCATGCTGGGGCGCTCGCCGTCAGCCGTCACGCGCGCCATCCAGTTCCTCGAAGACGCCATCGGCGCCGAGCTGATCCTGCGCACGCAAAAGCAGTTCACCCTGACGACGGCCGGCGAAACGTATTACGCGTCGGCCAAGCACTTGCTGGAAACGCAGGCCGAGGCGGAAGACCAACTGGCGGAACTGAGCAATTCCCCGCAAGGCTGGGTACGCCTGTCGGCGCCGGAAATCCTCTCGCTGGGCTTCCTGCCGAAAGTGGTGGCGCAATTCTCGCGCGACTACCCGAACGTGTCGGTGGATATCCATTTCTCGGACAAATCCATCGACCCCATCCAGGAAAAGCTGGACTTTGCCATCCGCGGCGCCTTTCCCCAGTCCAGCGAGCTGATCGGCTACCCCCTGTGGAATTACCGCCGCTACATGTACGCCTCGCCCGACTATATAGAACGCATGGGTGCGCCCGGGGAACCGGAAGAGCTGGCCGGCCACGACATCATCATGCACTCGGCCCCCCGCATCCTGCGCGACTGGCATTTCGTTTCCAGCGAACGCAACGTGCGCTACCAGGTGCAGCCCCGCTTCCGCTTCACTTCCGGCATCGCCACCTTCCAGGCGGCCCTGGAAGGCGCCGGCATCGTGCGCCTGGCCAGCTGGCTGGCCGAGCCAGCCGTGGCCGCCGGCACCCTGCGGCGGGTCTGCACGGCCTACCGCCTCACGTCATCGAAGGAGCTGGACCCCAGCATCCATGCCGTGTACGGCACCTCGCGCATGGCCAAGGGGGCGCGGTTGTTTCTGGAGTATGTGCGCAAAAGGGGGATGGAGATACCGGATGAAAGAGAAAGTTAGGGTCTATTGCGCCACGATGGCATCGCCATACACGGCGAACTGCGCGCCGTCGAAGGCAAAGACGGCCACCTCGCGCATGGCAGCGTACAGCAGCGCCAGCAAGGCCTGCACCACAGACGCCTGCGCGGTCGCCGCGCGGAACGTCAATGCACAACTGCACAACTCGCCGTCTTATTGGCCCTGGCAGCATCCGCCACCTGTAAGGCACTCCGCCTGACATCTCCCCACAAATACAGTATTAGAAAAATGCCCACCAGCGGAAAAATAAAGTGCAGGACCTCATACTTTTTTTGCAAAACAGGACAGTCTTCGCCAGCGCAACGCTTATTTCGCCATAGCCCCACCACGCCGTAGCGACACAAATAAATAACTGCGTTCATCGTCACTGCGAGTAGCCACACTATCAAAATAACAAGGAGGCTGCCCAACCATTGCCTAACATTCGATAGAAGACTCTTGGTCAGCACTTCCGAAAAGACGAGCGACAATAACATCCCGGTGGTCATTGACACTGTATGCGAGATGCCATGTATGACAGGCACTAGTACTTTCTGCCTTAAAAAATGCCCCCACTCTGCAGCCAACAACATGGTGCATGACACCAGGAATAGGACAAGACTGGACAGCGGCGAGGGAATGGCCATGTAATGCGCAATAAATTCCCCTTGTAACGACTTGGCCATGTCACTGACAAGCTGATCGCTCGTGAATTGCAATCCAAATAAGACCAAACCAGTAAACAAGCCACTCGCAATACCAATACCCGTATGCTGTATCGCCTGCGCCAACGCTGGTGAAATCATCTCCACTTGACATAACCATTGATTCGACTGAATCGAACGCAAGCGCCGGTAAAGGTCGTCGACTTTCGTCAGCAAACGCTCGAAACGATTGCATTCATCGCACATGATCGGCCTCCTGTCCCGTATCCGATGAGGTGTATTACTTTATCGGCCATGCCAGTAGCGCGGCCGGCTGGCGCGGTACCGCGTCACCTCGATATTGTCCCCAAACGCCAGCGCCACTGCCCCCTCCACATCCGTGCGCAAGCGGGTAATGCCCATGTCGCCATAGCGCGCATACACCTGCGCCTTCGGATGTTTATAGCGGTTGCGGTGCCCCACCTGGAAAATGGCCAGGGTCGGATGCACGGCGCTCAAAAACGCCGGCGTGGAAGACGTGCCGCTGCCGTGGTGCGGCGCCAGCAGCACGTCGGCCGCCAGTTCGCCCTCCATCGAGCGCGCCAGCAATTGCGCTTCCTGCGCCGCTTCGATGTCGCCGGCCAGCAAGATCGAGTGCTTGCCTGCCGTGATTTTCACGGTGCAGCTGCGGGCGTTCGGCGTCAGGCTGATGTCCGTATGGCTGGCGGGCAAGGGATGCAACATGGCGAAATGCACGCCTTCCCAGGTCCAGCTCTGGCCCGCCACGCAATGCAGATACGGGAGCCGGGCTTGGCGCCGAGCCTCGATGGCCGGGTGGCCGTCGAACAGGGACGAGGCCAGCCAGCCCACTTGCACGTTTTCCAGCAAGGATACGGCGCCGCCCGCGTGATCGAGGTCGCTGTGGGAAATGATCACGCCGTCGAGCCTGGCGATGCCGCGCGCGCGCAGGTAAGGCACGATGACCCTGCTGGCGCCATCGGAATCGAGGCTGTAGGCAGGGCCCGTGTCATACAGCAGGCGGTGACCGTGGGTTTCCACCAGCACGGCCATGCCTTGTCCCACGTCAAAGGCAGTCACCCACAACTGGCCCGGCGGCGGGCTGGACGGCAAGGCCGTCAGCAGCGGCAGCCAGCCCAGCATGCCTGCCCAGCGATGGGGCCATCCCCGTGGCGCCAGCAGCCATGCCGTGCCGAACAATGCCCAGCAAAAACTCCACATTGGCGGCGCGGGCGCCGTCCACACGGCAAAGCGGCGCGCACCCAGCCAGTCCAGCACCTGTGCCAGCATCTGCACAATGGCGTGCGCCAGCAGCAACAGTCCATCGGACAGGGGCGCGGGCAGCAGGCTGCCAAGCAGAGACAGAGGCGTGACGACCAGGCTGATGACGGGAATGGCCAGCGCATTGGCCACGGGAGAAACCAGCGACACCTGCGAAAACAGCAGCATCGTCAACGGTACCAGCCCCACCGTCACGACATACTGCGTGTGGGCGCCCAGCGCCACGGCCGCGCGCAGGCGGCGCCACCGGCCCCCCTGCAGCGGCATAGGCGCCGTGGCGCGGCCCGCCGTCGCATACAACATGGTGGCGACGGCGCCGAACGACAGCCAGAAACCAGGCCACAGCACGGCCCACGGGTCGAGCAGCACGACGACGCCCAGCGCCAGGCACAGCACGTGGCCTATGCTGGTGATGCGCCCCAGCCACAAGGCCAGCGCCACCACCAGCAACATATACAAGGTGCGCTGCGCAGGCACGCCGAAGCCAGCGAGCAGCACATACAGGAACGCTGCCAGCGCGCCGGCCAGCGCCGCCACCTTTTGCGCCGGCAGCCGCAAGGGCAGTTGCCAGTCGGTAAAAAACGAGCGCCGCCACAGCGTGCCCGCGCCCAGGGCGAACAGTCCCGCGATCATCGTGATGTGCAAACCCGAGATGGAGATCAAGTGGCTCACACCCGTGCGGTTGAATACTTGCCAGTCCGACTGGGGGATGGCGCGCTGGTCGCCCACCACCAGCGCCACGATCACGCCCGCATACTGCCTATCTTCCAGGCTGCGCAGTATGCGCGCGCGCAAGGCCGCGCGGCTCGCTTCCACCACGTTGCCAAAGCCGGGCACGAAGGTGGCAAGGCGCACATTCGGCGTATCGGCGCGCGGCTGCGGCCGCACATAGCCCGTGGCGCGCACGCCCTGCTCCAGCAGCCAGGCCTCGTAGTCGAAGCCCATGGGATTCGCATTGCCGTGCGGACGCTGCAGCCGCACGGTGAGGCGCCAGCGCTCGCCCGGCTGAACGTCGCCCACCTCGTTCGTCACTTCATCGCGAAAACCCGCATACCAGGACAAGGCGATCAAGGGAGGAACCTGCGCGCCAACCGCCTTTTCCACGGCAAAGTTAAAACGTACGCCCTGCTCGAAGCGGTACGGCAGGCTGGCGACGGTGCCCGTGACAACAATATCCTGCCCTTCATCGGCCAGCGCCAGTTGCGGCGCCATGGCGGCCTGGGCCAGCCAGGCCGCCCAATAAAAGCCCAGTCCTACGCCAGCGGCAAGCGAGATAACGCAGCGCCAGCCCCCGTGACGGCGCAGCGCCACACTCGCCGCCCACCCTGCGCCCGCGATCCCCCACAGCAGCACGCCCGCATGCGGCGGCAAGCTGGCCTGCGTCTGCAACCAGGCGGCGCCAGCGGCAAAGCCGAGTATCAGGGTGCGCATGGGAACTCGACGCGAAAGGGATTCAGCTACTGTGCCCTTTCCCACTTTTTGCCCTCTGATCTGGCGCAATGGTGGCGTGGATAAACGCGGCCCTGCACGCCATCCGCCGCCACCGCTGGCGACACTTTCCGCATGCTAAGATGACCATCCGGCGCCAAGGCGCCATGACTTTGCGAACCTTGCATGACACCACTGACTGAGGCCGAAACCTATTTGCAGGACTTTCATCAAAGGCAAGTGGGCGTCACCAGCGCCGCGTTTGCCCATCTGCCGGCCAGTTCCCGCACCGGCGGCTGGGCCTCGTCCTACGACGTGCTGACCAGCCTGATACCAAGCGCGGACACGCCATTGAGCGTGCTCGACCTGGCCTGCGGCGATGGCCATCTGCTGGGTTTGCTGGCAGCCAGGCGGCAGCCCCGGCTACAATTGCTCGGCGCCGACATGAGCGAAGCGGAACTGGCTGCCGCGCGCGCAGCCCTGCCCGCTTCCGTGCGGCTGCTGCTGGGACGCGCCCAGGCGCTGGACCTGCCATCGGCCAGCGTCGATTATCTCGTCTCGCACATGGCGCTGATGCTGATGGACGACATCGAACAAGTCGTGCGCGAAATGCGCCGCGTGCTGCGTCCCGCTGGCCAATTCGCGGCCATCGTCGGCCGGACATTCTTGCTGGGCGAAGTCAACGACGTTTTCATGCGCGTGTTCAAGCCGATCGCCAGCGACGCGCTGCCAAGCATGCGCTTCGGCGACCGGCGCGCTGGATCGGAAGCGGGCTGGCGCGAACTGCTCGATGCCGGTTTCGCAGACGTCGCGTTTGACGATATCGACGTGCCATGGACGCCAACGCCGGGCGAATTGTGGACCGCCCTGCTGGACACCTACGATATCGACCGCCTGGACGACGGCGCCAGGCGGCGCCTGCGCAGCGCGCTCATGGAGGCCATGGCGCCGCTGCAAGACGGCGATGGCAAGATCGCCACCGGCTGGGGCCTGCGCCTGGTATGCGCGCGTGCCGCCTGAACTGCCATCGGCGCCATGGCTTGCTGGCGTCGATGGCAACAGGCTACGCTAGCGGGCTGCGCTCTCCTGTCAATTGCAGCCTTGCTGGCAGGCGGACCGCTCGGCGCCGCACTCGGCTTGAGACGTACCGCTGGCAATGCAAGCCCGCCATTCGGCGGCGCAGGCGCTATAGCAGCTGGCAAAGGCTGGCGTCGCAGTCACGGCTAAACCGAGACCGGTCGCAAAAAGAAACGCAGCGAGCTTTTTATTCATGGTGTTCTCCTCAAGTCGGATGGCTGATGAATCCCTGCGCGCGCCATCCTCCGGCGCAGGGCCACATACACAGGTATGTCTTGGTTCATCGCTAGCTGGCTGTGCGTCAGCGCGAAGTGGAAATCCTGGAGATAGGCGCGCCCTTTCGCGCAATAAGGACAGGTCTGCGTGCCATACACAACAACCTTGGTGGCGGTGCCGGCAAAATACGCGCTGCGATTCCTTTCGCCATACGCACGCTGCAGCCGTTCATATAAATTCGGCACGCCCCAGCCGATAGCAAGACCGCCAGCGAGAATAATGCCGCATATCGCCGTCGATTTCAGATGTTTTTGAAAACATGCCAAAATTTCCTCGAAAAATCTGAGGCCATGATCAGCTCACCATTATTAATTGTCAAGATAATTCAATTCATTTCACCCCGCTGCACAATTGCTCATGCAATCAACATTGCAGGCGCGGTTCGCTCACTGTGCGCCAGGTTGAATTTCAAATCTGCAGTCTCGGTGGCCGTCATCGGCGCGCCGGCTGCCGCTGGCGCCATTGGAACAACGCGGCGCTTATTTATTGCCGATGCACGCAAGCGAATATGTGCAAGCCTGCCCCGCAAAAAAACAATCTGCACGCCATGTAAATATCGTCGCCATGCGCTGATAGAAACAGACTCTCTGCCACCATCAATGTTAAGATAATTTATATTCCACAATTAAATTAAAAAAATAGACATTATTAATAAAAATATATTTGATAATTTTTCAGCCGGATATAAGCGCAACAGGCAAAAACCGGCAAGCGCAAACCGTCAGATATCGCCAGCCCATTTCGCATCCAGGCAACCTGATTCGCGATACCGTGGAAGCGCTGTTTTCCACGCTTGCCGGAAGCTTATCCAGCCCAGGCATCACCGCTTTCAAGATCAGCGCTGCTGCAGCGGCCGCACCGCGCGCCGGACAAAATCTTTACCCTGCGCACGGTATAATCGGCCTCGCTTACTTCAACACCCAGGCACGACATGACTTCCTCCGCACTTCCTCCCGACACTTCCACCGACCTTTCCGACAGCAGCGAAGACAATAACGACGCCACCCTGGTCGCGGAACTGGGGGAACTGGCCGAGCATATCCGCCTCGTCAAGATGGAAGGCCGCGTCTTCGTGCGCTTTTCCGGCGTCGTCAAGGCGGGCCACCTGGTGGTGCCGTATGCGCTGGTACCAAGCCAGGGCGTGCTGGCGCGGCCGGCCAAGTGGCGCAAGATGGACCGCGAAACCAAGCTGGCCCTGGTGCGCGAACGGGCCAGCGCAGCCGTCTTCGAGGAGCTGCGCCAGCACGTGATCGATTTCGTCGCCGATATCGCGGGCTTGAGCGAGGACGTGGACACGGACCCGATGGTCTTCCTGCACACGCTGGCCGACATGCAGACGTCGGAGCCGGCCGGCATGGTGTTCGACCGCATCCGCCAGCGCTTCAATCACGCCATCGAGCGCCAGCAGGAAGAACAGCATGCGGCGCGCACGCGCCAGAGCATCAACCTGGCCGAATATCCCGCCTCGTTCGAGATGGCGCGCCGCCTGCCGCGCCGCTTCGTCGCCCTGCTCGGGCCCACGAATTCCGGCAAGACGCACCGCGCCATGGAAGCGCTGGTCAAGGCAAAGAGCGGCATCTACCTGGCGCCCTTGCGCCTGCTGGCCCTGGAAAACTACGAACGCCTGCAGGAAGCCGCGCCGCATGGCAAGCCGCTGGCCGTGAGCCTGATCACGGGCGAGGAACGCAGGGTCGTCGACGGCGCCACGCACGTGGCCAGCACGGTGGAAATGCTGGACACGAAAACCGTCGTCGAAGTGGCCGTCATCGATGAAATCCAGATGCTGGCCGACCCGGACCGGGGCGCCGCATGGACGGCGGCCGTCTGCGGCGCGCCCGCCCACACCGTCTACCTGGTAGGGGCGCCCGAAGCGCGGCGCGCCATCGAGGCGCTGGCCGAGCGCCTGGACTGCCCGCTGGAAGTACATGTTTTGAAACGCATGGCGCCCCTGTCGATGGAGCCGACGGCCGTGCGCAAGGTGCGCAACCTGCGCCGCGGCGACGCCGTCATCGCCTTTTCGCGCCGCGAAGTGCTGATGTGGCGCGACATGATCACGGAAACTGGCCTGTCGGTGGCCACCGTCTACGGCAACCTGTCGCCGGAAGTGCGGCGCGCGCAGGCGCAGCGCTTCCGCGACGGCACGGCCGATATCGTCGTCGGCACGGACGCGCTGGCGATGGGCCTGAACATGCCGATCGCGCGCATCGTCATGACCACCTGCGTCAAATACAATGGCCGCGAGGAGGAAGAGATTTCGGCCGCGCTGGCGCGCCAGATCGCCGGGCGCGCGGGCCGCTACGGCGTGCATGAAGAGGGCCTCGTGGCCGGCTACGACAACGAGACGCATGAAGTGATGCGCGCCCTGCTGAAGGAAAAGCTGCATCCGCTGAACACCAGCGGCTTTGCCGTGGCGCCGTCGCTGGAACACCTGCACCGCATTTCGTCGGTGACGGGCGAACTGTCGCTGTCGAAGCTGCTGCGCCGCTTCATCCACAATATCGACGTGCCGGATGGCTTTTTCTTCCCCCGCATCACGGAAGACCAGAAGGAGCGCGCCATCTGGCTCGACACCCTGCCCCTGTCCGTGGCCGACAAGTTCACCCTGTCGCTGGTGCCGATATCGAGCAAGGTGCCGTCCCTGCAAACGGCGTGGGAACACTGGGCGAAGAATCTGTCGCAGGGCAAGACGTCTACCTTGCGCCAGCACGCGTATGGCGGCGGCACGCAGAATCTGCAGCAGGTGGAAGACACGTGCCGCTACTATTCCGCGTATGCGTGGCTCAGCTACCGCCTGCCCGAATTCTTCCCCGATATCGCCGTGGCGCAAAACCTGTCGCGCGATGCGTCCGAGCGGGTCGATTCCATCCTGCGCGCGCACAATGCGGCTTCGCGCGGACGCTCGAAGAAGTTCAAACAAGCGTAGAAAGCATGCGTCAATGGAGTGGCCAGAACCAGACCTCGCCACACTCCCAGTAGCATTCGGTGCCGCACTCCTTGACGCCGATGGACGGCAGCAGGATATCGATATGCCCGCCCGCGCCGCCCAGGTAGCCGGGAATGCGGAAGAAGGCGACGAGGCCCTGGCGCTGGCCGATGCCGGCGATGGCGGCATTCCTGGCGAATTTTTCGGGCGCGCCGAACATCGACGGGCTGGCCAGCATGTGCGCCAGCTTGGCCTGTCCCGGTTCGATCAGCGCGCCCTTGAACGGCCCCTTGCGGATGGCCATGCGGCCCCGGACCTGGACGCCGGCCTTGATCAGGGCCAGGCTGACGCGGATGGCGCAGGTATTGGCAAAGCTGTCCTTGCCGATCAAGTCTTCCCAGCCGATTTCGCCGAACAAGGCCGCCTGGTCGACGGCCGCCACGCTCGAGTAATTTTCACGCAGATTGATGAATGCGGGTTTCACGCCGGCCTCCCGTTGCCCCTGGACGATAGGGAACCTCAGGCCGATTGTAGGAGGATGCGGCAGCCCCCGCACTGAGCGAGGTCAAGCGATATGCATTACGGTTTGCCCGCCTCGTAATGCAGTTTCAACACCAGCCCATTATGGTCATCGGCCATATAGATATCGCCATCCTGCCCCTGCTTCACGTCGACGGGTGCGCCCCTGCCCTGCTTGCCCTTGCGCTCCCAGTTGCCGATCAACTCGACGGACTTGCCCAGCGGCGCGCCAGCCTTGTCGGGCAGCAGGGCCACCAGGCGGTGGCCATTGCTGCGGTAGCCGTGGTAGCCGATGATCAGGCTATTCTTGTACAACGCCGGGTAGCGGCTGGCCGTGTAAAAGGTCATGCCCAGCGGCGCGGCATGGCCGGGCAGCAGGCGCTGCGGCGCCGCATACTGGGCGTCGCAAGCCGTCTTCGGATATTCGGGACTGGCCACATTGTCGTCGTAGCAGTACGGCCAGCCATAGTGCCGGTCGGCCTTGATCAAATTGAGTTCTTCATGCGGCAGGTTTTCGTCACTTTTCAGCTGCGGCATGGCGGCCTGGATGGCATCACGCGAATTTTCCGCCTGCCACAGCTCGCCCGTGGCCGGATGGAAGGCCAGCGCCATCGAATTGCGCAAGCCGCGCGCATGCGTGCGCCAGCTCGTCACCGTGCCGGCCGGCCACGCCATCGTGTATTCGCGGATGGCGCCCAGCGCTTCCAGGCCTTCCGCCGAGGGACAAGCCTTGGCCGGATCGGGCGCCTTGCCATCGTTCTCGCAATGGTCGGTACTCGACCCCACGTTCACATACAGGTCGCCCTTGGGGCTGAAACGCATGTTCGTCAGCAGGTGCAAACCGAGGCCCGGCAGGCGCGGCGTCTTGGCCGTGCCGCCGATCACGTCGGTGATGGCGCGGGCCGGATCGCGCAAGTCGAAGCGGAAGATGCGCCCCACCTCGCCCACGTAGACCATGCCGTCCGGCCCCTGCACGATGCCGTTCGGGCGATCGAGCTTGTCGAGCAACAGCTTGCGCTCGTAGCCGCCACCGGCCGCCTTGGGCTGCAACAGCCATAATTTACCCTGCTTCGGCGCCCATCCCGCCATGTCCGTGACGACGATGTCGCCATTCGTCAGCGGCAGCACGCCGCGCGGGAATTTCAGGCCGTCGGCCAGCACGGCCACGCAAAAGCCGGCCGGCGTGGTGACGTCGAGGCGCGGCATGCCGTCGCACTGGGCGGCGGTCGCCGCCTGGACGGGCGCCAACACGGTGGACATACAGGCTGCCAGGGCGCCCGCAAGCATTTTCTTGTTCATGGTCTCACTCCATCAGGGGTAATCGGGGCATCACGGCGCGCGCGTTGGCGCCGGTGGCAAGCGCCACTTGCGCAATATCAAGGCCGCGCAGCTCGGCCAGCACGGCGCCGACGCGCGGCAATTCTTCGGGGCTGTTGCGGCCAGGGTGGATCCAGCTGGGGGAAATGTCGGGCGCGTCCGTCTCCAGCACGATGGCTTCCAAAGGCAGGTCGGCGGCCATGCGGCGTATCTGCAGCGCGCGCGTAAACGTCATGGCGCCGCCAAACCCCAACTTGAAACCGAGGTCGATATAGCCCTGCGCCTGCTGGAAGCTGCCGTTGAAGGCATGCGCGATGCCGCCGTTCGGGCGGATCTGGCGCGCGTGCTTGAGGACGATATCCTGCGAGCGGCGCACGTGGGTCAGCACGGGCAGGTCGAAGTCGCGGGCAATCTTCAGCTGCTCGCGCAGGAAATGCTCCTGTTTGACTCTCATGGCCGGTTCGCACAGCATGGGAATGAAGAAATCGAGGCCGATTTCGCCGATGGCGACGAAATTCGGGTCGGCCATGGCGGCTTGCACGGCCTCGCGCAGGGCGATCAAATCGTCGTCCGTGGCGTGCGGCACGTAGATCGGGTGTATACCAAGGGCATAGCAGGCGTTGGGCGCCGTTGCCGCCAGATCGCGCACGATGCTGAAATTGGCCCGTTCGACGGCGGGAATGACGATCATGCCCACGCCCTGCTGCTGCGCGCGCGCCGCCACCTGCAGCGATTCGCTGCCGAATTCATGCGCGTCGAGGTGGCAGTGCGTGTCGATCCACATGGCGAATTCCTAGTATTGGTACGGCTGCAGCCCTTCGTCCGTCAGGCGCAGCACGCGGTCGCAGCGCTTGGCCAGCTCGATATCGTGCGTGACGATGACGAAGGCCGTGCCCAGGGTGCGCGACAATTCCAGCATCAGGTCGAAAATCTGTTCGGCCGTGGCGTGATCGAGGTTGCCCGTCGGTTCATCGGCCAGCACGCAGGCCGGCTGCGTGACGAGGGCGCGGGCCAGGGCTACGCGCTGGCGCTCGCCGCCCGACAATTCGCCCGGCGTGTGCGTGACGCGCTTGGCCAGGTTCACGCGCGTGAGGATCTGCTGCGCCAGCTCGGTGGCGGGCGCGCGCTTCATGCGCCGTATCATCAGCGGCATGGCGACGTTGTCCAGCGCGGAAAACTCGGGCAGCAGGTGGTGGAACTGGTAGACGAAACCCAGCGAGGCGTTGCGCAAGTCGCCGCGCGCCTTTTCGCTGAGCGTGGCGAAATCCTTGCCCAGCAGGGTCACCTTGCCGCTGGTGGGCGTATCGAGTCCGCCCAGCAGGTGCAGCAGGGTCGACTTGCCGGAGCCGGAAGCGCCGACGATGGCGACGCGCTCGCCGCGGTGGACGTCGATGTCGATGCCGGCCAGGACCTGCACCTTGTAGCTGCCCTGCGTGAAAGTCTTGCCCAGGCCGCGGCAGCTGAGGACGGCGGAATCGGCGGAAGCGCCGTTGGAGGCAGGTTTGTTCAGATCGGTCATGGTCATAGTCAGTGGTTTATTCATAGCGCAGGGCTTCCGCAGGTTTCACGCGGGCAGCCCACCAGCTTGGGTACAGGGTCGCCAGGAAGGCGAGGATCACGGCCAGCACGCCGATCTTGGTGACGTCGGGCCAGCGCAGGTCGGACGGCACGGTGCTGATGAAATAGATGTCCTTGGAGAGGAACTGCACGCCCAGCAGGTGCTCGATGAAGGGCACGATGACGTCGATGTTCATGGCGACCAGCACGCCGCCGCCCACGCCCAGGATGGTGCCCAGGATGCCCACCAGCGCGCCCTGGATCATGAAGATCTTCATGATGGAACGGGGCGACGCGCCCAGGGTGCGCAAAATCGCGATATCGGCCTGCTTGTCCGTCACCGTCATCACCAGGGTCGAGACCAGGTTGAAGGCGGCCACCGCGATGATCAGGGTCAGGATGATGAACATCATGCGCTTTTCCGTCTGCACGGCGGCGAACCAGTTGGCGTTCAGCTTGGACCAGTCGCGCAGCCACAGGTCGCCCGGCATGGTTTTTTTCAGCTCCGCCGCCACTTGCGGCGCCTGGTTCATGTCGGCCAGGCGCAAACGCAGGCCGGACGGGCCGTCCAGGCGCAGCAAGCGCTGGCCGTCTTCGATATTGATGAAGGCCAAACCCGCGTCGAATTCATTGTGGCCCGCCTGGAAGATGCCGCTGACGGTAAAGCTGCGCATGCGCGGCAGCACGCCGGCCGGCGTGACCTGGCCCTGCGCCAGCATCAAGGTGACTTTTTCGCCCAGGTTGACGCGCAGCGCGCGCGCCAGTTCGATGCCCAGCACGATATTGAAGGTGCCCGGCTGCAGGGCCTTGAAGCTGCCCATGCGCGTCTGGCCGGCCACGTCGGAGACGTTCGGCTCTTCCTCGGGCAGCACGCCGCGCACGATGGCGGGACGCAGCGCATCGTCGCGCAGCAGCATGCCTTGCGTTTCCACAAACGGCGCGGCGCCTTTCACGGCGGGATTCTTGAACGCCTGCGCCGCTTCGGCGCGCCAGTCGGGCATGCTGCCGCTGTTGTCGAACACTTCCACGTGGGCCAGCACGGACAGCATGCGGTCCGTCACTTCCTTCTGGAAGCCGTTCATCACGGACAGCACGACGATCAGCGCCGCCACGCCCAGGCCGATGCCGGCCATGGAAATGAGCGAGATGAAGGAGATAAAACTGTTACGGCCACTGCGCTTGCCGGCCCGCGTGTAGCGCAGGCCGACCAGCCATTCGAAGGGCAAATTCTTGAAAATACTCATTGTTCAGGCGGTCTTTATCGTTTCTTGGAGTGTTATTCGTAGCGCAGCGCCTCGGCCGGCTTGACGCGCGCGGCGCGCCAGCTCGGGTAGATGGTCGCCACCAGCGCCAGGCCAAAGGCGATCAGGCCGATCTGCGCCACGTCCAGCCAGTGCACGTCCGACGGCACGGCGCTGATCTGGTAGATTTCCTTCGAGATGAAGTGCAGGCCGAAGATGCCTTCGATGAAGGGTACGATGACGCCCACGTTCAGCGCCAGCACGACGCCGCCGATCACGCCCAAAGCACTCCCCAGCAAGCCGACCAGCGCGCCCTGGATCATGAAGATCTTCATGATCGAGAACGGCGAGGCGCCCAGGGTGCGCAAAATGGCGATGTCGGCCTGCTTGTCGGTGACCGACATGACCAGGGTCGAGACGAGGTTGAACGCGGCCACGGCGATGATCATGCTGAGGATGATGAACATCATGTTCTTCTGGCTTTGCACCAGCGCATACCAGCTGGCGCTGGCGCGCGACCAGTCGCGCATCCACAGCTGGCCCGGCATCGACGCTTTCAATTCGCGCGCCACCTGCGGCGCCTGGTTCATGTCGTGCAGGCGCAAACGCAGGCCGGACGGGCCGTCGAGCTGCAGCAGCTGCTCCGCATCCTGCATGTTGACGAACGCCAGGCTGCCATCGAGTTCATTGTGGCCGGCCTCGAAGATGCCGGCGACTTTGAGCGCGCGCATGCGCGGCATGACGATGCCAGTGGCCGGGTCGCCCGCCTTCGGCTCGCGTTCCAGCATCAGGGTGACGTTCTGCCCCACCTGCACGCCCAGCGCCTTGGCCAGGTCGATGCCCAGCACGATGTTGTACGAGCCTGCCGTGAGATCCTTGAAACTGCCCTGCTTCATCTGGGAAGCCACGCTGGAGACGGTGGCTTCCTGCTGCGGCAGCACGCCGCGCACGACGGACGGGCGCATGGTTTCGTCATTGAGCAGCATGCCCTGGGTTTCCACGAACGGCGACACGGCTTTTACTTGCGGGTTGGCGTAGGCGGCGTGCTCCTGCGCCTGCCAATTCGGCATCGAGCCGCTGGTATCGAACACCTCGACGTGGGCCAGCACCGACATCAGGCGGTCCGTGACTTCCTTCTGGAAGCCGTTCATGACGGAGAGGACGACGATCAGGGCGGCCACGCCCAGGCCGATGCCGGCCACGGAAATGAGGGAGATGAAGGAAATGAAGCTGTTGCGGCCGCTGCGCTTCCCGGCACGCGTATAGCGCACGCCAACCTGCCACTCAAAAGGAAATTGTTTGATGATGCTCATGCGCTCCCGCGACAACGTAATATGCGAGCGCGCAGTGTGCCACACAAATGACACTCATGCGTGAAACACATCACCGTGGCGCGACTTTTCCCGCGCCCGCCGTCAAGGGAAAAAGCGCAGGAACTACTCCCCCACCGCCACAATCGCCTACAATCTCGGGATGAATCAACTTACCCTCGTCCTGCCCTTCGCCTTGCCCAATGCCGAACTGGCTGCCGACCTGCTCAAGGTCTTGCAGGCACCCGCCCTGGCGGCCCTGCTGTCGCGCACCTCGACTTGCAATTTGGAAACTTTTGACAACGCCAACCGCCTGCTGCCGCACGAAGCGTGGATGGCGCATGCCTTGACCCTGTCGCCCGCGCCCAACGGCGAGGCGGCGCAGGCGGCCTTTGCGGCCCAGGCCATGCGCGGCTACGGCCTGGCGCCGGAACCGGGCGCGCGCTACTTCCTGCTGCATCCGGCCCACCTGGCCATCGCCCGCAGCCATATCAGCCTGGAAGACTTGCGCCAGCTCAAGCTGAGCGAGGCCGATGGCCGCACGCTGTTCGAGACGGCGCGTCCGTATTTCGACGAAATCGGCCAGCCCCTGGCGTATGGCGACGCGGGCACCTGGTTCATGCGCGCCGATGGGTGGAGCGACTTGCAGTGCGCCACGCCGGACGCCGCCACCACGCAAGACCTGTCCGTGTGGATGCCGGAAGGCGAGCATGCGCGCGCCGCGCGCCGCCTGCAGAACGAAGTGCAGATGCTGTGGCATGAACATCCCGTCAACGCGGCGCGCGAAGAACGGGGCTTGAAAGCCATCAATTCCTTCTGGATCTGGGGCGGCAGCCTGGCTGCATCTGCGCGCTGCGCGGCCAGCCTGCATACGAAGGACGCGCCCGGCTGGCTGGCCGCGTTGGCGGAACCGGCGCGGCGCGACGCCAGTCCAAGCAGTGTGCTGGCGGACCAGAGCGACGCCATCGTCGTGCTGGGCGGATTGACCGAAGCGGCGCAGGCGCAGGAATGGGGCATGTGGCTGCAACAGTTGCAAGCGCTGGAAACCCACTGGTTCGCGCCCCTGCTGGCGGCCGTCAAGGATGGCCGCCTGGGCCAGTTGCGCCTGGTGCTGAGCCACCGCGACGCCTGGCTGGATTGCACCACCAGCAAGCATGCGCAGCGCAAATTCTGGCGCGCGATCACCCTGAACAAGTTGAAAGCATCATGACCCGTACCCGCATCGCCACCCGTCCCTGCCCTTACCGCGAATCCGAATTGCTGCGCCAGGGCGGCATCCACCCCGTGCTGGCCCGCTTGTACGCGTCGCGCGGCCTGTCCGACGCGAAAGAGCTCTCGATCGAGCCGAAGGACTTGATACCGCCGTCCGGCTTGCTGCACATCGGCGCGGCCGGCGTCTTCCTGGCCGACGCCATTGCCGCCAAGAAACGCATGGTCATCGTGGCCGACTACGATTGCGACGGCGCCACCGCCTGCGCCGTCGCCATCCGCGGCTTGCGCGCCATGGGCGCCGACGTCGACTTCATCGTGCCCAACCGTTTTGAATACGGTTACGGCCTGACGCCGGAAATCGTCGAGCTCACCGCGCGCGAAAAGTCGCCCGACATCATCATCACCGTCGACAACGGCATCGCCAGCATCGACGGCGTGGCCGAGGCCAACCGGCGCGGCATCCAGGTGGTCGTCACCGACCACCATCTGCCGGCCGACACCCTGCCCGATGCGGCCGTCATCGTCAACCCGAACCAGCCCGCCTGCGGTTTTCCGTCGAAGCACCTGGCCGGCGTGGGCGTCGTGTTCTACGTGCTGCTGGCCCTGCGCGCCGAGCTGCGCCGGCGCGGCATCTTCGATGCGCAAACGCAGCCCAAGCTCGACAACCTGCTCGACCTGGTGGCCCTGGGCACGGTGGCCGACGTGGTGCGCCTCGATACGAACAACCGCATCCTCGTCGCGCAAGGTCTCAAGCGCATGCGCAAGGGCAATATGCATGCGGGCGTGGCCGCCCTGTTCCGCGTGGCGGGCCGCGAAGCGCGCAGCGCCACGCCGTTCGACCTCGGTTTTGCCCTGGGACCGCGCCTGAATGCGGCCGGCCGCCTGCAAGACATGTCCCTGGGCATCGAATGCCTGGTCACGGACGACGAAGGCCGCGCCTGGGCCCTGGCCCAGCAACTCAACGACATCAACCTGAAACGCCGCGAAATCGAGGCGGAAATGCAGGATACGGCCTTGCTGCACCTCGATGCTTTCGAGCCGGCCAACAGCAGCACCATCAGCGTCTTCGACGAATCCTGGCACCAGGGCGTGATCGGCATCGTCGCTTCGCGCCTGAAGGAAAAGTTTTATCGTCCGACCATCACGTTCGCACCGGGCGCCGACGGCTGGATCAAGGGTTCCGGCCGCTCGATCCCCGGTTTTCACTTGCGCGACGCGCTCGACCTGGTGTCGAAACGGGCGCCCAGCCTGATCGACAAGTTCGGCGGCCACGCCATGGCGGCCGGCTTGACCATCCGCGCCGACGCCTTCGACGCCTTTTCCCAGGCCTTCGAAGCCGTGGGCCAGGCCTGGCTCAGCCAGCAACAGCTGGAACGGGTGGTGGAAACGGATGGCCCGCTGGAAGACGCGTATTACACGACGGCCTTCATCGAGCTGATGGATGAGCAAGTGTGGGGCCAGGGCTTCGCCCCGCCCGTCTTTTGCGACGAATTCCGCGTCGTCAGCCAGCGCATATTAAAAGAGCGCCATTTGAAACTGTTGCTGGAAAAGAACGGCGTGCGCTTCGACGCCATCTGGTTCGGCCACACGGACGCCCTGGGCGAGCGCACGCGGGTCGCCTTCCGGCTCGATGCGAATGAATACAATGGCACGACGAAAGTGCAGTTGATGGTGGAGCATGCTGAACCTGCCTGAGCACGCGGCATGCAGCTGTTGCCCTGCCTCAAACATGCGCCAGATAGTCAACATTCCCCCTAAGTAATAGCGTATCTAGTCATACAGGCAGCCGCCGGTTGCCATGACTGGGAGGAAATCACATGGAATACGGGGGATTCTGGCGCCGCGTGGGCGCGTTTTTATCGATACGGCCATCATGCTGCCGCTGGTCCTGCCGATCGTTTATCTGGGGCTACCCTGGAGCCAGTCATTCCTGCTGTACTGGTTTTTGCCCGGTCTGGCGCTCAACCTTGCCTACAATGTTTACCTCGTCAGCCGTTTTGGCGGTACACCCGGACAGTTGCTGTGCAAATTGCGGGTGCGCATGCTCGACGGTGCGCCAGTGACGCGTCAGGCGGCGCTGCTGCGCTATTCCGTAATGCTCACGCTGACAACACTGGCTGCCATCGCTGGCATTATTATTACCTTGCGCATCGATGAAGGCGCCTACGCTGCCATGACCTTCACGCAAATATCCGCCCACATAGCCCGTCTTAAACCCGGCTGGTCTGTGACGCTCGATACGCTGACGCAACTATGGATCTACAGCGAATTCGTGGTGCTATTATTTAACAAGAAACGCCGCGCCCTGCAGGATTTCATGGCCGGCACGGTCGTCGTCAAGCTGCCTGCCCGCGCCGCGCAGCCGCTGCCCTCCCCCTCCACCTGAAAGAAAGCCAAACCGTCGTGTTGACCGGCCTGAACCACCTCACCCTGTCCGTGCGCGACCTGGCGCGCAGCGTGGCCTTTTACCGCGACACCTTGGGCCTGCGCCTGCATGCGCGCTGGGACAGGGGCGCGTATCTGTCGGCCGGGGATTTGTGGCTGTGCCTGTCGCTGGATGGACAGGGCACGACCGCGCTGGCCAGCCCGGCCTATATGCACTTTTTCCATTGCCCCGGAAGACTTCGCCGCCTTTGCCGCCCGCCTGCGCGCCGCCGGCGTGCCCGAATGGCAGCAAAACCGCAGCGCCGGTGATTCCCTGTATTTTCTCGACCCGGACGGCCACCGGCTGGAAGCCCATGCTGGCAGCCTGGCGCAGCGGCTGGCGGCCTGCCGCGCAGCGCCGTATCCGGGCATGGTGTTCGAGGATTGAGACCGGCAAGATCGAATATTCAGTAAATTCGTTAAATTCATTAGAAAACAAAAAGTGCAAGCGCCGTTGCCGTGAAAAAACACTGTCACGCCTCGGTATACCCTTGATAACCTTGCCTTTAAGACTTAATCAGGCTGACAAGATTCCATCCATAAATAGGCAAATTTGCCACATTTTATTGCATAAATAAAAATATTGATTGAAAATAGTTAACACTTATTTGGCAAATTCACTAAAATCGATGACGCATCAAGAAATTCCCAATGATGCATGATCAGTTTTGAGGGCAAACCCGTCGAAAGGCGGGGACGCAAAGCCACCGGCCTACCGCGCGCAAGCGCCACGGCAGCGGGGCTGCCAATGCAGGGCCGGGACCGCCAGCGCGCGGCGCCAGCCTGGAAGCATTGTCGAGATGTGGCCCTCGCCCAACTCGGAGAGTTTCGCCATGAAAAAAATCATCCCCCCGCATCACCGTCACGGGCGCCTGCTGCTGGGCGCCACAGCCGCCCTCCTGCTGGCCGCTTGCGGCCCCGGCCAGGAGACTTCCACGCCGCCCGCCGCCATCGCCACGGCCGCGACACAGTTCGCCGTCGAGGTGCCCGTCGTCCCCGCCGCCGTCGGCGCGCTGGTGGTGCAACCGATGTTCCATGCGGCCCCGGCCCTGCTCGATGCGCCCGACGGGCGCGACAGCGCCAACAGCAGCGGCTCGGCCCACTGGCGGCCGCACTTGCAAAACGTGCCCGGCGCCATGCGGGAAATGACCACGCGCCGCCTGACGGCGCAAAAAATCGCCGCCTCGGAACAGGCGGCACAGGATATCGCCCCCTTGCTGGACGGCGGCGCGGGCGACATCGCCGCGCCCATGGCCGGCAGCAGCGTGGTGGCGACCTATTCTCCCGCGCAAATCCGCGCCGCCTACGACTTGCCCGCCCTGCCGGCGGCCGGCACGGCGCTGACGCCAGCCCAGGCGGCCCAGCTGGGCGCGGGACAGACGATCTACATCGTCGACGCCATGCACAACCCGAACGCGGCGGCCGAACTGGCCATCTTCAACCAGAAATTCGGCTTGCCCGGCTGCACCACCAAGGCCATCGCCACGAATGCCACCCTGCCCCTGCCGCCCGCCCCGGCCAGCGGCTGTGAATTTTCTGTTGTCTACAACACGCCATCGAGCACCATGACGGCCACGGCGCCCGCGTATAACTCCGGCTGGGCCATGGAAATCGCGCTCGACGTGCAGTGGGCGCATGCCACGGCGCCGCTGGCGCGCATCGTGCTGATCGAGGCGCCCGACGCTTCCATCAACAGCCTGCTGGGCGCCGTACGCCTGGCCAACCAGATGGGGCCCGGCGTCGTGTCGATGAGCTTTGGCGCCGCCGAAGGCAACTGGACAGCATCCGTCGACAGCGCCTTCACGGGCAAGAACATGAGCTACCTGGCCGCCACGGGCGATTCGGGCAGCGGCGTGTCCTGGCCGTCCGTGTCGTCCAACGTGCTGGCCGTGGGCGGCACCACGCTCAGCTACAGCGGCAGCGGCGTGCGCAGCGAAACGGCCTGGTCCGGCACGGGCGGCGGCATCAGCGCCTATACGGCACTGCCCGCCTACCAGACGGCCAGCGTGCCCGGCCTGACCAACTTGCTGCGCCGCAACGTGGCCGACGTGGCCTTCAATGCCGACCCCGCCACGGGCCAGTACACGGCCGTGATGACACCCGGCAGCAGCACCGCCAGCTGGCTCAGCATCGGCGGCACCAGCCTGTCCACGCCGCAATGGGCCGGCCTGGTCGCCATCGCCAACGCCAGCCGCGCGCTGCAAGCGAAGGCGGCGCTCGGCTTGCCGCACAACATCTTGTACGGCCAGATCGCCAGCGTGCCCGGCACCTTCGCCAGCAGCTTTGCCGACATCACGCGCGGCAGCAACGGCACCTGCAGCGTGTGCACGGCCAGGGTCGGCTATGACCCGCTGGGCGGCCTGGGCACGCCGAACGTGAAAAGCCTGCTGGCCGGCCTGTCGGGCACGCAGACCGCCCCCGCCGCGCCCGTGGTGGCGCCGGCCAGCATCAGCGGCGCGGCCGGCAAGCCGCTGTCGTTCACCGTCTCGGCCACCGCTGCCAATCCCCTCAGCTACAGCATGCTGGGCGCGCCGGCCGGCATGAGCATCGCCACCACGGGCGTGGTCAGCTGGGCCGCCCCCGTCGCGGGCACGTATGCCGTGACCATGGTGGCCAAGGATACCGTCAGCGGCCTCAGTGGCCAGGGCGTGTACGCCATCGTCATTACCCCCGTCGCGCCGCCCGTCGTCGGCGCCGGCGCCATCACGGGCAAGGTTGGCACGGCCCTGGCGTTCAATGTCAGCGTCTCCGCCCCCAATCCCGTCAGCTACACGCTCGCCGGCGCACCGGCCGGCATGACCATCAGCAGCGCCGGACTGGTGAGCTGGGCCGCGCCCGTGGCCGGCACCTATGCCGTCACCGTGACGGCCACGGACAGCAAGACTGGCCTGAGCGGCAAAGGCATCTATACGGTGGCCATCGCCGCCCCGCTGCCCCCCGTCGTCACGGTGGCCAGCGTGAGCGGCAAGCCGGGCGTGGCCCTGTCGTTCACCGCCACGACGGTGGCGCCCAACCCCGTCACGTACAGCCTGTCGGGCGCGCCGTCCGGCATGACCGTCAGCGCCGCCGGCGTCGTCAGCTGGGCCAGCCCCGTGCTGGGCAGCTACAGCGTGACCGTCATCGCCAAAGATACCAAGACGGGCTTGACTGGCCAGGCCGTGGCCACGGTGAAAATCTCCGCCGCCGGCCCCACGATCAGCGCCGCCGCCATGACGGGCGTGGCCGGCAAGGCCATGAGCGGCAGCATCGTGCTGACGGCGCCGGGCGCGAACGCCCTGTGGATCTCCATCCTCGGCGCGCCGCTGGGCATGCAGTTTTCCATGAGCGGCATGACCATCACGGCCACCTGGCCGCAACCGGTGGCCGGCAGCTATGCGCTGAAGGTCGTGGCGCTGGACAGTAACGGCTTGACGGCGCAGCTCAACGTGCCCGTCACCGTCACGGCCAGATAAGCGAACGGGGCCCGCCAACGGGGCGCACCGGGACTCCCGTCCTGGCGCGCCCCGTTTTGCATGCGCGCGGCCGTTGCAACGAATCCAGAAAAGGAGTATAAATAGTCCATATACAGAGTTTTAATGAAGGATATGCCATGAATCTCGCCTACGCCTACCCCAAGAGCCGCTTCGAGCCGGCCGTGCTCGTCGACCTGAATGCCAAAGCCGAGCGCGAGCGATTGTCGCAGGCGGCCTTGAAAGGATTTTTCAAGCTGGCCGCCGCCTGGAAGCTGCGCGACGACGATGCGCGCGAATTGCTGGGCGGCCTGTCCAGCAGCGCCTGGTACGAGTGGAAGAAGCACCCGGACCGCGTGCTGGAAGTGGACCGCATCACGCGCATTTCCTATTTGCTGGGCATCTACAAGGCCTTGCACATCCTGTACGGCGACAAGCTGGCCGACGAATGGGTGAGTTTGCCCAACAAGAATCCCATCTTCGGCGGCCGCACGCCCCTGTCGCAGATGCTGGCCGGCGGCTTGCTGGCCATGCAGACGGTGCGCAAGCTGCTCGACGCGCGCCGCGGAGGGCTGTGATCGTGCCTGCCGCCCAGAATGAGCACCTGCCGCCGCTGGCCGCCTTGCGCCAGATCGACACTTGCCGCCTGATTCCCTCGCGCTTCGCCGACATGGAAGACTCCGTGCTGGCGCCCCTGGCCGAGAACGACGATCACCTGCGCGAGCTGTTCGAGCTCGATAACGCGACCAACGCGCGCCTGGTGGCCGAGTACGGCGGCGCGCCAGGAATTGGCGTGGACGAGCTGGTTTTTGGCGTGCCGCACTTCCGCATCATCAACGCCGCCTACACGTATGCCCGCCCGGAAGGGGCGCGTTTCAACGATGGCGAACGGGGCGCCTGGTATTGCGCCTTCGACATGCCAACGGCGCTGGCCGAGATCATTTTCCATAAAACCGTGGAATACCAGGAAATCGACTATTTCGACGACAGCGTCAACTACCAGTCGCTGCTGGCCGATTTTTCCGCCAGTTTCCACGACTTGCGCGGCCAGCAGCGCTACCAGGCTTGCCTGGACCCGGCCAGCTACATCGCCTCGCAAGACCTGGCCGCCATCCTGCTCGAAGCGGGCTCCATGGGCGTGATCTTCCCCAGCGTGCGTCACGCCAGCGGCACTAACCTGGCCTGCTTCCGCCCTGCCCTGGTCGGCAATGTTCGCAAAGGCGCCGCCTATCGGTTAACATGGCGGGGTACGCCGACGCCGCAGGTGGAAGCCTTGCCAGGCAAATAAACCGCGCGCACCGGCACCCGACTCACCGCAACCTGATATTTCGCATGCAAACCAATCCTGAAAAAGACACCGAACTGCGCCTCAAAGTGAACAGCGAAACGGCCCGCCTGGCCTGGAGCGAGCTGGAAAAGCATTTCGCCCAAGGCAACGTCGTCTGGGTCGCCAATGAACTGGACCTGGTCGAAGTGGCCGTGCGCATCTCGCACGATGACAAGGCCACCATCACGCAATGGATGGTCGATGGCAAGGTCGCCAAGGTGTCGGACCGGCAGGCGCTGGACTGGCAGGCAGCCGATGCCGCGCTGTGGGCCGTCGTCGTCAGCCCGTTCATCCTGGTGCAGCAGGAAAAGCCCACCAAACACTGATGCCTACAGGCTGCGCTCGAGCATCAGGCGCAGCGCAACGCTGCCATCGAGGGTCGTCACGCTGTCGCTGCGGCCTGCGTCATCCCCCCAGGATTGCCCCTGCACCTGCTGCTGGTGCAGCAGGTTGGCCGCCGACAGGCGCACGCGCGTTTTCGCGTCCGGCTGCCACAGCGCATACGCGTCGAGGGTGCGCCGCACGCCCGCATGGCTGCCGGCGTGCGCATCGAGCCGCGCCAGGCCGCCCGTCTGCACGTTCAGATTGCCGCCCATGCTCATCCCCGGCGAGCGCCGGTAATCGAGTCCCAGGTTGAGCGTGGCCGGCACCTGGCTGGCCAGGCGGTTGCCGGGACCCGGCACGGCGGCGACCTTGGACCAGTTGCGCCCCGCATTGGCGCGCACGTCGACGTCGGGCGCCTGCGCCCACCAGGTCCGCACGGGAAATTTCACATCCAGCTCGATGCCACGCACCGTGGCCACGCCATTGTTGAACGGGCTGGCCGTCCAGACGCCATCGTGCAGGACCAGGCGCTGCACGGTGACGTCGCTGATGCGCCGCGTGAATGCCGACAGGCTGGCCACGCCGCTCTTGCCAAAATAGCTTTCATACGCCGCGTCCAGCCCCCACGCCAGTTCCGGGCGCAGCTCGGGATTGCCCTGGAAATCGGGATTGTTGGCGCTGTTGCCATTGTTGACGGTATAGCGGCGCGGCACCAGGTTGCGCGTGGTGGGCGCCTTGTAGGTGCGCGCCAGCGCCAGCCGCAGCTGGTCGCGCTCCTGCTGCGGCAACTTCCACAGCAGCTGCGCCACGGGGCTCCAGACGCTGGCCCGCGTGCGCACTTCGCGCAAGGTACGGCCCTCGGTCGCCGTCTGCAAGCCTTCCCAGCGCACGCCCGCATACATTTGCAGGCGCGGCGTCACCTCCCATTCATCCTGCGCATACAGGGCCAGGCGCCGCACGTCGGCCGTATAGTCTTCATCGAGCGCATACGGCGCGCCGCCGGCAAGATACGTGTCGCGCTGGCGGCGCGACTCGCTGCGGCGTATCAGGCTGCCATCCCAGCCCAGGCTCAGGGCGTGGCCGCCACCGAGCCGGCCCAGGTATTTGCCGCTGCTGTTGACGCTGTCGTCGATGGCGTCGGAAACCACGCCGCGCAGCAGCAGGGGTGCGCCGGCGGCCGCCTCGCCATGGAAAAGGTAATCCGTGTCGCGCCGGTTGTGGTTGACGCCCAGCCTGGCCGTCAGCTTGCCCGCCGCCCCCAGTCCATGCGCCCAGCTCACATCGCTGCGCGCTGAAAACACGCTGGCTTGCGAGGTGGCGCCATTGCGCGGATAGCTGGAGGCCGCCCCCAGCAAGGTCGTTTCGCGCGCCACGCCGTCAAACCCCGTGCGGTACCAGTCCAGCAGGCTTTGCCAGGTGATGGTGTCGCCCTTGTCCAGGGTCCAGTGCAGGCGCGGCGTCAGGCTGGCCTTGTTGACGGACGAAGCGTTGCGCGTGCGCGTTGTACGCTGCGCCAGCAGCGTGCCGGTGGCATCGGCGCTTGTTTCAGTCATCCTTCCCGCCACGTCGTCGGCAGTGCGCTCGAGCGCGCCCGTCAGCGCATAGGCGAAACCGGGCAGCTTGTCCGCCACGCGCAGCGACGCGGCAGGCTGCCAGCGGCCATCCTGCCGGCCCGCGCCCAGCTTCCCTTCGCGCTCGGCGCCGCTGGCGCCCTTGCGCAAGACCACGTTGATGCTGCCGGCGACGGCCTGCATGCTGTATTCGGCCGTCGCGCTGCGCAAAATCTCGATGCGCTCGATCATCTCGGGTGCGATCGATTCGATGGAAAAACCCGCTGGCGCGGGGTCGCCGTTGATCAGCATCTGCGTGTAGCCGGCCCCCAGGCCCCGCATGCGCACCTCGCCGCCGACGATGGAGACGCCGGGCTGGCGTTTCAACGTCGCGGCCAGGCTGCTGTCGCCATATTGGGCCAGGTCGTCGCGGCTGACGATGATCTTCGCAGCCGTGTCGTCGCGCCGCTGCTGCACGCCGCTGGCGGCGGTAATTTCAACCTTTTGCAGCGGCGCATCGTCGGCGCAGGCCGCGGCGGGCAAGAGCAGGAAAAAAAGCGGGGATAAAAGCGGAGGGAAAAGCGGGGGAAACGGGCTGGCGCTGCGCATGATGCCTTTTTCTACACTGCGGATTGGGAAGCGCAGTGTAGAGGATTTGACAATGCGCAGCAAGCGCATTGTCCAGCCATGTTCAATGCCCGCCACCCAGGTAAGCCGCGATCACCTTCGGATCGTTCTTCAGGCTTTCCGCCGGCCCGTGCACGGAAATGCTGCCGTTTTCCAGCACGTAGCCGTAATCGGCCACGTTCAGGGCGGCGGCGGCGAATTGCTCGACCAGCAGCATGGTCACGCCTTCCGCCTTCAAGCGCGTGATGATGCGGAAGACTTCTTCCACCAGAATCGGCGCCAGGCCCATCGACGGCTCGTCCAGCAGGATCACTTCCGGGTTCAGCATCACGGCGCGGGCCATGGCCAGCATTTGCTGCTCGCCGCCGGATAGCGTGCCGGCCAGCTGGTCGCGCCGCTCCTTCAGGCGGGGGAACAGTTCCAACGCCTTGTCCAGGTCGCCCTTGATGTCGCCTTTCGGGCGCGCCCGCGTAAAACGGGGGAAGGCGCCCAGCAGCAGGTTGTCCGTCACCGACATCGAGGCGAACACCCTCCTGCCTTCCGGCGAATGGGCCAGTCCCGCGCGCGCGATGCGGTGCGAATCGAGCCCCGTGACATCCTTGCCGCCCAGGGTGACAGTGCCGGATTTGGGTTTCAGCATGCCGGAAATGGCGCGCATGGTGGTGGTCTTGCCGGCCCCGTTCGAGCCGATCAGGGTCACCAGCTTGCCTTTCGGGACGTCGAGCGAAATGCCGTGCAAGACTTCGACTTTGCCGTAGGCGGCGTGCAGATTGTTAATGGTCAGCATGGTCTTCCTCTCAGTGCGCCGCTGGCGCCAGGGTTTCGGCGCTGCCGCCCAGGTAGGCTTCGATCACTTTCGGGTCGCCCTGGACAAGCGCGGGTGCGCCTTCGGCGATCTTCTGGCCGAAGTCCAGCACCGTCACCACGTCCGACAGGGCCATCACCACGTCCATGTGATGCTCGATCAGGATGATGGTGATGCCGTGCTCGCGGATCTTGCGGATGATGGCCATCAGTTCCTTGATGTCGGGCGCCGTCAGGCCCGCCGCCGGCTCGTCGAGCAGCAGCAGGCGCGGGTTCAGGCCCAGCGCGCGGCCGATTTCCAGCAGCCGCTGCTTGCCATACGGCAGATTGCGCGCCTCTTCGTTGGCCAGGTCGGCCAGGCCGACGAATTCCAGGATGCTGGCGGCCCGCTCGCGCGCCGCCTTCTCTTCGCGCTTGTAGCGGGGCGTATGCAGCATCACGTCCAGCACGTTCGACTTGAACGTGTTGTGCAAGCCCACCAGCACGTTTTCCGTCGCCGTCATCTCGCCGAACAGCTGCACGTTCTGGAAGGTGCGCGCCACGCCGCCCAGGGCGATTTCGGACGGCGTGCGGCCGGAAATCACCACGCCGGCAAATTCCACCTTGCCCGCCGTCGGCTTGTAGATCCCAGTCAGCACGTTCATCATCGTGCTCTTGCCCGAGCCGTTCGGCCCGATCAAGCCGTGCACGGAGCCTTGCGTGACGTTCAAGTCCACCTGGTTCAGCGCTTTCAGGCCGCCGAACTGCATCAGGGCCTGCTCCACGCGCAGCAGGGTCGCGCCCTGCTGCCCGCCCTGGGCGTGGTCAAACGGCGCCACGCCGTGCGAGGCGACGGCTTCCACATGGCGCCGGCCCTTGCCGATAAAGCTCATCAGGAAGCCGACGATGCCGTCCTGCAGGTAGTACACGACAAATAAGGTCATCAGGCCGAAGATGGTCAGGCGCCAGTCGACCATGTTTTCCAGCTTGTACGAATACGCGGCCAGGCCGATGGTCGCCACCAGGGGCACGAGCACGCCGCGCACGGTGGAGCGCTTCTTCGCCAGCATGATGATGGAACCGATCACGCCCAGCACGGCGGCGCCGACGGCGATCTTGCGGAACAATTCGATATCCGACAGCAGGCTGGGCAGCATGACGACGATCAGGGCGCCGATCAGGGCGCCGGAACGCGTCTTGCGTCCGCCCATGATGACGGCCAGCAGGAACAATATCGTCAGCTCGAAGTTGTAGGTATTGGGCGAGATGTATTCTTCCGAATACGCATACAGGCTGCCGGCCAGTCCCGCGAAACCGGCGCTGATGACGAAGGCATACACCTTGTAGCGGTACACGGACACGCCCATGCAGTCCGAGGCGATGGGGCTGTCGCGCAAGGCTTCGAACGCCCGGCCCAGGTTCGACTTCAAAATGCGGTGCACCACCACCAGCGAGATCACCAGCAGCGCGGCGACCATGTAGTAGTACTCGACCTCGGAAAGCTTGTGGCCGAACAGGACGGGCTTGTGGATCTTGATGCCCATCGGCCCTTCCGTCAGGAAGCTCATTTCATTGATCAGGATTTGCACGATGGTGCCGAAGGCCAGGGTCACCATCGCCAGGTAGGGTCCCGTCACGCGCAGGGCCGGCAAGGCCAGGATGGCGCCGAAGACGGCCGCGCCCAGGATGCTGGCGGGGATGGCCAGCCAGAACGGCGCGCCCAGCTTGAACACCAGCACGCCCGTGGCGTACGAGCCGATGCCGAACAGGCCCGCGTGGCCCAGCGACACCTGCCCCGTGTAGCCGACGACGATATCCAGACCGAACAGCAGGATGGCATAGATCAATATGGTCTCGGCCAGGTGGATGTAATATGGGTTCGGAATGACGATGGGGAACAGCGCGAGCACGGCCAGTCCCGCCGCGCTCAACGCCAGCATGGTGATTTTCTTGTTCATGTCGTCCTCAGACTTTCTTGATCGCGGCTTTGCCGAACAGGCCGGACGGCTTGATGGCCAGCACCAGCAGCAGGAGCAGCAGGCCAGGCACTTCCTTGTAGCCGGTGGAGATGTAGTAGCCGGTGGTCGTCTCGGCGATGCCCAGGATCAGCCCGCCGACGATGGCGCCCACGCCCGAGGTCAGGCCGCCGATGATGGCCACGGCAAACGCCTTCAAGCCCAGCGAAGCGCCCATGGTCGCTCCCGTCAGGGTCAGCGGCGCCACCAGCACGCCCGCGAACGCGGCCGTGGCCGACGACAGCGCGTAGGAAAAGGTGATGACCATGCCCGTGTTGATGCCCATCAAACCGGCCGCGTCGCGGTCGTTGGCCGTCGCCACGACGGCCTTGCCATAGATCGATTTGCGGTTGAATACTTCCACGGCCAGCATGATGGCCAGCGCGCCGACGATGACGGCCACCTGCATCTGCTGCACGTTGGCGCCGAATACCTGGAACGGCGCGGCCGACAGCGGCGACGGGAACATCAGGTCATCCTTGCCCCAGATGTTTTCCGCCACGTTCTTGAAAATGATGGCCAGCGCGATGGTCGACATGATCCAGCCGAATTCGGACTTGATCTTGATGGCGGGCCGCACGCCTATCCATTCGACGAACACGCCCTGCAAGGCGCCGAAGACGATGACGATGGGGATCATCAGCAGATAGCTCATGTACGGCCCGCCGTGGATGGTGCCCACCAGGGAAAGGCCCACGAGCGCGCCCAGCATCAGGGATTCGCCCTGGCCGAAATTGAGGGTGCCGGAAGTGGCAAAGGTCAGCTGGTAGCCGAAAGCGATGACGGCATAGATCATGCCCAGCGCGATGCCGCTGAAGACGAGCTGCAGGAAGATTTCCATGGTATTCCCCGGAAGACGAAAGATGAAAAAATGGCCAGTCCTGATTCCTCAAGGCTGGCCACTGCGCGGCGACTGTCCGCCAGGCTTATTTCGCGAGGACGACCTTGCCGTCCTTGACTTCGCCAAACACGGTCAGGTCGGCCGTGATCGCTTCATGGTTGGTCTTGCTGAACGGTTTGTTGTAGGTCGTGACGGCGCCTTCCACCTTCTCGTTCAGGTTTTCCAGCGCGGCGCGCACTTTCGGGCCGTCCGTGCCGCCCGCCTGCGTGATGGCCGCGGCCAGCAGGTAGATGGAATCGTAGCCTTGCGCGGCCGAGACGGCCGACGGCATGCGTCCGCCCGATGGCTTGTAGGCGGCCACGTAGGCGTCGATGAAGGCCTTGCGCTTCGGCGTGCTGGCATCCTGGATGAAGGTTTGCGGCATCCGCGTGCCGTTGCCGTTCTTGCCCGCGTTGTCGATGAAGTTACCCATGGCCAGGGTCCAGCTGCCGATCAGCGGCACTTTCCAGCCCAGTTTTTCCATGCCGTTGGCGATCTGCGCCAGTTCCGGGCCGATGCCGTAGGTCAGCACGACTTCCGCCCCTGCCTGCTTGGCTTTCAGCAGCTGGGCCGTCATGTCGACGTCCTTGATGTTGTATTTTTCCACGACGACGGGCTTGATACCCTTCTTGTCGAGCGCCTTTTCCAGGTCTTCGCGGCCCAGCTGGCCATAGTTGGTGGAGTCGGCCAGGATCGCCACTTTCTTGAACTTGCGGTTTTCGATCGCCTCGTGCACGATCATGCCGGACTGGATGGTGTCATTGGCGGCATTGCGGAAGATGTAGTTTTCCGGCTGGTCGGCGAATTGCTTGGTGACGATGGAGCCCGTCGCCACATTGTTCATGACGGGAATCTTCGCTTCCTGGTAAAAGCGCTGCGAAGCGAGGGCCACGCCCGTGTTGATGTAGCCGACGGTGGCGGCGACCTTTTCCTTGTTGATCAGTTCCTGGGCGATCTGCACGCCGCGTTCGTTCTTCGCTTCGTCATCGCGCTCGATGAGCAGCAGGGAACGGCCCAGCACGCCGCCTTTGGCATTGATTTCAGCGACGGCCAGCTTGACGCCGTCGCGCATCGACACGCCCATCGGCGCGGAACCGCCCGTAAACGGTCCGGACACGCCGATCTTGATGGGGTCGGCTGCGACTGCCGCCTGCGAGAAACCCAAAACCAAACTTGCCACGAGCAATTTCTGTTTCAAATTCATTGTCATCTCCTCTGATACAACGTTTTTAATGCCACTTATTTTTATAGTCGTACGCTGGATAACCGCCCCATCGATAAATCATTGTAGGTGAGTAAACATGCACCAGCAACAACTACATATGACGCGTCGCAACATGCGGAAAAGCCGCAATTGCAGGCCTGTTGTCAGTCTTTTGTAAGGAAAATATGGCGCAAATTGACACAGGTGCTACACCATGACACACGATGCATATGTCTGATCTGCGTCAAAAGTATGGCGATGCAATGGTGATATGGTCATTGAACCAGGGTCAACCGGCCATGGCGGCAATCCCTTCCCTACCATGGAGACCCTATGCGCCAGCCCATGACAAGCATCTGCGCCTGCCTGCTGATCGCCGGCATGAGTAGCGCCTGCAAGAACTTCACGCCGGTCGACAAGTTCGCGGGACAGACGGTGGCGATAACGGAAGTATTCAAACCCATGCTGACCCACTCCATGAGCAGTTGCACCAATAATGTACGGCGCAACAGCATCATCACCGACCGCCCCTACGTTGCGCAGGAAACGGAACAGGACCTGCTCCGGCGCTGCAAGGACTATGCGGCGCAATTGGCGGGCACAGCCGAACTGAACGATGTATTGAAACGCTACGCGGAAGTACTTGCCGCGCTGGCCAACGACAAGCTGGCGAACTACAAGGAGGAGATCGGCGCCCTTGGCGGTTCGCTGGGCGCCTTGCAGCAGTCCGGCGGCATGGCGCCGGTGCTCGACGCCGGCCAGCTGGACAAAGTCACGCGCCTGAGCGCACTGATCAACCAGATTGTCACGCAGCAAAGACAGCAGTCGGGAATCAACGAATTGCTGGCGCGCGAAGACGATATTTATATCATCAGCAATGCGCTGAAAAAATATGCGCAGCAAAACTACCAGGCCAATCTGCACGACGAGAGCCTGACGCTGGCATCCCTGAATCGCTCGCTCGACAACGCTGCCGCCAGGGAACCCGTGACCAGCAACTATCTGAAGGCCAAGCTCTACCTGGACGGGCGGCAACTGCAGGAGCGTGGCAAGGTCATCGACGCCTATCTTGCCGCCATGACGGAATTGCAAAACAGTCTCAGCACCTTGCGCGCCAAGTCCATGCATGACCCGGCATTGGAGCGTCAACTGGACACTTTTGCCAAGCAAGTCGATACCCTGCAAAAGCAGGCCGCCAATTATTCACCATCCCCTTGGTAGGAGTCGGACATGGGCAACGTTATCGCACTCGATGAAAAACAAACCACGGAAATCGCCGACAAGCTGGCACAGGCCTCGAACCAGGTACTGGAGCTGCGCATCGCGCTGACCAACCGCACGCCGCCGACGCCGTCAGCCGTGCTGCATGATCTCAAGCAATATGAAAGCCACCTGGATCAGATGGTGTCCTTTTTCCGCGCCCACGGCATCTACCTGATCAACCAGAGTGCGCAGCAGGCATTGGCCAATGTGAACACGGCCATCGACCAAGGCAGGAAAACCGTGGCCGACATCGGGCACACGCACGCGGCCATCAAGGCGGCGGCAGGCCTGCTGGACCTGGCCGCCGCCCTGCTGTCGCGCAACCCGCTGGCCATTGCCGAGGCTGCAAATAGCCTGCGAACCTGACCTGGCGGACAATCACGGCTCTGCGGCCCTGTGCCCCATCGCATGCGTGGCCATTTTCAGGTACAGGTTCGCCTGTTCCTCGCTGTGCGCATAGCCCATGCGCCCTTCGGCCAGGGCGACGGATTTCTGCTGCAGCGCTTCCGGGTATTCCAGGTCGCAGGCGGCGTCCAACCAGAAGCGCGCCTGCTCCTGGTCAGTCTCCAGCAGCATGTTTGCCACGATGAACATGGCGGGCGCCACGCCGCGTTGCGCGGCCAGTTCCAGCCAGCGCAACGCGGCGGCGCTGTCCTGCGGGCCGTCCATGCCGTTCTTGTGCATCAAGCCCAGGTAGTAGGCGGCAGGACCGCCGCCCTGCCCCGCCGCGTGCTCGAACAGGGCGCGCGCCTGCGGCTGGCTCGCCTCGCCCGCGCGCATCAAGACCTTGGCCTGGGCCGTGACATCCGGCCCTGCCGATGCCAGCGGCGATACGGCCAGGGCGACGGCAAACACCCATGCCTTCATTTCGACAGGTCGAGCTGGTACAGCGCAAAGCCCTTGCCGGCACCGTCATCAAGCTTCAACTGCGTGACGTTATCGATGCCGGCCGCCTTCGCCAGCTCGATCACGTTCGGCGCGGAATGGAAGACCACGGGGCCTTTCGTGGCAACCCTGGCGAAGCGCCAGCTGCGCGCCGAGCCGTTTTTCGCGCGCGTCAGGTGTTTCTGCTGGGTGACGTAGGCGATCAAGAGTTCGCGGTTGTTGTCGGGCGACGCCACCACCGTCTTGCTGCCATCGAGGCCGGGGAAATTGCCGCCGCCGCTGGCGCGGTAGTTATTTGTCGCGATGAGGAATTCCTGGCCCGCGTCCACCGGCTTGCCCTTGAACGTCAAGCCCTGGATGCGACGGCCCGGCGGCTGCGTGACGTCGATCTGGTAGCGCACGTCGGCGCTGGTGAGCGTATCGAAGTTGTAGCTCGGATGGGCCGTGTTGACCAGTTCCTGCGGCTCGGTCTTGTTGACATCGATGGTATTGAAGCGCCGCGCCGACTGCTCCAGCCAGGCCTTCAATTCGACGCCGTTCATCTTCACGCCGTACAGCGCGTTCGGATACAGATACAGGTCGGCCGCATTGTTCAGCGCCACGTTACCCGCCTTGACGTCCGTGTAGTCGGACACGCCGGCCGAGCCGCTCTTGAACGGGGACGACATCGACAGCACGGGCAGATTGGCATATTGCGGCAGGTTCGCCTTCACGTAGGCGGCCAGGTAGCCCGCTTGCGCCTGGTTCACCACTTCGATGGCGCTCACATCGCCCACGTCGGCAAAATACGTCGACATGCGGAAATCCGTGACGCCGACCGGCGTCTGCACGTAGGCGATCGTCGCTGCGTGCTCCTCGGCCACCAGCGTGGCGATGGCTGCATCGGGCTGGACGTAACTCTTGTCCGCGTTCTGGATGCCGCGCGCTTCCACCGTGGTGGCGCTCTTGTCGACCACCCATTGCTTGCCGTCGTGGCGCAGGCGCAAACCGATCACGCCCAGGTGCTTGCCCCACAAATTGGCCATCACGGTGGGCACGCCGTTGACCAGCCCTTTGACTTTGTCGACGCCGGGCAAATTAAATTGCGGCACCGTGCTGGCGGCATTCGGGAACAGCTGGTGCGAATGGCCGATCAGCATGGCGTCCACGCCCGGCACTTGCGACAGGTAGTAATTACCGTTTTCCATGGTCGGCGAGTACGGGCTGTCATCGAGGCCGCCATGCGAAATGGCCACCACCAGCTCGGCGCCCCTGGCGCGCATCTCGGGGATGAATTTTTCCGCCGTCTCGCGCACGCCCTGCGTGTAGACGCGGCCTTCCAGCCAGCGCTTGTCCCAGGCCATGATGGTGGGCGGCGCAAAGCTGATGATGCCCACCTTCACGGTGGCGGTAATGGCCTTGCCATCGGGGCCGGTGGCCGTGATCTGCTTGTCGATGATGTGATATGGCGCAAACAGGGGCTGGCCCGTCTTGACGCTGTAGACATTGGCCAGCACTTGCGGGAATGCGGGACCGGCGCAGCGCGGTTTGCTGGCGTTGACGCTGTCGACGTCGAAGCGGTTGCCCGTCACCTGGCTCAAAAACGCCAGGCCGTAGTTGAATTCGTGGTTGCCGATGCCGCCGCCATCGACCTTCAGCAGATTCATGGCCTTGTAGATGGCCAGGATCTGGTCGCAAGCCAGTGGCTTGACCAATGCCTGGTAGTCGGCCAGGGCCGTGCCCTGGATGGTGTCGCCGTTGTCGAGCAAGAGATTATTCGGGAACTGCGCGCGCGCCTGGGCGATCAGGGCCGCCGTGCGTTCCAGGCCGATCGACGGTTCCGCCTGCAGCTTGTAGTAATCATAACTGAGCACATTCGCGTGCAAGTCCGTCGTCTCCAGCAGGGCCAGGGTGGCGCTGCTGCCGGCCGGCGCGGCCGATGGCGACCGGGCGGGTCCCGTGGCGGCGGGCGGCAAGGCGCCGCAGCCGGCCAGCAGCAGCGGTAACAGGGCGAGACGGGGAAGTTGAAGCATGATGTATTCCTCTGGAAAGACAATATCGCCAGCATCATACGCAGCACGACAGCCCCTATCAAGGCAAAAATATTGTCGTAAATACAGCAAAATCGTCATTTTATTGCCCCGTGCGGCATCGATTCGGCGCTGCCGGCATCAGAAACCGGCCGCGCTCGCGTATAATTCAGGGTTTGATTTCACCATAGAAGACCAGAACATTATGGAAGCCGAACGCATCAATATCATCTCCGCCCTGCTCAACGACCTGACGGTCCGCGAAGCCGAACTTCGGAGGTATCTTTGACTTCACTGTCAAGTCGGAGAAACTAGAACAAGTCAACGAAGAGCTGGAAGATCCAACCGTCTGGAACGATCCGAAGCGCGCCCAGGACCTCGGTAAAGAGAAGAAGGCGCTGGAAGCCATCGTCTTCACGCTCGCCAAGGCCGATGCCGACCTGCGCGATACCCGCGACCTGTTCGACATGGCCCGCGAAGAAGGCGACGACGAGACCCTGGAAGCGATCGAGCAGGACGTGCAGGAAATCCGCAAGGTCATCGAAAGCATGGAATTCCGCCGGATGTTCAACAATCCGATGGACCCGAACAACTGCTTCATCGACATCCAGGCCGGCGCCGGCGGCACGGAAGCCCAGGACTGGGCCTCGATGCTGCTGCGCCAGTACCTGCGCTATTGCGAACGCAAGGGCTTCAAGGTCGAAATCCTGGAGCAGTCCGACGGCGAGGTCGCCGGCATCAAGACGGCCACCCTGAAGGTCGAGGGCGATCACGCCTACGGCTTCCTGCGCACGGAAACGGGCGTGCACCGCCTGGTGCGCAAGTCGCCATTCGACTCGGCCAACGGCCGCCACACCTCGTTTACGTCGCTGTTCGTGTATCCGGAAGTCGACGATTCGATCGAGATCGACGTCAACCCGGCCGATATCCGCGTCGATACCTACCGCGCGTCGGGCGCCGGCGGTCAGCACATCAACAAGACCGACTCCGCCGTCCGCATGACCCACGCGCCGACCGGCATCGTGGTGCAGTGCCAGAACGACCGTTCGCAGCACCGCAACCGCGCCGAAGCGATGGAAATGCTGAAAGCGAAGCTGTACGAGCATGAACTGCGCAAGCGCATGAGCGAGCAGCAGAAGCTGGAAGACTCGAAGACGGACGTGGGCTGGGGTCACCAGATCCGCTCCTACGTGCTGGACCAGTCCCGCATCAAGGACTTGCGCACCGGTTTCGAGACGGGCAATACCAAGGGCGTGCTCGATGGCGACATCGACGACTTCATCTCCGCCTCGCTCAAGCAAGGCGTATAAGGATGAACGCATCCGCTCCGGCGCAGCGCGCCTTCCTGTTCGACATGGATGGCACGATCGTCGACAACATGGCCTTCCACACGACGTCGTGGCTGGCGTTCTTTGAACGCCACGGCCATGCGCTGGACGCGGACGCCTTCTTCCGCGACACGGCGGGACGGCAGGGACACGAAATCATCGCCAAGTACCTGGGCGCGGATGCCGACCATGTCACCCTGCTGGCGGAAAAGGAAGTCGTCTACCGCGAACTGTATGGCCCGCACCTGGCCACGGTGCCTGGCTTCGACCGGCTGATCGCCAGCGCGCGCCAGGCTGGCGTCGGGCTGGTGGTGGGCACGGCCGCGCCGGACGAGAACATCGCGTTCACGCTCGATGGCCTGGACCTGCGCCACCGCTTCGACGCCATCGTCGGCGCTGCCGACGTGGAACGGGGCAAGCCGCACCCGGACGTTTTCCTGAAAGGCGCGCTGCTGGCCGACGCGCTGCCGCAAGACTGCATCGTCTTCGAAGACGCGCCCCTGGGCGTGGAAGCGGCGCGCCGCGCCGGCATGCGCGTCGTGGTGCTCACCACCACCCTGCCGGCCGAGGCGTTTGCCGCCTTCGACAACGTCATTGCCATCGTACCGGATTTCTCCGCACTCGACGTCGACGCACTGTTTGCCAGCGTGGCGCCAGCGCTGGCGCCACATCATCAATAATCACCAACGAAGAACACCATGACTACGGATATCCAAGAACAAGCCGCCGCCCCCGATGAAAACAAGATCATCGCCGAGCGCCGCGTCAAGCTGGCAGCACTGCGCGAACAAGGCGTCGCCTTCCCGAACGATTTCCGCCCCGAGCACAAGGCGGCCGACCTGCACGCGCAATACGGCGGCAAGACGCGCGAAGAGCTGGAAGCCGAACCTGTCACCGTGGTGCTGGCCGGCCGCATGATGCTCAAGCGCGAAGCCGGCAAGAAAGCCGCTTTCGCCACCCTGCAAGACGCCTCCGGCCCGAAGGCCGACGGCCGCATCCAGATCTACGCCACCCTGGACCTGACCGGCGAAGCGGCCATGGCCGCCCTGCACCACTATGACCTGGGCGATATCCTGGGCGTGACGGGCACCCTGTTCAAGACCAAGACGGACGAACTGACCATCAAGGTCACGGAACTGCGCCTGATCACCAAGTCGCTGCGCCCGCTGCCGGACAAATTCCACGGCCTGGCCGACCAGGAAACGAAGTACCGCCAGCGCTACGTCGACCTGATCATGAACGAAGAGACGCGCCGCACCTTCAAGGCGCGTACCGCCGCCATCTCGTCGATCCGCCGCTTCATGGAAAAGAACGAGTTCATGGAAGTGGAAACGCCGATGCTGCACACGATCCCGGGCGGCGCCGCGGCAAAACCGTTCATCACGCACCACAATGCGCTCGACATGCAGATGTTCCTGCGCATCGCGCCCGAGCTGTACCTGAAGCGCCTGGTCGTGGGCGGCTTCGACCGCGTGTTCGAGATCAACCGCAACTTCCGCAACGAAGGCGTGTCGATCCGTCACAACCCTGAATTCACGATGATGGAATTCTACGCGGCCTACACCGACTACAAATGGCTGATGGACTTCACGGAAGCCGTCATCCGCCAGGCCGCCATCGATGCGCACGGCACCGCCACCCTGACCTACGGCGGCCGCGAACTGGATCTGGCAAAACCGTTCCACCGCCTGACCATCGTCGAAGCGATCAACAAATATGCTCCAGGCTACACCGCCGAGCAGTTGAACGATGCCGAATTCATCAAGGAAGAGCTGAAAAAATTCGGCGTCAAGCCGTTCGCCACGGCCGGCCTGGGCGCGCTGCAACTGGCGCTGTTCGAAGAAACGGCTGAAGCGCAGCTGTGGGAACCGACCTACATCATCGATTACCCGGTCGAAGTGTCGCCACTGGCGCGCGCTTCCGACACGGTGGCCGGCATCACGGAACGCTTCGAGCTGTTCATGGTGGGCCGCGAAATCGCCAACGGATTCTCCGAGTTGAACGATGCGGAAGACCAGTCGGCCCGCTTCCTGGCGCAAGTGGCCGCCAAGGACGCCGGCGATGAAGAGGCGATGTTCTACGACGCCGACTACATCCGCGCGCTGGAATACGGCATGCCGCCAGCCGGTGGCTGCGGCATCGGCATCGACCGCCTGATGATGATCATCACGGATTCGCCGAACATCCGCGACGTGCTGCTGTTCCCTCACCTGCGCCGCGAAGAGTGATGAACACCTGAAAAATCTACTGCGCGTCGCGATTTGCGGCCTGCGATGCTCACTGTGCTATAGCACAGTTGCGCTTCTTAGCCGCAACTCCCATCCGCTCGCTACGATTTTTCAGGCGTTCGATGCTTCAAGGCAAAAAAAGCCGCCTGGTCTTGCGATCAGGCGGCTTTTTTACTTCTACGGCCAGCCGTCAGGCGTCCAGGGTCACGCGCTGGTGGCTGCGGCTGGCCTGCTGCGCCGCCAATGCGGTGGCGAGCGCGCGCATGCCGTCGTCGCCAGTGGCGGCAGGCTGCCCTTCGCCGCGCATGGCGCGCTGGAAGGCGCGCACCGAGCGCACGTACAGGTTTTCATGCCCGACGGGGATGTCGATGCTGCCGCCGTCGCTCGTCAGGGTAATGCTGCCGACGGGGCGCTGCGTCATCACGCCGGTGGCGAAGATGGTGCCCTTGGTGCCGATGATTTCCACGCCGGACAGCGAATGCGGCGCATTGAACGCATCGTGCACCTGCACCAGGGTGCCGTTGTCGAACTCGATGACGGCCATCAGGCCCTCTTCCAGCCCGGCCACCGTCATGCCGCCGCTGGTGGCGCAGGCAGTGACGTGGCGCGGCTCCGCATCGAGCAGGAAGCGCAGGGTGTCGACGTCGTGCACGAACATGTCGAGCGTGACGCCACCCGATTCCGGCGCGTCCAGGCGCCAGCCGCGCAGGTGCTGCGGCAGGTTATTCGCGTGCAGCACGCGGCAATACAGGGGCTGGCCGATCTCGCCGGCGCGTATCAGCTCGCGCACCTTGCCGTGGCTGGCGGCGTTGCGCAGGTGGTGGTTAATCCCCAGCACCACGCCCGCTTCGGCGCAGCCGTCGACCATGCGGCGGGCGTCGTCCAGGTTCAGCGCCAGCGGCTTTTCGCACAGCACGTGCTTGCCGGCGCGCGCCGCCTGCAAGGTCTGCGCCATGTGCCATTCGTTGGTGGTGCTGATGTACACGGCGTCCGCGCCCGGATGCGCCAGCGCCGCTTCAAGGTCCGTATAGCTGGCGGCGATGCCGAACTGCGCGGCAAAAGCGGCGCCGCGCGCGGCGTCCTTGCTGACCACGGCCAGCACTTCCGCGTCGCCCTGCTGGCGGATCGCGTCGACCATCCATTCGCGCGCCACGGTGCTGGCGCCGACCAGTATCCATCCGATTTTCTTCATTCGATTCTCCCGTTAAAAAGTGTGGCGCAGGCCGAGGTTCCAGGCCTGGTTGCCGGTGCCGTTGTCGGTGGCGTTGCCCACCACGTAGGCGGCGCCGTTGCGGTTGTCGATATGCGCGTAAGCCGCGTACAAGGTGCTGCGCTTCGACAGCGCGTAGGTGTAGCCGATGCCGACCTGGGAAGCGTCGCCGTTGGCGGCGCGCCGGTCGTCGCGCCGCACGTACGAGAACAGGACGCGGTGCGGGCCAAAAGGCACGGTGGCGCCCAGCATCAGGTCCGCGCTGTCGACCGTGGTGGCCGCGCCCGCCGTGCTCTTGCTGACGGCGACGGCGCCATGCGCCTTGACCACGCCGAAGTCCCAGGTGGCGCCCAGCACCGTGTTGCGCGCCCTGCCCGCCACCAGCGCGCTTGACAGGGTGTTGGCGTCCTGGTGCGCCAGGCGCAGATACAGCGGCCCGCTGGCATAGGTGGCCGCCGCGCCCGTGTAGCGCCTGGCCGAAGCATCACCGGGCACTTCGCCGAAACCGTACGCCAGTTCGCCGGAAAGGCCGCCGCGCACGGGCGAGCTGTAGGTGATGCTGTTGTCGACGCGGCTGATGTAGCCGGCCGTGAAGACGTTGCTCATCCTGCCCGCAAAACCCAGGTAGAACGGGTCCAGCGCTCCCAGGCTGCTGTCGATGAACGTGTACTGGCGGCCCAGGCGCAAGGTGCCCGCCGCGCCGCCCAGGCCGACGAAGGCCTGGCGCCCGAACAGCAGGCCGCCCTGGGCCGAAGCGCCCGTGTCGGCCAGGATGCCCGCATCCATCGTAAACAGGGCCGTCATGCCGCCGCCCAGGTCTTCGCTGCCCTTGAAACCGAGCCGCGAGCCATTGGCGATGCCGCTCGTCACCTTGAGCACCCTGCCGCCGGCGCCGCCGCTCTCGGACACCACGCCCATGTCCATGATGCCGTACACGGCCACGTTCGACTGCGCGCAGCACAAGCCGCTGCCGGCGCCGATGATCATTGCCCCTACTACCTTCTTCTTCATGTCTTGCCCTGTCTATCTTCTTGTGAAAACTGTCCCTGGCTCACTAGGTGGCGCGGACGCTCGCCGCGCAGGCCTGCCAGCAGGTTGTCCACGGCCTGCTGCGCCATGGCGTAGCGCGTTTCGTGCGTGGCCGAACCGATATGCGGCAGCGCCACCACGTTCGCCATGCGCGGCAGCGGATTGTCCGGCGCCAGCGGTTCGCGCTCGAACACGTCGAGACCGGCGCCGTGGATGGTGCCCTGCTGCAGCGCCTCGATCAGCGCCGCCTCGTCGACGATGCGCCCGCGCGAACCATTGATGAAGATGGCGCCGGGGCGCATCAGCGTGAACTCGCGCCGGCCCATCATGCGTTCCGTCTGCGCCGTCAGCGGCAGCACCACGCAGACGAAATCGGACCCTGCCAGCAAGTCGTCGAGCGCCACCTGGCGCGCGCCCAGCGCCGCCTCCACCTCGGGCACGGCTTCGCCGTTCACGTACAGCACCTGCATGCCGAAGCCCAGCGCGGCGCGGCGGGCGACGGCGCGGCCGATGCGGCCCATGCCCAGCATGCCGATGGTCTTGCCGTGCACGTTGACGCCATACTGGCTTTCGCCCACGCTGCGCGTCCAGCGTCCCGCCTTGACGAATTCGGCCAGTTCGACGACGCGCCGCGCGCTGGCGAGGATCAGCGCGAAGATCGTGTCGGCCGTCGTTTCCGTCAGCACGTCCGGCGTATTGGCCAGCAGGATGCCCCGTTCGCGCAAATAATCGACGTCGAACTGGTCGACGCCCACCGAAATGGTGGAAATGATGCGCAGTCCGGCGGCCGGGTCCAGCAATTCGCGGTCCAGGCGCACGCTGGCGCCCAGCAAGCCGTGCGCGCCGCGGATGGCGGCGGCGAAGGCGGCGCGGTTGCCCGCATCGATCGCCTCGAAATACGTCACCTCGCATTCGGCGCGCAAGCGCGCCAGCAGCGGTTCGGCCAGCTTTTTATACACAACCACATGTTTTTTCACGAGTTTTCCCCTGTACGGTTCAAGATGGGACCGGCGCGTCGAGCTGGGCGCGGGTCGGCAAGCCTTCCATGTCGCCGGCCACCTGGATGGCGAAGGCGCCGACCCGGTTGCCGCGCCCCACCGCCTGCGCCAGCGGCAAGCCTTCCAGCAAGGCGCTGACCAGGCCAGCCGCGAAGCCGTCGCCGGCGCCCACCGTGTCGACCACGTTGGCCACGCGCTCGCCCGGCACCATGCCGCTGTCGCCCTCGGCCGTGCGGTAATAGGCGCCGTCGGCGCCCAGCTTGACGACCACCAGCCGCGCGCCGCGCCGCAGGTAAAAGCCGGCGACGTCGTGCGGCAGGTCGTGGCCGGTGAGGATTTTTCCCTCCCCCAGGCCGGGCAGCACCCAGTCCGCCTTGGCGGCGAGGCGGTTGATCTGTTCGACCATGACGGCTTGCGACGGCCACAGCGAGGGCCGCAGATTCGGGTCGAACGACACGCTCCGGCCGTTGGCGCGCATGAAATCGAGCGCCTGGCCGGCGAACGCCAGGCTGGTCTCGGACAGCGCCGCGGCCACGCCCGTGGCGTGCAGGTGGCGCGCGGACAGGAAATAAGCGGGGTCGAAGTGCTCGGGCGCCAGCCGGCTGGCGGCGGACCCCTTGCGGAAGTATTCGACCAGCGGATCGGCGCCATTCTCGGCCTTTTCCTTGAGCAGGAAGGCGCTGGACTGGCCGGCGACGGTGACGACCCGGCTGCAATCGACGCCCTCGGCCTGCACGCTGGCGCGGATGAAGCGGCCGAAGGAATCGTCGCCCACCCGGCTCAGCCAGCCGACCCGCAAGCCCAGGCGCGCCAGGCCGATGGCGACATTCGTCTCGGCGCCGGCCAGGCGGCGCGTGAAATGCGCCACGGCCGCCAGGTCGCCCGTTTGCTCGGCAACGAACATCGCCATCGCCTCGCCATAGGTGACGACGTCGAGGGCGTGCGCCCCTCGATTCGATTCCTGCGCCATCATGCGGCCTCCAGCATCTGAATGTAGCGGCCCGTTTCGGCCACCAGGTCGGCGCCCTCGAGCGGGAATTCGATGGCCCGCGGCACGCCCGGCGCAAAATGCGCGAAGACGGCGCGCCAGGCCGGATCGGCGTCGGAAACGGCGCAGGCGGACAGCCTTCCGCCGTCGTCAAGGACAGCCTTGCAATGCACATAGCGCACGTACGGCGCCAGCAGGCGCGCCGCCTGCTGCGCATCCTCGCCCACCCAGCGCCAGTTGCCGATGTCGAAGGTCAGCCCCACCGGCAGCCCCGCTTCGTCCGCCGCCGCCAGGAAGCGCGCCATCGGCGCCAGCTTGCCGCCGTGGGCCGTCTGGTCGTTTTCCACCAGCAGCGCCACGGGCGCCGCCGCCAGTTGGGCGTGCAAGGCCGCCAGCTCCGGCGTGGCCGGGTAATGGCCGAGCGACACCTTCAGGTAGCGCGCGCCCAGCCGCGCCGCCTCGTCCAGCATCTGCTGCAGCAGCGCGTGCTGCGGCAATCCGTCCGCGCCCCACAATTCGATGGGCGTGGAATACACGCAGTACAGGCCGCGCGCGGCCACCGCCGCGCCCATGCGCGCCAGGTCCGGCAAGTCGGAAGTAAACAGTTCGCGGCGGATCTCGATGCCGGCGCCGCCCGCATCGGCCACCACGTCGATGAACTGGCTTTGCCCCAGCTGCCTTACCCTGCTTGCGCCGTAGGCCGACGCCGCCACCAGGACGGGGCTCACTTGATCGCTCCCGCGCCGACGAACTGGCGCGCTTCGGGCGTTTGCGGATTGCTGAAAAAGGCTTCCGACGGCCCGCTCTCCCACACCAATCCCTGGTGCATGAAGACGGTGACGTCGGCCATGCGCCGCGCGAACTCCATCTCGTGCGTCACCAGCAGCATCGTCATGCCCGCCTGCGCCAGCTCTTCCATCACCTTCAGCACTTCCTGCGTCAGTTCCGGATCGAGCGCCGACGTCACTTCGTCGAACAGCATCACCTGCGGCTCCATCGCCAGCGAGCGGGCGATCGCCACGCGCTGCTGCTGGCCGCCCGACAGCTGCTCGGGATAGGCCTCGCGCTTGTGGTCCAGGCCCACCTGCTTGAGCACGCGCAGCGCCGTGGCGCGGCCCTGGGCGTCGGGCACCTTCTTGACGATGCGCGGCGCCAGCATGACGTTTTCTTCCACGGTCAGGTGGGGAAACAGGTTGTAGCTCTGGAAGACCATGCCGACATCCTTGCGCAAGTCGAGCAGATGTTCCTGGCGCGCCGTCAGCGTGTGGCCGGCCACGACGATGCTGCCGCTGTCGATGGTTTCCAGGCCATTGATACAGCGCAACATGGTGCTCTTGCCGGAGCCGCTGCGGCCGATCACGGCGATCACCTGGCCCCGCTCGACGGCGAACGACACGCCCTTGAGCACGTGGTTGGCGCCGAAGCTCTTGCTGATATGGTCGATTTCAACGATGGGCATGGAATTTCCTTTCCAGTGAATGGCTGTAGCGCGACAGCGGATAGCACAGCGCGAAGTAGATCAGGGCGACGATGGGGAAGACGATGAAAGGCAGGAAGGTCGCATTGCTGACCAGTTGCCCTGCCCGCGTCAGTTCCACCACGCCGATGATCGAGGTGATCGAGGTGTTCTTGATGATCTGCACCATGAAGCCCACCGTCGGCGGCAGCGAATGGCGCAGCGCCTGCGGCAGGATGACGTAGCGCAGCTGCTGGTAGCGGTTCAGCGCCAGCGCGGCGGACGCCTCCCACTGCTGCCGCTGCACGCCTTCGATGCAGCCGCGCCAGATCTCGCCCAGGTAGGCGCTGGCAAAGATCGTCATCGCCGCGCCGGCCGCGATGACCGGCGACAGCTTGTAGCCGAACAGGGCCAGCCCGTAATAGGTCAAAAACAGCACGATCAGCACGGGCGTGCCCTGGACCAGCTGGATGTACAGGGCGCTGATGCAGCGCAGGAATCGGCTGCGCGCCGTGCGCAGCAGCGCCACCGCGAAGCCGGCGATGCCGCCCGTGATAAAGACGATCAGCGACAGGCCGATGGTCCAGCGCGTGGCCTCGAGCAGGAATTGCAGGTTATCCCAGGAAAAGTCACTGATCATGTCATGCTCCCATGCGCACCGCGCCCAGACGGCGGCGGCGTTTGAAGACGATCTGGCCCAGCACCCAGAAGCCGAAGCGGAACAGCAGGGCCAGCAGGATGTACAGCACCATCACGACGATGTAGATCTCGAAGCTGCGGAAGGTTTCCGCGTCGAGCAGGTGGGCGGCGGCGGTCAGCTCTTCGGCGGAAATGGCCGACACGACGCTCGAGGCGAGCATCATCAGCGTGAACTGGCTGGCCAGCGCCGGATACACCTTTTCCAGCGCCGGCAGCAGCACCACGTGGCGCATCACCTGCCAGCGCGTCATGCCCAGCGCCTGGGCCGCTTCCAGCTGCGACGGATGCACGGCGCCGATGCCGGCGCGCACGATTTCCGCCGCGTAGGCGCCCAGGTTGACCGTCATGGCGACCAGGGCGGCGCCGTTCGCGTCGAGCTGCAGGCCCAGCGACGGCAAGCCGAAGTAGATGATGAACAGCTGCACCAGGAACGGCGTGCTGCGGATCACCTCGACATACGCGCGCACGGCCGCGCGGGCATAGGCGGGACCGTTCTTCAGGATGACGGCGGCGCACACGCCCACCGCCAGCCCCAGCACCATGGACAGGGCGCTCAGGCGTATCGTCAGCGCCGCGCCCCACAGCAGGCGGTCCAGCGATTGCATGACGAGTTCGAAATGAAATTCATACGGCATACTCAACTCCTTGTCTACGTGCGCATCCCCGGCCGCGCCACCATGGCGGCGCGCCGTGCGGACGAACACTCTCCCTGTGCGGGTCGCGGTATCAGAAGGTCGGCAGCGCCGGCAGCGGCGCGCCGCTCCACTTGCGCGCGATGGCATCGAGTTCGCCATTCAGCTTGACGTAGTAGATGAAGTTGTTGAGCCACTGGTGCAGCTCGAAGTCGCCGCGGCGCACGGCCATCGAGTTGGGCTGCAGCGAGTAGGCGAAGCGGACCTCGATCTTGCCCACGCCGCGCGTCTTGATGATGTCGAGCGCCATCGTGCTGGGGATCGAAACGGCGTCGACCTGCTTGCTGAGCAAGGCCTGGGTGACGGTGGCGTCATCTTCGAAACGCACGATGCTGGTGCCGGCCGGAGCCATGCGGCTCAGCGCCGTGTCATTCGTGGTGCCGCGCGTCACGCCCACCTTCTTGCCCTTCAAGTCGGCCAGGGCCTTGAGCTTGCCGCCGACCGGCGCGACGATGGCCAGTTCGAACGCGCTGTAGGGCATGGTGAACATCAGGGTCTTGGCCCGTTCCGGCGTGGGCGCCAAAGTTGCCACGAGGAAATCGACCTTGCCCGACTCCAGCGACGGCACGCGCGACGGCGCCGTCAACGGCACCACTTCCACGGGCAGGTTCAGGTATTTGCCGATCAGGTTGGCGACGTCGACGTCATAGCCGACGGGCGCGCCCTTGGCGTCGATGCTGCCGAACGGCGGCGTGCCGCTGACCACGCCGATGGTCAGCTTGCCTTTCTTGATCAAGTCGCCAAGCGTCTGCGCGCCGGCGTCGGCCGCCGCGCCCAGGGCGCACGTGGCTGCCAGTGCGCAAGCCAGTATTTTCGAATAGAACAGTGTGGTCATCTTCATGTTTCCGTCTCCTGTGATCCCGCTGCCGGCCTCGTCGAGGCACTTGCGGGAATATTGTCAAATGGACGATTCAGATCGTCTCTTGCCGTGTCGTACCAACCTCCTGCCATTGCCCTCCCTGACTATCCACGCCCCTTTCCAGGGTGAATACAATTCATGAAACCGGTTCCATTACCTTCCCAAAAAAAAGGGCGTACGCCCTCTTCCGTCAATCGCCGTCCTTGCGCACTTCCCCGCTCCGGGTGGAATTGCGCACAATCAACTTGCCTGGCAACAGCACCTCGCGCGGCGGGCACTGATCGCCCTGCAGGCGCGACAGCATGCACGTCATCGCCGAAAAGCCGATCTCGTACGTCTGCTGCTCGATCGTGCTCAGGCCCGCCAGCGGCGACCACGGCAATTCGTCAAAACCCAGCAAGCCCACGTCTTGCGGCATGCGCAATTCGAGGCGCTGCAGCATCAGCGCCAGTTCCAGCGCCACCATGCCGTTCGACGCCAGCAGCGCCACGCGGCGGCCGCGCCACTGCGCCAGGCATAGACGCACCTGCGCGTCGATGGAGGGCCGGTCGTCCAGGTCCACCGCCAGCACTTCGCCCACGCAACCGGGATGCTCGGCCATCACGGCCTGGAAACCCTCGGCGCGCATCAGGCGCGAACTGACGCCCGTCAAGGGCGGCGCGACGAAGGCGATGGCGTCGAAACCCTGTTCGATCAGATGCGCGGTGGCCAGCCGGCCAGCCTGCACATTGTCCAGGCCCACCAGGTCGAAATCGACGCCCTCGATGCGGCGGTCGACCAGCACGATGGGCATGCCCGCCTGCTGCAAGTCGGACGACTGGATGTTGCGCCCCTGCGTGTTGACGATCAGCCCTTCCACGCTGTACGAGCGCAGCGCGGCAAGCGACTGGCGTTCGCGCTGTTCGTCATTGCCGGTATTACACAAGATCAAGGTATAGCCATGTTGCTGGCAAGCCGCTTCCACGCCTTGCAGCACGGCCACCGTGTAGGGGTTCAGCATGTCCGCCACGACCATGCCGATCAGGCGCGTGCGGCCGCGCTTGAGGCCGCGCGCCATCTGGTTCGGCTGGTAGCCGAGGCGCGCGATGGTGCTGGTGATCTGCTGGCGGATGTTTTCGGACAGGGCGTCCAGTTCGCCGCCGAGAAAGCGCGACACGCTCGTCTTCGACACGCCCGCCTCGCGCGCCACCTGGGCGATCGTCACGGGTCGTGCCGGCTCGCCGGAGACTGTCTTTGTATTGCCGCGTACTGAATCCAAGGTTGCTCTCCACTACCTGTTGATATGCATATTTTTATTTTGGAACCGGTTCCAAAGATAGCACCCACGAATCGATGACGCAAGCGATTTGATTGCCTGTGGCGGCGAAGGAACACGATGGGGGCATGGCTGGGAACGCGGATGAAAAGGCGCCGCCCTCCCCCCGCAAACGCAGGGGGCGGGCGGCGCTGCTTGAAAAACGACTTACTGGACCACGGTATAGCAAGGCACGTACGCCGTGCCCGCCAATTTCATGCGGTGCTGCGCAACAAACGAGGCCAGCAGCGCATCCATGGGGCCAGCGATGGATTTGTCGCCGTGGATCTCGAAGTTGCCGTGCTTTTCGATCGAGCGGATGCCGTCATCCTTGACGTTGCCCGCCACCACGCCCGAAAACGCGCGGCGCAGCTGGGCCGCCAGCAAGTGCGTGGGCTGGTTCTTGTGCAGGCTCAGGTTGCGCATGTTTTCATGCGTGGGCTGGAACGGCTTCTGGAATTCGTGGTCGATCTTCAGCAGCCAATTGAAGTAATACGCGTCGCTGTGCGCCTTGCGGAATTCGCGCACCTGGCGGATGCCTTCGAGCATTTCGCGCGCCACCAGTTCCGGGTCGTCGATGATGATCTTGTAGCGCTGCTGCGCTTCCGGACCCAGGGTGTCGCTGATGAACTGGTTGATCTGCACGAAGTACTCGCGCGACGTTTCCGGACCCGTGAAGATCAGCGGGAATGGAATCTCGGCATTGTCTGGGTGCAACAAAATACCGAGGATGTACAGAATCTCTTCGGCCGTGCCGGCGCCGCCGGGGAACACGACGATGCCGTGGCCCGCGCGCACGAACGCTTCCAGGCGCTTTTCAATGTCCGGCATGATGACGAGGTCGTTGACGATGGGGTTCGGCGACTCGGCCGCGATGATGCCCGGCTCGGTGATGCCGAGATACCGTCCATTGTGCAGGCGCTGCTTGGCGTGGCCGATGGTGGCGCCCTTCATGGGGCCTTTCATGGCGCCAGGGCCGCAACCGGTGCAGATGTCGAGGCCGCGCAAGCCCAGCTGGTAGCCCACTTCCTTCGAATAATTGTATTCGGCGCGGTTGATCGAGTGGCCGCCCCAGCACACGACCAGGTTCGGGTTGAGCTGGGTTTGCAGCACGTTGGCGTTGCGCAGGATGTGGAAGACGGCATCCGTCACGCCTTCCGTGCTCTGCAAGTCGAATTTCGGGTTGCCCGTCACTTCATCGCTGACGAAGATGATGTCGCGCAGCACGGCAAACAGGTGCTCGTGGATGCCCTTGATCATCTTGCCGTCGACAAAGGCGATGGCCGGCGCACCCTTGATGTCGAGCTTGATGCCGCGCTCGCGCTGGATGATGGAGATTTCAAACGACTGGTAGCGCTCCAGCAGGGCGCGGCCATCGTCGATGGTGCTGCCGCAATTCAGGACCGCTAGCGCGCAGCGGCGGAAAGTGTTGTACAGGCCGCCCTGGCTGGTGTCGAGCAGTTTGTTGACTTCAGTCTTGGAGAGCACGTCCAGGCGGCCTTCCGGTGAAACCAGAGTATCGATAACGTCGTGTTCCATAATGCGAAAAATCCCTTTAAAAATCGATGCTCGAAGGTCTTGCAGCCTCAATATACGACAAGTCAGGCAAGTTGTGCTGTGCCGCCGCAAAATCGCCGGGGCCTCCCTTGCCTGCAAACCGGTTTGACCAATATGAAACAGTCATTCTTGCTAATGCGAATCGAAATCTTCGCTCAGCGCAATTTGTAGATTAGAATGCCAGCCTATTGGAATTCCCGTGCGTGAGGTTCTTCATGAGAGTCCCCGCCGCCCGCAGGCTTCCATAAGTTCGTTGTATCGATTGACTATAATAATTTTTCAGGAGGAACCGCATGAGCGGTGCGACTACGCCCAACAAGGAAGCCGTTATTCCCGAGTTCAAGCAGATTATGGGCCATCCAAGCCCATTGTGGATGTTGTTCATGACTGAATTCTGGGAACGCTTCGCGTTCTACGGAGTTCGCTGGGCGCTGGTACTGTACATCGTGGCCCAGTTCCACGGCGGCGACGGTTCGGGACAGGCAGCGGCCAACCTTACCTACGGTTCCTTCCTCGCGCTGGTGTACGCCGGCGCCCTGTTCGGCGGCTACATCGCCGACCGGGTCATCGGTTACCAGCGCTCCATCCTGCTGGGCGCCGTCTTCATGGCTGCCGGCCTGTTCTGCATCTCGGTACCGAACCAGGACATCTTCAACCTGGGCCTGGCCACCATGATCGTCGGTAACGGCATGTTCAAGCCGAACATCTCGACCATGGTCGGCAAGCTGTACACGACGGCCGATCCGCGCCGCGACAGCGGTTTCACGATCTTCTACATGGGTATCAACATGGGCGCCATGGTCGCCCCTGTCTTTACGCAATGGCTGGCCGGGTCGATCTTCGGCACCAGCGACATGCCTGCGTACAAGATGGTCTTCATGGCCTCCGGTTTCGGCATGCTGATCAGCCTGGTATGGTTCGCCATCGGCCGCCGCGCCCTGAAGGGCATCGGCGCACCGGAAGCCGGTGCCGGCAGCCCGATGCGCGTCGTCTGGGTGGCCGTCGGCTCCCTGTGCGTGATCCCGCTGATGTACTTCCTGTTGACCGTCGGCGCTGAAAAGCTGCAAATCGTCCTGACCGTGCTGTTCGTCGGCCTGGCCGTGATGCTGATGATCGAAGGCATACGCAACGGTAAAGTGGCGCGCGACCGCGTCATCGCCATGCTGCTGATCTTCGTCTTCAACATCCTGTTCTGGATGTTCTTCGAACAGGCAGGCAGCTCGTTTACCTTCCTGGCCGACAAGATCGTCAACCGCGACCTGGGCTTTGCCATCTTCCCGACCGCCTACTTCCAGACCGTCAATTCGGTCGCCATCATCGTCTTTGCGCCGATCATCGCCGCCGTCTGGGTCTTCCTGGCGCGCCACAACGTCAATCCATCGATCCCGCGTAAATTCGGCCTGGGCTTGCTGGGCAATGCGCTGGCCTTCGGCCTGCTGATCTTCGCACTGTCGAGCCTGGTTGGCGCCGACAACAAGATCCCGTTCTGGACCTTGGCGACCGTGTACATGCTGCAATCGATCGGCGAGCTGTGCCTGTCGCCTATCGGCCTGTCGATGGTCACCAAGCTGGCGCCAGTACGCCTGGTCGGCCTGGGCATGGGCGGCTGGTTCCTGTCGACCGGTATCGGCAACAACCTGTCCGGCATCTTCGCCAGCCACGTCAGCGGCGAAAGCGGCATGTCGGTACAGTCGGCCCTGTCCGGCTACACCTTCGGCTTCTGGTCCCTGCTGGGCGCCGGCGTGATCCTGTTCCTGATCGCACCGCTGATCAACAAACTGATGCACGGCGTGAAGTAAGCGTCTTGTTGTAGATCAAAACGGCGGCCTGCGGGCCGCCGTTTTTCATTCGGCAGCCGTTTCCCCCGTGCCGGACGGTACAATACCGCCAGGGCCAGCGGCCATCCACCCACATTACTGAAAAATTCCATGTCCAGCATCTCCACCACCACGCCCCTCTCCGACGACGAATACGCCGAACTCGACACCCTGCTGGCCGCGCCCGCCCTGGCCGGCCGTGCCATGGACGTGTCGATGCTGGAAGGTTTTCTCACGGCCGTCGCCCTGAGCCCGAAACAGATCGCGTCGGAACAATGGCTGCCCTGGGTCTGGGACAAGGCGGCCGGCAGCGCCTTGCCGGCACAGGACGAGGCCAGCGAACGGGCGGCCAGCCTGGCGCAGCGCCACCACGCCTACATGGTCGAATGGCTGGCGAAGGACCCGGACAGCTTCGAGCCCATCTACGTCTGCGGCCCCGAATGGAGCGTGCCCGCCTGGTGCGCCGGCTTTGTCCTTGGCACGAGCCTGGACAAGCCCCAGTGGGCGGCCCTGGCCGTCAGCCACCCGGAGTACCTGGCGCCGTTCCAGTACCTGGCCACGGCCAGCGAGCTCGACGACGATGCGGCCGAAACGGCCATGGATGGCGTGATTCCGTCCGTGATCGCCATCAACGCCGCCTGGGCGCGCCAGCGCCACCTGAAAAGCCAGGCCCAAAGCCAGCCCGGCGCCACCGTCCTGCGCGAAGTGCCGAAGACGGGCCGCAACGACCCGTGCCACTGCGGCAGCGGCAAGAAGTATAAGAAATGCTGCGCCGACGCCGATAGCGCGGCCACCTAAGGCGACTCCTCCTTGCGCCAGCTGCTGACGGCCATCCTGCGCTTCCTGCTGCGCCACGCGCTGCAGTTCGCGCTGTTCATCGTCATCCTGCTGGCCGGACGCCTGCTGCTGGCCGAATGGCGCGCCTACAGCGCCGGCAGCGAGGCTGTCGCCGTGCTCAGGCTGGCCGCCGAGGGCGCCGACAGCCATGGCGCCGGCCTGGCCGCTGCCGCCACGGCGCGGGTCAACGCCCTGCAAAAGACCTCGCACGCGGCCATCGCCGCGCGCCTGGCGCAAGTGCAGGCGCAATTGACGGCCTTGCGTGCGCGGCAGCAAGCGTCGCTGTTCACCCTTCCCCTGCCCGACGCGAGCACCCTGGCCCGGCATGCGCAGGAGGAAGCGGCGCGCCGCGTGGAGATCGAAGTGCTGGCGCAGGAAGCCCGCTATCTGACGGCCCTGCAAGCGGCGGTCAGCGGCGAAGATGCGCGGCACACGCTGGCGCGCCTGCATGCGGAACACGTGGGCGCATATGCTGCACTGCAAAATAATCTGCGCCAGCGCCGGCAACTGGAAACGCAGCACCCGCTGGCGGCGCGCCTGCCCGGCAGCGACGCCTACGCACAGCTGTCGCAGCTGGAAGCGCAGGGGCAGCGTTTGCGCGACATCAACCTGCAAGCCTACCAGGCCTGGGCGGCGCAGCGCACCCGCACCGGCAACGCCGCCCGTCCGGCCCCATTTGCCATCGACGAGCAAGCCTTGAGCGCCGCCCTGGCGCCCGTGCAAAAGGCCATCGCGGCGGGCGAAGGACAACTGGCGCGCAACTGGATCGGGCGCTGGCGCGCGCCCGTCATGGACGTGGCGCCCACGGCCGCCCTGCTGGTGCTGTCGGCCATCCTGCTGCCCGCCGCCATCAAGGCCTTCTTTTACTTCGTGCTGGCGCCCGTCGCTTCCCGTTTGCCGCCGCTGTCGATCGCGCGCGAACTGCAAGTCGCGGGCAGTTCACTGCCACTGCCGCCGCAGGGCGAATCGCGCATCTCCGCCGTCTCGCAGGGCTTGCTGCTGCAGCCCGGGCAGCAGATGCTGATCCATCCCGAATACCTGCAATCGTCGCCCGTCAGCAGCACCAAGCGCACGCAATGGCTGCTGGACTGGCGCTTCCCGTTCACCAGCCTGGCCGCCGGCATGGTGGCGCTGACCCGCCTGCACAGCGGCGAGGAAGCGTGCGTGACGATATCCGCCAGCGACGACCCGCTGCTGGAAGTGGCCGTCGTCCACCTGCCGGCCGGCAGCGCATTGGTCTTCCAGCCACGGGGACTCGTGGGCCTGGTCTGCGACTCGAATCAGCCGCTGGCGATATCGAGCCACTGGCGCCTGGGCAGCCTGCATGCCTGGCTCACCCTGCAGCTGCGCTTCATCGTCTTTCGCGGCCCCGTCACGCTGCTCGTGCGCGGCTGCCGCGGCGTGCGCCTGGAACGGGCCGGCCAGGGACGCTCCATCAGCCAGTCAGCCACCCTGGGTTTCACCACCGACGTGCTGTATTCGACCCTGCGCAGCGAAACCTTCATCCCGTATCTGCGCGGCCAGCAAGCCTTGCTCAACGACCGCTTCGACGGCAAGCACGGCGTCTACCTGTACGAAGAAACCCCGCGCCACGGCAAGCAGCCGGGCAAGGCGGGCAGCTGGTTCGAGGGGTTCACGGACGCGATATTGAAAGTGTTCGGCATCTAGCCGCGAAAATACGATGGACGATTTCCTGTTTGCCGATTTCCTCGAGGACCATGCCGCGTATGCGGCGGCAGAGGCCTGGTGGCAGGCGCGCCTGGCCTTCCTCGACGGCCAATGCGCGCCGTATCTGCGCACCGCGTTCGCCAATGGCCAGCCGTTTTATGACGGCAATCCCATCGTCAACCTGGCGGACCGGCACGCCGGCAAGGCGGCCCGCATCGTGCAGCAATGCCCGCATGAATGCGGCCACGGCTACACGAGCTTCGAACAGGCCATCGAACTGGCCAGCGGCGACGGGCACCGCCCGGCACGGGAAAAAATCATCGTGCTGACCCTGACGCAGGAGACGGCGCAGAGGGCCGAGGCGGAATTGCGCGCCTGGTTTGCGCCGGCGTAAGGCTGCGCGCTACCAGAGGTAGGCCACGCGCACGCCGACATTGCGCTGCTCGCCGTAATTGCAGGCCCGCGCCGAAAAACACGAGGCGACATGGTATTTGTCAAACAGGTTCTTCACCGTCATGCTCACACTCAAGCCGCGCCAGTCGCTGCGCGCCTGCCCCAGGTCATAGCGCAGCGACAGGTCGGCCAAGGTGAACGCGGGCACCTGGAAGGTGTTCTCCGCGTCGCCCCAGCTGGCGCCCACGTGGCGCACGCCGGCGCCGGCCGACAGCCCGCGCAAGCCGCCAACGAAGGCGTAGTCGGCCCACGCGGAAGCCATCTGCCGGGGCACTTCATACGGCGACTTGCCCTGCACGTTCGTGCCCCACATGTCCGGATTCGCCCTCGTCACCTTCAGGGGGTTGTAGGTGAGGGACGCCAGCAGTTTCAGCTGGCTGCCCGGCTGCGCCGCCACTTCCAGTTCGATGCCGCGCGAGCGCACCTCTCCCTGCTGGATGGAGAAATTCGGGTCGTCCGGGTCCGTCGTCAGCACGTTCTGGCGGCGCAGTTCGAATGCGGCGGCCGTCACGGACAGATGCGCGCCAGGCGCGTATTTCACGCCGACCTCCACTTGCCGGGCCGTTTCCGGCTCGAACGGACGCTCAAGACGGTCGGCGCCGGAGACGGGCGAGAACGATTCGCTGTAGCTGGCGTAAGGCGCCAGGCCGTTCGCCGCCAGGTAAGTGATGCCGGCGCGGCCCGTGAATGCCGTGGGCTTGCGCACCGTCGTGGTCGACGGCGATACCAGCAGATTGCGCTGTTCCTGGCGCGTCCAGTCCTGGCGCCCGCCCACGGTGAAGACCCATTGACGGTACTGCATGCGGTCTTGCAGGTAGGCGCCCAGCTGCCGGTTGTGCTCGCGGCGCAGGGCATCGGGCGCCAGCGCCGCCAGGTCCAGCGCGCCACCGTAGACGGGGCGGTAGATATCGATCTGCGGACCGTCGGCGATATACGAGCTGAACGAAGTACTGCTGCGGCTGTAATCGATGCCGGCAACCACCTCATGGCGCAGCGCGCCCGTCGCCACCTGACCCGTCACGCTGGTGTCGAGCGAGTACACGCTGCCCTTGCCGTCGCGCGTATCGATCTCGCGGTTGGTGACCGCATGGTCGATTAAGTTGCCGTAACGAAACATATACTGTTCATGGTTATTCGCGTGCAGGAAGCGGAAGTTCTGCCGGAGCGTCCACCCGCTGTCGAACGTGTGGCGCGCCGCGTAGCCCGCCGACGCGACGCGCGTTTCCTCGTGGTCGAAGCCGGGCTCGCCCAGGAATCGCGTCAGCGGCAGGCGGCCGTTGGGATTGCTGCCGTTCAAGGCTTCCCACTGCACGTTCGACGATTGCATGGCGCGATTCTGCTGAAAAAAGCCCAATAAGGTGATGCTGGTGCGGGCGCTCGGCGCCCACGTCAGGCTGGGCGCCAGATAGTAGCGGTCGTCCTGCATGTAATCGATCTGTTGGTCCGCCTGGCGCGCCAGCCCCACCAGCCGGTACTGCAGGCTGCCGTCGTCGGCCAGCTTGCCGCCCACGTCGAGGGCCAGCTGCTTGCGCGCATAGCTGCCGAGCGACAGTTCGACCTGGTTTACCTGGTCCGCCGCGGGGCGCTTGGCGACGAAATTGACGATGCCGCCCGGCGCATTCTGGCCGTACAACACGGACGAAGGCCCCTTCAGCACTTCCACGCGCTCGGCGCCGTACGGCTCCACGCCGAAAAAGCCCAGCGTCCCCATCGGCATCAGGCGCATGCCGTCCAGGTAGAACGCGCCCGAAAACTGGCTGAAGCCCCGTACCGACAGGCTATCGTCGGCAGGATTGGCGCCTGCCGTGTTGCTGCGCAAGCCGGCCGTGTACTGGATGGCGTCGTTCAGGGTGCGCACCCCCTGGTCATCCATGCGGTCGCGCGTGATGACGGAGACCGATTGCGGCACTTCCAGCAGGGAAGCGTCGGTCTTGGTGGCCGTGCTGCCCCGCCGCGCCACATAGCCGCTGGCCCTGCCCCACGGGTTTTCTCCTTCCGCCTGCGCGCTGATGGTCACGGGCGCCATCATCTGCACGCCGTCCGCCGCCCCGCCGGCAGCGGATGCGGCGGCACGCAGCGCGTAGCCGCCGCCGGCCGTGCGCACGGCAGCGAGCCCGGTGCCGGCCAGCGCCCGCGCCAGCGCGTCGTCCACCGTGTAGCTGCCAGTGACGCCGCCGCTGCGCAGCCCTTCCGTCGCGGCCGAGCCAAAGGCGATCAGCAAGCCCGCTTCACGTCCCAGCCGGTTCAATGTCGCTTCCAGCGGCCCGGCCGGGATGGCGTAATGGCGCAAGGACTCGGCCTGTCCGGCCGTTTGCGCCTGCGCCGGCGCGCCGGCCAGGCTGGCCAGTGCGCCCAGGCACAGGGCGTGCACCAGGTGGGCCAGCGGCGTCATGGCCAGCAAGCGCGTGGATGGGGGGAATGTGCTGCGGTTGTTCATGGCATGCCTTCGTATCATGGGATGGGTGGAACGGGCCAATACCTGCGCCCTCACTTCCCTTGACAAGGCAGCGTGCAAAAACAGTCCATGTATTTTCAGTTTATTTTTTCGCCGCGCGCGGCCGCACGGTGACCCAGTAGCGCGTCAGGTAGTGCAGCTCGACGGGCAAGGCTTCCACCAGCGCCAATAGCACCCTGTCGGTATCGGCCAGCGGATAGGCGCCCGACACCAGCATGTGCGCGAGCGCCGGATCGCATCCCAGGTGGCCGCGCCGGTGGCGCGACAACTCCAGCAGGAAATCGTCCAGGCGCATGTGCGCGGCGACCAGCATGCCGTCCGCCCAGGCACCGGCGCCGGCATCGAGCGCATGCGCCGCGCCCACGCCGTCGCGCGTAAAACTGCCCTCCTCGCCCGCCCGCAGCACGCGGGGCTGGCCGTCGGCCGCCGCAGGCCGCAGCTCGACGGCCCCCTCCTGCACGCCCACCTGCACGAAGCCCGCGTGCTGGCGCACGATGAATCGCGTGCCCAGCGCGCGCGCCGTGCCGTCGGCGGTGTACACGCGGAAGGGCCGCTGCTGTGCATCGGGCGCCGTCTGCAGCAGCACCTCGCCGCGCAGCAGCTGCACCGCGCGCTCGCTGGCGTCATAGCGCAGCTGGATGGCGCTATCGGTATTGAGCACCAGCGTGCCGCCGTCCGGCAGGCGCACCGTGCGCCGCTCGCCCGTGGCCGTGCTGGCATCGGCGTTCCACGACTGCCACGCCGGTGTCTGGCGCAGCATGGCGGCGCTGCCGCCCGCCACCACCAGTGCCGTGAGCAGGCGCACCGCGCGGCGCCGCTGGGCGCCTGCGGGCGCGGCCAGGGCGCCTGCGGGCGCGGCCAGGGCGGCGCTGGCCAGCGGCGGCGGAATGCCGGCCAGCTGGCCGCTGACCGCTTCGATACGCTGCCAGGCCCGCTCATGTTCGGCTTCCTCGGCGCGCCAGCGCTGCCATGCCTGCAGCTGTGCGGCAGTGGCGTCGCCGCCCTGCAGCGCCAGCCACCACTGCACGGCCCGCCGCGCCACGGCGGGCGCCACGCTTGCGGCGACAGCCGTTCCGTCAAGGGCGAGGCTTGCCTCTTCATCCATCGTGCTGCTCCGGGAAAAAGCAGCGCAGGGCCGCCCTGGCCAGATGGCGCTTGACGGTGGACAGGGAAATGCCCAGTTCGGCGGCGACCTCCTGCTGCCCCAGGCCGTCGAGCTGCACCAGCAAAAAGGCTTGCCGGGCCTGCGCTGGCAGCCCGGCCAGGCGCCGGTCCAGCTCCACCAGCCGTTCGAGGAACATCAGGCGCACTTCGGGCGGCGGCGCCACCGGCTCCGGCATCAGGGCAAGAGCGTCGAGGTAGGCTTGCTCGATGGCGCGCCGGCGCACATGGTTGATCAGCAGGTTGCGGGCGATCGTCGTCAGGTAGGCGCGCGGCTCCTGCACGCCCTGCATGCCCTGCGGCGCGAGCACGCGCAGGAAGGTGGCCTGCGCCAGGTCGGCCGCGTCGAAGGCGTTGCCCACCTTGCGCTGCAGCCAGCCGCGCAGCCAGCCATGGTGCTGGCGATACAGAATGGCGATGTCATCGAAATCATGCAGGGAGACGTGGTCGGCGGACATGGAGCGGCGGGTCTGGCGGGCAGCGCAAACTTAATGAGAATTATTCTCAATTATAGGCAGAAGTGGGCATCTCGACAAGATCCGTGCCGACGATACCCGGCCCTGACACTGGCTTCCGACGTAACAGCCGGTTCCGGTCTTGCGGTCCGCAGCGCCGATATCTCTCGCTTGCCGGGCCGCGAAAGTACGACGGGAGGAAGCCCGCAACCTGCGCGCTACGCCGCAATCGAATGCGACACGCTCAGCCACTCGCCCGGCTGCAAATTCGCCGCCGCCTCGCGCGTGGCCAGCACGCTGTCCGGGTCCAGGTCGGAGCGTTTCAGCTTGTAGGAGTAGGCGAAATCATCGGCATCGAATGCCTGCCCCGCCTTCACGTAATACTTGAAGCCGACGAACGCGTCGGGATTGGTGACGACTGTGTATTCAAGCGTGACGCTGTTCATGGCGGGCCTCGTCGACAACGGTGAAGTAGCCATTATGCGTCAATTCCGGCGGCAGCGATGCGACGGCCAATCCTTGCGGCAAGTCAATAACCCTGCCGCCTGCCGGCGCTACAGTAGCCTGTGCCAACCAGCACGCCACTGCTGCCATTACGACCATTACTGCCATGACTGCCATGCGCACCTTGCTCACGAAGATCAGGAACACGCTGTCGCCGCAGGCGAGCCTGCCGGCGGCCGCGCGCATGGAGCGGCTGTCGGACCGGCGCGGCCTGCCCGCCTTCGACCCCGGCCCGCAAGCCGTCGTCAAGGCCTGCACGGCCTGGCTATGCGCGGCGCAGGACCATTCCAGCTCAAACGACGGCGGCGTCGCGCGCGACTACAGCCTGGTCACAGGGTGGTCGAGCTCCTACCCGGAGACCACCGGCTACATCATCCCCACCCTCATCGCCCTGGCGCAGCGCACGGGCGATGAGGCTAGGGATGATGCGCTGCACGGGCGCGCGCGGCGCATGCTCGACTGGTGCCTGGCCATCCAGTTCGCACAAGGCGGATTCCAGGGCGGGAAGATCGATTCGACGCCGCGCGTGCCCGTCACTTTCAATACGGGCCAGATCCTGCTCGGCCTGGCCGCCGGCGTGGCGGCGTACGGCGCGGCCTATGCAGACGCCATGCATCGCGCGGCAAGCTGGCTGCGCGACAGCCAGGATGCGGACGGCTGCTGGCGCCGCCATCCGACGCCGTTCGCCAGCGCCGGCGACAAGGCTTACGAAACGCATGTGGCGTGGGGCCTGTTCGAAGCGGACCGCGTCGCGCCGGGCCACGGCTATGGCGCGGCCGGCTTGCACCAGGTCGACTGGGCGCTGACCAAACAGCGGCCCAATGGCTGGTTCGCGTCGAACTGCCTGGACAACCCGCTCCTGCCCCTGACCCATACCATCGGCTACGCCTTGCGCGGCCTGCTCGAAGCGCACCGCTTTTCGGCGCGCGCCGACCTGCTCGACGCCGCCGCGCGCACGGGAACGAGCGTCGCCAGGGCCGTGGCGGCCGACGGCTACCTGGCCGGCCGCCTCGGCCCGGACTTCCAGCCGGGAGCGAACTACGCCTGCCTCACGGGTTCCGCGCAAAACGCGCATTGTCTGTTCCTGCTGTATCGGCTCACGGGCGAGCGGCCCTACCTCGACGCGGGGCGCCGCCTGAACCGCTACGTGCGGCGCGCGGTCAGCATCGACGGTCCCGCGCACGCGCGCGGCGGCGTCAAGGGCTCGTTTCCCGTCGATGGCGACTACGGCGCCTGGGCTTACCTGAACTGGGCCGCCAAGTTCTGCATCGATGCCAACCTGCTGGAAGTGGAAATAGAGCGGGAAACAGGCGATGCTTGAACAGGCGAAACGCGCCGCCAGGGCCGCGCTGGAAGCGTGGCGCCGCGCCGCCGGCGCCCGGCATGTGCGCCAGAATGCCCCCCACGTGACGCGCGCCGGGCTGGCTGCCGGCCTGGCGCGGCTGGGCATCGCGCCAGGCGATACGCTGTTCGTGCATTCTTCGCTGAAAAGCCTGGGCTACGTGGAAGGCGGCGCGCCAGCCGTGATAGCCGCCCTGCAGGACGCCGTCGGCCCGCAAGGCGCCCTGCTGCTGCCCGCCTACTATCTGCCGGGCGGCACCGTGCGCGCCGCCTGCGCCATGCCCGATTATGTATTCGACCCGCGCCGCCACGGCACGCACATGGGACGCCTGCCGGAAGCCTTCCTTGCCAGCCCCGGTGTCCGGCGCAGCATCCACCCCACCCACTCCGTCTGCGCGTGGGGCCGCCATGCCGCCGACCTCACCGAGGCGCACCACCGCGCGCCCTCGATCTTCGGCATGGGTTCTCCCTGGCAGCGCTTCATCGGCTGCGACCATGCGAAGGTGCTGGGCCTGGGCATTTCCATGGGGCCGGTGACGTTCTATCACGCGCTGGAAGACGCCATGGGCGAGGCCTTTCCCGTACCCGTGTGGGAGGAAGAGACAAGGCTGCTCGCTTGCCTGGACCACGCAGGCCGGCGCTGGGACGTGCCCGTGCGCCCTTTCGATCCGGCAGTCGCACAGCGCCGCATCGACCATCCCGGCCGGGAGGATCTGCGCGCGTACTTTCAGCGGGAATTCGATGCCGCCGGCCTGCGCGTCAACGGGCAAGTGGGCGACGCGGCGTCGTGGTGCATACCCGCGCAGGCGTTTTATGACCACCTGCGCCAACTGGCGTCCGAGCACGTAACGATCTACGCGAGCGCGGCGCAGCTGGCGGCGCGGCCCGTATCGCAGCCATCGCCTCATGCGCGCGCATAAAAAAACCGCCCGGTGCGACCCGGGCGGTTTTCCTTGGAGTGGCTATGACATCAAGCCTGCGAACTGCCCGCTTTCTTCTCGCGCGCCACGATATACAGCAGCACGATGATGAGCGCATACGGCAGCAGCGACAACGCATCCGAATGCAGGCCCGCGTAGAACGGGTTGCCGTGCTCGGCCCAGTCGGCCATCATCTGGTCGAAGTGCGTCAGCACGCCGGCCGTGATCGCGATGATGATGCCGGCCAGCGCACCGCCGGCGATGTAGCCGGACGCCAGCAGCACGCCAGAGCTGCGGTCGCCCGCCAGCTGGCGCTCTTCTTCATTGAGCTTGGCGTTGTGTTCCAGCTTGTTGTTGCGGCGGTCCGCCAGCCAGCGCACCAGGCCGCCGACGAAGATCGGCAAGGTGGACGACAGGGGCAAATACACGCCCACGGAGAACGCCAGCGATGGAATGCCGGCCATTTCCAGCACCACGGCGATCATCACGCCGAACAGCACCAGGGTCCACGGCAGCTGCTGGTCGAGGATGCCCTTGATGATGTAGGACATCAGCACGGCCTTCGGCGCATCGTATTTTTTGACTTCCGAACCGTCGGGACGCTTGCTGTAATGGCCATTGATGCCCGGATCGACCAGGTAAGCCAGCTGGCCATCGTCCTTCACAAAATACTTGCCGGCCGGGCCGCCCACGGTATCCGTCTTTTGCCAGACTTTATACGTGTTGTGGTCCGTCTCGGCTTGCGGGCCATGCAGCTCGCCCGTCACCGTCAGCTTCGACGCATCGACCGTCAGGCCAGGCGCCACTTGCGCGGCCGGCACGTAGACGGTGCTCGCCTCGTTCAGTTTCAGCAGAATCGGACCGAGGATCAGGGCGGACGACAAGGCGCCCGCCAGGATCGCATACTGCTGCAGGCGCGGCGTGGCGCCCACCAGGTAGCCCGTCTTCAAGTCCTGCGACGTGGTGCCCGCATTGCTGGCGGCGATGCAGACGATGGCGCCCACCGACAGGGCCGTCACATAGTAACGTCCGCCCGTCCAGCCCATGATGAGGAAGATCAGGCAAGTGAACAGCAAGGTGGCCACGGCCATGCCGGAGATCGGGTTCGACGACGAGCCGATTTCGCCCGTCAGGCGCGACGACACGGTGGCGAACAGGAAGCCGAAGACGAGGATCAGCAGCGCGCCGAGGAAATTCATGTGCAGCGGCGTGGCAAAGGTGATCACGGCGATGATGGACAGGCAGCCGATGACGACCCATTTCAGGGGGATGTCCTGGTCCGTGCGCAGGGTGGAGTCGCTCTTGACGCCCTTGCCGATGCCTTTCAGGCCGGCCGACAGGCTGCGCCAGATCATGGGCATGGCGCGCACCAGGGAAATCAGGCCGCCGGCGGCCACGGCGCCCGCGCCGATGTACAGCACGTAGGCGCTGCGCACGTCGTCGGCGCCCATTTCGCTGATCAACTTGGTGCCAGGCGAAAGCACGGTGGTCAGGCTGTCGCCGAAGAACTTGATCATCGGGATCAACAGCAGGTACGACAGCACGCCGCCGGCCGCCATGGTGGCGGCGATGCGCGGGCCGATGATGTAGCCCACGCCCAGCAATTCAGGAGAGATTTCGGCGCCGATGGAGCCGCCCTTGAGCGGCGCGGCAAATTCCACGCCCGGCGTATCCTTCCAGCCCTTGAACGAGATATTGAACACTTTATACAGCAAGCCGACGGCGAAACCGCCGAAGATGATCTTCGCGCGGCGCTTGGCGTCCAGCGCGGCAGCCGAATCCTTCTCGATGCTTTCGCCGGCGGCGATGCGCGATTCTTCCGTGGCGGCCGCCTTGAGCACTTCGGCGCACGCCGTGCCTTCGGGGAATTTGAGTTCCTTGTGCTGGTCGACGATCATGGTGCGGCGCATGGGGATCATCATCAGGATGCCCAGCAGGCCGCCGAGGACGCCGACCAGCATGACTCTAGAGATTTCCAGGTCGAAGCCGAGAATCAGGATGGCGGGCATGGTGACGCCCAGGCCGAAGGCCAGCGATTCGCCGGCCGAACCGGCCGTTTGCGTGATGCTGTTTTCCAGGATCGACGAATCCTTGCCGCCCACCTTCTTGGCCAGGCCGAACAGGGTGATGGCGATCACGGCGACGGGAATCGAGGCGCTGACGGTCAGGCCCACTTTCAGCACCAGGTAGAGCGAGGAAGCGCCGAAGACCATCCCCAGGATGACGCCCATGAACAGGGCGCGGAAGGTCATCTCGGGCAGCTTCGCATCGGCCGGGATGTAGGGCCTCACGACGCTCGGTGTTGCATCTTTTGCCATGGATATTTCCTTAATTTTTAAAAATAAACAGCCCGGATTGACGCCCGGGCTATTTTCTTGAAGCCGAGACTATCGCACAGCCGCGTTTCGATGAAAAGGTTTTTTGCTCCCGGTCCCCGAGGCCCGCCCGCCGCCCTGCCCGCGCGGGAAGCACCGGCGCATTGGTCTATAATCGCTGCCACCGTGCCTTGCACGCTCACGTGAGACTGCCTTGACTGCCAAACGAACCGGATTCCCCTGGCCTTCCCGCCGCGCCACCGTGCGCGGTTTCATCATCGCCGGCTGCGCCGCGCTGGCCGCCGCCCTGCTGCTGGCCGCCTACCTGTTCCTGTATGTGCGCCCGCGCCTGCCCGAGCTGGACGTCATTACGGACTACCAGCCAAAGATCCCGCTGCGCGTCTACACGGCCGACAATGTGCTGATCGGCGAATTCGGCGAGGAACACCGCGACTTCGTGCCGATTGCGCAAGTGCCGGAAATGATGAAGAAGGCCCTGCTGGCCATCGAGGATGGCCGCTTCTACGAACACCACGGCATCGACTTCGTGCGCGCCGGCGGCGCCGTGCTGTCGAATCTGCGCCACGGCTTCGGCCACGGGGGCGGCTCCACCATCACCATGCAGGTGGCGCGCAACTTCTTCCTGACGCGCGAAAAAGTCGCCTCGCGCAAGCTCAATGAAATCATGCTGGCCCTGAAGATCGAGTCGGCCCTGTCGAAAGACCAGATTCTCGAGCTGTACATGAACCAGATGTACCTGGGCCAGCGCTCGTTCGGCTTCGGCAGCGCGGCGCAGACGTATTTCGGCAAGCCCTTGTCCGAACTGTCGATCGCGGAAATGGCCATGCTGGCGGGCCTGCCGCAAAACCCCTCGCGCCACAACCCGATCAGCAATCCGAAAAAGGCGCACGCGCGCCAGCAGCTGGTGTTGAAGCGCATGCGCGACCTCGATTACATCAGCGAAGGCCAGTACCAGCAGGCGCTGGCGCAGCCGCTGCATATCAACAGCCGCGGCAAGCAGGGTTTCGACACGCACGCCGAATACGTGGCCGAACTGGCGCGCCAGGCCGTGTATGCGCAGTACAAGGAAGAGAGCTACACCAGGGGCATCAGCGTCTACACGACGATCTTGAAGGCGGACCAGGATGCGGCCTACGCCTCGACGCGCCGCAACGTCATCGCCTACGACCAGCGCCACGGCTACCGCGGCCCGGAAACCTTCATCGACATGCCGCTTGAGGCCGAGCAGCGCGACGACGCCATCGATGCTGCGCTGCAAAAACGCCCGGACAGCGACGGCCTGATCGCCGCCGTCGTCACGGAGGTCTCTAGCGGCAAGGTGGTGGCCGACATCGGCGACGGCGACGCCAAGGCCATCACGGGCGAAGGCTTGCGCTTTGCCGCCCCCGCCTTGTCCGCCAAGGCGGGCGCCGGCATCAAGCTGCGCCCGGGCGCCGTGATCCGCATCACCCAGGACGCCAAGGGCAACTGGGCCATCACGCAAGTGCCGCTGGTGGCCGCCGCCTTCGTCTCGCTGGACGCGGAAACGGGCGCCTACCACGCCATGGTGGGCGGCTTCGACTACAACCTGCAAAAGTTCAACCACGTGACGCAAGCCTGGCGCCAGCCCGGTTCGGCCATGAAGCCCTTCGTGTATTCGGCGGCGCTGGAAAAAGGCTTTTCGCCGGCCACCCTGATCAACGACGTGCCACTGGAAATGCAGGCGGGCGGCAAGGTATGGGCGCCGCAGAATGACGACTTCAAGTTCGACGGCCCGATCACCATGCGCTACGCGCTGGCGCAATCGAAGAACGTGGCCTCGGTGCGCATCCTGCGCGCGCTGGGCGTGTCGTACACGCACGACTTCATGGAAAAATTCGGCTTCGACCCGGCCCGCCAGCCCAGCAACCTGACGATGGCGCTGGGCACGGGTTCCGTCACGCCCGTGCAGATGGCGGGCGCCTACGCCCTGTTCGCCAATGGCGGCCACCAGGTGGAACCGTATTTGATCGACCGCATCGTCGACGCCAAGGGCGCGGTGCTGATGCAGACCAAGCCGCCCGCGCCGAACGACGAGAAGACCCTGGCGCTGGACCCGCGCAACGCCTTCGTGATGGACAGCATGCTGCGCGAAGTCACGCGCACCGGCACGGGCGCGGCGGCGACGAAAAAACTGGGCCGCAGCGACATCGCCGGCAAGACGGGCACCACCAGCGACGCCGTCGACGGCTGGTTCGCCGGCTATGGCGGCGGCATCGTGGCGGTGGCGTGGATGGGCTATGACGAGCCCAAGTCCCTGGGCGGACGCGAATTCGGTTCCTCGCTGGCCATGCCGATCTGGATCGACTACATGCGCACGGCCCTGTCGACGCGCCCGCAGGTCACGCGCGCCGTGCCGGTGGGCCTGAGCCAGGTCGACGGCGAGTGGCTGTACGACGAATTCATCGACATGAACGGGATCAGGACGCTGGACATGGAGGCGGAGACGCCGACGGATCCGGCAGCCGTGCCGGAGACGGTGCCGGTAGAGACAAACTAGTGAAAAAGCCAGGAGCGATCCTGGCTTTTTTTCGGCGGCCTTCTTACGGCGCCTTGACCATGCTCAGGTAGCCGCGCACCGTACTGACGACGCTATCGGCAAAATCGTCGACATTGACCTTCGCTGCGCGGTACTTCCAGCGTTTCACGTACCAGTCCTGGAACAGGGCCAGGCAATGAGCGGCCAGCAAGGTGGGATCGCCCTGCGGCTTCGGTTCGATTTCCCCGATGGTGGCGGCGATCAGGGTCTGCACGTACAGTTCCGAATTCTTCGCCATGCTGCGCTGCTCCACCTGCAGCACGCGCGAATCCATGAAGACAAAATAAAACCACGGCTGCAGCACTTCGGACAGGTAGATCGACGAACGTATCATCGCTTCCAGGCGGTCCAGCGGCGACTTCACGTCGGCAAAAAGCAAGGGCAAGGCTTGCGTGGCGTGGCGCACCACGTCCTCGATCATTTCTGCCAGTTGATCCTTGCTGGTGATGTAGCCATACAGGCCGCCCATCGACAAGCCGGTCTCGCGGCATAAATCGCGCAAGCTCATGGCGCGGAACCCCACGTCATTGGCCAGGCGGAAGGTGGCGACGAAGATGCGTTCAAGATTTTCCAGCGCCGGCTTGCGGCGCTTGACGCCGATGCGCTCCGCGTGGCGGTCAAGAATATATTCCCAGATGTTTTCGCCATTTAAAGGCGTCATCTGCTGAAACTGTTCAAAATTAAAATGGGTCGACAAGTGCATTCCCAAGTAACGGTGTAGGAGCGATATCCATGCCATGCCGGTACGCGGCATTGCAAGATGGCGGGACGGCTGATGCCGGGCCGATTATAGCTCAGGAAAACAACTATTTGACCTTTCAACTATGCAATGGGCGCATACGCAACGCCAAATTCCCACAGTTATTGCGCTGCATCATGCAATTCAAATGCAATTTAAATCCAGCGGTGCTACATTCAAAAAACCGAGCGCTCGCTATTTTTAATGCATCGAGAATGTACAGGAGTGCACGGTTCATCGCTACAGCATCGACATTTCCACTCATTTCCACTATTAATAATACATAACGGAGACAAAATGAAGACTCGCTTCTGGCAACTGCTTTCCACCCTGCTGTTTTCCCTCGCCATCCTGCCCGGCAGCGCCAGCGCCGCCGGCTACACGCAAACCAAGTACCCGATCGTGCTCGTGCACGGCCTGTTCGGCTTCGACAAGCTCGGTCCCGTCGAATATTTTTATGGCGTTCCCGCCGCCCTGCGCAGCGGCGGCGCGCAAGTGTATGTGACCACCGTGTCGGCCGCCAACAGCACGGAAGTGCGCGGCGAGCAGCTGCTGTCGCAGGTGCGGCAAATCCTCGCCGCCACAGGCGCCGCCAAGGTCAATTTGATCGGCCATAGCCATGGCGGTCCGACGGCCCGCTATGTCGCTTCCGTGCGGCCCGACCTGGTGGCGTCCGTCACCAGCGTGGCCGGCGTCAACAAGGGCTCAAAAGTGGCCGATATCCTCAGCGGCGCCATTCCCAACACCAGCGGCGCGCTGGGCAACGCGCTCGCCTCCCTGATCGGCATTTTGTCGGGCAACAAGGGCTTGCCGCAAAACGCGGGCGCCTCGCTCGCGTCGCTGTCCACGGCCGGGTCGCTGGCCTTCAACAGCCGCCACCCGCAAGGCATCCCGACCAGCGCCTGCGGCGAAGGCGCCTACCAGGTGCAAGGCGTGTACTACTTTTCGTGGAGCGGCGCGCAACCGTACACGAACGTGCTCGACGTGGGCGACCCTGCCCTGGCGGCCATCAGCCTGGCCTTCGGCGGCGTCAAGAACGATGGCCTGGTGAGCAGCTGCTCCAGCCACCTGGGCAAGGTGATCCGCGACGACTACGCCATGAACCACCTCGATGAAGTCAACCAGTTCGTCGGCATCGTCAACCTGTTCGAGACGAACCCCGTCACCGTCTTCCGCCAGCAAGCCAACCGCCTGCAAGGCCTGGGACTGTAAGGAGAAGCGCATGCACGCGAAATGGATCATCGGCGGCAGCCTGGCAGCCCTGGCCCTGTACCTGGTGCTGCGCCCAGGCGAGCCGCCCGCCCCGCCGCAGGAAAAGGCGGAACCGGACCTGTTCGCGTTCGTGCGCTCGATGCAAGGCACGCGGCCCGACGGCGACGTGACGGTGGCCGCCGGCGACAAGCTGGTGGTCGATGCGGAACTGGGCCACCTGTTCGACTACTACCTGGCGGGCCTCGGCGAAAAGCCGCTGGCCGCCATCCGCAGCCAGATCGAGGCGGAGCTGGACAAGCGCTTGGCGCCCGTGCCCGCGCGCGAAGCGAAGCGCCTGCTGGGCGCGTATCTGGCCTACAAGCAGGCGCTGGCCGGCGCGGAACAGGCCTTGCCGGCGCAAGCCGATCCCGCCGTGGCGGCGCGCGCGCGCCTGCAAGCCCTGCGCGCCCTGCGCGGCGATTACTTTACGCCGGAGGAAAGCGCGGGCCTGTTCGGCGCCAGCGATGCGTATGACGACGACGCCGTGGCGCGCATGGATATCCTCGGCAACACGACGCTCGATGAAGCCCAGCGCCAGGCGCAGCTGACGGCGCTGGACCAGAAGATGTCGCCGGCCCAGCGCGCCGCACGCGATGCGCCGCTGCAGGTGGCCAGGCTGGATGAATCGGTCAAGGCCCTGCGGGCACAGGGCGGCGGCGAGAATGAAGTCTACCGCCTGCGCGCCAGCACCTTCACGCCGGCGGCGGCGGCCCGTCTGGCGGAACTGGACCGCGAGGAATCGCAGTGGCAGCAGCGCATCATCGCCTACCAGGCGCAAAAAAACAGCCTGCCCGGCGGCGCGCAGGATGCGGCGGCCCTGCAGCAGTTGCGCGACGCCAGTTTCACGCCGGAGGAACAGCGTCGGCTGGGCGCCTACGAATAGCCTTCAGGCCAGCTGCGCCAGCAACGCTGCCGCCGCCATCACGTCCGTCGTGTCGCGCCCCTGGCCATAGAGCGCATGCACAGGCGCCAGCACGGCGTGCGCGGCGGCGCCGCGGCCTTGCACCAGCAGCACGGCCGCCAGGCTGGTGGCGCAGCGCAGTTCCCAGCCCGGCGCCTGCTGGCCCCTGGCCAGCTGCAGCGCTTCTTCCAGCTGCGCCCGCACCGCGTCCAGGCCGGCCGCATCGTCTTGCGCCAGCGCCCGCCAGCGGTGGTGCGCGTCGCGGCGCAGCACTTCCGGCGCGCTCCACGGCGCCAGGCCCGTGCGTGCGCGCCGCAGCGCCTGGCTATCGGCGGCCGCGTCGTGCAGGGTGGCCATCAAATCGACCTGTATCGGCCAGCTGCGCACCGAAGGCCAGGGGAATGGCGTCATCGCCTCGCCCCCGTCGAGCAGGCGCTGGTAGGCGGCGCCCCAGGCGCTCCAGTACAGCAAGCCATAGCGGGCCGCGTGCTCGCACAGCAGGCAAGTCCACGCCTGCGCCAGTTCCCGCCGCCCGCACCACAGGGCGACGGGAATGGCATGGATGGCCAGCGCCACGCACAGCGTGACGCCATTGTGCTCGAAGCCCACCGTCACCGCCTCGCGCGCCAGCGCCAGGGCGTCGTCGGGGCGGCCCTGCATCCACAGGCAGCGCGCCAGCGTACCGCGCAGGCACACCTGGTGATCGGCCAGCAAGGCATTGTTGAAGCCCAGCTGCGCCGCGCCCCCGGGATGCGCGAGCACCATGCGCGCCAGCGCCGCCGACTGCGCGTAGCGTCCCTGCACATACTCGCCCACGGAACGCATGCGCGCCAGCACCAGGTGCATCGCCGTGTCGTCGCGCGTTGCGCACAGGACGGCAAGCTCTATGACGTAACTGTCGGCGCGCTGGAAATCGGCCAGCTTCAGGCAGCAGATCCACATGCCGCAAATCGCCTCGGCCCGGCGGCTGCCATCGTCCGTGCGCATGGCCAGCGCATAGCCGCGCTGGAAGGAACGCAGCATGGTGCCGGTGATGCCCTGCGTATGCAGCAGCAGGTGCGCCTGCGAAGCATGCAGCTGCATTTCGCTGTCGGGGTCGTCCACCGCATGCGTAGCCATGCGCTCGAGCGCCCGCTCGACGCGCACGCGGTATTCATCCATCAGCGACAGCTGATAGAACAGGGTTTGCGCGGCCAGGGTCAGCGCCACGCCCAGCGCCACGTCGCCCTCCTCGCCGAAGGCCCAGTCGATGGCGGCCCGCAAGTCGTCGACATGGCGGCCGTAGCGCGCGCTCCATTGGGCCGGCGGCATGCTGCCCCAGTCGGCGGCGATGCGTGCGGCCAGTCCCAGGCAATGGCGCGCATGGCGCAGCAGCACGGCGCCCGCGCCACCGCCCGCCGACAGCTGCGCGCCAGCATAGGCGCGCGTGGTGTCGAGCAGCCGGTAATACACGTGCTGGCGGCAAAATTCGATGCTGACGAGGGACTTGGCCGCCAGGTCGGCCAGCGTGTCGAACACGTCGCATCCCGCCACGGCGCTGGCCGACTCGAGGCGGAAGCGGCTCCTGAACACGCTCAGCGCCTGCAGCGCCTGGCGCTCTTGCGCGTCAAGCAGGCCGTAGCTCCAGTCCAGCGTGGCGCGCAGGGTCTGGTGGCGCAAGGGCATGTTGCGCGCGCCGCGCGTGAGCAGGCGAAAGCGGTCGTCGAGCTGGCGGCGCAATTCGTGCAGGCCGAAATGGCCGATGCGTCCGGCCGCCAGCTCCAGCGCCAGCGGGATGCCGTCGAGGCGCCGGCAGATGTCCACCACCACGGGCACGTCGGCGTCGGCCAGCACGAAGGCATCGTCGACGGCCGCGCAGCGTTCGCAAAACAGCTGCACTGCGGAGAAATGCCGGGCCGCCGCCGCATCGGGCACGGCATCGGCAGGCGGCAATTCCAGCGCGGGCAGGCGCTGCAGCTGTTCGCTGGTGAGGCGCAGCGGCTCGCGGCTGGTGGCCAGCACGTGCAGCAGCGGCGCGCCCTTGAGCAAGGCATCGGCCAGCGTGGCGGCCGCGCCGATCACGTGCTCGCAGTTATCGAGCACGAGCAGCATGTGGCGCGGGCGCAGGTAGGCCAGCAGGACCGGCATGGCGTCGCCGGCCGGCACCGCCACCCCCAGCGCCGTGGCCAGCGCCAGCGGCACCAGGCGGCCCTCGTCCAGCGGCGACAGGTCGACGAAACACACGCCGTCGGCATAGCGGCGCAGCACGCGCGTGGCCAGGCCGACGGCCAGGGTGGTCTTGCCGATGCCGCCCGGGCCGGCAATGCACAGCAGGCGCAATTGCAGCAGCTGGTTGGCCATCGTTTGCAGCACCTCGGCGCGGCCCAGCATGCGCGTCAGCATGACGGGCAGGTTATGCCGCGGCTCGGCGCCCGCCGCACCGGACGCCGGCCGGCCCGTGTGCGCCAGCGGCGCCAGGAAGCCGTAGCCGCGCCCGGGGATCGTGGTGATGTAGCGCTGGCCGTCGCGGCCGTCGCCGAGCGCCTTGCGCAACGCCGCCAGGTGCACGCGCAAGGTCGCGTCGTCGACCACGGCATTGGGCCAGACGATGGCCACCAGTTCATGCTTGTCGACGATGTCGCCGGCGCGCTCCAGCAGGGCCAGCAGCAAGTCCATGGCCCTGCTGCCCAGGCGCAGCGCGCGGTCGCCCTCGAACAGCAGGCGTTCTAGCGGCAAAAGGCGAAACGGGCCAAAGACATAGGCCGGGACGGGACTGTTTATCATTCTTGCGTGGGGGTGTAGGTGTTAAAGCACGCGGCTTGCAGTGGCCATATTCTACTGAGCATCCGCGCCATGCCGCATGGCGCCATGTTGCGGCACCGTTACAAGGCCGGCGGACAGCAGCGCGGCCACCTCGGCCGCGGGCGCCGGGCGGTGCAGATAGAAGCCCTGTACCTGCGGGCAGCCCAGCCGCCGCAGCTGCGCCAGCTGTGCACCGTTTTCCACGCCCTCGGCCAGCGCCTGCAAGCCCAGGCCGCGCGCCAGCGCAAGGGTCGAGGCGACGATGACGGCGTCGCTGCCGCAGCTATCCACGTCGCGGATGAAGGAACGGTCGATCTTGATGGTGTGAATCGGCAGCATCCGGACATGGCTCAAGCCCGAATAACCGGTGCCGTAATCGTCGAGCGAAAGGGCCAGCCCCAGCGCGCGCAGGCGGCGCAAGCCCTGCGCCGCCTGCGCCATGTCGTCGATGCGGCAGCTCTCCGTCACTTCCAGCTCCAGCAGACCGGGAGGAATCGCATGGCGCCGCAGGCAATCCAGCACGAAGTCGGGCAACTGCGGCTGGCACAGCTGGCGCGCCGAGACATTCACCGCGACCGGCACCAGGGGCAGGCCCGCCGCGCGCCACTGCGCCAGCTGGCGGCAAGCCGCATCGATGCCCCAGTTGCCCAGCGCGGCGATGGCCTGCGTCTGCTCGGCCAGGCCGATGAATTCGTTCGGGTAGACCAGACCGTGGCGCGGATGGTCCCAGCGCAGCAACGCTTCCAGGCCGACCAGGCGCAGCTGCGCCGTGTCGAACTTGCCCTGGTAGTGAAAGCGGAATTCGCCGTCGACGATGGCGCCGTCCAGGCGCGCCTGCAACTCCCGGCTGCGCGCCGACGCCCTCGGCTTGCCGCCCTGCCCCTCCCGCGCCCGGCGCCGCGCCCGCCACAGCACGACGCAGCCGCGCCAGAACCTTGCCAGGCGCGCCACTAGGCCAGCAGGCGCGGCACGGCCGGCGCGCTGCGGCGCGGCAAGGTGTGCGCCGGCCCCTGCTGCAGGCGGAACACGCTGACTACCTGCAGCAGCTTCGCCGCCTCGCCTTCCAGCGATTGCGACGCGGCCGCCGCCTCTTCCACCAGGGCGGCGTTCTGCTGCGTCACTTCATCCATCTGCACGACGGCCTGGCTGACCTGGCCGATGCCCGTGCTTTGCTCGGCGCTGGCGGCCGTGATGTCGGCCACCATCTGGCTCACGCGTCCCACGGCCGCCACCACGTCCCGCATCGTGGCGCCAGCCTGCGCGACGAGGGCCGCGCCCGCGTCCACCTGCTGCGTGGAATTGGCGATCAGGGCGCGGATATCGCGCGCCGCCGCCGCGCTGCGTTGCGCCAGGTTGCGCACTTCCGTCGCCACGACGGCAAAGCCGCGCCCCTGCTCGCCCGCGCGCGCCGCTTCCACGGCCGCGTTCAGGGCCAGGATATTCGTCTGGAATGCCAGCATGTCGATCACGCCGATGATGTCGGCGATCTGCGCCGACGACGCGCTGATGGCGTCCATCGTATGGATCACCTGTCCCACGGCTTGCCCGCCGGCGCCGGCGATGTTCGCCGCCTCGACGGCCAGCACGCTGGCATGGCGGGCATTGTCCGCGTTCTGCTGCACCGTCGAACTGAGTTCCTCCATGGCCGATGCAGTCTGTTCGAGCGAGCTGGCCTGCTCCTCGGTGCGCGACGACAGGTCGATATTGCCGGCCGCGATCTGCGACGACGCCGTGGCGATGGTGTCGGTGCCGCTGCGCACCCGCTGCACGATGTCGAGCAGGTTGCCGTTCATGATGCACAGCGCATCGAGCAGCTTGCCCGTTTCATCGCCCGCGTGGCGGCCGAAGGTCGACGTCAGGTCGCCGGCGGCCACGGTCTGCGCTACCGTCAAGGCATGGCGCAGCGGGTTGACGATGCTGCGCGTGACCAGCCAGGCGGTGACGAGCGAAAACAGCACGGCCAGCGCGCTCAGCGCCAGCATCATGTTGCGCGCCGTCGCGTATTCGTGGCTGACCTGGGCGCCCGCCTCCTCCATCAGGTCATGCTGGAGCGCGATCAGGCTTTCCAGCGCCGCCATGTAGCGCAGCTGGTCGCCGCGCACCGTGCCGAGCAGCAAACTGGTCGCTTCCTCGCGCGCCCCCTGTTCCAGCAGGGCCAGCACCTTGTCGCGCCCGCCGTTGAAGGTGGCGCGCGCCTGCGCCACGGCCGCCATCTGCTGGCGCCCCTGCGGCGACAGCACCACCTTGTCCAGCTGCGCCAGGCCCTTTTCCGTTTCGCCGCCCGCCCTGGCGATGGTGGCCCGTTCCTGCGCCAGCTGCTGCGGCTCCGTCATCAGCAGCAGGTTGCGCGAGGAGCGCGCGATGATGTTGACATTCTTGATGATGTCGTTGGCCAGCACGGTTTTCGGATATTTGTCGTCGATCACGTCGCGCATGCGCAGTTCCAGGCTGGACAGGCGCAGCATGCCCAGCACGGCGGTCGCCAGCAGCAGCAAGGTCAACAACGCAAAGGAGCAGCGCAGGCGCGTGCCGATTTTCATATTTGCCATCTTCATTCGCATCCTTCAGTGTGGTGCATCGGTCATTGCGCCGGGCCCGCATGCAAGGCTGACGGCAATGGCTGCCGCCTGCCACGAATGGCTGGACGCAGCAGGCGGAGGGGTCAGCCGGGATGTGGCCGAGGCGGGAACAAGGGTGGTACGGCAGGCAGTGTGAGTTATCTCACAAGCAATGTCGCGTTAAGTTTTGAAAAGATTTGCTTAGATGGCAAAACAGCTATTTTTATAACGCTGTTTTTTTAGTAAGTAGTAACCGCAGTGCGAACCTGTGCGCGCATGTAGAAACGGCCGCGCAAGGCGGCCGTCCGTTAGCGCATGCTGGCGCCGTCAAGCCGTCAGAACACTTCCCACTCGTCGTCGCGCGGCGCGCTCTGGCGCTGGGATGGCACGGCGTGCAAGGCCGGGCGGCCCGCGGCGGGACGGGAAGCCGGACGCGATGCGGGACGCTTCAGCGCCGCGCCGGTCACCGCGGCGCGCGGCGCGGCAGGCTTTGCGTTCGCGTTTGCGCGCGCGGCAGGCGCCTGGGCGCCATCGAGCTTGAAGACGCTGACCACCTCGGCCAGCTGGCCCGATTGCTCCTGCAGCGATTCGGCCGCGGCGGCCGCCTCTTCCACCAGGGCCGCGTTTTGCTGCGTCACCTGGTCCATCTGGCCGATGGCCTGGTTGATCTGGTCGATGCCCGAGCTTTGCTCCTGCGTGGCCAGGCTGATTTCCGCCATGATGTCCGTCACGCGCTGCACGCTGGAGACGATTTCGGCCATCGTGCTGCCCGCCTCGGCCACCAGCTTGCTGCCCGCGTCGACGGCCACCACGGAGTCGCCGATCAGGGTCTTGATTTCTTTCGCCGCGCCAGCCGATCGTTGGGCCAGATTACGCACTTCCGTCGCCACCACGGCGAAACCGCGTCCCTGCTCGCCCGCGCGTGCCGCCTCCACGGCCGCGTTCAGCGCCAGGATATTCGTCTGGAAGGCGATGCCGTCGATGACGGAAATGATGTCGACGATCTTGCGCGACGAATCGTTGATGGCGTCCATGGTCTCGACCACCTTGCCCACCACGGCGCCGCCCTTCACGGCCACGCCCGAGGCGCTCAGCGCCAGCTGGTTGGCTTGCTGGGCATTGTCGGCGTTCTGCCGCACGGTCGACGTCAGCTCTTCCATCGACGACGCCGTCTCTTCCAGCGAACTGGCTTGCTCTTCCGTGCGCGAGGACAGGTCCAGGTTGCCGCTGGCAATCTGCGACGACGCCGTGGCGATGGTCTCCGTGCCGCTGCGCACCTGGCCGACGATGCTGACCAGGCTGGAATTCATGTCCTTCAGCGCCTGCAGCAGCTGGCCCGTTTCTTCCGTCGTGTGCACCTCGATCTGGCTCGTCAGGTCGCCCGAGGCCACCGTCTGCGCCACTTTCACGGCCGAATTGATCGGCTGCGTGATGGCGCGCGTGATGTAGGCGGCGCAGCCGATGCCCAGTGCGGAGGCCAGCAAGCCGAGGATGACCATCAGGCTTTCCGAGCGGATCACGGCCGCGCTGCCGTCCTTGACGCTGGCGTCGGCCACGCCGTTATTGAGCTTGATGATGTCGTTGAGCGTGCCTTCGGCCTTGCCGAACAGCGCGCGCGAATCCTGGTACTGCTTGTAAAAGCCCACGAACAGCTCTTTCTGCCGCGCTTCGTCGCGGTTGTCGGCCAGCTGGCGCAGGATGGCGCGCACCTTGTCGTCGTCCGCCTTCCAGGCCGTCCACTCGCCCTGGAAGCGCTGCCACAGTACGGCTTCCTCGGGCGTTTGCGGCAGCGGTTCGTACAGCTTGCGGCCGGCCTCGATATTGTTCCAGGCGCGCGTGCGCAGCTGCAGCGCTTCCGCGAACTTGTCCTGTGCCTGATAATTGTTTTCATAGATGGCCGCCGTCAAGGTGGCGGCGGCGACGGCCGTCTGGCCTTCGCTGATCATCATCAAGCCCTGGATCGACGGCAGGCGCACGACGCCGATTTCATTGACGGCGCGGCCGACGGTGGCGATGCCCGTGTAACCGCTGATGCCCACCACCAGCAAGGCCGCCATCATCACGGCGACGAGCGTCGCCAACTTCCATTTGATCAGTAAATTCTTAAACATGGCTAGGCCCTTTATATAATCACGATTTTTGCTGGCGAGGTTGAGGCTGGCATGTTCGAGTAAAACAGCTGACACTTGTATAAAGGTGGCGGGGATGGGGCGTACGCTTCGTTACAATTGGCGAGATTTGATAGTAGGAGCATAGTGGAAAACGGGGACGCTGACTGCTACATACTTGATACAAATCAATATTTATTTCCTGACTGTGGCGCGCCTTGCACAGTGGCATCGAAAAGCCATCCGATGCCCTGCTTTGGTGCAAAAAATCCCCACGCGCCGCTATTGGCTACGCAGTTAATAGTCGTATAAGATGGTCAACACGCACACCACAGGTACAGCATGGCTTATCCTATCGAACACAAACTGGTGATCGGGGTCGCTTCCAGCGCCCTGTTCGACCTGGCCGAATCGCACCAGATCTACCTCGACAACGGCCCCGAGGAATACCGCAAGTACCAGGAGACGCACATCGACACGGTCCTGCCGCGCGGCGTGGCCTTCCCCTTCATCCGCCGCTTCCTGAACATCAACAAGCACTATCCGCGCCAGTCGCCCGTGGAAGTGGTGCTGTTTTCGCGCAATTCGCCGGAAACGGGCTTGCGCGTGATGCATTCGATCGCCCACTACGGTCTGGACATCTCGCGCGCCGCCTTCATGACGGGCAAGTCGCCGTATCCCTACCTGCCCGCCTTCAATGCCTCGCTGTTCCTCAGCGCGAACGAAGGCGACGTGCGCAGCGCCCTGGCCTGCGACTATCCGGCCGGCCTGGTGCTGCCGTCGCGCACGGAAGACGACGAAAACGACGAGGAATTGCGCGTGGCCTTCGATTTCGACGGCGTGATCGCCGACGACGAAGCGGAAACCGTCTTCAAGCGCAACAATGACGTCGATGAATTCCACGCCCATGAAACCCTGAACGTGGGCACGCCGCACCGCCCCGGCCCGCTGGCCGGCCTGTTCCAGAAGCTGGCCACCATGCAGCGCCTGGAAGAAAGGGCCCAGCGGCGCGACCCCGGCTATAAAAAGATCCTGCGCATCGCCATCATCACGGCGCGCAACGCGCCCTCGCACGAGCGCGTCGTGACGACCCTGAAAAGCTGGGGCGTGGCGGCCGACGAGACGTTTTTCCTCGGCGGCATGGACAAATCGCGCGTGCTGGCCGTGTTCAAGCCGCATATCTTCTTCGACGATCAATTGAGCCACCTCAAATCGGCGGGCGGCACGATACCGATGGTGCATGTTCCGTTCGGCATCGCCAATGTCCGCGCAGGATAAAACCTGCTGCGCGTCGTGCTTTGCGGCCTGCGATGCTCACCGTACTAAAGTACGGTTGCGCTTCTTAGCCACAAATCACTGCCGCTCGCGACGGTTTTCTCAAGCGCGGAGATATAAGTGATGGTCTATAATCTCGCCTGTCAGCGCCGTCACTGGCGGCGCTGCGCGCACCACAGCTGTCCCACTCAACTGCCTCTGCCACTAGTGTCATCGCCTGCATGTCCTTAGACTTAACAAAAGCCCTCCCCAAGCCCGGCAACCGCTACGCGCTGCCCGCCCTGTATGGTTCATCCGACGCCTATGCCCTGGCGCTGGCCGCGCTGGAATTAAAAGCGCGGGGCCAGATGCTGGCCGTGGTGGTGGCGCAGGCCAGCGACGGCCAGCGCCTGCTCGATGAAATCCCGTGGTTTGGCGGCAAGGAACTGCGCTGCCACCTGCTGCCGGACTGGGAAACCCTGCCCTACGACGCCTTTTCGCCGCACCAGGACCTGGTCTCCGAGCGCCTGGCCACCCTGCACGAAATCCAGACGCGCCAGTGCGACGTGCTGATCGTGCCGGCCACCACGGCGCTGGTACGCCTGGCGCCGCCGTCCTTCCTGGCCGCCTACACCTTCTTCTTCAAGAAGGGCGAAAAGCTCGACGAAGCGCGATTGAAGTCGCAGCTGACCCTGGCCGGCTACAGCCATGTGTCGCAAGTGATGTCGCCCGGCGAATACTCGGTGCGCGGCGGCCTGCTCGACCTGTTCCCCATGGGTTCCGCCCTGCCCTACCGCCTCGACCTGTTCGGCGACACCATCGAAACCATCCGCACGTTTGACGCCGACACCCAGCGCTCGCTGTACCCCGTGCACGAAGTGCGGCTGCTGCCGGGGCGCGAATTTCCCATGGACGAAGCGGCGCGCACCACCTTCCGCAACCGCTGGCGCGAACAGTTCGAGGGCGACCCATCGCGCTCGGTCGTCTACAAGGACATCAGCAGCGGCATCGCCTCGGCCGGCATCGAATACTATCTGCCCCTGTTCTTCGAACAGACGGCCACCCTGTTCGATTACCTGCCGCCCGACGCCTCGCTGGCCCTGGTGGGCGAAATCGACTCTGCCATCGGCCGCTTCTGGACCGATACGCAGTCGCGCTACCGCTTCTTAAAAGCCGACCGCGAGCGGCCGATCCTGCCGCCGGAATCGCTGTTCCTGTCCGACGAGCAGTTCTTCGGCCTGGCCAAGCCGTATCCGCGCCTGGCGATCGCCAAATCGAACGATGCGCTGGCGTCCGAACTGTCGGCCCCCGTGCCGAACATCGCCGTCAACCGCCGCGCCGACGACCCGCTGGCCAACCTGCGCAGCTATTTGCTGCAAGCGGGCCGCCGCGTGATGATCTGCGCCGAATCGAACGGCCGCCGCGAAACCCTGCAGCAGTACTTCACCGAATACGACCTGCACCTGACGCCCGTGGAAGGCAGCGACGGCTTCCTGCAATCCGACGCCAAGCTGATGCTGGGCGTGGCGCCGCTGCACGCGGGCTTCGAACTGTTTACGCCGGAAGGTCATTTATCCTTCATCACGGAGACGGAACTGTACGCCGGTTCCGGCCGCCGCGTCGGCACCAAGAAGCAGGAAGGCGTGACGCAGGTCGAATCGATGGTGCGCGACCTGTCGGAGCTGAAGATCGGCGACCCCGTCGTGCACATCAACCACGGCATCGGGCGCTACATGGGCCTGACCAGCATGGACCTGGGCGAAGGCGAGACGGAATTTCTGCACCTCGAATACGCGAAGGACACCAAGCTGTACGTGCCCGTATCGCAGCTGCACGTCATTTCCCGCTATTCGGGCGCCTCGCCGGAAGACGCGCCCTTGCACTCGCTCGGCTCGGGCCAGTGGGAAAAAGCGAAAAAACGCGCGGCCGAACAGGTGCGCGACACGGCCGCCGAGCTGCTCAACCTGTACGCCCGGCGCGCGCTGCGCCAGGGCCACTCGTTCGAATTCTCGTCGCACGACTACCAGCGCTTCGCCGACAGCTTCGGCTTCGACGAGACGCCGGACCAGGCCGAAGCCATCCACAACGTCATCAAGGACATGACTTCCGGCAAACCGATGGACCGCCTCGTGTGCGGCGACGTCGGCTTCGGCAAGACGGAAGTGGCGCTGCGCGCCGCCTTCATCGCCGTGATGGGCGGCAAGCAGGTGGCCATCCTGGCGCCCACCACCCTGCTGGCGGAGCAGCATGCGCAAACCTTCGCCGACCGCTTCGCCGACTGGCCCGTGCGCATCGCGGAATTGTCGCGCTTCCGCAGCGGCAAGGAGATCACGCAAGCGTTCAAGGGCATGGCCGACGGCACCATCGACATCGTCATCGGCACGCACAAACTGCTGTCCGACGACGTGAAGTTTACCCGTTTGGGCCTGGTCATCATTGACGAAGAACACAGGTTCGGCGTGCGCCAGAAGGAAGCCTTGAAAGCCCTGCGCGCGGAAGTGGACGTGCTGACCCTGACGGCCACGCCGATCCCGCGCACGCTGGGCATGGCGCTGGAAGGCTTGCGCGACTTTTCCATCATCGCCACGGCGCCGCAAAAGCGCCTGGCCATCAAGACGTTCGTGCGCAGCGAAGGCGAAGCCATCATCCGCGAAGCGTGTTTGCGCGAACTCAAACGGGGCGGCCAGATCTACTTCCTGCACAACGAGGTGGAAACCATCCAGAACCGCCTGGCCATGCTGACGGAATTGCTGCCCGAGGCGCGCATCGCCGTGGCACACGGCCAGATGCACGAGCGCGACCTGGAAAAGGTCATGCGCGACTTCGTCGCCCAGCGTTTCAATATTTTGCTGTGCACGACGATCATCGAGACGGGCATCGACGTGCCGACGGCGAACACCATCATCATGCACCGCGCCGACAAGTTCGGCCTGGCGCAGCTGCACCAGCTGCGCGGCCGGGTCGGCCGTTCGCACCACCAGGCCTACGCCTACCTGCTGGTGCACGACGTGCAGGGCCTCACCAAACTGGCGCAGCGCCGCCTGGACGCCATCCAGCAGATGGAAGAACTGGGCAGCGGCTTTTACCTGGCCATGCACGACCTGGAAATCCGCGGCGCCGGCGAGGTGCTGGGCGAAAGCCAGTCCGGCGAGATGACGGAAATCGGCTTCCAGCTGTATTCGGACATGCTCAACGAAGCCGTGCGCTCGCTGAAAGCGGGCAAGGAGCCGGACCTGGCCGCGCCGCTGGCGTCGACGACGGAGATCAACCTGCACGTGCCGGCCCTGCTGCCGGCCGATTTCTGCGGCGACGTGCACGAGCGCCTGTCGATTTATAAACGCCTGGCCAACTGCGCCACGCAGGAGAAGATCGACGATATCCAGGAAGAGCTGATCGACCGCTTCGGCAAGCTGCCCGACGCCGTCAAGGCCCTGGTCGAAACGCACCGCCTGCGCATCGCCGCGAAAACCGTGGGCATCGTCAAGATCGACGTGCATGGCGAGGCGGCCACCCTGCAATTCATGGCCAAGCCGCCCATCGACCCGATGCGCATCATCGACTTGATCCAGAAGAACCGCCATATCAAGCTGCATGGCCAGGACAAGCTGAAAATCACGGCCGCCATGCCGGACCTGGCCGCGCGCGTGACGCAGATCAAGACCACCATCAAGCAATTGACGGTTTAGACTATTCCTATCATTTATGCAGGGCTGACCCATGACCAATACCAAGACCATCACCATGAATCTGATCCTGCAGGGCCTGGACGGCGATAGCGCCCGCCTCGAGCGCATCGCCGCGCTGGCGGCGCCCACGTCCATCACGCGCCTGGGACCGAACGCCGTGCGCTGCGAGCAGATCGCCTACTCGCCCGCGCTGCGCCCCACCATCGAAGTGGCGGCCCAGGCGGCGCAACTGGACGCCACCTACATGATGGGCCAGCGCGAGCTCGGCGAATTCAAGCTGGTGGCGATGGACATGGATTCGACCCTGATCACCATCGAATGCATCGATGAAATCGCCGACATGCAGGGTCTCAAACCGCAGGTGGCGGCCATCACGGAAGCGGCCATGCGGGGCGAACTCGATTTTGGCTCCAGCCTGAAACAGCGGGTGGCCCTGCTCGAAGGTCTCGATGCGTCGGCCCTGCAGCGCGTCTACGATGAACGCTTAAAACTGTCGCCGGGCGCGGAAGCCATGCTGGCGGCCGTGCAGAAGGCGGGCCTGAAAACCCTGCTGGTGTCGGGCGGCTTTACCTTCTTCACCGAACGCCTGAAGGAGCGCCTGGGCCTCGACTACACGCATGCGAACGAACTGGAAATCGTCGACGGCAAGCTGACGGGCAAGGTGTTAGGGGGCATCGTCGACGCCGAGGAAAAGCAGCGCACGGTGGAAAGAGTCTGCGCGGAGCTGGGCATTTCCCCGTCCGAAGCCATCGTCATGGGCGACGGCGCCAACGACTTGAAAATGATGGGCATCGCCGGCCTGTCCGTGGCCTTCCGCGCCAAGCCCGTGGTGCGCTCGCAGGCCGACGTGGCGCTGAACTTCGTGGGTCTCGATGGCTTGCTCAACGTATTGACCTGAGTCGGCGCCATCTGGCGGACGGTGCGCGCACGATGGCATAAGTTTGCTATATTGCAAACTTATGCGCATCCTGCCAACCCATCGTGAAAGAACACCGCATGCCGCCACCGCTGCCAGAAGAGATACAACGCCACCTGGATGTGTTTGTCGCCGCCGCGCAAAACACCTTTGGTGACGACCTTGCCGCCGCCGTGCTGTTTGGCTCGGCCGCCGATGGCCAGGTGCGCGCCACCTCCGACGTCAACCTGCTGTTGCTGCTCAAGCGCTTTGCGCCGCAGGCGGCCGATGCGCTGCGCGGACCCTTGCGCCTGGCGCACGCCGCCATCGATTTGCAGGTGATGTTCCTGCTCGAGGGCGAATTGACGCAGGCAGCCGACGCCTTCGCCGTCAAGTTCGCCGACATCATCGCGCGCCACCAGGTGCTGCATGGCGCCGACCCTTTCGCCAGCCTGCGCACGAACCGCGACGCCGTGCTGCGGCGCTTGCGGCAAGTGCTGCTGAACCAGCAGGTGCGCATGCGCGAACGGTATCTGCTATTGAGCCTGAATGAAGAACAGCTGGCCGGCGCCATCGCCGACGCAGCCGGCCCCCTGCGCTCGTCCGCGGCGTCGCTGGCGCAGCTGGAAGGCAAGTCCGGGCTGTCCGGCAAGCAGGCGCTCGAAGCGTTTGTCGACCAGCTGGGCGAGCCTGCCCTGCACGCGGCCCTGCAAGCCATGTCGGCGGCGCGCGAAACGGCGCGCCTGGCGCCGGGGCAGGCCTTGCCCGCCTTTGCGGGCTTGATGACGATTACCGAACACTTGCGCGAACACGCGGAGCAGATGCGGTGAACGGCGCCAATCCGTTCGACTGGAGCGGGCCCTGGTTCCTGCTCGCCTACCTGGTCTTTGGCACGCTCGTGTACTACCTCGCGCGCGAGCTACTGATACGCATGGAATTGCGCAATCCGCACGCCCAGCTGTCGCTGGCCGATGATCCCTACCGCATCGCCTTCCTGCGCGGCGGCGCCCTCGAAGCCGTGAAAGTCGCCGCCATCGTGCTGGTCGACCGCGGCTTGCTGCGCGCCGACGGCCCGCTGCTGGAAACGGCCAGCGCCGACAGCCTGCGTTTCGCCAGCCATGATATCGAACGCGACGTGCTGCGACTGTACCTGGGCCGCCAGGGCCACAGCAAGGAACTGGCCGTGCAAGCCGAGATGCTGCCGTCGTGCCGCGCCTACCTGGAAACCTTGACGCAGCAGCAATTGCTGGTCGGCCCGCCGCTGCTGCGCCGGCGCGAGCGCATCACCTGGACGGCGCACTGGCTGCTGCTGACGGTGGCCGCCGTCAAGGCCGTCATCGCCATCAGCCGCCAGCACTACAACCTGCTGTTCCTGGCACTGCTGCTGGCGATATTCCTGCTCATGCTGCGCGGCTTGCGCACCCAGGCGACCAGCTGGAGCGCGCAGCGGCTGCTGACCGACCTGCGCATGCTGTTTGGCCGGCTGAACATGCGTTCATCGCGCCTGCAGGCGGGCAGCAGCAGCGCCGACATGGCCCTGCTGGCGGCCATCTTCGGCCTCGGCGCCCTGCCGCCGTCGGTGTACGCGTATGTCACCCAGCTGTACCCGGTGCCGCGGCAAAACGGCGGCGGCGATTCCTCGTCCGGCAGCTCGGGCGACTCCGGCGGCGGCTCGTCGGGCGGCGGCGACGGTTCTTCCTGCGGCAGCGGCTGTGGCGGTTGCGGCGGTGGCGGCGGCTGTGGCAGCTAGCCAGGGGACCGCGCGCGACCGCGTCGGCCTGGGCTGGCGCGGCGAACTGGCAGCCGGCATCCTGTCCAACCTGGCGCACATCGACGTGCTGGAAGTAATCGCCGACGACTATTACCACGCCGCGCGCGCCGGCATCGCCGCCTTGCGCAGCCTGGCGCGCCAGGTGCCCGTCAGCCTGCACGGTGTGGGCATGGGCTTGGCGTCGACGATTCCCGCCGACCCGCGCCGCCTGCATGCGATGGCGCGCCTGATGAAGGAAGTGCAAGCGGAATCGTGGTCCGAGCACCTGAGTTTCGTGCGCGCCGGCGGCGTGGAAATCGGCCACCTGGCGGCGCCGCCGCGCACGCCGCACAGCGCCGCCGGCGCCATCGCCAATATCGCGCTGGCCACGCGCATCGTCGGCAGCGCGCCGCTGATGGAAAACATCGCCACCCTGGTCCAGCCGCCCGCCAGCACGCTGGACGAAGCCGGGTGGCTGACGCACATCCTTGACGGCGCGCAAGTGCCGCTGCTGCTGGACCTGCATAATCTGTATGCGAACGCCGTCAATTTCGGGCATGACCCGGAGCAACTGCTGCTGCGCCTGCCCCTGGACAGGGTCGGCGCCGTGCACCTGAGCGGCGGCCACTGGATCGACGCGCCTGGCGGCGGCCAGCGCCTGCTGGACGACCATCTGCACGACGTGCCGCCCGCCGTCTTCGCCCTGTTGACCGTGCTGGCGCGCCAGGCGCCGCAACCGTTGACGGTGATCGTCGAACGCGACGGCAATTACCCGTCGTTCGAGCACGTGCTGGACCAGCTGGAGCTGGCGCGCGCGGCCTTGCGCGCGGGGCGAAACGCATGAGTTCCCCCGCACTGGAAACCTATCTGGCAAGGCTGTACACGGACGACGCCCTGCGTGCCGCCTTCCTGCTGGAACCCCGTGCACACGCGTTGCGGCATGGCTTGTCGCCGCAGGAGGCGGACGCGATGGCGGCGATGGACCGCATCGGCCTGCACATGGCGGCGGCCAGCTATCGCGCCAAGCGGACCGGGCGCGCCGGCCATGGCAGCCAGCCCAGGCCAGCGCAACGCTGGTGGCGCCGGCTGCTGCACGCCTGGCGCTGAGCGCCGGCTACAGGTGCCACAGGCGCAGCGGCAGCAATCCCCACCAGGCCAGCACCAGCAGCAGTTGCAAGGCCGCCAGCAAGGCCACCCAATCCCATTTGGCCCACGAACCCGCCTCGGCCGCCGTGCCGCGGCTGCGCCAGCAGCGCGCCAGGCCGAACGCCGTCGCCAGCGGCAGCGCGCCCGTCGTCAGCGCCAGCAGCACGCTGGCGATGGTGACGTCGCCCAGGCGCAGGTAGGACTGGAAATAGAAGAACGGCAGCGGCAGCAGCAGCGCCAGCAGCGACAGCAAGGGCGCGAACAGGTGGTCGCCCCGCCCCAGGCTGCGCAGCGCGGCGCGCCAGACGCCCACCACCAGCACGTACAACAAGCCCGCCGCGCCCAGGGCCAGGCTGCCCCACAGCACCAGCATGCGCAGCATCGACGCGCGCTCATAGCTGCGCAAGCCGTCGCTGAGCACATGCTTGCCATCCTCCTGCATCAGCACGTGCGACGGCGTGCTGCGGTCGCTGGCGCGGAACAGCAAGCCGCCCACCGGTTCCAGTTCCTTCGGCTCGCCCTGGAACGGGATCAGGAACAGCGATTCGCCATCCCATTTCAGGCGCGTAAAGCCGAAGACGGCATCGACCCAGGCCATGCTGGCCATGGGACTGGGCGACGGCAGGTAGACACCCTGCCAGTTTTCCACCGTGGGCGCGGGCGTGCCGCGCGGGGCCGGCGCACGCAGCGGCAGTTCCAGGTCGCGCAGCAGCAGGCGGTTGAAGCGTTCATAGTCGGCCTGCTCCGCATCCGTATTGAAGGCCACGAAGAAGGCGCTGTCCTGCTCCGGATACAGGCACAGCATGGCGCGGAAACCCACGGCCGTGCCAGGGTGGCAGGCGCCCACCACGTTGTGGCGGTCGCGCACGGCCAGCGCCAGGCCGTGGCCCGTCGCCAGGCCCGCCTGCGCCGCGTCCGTGCCGGACGGCTCGGACAAGGCGCCCATCAGGGCCAGGTCGATGAATTGCGCGCCCTGCAGCTTGCCGTCGCCCATCAGGAATTGCGCCAGCTTGCCCATGTCGGCCGCCGTGGTGGTAAATTGCGCGGCCGGACGCAAATACTGGGGCACGGCCGGCTGCGCCACGCCATGCTCGAAGTAGCCCATGGCCAGGCGCGGATCAGCCTGCGCACCCGCCTGCGTACTCATTTGCGTGCTCATTTGCGTAACGAAGGCGAACGTGCTGTCCGCCATGCCCAGCGGCTGCAGCAGCTGCGCGTCGAGATAGCGCTCATACGGCTGGCCCGTGATTTTCTCGATCACCATGCCCAGCAAGCCATAGCCCATGTTCGAATACGCATAGCGGCTGCCGGGCCGGGCGCGCACGCGCAGCAGGTTGCGGTCGCCGTCAAAAGCGTCGGCCAGCGGCGTCTGCGGCGCCGGGTTCAGGCTGAACGCCTGCCAGAAGCGCACATTGTCGAGGCCGGACGTATGCGCCAGCAGGTGGCGGATGCGCACGGGGTCGCTCGCTTGCCACGGGTTTTTCAGCGCCAGTTCCGGCAGCACCTGCTGCAGGGGCGTGTCGAGCGTGAGCCGGTCTTCGCTGACCAGGCGCAAGACGCCCAGCGCCAGCGCCACCTTGCCCACGGAACCCACCTGCATGCGCGTATCCGCCTGCATGGGCATGCGCCTGGCGGTATCGCGCAGGCCGGACGCGCCGACTTTGACTGTTCCGTCAGGCAAGACTTCACTCCAGACGGCGCCCGCCAAACCCTCGTCCTTCAAGCCGGCGGCAAACTCCGCCTCCAGCGGGGCGCCGGCGGCATGGGCCGCCGAGGCGCACAGCAGCAAGGCCGGCAAAGCCTGGCGCAGCCATGACCTGGCGCGCGCGGCCAGGGTGGGATAGCGATTTCGTTTCAACAATGTATTCTGCCTTTTTCCATGGACTGCGCTCCCGCGCCGCTTTGCTTGTTACAATTAAAAATTGAGCAACGACGGGAGCCTTCATGTCACAAGATATTATTTTGGATACCCAACTCCAGCAGACCAAGAACCTGGCCTGGTGGTTGTACCTGATACATGGCGCCAGCTTCGTGTTTTCGCTGGGCGCGTTTTCCTTCATTCCGCTCATCACCAATTATGTGAAGCGGGACGAGGCGGCCGGGACCTTCGTGTACAGCCATCACAGCTGGATGATCCGTTCCTTCTGGTGGTACGTGGCCTGGATCGTCGTGGGCGCCATCCTGTGGATCACGCTGATCGGCATCCCGCTGGCCTTCCTCGTGTGGGGCGTGGCCTGGCTGTGGAAAGCCTACCGCCTGCTGCGCGGCTTCCTCGACTTGAACAACAACAAGCCCGTGCCCCTGTAAATTACTTGTGGGCAAGCTATCGTGCTTGCCCGCTTGCCGCTACATCGCCGCGAACGCCCGTTCGATATCGGCGATCAGATCCTGCGGATCTTCCAGTCCCACGTTCAGGCGCACCAGCTGGCCCGGCAATTTCCAGCCCTTGCGCATGGCGGCGATGCGGTACGGCATCACCAGGCTGTTCGCGCCGCCCCAGCTGTAGCCAATCTTGAACAACTGCAAGGCATCGACGAAGCGGTCCGTCTGCGCCTCCGTGTAGCGGACATCGAACAGCACGGAAAACAGGCCGCCCGCGCCCGTGAAATCGCGCTGCCAGATGGCGTGGCCCGGGCAATCTTCAAAGGCCGGATGCAGCACCGTAACGATCTCGCTGCGCCCCTTGAGCCAGGCGGCCACCGTGCGCGCGCCCTGGTCGTGGGCGTCGAAGCGCAATTTCATCGTGGGCAAGCCGCGCAGCACCAGGTAGGCGTCGTCCGCCCCCACGCCCATGCCCAGACGCATGTGCGCCTGCGCCAGGCGGTCGTGCAGCGCCCGCTCGCGCGTGATCAGGGCGCCCATCAGCACGTCCGAGCCGCCCGACTGGTATTTCGTCAGCGCCTGCATGATGATGTCCACGCCCAGGTCAAAGCCGCGCAAGGCCAGGCCCGCCGACCAGGTGTTGTCCAGGGCGACGAGCACGCCGCGCGCATGGGCGGCCGCGCAAATGGCGGGCAAGTCCGGCACTTCCATCGTCACGGAACCGGGCGCTTCCGTCCAGATCAGCTTGGTATTGTGCTGGATCAAGCCCGCGATGCCGGCGCCGATCAACGGATCGTAATAGCGGGCCGTGATGCCGAAATCCTGCGCCAGCCAGCGTCCCAGTTCGCGGTTCGGGTTGTAGATGTTTTCCGGCAATAAAACGTCATCGCCCGTTTTGAGCAGGGCAAAGTCCGCCATGGCGATGGCCGCCAGGCCGGACGGCGCCAGCAGGCAGTATTTGCCCCCTTCGATCTCGGCCAGGCGCGCTTCCAGGGTGAAGGTGGTGGGCGTGCCGTGCAAGCCGTAGGTGTAGGCGTTCTTCTCTTTCCAGTCGCCCGAGCGCATGGCCGCCACGTCCTTGAACAGCACGGTGGATGCGTGATGGATGGCGTTGGGAAACGCGGCAAAGCCTTGCGGCGCCTGGTAATCGCTGTGGATCAGCGCCGTCTGGGGGGATTTGGGTGTGGTCATGGCGTCGTCGGCAAATAAAAAGGCGGACCAGCAATTACTGGTCCGCCTTGATTGTAAGGGCTTTACGCCCTGTACGCCGTACGTATGACAGAGTGTTACACCTTGTCAAATATCATCTTCACCGCGTAAAAACGTTCAGGCCAAGGCGCGCTGCCGCAGGCAGTACCTTGCTGTACGGCAAGGCAGCGCAACGCCGGCATGGACGTTTTTTACTCGGCAGCGCCCCACAGGTCGTGCGCGTCGGCCGAGGTGATGGTCACATCGACGAACTGGCCGACAGCCAGCTTGCGGTGCGGCTCGAATGGCGGCTTCACATACACGACGCCGTCGATTTCCGGCGCGTCGGCAGACGAGCGGCCCACGCCGCCGGAGCGGGTGACTTCATCGATCAGCACGCGCACGGTCTTGCCGACCTTGGCTTGCAGGCGTTTCTTGGAAATTTCTTCCTGCAGCAGCATGACGCGGCCGCGGCGCTCTTCGCGCAGCTCTTCCGGCACGGGATTGGCGATGGCGTTGGCGGTCGCGCCTTCGACAGGCGAATACGCGAAGCAACCGAGGCGGTCGATCTGCGCTTCCTTGAGGAAGTCGAGCAAGTATTCGAATTCCGCTTCCGTTTCGCCAGGGAAACCGGCGATGAAGGTCGAGCGGATGGTCAGGTCCGGGTTGATGGCGCGCCAGGCCTGGATGCGATCCAGGTTTTTCTCGCCGCTGGCCGGACGCTTCATGCGTTTGAGCACGTCAGGGTGCGCATGCTGCATCGGAATGTCGAGATACGGCAGGATGTGGCCGCCGCTCATCATCGGGATGATCTGGTCCACGTGCGGGTATGGATACACGTAGTGCAAGCGCACCCAGGCGCCGTAGGACTTGGCCAGTTCGCCCAGCGCTTCCGTCAGTTGCGTCATGTGGGTCTTCACGGGACGGCCATTCCAGAAGCCGGAACGGAATTTCACGTCCACGCCATACGCCGAGGTGTCTTGCGAAATGACCAGCAATTCCTTGACGCCAGCCTTGAACAGGTTTTCCGCTTCGATCATCAATTCGCCGATCGGGCGCGAGACGAGGTCGCCGCGCATCGACGGAATGATGCAGAAGCTGCAGCGGTGGTTGCAGCCTTCGGAAATTTTCAGGTAGGCATAATGCTTCGGCGTCAGCTTGACGCCTTGCGGCGGCACCAGGTCGAGGAATGGCGCATGCGGTTTCGGCAGGTGGAAGTGGACGGAATCCATCACTTCGGCCAGCGCGTGCGGGCCCGTGACGGACAGCACTTTCGGGTGCACCTTCATGATGATGTCGTCGCCGGCAGCATCTTTCTTGGCGCCCAGGCAGCCCGTCACGATCACTTTGCCGTTTTCAGCCAGCGCTTCGCCGATGGCGTCGAGCGACTCTTGCACGGCAGCATCGATAAAACCGCAGGTATTGACGATCACCAGATCGGCGCCAGCGTAGGATTTCGCCGTTTCGTAGCCTTCGGCGCGCAGTTGGGTCAGGATTTGTTCGGAGTCGACCAGCGCTTTCGGGCAGCCGAGCGAGACAAAGCCCACTTTCGGCGCCGCACCTGGCATGGCCAGCATGGCCTCGGGCTGGGCGGAAGGAACGGGAATACGGTGAATTTCAGACATAGTTGGCAGCTAGTAAAATGGTGAGGCGAATCGGCTATTGTACCCCGAGCCGCCCCTTGCTGTCAGCGCTGAGTCCTTTTGCCGCCGTATCTGCAACGCTTCAATCGCAACTTTGTTCCGGCCACTGCCATCGGGTCAGTGCTTGAAGCAGGTTCCGCCACGCATCACCGGTATCAAGAAATTAAAAAATAATGCCACAAAGAAACTAATGACTGACATATAATTGTTTTTTAAAAAACTAAATGAGTCCCATGTCTTTTTCCATTTCCAATCTGAAAGCGCGGCGCCTGGCTGTCGCGGCTTGCGGTTTGAGCGCATTGCTGCTGAGCGGCTGCGCCGTCAACACCTCGGTGGTTGATCCACTGAAAATGCATGCACAATCGGGAGAAACCCCGGTGGCGGTCAGCATCACATCGAATACCAAAGATATTTACGGTTTCAATATGATCAAGTTACGCCGTGTCGTGTCGGGGGAGCAGCGCAGTGATTTCAAGCTGGTCTCCGAAAACCTGGTGATGAAAAAGGTCGAGAGCGCGATGGCAGGCGATACGTCCCTGTTCATTGGCGCCCTGCCGCCTGGAGAGTATGAGTTTGTCGAATTGATCGATACCCGTGCCAACAAGCTATTGCATGTGTACTCGACCATCGTGGGAAGCTTCAAGATCGAAGCGGATAAATCGACGGATCTGGGCCGGCTGATTGTGACACGCGGCAATTTCGGCGTGCAATACGGCCGTAGCGCCCAGGTGACATCGAATGCGGAATTGATCCAGCGCTTTGCCCCCGGCTACAACGCCATGTTTGGCGCTGCTGCCGCTCCTGGCTGGAGCACGCCACGCCACGCCCAGGACGATGTCGAGCAATTTGCCCGCGCCCACCCGGCTGGGGCCGAGTGCACCACCGAAATGCCCGATGGCCGGGTGGCTGCCGCCAGCCGCATGGGTGCCGTCCTGATGCGCTCGACGCAAGGGCTATGGAGCATCCTCAATGCGCCATCGGTGGAGTCGCTGTCCTGCGTATTTCCTGTCGACCTGCCCAATGCCGAATTGATTGCGGTAGGCGAATCCGGTTCCCTGCTCCGCAAGGCGCGTGACAGTGAGCAGCTGTCGCCTGTCGATACAGGCAACCTGCCGCCCGGCAATCTGCTGCGCATCGGGGGCAACCCCAAGGTTGGCTGGTACGTGATGCATCGCAAGGGCGACGAGTTGAACATTTTCCATGCGCACCAGCTGGACGCTGGTGACTGGCGATCCGTGTACCACGCCACCTTGCCCGGATCCTGGCTACATGGCCCGGGCTTACTCTGGACGTGGCAAGACGCGGGCCGCATCGGCTATGCGCTGGAAAGCGGCTTGATCGGCGAACTCGATTACAGCACGGGCAAGTTGACCGAACGCTTTAGTCCACACAAGAAAAACCTGACGCAATTTACCCATCAACCCAATGGGACGGAAAGCGTCCTGGTAGCGGCTGGCTTGGCAGGAAGATTTCCCGACGCCTATATTTCACGGGATCGCGGCCAGAACTGGAAAACGATCGTTTCGCCGTTCAAAGTCCTGATGTCGCCCGTGGCGCCGCTCAATGACGGCAGATTGCTGATGGAAGCGGGCATGTATAACGAGGGCGCACTGCTGGTCAGCAGCGACGATGGTCAAACCTGGGGGCCGTATGCACCATATACATTGCGTCAGACGCCAATGATTTTCCCTTCCGGCCTTGCGCTCAATATCCAGGAAGACTTCAAGGGTCGCGTCAGCATTTACAGTTCCATGGACAATGCCAAAACATGGAAGCTCGAGCATTCAAACCAGGACCTGCTCTCCACGCTGCAACAACTGAAGCAATAGCATTCAGCATCGGCAGCCGCCGGCATGACATCCGCAAAGCACAACGGCATAGGAGTTCCTGTGCCGTTGTGTGGCGCGCATCGGATGCGGCTTACTTTTTGTCCGTCGGCGGCACCGGCGGCACGAACGGGAACGTGCCGAACAGATTCTTGCTCTGGCTCTGCATCTGTTCCTGCATCTGCACGAACAGGCTCTTGCTCTGGTCGATGTAGTTGTTCATCATGCCTTGCATCATCGGGCCCTGGACATTCATGAACTGGGTCCACATTTCAGGGCTGAAGGGCTTGCCTTCGAAGCTGCCGGCCGACGTGCCCGTGAATTTGTGCTGGATATCGGTGAACGCTTGCACGTTCTTTTCCAGGTAGGATCCCATCATGCCCTGCATGGCGTGGCCATAGTAGCGGATGATCTGCGACAACACGCTGCTCGAGAACATGGGCGCGCCATTCGCTTCCTCTTCCAAAATGATTTGCAGCAAGATGCTGCGCGTCAAATCTTCATTGGATTTGGCATCGACGACGGTAAACACCTCATTGTCCAACACCAGCTGCTTGACGTCCGTCAAGGTGATGTAGGAACTGGTTTGCGTGTCATACAGACGGCGGTTGGGATATTTTTTAATCAGGCGGTCTATACTTTTTTTTGCACTACTCATCACAAGTTCCACTTATTGCGCCGCAGCGCATACTGAGTTAATCCGAAAAAAAAGCGAACGTGGGTCCGCTTTCGCACCTGCCTACGTTTTCCATTATAGAGTGGAAAACGGCTCCATTGCACATCAGGGTAGTAGATTCCCGCATTTATTGCAACGCAACTAAAAGTAGATTCCTGACAAGACCGGAGATTACGCCGGTCTTGCCGGGCCAGAAGCTTTTGTAAACTAGTCCGCCCTGACTTTAACATACCGCCCCGGTGCCGGCTCGATTGCCGCGTGGCGTTTGTTGCCCGGCTTGCCCGGCGCCTTCACCTGCGCGCCGCCGTGTTCGGCCAGGAAAGCCGCCCATTCGGGCCACCAGCTGCCCACGTGCTCGGTCGCGCCTTCCATCCACTGTTCGGCAGTCAAGGGCTTGGCTTTCGCCGTGCGTGCGCCTTTGCCCGCGTCATTGCTCCAGTAGCTGCGCTTTTTCTTCGAGGCAGGATTGATCACGCCGGCGATATGGCCCGAAGCGCCGAGGATGAAGCGGTTGGCTTTCGGCTTTTTCGGGTTCAGCACGGCAGTGCTGGCGTACGCCGCGCCCCAGGGCACGATATGGTCTTCGCGCGAACCGTAGATGAAAGCGGGCGCGTCGATGCTGCCCAAGTCGACCTTTTCGCCGGCCACCGTCAGCTTGCCCGGCACTTTCAAGCTGTTTTCCAGGTAGGTGTTGCGCAGATACCAGCAGAACATGGGGCCCGGCAAGCCCGTGCCGTCGCCATTCCAGTACAACAAGTCGAACGCGGGCGGCTCCTTGCCCTTCAGGTAATTCGACTGCACGTAGTTCCACACGAGGTCGTTCGGTCGCAGGCTGGAGAAAGTGCTGCCCAGGTCGCGGCCCGACATCAGGCCGCCCTTGGCCAGCGTCTGCTCGCGCAGCGCCACTTGCGGCTCGTCGATAAAGACGTCGAGCGCGCCCGTGTCGCAGAAATCGAGGAAGGTGGTCAGCAAGGTCAGGCTGGCGGCAGGATTCTCGCCCCGTGCCTTGAGCACGGCCAGCGCCGTCGAGACGATGGTGCCGCCGACGCAAAAGCCGAACATATTGAGCTTGTCCTGGCCGGAAATATCCTGCGTGACCCGAATGGCTTCGATCACGCCTTGCTCGACGTAATCGTCCCACGTCAGGTGCTGCATGCTCAGGTCCGGATTGCGCCAGGACATCAGGAACACGGTATTGCCCTGCTCCACCGCATAGCGCACGAGCGAGTTTTCTGGCTGCAAGTCAAGGATATAGAATTTATTGATGCACGGCGGCACCATCAGCAGCGGCCGCTGGTGTACCGTGGCCGTCGTCGGCGTGTACTGGATCAGCTGGAACAGCGCGTTCTCGAACACCACCGTGCCCGGCGTGGTGGCGACGTTGCGGCCCACTTCGAAGGCCGATTCGTCGGACTGCGAAATGCGCCCCTTGCCCATGTCGGCCAGCATGTTGCTCAAGCCCTTGGCCAGGCTTTCACCCTTGGTCTCGATCAGGGTTTGCTGCGCGTCGGGATTGGTGGCAAGAAAATTGGCGGGCGACATGGCGTCGACGATTTGCTGCACGGCAAACGCAATCTTTTGCTTCTGGTGCGGCGTCGCTTCCACGGCGTCGGCCATGGCGCTGAGAAACTCGGCGTTCAGCAGGTAGGCCGCCGCATTGAAGGCCGACAGGGGGCTGGCGTGCCAGGCGGGCGCGGAGAAACGGCGGTCTTTCAATTCCGGCGCCTTGCCGGCCATAAAGTCTGCCCACAAGCCCGTCAGCTTGGCCACGTAGGCATTTTTCAGTTGCTCGATCGCTTCCGGCTTGATGCTGGCGCCCGCATCCTGCAAAATGCCGGCAATCGGATTGCCGGCGGGCTGCGGTACCATGTTGAACCACGTCTTCCACTGTTCAGGATTGCTGATCTGCGCCATCCATTCCTTGGTCATCATTTGAGGATCTGGCATGTTCATAGCTATATAAATCCATTCAAGAATTGATAAATAATTACTTCCGGGCCACCTGCATGCAAACTCTTACTGACTGCCGATACCAATGATGCTCATGACCGCTGTTGCCTGGATCTATGTCGTCGGCCTCATGGCGCTGACGGAACCGTCCATCGTCGCCGGGGTGATGACCTTCGTGCTGTACTGCGTCATCCCGCTGTCCATCCTATTCTATCTGACGGGCTCAAGGAGACGCAAACGCAAGGCGGCGCGCATCGCGGAACTGCAGGCCCGCGCGCTGGCCTCAGCAGACGATAAAACAAAAACGGCAGACACATAAGTGTCTGCCGTGCAGATTATTTGCGCCAGATCAAGCTGGCCTGTCTTCCCGTGACGCCATCGCGCCGGTACGAGTAAAACTTCGCCGCATCGCTGACGGTGCAATATTCCCCGCCCGCCACTTGCGCCACGCCGTCGCGCAGCAGCATGGTGCGCGCCAGCGCATAGATGTCGGCCAGGTACTTGCCCGGCTTGCCAGCGATGGCGACGAAGGAAGCACTCAGTACTTGCCGCTCGGCATCATCGCGCGCGCCGTCGCGGAACGCTTGCAATACATCGTGTCCCACTTCGAATTGCTGTGGACCAATGGCCGGCCCCAGCCAGGCGAGGATATCCGTCGCCCCCTGCGCGCGCATGCTGTCCACCGTGCGCTGCAAGACGCCGTTGGCCAGGCCGCGCCAGCCCGCGTGGGCCGCGCCGACGACGAGGCCATCCGTCGAACAAAACAATACCGGCAAGCAATCGGCCGTCATCACGACACACACGGCGCCCGCCTGCGTGGCGATGCTGGCGTCGGCATCGGGCACGCAACCGTCCAGGCTGGCAGCATCGGCCACGGCCACGCCGTGCACCTGCGACAGCCAGGCCGGCTCGGCAGGCAAGGCGCCCGCCAGCCGCGCGCGGTTGGCCGCCACGTGCGCGGCCTCGTCGCCCACGTGCGTGCCCAGGTTCAAGCCACCGCCGCCCTGCCCGTCACCATACGGGCCCTGGCTGACGCCGCCCGCGCGCACGGTCGCCAGCGCGCCCACGTTCGCGGGCAGGCCGGGCCAATGGGGAGTGATATAAGGCAAGGCAGCCGTCATCAGACCTGTTCCGGCTCGGGAATGCCGGCGGTGGCGATCAGTTGGGCGAAATCATCGGCCAGCGGCACGATCCACTCGCACGCTTCCAGGGTGCCCGGATGCACGAGGCCCAGGCGGCGCGCCTGCAGTGCCTGGCGCGAGAAGACGGACACCAGGTGCTGCTTGCCGTACACATAATCACCGACCAGTGCAAAGCCCAGATGCTGCATGTGCACGCGGATCTGGTGCGTGCGGCCTGTTTCCAGGCGGCATTGCATCAGGCTCACGGGACGGCGGTCGAGTTCGCCGCTGCCGATCAATTCATAGTGCGTGATGGCGGGCTTGGCCGTGAAGTTTTCCGAGACGGCCATCTTGACGCGGTCGCGCGGGTGGCGCGCGATGGACGCATCGATGGTGCCCGCCGCCTTCGGCGTGCCCCACACGAGCGCGAAATATTCGCGCTTGACGGTGCGCGCCTGCAACTGGCGCACCAGGTCCGTTTGCGAAGCGAGGGTCTTGCCGACCACCATCAAACCGCTCGTATCCTTGTCCAGGCGGTGCACGATGCCGGCGCGCGGCACGCCAGCCAGTTGCGGGCAGTGGTGCAGCAGGCCGTTGAGCAGGGTACCCGACCAGTTGCCGGGGCCCGGATGCACGACCAGTCCGGCCGGTTTGTTGATGACGATGATATGCTCATCTTCGTGCACGATGTTCAATTCCATCGCTTCCGGCTTAAAAGCCTCGTCTTCCGGCGCGCTTTGCGGCAGAATGACGATCTTCTCGTCGCCATAGGCGGTCATGTTGCGTTTGGCAACTTTTCCATCGACGGTCACGAAACCGGCTTCCAGCCACAATTGCAAGCGGCTGCGCGAGTATTGCGGCACCAGCTGGGCGATGACTTTATCGAGGCGGTGGCCGCAGGCGTCCGGCGTCAGTTCCAATGTAATCGGGGCCATTTCCTCGAAGACGTCGTCGGCGGCAAAATCGCCGTCAAACGCCTCTTCGGCAACATGGTCAGAAAGGGAGTCAAACGCGGGGTCAGCCAAATTAGGCTTCGGAGTTAATATCACAGCATTCCCATCGGCTATAATCAGCCTATTGTAAAATCTTGGTTAAAACCTTCTTGCAAAACGTCATGCAAAAAAAATTATCGTTGGTAGTCGCTTCAGTCGTTCTGCTCGGCATGTCCGCTTGCAGCTTGTTGCCTGAAAAAGTGGATGAGACCAAAAACTGGTCCGTTACGAAATTATACTCGGAGGCGCGTGAAGAAATGGCCGGGCAGCACTATGAAGCTGCAATCGGCCTGTTCCAGAAGCTGGAGGCTAACTATCCTTTCGGCAACTATGCTCTGCAAGCGCAGATGGAGATCGCTTACGCGTATTATAAGTCGGGAGACCAGGCTCAGGCACTGGCTGCCGTCGAACGCTTCATCAAGTTGCATCCGAACCACGCCAATGTGGACTATATGTACTACTTGCGGGGCCTGATCAGCTTTAACGACCAGATCAGCTTCCTGAACTTCCTGTACGAGCAAGATCCGACCGAGCGCGATCCGAAAGCCACGCGCGAAGCGTTTGCCGCCTTCAAGCAACTGGTCGACAAGTTTCCAAATAGCAAATACGCGCCCGATTCGCTGGCCCGCATGAACTATTTGGTCGATGCCATGGCGAAATACGAAGTGCACGTGGCGCGCTATTACTACCGCCGCGGCGCCTACCTGGCCGCCGCCAACCGCGCGCAAACGACGGTCAGCGATTTTGCCGCTTCGCCGGCCATCGAAGAAGCGCTGTTCATCATGTACCGCTCGTATGACAAGCTGGGCTTGACCGACTTGCGCGACGACGCCTTGCGCGTGCTGACCAAGAACTATCCGAACACGGCATTCCTCAGCCCGGAAGGGGTGAACAAGGAACGCAAGTGGTGGAAATTCTGGCAGTAAGATAAGAAAAAACCGGGCTAGCCCGGTTTTTTTACTTATACACCCACTTTGCGCCGGAACACCCAGTTCTTGTCGTTCGAGGCTTCCGGCACGAAACCGTAGCCGTCGACGTCGAATTCTTTCAGCTGCTGCGGGTCGCGGATGGCGTTGACGGCCGCATAGCGGGCCAGCATGCCGCGCGCGCGCTTGGCGTAGAACGAGATGATTTTATATTTGCCGTTCTTCCAGTCCTCGAACACGGGCGCGATGACGGGCACGTCCAGCTGGCGCGGCTTGACGGATTTGAAATATTCTTCGGAAGCAAGATTGACCAGCACCTTGGCGCCCTGCTCTTTTGCCGTGCGGTTCAAGCCGTTGGTAATGGTGTCGCCCCAGAATGCGTACAGATCCTTGCCGCGCGTGGTCGACAGCCGCGTGCCCATTTCCAGGCGGTGCGGGTGGATCAGGTCCAGCGGGCGCAGCAAGCCGTACAGGCCCGACAGGATGCGCACGCGCGACTGGGCATAGTCGAGCTGGGCCGGCTGCAGGCTGCGCGCCTCGAAGCCGGCATACACGTCGCCATTGAAGGCCATGATGGCCTGGCGCGCTTCCGCCAGCTTGGGCGTCCAGGAAGCGTAGCGGGCCACGTTGAGGGCCGACAAGGCGTCGGAAATGCCCATCAGGCTGCCCACTTCGGCGGGCGAAAACTGGCGCATGCGGGCTATGAGCTGGGCGGAATGGTCGAGAAAATCGGGGGTGCTGTGCAACGAGGTTGTTGGCGGCGTCTCCAGGTCGAGACTCTTGGCGGGCGAAAGCACGATCAACATAAATTATCACTACAGAATAGAATTGCCGACATGATACCTGCTCCACAAAAACTCGTCCTCGACACCAACGTTTGCCTCGACCTGTTCGTCTTCAACGACCCGCGCTGGGCGCCCCTGCTGGCGGCCATGGAAAGCGGCGCCGTGCATGCCATCACGCGCGAAGATTGCCGTGCGGAATATCTGGTCGTGTTGCATTACAAACATTTGCCGCTCGACGAAGCCAGCCGCGCCGTCGCCGCCGCCCGCTTCGACGCCCACATCACGGTCGTGGCGCCGCCCGTCTCCGGCGTGCGCCTGCCCGTCTGCACGGACAAGGATGACCAGAAATTCCTCGAACTGGCGCGCGACGCCAACGCCGACATCCTCATCACCAAGGACAAGGCCCTGCTGAAACTGGCCCGCAAGACGGCCAAGGCCGGCATGTTCAAGATCATGGTGCCGGAAGGCTGGGCCTTGCCAGGCTGAGCCATCGAGGGCTGCACGGAACGCCACGCGCTGCGCTAGAATGGGAAACGATTCCACTTTCCGCACCGCGCCCCTACCGCTCATGAACAGCCCGTCCCTGCCCTGCACGACTCCCACCCTGACCACCCGCTTGCCTCTCGTGGGCACCACCGTGTTTACCCGCATGTCCAGCCTGGCGGCCCAGCATGGCGCCGTCAACCTGGGCCAGGGCTTTCCCGACTTCGATTGCGACCCGGCCCTGGTCGATCTCGTCAGCGACGCCATGCGCGCCGGCCACAACCAGTATCCGATGATGACGGGCGCCGCGCCCCTGCGCGAGGCCATCGCCGCGAAAATCGCCAGCTTGTACGGCCACGGCTATGATGCCGGCACGGAAATCACCGTCACGGCCGGCGCCACGCAGGCGCTCACCACGGCCATCCTGTGCTGCGTGCACCCGGGCGACGAAGTCATCGTCATCGAACCGGCCTACGACAGCTATCTGCCCGCCATCGCGCTGGCCGGCGGCGTGCCCGTGCTGGTGTCCATGCAAGTGGATGAGCAAGGCTACAGCGTGCCGTGGGACCAGCTGGCCGCCGCCGTCAGCAGCAAGACGCGCTTGATCATCATCAACACGCCCCACAATCCGACGGGCACGATCTTGCGCCCGGCCGATGTTGCCGCGCTGGCCGACATCGTGCGCGGCACGCAAATATTGATATTGTCCGACGAGGTGTACGAGCACATGGTGTACGACGGCGTGCCGCACGCGTCGCTTTCGCGCAACGCGGAACTGGCGGCGCGCAGCTTCATCGTCTCCAGCTTCGGCAAGACGTATCACGTGACGGGCTGGAAAGTCGGCTACGTGGCCGCGCCAAAGGCCCTGACGGCGGAATTTCGCAAGGTGCACCAGTACAACGTGTTTACCGTCAACACGCCGATGCAGCACGGCATCGCCGGCTACATGGCGAATCCGCAGCCCTACCTGGACTTGCCCGCGTTTTACCAGCGCAAGCGCGACCTGTTCCGCGACGGCCTGGCGGGCAGCCGCTTTACCCTGCTGCCGGCTGACGGCACGTATTTCCAGTGCGTGCGCTACGATGCCATTTCGCAAGAGACCGAAGCGCAGTTCGCCGAATGGCTGACGACGGAAATCAAGGTGGCGGCCATTCCCGTTTCCGCGTTTTACGTGCAGGGCAAGGAGTCGGGCATCGTGCGCTTCTGCTTTGCCAAGAAAGACGAGACCTTGCGCCTGGCGCTGGAGCGCCTGCGCAGCATATAACCGAGCACTGAACATGGCTTCGCTGCGGCGGGGCAAAGGATGACAGATGGTACAGCGTCGCATCGGCCCGGCCGACCTGGTTCCCGGCGAACCCCTGCCCTGGGATCTGTTTTTGGCTGACCATAGTGCCGGCCCGCAACTGCGCAAGGGGCAGATCATCACGGATGGCACGCAGCTGGGCCGTTTGCTGCAGCTGGGCCTGTACGTGGGCGCGCCGGACCAGCCATCCGTCTTGCGCTTGCTCAATGAGGCAGCGCAACGCCTGGAACGGCTGCTGCTGGACTTGCGCAGCGAAAGCAATGCCGAGCGCGACGTGCGCGACATCGCCCGCGAACTGCTGCGCGCGCTCGAACACGATGCCGATATCGCCCTGGCCAGCATCCTGCTCAACCAGATCGCCGGCAGCTATGCCGTGCGCCACTGCATCGAAACGGCTTTGCTGGCCATGCTGGTGGGCCGCGGCATGCACAAGTCGCACGATGAACTGCTGCTGATCGGCGCGGCCGCGCTGACGATGAACGTGGGCATGCTGCGCCACCACGACAGTTTCCAGGACCGGCGCGGCCCCCTGAACGACGATGAAATGCGCATCGTGCGCCAGCATCCGCAGGAAAGCACGGAATTGCTGCGCTGCGCCGGCGTCGATGACGAGGAATGGCTGAGCTGCGTGCTGTTGCACCATGAAAATGACGACGGCAGCGGCTACCCGCAGGGACGCACGGCCGATGAAATCCTGCAAAACGCCAAGCTGATCGGCCTGGCCGACCGCTATTGCGCCCGCGTCTCGGCGCGCAACTACCGCCGTTCCATCGTCCCCGACCAGGCGCTGCAGCACATCTTCCTCGACCAGGGCGTGCCCATCGACCCCTTGCTGGGCGAGCAATTCGTCAATCTGCTGGGCAAGTATCCGCCCGGCACCCTGGTACGCCTGCGCAGCGGCGAACTGGGAGTGGTGACGCAACGGGGCGCCGGCCACGTGCATCCGCTCAGCGACCCGCTGGGCGCGCCGCTGGCCGCCGCCGAGCTATCGCAGATGACGCCGCGCGACACGGGCGACAGCCAGTTCGCCATCGTTTCGTCGCTGCACGAAGACGATGCCGGCATGCATTTCAGCATGCGGCACGTGTGGGGCGACGAGGCGCGGCTGTAGGCTGGCCGGGCACCACCAGGCGCCAGGCACGGCTCACTTCACGGTTTCGGCGGGCGGATGCCCGTGTACTGTGCGCTGACCAGCAGCCATTGCTTGTCGACAAGCCGAGCGACATAGCCGGCGCGCAGGGCGAAATTGCGGGCTACCCCATCCTGGTTGAGACGATAGGACAGACGCGCCGAGATGAGCGCCGTATCGCCAAACAGGCGCACCACCGGTTCATCGACCTGCAGCTGGGGACTCGGCCGCTTCTGCTCCGGCGCATAGAAGGCGAGCATTTTTGCACGCCCATCCACCTCGCCGACCGGCGATATTTCCACATAATTCTCCGCCGTGATGGCGTTCAAGGCCACTTGATCAAAGTTGCTCTGCGCCTGCGCATGGCGCTGCACCAAGGCGACCAGTTCGGCATCGGCGGGAGCCGCGTGCGCGCTGCCGATCGCACCCAAGGCGCCCAGCAGACAAGTGGAGAGGACATGTGGAAGGGTCAATTTCATGCGTATTCATCCTGATCGAGGTCGTTGAGAAGCGTCCGTTGCCTGCCGCGGCAGTATCGGACACTCGCTGGCGGGCGGCGCATCGCGAGAAAGCCCACCGTATGCTATCCCCTATCCCTTTTCTCGCGCATGCCATTGCGACAAATCGCTTGAATCGGGGGTTGAAACGCCATTTCGCCGGTCCGGGATGCGCAGGGCGATGCCGTCAAAGACGCCCGCAAGCCATGCCTCAGTTCGCGCCCGCAGGAGCGTCCAGCAACTTTTGTTGCAGATCAAGGTTGAGCGCCCACTGCTCTTCCACGGGAATGGCGCGCCGCGAACTGGTCTTGAGGGAACCTTCTTGCGTCCACAGGAATGGATAAAAATTCAGGCAGAGGTCGCCGGGCAAGGGCAATTCGGGCAATTCGTCAAACTCCTGCGCATCGCCGGGCTGCCGGCCGTAAAACTGCCGCAACTGGCGAGTAAAGGCCCATTCGACGAACGCCGTGTAGCCGATCTCCAGCGCTTCCCACGCCAGCGTCTCGGGCGCCAGGTAATACATCTTGCCCTGGTCGGCCCCGAGTGCGCCCCCGTTGATGGCAAAAAAGCCGCCGAGCACGTCGTCGGCCACCAACAGAAAGCCCTCGGCCTTTCCTTCGTTCCACGTAGCAATGTTCCGCTCCAGCTTGCCATGTCCCGAGCCCAATATCCGCAGCCAGCCGTCATCCACCAGGATGCCGCCCGTTTCATAGGCGATCGCGCCAAGGGGGGAACGCGTGGTGACCTGCAGGCTCAGCAGCACATCTTCCCTGCTAGCCGAGGGCGGCAGCAATTCCACCGGGATGTCAGCCTCGCTGGCCCATTGCCGGATCAGCGGAAACGCCGGGTCTTCACTATCCAATAATTCATTCAATGTACGCATTGCACCTGACCTTATCGATGACCGCTTCCGGCGGTCGGAGAGTTCATGAGGACGCTGGCACTGATTTTACACATAGCCGCCCCGGCCCCCCTGCACGCCTGCCAGCGGCCACGCAAAACCGACCTGAGCCGCCGTCCCACATTCCGTGCATTCCCCCGAATCGACCGTTCATCCTGCGTCTGGCGCCATTCGTCGTCCCGCGCTCGCCCGTCAGGGCGGCCGCACATACCATGCCGATATGACCACTCCACTCCAGTTCAAGTCCGGCCAATTCTATGGCGACGTGCATCACGGCGCGCGCGGCAGCATCTTCGACATCCGCCGGCTGAAGGCCACGCGTGGCGAGGATGAAGTCGAAACGCACCGGCATGACGATGCCCACTTCGTCTTCGTTCTGTCCGGCACGTATATTTCCAGCGCCCTGCACGCCCCGCCGCGCGCGCCTTCGCCCACCCTCGTCTTCAACCCTGCCGGCACGACGCACCGCGACCGCTTCGTCGATGGCAAGGGCAGTTTCATGACGGTATCGCTCGACCCTGCCCTGCTGTCGGGCGCCGAGGAATTGCATGCGGCCCAGGAGTGCGCCACCGTGTTGCGCGATACGGCCAGCGCGGCGGCCGCGTTCCGGCTCGCGCGCGAAGTGGGCCGCGGCGGCGATGGCGCCCTGCTCGAAGCGGGCGCGTGGGAGATGCTGGCCAGCCTGCACAAGGCGCCCCGGCAGGCGCGCCCCGCCCTGCCCGGCTGGGCCCACCAGGCGTATGAAGCCGTGATGGACCTGGCCAATGACACGCATCTGCGCATCGCCGACGTGGCCGCCGCCCTGGATGTGCATCCCGTGCACCTGGCCCGCGTGTTCCGCCAGGCCTGGGGCTGTTCGCCGGGCGACCTGCTGCGCTGGCGCCGCGTCGACCAGGCCAGCGGCTTGCTGCGCCGCCCGGAACTGAGCATGGCCGACGTGGCGCTGAGCGTGGGCTTTGCCGACCAGAGCCACATGACGCGCGCCTTCCAGGCCCGCTACGGCATGACGCCCAGCAACTATCGCCGCCAAATGTTTCAAACGTCCAAGACAATGCCCAATTTACAAGACTAGACTGAACTTTTCCAACTCAGGAGTACACCATGTTGCGATACCTCCCCCTTCTTCTCGCCTTCGGCAGCAGCGTCCACGCAGGCGAGCTGGACGGCATCACCACCGCCATCGAAGCGGGCGACTTCAAGCAGGTCACCAGCGTCGTGGTGGCGCAGCATGGCAAGCTGCTTTACGAACACTACTTCGACAAGGATGGCGCCGAAAGCCTGCGCAATACGCGCTCGGTGGGCAAGACGGTGGCCGGCATGCTGGTCGGCCTGGCCATCGAGCGCAAGCTCTTGCGCACTGACACCCCCGTCCTGCCCTACTTTCCGGAACTGCGCCCGCTGGCCCATGCCGACCCGCGCAAGGACAAGATCACGGTCGAGGATTTCCTGACCATGAGCTCGCTGCTTGAATGCGACGACGACAACCAGCATTCGCGCGGCAATGAAGAGCGCATGTATCTGGTGGAAGACTGGAGCCGCTTCGTGGCGGACCTGCCGATCCGCGGCTTTCCCGAATGGCAGCCCCGCCCCGAGCAATCGCCGTATGGCCGCGCCTGGAGCTATTGCACCGCCGGCGTAACCCTGCTGGGACCGTTGCTTGAAAAGGTGAGTGGCCAGGGCGTGCCGGACTTCGCCGCTGCCAATCTGTTCAAGCCGCTTGGCATCGACAAGGTGAAATGGCAATTCCAGCCCAAGGGCAGCGCCATGACGGGCGGCGGCTTGCAGCTGCGCAGCGTGGATCTGATGAAGCTTGGCCAGCTCTACCTCGACGGCGGGCGCTGGCATGGCAAGCAGGTGATGCCGGCCGAATGGGTCAAGCGCTCGATCGCGCCCCACGCCAACGCGCGCGAAGGCATGGACTACGGTTATCTGTGGTGGCTGCAACCGTTCACGGCCAATGGCCGTACGGTGCAAAGCTATGGCATGGCGGGTTCCGGCGGCAATAAAGTGCTCGTCCTGCCGGAACTCGATGCCGTGGTCGTCATCACCACGACCAACTTCCAGGTGCGCGACGCCCATGGCATCAGCGAAAAATTGCTGACCAAGCTGATCCTGCCGACATTGATGCGCCCGTAAGCGCCCGTCATTTTGCGGACGTCAAGTACGCCCGCAAGCCATGCGTGAGCACGAAAGGAAACACGCTTGCGTGATCTTCATCCGCGAAGACGCGCAAGCGCGTCTTCAGGCCGGGGAACTTGCGCGATGTCAACTTCCCATCGAATTCGCGCAAGTCGGCCACCATGTCGGCGTCCTCTTCCGAACGTGAACGCTTCTTGCCCGCCGCCAGCTTTTCCAGGCCGCCGATGCCGAAGAACACGGATGCCGGCAAGTCCTTGTGGCTGGCCGCGTACGCCTGCTCGCGGTCGAACATGACGCCGGCGTCGTACCACAGCGATGGGCTGCCGAGGATGTAGTGCTCGAAGGTGCGCGGTTCCGTCAGCAGGAATTGCAGGCCCAGCAAGCTGCCGTAGGAATGGCCGATGAACACCTTGCGCTGCATGTTCGCGCGATAGTGCTGCGCAATAAAGGGAAACACTTCGCCCGAGATGAACTGGCCATACGCCTTCGCTTCGCCGAACGCGGGCTGCCGTCCCGGCATGTCCGAGCGGTAATCGTGCTTGCGCGGCGTGGTGGGCGTGTAGTCGCGGCGCCGGCTGTACACCCCGCCATCGCCGTTGGCGTACGACAAGCCGACCACGATGACCTCTTCCATCCCCGCATGCTTGTTCAGGCGCTGCGCGATATTGCGCACGACGGGAAATGCATAATTGGCGTCGACGACGAACAGCACCGGATAGCGCTTATTGCCCTGCCGATAGGAATCGGGCAAGGCGACATACAGCTGGTAATCGCGCTTCAAGGCTTGCGCGCGGAGGTCGCGCACTTCCGTATTCTCAAGAACGTAGCTGGCGGGCGCGGGGGCGGCCAACGCGCTGTTGGCCAGGCAGCAAAGGACGATGAGCAGATGCAGAGGCTTCAAGCTGTTTCTTTCATTGAGGTAGTAGTTACTTCGCCGCAGCCGCCGTCAGCTGCACCAGCTTGCGCTCGACAAACGCCTGCAGCTGGGGCGACAGGGTTTGCAAGCCCTTGGCGCGCTCGAACGCCTGGCGCGCCTGGGCCGGGTGGTTGTCGGCTTGCAAGGCGATGCCGAGGCCCATCCACCAGACGCTGTTGTCGGGCGCCGCCTGCAGGGCCAGCTGGTAGTGTTCGGCCGCTTCGCGGTAGCGTTGCTCGCGCTGCAGCACGCCGGCCAGGAAGGCGTGGTATTCGCCGTTGTCGGCGGCGTACGGCAAGCTGCGCATGAGGGTATCGAGGGCCGCCGCACCGCCATTGGCCTTGTCCAGCTGCAAACGGGCCAGCATCATCGCCTGCGCCGGCTGTTTCGGGTCCAGCGTCAGACTCAGCTGTAACTGGCGGGCCGCCTCGTCAGGACGCTGCGCTTCGAGCAGCAGGCGCACCAGCGTTTCGCGCGCGCCCTGGTGGCGCGGGTCCAGCTGCAGGGTCTGCTGTAAGGCCAGCATGGCGTCGGAGACGCGGCCATCCTGCAACTGGGCCAGCGCGCGCCGGTATTCATTCTCCACGCGCTGCTGCGGCGTGACTTGTTTTCCGTCAATGATGCGTTCACTCACAGCGGACGCAGCCGTCTTCACCACGGGCGCAGCGGCAGGCTTGGCGGCTTGTTGCGTGATGCGGCGCATGTCGGCGGCACGCAGCTTGGCTGGCGCGGGCGTGGCTTCCTCGGCCTGGAATACGGGTTCGGGTTCCGCCGCCACAGCGGGTACGGGCGCGGGCGCGGGTACAACGACGGCAGGCGCCGGTGTCGGCACTGGAACCAGGACCGGCGTACTGGCCACGCTGACCAGCACGGGCGGCACGGCCGGGCGCTTCAGGTAGACCCAGCCCAGGGCGATGGCGGCGGCCGTCAAGCCTGCGGCACCGCCGAAGACCAGCGCGCGCGAGACGCCCCGCTCGCGTTCGGGCACGGAGCGGATACCGGCCGCGTCGCCGCGTCCATCGGGGGTGCCGCGGGCATCGAGGTCTTGCAACATCTTGTTAATCAGGCTCATCTACAGGCTCATCTTCGTCATCGGTTCAATAAAGTCCAGCTCGCGCCGCAGGCGGCGGCCAGCACGCCGGCGCCGGCCAGCCACGGCCACGGCCTGCGCCAAAAGCGGTGCGGCTTGCCGGCCAGGGTGTCGCTGGCGGCCAGCGCCACGTGGCGGCCGCCGACCTGCTGCCGCCCTTCGCCATACGCCACCATCAGCGCCTTGTGCGCCATGATATTGATCAGGCGCGGGATGCCGCCGGACGCCTTGTACAGCTTGGCCACGCCGCCACGGCTGAACAGGCGCGCGCCGTCGAAACCGGCCACGCGCAGGCGGTGCGCCACATAGAAATCCACGTCGTCGCGCGACAAGGGCCCCAGGTGATAGTGAAAGGTGATGCGCTGCGCCAGCTGGCGGATTTCCGGCAGGGCCAGCTTGACGTCCAGTTCCGGCTGGCCGAACAGTACGATCTGCAGCAGCTTGCGCTTTTCCGTTTCCAGATTCGTTAGCAGGCGCAGCGCTTCCAGGCTGTCGACGGGAATCGCCTGCGCTTCGTCCAGGCACAGCAGCACGCGCTTGCCTTGCGCCGCCAGGTTGAGCAGGCGCAAGTTGAGTGCGCGCAGCAACTGATGCTGCTCAATATCCTTTTCCAGCAAGACATCGAGGTCCTCGGCCAGCGCCAGGATCAGCGAACGGGGCGACAAGTTCGGATTCGGGATGTAGGCCGTGACGAAGTCCGGCCCCAAGGATTGCATGAACTTGCGGCAAAGAAAAGTCTTGCCGGTGCCCACTTCGCCAGTGATCTTGATGAAGCCCTCGCCATTGCGCGCCGCCACCAGCAAGGTGTTGAGCGCCTTTTGCGACTGCGGGCCGTTGAAGAAGAAACTGGTATCGGGCGTGAGGCCGAACGGCGCCTCGCGCAAGCCGAAATGGGCCTGGTACATTTAGCGCCGCTCCGACGGACGGCGCGGGTCGAGCGCCTCGATGCGCTTGCCCGAATCGAGCAAGTCCTCGTTCCAGCTATTGGCGCCGTCGACGATGGTCGGCTTGATCAGCACCACCAGTTCGCGCTTCTGGATCACCTGCCCCGTGTTACGGAACAGCGCGCCCAGCACGGGGATATCGCCCGCGCCCGGCACTTGCGAGCGGTCCGACGTCGTGGCCTGGCGCATCAGGCCGCCGATGGCGACGATACGGCCATCCTGGCTGCGCACCATGCTGTCCATCTCCGACGTGCTGGAGGCGGCCAGCGGCAGTTTCAGGGACCCTGCGCTGCCCAGGTCGATTTCCTTGCTGATGGTCGACACCTGGCTGACGGACGGGTGCACGTGCAGGATGATGTTGCCATCGGCATCGATCTGCGGCGTCACGTCCAGCACCACGCCGGAAAAGAAGGGCTGCAAGGTCACGTTGGGGCTGGTCGTCGCGCCGCTGGCCGTCGTATTCGTCGTGGTCGACACGCCCGTAACGTAAAACTCGTCCGTGCCGATCTTCAGCACGGCCTTCTGGTTGTTCATGGTGGCGATGCGCGGGCTCGACAGCACGTGCACGGAGCCTTGCGATTCCAGGAAGGAAATCATGGCCGCGAAATTGGCCGTCTGGAAGGCCAGGCCGAACATGGAACCGGCCGAGTTGGCCGCCGAGCTGAGGCCGAAGCCGCTGCTGGCCGTCAAGCCGCTGCCATTCGTCATGTTGGGCGGCTGGCCCCCATTGAAGGGCAGCGGCGCCAGGGTGCCGCCCGGCTGGATGAAGCCCGTCGAGATGCGGTTCGTGTGGCCGCTCTTGATCGAGGCGAACGAGGCCCAGTTGATGCCCGTCTGCGTGTTGTCGTTGAGTTCGACTTCGAGGATTTTCGCTTCCAGGATCACCTGGCGGTCGACGGACAATTGCGTGGCCTTCAAATACATGTCGACATTGCGCAACTCTTCCGGCATGGCGCGGATGACGATCACGCCCGATTGCGGACTCAGCACCACTTGCCGGCCGCCGTCGCTGCTGCCGACGATGGCTTCCAGCGCCGCCTTCAGTTCCGGCCAGAAATCGGCCGTCGACGAAGTGGTCAGGTTGCTGCTGTCCAGCGTACGGCCGCCCTGGCCGCCATTCGTTTGCTGGTTCTGCTCGTTGTTGTTGCCCTGATTGTTATTGCCGCCATTTCCGCTGTTGCCGGAGCCGCCCGAGTTGGTCGAGCCCACGGAACCGACCGACGTCGACGACACGCGCAGGTTGGAACTGCCGCGGCGCGCGCCCGTCAGGTAATTGACGTGGAACAAGCGCGTCTGCATGGTCAGGGGCTTGATGTAGATCTGCGTGCCCTCGACCTTGTAATCGTAGCCATACAGTTCGCGCACGGCGTCGAGCGCCTGGAACAGGGTCACGTCCTTCAGATTGGCGGAAATCGTGCCGCCGATGTCGGGATGGACCAGCATGTTGTAGCGCGTGCCAGCCACGATGGAAGTGAAGAACTGGCGCGCCGGCACATTGTTGAACGCCACGTTGAAGCGCTCGTCGAGCGCGGCGCGGGCCTTCGGCAACTGCTGGGCCAGGGCCGCCACGGGCGGCAGCAGCGCCGCTTCCACGGCGTCCGGCTGGGCCGCTGGCGCCGTGGTGGCTGCCGCACCCTTGACGGCATCGGTGATCGCATTATAGGTGTCGCGCTTGACGGGCGCGACGTTGCAGCCGCCCAGGCCCAGGCTGACGCTGATGACAGCCGCCATCGTACTGATCTTGAACATGCTCGCCTTGTGTTGATTGAGTTGCTTGGCCACTTCTTCTACTCCTGCTTGCGGTCGGTCTTGCTATCGGTCTTGCGATCGGCCTTGTTATTGGTCTTGCTGCTGGGATACAGCTTGAAGGTTTCCAGTGATTTGCCACGCCGCAACAATACGGCCGTGTCGCGGATTTCCACCACCACGGCGTCGCCCACCTTGCCGCCCACCTTGACCGTCTGGCCATCGATGACGGCCAGGCGGCGTCCGCCCGGCTGGGTGGAAACGAGCACCGATTGCAGCTGCGGCCGGGCCGCGACGACGGGCGCGGCGTCGGCGGGCGCCCACAGGGCCGCGGGCGGGCGCGTCGGATCGTCGAGCGCCTGTGCCTGCGCGCCCGGCGATGCCAGGCTCAGGATCAGGAAGGGCGCCAGCAGCGCGGAACCCAGGGTCAGAGTGCGATCCATGTATCGTCCATGCTGAGGGTATGTAAGGTCAGGGTCAGGGTGGCGCCCGGGTAACTGGCGGCGTCGAGGTGGGCGGCGCCCCAGAAGACGCGCGTCGGCATCGCTTGCAGCGCCTGCATGTATTGCACCATGTCCGCATAACTGCCTTGCAGCACCACTTCCACGCCATGCTGGTGCAGCAGGGGAGCCGGCGCCCTGGCCGCCGCATCGCCGTTCGCGCTGTCGGCCTGGCGTGCGCCCACGGCGCTGGCGGGCAGGGTTTTCAGCGACACCACGCGCAGTCCGGCGTGCCGGCGCAGCAAGTGTTCGAGCAAGGTGACCATGCGCTCGGGCGCCACCAGGCCATGCTGCTTCTCGCGCAGCGCCTGCGCCAGGGACGCCGTTTCCGCCTGCAAGGCCGCCAGGCGCGTGCGCGCTTCCTGGTCGGGATCGGTGGCATGGGCCAGCATGGTCAGCTCGACTTCCTTGTCGGTGGCGCTCAGGAGGCTTTGTTTTTGCGCAATGCTCGCCTCCAGCGCGGCGCGTTTCGCCAGCAGGGGATTGAAGCTCATGAAATAAAACACGAACAGGACGGCGGCCGCACCGGCGCCGAACACCATCAGCCGCTCGCGCAGGCTGAGGGCGTCGAAGGCGGCGGCCCATTTCTTCAGCAAGGGCAGCATCAGCGTGTTCCTTCCGTAGCAGGTTTCGGCGGCGTGGCCGGCCCGGCCGGGCCGGCGGCGCGGTCGGCCGACTGCAGGCTGAACGCGACATACGGCAGGCCAGGCGCCTTGCCCTCGGCCACGGCCGGCTGCCCGGACTGGTTAATGTCGAGGCTGGCGAAAGTCTTGCCTCGCAGTACTTCCTGCTGGCCCAGGCGCGTGATGTACGCGGGCAGCAGCGACGCGTGCAAGGCGCGGCCCTGCAAACCGAAGTCATTGCCGGCGCCGGCGATATCCACGCCCGTCAGCCATACGCCCTCGACCCTGGCCTGCGCCAGCGCGCGGAAATAACCGGCATAGCCGAGGGTATTGCCCAGCTTGCCGCTTTCCAGCACGTTCGACGCATCCTGCAGCAACTGGCGTTGCGCCTCGACGGCCGCCAGTTCCTGCGCCAGGGCCGGATCTTTCTTGCGTGGAGGAAAATCGCGCAAAGTCTGGTCGCGCTTCGCCTCGCCCTGCGCCAGCGCCGCCTTGACGCCCGCTTCGCGCCGTTCCAGGCCGTTCAAGGCTTGCTGGGCCAGCACGCCCACGGCCAGCATGGCCAGCGCCAGGCCGCCCAGGCCCAGGCTGGCCGTGCGCGCCGACATATGGTGTTTTTGCAGTTCAAACTGGGGATTGAACAGATTGATCTGCTGGCTCATGCGCCCTTCCCTTCGTGCTTGCCCGGGTGCAGGCCAACCTCGCGCAAGCCGGCGCCGATGGCCAGGAAGTAGCGCGCCTGCATGGCGGGGTCGCGCAATTCGGCGGCCTGCGACAAGTCCAGCACCGTGGCCAGGTCCAGCTGCTCGACCGGCATGTAGAGATTGTCGGCCAGATAGGCGTGCAAGCCGTCGGCCGCGCCCGTCATCAGCATCAAGCGGGCCAGCGAAATGAAATGAAACTGGCGGTCGAAGTGGTCGAACGAGCGCTGCAGTTCCAGGGTGACGCGGTCGTAGTACTGGCTGGCGTCGGGCGACTGCAATTGCGTCAGGGTCACGTCGATGCGGCGCGCCTGGTACAGCTCGCCATTGAAACTCATGGTCAGCAAGCCGCCGTCGCCATCGAAATACAGCACGGCGATGCCGCGTCCCGGCGTTTCCAGCAAGGTGGCGATATTGCGCTGCGCCATCTCGGGGATATCGATCACGGACAGGCCGATCTTGCATTCGGCGTACAGCGCCTGGCGCCGCGACACGGCGCTGTTGCGCGCGGCGACGGCAAACACGCTGCTGCCGCGCTGGGTGCCGTTCGGGTCGCCGGGGATGTCGAACACGTCGATGGTGGCTTCGGCCAAGGGAAAGTCCAGCATGTCCTTCAGGCGCCAGCCCACGGCCGTCTTCAGCTCCTCGCGCGGCACGGCAGGCGCTTCCAGCGACAGCAACTGGTACTCGCCGCCGGCCAGCACGGTGGTGCAGTGGCGCGCTGCCGCCTGCACGTCCTTGCCCAGTTTTTCCAGCACCTCGGCCGGCGCCGGCCGCGCGGCCGCCTGGTAACTGGCGCCCAGCACGCGCGGCATGCCGTCGGCGGGACGTTCGACAACGACAGCGCTGACGCCTTCCCGGCCAAACGCCGTGGCCAGCCAACCCTCATACTTCCTTGCTCTTGCGAATAAACCCATGCGACCTATCCAGTGTAAGTGCCTGCCCGATCTTGTCGCGCAGTTAATGCATCCAGCCAATTTTAATTCATGAAGCCAACTTTATTGTGTAAAAACAATAAATTAGCGATCTTTTTTGCACGCAGTTGACCTTACTGCGACAACACGGCTTGCAGGCGGCGCTGAACATAGTCCGCGTTGTTGCCCGCGTTCGGACAGAACGGCTCGACAGTGCCCGGCTGGTTGCACGCCGTGGCCGTGATGGTCCAGCTGGTCAAGGTACCGGGCCCCGTGGCCGTGCTGCATTGCACGCTGACGCTGAACGACGACAGCGTCGTGCCCGCCGGCAAGCTGAAACTGGCCGGACCGATGCACGCCGCACCGGCGGTCAGGCCGGCGCTGATCTGCCGCTGCAGCCCCCATTCGAGACCGGCGCGCGCGGCCTGTTCGGCGCGCACGCCCTGCACGTCCATGGCCGATTCCGTCTGCTGGAAAGTGGAGATATTCACCATCACGGCCGCCAGCGCGGCCAGCACCACCAGCAGGAAAATGGCCGTGACGAGGCTGAAACCGCGCATGCGGCCCGCGCGATGGCGCAGCAAGCGCCTCATGGCGTATTCCTCGCCTGTACCTGTTGCACCAGGCGCAGCACGCCCGTATTGCTGTTCGCTGCCCCCAGACTCAGGTCGATATTCACCAGACCACGCTGCACGTTGGCCAAAATGCCATAGCTGAAACGGCAAGCCGTCACCTGGCGCGCCAGCAGTGCTCCCTTCTTCGCCTCCAGCGGGACCGTGTTTTCCACAACCGGCTGGGTAACCTGGATGACATAGCCCGCGTAACGGGTCAAGGTGCCGCTCTTCAGATCGCACGCATAGGTGACGGGCGTCGATACCACTTGGAAACGGTTCGACGGCGACGGCAGCGGCGCGGGCGCCGTCGTGAAGGGATAGCTGCCCAAGGTGACGACACTGCCGGCTACGCCCGTGACTGGCGCGCGGTTGCAGCCATTCGCCGCGCTGCAGGCATACGCATTGTTCGGCGCGCCCGCCCCGCCCAGGTTGTAGACGACGATCTGGTCGCCCACGCTGATCGCCTGGCGCGCGCCCAGCGCATCTGCGGGCATGGCGCCGACGACGCTAAACGCTGGTGAGGCGGGGGTGGTCTCAAAGCTCAGCACACTGCCTGGTCCCGACGGATCGCTGTCGCTCAGGTAGCGCCCGCCCGTCTTGGTCAGCAGCAATTCCAGGAACAGGCCGTCGTTCGACACGCGCACGCTGTTGGGCAGGGCCAGGCGCACGTCGCGCGTCAGGCGGCGCGCTGCCGTGTCGGCCGTGTCGGCCAGCGCGGCGCGCGCGGTGGTGTCGATATAGCCTTGCACGGGCACGCGGATGAAGACGGCGACCATGGCGCCGATGATGCCCGTGATGACGATCACGATGACCATCTCGACGAGGGTAAAGCCGCGCGGGCGGCGCCTGGCGTTATAGAAATTTCTCATGGAGTACTCATGGGATACTATTCGGCGCATAGCGCACGCGATAGCCGTCGAGCACGATCTGCTGGTCGGCATACGGCACGACCACCTGGATATGCAGGCTTTCCGCCGCAGGCAGGTTGTTCAGGGCTTGCTCGGTGATCGTCACCAAGGCAGTGTAATTCTGGGTGGGGCTGGCAGCCCAGGCATTACCCTGGGCATCCGTCTTGTACTCCGTGGCTGTGCCATACGCGCTCACGTAATCGTTGACGTTGTCGAACGGCCGCCCCGCGCCGTTCGCCTCTTCCCCCGGCCCTTCCGGGATGGCGCAGCCGGCCGGGCTGGTCGCCGTTTCCGCGGCCGGGTCTTGCGGATCGCAATAGGTAAACCGCGCCAGCTGGATTTCTTCCAGCATGCCTTCGGCAATCGCCAGCGCCTGCTTGCGCAGCTGCGGATCGGCGCTGCGCTTTGTCGTCAGGCTCATCACGCCCAGGATGGCGGCCGAGGCCAGGCCGACGATGACGATGAACAGCACCAGTTCGATCAGGGTCACGCCGCGCTCACGCCGGCGCCGCTGGCTAATGGACATAGCCCGTCTCCCCCTCGACCGTGACGACGCGCTCCGTGCCGTCACCCAGGATGCTGATGTTCAGCCGCGCAGGGAAACCCGATAGCGCCGGGAACACATCGTTCTGCGCATATGGCTGGCCCAGCGCGTCGAAATAAAAGCTGGGCTCGCCTTTCACATCGGTGGACAAGGCCACGCCGGACGGACGGCCTTCGCACAGCCAATTGCTTCCCAGGCAATACTGCAGCGTCTCCTTGCTGCCGCTGTTCTTGCCCGCGGGCGGCACCACTTTCTGGTCAGCGCTGCAAACGGCATCGAAGCACAGGGCCACGCTGTTGGCATCGATGCGCACAAACACGGCACGGTTTTGCGCCACCGCAAGTTTTTGCCCGTAGCGCACGATATTCGTCACCTGGTCGGCAAAACCGCGCGCGTCAAAAGTGTCGCGCTGGAAAAACCGGTTGACGGCAAAGGTCGCCAGCAAACCCGCCAGCACCAGCACGGCCACCAGCTCGATCAAGGTGAAGCCGCGTGCAGCCGTACGCCGCAGGCGGCCTGGCGGCCCTGCTTGGCGATGCGGAAAGACTGTTGGTGGCTGCTGCAATGGATGGCCCGTAAAAAAGCCCAACGGGCTGGCGCCTGAGGTTGGGCTGGTGGTGCGCAAGGAAGGCCGGATGTTGCCTGACTTTCCTTGCAGTGTGCTCAAAGATTACTTACACGTACTCGGGTCTGCCAGATCCTTGATGCCTGGGCCGGCGGTAGCGGTGGCAGCGGTATACGTCACCGAGCAGCCCGAGCGCGATGCATCAGGGGACACGGAGAAACCGGTAGCGGAGATCACATAGTCAGGTGTGGCGATGCCTGCGGCAAGTCCAATCCCGGCGGCATCGGCCGTAGGGTAACCATTGGCCCCCGTAATCGGCTGGCCTTCCATTGTTACGGTCTTGGTCGCGTCAGCATTGACCAGCCACTGCGCATGGTACAGGGCAGCGCCCGCCTTGACGGCGCCAGCGGCCGCGTGCATCTTGGCCACGCGCGCATCGGTCGACATGTCGATGAATTTAGGAATCGCCGTGGCGGCCAGGATGCCGAGGATCACGATGACGACGATCAATTCGATCAGGGTAAAACCTGCCTGGGCGCCGCTTTTCATACTACGTAAAGACTTGTTCATTCTTGCTTTCTCCAAAATCAAATAAAAAAACTTCAAAACCAACGCCATGAAACTGTCGCTGCACCGGACCAGGAAGCGCGTCAGTTTGCCGCCGGGTCCGGCGATTTCCACACCACGATATCGGGTTCCTGGGCGAGCTTGTCAAGATCGGCATCCGCACGTGGCAAGGTTACCTTAAATTTCACTAAATCAACCCTTTTACTGGGAAAAATATTGCCATTACTAAACAAATAGATGATTTTTTGTTCTTTTTTATCGTACAGCCAATTCCCCGCAGGTAATTTTTCAAGGTCCGGCTGCGCGAACTCGCCCAGATAGTTGGCCGGCTTATCCATCAGCCAGTCGAACGGGTTTTGCCGCGCCAGCGCCGGCAACCGGTCGCGCCGGTCCGCCAGATATAAATGCAGCACCTGCACCCGCAAGCTGGTGCGCAGCACGCCCAGCATCTGCGCCACGGCCACCTGCTGCGCCTGCTGCTGGTAATAGCTGACCCGGTTCAGGAACACGGCCGTCAGGATGGCGAACACGCCCGCCACCACCGCCAGCTCGAACAGGGTGAAACCGCGCTGGCGGAGCGGTGTTGCCATCAGTGCAGGGCCGCCCGGCCCAGGTCCCAGATCGGCAGGAAGATGCCCAGCGCCAGCACCAGCACCATGGCGCCGAGGAAGACGATCAAAATCGGCTCGATCTGCGCCGACAGGGTTTTCAGCTCGTAATCGACTTCGCGCTCGTACATGTCCGCGATCTCGTCCATCAGGTCGTCGAGCGAACCGGATTCCTCGCCCACGGCGATCATCTGCAGCACCACGGGCGTAAACACGTTGGCCGCGACCGAAGTGCGCAAGATGCTCTCGCCCCGCTCGACGCCGTCGCGCATCTGCTCCACGCGCGCGCTCAGATACGTGTTGTCGACCGTTTGCGACACCACCGTCAGGGCCTGCACGATGGGCACGCCGCTCGTGCTGGACAGGGCGAAGCTGCGCGCGAAGCGGGCCATCGTGCCCTTCAGGATGATCTTGCCGGCGATCGGCAGGCGCAGCTTGGCGCGGTCCCACTTATATAAGCCCTCTTTCGTGCGCAGCCAGGCGCGCCAGCCGAAAAAGCCGCCCACGCCCAGCATCAGCAGGATGGGCCAGTACGCCACCGTAAAGCGCGAGGTGCCGATCAGGATGCGCGTCATCAAGGGCAGTTCCGCATGGAAACTGGCAAACACCTTCTCGAACTGGGGAATGACGAAGATGTTGACCACGATCATGGCGGCCAGCATGGCGAAGACGACGAAGGTCGGGTAGCGCGTCGCCGTTTTCACGCGCGCGCGCATGTCGCGGTCGAATTCCAGGTGGTTGAACAGGCGCAAAAACACTTCATCGAGGCGCCCCGTCATTTCACCCACGCGCACCATCGACAGGTAGAACGGCGTGAAGATGGCGGGATGGCGCGCCATGGCGGCCGACAGTTCGCGGCCCGCGTCGAGCGATTCGCGCACATCCTTGATGATGCGCCCGAACGCGGGACTGATGGCCGACTCCTGCAAGCCGGCCAGGCCGCGCATGATGGGCACGCCCGCCTTGAGCAGCGTGTACAGCTGGCGGCTGAACAATTGCACGTCCATGGGTGTGACCTTTTTCTCGGTCAGCTTGTCCCACCAGCCCAGTTGGTTGGCGCCCGCCTTCGTCACCGTCTGTTTCGTGGCGCTGATATCGACGGGCGTGCTGCCGCCCGCCATCAATTGGTCGGCCACGGCGCCGCTATCGGCGCCTTCCATGACGCCGGTCAACAGTTCGCCGCTGGCGCTGCGCGCCTTGTAGGAGAAAAACGGCACCTCAATCCTCGCTCTGGTTGCTGATGCGCATCGCTTCCATCACCGTCGTGCGGCCCTGGACCACCAGCTGCACGGCGTGGCGGCGCAGGGTTTCGCCCGCCATCTGCGCCGTCGCCACCTTCATGAAGTGGGAAGGATCGGCATGGTTGGCGGCATCGGCCACGGCGCGCGTGATTTCCAGCAATTCATACACGCCCGTGCGGCCCCGGTAACCCATGCCGTTGCAATGCGAACAGCCCTTGCCGTGGAAATACTGGTTGCGTTCGACCAGCTCGCCCAGTTCCAGGCGCAGCCATTCATATTCGTTCGGCGTGGGCGCATACGGCGTGCTGCAGCTTTCGCAGATCACGCGCACCAGGCGCTGCGCCAGCACGGCTTGCAGCGAGCTGCCCACCATGTAGCGGGGCACGCCCATGTCCATCAGGCGCAGCGGCGTGCTGATGGCGTCGTTCGTATGCAGGGTCGACAGCACCAAGTGACCCGTCATGGCGGCGCGCAAGCCGATTTGCGCCGTTTCCTGGTCGCGCATCTCGCCCACCAGCACGATGTCGGGATCTTGCCGCAGGGCCGAGCGCAGCACCCTGGCGAAATTCAGCTCGATCTTGTCGTTGACTTGCACCTGGTTAATGCCCGGCAAGCGGTACTCGACGGGGTCTTCCACCGTGATGAGCTTTTTTTCCACGGAATTGAGTTCGGACAAGGCGCAGTACAGGGTCGTCGTCTTGCCGCTGCCGGTCGGCCCCGTCACCAGCACGAGGCCGTTCGGGCGGCTGACGATGGCGCGGAATTGCGCCACCAGCGCGGGCGGCATGCCGATGGCGTCCAGGCGCAAGGTCGTGCCGCCCTGGTTCAGCAAGCGCATCACCACCGATTCGCCATACTGCGTCGGCATGGTGGAAATACGCACGTCGATACGCTGGTTTTTCACGCGGATGGCGAAGCGGCCATCCTGCGGCAAGCGTTTCTCGGAAATATCGAGGTCCGACATCAGTTTCAGGCGCAGCGCCAGCGAACTGGCGATCTTGCTGTCCGCTTCCGTCTGCAGGTGCAGCACGCCGTCGATGCGGAAGCGGATCTGCAGCCGGCCTTCCTGCGGCTCGATGTGGATGTCCGAGGCGCGCACCTGCGTGGCATCCTCGAACACGGATTGCAGCAGCTTGACGATGGGCGCCTCTTCCAGGCCCGGATTGGCGGCCAGCGCGCCGAAGTCGACGGAAACGTCGCCCAGGTCTTGCTCCAGCTCGCGCGTCAGGGTGGAAATGTCTTCCGTGCGGCGGTAGATGCGGTCGATGGCGGCCAGCACTTCCGTCTCGTTGACGACGGCCAGTTCGATATGGCGCTTGACCAGGCGCGAGATTTCATCGTACGCAAACAGGTCCGTGGGATCGGACATGCCGACCAGCAAGCCCTCGCGGCGGTCTTCCAGCACCAGCGCGCGGAAGCGCCGCGCCTGGGTTTCCGGCAGCAGCCGCACCAGTTCGGGATTGATGTTGAAAAACTTCAGATTGATGTAGGGAATGTCGAGCTGGCGCGCCAGGGCGCCCGAAATCTGCTCTTCCGTGACGAAGCCGTGCTCGACAAAAACGCGGCCCAGCTTGCGTCCCGAACGCTTCTGTTCCGTCAAGGCCTGGCCCAACTGTTCTTCCGTCAGCAATTTCTGCTGCACCAAAATTTCACCGAGCCGGACTTTCTCTGGCCTTGCCATGCTTGCTCCTCGACAGATTCATCAGACGATGCACGCCAGCGGCGCGCGGGGGTATTTTATTCCAGAACCTGTTGTTTCTTAAAGAAAATACATTCCATCATTTGATTTTTGCGCATTTCAACACTCGGCAAGTAAACACTTGCCGCCCGCCGGCACCCATGGCAATAATGGCGGTCGTACCCCGTCTTGCCTGCCGACCATTGCCACTATGAACGCCTGCGCCATCGAGTTCCACAACGTGCATCTGCAGCTGGCGGGCAGCGCCGTGCTGCGCGGCGTCGACCTGCAGGTGCGCGCGGGAGAACTGTTCGGCCTGGTTGGCGTGAATGGCGCAGGTAAGACTTCCCTGCTGAAATGCCTGCTGGACTTCTGTACGCCGGAGCGGGGCGAAATCGCCATCTTCGGCCAGCCGCACCGGCATGGCGCGGCGCGCCAGCCCCTGTCGTTTCTGCCGGAACGCTTCCAGGCGCCGTATTACCTGACGGGCGGCGACTTCCTGCGCTACCTGGCGCGCCTGCACAAGGTGCACCCCGATGCGCAAGCGCTGCAACAAACCCTGGACGCGCTGGACCTGGCGCCGGACGCCCTGCTGCGCCCCGCGCGCGAGTATTCGAAAGGCATGATGCAGAAACTGGGGCTGGCCGCATGCTTGCTATCGGGCAAGCCGCAACTGGTGCTCGATGAACCGATGAGCGGACTCGACCCGAAGGCGCGCGCGCAATTCAAGCAAGTCTTGCGGCAAGCGCGTGCGCAAGGCCGCGGCGCCCTGCTCACTTCGCATGCGCTGGCCGACGTGGAAGAATTGTGCGACCGCATGGCCATCCTGCATGGGGGCCGCATCGTGTTTACGGGCACGCCCGCCGAATGCCGCGCGCGTCACGGCGGCGCGCAAGACGCCAGCCTGGAGCAGGCTTTCCTCAATTGCATCGCGGCATGAACGCCGACACGCACGTCCCGCCCTCCACGCCGCCCGGACGGCCGTATGCGCCCTCGCCGCACGGCATGTATCTGCGCCATTTCGGCTTGCGCACGGCGCCGTTCGGCATCACGCCGGACCCGGCCTTCTTTTATATGGGCAATACGCGGGGCGAGCTGCTCGCTGCGCTGCTGTATGCCGTCATGCAAGGCGAAGGCATCATCAAGCTGACGGGCGAAGTGGGCAGCGGCAAGACCATGCTGTGCCGCATGCTGGCCGAACGCCTGCCGCCCCAAGTCGACGTGCTGTACCTGCTCAATCCCCGCCTGGAACCGGACGACGTCCTGCACGCCATCGCCGCCGAACTGGGCCTGGAACTGGATGGCTGCCGCGCCGATGCCGTCCTGCGCGCCCTGCACGGCGAGCTGATCGCCAGGCATGCGGCGGGACGCCAGGTGGTGTTGCTGGCCGAAGAAGCGCAAGCCATGCCGGGCGCCACCCTGGAAGCGCTGCGCCTGTTGACGAACCTGGAAACGGCCAGCCACAAGCTGCTGCAGATCGTCCTGTTTGGCCAGCCGGAATTGCAGCATACCCTGGACTTGCCCCAGTTCCGCCAGTTGAAGGAACGCATCACCCACAGTTTCAGCGTGCCGCGCCTGCCGCCAGCCTTGCTGGACGACTATCTGGCATGCCGCCTGGCCGCCGCCGGCCGCCCGGCGCCGCTCGTTTTTACGCCGGCCGCGCGGCGCCGGCTGGCGCGCGCGGCGCAGGGCATCGTGCGCAGGATCAATATCCTGGCCGACAAGGCCTTGCTGGCCGCGTTTGCGGACGATGCGCAGGAAATCAGCGCGCGCCACGTGCGCCTGGCCATCGCCGACAGCCCCTTTTACCGCCCGCCCTGGCATGCGGGCAAGCTGCTGGCAGGCGCCTTGAGCGCGCTGATGCTGTTGCTGGCCTTTGCTCTGCTGTGGCAATGGCAGGCAGGCAGCGAGGATCGGACTGCGGCGACAGCCAGCATGGCGACGCCGGCAAGCCAGGCATCCCAGGCACGCTCCGCCGCGCCCGCCGACGCGGCCCCAGGCACGCTCAAGGCAGCGCTTATGCGCGCACCGCAGCCCGCCCCGTCGACGCTGCTCGACAGCAAGCTGGCCGAATCGCGCGACTGGCTGGCGCGACAAGGGCCGAAGCAACTGGTGCTGCACATCGCCAGCCTGCCCGCCACCGAGACAGTTGCGGCGGAAACCTTCCTGCGGCAGGCGCAGCAAGCCACCGGCCTGCACGACCTCCACGTGTTTCGCCTGCCTGGCGCCACGCCCGCAACCGCGTCTGCGCCCGCAAATACGCCGCCCGCGACCTCCGCCGCGCGCCTGCTCATCGTCTATGGCAGCTTTGCCGACCAGGCCAGCGCCGAAGCCGTGTGGGCCAGGCTAGCCCCGGCGTCGCCGCAGAAAATATTGCTGAGCGACATAGACAGTATCCGCACAGAAATAAAAGCCCTGACACCGGAAAAACCGGGGCGTGGCGCCCCCTGACTTTATTTCAGCATATTGCCTCCCAAGCCTGCACAGCCGATTGCTTTTAAGCGATCATGCTGGGTAAAATTACAAAAGCACAACACGACTTCAAGGGCGAACTTTTCATGACTCAACACCCTATTCCTGTGCTGACCTCTTGGGTCGCCCTCGCCTGCAGCACCATGCTGGCCGGCTGCGCCACGCATCAAACGCCGCTGTCGCCGGCCCACCTCAATGCCGCGCCCGTCGCCGCCGGCGTCATTCCCGAACCGGTGCAGCAAAGCAGCGCGCTGGCCGCGCCCCTGCCCGCGCCCAAGGTGGAAACCTACAGCGTCACCGTGCACAAGGTGCCCGTGCAATCGCTGCTGTTTGCGCTGGCGCGCGACGCGGGCATGAATATCGACATCCACCCGCAGATCGAAGGCAGCGTCACCCTGAATGCGCTGAACCAGACCCTGCCGCAATTGCTGGCGCGTATCGGCAAGCAAGTCGATATGCGCTACGAAATCGATGGCAAGAACCTGACGGTGCTGCCCGACGCGCCCGTCTGGCGCACTTACAAGGTCGATTACGTCAACATGGCGCGCAGCACCAACAGCAGCGTGAATATCGCCACGCAAATCTCCACGGCGGGCGGCGGGTCGAACAACGCCAGCAACCCCGTGGGCAGCACGCAAGGCAGCGGCGGCAACGGCAATAACAATTCGACCACCCTCGTCGTGAATCGTTCGGAAAATAATTTCTGGTACAGCCTGGAAAAGAATATCCGCGACCTGCTGCGCGAGACCACGCTCAACGACGTGCAGGTGGACCCGCTGGCGCAGCTGAACCAGCAATTGACGAGCATGCCAGGCCAGCAGGGACAGCAAGGCCAGCAGCAGAACCAGGCCGGCGCCTACCCTGCCGCCGGTGCGGCGGGCCAGTACGGCGTCCAGCCGCCGATGCAGTATGGCAACCCGAACGGGAGCCAGAATGCGCCGGGCCAGCAGGCGCCCGGCCAGAATGCGGCTCCCGGCCAGCCGCTGGACGCGAACGGCATGCCGCTGCTCAAACTGGCCAACAAGGGCAGCCCCTCGTCCGTGGTGGTCAACGTAGAGGGCGGCCTGATCGCCGTGCGCGCCACGGGGCGCCAGCATGAAAAGATCGCCGAATTCCTCGACGCGGTATTGCACAGCGCCAAGCGGCAAGTGCTGATCGAGGCAACCATCATCGAAGTGCGCCTGAGCAATGAATACCAGCAAGGCATCAACTGGTCGCGCCTGACGGGCAGCCTGCAATTGCGCCAGGGACAAGTGGGCACGGCGGGCCTGTCCAGCGGCGTCACGCCGAACGCCACGCCCGGCATCTTCCTGCTCAATTATCTGAAGGACAGCTTTTCCACCACCATCCAGCTGCTCGAATCGTTCGGCAAGGTGAAAGTGCTGTCCAGTCCGAAGATCAGCGTGCTGAACAACCAGACGGCCATGCTGAAGGTGGTCGACAACAATGTCTTCTTTACCATCAAGGTGACGCCCGCCGTGATCAGCTCGACGGGCACAATCACCACGCCGGCCACCTATGAATCGAAGCTGGAAACGGTGCCCGTCGGCTTCGTCATGAGCGTCACGCCGCAGATTTCCGACAGCGATGAAGTGACCCTCAACGTGCGCCCCACCATCACGCGCATCGTCGGCTACGTGCAAGACCCGAATCCGGCCCTGGCCACGGCCAACGTGCAAAGCCGCGTGCCCGTGATCCAGGCGCGCGAGCTGGAATCGATCATGAAAGTGGGCAATGGCCAGATCGCCGTGATGGGCGGCCTGATGCAAGACTCCATCGACAATGCCAAGGATGGCGTGCCGGGCCTGTCCAGCCTGCCCTTGGTGGGCAATCTGTTTACCTACCGCAATGAGGCAAGCAGCAAGACGGAGCTGGTGATCTTCATGCGCCCCGTCGTCGTCAAGGATGCCAGTGTCGAGGGCGATTACCGCGATTACCGCTACCTGCTGCCCGGCCAGGCGCCGCTCAACACCCAGCCCTACACGGATGGCCCGCCAGCGGCGCCCGTCCGGCCGCAGGCGCGCTTGCAGGGAGACTTCCCATGAGCTTGCTGATGCAGGCGCTCAAGAAAGCCGAGCGCGCCAAACAGAACAGCCTTTCCGACGAAGAACTGGAAAAGCCGTCCGAAGCCTACGACCAGGTGCTGGAACTGGCGCCGGCCGACGCCCTGCCGCCCCGTCCCGCACCGGCGCCAGCGCCCGTGCAGCCGGCAAGCACCTTGCGCCTGGAACCGCTGGCGGACGCGCCCGCGCCGCAGCCAGCGTCCAGCGGCGCCCAGCCGGAGCCACAGCCTGGGTCGCAGCAAGGCGCGCAGTCAGGCCCGCCGCCCGAGCCGCCGCGCGCCCGTCCGGAAGCGCCGCCCGCCCGGCCACGCGCCAGCCGCAGCAATCCGCCGCCGAAAGGCCCCACCGGACCCATCAGCGTCGACCCGGTCACCGTGCGCCTGGCCGTGCTGCTGGCGATCCTGCTGCTGGTGGTCGGCTCCATGGCGTACTGGTATTGGCGCGCCAGCACCAGCCCCGGCGCGGGCGCCAACTTGCCCGGCGTGCCCATGCCGCTGACGGATGCCCCTGGCACGGCCGGCGTTGCCGGCCCCGTCGTGGTGGTGCCGGCGACGGGTGCCGCGCCGCCGGACGCCATGACGCCCGCGGCGCTGCCGCCCGACACCCCGCGCGACGCGCGCCAGCCAGAGTCAGCACAGGACCAGCAGGCGATGATACAGGCGGCGGCCCAGGCCGCCGTAGCGGCGCAGCTGGCGCACATGGCGCCGCCCGCAGCGCCCAGCCTGCCACCGGTGGCCGCGCCCGACAACAGCCAGATCCAGGTGCAGCGCAGCGTGGCCGCGCCGCAAATCAACCCCGACGTGCAGCAAGCCTATCAAGCCTTCAACGGGGGCCAGTTGGGTCTTGCTCGTCAGCAATATGAAACGGTGCTGCGGCAGGATGCCACCAACCGCGATGCGCTGCTGGGCCTGGCGGCAGTGGCCCTGCGCGAAAACCAGGGCGCGCAGGCGGCGGCCCTGTACGTGCGTTTGCTGGAAATCAATCCCGACGATGGCGAGGCGCTGGCCGGCCTGATCGGGCTGCGCCAGGGCGACGTGGCGCAGAGCGAGGCAAAATTGAAAGCCATCCTGGCGCGCAACCCCGACAGCGCCCCCGTGCTGTTTGCACTGGGCAATGTGTACGCCAAGCAGCGCCGCTGGAACGAAGCGCAGCAGCAATTCTTCCGCGCCTACGGCGCCGCGCCGGGCAACCCCGACTATGCCTTCAACCTGGCCGTGGGCCTGGACCGGCTGAACCAGCCCCGGCTGGCCGCCACGTATTACCAGCGCGCCTTGACCCTGGCGCAGACGACGCCCGCCGCCTTCGACCAGGCCGTCGTGCAAACGCGCTTGCGCGAACTGGCGGCCCCTGCGGCCCCGGCCGAGCCGGCCATCATCCCCCCCCGTCAGGAATAAGCATCACATGGCAGAACAGGCAAAACTTCCCCTCGGCAAGCTGCTGATCCAGAAAGGCGTGATCAGCGAAGACCAGCTGCGCATCGCCCTGATCGAGCAGCGGCGCAGCAGCGAACCGCTGGGCAAGCTGCTGATCACCCTGGGTTTTGTCACGGAAGCCACCGTGCGCGAGGCGCTCAGCGAAAACCTGAAACAGGTCAGCGCGGACCTGTCCAGCCTGGTGGTCGACGCCATCGCATTAAAGCTGATACCGAAGGACGTGGCCAAGCGCTACCGCGTCTTTCCCATCGTCTACGAGCGGCAGGCGGATAACCTGATCCTGGCCATGGCCGACACGAGCAACATCGTTGCGCTCGATCAAATCAGCGCCATGCTGGTCAAGGGCATCACGATTTCCACCGTGCTCGTCAACGAATCGGACATTTCGCGCGCCATCGACCAGTACTATGGCTTCGAACTGTCGATCGACGGCATCCTGCACGAAATCGAAACGGGCGAAGTCAGCTATCAAAGCATGGCCTCGCCGTCGGACGAATACAGCCAGCCCATGGTGCGCCTGATCGATGCGCTGCTGGCCGACGCCGTGCAGAACGGCGCCTCGGACATCCATTTCGAGCCGGAACAGTCGTTCCTGCGCATCCGCTACCGCATCGACGGCATCCTGCGGCAAATCCGCAGCCTGCACAAATCGTACTGGCCGGCCATGGCCGTGCGCCTGAAGGTGATGTCGAACATGAATATCGCCGAGGCGCGCGCGCCGCAGGATGGGCGCATCAGCATCAAGTTTTCCGGGCGGCAAATCGACTTCCGCGCGTCGGCGCAGCCCACCACGCATGGCGAAAACGTCGTGCTGCGCGTGCTGGACCGGCAAAAGGGCATCGTGCCGCTGGACGCCTTGGGCCTGGCCGAGGCGGAACTGAACTTGTTGAAACTCATGATCGCGCGCCCCGACGGCGTGATCCTCGTGACGGGCCCGACGGGCAGCGGCAAGACCACCACCCTGTATTCGATACTCAACCATATCAATACGGAAAGCGTCAACATCATGACCCTGGAGGACCCGGTCGAGTATCCGATGAACATGATACGCCAGACCTCCGTCAACGAATCCGTCAAGCTGGGCTTTGCCGACGGCATCCGCTCGATGATGCGGCAAGACCCCGACATCATCCTCGTGGGCGAGATCCGCGACCGCGAAACGGCGGAAATGGCGTTTGCCGCCGCCATGACGGGCCACCAGGTGTATTCCACCCTGCATACGAGCTCGGCCATCGGTTCCGTGGCGCGCCTGCTCGACATCGGCATCTTGCCCGACATCATGGCCGGCAACATCATCGGCATCGTGGCGCAGCGCCTGGTGCGGCGTTTGTGTCCGCATTGCAAGGAAACCGTCATCGCCGATACCATCGAACGGCGCCTGCTGGGCCTTGCACCCGAAGCGCCCGCCGTCAGCATCTGCCGCGCCGCCGGCTGCGAACGCTGCGCGCACCAGGGCTACAAGGGCCGCCTGGCCATCATGGAAATCCTCAAGATGACGGCCGAACTCGATGAATTGACGGCGCGCCGCGCCAGTTTGCGCGAGCTCAAGGCCGCGGCGCGCGCGGCCGGCTTCAAGGGCATCGTCGACGACGGCATGCGCCGCGTGCTGGAAGGCGTCACCACCTTGGAAGAAGTGGGCCGCGTGGTCGACCTGACGGAAAGGCTGGCCTGATGGCGCAATATGTCTATCGCGCAATGGATGCGGCCGGCGCCCTGATTCCCGGCAGCATGGAGGCGGCCAACGTGCCGGACCTGGAAGCGCGCCTGCACCGCATGCAGCTCGACTTGATCGACTGCAAGATCACGGGCCAGTACCTGGTGCTGCTGGGCAAGCGCATCATCCACCGCCGCGACCTCATCAATTTCTGCTTCCACATGGAGCAATTGACGGGCGCGGGCGTGCCCATCCTGGAAGGCTTGAACGACTTGCGCGAAAGCACGGACCACCCGCGCCTGCGCGAAGTCGTCACGGACCTGATCGAAAGCATCGAGGGCGGCCTGCCCCTCTCGGGCGCGCTGGCCCAGCATGGCGACATCTTCGACGCCACGTTCACCAGCCTGATACTGGCGGGAGAACAGAGCGGCCGGATCGCCGACGTCTTCAAGAACCTGTCGGAAAGCCTGAAATGGCAGGATGAGCTGGCCTCGCAGACGCGCAAGATCGTCATGTACCCCGTCGTCGTCGCCATCGTCGTGGCGGCCGTGACGTTTTTCCTGATGATCTATCTGGTGCCCCAGCTGACGGCGTTCATCCGCAACATGGGCGGCGAACTGCCGCTGCACACGCGCGTGCTCATTGCCGTGTCGAATGTCTTCATCGATTACTGGTATCTGCTGCTGGCCTTGCCCGTGCTGCTGTTTTTCGGCTTGCGCGCGCTCATCCGCCGCAGCGAGGCGGCCCGCTACGCCTGGGATGGCTTGAAACTGCGGCTGTGGCTGGTCGGTCCTGTGCTGCACAAGATCATCCTGGCCCGCTTCGCCACGTTTTTTGCCCTGATGTATGCCTCCGGCATCACCATCCTCGAATGCATCCGCCTGTCCGAGGGCATCGCCGGCAACCAGGTGGTGGCGGCCGGCCTGCGCCGCGCCGCCCAGCTGATCAGCGAAGGTTACGGCGTCACCGCCGCTTTCCAGCACACGGGCATCTTCCCGCCGCTGGTGATCCGCATGCTGAAAGTGGGCGAGTCCACGGGTTCGCTGGACACGGCCTTGCGCAATGTCAGTTACTTTTACAACCGCGAAGTGAAGGAATTGATTGAGAAAGTGCAAGCCATGATCGAGCCGGCCATGACGGTCATCCTGGGCCTGCTGCTGGGCTGGATCATGCTGTCGGTGCTGGGGCCGATCTACGACACCATCAGCACGATCAAAACCTGAGGCCGCCGTGTTCCGCAAACAATTACTCTACCTCACCAGCGACGCCCTGTGCGCCTACGACTGGAACCACGGCGTGCTGGGCCCCGGCCAGGCCTTCCCCGCCAGCGCGGCCGGGCTGGACGGCTTCGCCGCGTGGCTGGAAGACCCGCAGGAGCGCAGACTCGACGTGCCCGCCTACCTGCTGACGGACTTGATCGAGGAAGATTTTCAGCATCAGCTCGTGCCCCACGTGCGCGGCAAGGCGGGCCGCGCCCTGCTGGAGCGGCGCAAGCAGCAGTTACACCGCGACACGCCCTACCGGGGCAGCACCCTGCTGGGGCGCGAAAGCACGGGCCGCCACGACGACCAGGTATTGTTTTTCGCCCTCACCAATCCCACCTTGCTGCAACCGTGGACGGAGGCGCTCGAACACTTGCGCGTGCCCGTGGCCGGCATCTACTCGACCAGCCTGCTCAGTATCGCGCTGGTCAAAAAGCTGTCGATCGCGCATGAACACTTGCTGCTGGTGACGCAGCAATCGGGCGGCTTGCGGCAAAGTTACTATGAAAAGGGCCAGCTGCGCTTTTCGCGCCAGACGGCGACCATCGCGCTCGACGGCGTGGCCGTGAATATCGCGCTGGAAACGGAAAAGACACGGCAATTTCTCACCAGCACGCGCATGCTGGCGCGCGGCGACGTCCTGAATACCGTCATCCTGGCGCCGGCCGCACAGATCGCCAAGCTCGAACTGCTGTGCGACAACGGCGTCGAAGTGGCTTACCACTTCATCGACCTGCAGCTGGCCGGCGAACGGGTGGGCTTGCGCCAGACGCCGGCGCTGGCCGACGAATTACTGCTGACCTTGCTGGGCAAGCATCCGCCGTCCAGCCACTATCCGCCCGGCGCGCTGGCCCGCTATTACCACTTCCAACGCGCGCGCAAGACGCTGTACGGCGCCAGCGCCCTGATCGGCGCATCGGCCGCCCTGTGGTGCGTGATCAATTTGCTTGGCGGCATCGCCGACGGGGCCAGCACGCAGCGGCTGGCGCAGGAAACGGCGTCCTACCAGGAGCGTTACCGCAGCGTCATGTCGACCCAGCCGCCGGCGCCGGCCAAGACGCAGAACATGAAAGTGGCCGTCACCCTGGGCCAGATGATCGCCAGCCAGGCGCCGGAGCCGGGCCGCCTGCTGGGCATGCTGAGCGCCGCGCTGGACCAGGCGCCGCAGGTCGCGCTGGGCCAGCTGCACTGGCACGCGGGCCAGGCGCCCGCGCGCGCGGCCGCGGGCCAGCCGCCGCAGCAGCAGACTGCGCCGCCCCGCAGCGCCCTGGCCGGCATCCCTGTCGCGCCGCCGCAGGCGCTGCGCCTGGAAGCGGACGTAGCCATGCCGAACAATGACTACCGCGCCGCGCTGGCCGCCATCACGGCCTTCGCGCAAACGCTGGCGCGCCAGCCGCGCATGCAGGTGACGATCGAGGAAACGCCGCTCGACCTGCGTCCCAGCGTGGCCCTGTCCGGCAAGAGCGCCGCGCCGGCGCAGGACAGCCAGGCCCGCTTTACCCTCTTGCTGGAGTGGCAGCCATGAGCGGCCCCGTGAAGCAGCCGCCCCTGCCCGGCATGCAGCGGGCAGGCACGCCCACGCGCACCCTGCCCGCCTGGCTGGGCGAACTGCACCTGGTACGCGCCGCCCTGCTGTGCTTTGCGCTGACCTTGCTGGCCAGCCTGCTGCTGCTGAGCCTAACCGCCGCCTATCGCATGCGCGAAGCGCAACAGCTGTACCTGGCCCAGCACACGCGCACGGCGGCGGCCACCCTGTTCAACCACGCGGAAGCGGAAAAGCAGGAAATCCGCGCCTACGAACCGCAATTTTTGGCCCTGCGCCAGCGCGGCCTGATCGGCGAGGAAAACCGCCTGGCCTGGATCGACGCCATCCGCCGCAGCCAGGAACAGCGCAAATTGCTGCCGATCAGCTATGACATCAGCCCGCAGCAAGCGCTGCCCGTGCCGTTGCCCATGGTGATGGGGCAATATCACCTGCGCGGCAGCCGCATGCGCCTGCAGATGGATTTGCTGCACGAAATGGACTTGCTGAATCTGTTTGACGATTTGCGCCAGGCCGGCTATTTTGCCGTGCAGGATTGCACGCTCAAGCGCCATGGCACGGCCGGCGGCGAGGCGGTGCCGACCCTGGGCGCCGAATGCGAACTGCTGTGGCTAACCGTCAACAGCGTGCCCGTGCCGGGGCGGCCATGAGATCCGCCCGCATCCTGTGCGCGCTGCTGGCCGGCGCCGCGCTCACGGCGCAGGCACAGCCGCTGGGACGTTTATTCCTGTCGCCCCAGCAGCGCGCCCAGCTCGACGCGCAGCGCCACGGGCCGCCGCCACCCGATCCCGCCCTGGCTGCCCCCGCGCCCCCGCCACCGGCGCCGCCCGCGCCGCCCGTGGAATTGAATGGCGTGGTGCAGCGCAGCAGCGGCCGCTCCACCGTCTGGCTGAACCAGGAAGCGCAGAACGAGCCGCACAACCGCCTTGCCCGCGACAAGCCCGGCACCCTGACCCTGCGCCTGTCGAATGGCCAGGCGGTGCTGCTGAAACCTGGCCAGCGCTACGACCCGGCCAGCGGCACGGTCACCGAGGCGCAGGAGGCGCCGCCATGACGCCACGGCAAGCTCATTGTCAACCTCATCGGCAAGCTCATCGGCAAGCTCGTCGCCAGCGCGGCGCCGCCCTGTTGCTGCTGGTGGCCGTGCTGGGCCTGGGCGCGGCCAGCCTGCTGATCAGCGCCTTTGGCCGCAAGACGGGCGAGGCCGAACGCCAGCAGCGCACGCTGGACACCCTGGCGCAAGCGCGCGAAGCCCTGCTGGGCTTTGCGGCGGTCAATGGCCGCCTGCCCCGTCCGGCCGCCTCCGCCCTCGACGGGCGCGAACGGGCCGCCGACTGCGCCGACGATGCCGCCTGCAGCGGCTTCCTGCCGTGGGTGGCGCTGGGCGTGGCGGGCAGCGACGCCTGGGGCAAGCTGCTGCGCTACAGCGTCACGCCGGAAATGGCGCGCGCGCCCATCGTCTCGTTTTCCGCCGTCGCCAACCGGGTCGTGCTCGAGCGCGACGCCCGCGGCGAATTCGCCTTCGTCGCGGGCCAGGCACTGTGCGACGTCAGCGTCGAATGCCTGCCCGTCGTGCTGTTCTCGCAAGGCAAGAATCACTACGGCACGGCCGCCAGCGGCGTGACGCAGATCAATACGGCACGCGGCAATCTCGACGAAGCCGCCAACGACCGCGCCAGCCGCAGTTTCATCGCCCGCCCCGCCACCGACAATGCCGCGCTGCCCGGCGGCGCCTTCGACGACATGCTCACCTGGATTACCTTGCCCACCCTGTACCAACGCATGCGCGCCGCGCGCAACCTGCCATGAACCCCCGCCCGCATCCTTCGCGCCGCCAGGGCGGCTTTTCCCTGATCGAGATCGCCATCGTGCTCGTCATCGTGGGCTTGATGATAGGCGGCCTGGTCACGCCCTTGACGGTGCAGCTGGAACAGCGCAAGGTGGCCGAGACGCAACAGGCGCTGAATGAAGCGAAGGAAGCGCTGACGGGCTACGCGCTGCGCTACGGCTACCTGCCCTGTCCCGCCATCTCCGCCATGAGCGGCCTGGAAGACCGGCGCGGCACCCGCTGCACGGGCGAAAAGCGCGCCGGTTTCCTGCCCTGGGCCACCCTGGGGCTGCGCCAGGGCGACAGCTGGAACAATCTGTTCCGCTACAGCGTGACGCCGGCCTTCAGCGACAGCGGCCAACTTTTCAGCCTGTCGACGCCGCGCGACATCAGCATCGTCACGCGCAATGGCGGCGTGCTGCTGCAGGCGACGGCCTTGAACGACATCCCCGCCATGATCATGTCGCACGGCAAGAACGGTTTCGGCGCCACGGGCGTGCAGGGCCAGCGCCAGGCCGTGCCTTTCGGCAACAATGTCGACGAGCGCAACAATGCCTCGAACGCCACCACCGTCATCAGCCGCGCCGCCAGCGGCCCGCAGCAGCCCGGCGGCGAGTTCGACGATATCGTCGCCTGGCTGTCGCCGAACATCCTGTTCAACCGCATGGTGGCCGCGCAAAGGCTGCCCCGCTGATGCCCATGCTCTCGCCCGCCGCCACCATCGCCCGCTACACCTTGCTCGAAGCGCTGCGCAGCCGCCTGCCGTGGCTGTTCCTGCTGGCCGCCTGCGGCGCCGCCGCCCTGGCCGGCTTCCTGCAGCAACTGGCGCTGACGGAAAGCGGCGCCGTGCAGGCGGCGCTGCTGGCGGCCGCCTTGCGCCTGGCCGGCGTCTTCCTGCTGGCCACCTTCATCATCACCAGCATGGCGCGCGAAGCGGCCGACCGGGGCCTGGAACTGCTGCTGGCGCTGCCCATGCCGCGCGCCGCCTACCTGCTGGGCAAGCTGCTGGGCTACGGGGCCCTGGCGGCCGTGCCCGCCGTGCTGTTCGGCCTGCTGATGGCCTTGTTCGCCGCGCCCGCGCAAAGCGCGCTGTGGGCGCTGTCGCTGCTGGGGGAATTGTGGATCGTCGCCGCCTTCAGCCTGCTGTGCGCGGCCAGCCTGCAGCAGGCCCTGCCGGCGCTGGCCGCGACCAGCGGTTTCTATGTGCTGGCGCGCATGCTGGGCAGCCTGCAACTGCTGGCGCACGGCCCGCAGGCGGGCGACTCGCTGGCGCAGCGGGCCACGGCCGGCGCCATCGACGTGCTGGCCCTGCTGCTGCCCCGCCTGGACGCCTTTGCGCGCACGGAATGGCTGCTGTACGCCACCGGCGACTGGCCAGCCCTGGCCAATGTGGCGGCGCAAACCGGCATCTACGTGGCCTTGCTGGCCAGCTGCGCGCTGTGCGACTTTTACCGCAGGAACATCTGATGGCCGCCGCCCAGCGCCCCTGGAGCAGCGTGCCGCGCCCCCTGTGCTGGCTGCTGGCGGCATGCCTGTTGCTGCAGCTGGGCTGGCGCCTGGCGCAGCAGCAAGCGCCGGCGCGGGCGCGGCCCCTGCCCGCCGCGCCGCCGGCGGGCGTGGCGCGCCTGGCCAGCTTGGGCGAGCCGCTGGCCATGTCGAAAGCCATGCTGCTGTACCTGCAGTCGTTCGAAGACCAGGCCGGCGTCAGCCTGCCGTGGCGCCAGCTCGACTATGACCGCCTGGCCGGCTGGCTGGAGACGGCGCAAACGCTCGATCCGCGCAGCCAGTATGCGCTGGTGGCCGCCAGCGAAGTGTACGCGGGCGTGGCAGACCCGCAGCGCGTGCGGCGCATGCTGGCCTTTGTCGCCGCCAGCTTCGCGGCCGACCCGCAGCGCCGCTGGCCCGCCATGGCGCAGGCGGCGCTGGTGGCGAAGCACCAGCTGCGCGACCTGCCGCTGGCCCTGTCGTATGCGCGTGAACTGCGGCGGCTGGCGACGGGTCCGCAAGTGCCATCCTGGGTGCGCGAGATGGAAGCGTTCATCCTGGAAGACATGGACCAGCTCGACAGCGCCCGCCTGGTGATCGGCGGCCTGCTCGCCAGCGGCCAGATCAGCGATCCGCACGAACTGGCCTTCCTCGCGCGCCGGCTCGACGAACTTGCCAAGAAGAAAGCAAAGGCCACGCCATGACCCTGCCCTGCGCGCCCGGCACCAAATGCAGTAAACTGCCAACCCAAGCTGTCGCACTTTTTTTCCAAGGAAATCCCATGCCCCCACGCCGCCAGCACGGCTTTACGCTCGTAGAAATCGCCATCGTCCTGGTCATCATCGGCTTGCTGCTCGGTGGCGTGCTCAAGGGACAAGGCTTGATCGACAGCGCCAAGGTGAAAAACATCATCCAGCAATCGAATGCGCTGACGGCCGCCGTCAACGCCTACCAGGACAAGTTCCGCGCCCTGCCCGGCGACGACCTGCAGGGCACCCTGCACGTGCCCAATTCGGCCGGCAACGGCAATGGCGACGGCCAGATCGGCGACGGCCAGCCGCGCGAATTCACCCTGGCGCCGCAGCACCTGGCGCTGGGCGGCTTCATCACCGGCTCGTTCAACGGCACCTCGCAATTCATGACCAGCGCCCAGGGCGGCGCCGTCTACCTGTACAACGACGAAGTGGGCGGCCGCGCCGGCAACGGCATCCGTTTCGACAACTTGCCCGAAAGCTACGCGGAACAGATCGACAGCAAACTCGACGATGGCGTGGCCAGCACGGGCAGCGTCCGGGCGAACATGCCCTATGGCAATGCCGGTGCTATCATCCCCCGCACCGCCGTCTTCTTCTGAGCCGTCAGTCACTATCAAAGGAATACCATGCCACTGCACCGCAAACTCATCGTCTCCCTGGCCGCCTGCGCCTTGCTGGCCGGCAGCGCGCACGCCCAATACGTGGGCCCGACGGCCGGCCCGGCCGCGCCCAGCAGCGTGGCCGCCATCCTGAAAAACCCCGTCGACGACCAGGCCGTCGTGCTGCGCGGCCATTTGCTGCGCAAAGTGGGCAAGGAGAAATACACGTTCTCCGACGGCACGGCGGAAATCCGCGTGGACATCGACGACAAGGTCTTCATGAACCGCAAGATCGACGCCAAGACCCAAGTGGAAATCCGCGGCGAAGTGGAGAAGGATTTCATGGAAAGCCCGGAAATCGATGTCGACGTGCTGACCGTGGTGCCATAAACCCGCCTTGCCATCCCGCCGCCATGGCGGGATGGGCGTTCCCCCTCCTCTGTATGCCTTGCGCAACCTTTTTTCCACTCCAGAAACTAGGCTTGTCAGAAGAATCAATTTCGTCTAGCATCTTTTTATTCAAGGTCAGCCAGCGCCAGCGTGAGCCTGCCTGTCGACTCATCCATTCTGGGAGCTTTCCGGGTGCAAGATTTGCCTTCGATACGCTCAAGAATTTCATGGCTGGTGCTCGCCTGGGTCATTCCGACGGCGCTCGTGTTTCTCCTGCTCGTGGCGCAAAGTTACACGCGCGAACGCGACCATGTCGTCAGCGAAACGGCGCAGGCGGCGCGCGCGGTGGCAGCCGCCGTCGAACGCGACTTGAACGGCGCCCAGATGGCCGCGCGCATCCTGGCCGGCTCGCCCGCCCTGCAAGCGGACGACATCGGCGCCCTGCGGGCCCTGGCCGCCGGCCTGCTGCAGCCTGGCCTGGCCGTCAGCGCCTTCATCGTCTCCGACGCCAAGGGCCGCCAGCTGATCAATACGACGCTGCCCGCCAGCCAGGCGCCGCCTCCCCTGCCGCAAAAATGGGCCGCCAGCATGGAGCGCACGCGCGACTCCGGCAAGCCGCGGCTGACCAGCCTGACCAAGGCGCCCGACAGCCTGCCGCAGCTGGCCCTGAACCTGCCCTTGCCGCGCACGCAAGGAAGCGCCTACGTGCTGACGGCCCTGTACCCGCCCGACTACCTGGCCGTGCTGCTGCGCGAGCTGCACCTGCCAGCCTACCTGGGCGCGGCCATCATCAATGCCGACGGCATCAACGTGGCGCGCACGCTGGCGCCGCAGCGCTATGTGGGCCAGCGCAGCGCGGCGCCCCTGCTGGAACAGATACGCCAGGCGCGCGAAGGCGTGCTGCGCCATGCCACCCTGGAAGGCATCGACGTGTATACGGGCTTTCGCCGCGCCCCGGACGCCGCCTGGACGGTGGCCGTCACCATGCGCACCAGCACGGTGGCGCAAGCCCTGCTGCGCTCGGTAGTCACGGGTTCCCTCATCCTGGCGCTGCTGCTGGGCGCCGGCTTCGCCCTGGCCTGGCGCGTGGGCGGCCGCCTGGCCAGCACCCTGCAGGAACTGACGCAGCAGATCCATGCGCTGGCGCAAGGCAAACCCCTGCTCTCGAACCGGCATGCGGACCGCGAATCGGCCGACATGGCCAGCGCCCTGGGCGCACTGGAACGCGACCTGCGGCGTCACCGCACGCAACTCGAAAGCCTGGTGGCCGAACGCACGCTGGCCCTGGGGAAATCCACGCGCCTGCTGGAAACCGTGTACGCGACGGCGCCGATCGGCATGCTGTTCGTGGACCTGGACTTGCGCATTGTCATGATCAACCACTACCTGGCCGCCATCAACGGGGCCAGCGTGGCGCAGCACCTGGGCCGTCCCGTGGGCGCCATGCTGTTCGACGACGCCGTGCGGGCGGAGGTGGAACGCTGCGTGCGCCAGGTGCTCGGGACGGGACAGCCCATCGTCGACATCGAATTGAAGGGCCATAGCGGCCAGCAGCGCGAGCAGCTGAGCCACTGGATCGTCTCGTACCACCCGATCTTCGGCCCGGAACAGCAGTTGCTGGGCGTATCGGGCCTGTGGCTGGACATTAGCGAGCGCAAGCGCAGCGAAGCGGAATTTCGCCGCTCGAAACACTTGTTTGGCACCATCATCGAAAACATCCCGGCCATGGTCTTCGTCAAGCGCGCGGACAAGCTGAGCTTTGAAATGGTCAACCGCCACGCGGAACTGACCCTGGGACGCTCGCGCGAGCAATTGCTGGGCAAGACGGACCACGATTTCTTCCCGCCGCAGCAGGCGTCCGCCTTCGTCAGCGCCGACCGCAAGCTGCTGGCCACGGGGCAGATGGTGGAAATCGAACAGGAAGCGATCAATACGGCCGACGGCACCACGCGCCACTTCACCACGCGCAAGGTGGTCTTGCGCGACGATGCGGGGCGCGCCAGCCATGTGCTGGGGGTATCGATCGACATCACGGAACGCAAGCGCGCCACCGAGGTGCTGCACGCCACCACGTGGCGCCTGGAACAGAACGAACGCTTCATCCGCACCGTCACCGACAACCTGCCCGGCATGGTGTCGTACTGGGGCGCCGATTTACGTTGCCGATTTGCAAATAAATTCTATAACGAATGGTTTGGCCGCAGCAGCGCCGAGCTGGCCGGCATCCACATGAGCGAATTGCTGGGGCAGGAACTGTTCGACGTGTATGCGCCCCACGTCGAGGGCGTGCTGGCGGGCCGGCCGCAAAGCTTCGAGCGCGACCTGCTCGATCCCGGCGGCCAGGTGTGCCACACGTGGACCAACTACATCCCCGATTTCGACGACGGCGGCGGCGTGCGCGGCTTCTTCGTGCTGGCCTCGGACGTTTCCGAACTCAAGCGCACGGAATTGCGCCTGCATGAACTCAACGAGCAGATGGTGCGCGCGCGCGACAAGGCCGAGGCCGCCAGCGTCGCGAAAAGCGAATTCGTCGCCAACATGAGCCATGAAATCCGCACGCCGATGAACGCCATCATCGGCCTGGCGCGCCTGCTGGAAGAGTCGCCACTGGAACGGCGCGAGCGCAGCTATGTCGGCAAGATCCAGATGGCGACGCAGTCGCTGCTCAATATCGTCAATGACGTGCTCGATTTTTCCAAGATCGAGGCGGGACAGATGGTGCTGGAACAGCGCCGCTTCCAGCTCGAACGCATGTTGGGCAGCGTGGGCGTGTTGCTGGCCAGCAGCGCCTGGGCGCGCGGCGTGGAACCCGTATTCGTGCTCGCCCCCGGCGTGCCGGACGAGCTGATCGGCGACGCCCTGCGCGTGGAGCAAATCCTCATCAACCTGATGGGCAACGCCGTCAAGTTCACCTCGCATGGCGAAGTGGTGCTGTCGATCGACAAGGTGGCCGAGGATGCGGACAGCGCCACCCTCGAGTTTTCCGTGCGCGACACGGGCATCGGCATCGGCGCGGCCGAGCAGGAACGCATCTTCGACGCGTTTTCCCAGGGCGACAGCGGCACCAGCCGCAAATATGGGGGCACGGGACTGGGGCTGGCCATCTGCCGGCGCATGGTGGAATTGATGGGCGGCACCCTCAGCGTGAAAAGCACGCTGGGCAAGGGCTCCGACTTCCGCTTCCGCTGCCGCTTCGACAAGGTGGCGCCGCCGCCCGAGCCGCCCGGCAAGAGCGCGCCCAGGGTCCAGTCGCTGCTGATCATCGACGACAATGCCAGCGTGCGCGCCATGCTGGAAGACTGGTGCGCGGCGCAGGGCTGGCACAGCCGCAGCGCCGACAGCGGCGCGGCCGGCCTGGCCCTGCTGCGCGCCCACAGCAGCGGCGGGCCGCCGGCGGACCTGGTGCTGCTCGACGCAGCCATGCCCGGCATGGATGGCATTTCCATGCTCACCGAGGCGCGCGCCGACGAACGCCTGGTGCTGCCGCCCGTGATCATGCTGGTGGCCGACCAGGATAGCGAAAACCTCGAACGCCTGGCCGACAGCCTGATGCTGGCAGGCATCGTTTCAAAGCCGGCCACCCCGGCGCGCCTGCTGGCGGCCGTGACGGCCGTGCGCGAAGGCCGCAGCACGCCTTCGGCGCTGCCCGTGTCCACGCCCTTGTCGGGTTTGCTCACAGGCATGCGCGTGCTGCTGGTGGAAGACAATGAAATCAACCAGGAAGTGGCGCAATACATCCTGCTGCATTCGGGCGCGCGCGTGACCGTGGCCGCCAACGGCCGGCTGGCCGTCGACTTGCTCACCAGCACGCCGGACGCCTGGGACGTGCTGCTGATGGATTTGCAGATGCCCGTCATGAACGGCTACGACGCCACCCTGGCCATCCGCGCCCTGGGCTTGCCGGACTTGCCCATCATCGCCATGACGGCCAATGCCATGGACGAAGACCGCCTGCGCGCCATCGCCAGCGGCATGAATGCGCATGTGGCCAAGCCCATCGACGTCGACGAGATGATACAGACGCTGACCCGTCTGGTGCCGGCGCCCTTGGGTGGCGACGGCGCCGTGCAGGCAGCCGATGCCGTCGCGCGGACGCTGGACTTGCCGGCCACGGTGCCCGGCATCGACCTGGCGGCGGCCCTGCACCGATTCGGCGGCGACTATGGCGCCTTCCTGGCCCTGCTCAAGCGCTTTGAGAATTCGCAAGGCGACGCCGTCGAGGAAACGCGGCGCCTGCTGGCCGCCGGCCAGGTGCAGCAGGCGGCGCAGCTGTTGCACCGCGTGTGCGGCGTGGCGGCCAACCTGGGCGCCACGCAGATCGCCAGCCTGGCCGCCGAGACGGAGAAAACGCTGAAAACGGGGCAATCGCACGCCACGTCCGCCATGCTGGGCCGCCTGGAACAGGCGATGGCCGAAGTCATCGAAGCGGCGCGCACCCTGCCTTCGCCCCTGCGGCGCAGCCAGCCGGCGGCAGCCGCGCCCGGCAGCGCGCCCGTCGACCTGCACGCCGGCCTGGCCGAATTGCTGGTCTTGATCCGCAACAACAACCTGAAAGCGCTGGCGCAATTTCACGCGCTGCACCCCGCCCTGCAACAGTCAGACCGGGAAGCGGCCCTGGCGATGGCACATGCGATTGAAACGCTGAATTTTGCCGAGGCGGAAAAACTCGTGCTCGATCAGCTGAAACGAGAGGAAAACAAGTGAGCTGGACCAACCTTGCCATGAACGGGCGCATCCTCATCGTCGATGACGCCATGGAAAACATCCAGATCCTGCACCAGCTGCTGCGCGAGGAGCACGACGTGCTGTTCGCCCTCAGCGGTGTGAAGGCGCTGGAAATTGCGCATAATCAACTGCCGGACCTGATCCTGCTCGACGCCGTCATGCCCGGCATGGATGGCTACGCCGTGTGCAGCGCGCTGCGCGAATCGGCCCTGCTGAGCGCCATCCCCGTCATCTTCGTCACGGCCCTGAACCAGCCCGAGGACGAGACGCGGGCGCTGGAAGCGGGCGCCGTCGATTTCATCACGAAACCGTTCAACGCGGCCGTCGTGCGCGCCCGCGTGCGCAGCCAGCTGACCATCAAGCGGCAGGCCGACGCCATGCGCGAACTGTCGCTGACGGATTCGCTCACGGGCGTGGCCAACCGGCGCAGCTTCAACGACACGATGGACAGCGAATGGCGGCGCTGCGCGCGCGACGGCGTGCCGATGGCCATCATCATGGCCGATATCGACCATTTCAAGGATTACAACGATACGTATGGCCATCAGGCGGGCGACCTGTGCCTGCAGCAGGTGAGCGCCGCCCTGCGCCGCTGCGCCGTGCGCCCGCCCGACCTGCTGGCGCGCTATGGCGGCGAGGAATTCATCATCCTGCTACCGCAGGAAACGCGCGACGGCGCCGAAGTGGTGGCCCAGCGCATCCTCGACGAAGTGCGCGCGCTGGACATTCCGCACGCCAAATCGAGCGTCGGCCCGCACGTCACCGTCAGCCTGGGCATGGCCAGCGTCATGCCCACGGAAGGCATGGACCCCAGCACCCTGATCCGCGCCGCCGACGCCCTGCTGTACCGCGCCAAGCATACGGGGCGGGACAGGTATTGCGCGTCGGAAGAGGAGTGAGCGGGCAGGCTAGCGGCTCCTTGCCGGCGCGGCATTGGAACGATTGGTCCCCGATGGCCGTCCCGTCGTGCTGGGCCAGCCACCCGCATTTCCCGGGCCAGGCCCCCTGCCCGTAGCGCTGCCGCCCCCGGCGGCGGCCTTGCCGCTGCCCGTGGCGCCCTTGCCGGCGCCGCTATTTCCACTGTTTGCCTTGTTGGACATCATCGCCTCCTTCGCCGGAAAACGCCGGCGCGCCACCAGCGTACACCTGGCGCACGCGCAGAAGCGCACGACTGCCTGCCGGCCGCTACACGATGCGCCGCAGGTCGGTTCAGCTAGTCGGTCAGGGATAGCATCGCATTGAAATGACGACTTGCGTACGTAGCGCTCAGCGTCGATCCACTCGTGGTCGTCCGAGGTGCCGGCAAACGTATCGATGCGTTGCTCGGTAACGGTCCGCCAGCGGGAAACGGACGCAGGCTCCATCCTGATTACCCAACGGCAACCGGCTTGGGCGCCATCAATACAGCCTTTGAGGCCTTCAACGGTTTTTCCAGCACCGTCTGCTGCACCTTGCTACTGAACATGACGCACTTGGCCTGCTGGTGGCTGATCGAACCGATACTGGCGCAGCCTCGCCATGAACATCCACAACTGCAATTCAATATCGTGTTCCACGAAGGAACGGTGGATCTGTGATTACGGGGTGGGGCTACGACGTCGGCATCCCAAATGAAGCGCTGTCGCCGGTCACAGTGGCGTTGCGCGAGGTCTGAGCTTTACTTAATATTCACGAACAAGCGCCAAAGCTCGATCACATCTTCCGCACAAGTGCGAGCGAACTCGCGCCGTTTTTTTTCATCACATAACATTGCCAACGTCATTTCGTCCGGGTCCTGGAGATTATACTGTCCAGGACACCAGCGCCAGAATGGAGCATTGACAGTATGTCCGCCATGAATATCTGCATCAGCGAGAATTTTTTTTGCCTGTCTATACCCTACTGGATGCTGCGCAGCATCGCAAATCACGACTGAATAGAGGCTCGCTTCAATTTCAATCCCTATCGAAACCAACGGGAAATCAGGCGGCGAAAAATACAAGCCATAATATTTATTATTGCGCGCACCTGATCGATAGAAATTCTCAATCGTTGATTTTCGCTCAACCAACACATTTAACGAATAATTTCCCGGATATTCAGTAATTTCAGAATCGACATCTTTCAATGCAGCCTCGATATCAGTCCACAGCCTATCTTGCAATTCCACGAGGCCATGCATGTATGCAGCACGGACATCTCGTGCCAACCGCATATTTTCACCAATGAGCAATGTTTCAACGAGTCCGTTCATATATGTCTCTTCTTGATCACTTCCGGTTAAGCTGTTAATGACTGCCAGGTATTGCGAAATACTTTCTCTAACAGGGATATCCCGTGTCGCCATACGTTCGCCACTTTCCAACCACCCACGTATGTGTTTGGCATAGCTGATGCACTGATAGCCCTTATCTTGAAGCTCCTTATTCAAGCCCGACAAACTATCTTCTGATGCCTCATGGCCATCAAGTGTAAGATAACGCACAAAAATTGGGCCGAAGTTTCGTGCCAACAGTTCATCATAATAACGACGTAATTGTTTTTCTTGGTCGCCAGCAAATATTTTATTTTCAATCAATACGGCCTGACGATCCGCATTGGTAATCAGCAGATCGATTCCCATATGTTCCACCTGGACTTTCAGCCCAAGAAGAGAAAAACTCTCCGGTCCAGTGATCGGCACTTCAATTTCTCTTAGGAAATCAATCAATAGCTCATACCCTAAAACATGGTATGCAGGATCAAGCAAAGCACCAATAAATCGTGAATGGAGTCGCACTTCATCCCCCGCTCCGCGAAGAGCCAAGAAAAGATTAAAACGCGCGGTATTCGGTACGCTGCGGCGCAATAACGCCACCAACTGCAAGAGGTCGCTATGTTTTTTCACTAAATCCCCATTCATCGCTCGACTTTTACATAAAGGTTGCAAAATTAAACATGAAATATTTTTAATACTATCACAATTACAGATTGAAAATAAGACTATTAACTAATCAGAGGAAAATCATTTGTCAAACTCAAACATTTCGTGAAATTTCTATTTCAAATTTCAACAAAAGTAAATTCGCCACCATGCCTCCGATAAAAAGCCAGCCTTCAATGTTGTACATTGAAGGCTGGCTTTTCACGATAATGCATATTGTCGACGAACTACTGCTAGCAACTGTTACGGATAACACCGCATCAAAAACTCCGCCACGCACACGGGTTTCGTGTCGCCTTCCCGCTCCATGGTGACGGCCCAGTTGACTTGCGCCCCTTCCGGCAAGTCGTCGACGGAGACGATGTCGAGGCGCGCGCGCAGGCGGCTGTTCACGGGTACGGGCGCGGGGAAGCGCACCTTGTTGAGCCCATAATTGATAGCCATGCGGATGCCGGCCATGTGCAAGGCCCCCTGCAGCATGGCGGGCAACAGGGACAAGGTCAAGAAACCGTGCGCCACGGTGCAGCCATACGGCGACTCGCGCGCGCAGCGCTCCGCATCGACGTGGATCCACTGATGGTCGTCCGTCGCGTCGGCAAAGGTGTCGATGCGCTGCTGGGTAATGGTCAGCCAGTCGGAAACGGCCACGTGCTGTCCCGCCAGGGCCTGGAAACCAGCGATGCCGGCGATATCACGCATGGTGTTGCTCCGCTGGCTCCGCCGGGCGGCGGCCGAACATGCCCATGCCCTCCACCGTCGTCACCACTTCGCCGTGCTGGTTGCGCACGCTCCACACGGAAATGACGATGCCGCGGTCCGGTTTCGACGTGGATGGGCGCACTTCCTTGACCTGGTAGGTCAGCTGCAAGGTGTCGCCCGCGCGCACGGGCTTGAGCCAGCGGATGCTGTCCAGGCCGGGCGAGCCCATGCTGGACGAATGCTTGAGCAGGTTATCCACCACCAGGCGCATCATCATGCCGCACGTGTGCCAGCCGCTGGCGATGACGCCCTTGAAGATGGTTTTTTCGGCGGCCGCATGGTCGACGTGGAACGGCTGCGGATCGAAATCCGTGGCGAAGGCGATGATTTCCCGCTCCGTCACGTGGCGCTGGCCCAGGTCGATTTCCAGGCCTTGCGTAAAATCTTCGAAATACCAGTGCTTGGGTTTGATTCCGGTCAATGCGGTCATGCGGTCTCCGTCGGCAAAAAGCCCGGCTGGGCGATAAAGCGCTCGATATGGTGCTCCACGTCGCCCAGGGTCAGGCCGATCATGGAGAGGCGCTTGAAATGGTGGGCGGCGGGCAATTCATCCGTCACACCCATGCCGCCATGCAATTGCACGGCTTGCTGCCCGACAAAGGTGGCGGCAAGGCCCACCCTCGCCTTGGCGGCAGAGACCGTGCGGCGCCGCTCGGCCGCGTCGGCGCTGTCGGCCTTGGCGGCGGCCAGCATGGCAATCGAGCGCGCCTGCTCCAGGTGGATGAACATGTCGGCCATGCGGTGCTGCAAGGCCTGGAACTTGCCGATGGGCGCGCCGAACTGCTGGCGCGTTTTCAGATACTCGAGCGTGGCGGCGAAGATGGCATCCATGGCGCCCACGGCTTCCGCGCACAGCAGGGCGGCGCCGTAATCGACGGCCGCGTCCAGCACGGGCCAGCCCTGCCCCGCCTGGCCGATCAGCGCGTCATGCCCCAGCACCACTTGCACGAGGGTGACGGTGGCGGCGCGCTGGCCGTCGATGGTGCGGCAGTCGCGCACGGTCACGCCCGGCGCATCGGCGGGCACGAGGAACAGAGAAATGCCGTCCGTGCCGTCCTGGCCGCCGCCGCTGCGCGCGGAAACGATCAGGGCGCCCGCCTGCGCGCCGTGGATGACGACGGTTTTCTCGCCGTCCAGCACGAAACCGTCGCCGCTGGCGGTTGCCGTGGTGGCGATGTCATGCAGATCATGGCGCGACTGGCGTTCGCCCAGCGCGCACGCGAGCTTCAGGCTGCCGCTGGCCACCTGCTCCAGCACGGCGTCATGACCGCCCGCCAGGGTCAGGAAGCGCGCCCCCAGCACCGTGGCGAAATACGGTTCGACCACGAGGCCGCGCCCCAGTTCCTGCATCACCAGCAGCATGTCCACGGCCGTGCCGTCGAAGCCGCCCGCCGCGGCCGGCAGCGGCAAGGCCGTCATGCCCAGCTCGGCCAGGGTGGCCCAGGCAGCGCTTGAGACGCCCGTGGCCGAGTGGACGATCTGCTTGCGCGTTTCAAACGAGTAATCCTTGTCGACCCAGCGCCGGAGCGCGTCGGCGAATTGCTGCTGTTCCTGATTAAAATGGAAGTCCATGTCGTCTCCTTCTGGCTTACAGGCCCAGGATCATCTGCGTGATGATATTTTTCTGGATTTCATTCGAGCCGCCATAGATCGATGTCTTGCGGTAATTGAAGTAATACGCGGCCAAGGGCGCTGCCAGGTCGTCGCCGCCAGCACTGTGCTGCGCGCCGCCATCGAGGAAAGCAGGATCGAAGGGCAAGGCTTGCGGGCCGATGGCTTCCACCATCAGTTCCGTCAGTTGCTGCTGCAATTCCGAACCGCGCACCTTCAGCATCGACGCCTGCGGTCCCGGCCCCTTGCCTTCATCGCTGATGACGCGCAAGACCGTCATTTCCAGCGCCATCAATTCGATTTCCAGGGTCGCGACCTTGGCCGCGAAAGCGGGATCGTGCAGCAGCGGCGCGCCGCGCTTGGTTTGCTGCATGGCCAGTTGCTTGAGGAAAGTCAATTCGCGTTTGGAGCGGCCGACGGCGGCGATGCCCGTGCGCTCATGTCCCAGCAGATACTTGGCATAGGTCCAGCCCTTGTTTTCCTGTCCTACCAGATTGCTGACGGGCACGCGCACGTTGCCGAAGAAGACTTCGTTCACTTCATGTTCTTCATCGAGCATGATGATGGGACGCACGGTGATGCCCGGCGTTTTCATGTCGATCAACAGGAAACTGATGCCTTCCTGCTTGCGCACCGTGCTATCCGTGCGCACCAGGCAAAAGATCATGTCCGCGTGCTGGCCCAGGGTCGTCCAGGTTTTCTGGCCGTTGACGATGTAATGGTCGCCATCGCGCTGGGCCGTGGTTTTCAGGGAAGCGAGGTCGGAACCGGCGCCCGGCTCGGAGTAGCCCTGGCACCACCAGTCGTCGCAGTTGAGGATGCGCGGCAGATAATAGGCTTTTTGTTCGGCGTTGGCGAAGGCCATGATGACGGGCGCCACCATGTTGACGCCGAAGGGCAGGATGGGCGGCGTGGCGGCGCGCGCGCACTCATCTTCCCAGATGTGGCGCTGCACGGCCGTCCAGCCCGTGCCGCCATGTTCGACGGGCCAGGCCGGCGCGGCCCAGCCTTGCTTTGCGACAATCTTGTGCCAGCGCACATAATCGTCGCGGTTCAGGCGCAGATGCTGGCGCACCTTGCGCTGCAAGTCCGCCGGCAAATGGGTGTCGAGGAAGGCGCGCACCGTGTCGCGGAACGCCGTCTCCCCGGCCGTGTAATGCAGGTCCATGTCTGTCTCCTTGTTCTTATCGGTTGCCGTGATGACTGCACGCAAGGAAGCTCAGCGCACAAAAAAGCACGACCGTTCTCAAGGATTGTACAACAGATTGGGAGCGGCGCCAGGGGTTTTACAAAGGCTGGCGCGCAAGGGAAGCGGGCGGAATTGATTGCCTGCTGCCGCAGGTACTTCGCCTATATGTGCGACAGGATATTAATGAGCTTGCCGAAAGGGTCGCGCACGAAAAACCGCCTGACACCCCAAGGTTCATCGACAGGACCATATTCAATGGGAAACCCCGCCACACGCATGCGTGCCAATGCGGCATCCACGTCATCGACTTCTATGGAAAGATCGGGCACAGCGGTGTTCGAGCCGCCTTGCGTCGCGAAGCTCACTTGCACGCTCATCTCGCTTTGCGAACCATACGTCATGATCCAGCCATGATCCATCAACAGGCTCAGACCCAGCACGTCCTCGTAAAACGTCCGCGCCAGGCCCGGATCCGACGCCGGGAAATTTGCAACGATACGCTTGACTTGCATATTTTTCCTCCATGTCTATATAAGTCCAACCCTGCTCAATATCGTCATCCACGTCTCCAGACGTGTCCGCTTCTGGCGAGATTGCCACTGTACACAATTACCTTTGAAGCAACATCCCCCGCAGCAGCAATTCCAAAGCCGCGATTGCTTTTATCAGGCGCGCATTGCCTTCGTCACCGTCTGCGATCCAGAACGCCGCTTCTGCCAGGCTGCCGTAGATCAACGAAGCCAATGCCTGTGGGCAAGCGTCGACCACGATGCCTTGCTGAATCAGCTGCTGGATCAGCCCTTGCATCGATTCGAGGCAATGGCGCTGCGAATCCGGTGAGGCGCCGCCTAAAACCGCCCTGGCATCGCGCAAGACGATGCGCTGAATTTCCGGCTCCAGGGCCATCTCCAGATAGGCACGGCAGCGCTGGCGAAAGCCTTCCCACGAGTCTGCGGCGCTGTCGGAGATGGCTTGCAGGCGGCCATCCATTTCCGCGTCGAGCTGCTCCACCACGGCCAGCAGCAAGCCCTTCTTGTCGCCGAAATGATGATACAGCGCACCACGCGTCAGCCCTGCCTGCGCCGTGAGGTCGTCCATCGATGTGTCGGCATAGCCGCGCTCGCTGAATACTTTGCGGGCCGTGGCCAGCAACGATGCACGGGTTTCTTCCATTTCCACACGGGTGCGGCGAACCATTGCTCTCTCCTTACATACGCAGCGTATGATTATTTACATTCATTACGTATGTATATATACTATTCATACGCGCTGTATGTATTATCACTTTGATGCCCCTCCGTTGCAAGCAGGGCATGCGCCGTATATCGAATGATCACATGAAGGAAATGAACCATGAGTACGTCTCCCAACGTTGCCACAGAAACCGCTGTCCGCCACCCATGGCTGGCGGTCGGCGCTGTCGGCATGGCCACCTTTTCGGTCGTGACGACGGAAATGCTCCCGGTCGGCCTGTTGACGCCGATTGCAGACACGCTGCACACCTCCACGGGAACCGCCGGCCTGATGATCTCGCTGCCAGCATTGCTGGCGGCCTTGTTTGCGCCGCTGGTCGTGGTCGCATCGGGCAGCCTGGACCGGCGCATGATTCTCTGTGGTTTGCTGAGTCTGTTGGTGATCGCGAACATTGCCTCGGCCCTGGCGCAGAATATGGCGTGGATGCTGGCTGCCCGTGTGCTCGTCGGTTTTTGCATGGGCGGCATCTGGGCCATCGCCGGCGGCCTCGCTTCCCGCCTGGTTCCTGCCCGCTCGACCGGCCTGGCAACGTCGATCATCTTCGGTGGCGTGGCGGCAGCTTCCGTGCTGGGCGTGCCGCTAGGCGCACAAATCGGCGACGTTGCAGGATGGCGCTGGGCCTTCGGCGTCATGGCGCTGTTCAGCAGCCTGGTACTGGCGCTGCATCTGGCCGTCATTCCCGCCCTGCCCGCGGCCGGTGCGGCGACCTGGCGCCAATTCGGCAAACAGCTGCGCAACAGGCAGTTGCAGGCGGGGCTGCTTCTGACTCTGTTGCTGGTGAGTAGCCATTTCATGGCCTTTACCTTCGTGCGCCCGCTACTGCTGTCGATTTCGGGGTTTGATGCGCAATGGCTGGGCGCACTGCTGTTTGCCTATGGCTGCGCGGGCATCATTGGAAACTTCCTGGTGGGCGTGGTTGCCGTGCGGCGCACGGCGACTACCATCATCGCCATCTCGGGCGGCCTTCTGCTCACGCCGCTGCTGTTCCTGGCGATCGGCGATTCCGGCATCGGTGGCGGCATGGTATTGCTGGCCTGGGGACTGGCCTACGGCGGCGTATCGGTCGGCCTGATGACCTTGCTGCTGAAGGCGGCGCCCCGGGCCGTGGAGATCGTCGCCGCGCTGTATGTCGGTGTCTTCAATATCGGCATTGCGCTCGGTGCGTGGACCGGTGGCCAGGCAGTGGACAGGCTGGGCCTCTCAGCCAACCTGTGGCTTGCCGCAGGATGCGCCGCAGCCGCCTTGCTGCTGTCTTTTGGCATCCGTTTTATTGAAGCCAACAAGCAACTTCGCCCTGCAAGCGATTGACGCTGGCCGCCATCACCCGTACAGATGCAGCAGCACCTGCACGGCAACGATCTTGACGATGGTCATGCTGGGGAAAATCATCGCGTAGCCCAGGTTCGGGCGGTCGGACTTGGCCAGGCGGTTGGCGAACACCAGCACGGCCGGGTTGCCCGTGGCGCCGGCCGCGATGCCCAGCAGCTCGGGAAACGGCAGGCGCAGGAATATCTTGCCCAGGATCACGACGAGGGCCACCACCACCAGCACCGTCACGGCCCCCAGCGCCAGCATGGGCAAGCCATCGGCGCCCACCTGCTGCACGAAGGGCAAGCCGGACGCCATGCCGACGGAGGCGAGGAAAATCGTCAAGCCATAGTTGCGCATCACCAGGTTGGCCGACAGCGGCAAGCGCCAGCTGATCTTGCCGACCCTGCCCAGGCGCCCCAGGATCAGCGCCATCACCAGCGGACCGCCCGCCAGGCCCAGGCTGAACGAGCCTATCCACGGCAAGGGGATAGGCACCAGGCCCAGCAATACACCCAATACCATGCCCATGCCCAGCGAGACATAGCTGAACTCGGCCGTGGCCGTGATGGAATTGCCGAACAGCTTGCGCACGTCGGCTGCATGTTTCGCCGGTGCAATGGCCATCACCCTGTCGCCGAATTCCAGGGTCAGGAACGGGTGCGGCAGGATCATGGCGTCGCCGCGGCGTATGAAGGCGATCTGCAAGGGAAAATCCTTGCCCAAGTTCAATTCTCCCAGGGGCACGCCGACGATTTCCGCGTCCGACACGAACACTTCCGTGCCATCGAACGCGCTGCGGTCCTTCATCAGGCGGCCCGGATCCAGGTGGCCCAGCGCCGTGCGTGCCGCTTCCACGCCCGCTACCGTGCCCGACACCATCAGCGCATCGCCCACGCCGAGCACGAGGCCCGGATCGGGCAAGCGGTTCTGGTGGCCCTGGCGCACGCCGATCACCTGCACGCCCGCCAGGGGGCCATCGGCCAGTTCGGACAGGGCCGCCCCCGCCAATTTGGCTTCATCGATGGTAATTTCGGACACGACGATGGGTGCCGGCGGCGGCGTCAGCACGGGTTTTAATATACGCCCCGCCAGGTACAGGCCCAGCATGGGGCCGACGACGCCGAACGGATACGCGACGGCATAGCCGACGGCCGCGTCGCCATTGCCGTGCGACGCTTCCAGCGCCGCCTGCAGGGCGGCCGTGCTGGTCATGGCGCCGGCAAACACGCCGCTGGCCATGCGCAGCGAGATATCGATCCACTGCCCGCCCCAGACGGACACGGCCAGGCCGCCCATGACGGCGGCAAAGGCGATCAGGTTATGTTTCTGCCCCGCGCCGCGCAAGCCGGCGAAAAACTGCACGCCATACTGCACGCCTATGCCATACAGAAACAGCAGCAAGCCGATGGAGCCAACCATCGGCGGCGGCACGGCGCCGGGAGCAAACGCGCCCAGCGCCAGCCCCGCGAACAGCACGCCGCCCACGCCCAGCGAAAAGCCGAACACGCTGATGCGCCCCAGCGCATAACCGGCGCCGATGACGAGAAACAGGGCGAGGATGGGCGTGGACTCCAGCGTGTGGCGAAATAATTGAAGCATCAGGCAACCTTGGTCTGGGGAAGGCCCAGTTTAGCATGCACAAAAGCAACACGATGGCGATGATGGCAAGCAAGCGTGCGCAGCTTTGTGCATGAAAAATGGGCAAAAAAAAGCCCGCTGCGGGAGCGGGCTGAATCTAATTCCTGTGAGGAAGTAGAGGAGACAGGTGCAATGATGCCGCATGGCAACATATAAATCCAATTGCATGTTGTGATGATGGAAATATGTTTCATCAATATCTGACCTGGGACGTTCCGAAAATGAGGAGTTTTCGCTGCGATCGTTGTTCGCGCGTCACCAGCACGCGGGCTTGCTCCACGCTTACGCAAGTCTGCGGCGCAAACCCTGCCGGCACGGTCTGCGCATCGCGCGCGATGACTTGCGGATCATTAAGCACGTCATAGTCTGCACGCGTGAAAAACAGTTGCTCGATACCGGCGTCTCCCGCTGGCAACGGCTTGACGACGATGAGCGACCAATGGCCTTCATCCCCCAGAAACTGCTTTTGCTTCAGGAACGCGTTGACGCGGTCTGCATGAGGCGCCGATTCGCTCAGCTCGCTCTGATAAATACCCAGCGGGCACAGCGCCGTGCCGGCCGGCCATCCCATGTCGGGCAACGCTGCGACCGTGACCGGGCGCAACTGGGCCAGATGGCGGTCGAACGGGTGCTTTTCCGCCGAACAGGCGCCGAGCGCCATCAGCGCGAGCATGCCGGCGGCGCGTAACAGAGGCATCATCGGGCGGTTTCCTTCTTGAGGGTAGGATTACGTGAAGGTATGGTAAGCGATAAGCCGATGGAAACGGGCAAAAAAAAGCCCGCTACGGAAGCGGGCTGAATCTATTTCCTTGGAGGAGATAGAGGAGACAGGAGAATGATGCCGCATCGCAGCATCATTATCCAATTGCATGTTGTGATGATAGAAATACGATCCCGCTATATCTCTACAGGCCTCCCCTGCCCCGCCATCCTCAGACCTTGTCGCCGCGCAAGGTTTTCGCCGCCGCCACCATATTGGCCAGCGCGGGAATGACCTCTTTCCAGCCGCGCGTCTTGAGGCCGCAATCGGGGTTGACCCACAGGCGGTGCGCGGGGATGCGTTCGGCCGCCTTGCGCATCAGCTTGACCATCTGTTCCTGGCTCGGAATGTTGGGCGAGTGGATATCGTAGACGCCGGGGCCGATTTCGTTCGGGTAATTAAAATCATCGAAGGCATCCAGCAATTCCATGTCGGAGCGCGACGTTTCGATCGTGATGACGTCCGCATCCATGTCAGCGATCTGCGCGATGATATCGTTGAATTCCGAATAGCACATGTGCGTGTGGATCTGCGTTTCATCGGCCACGCCATTGGCCGTGATGCGGAACGATTCGACGGCCCAGCGCAGGTACTCGGCCCATTGCGATTTGCGCAGCGGCAAGCCCTCGCGCAATGCCGCTTCATCGATCTGTATCACGCGGATGCCGGCCTGTTCCAGGTCCTGCACTTCGGCGCGCATGGCCAGCGCCAGCTGGTGGCACGACACGGAACGGGGCTGGTCGTCGCGCACGAACGACCAGTTCAGGATGGTGACGGGGCCCGTCAGCATGCCTTTCATCGGCTTGTCCGTCAGCGACTGGGCATAGGTGCTCCACTCGACCGTCATGGCGCGCGGGCGGCTGATGTCGCCGAACAAAATGGGCGGTTTCACGCAGCGCGAACCGTAGGATTGCACCCAGCCGAACTGGCTGAAGGCGTAGCCATCCAGCTGTTCGCCGAAGTACTCCACCATGTCGTTGCGTTCCGCCTCGCCATGCACGAAGACGTCCAGGCCCAGGCTTTCCTGTTCCTGCACGCAATGGGCGATTTCCGCCTGCATCAGATGTTTATAGCCGGCTTCGTCCAGCTGCCCGCTGCGGAGCTGGCTGCGGGCCTGGCGGATTGCCGCCGTCTGCGGAAACGAGCCGATGGTCGTCGTCGGGTACAGCGGCAGTTGCAGCAGCGCGGCTTGCTTGGCGGCGCGCTCGGCATAGCCGCTGGCGCGCTGGCCCAGGCTGGCATCGATGCGGGCCACGGCCGCCTTGACTTGGGGATTATGCACGCGCGGCGACTGGCGGCGCGCTTGCACGGCGGCGAAATTCGCGTCCAGCGCCGCTTGCACGGAGGCGCGGCCCTGGTTCAGGGCGCCTGCGATGGTGTGTACTTCATCGAGCTTTTGACGGGCAAAGGCCAGCCAGGATTTGATCTCCGCATCGAGCTTTTGTTCGCTGTCCAGGTCGACGGGCACGTGCAGCAGGGAGCACGACGGCGCGATCCACAGGCGCGACTGCAGCCTGGCGTGCACGGGTTCCAGCCACGCCAGCACCTCGTTCAAATCCGTCTTCCAGATATTGCGGCCATTTACCACGCCCAGCGACAGGACGCTGGAACTTGGCAATTGCGCGATCACTTGCTCGACTTCCTCGCGGGCATTGACGGCGTCCAGGTGCAAGCCTTGCACGGGCAGCGTGCACGCCAGCGCCAGGTTGTCTTGCAGCTTGCCGAAGTACGTGGCCAGCAGCAGTTTGACATGATTGACCTTGCTCAAGGCGTCGTAGGCCGTGACGAGCGCCTGCTGCCAGGCGCCGTCCAGTTCCGTGACGAGTATCGGCTCGTCGATCTGCACCCACTCCACGCCCTGCGCGGCCAGTTCCTGCAGCAGTTGCACGTAGACGGGCAGCAAGCCTTGCAGCAGCGCCAGCTTGTCGGAGTCGTCCTTGGCCTTGCCCAGCCACAAATAGGTGACGGGCCCGATCAGCACGGGCTTGGCCCTTACATTCAGCTGGCGCGCCTGCGCCAGTTGCTGCAACAGGCGGCTGCTGTCGAGCTTGAATTGCGTGCCGGCCGAAAATTCCGGCACGATGTAATGGTAATTGGTGTCGAACCATTTCGTCATTTCGCCGGCGTGGACGCAGCTGCAATCGCTGTCGCTGGCCGAGCGGCCGCGGGCCACGCGGAAATAGTTATCGAGCGCCGCGCCAGTCAGGTGGCGCACGCGCTGCGGCAGGTTGCCGAGCGTAAAGCTCAAGTCCAGCACCTGGTCGTAGAAGGAAAAGTCGCCCACGGGCGCCAGGTCCAGCGCGTCCTGGTCTTGCCAGTGGCGCTGGCGCAATTCGGCGCCTTGCCCTTCCAGCGCGGCCAAGCTGCTGCCGCCCTTCCAGTAATCTTCCAGGGCGAATTTCAGTTCGCGTTTGGCGCCGATGCGCGGGTAGCCCAGATTATGTGTCGTGACGGTCATGGCGGTAGTGCCTCCTAGTGAAGTATGAATACATCATAGAGGCTTTCATCCATGAAAAATAATGGTAAAACTTCATACATCCATTATTAATACTCATGTGAATACATGCTCGAATACAGGCGGGGCAAAAAAAAAGCCCGCTGCGGGAGCGGGCTGAATCTAATTCCTGTGAGGAAGTAGAGGAGACAGATGAATGATGCCGCATCGCAGCATATCAAGCCAATTGCATGTTGTGATGATGGAAATATGATTCATCAATATCTGTCGCAGCCAGGGCATCTCAGGCGCTGGCCCGCGCGATCAGCTGGTAGGCCAGCGGCGCCAAGGCCGGCGGCGCGGCGCCCTCGTCCACTTCGCCCAGGCGCTGCAGGATGGCTTGCGCGGCCAGCCGGCCGATGTCATAGCGGGGCACGCGGATCGTCGTCAGCGCCGGCATGAGTTTTTCCGAGAACGGGAAGTCGCCAAAGCCCGCCACCGCGCATTGCTCGGGAATGCGGATGCCCAGGCGCGCCGCTTCATAGATGGCGCCGGCCGCCATGTTGTCGTTGGCAAAAAACAGGGCGTCGGGCCGCTCGGCGCGCGCCATTTGCTCGCTGAATACCTGCCCGCCCGCATCGAGCGGCGCCGTCACCGACGCTTGCACGATTTCCGGACGCAAACCCAGCTGCTGCATGGTTTCCTCATAGCCCTGGGCCCGCTTGCGCGCGCGGAAATCGCTGCCGATGCCGCTGTCGACGTAGACGATGCGCCGGTAGCCTTGCGCGTGCAAATACAAGGTCATGTCGCGCCCCGTGGCGATATGCGAAAAACCGATTTGCGGATACGGCCGCTCGGGGCGGATATCCCACGTTTCGATGACGGGAATCTGCAAGCCGGCCAGCAAGGTTTCCGTGGCGGCGCTGTGGTCGGCGCCCGTCAGCACCAGCGCGCGCGGCGACCAGCCGAGAAAGGCGCGCACCACCTTCTCTTCCGTCTCGATCGAGTAATCGTGGGTGGCCAGCAGCAACTGGTAATTGTGCTGCGACAAGGTGGTCGACAAGCCCTGGATAGTTTCCGCAAAGATGGAGTTCGACACGCTGGGCACGATGGCGCCCACGATGCGGCCCTGGGTCGACGCCAGGCCGCCGGCCGCCTCGTTGCGGATGTAGCCGAGCTGGTCGATGGCGCTCTTGATGCGCTCGCGTGTTTCCTGCGACACGCGGTCCGGCTCCTTGAAATAGCGCGACACGGAAATGGCCGAGGTCTGTGCCAATTTGGCCACATCGAATACGGTGCTGCGGCCAAGGCCACGCCGCTTGCGTACTGGGTCGTTCATGGGTACTGCCTTCTCAAAAATCGGTGATCACCATGCATCATGCCATGGCCGGCGGCACAGGGGATGCCAGCGTGGCGCCGCTGCGCCGTGGCGTACCGGCCGGGCCGCAGAAATTCCACTGTGGAAATTGGTGCCAATGAAATCATGCCGATAGTGTAATGGCTGTGCGCGGCAAGATGCCAGCCGGCGCGCAATCTCCCTGCATTAAATCTGTTGACAGTCCCCTGCGATTCAAATTATATTTCGCTGTACTTGCAATGTTAGCGCTAACAAAGGCGGCAGGCAAGACCCGAGACAGCAGCACTGGAACGCCATACGCAGCGCGCCAGGCAACCAAAAAGGACACACATTGAGCTCCGCTACCTCCCGCCGCACGCTGGAATCCCTGCGCAGCCAGCGCTGGCTGGCCCCAGACGACATGCGCTCGTTCGCCCACCGCCAGCGCCTGCAGCAGATGGGCCTGCGCCGCGAGGAATTCCTCGACCGCCCAGTCATCGCCATCATCAATACCTGGAGCGACCTGTCGCCGTGCCACTCGCACCTGCGCGAACGGGCCGAAGCCGTCAAACGGGGCATCCTGCTGGCCGGCGGCTTCCCCGTCGAACTGCCGGCCCTGTCGCTGGGCGAAGTGATGGTCAAGCCCACCACCATGATCTACCGCAACTTCCTCGCCATGGAAACGGAAGAACTGCTGCGCTCGCTACCCATCGACGGCGCCGTGCTGCTCGGCGGCTGCGACAAGACGACGCCCGGCATGCTGATGGGCGCCATCAGCATGGACATCCCCGCCATCTTTTGTCCTGCCGGCCCCATGCTCAACGACCGCTACCGTGGCCAAAGCGTGGGCGCGGGCACGCATACCAAGAAATTCTGGGACGACTACGTGGCCGGCGACATCGCCAAGCCCGAGTGGATCAAGCTGGAAGCAAAAATGACGCGCTCGCCCGGCACCTGCAACACCATGGGCACGGCGTCCACCATGACGTCCATCGTTGAAGCCATGGGCTTTACCTTGCCAGGCGCCACCAGCATTCCCGCCATGGACGCCAACCACGTGCGCATGGCTTCGCAGTGCGGCGAGCGCATCGTCGGCATGGTGTGGGAAGACTTGAAGCCGTCGCGCTTCTTCACCCGCGCCGCGCTGTCGAATGGCGTGGCGGCCTACATGGCGCTCGGCGGCTCGACCAACGCGGCCATCCACCTGGTCGCCATCGCCGGACGCGCCGGCCTGGCCCTGTCGCTCGATGAAATGGATGCGATGGCGCAAAAAGTGCCCGTCATCGCCAACCTGTTCCCATCCGGCGACAAGCTGATGGAAGATTTCTTCTATGCGGGCGGCATGCCGGCCCTGCTCAAGGAAATCATGCCGCAGCTGGACTTGACGGCCTTGACCGTGACGGGCCGTACCTTGGGCGAGAACATCGCCGACGCCGTCTGCCTGGACGACAGCGTCATCCGCAAGGTGTCGCAGCCGGTGGCCGACGGCGCGGCGCTGGCCGTGCTGCGCGGCAACCTGTGTCCCGGCGGCGCCGTCATCAAGCCGTCGGCCGCCAATCCGAAGTTCGCCAAACACCGGGGACGCGCCCTCGTGTTCGACTCGAACGCCGAGATGCTGGCGCAGATCCACGCGCCCGACCTGGACATCGATGAAAACACGGTCTTGATCCTGCGCAATGGCGGCCCCATCGGCGCGCCCGGCATGCCGGAATGGGGCAATCTGCCCGTGCCGAAAAAGCTGCTGCAGCAGGGCATACGCGACATGGTGCGCATCTCCGACGCGCGCATGAGCGGCACCCACTACGGCACCTGCGTGCTGCACGTCACGCCGGAAGCGGCCGTCGGCGGCCCGCTGGCCCTCGTGCGCAACGGCGACATGATCGAACTGGACATCGCCGCGCGCAGCCTGAACATGGATGTGACGGACGAGGAACTGGCGCGCCGCCGCGCCGAGTGGCAGGCGCCGGCGCAAAAATATGCGCGCGGCTACACCAAGCTGTACATGGAGCACGTGACGCAGGCGGACCAGGGCTGCGACCTGGACTTCTTGCTGGGCAACGCCGCCACGCCGGAGCCGCCGATTTTCTGACGCCGCCTTCCCTACCTATATAGAGAGCACAACTATGGATATCCTGGACAACCCTTTCCGCGCCTTGCTGGCGGACAACGCAGTACCGCTGGGCAGCTGGCTGATGGCCGGCACGCCCGTCACGGCCGAAGCCATGGGCTGCGCCGGCTTCGACTGGCTGGTGCTGGACATGGAACACGTGCCCATCGACTACCAGGACGCCTACCAGATCCTGCAGGCAGTCGGCGGCACGCCGGCCTGCCCCGTCGTGCGCCTGGCCTGGAACGACCTGGTGCAGATCAAGCGCGCGCTCGACATCGGCGCGCAAACCCTGATGTTCCCGTTCGTGGAAAACGCCGCCGAAGCGCGCAGTGCCGTGGCCGCCACCCGCTATCCGCAGCCGGGCCAGGCCGTACCCGGCACGCGCGGTTTTGCCGCCATGCACCGCGCCAGCCGCTACGGCACCGTGCCCGACTACGCCACGCGCGCCAACGCCGCCGTGTTTTCCATCATCCAGCTGGAAACCCCGGCCGCGCTGGCGCAGCTGGAAGAGATCGCCGCCGTCGATGGCGTCGACGCCCTGTTCGTGGGACCGGGCGACCTGTCGGCCGCCATGGGCCATATCGGCAATATCGGCCACCCGGACGTGCAGGCAGCCATTGCCGACGCGGCCCGACGCGCCCGCGCCATCGGCAAACCCATCGGCATTGTCGGCCCCTCGCCGGAAATGGTGCACACTTTCATCCATTACGGCTATGACTACGTGGCCATCGCCTCGGACATGGGCATGATGATGCGCCAGGCCAACGCCTTTATCACGGCCCTGAAACCGTCGCTGGCGAAAGCCCTCGACACGGGCGCCTACTAATTGTTCTGTTGCAACACACTGTTGCAACGCACGTAACGCGCTCAGACGCGTCATTCGCATCTTTTGGAGACAAGCATGTCAGGTGTAAAACTGGAAAAGGTCGTCAAGAAGTACGACAACGGCGTCGAAGTCATTCATGGCATCGACCTGGAAATCAAGCAAGGCGAGTTCGTCGTCTTCGTGGGCCCTTCGGGTTGCGGAAAATCAACACTGATGCGCATGGTGGCGGGCCTGGAATCGATCACGGGCGGCACCATCTCCATCGAGGGACAGGTCGTCAACGACTTGCCGCCGCGCGAGCGCGACATCGCCATGGTGTTCCAGGACTATGCGCTGTACCCGCACAAGTCCGTGTTCGACAACCTGGGCTTTGGCTTGAAACTGCGCAAGTTCCCGAAGGCGGAAATCGAACAGCGCGTGCGCGCCGCCGCCACCATCCTGAAAATCGACCACTTGCTCGACCGCAAGCCGCGCGCCCTGTCCGGCGGCCAGCGCCAGCGCGTGGCCATGGGCCGCGCCATCGTGCGCCAGGCCAAGCTGTTCCTGTTCGATGAGCCGCTGTCGAACCTGGACGCCCTGCTGCGCTCGGAAATGCGCACGGAAATCAAGAAATTGCACCAGCGCATAGGCGCCACCACCATTTACGTCACGCATGACCAGGTCGAGGCGATGACCCTGGCCGAGCGCATCGTCGTGCTATCCGGCGGCAACATCATGCAGGTCGGCACGCCGGACCAGATCTACAACGAACCCGTGTCGAAATTCGTCGCCGGCTTCACGGGCTCGCCGCCGATGAACTTCCTCGGCGCCAAGGTGGCGCGCAACGGCGCCGGCCAGGCCGAGGTCGTGCTGGGCGCGGCGCGCCTGGCCCTGCCGCCGGAGCGCCAGGCCGCATGCGGCAAGCTCGACGGCCGCGCCGTGGAATTCGGCATCCGCCCGGAAGACATCACGCTGGAAGCGGCCAGTCCCGCCAGCGCCGCCCTGGCCGCGACAGTCGTGGTGGTCGAGCCGCTGGGCGCGGAAACCCTGGTCATCTTCCAGTGCGAAGGGGGCGAATTGACGGCGCGCCTGCCGCCTACGTTTGCCCTGGCGCCGGGACAGCAAGTGACGGTACAGCTGGACATGGAAAAATTCCATCTGTTCGATCCGCAAGGGGGCGCGGTACTGCCCTCCCGATAAGCCGCGAACGACCGGCATACCCATTCCAAAAAAACAGGAGACAACATCATGCGTATCAAATCCCTCGTCCTGGCGCTCGGCGCCACTTTCGTCCTTGCCACCGGCGCGCACGCGCAAACCGTCAAGGTGTTCGTCGGCGGCCAGGAGCGCCCCGAAGTCATGCGCGAACTGTTCGCTAAATTCATGGCCGCCAATCCCGGCGTCAAGATCGACCTGGAAACGGGCGGCGCCACGTCCGAACTGCAGCAGAAATACCTGAACACGGTGCTGTCGGCCGGCGACACCACCCTGGACGTGTTCCTGATCGACATCATCCGCCCGGCCCAGTACGCGTCGGCCGGCTGGATCGAAAGCCTGGACAAATACCTGGGCGCCGACCGCGACAAGATCATGGGCCAGTACTTGCCCGCCTACAAGCAAGCGAATATGGTCGACAACAAGGTCGTGGCCCTGCCCGCCTTTGCCGACGCCATGTTCCTCTATTACCGCAAGGACTTGCTGGCCAAGTACAAGCTGGCGGCGCCGAAAACCTGGGATGAGCTGGCCAGCGTGGCGCGCACCATCCAGGCCGGCGAAAAGAATCCGGAATTGCAAGGCATCAGCTTCCAGGGCAAGGCCATCGAAGGCGCCGTCTGCACCTTTTTGCTACCGTACTGGAGCCAGGGCGGCGAACTGGTCACCAACGGCAAGCTGACCCTGGACAAGCCCAAGGCGGAAGCGGGCCTGGCCATGTGGCGCAAGCTGGTCGACCAGGGTGTCGCAAAGAAAAACATTGCCGAAGTGGCCACCGACGATACGCGCAAGGAGTTCCAGGCAGGCAATGTCTTGTTTGCCGTCAACTGGGGCTATGCCTGGAACCACTTCCAGGATGGCGCCGACAGCAGCGTGAAAGATAAGGTTGGCGTCGTCAGCCTGCCGGCCATGGCGGGCGGCAAGCCGGCCTCGTGCATCGGCGGCTGGCAGTGGGCCGTGTCCTCGTTCTCGAAGAACAAGGAGGCGTCCGCCAAGCTGGTGCGCTGGCTGTCGAGCCCTGAAGTGTCGAAGCAGCTGGCCATCAAGGCGTCCAACCTGCCCGTCTACCCATCCGTCTACCAGGACAAGGAAGTGCTGGCCGCCAATGGCTGGTTCGCCGATGCCCTGCCGGTGGTGCAAAGCGCCCGCTCGCGCCCCGTCACGCCGCGCTACAGCGAAGTGTCCGAAGCCGTGCGCGTCAACACGAATGCCGTGATGGCGGGCGTGAAGACGCCGGCGGCGGCCGTGGGCGAGATCGAAAACCGCGTCAAGCGCATCCTGCGCTAAGGGGATCACGCCCGTGCCGCCACGACGGCGGCGCGGGCGGCACACGCATACGCACACCGCAACAGACGAGGAAATCATGAGGCAACGCACCCTGAAAAGCCGCATCACGGACCCCAGCGAAACAACGCTGGCCTGGGTCCTGCTGACGCCGGCGATTCTCTTTTTACTGCTGATCGTGGCCTACCCGGTCAGCAAATTGATCTACAACAGCTTTTTCGACATCCGCCTGTCCGGCGGCAGCCTGCCCAGTTTCGTGGGCCTGGACAACTACAAGATGGCGCTGGAAGACGCGCTGTTCTGGAAGTCGCTGAAAAACACCGTCATCATCACCGTCGTCACCGTGCCGGGCGCGCTGGTGGCGGGCCTGGGCCTGGCCATGCTGGCCAACATGCCGTTCAAGTACCGCTGGCCCGTGCGCCTGGCGCTGCTGCTGCCGTGGGCACTGCCGCTGGCCTTCGTCGGCCTGATCTTCGCCTGGTTCTTCCACAGCGAATACGGCCTGGTGAACGACATCATCCGCCGCATCGACCTCTTGGTCCCCGGCCTGGGCTGGGAACCGCAGATCTGGTTCAATTCGCCCGCGCTGACCATGGCCGCCATCTGCATCACGACCATCTGGAAAACCTCGTCGTTCATGGCCCTCATTTTGCTCGCCGGCCTGCAGACCATCCCCGCCTCGCTGTATGAGGCGGCCGAAGTGGACGGCGCCAGCAAGTGGAAGCAATTCACGGAAGTGACCCTGCCGCTGCTGGTGCCATCGATGCTGGTGGCGCTGATCTTCCGCACCCTGACGGCCATCCAGTCCTTCGATATTCCGTACAACATGCCCGGCCCTGGCGACGAAACCAAGACCCTGGCCATGTACATCCAGTCCAATACCGTCGATTACCTCGACGTGGGCTACGGCTCGACCCTGGCGGTATTCATGTTCCTGCTGTCGATGGCCACCACGTTTGTGTATCTGAAATATGTAAGAGGAGACAAAGAATGAGCGGCCTGTTTTCATCGAAGCGCCTGCGCTGGTTCGCCGCCGCGATCGTCATCCTCAACGGCGTCTTCCCCGCCCTGTGGATCCTGTTTACCTCGCTCAAGACCGAGAGCGAACTGACGCAAAAGCCGATCACCTACTGGCCGCACGAACCGACCATCGGCAATTTCATCTCCGCCTTCCAGGACCAGCCGCTGCTGACGTTCCTGACGAATAGCCTGATCGTGGCCGGCCTGTCGACCCTGCTCAGCCTGTTCATCAGCGCGCTGGCCGCGTATGCGATCGCCCGCTTGCGCCTGCGCTTCCGCGGCCTGATCCTGACGGCCATCATCGGCGTGTCGATGTTCCCGCTGGTGACCCTGATGGTGCCGCTGTTCGAAATCATGCGCAGCCTGGGCTTGCTGAACTCCTACTGGGCGCTGGTGCTGCCGTACACGGTGCTGAACCTGCCCATCTGCACCCTGATGATGGTGAGCTTTTTCCAGGATATCCCGCGCGACATCGAGAACGCGGCCATGCTCGACGGCTGCACCCGGTTGAGCGCCCTGTGGCGCATCGTGCTGCCGCTGGCCGCGCCTGGCGTGGCGACGGCCGCCATCCTCGCGTTTGTAAATTCCTGGGACGAGTTCCTGCTGGCGCTGTCGATGAATTCGGCCGTGGCCTACCGCACCCTGCCCGTCGGCATCCAGCTGTACCAGGGCGAGTTCGCCTTCCCGTGGCCGATCATTTCGGCGGCGCTGGTGGTGGCCATCGTGCCCATCGTCGTGCTGATCGTGATCTTCCAGGAAAAGGTCGTCAGCGGCCTGACCTCGGGCGGCTTGAAGGGCTGAGAATGGACCACCTGTCTCCCTTCACCCTGGCGCACGGCGACTGCCGCGCCAACGTCCACCCGGCCACGGGTGGCGCGCTGGCGGCTTTCCGCTGGCGCGGGCGCGACATCCTGCGCGCCGCGCCAGCCGCTGCCGACGTGCGGCAGATGGCCTGCTACCCTTTGGTGCCGTATTCGAACCGCATCGGCAACGCCGTGCTGCAGGCGCAGGAACAGACGCATGCGCTGCGCGCCAACTTCCCGCCCGAGCCGCACAGCATCCACGGCTTCGGCTGGCAGCGCGCCTGGCACGTGGCGGCGCGTGCGGACGACAGCGCCGAACTGCTGCTGGTCCATGCCGGCGACGCCGACTGGCCGTTCGCCTGCGAAGCGCGGCAAACCGTGCTGCTCGACGCTGCCGGCTTGCGCCTGACCTTATCCGTGCGCAATGACGACACGCGCGCCATGCCCGCCGGCCTGGGTTTTCACCCCTACTTTCCGCTGGCGCCCGGCCTGCGCCTGCAAACGCAATGGGAGGGCGTGTGGAGCATGGGCGATGACCACTTGCCGGCCGGCCTGGCGCCCGTGGCGCAAGCGTCGCCATTCGCCACGCCGCAGCCGGTGGCCGGCTGGCGCAGCGACCATTGCTACAGCGGCTGGACGGGCCGCGCCAGCCTCGATTACGGCGACTACAGCGTGCAGCTGTCGGCCAGCGACAATTGCCGCCACCTCGTATGCTTCGCGCCCAACGACGAGCGCAGCTTTATCGCCATCGAACCCGTCACGCACGCGAATAACGCGTTTGCGCTGGCCGCGCGCGGCGCGCGTGACACGGGCATGCGCTTGCTGGCGCCCGGCGAGAGTCTGCACATCGCCATGCGCCTGGCCATACAGGAAAATGCGGAGGAGACCCATGCGTGAATGGCAAGCCGAACTCGTGCTCGACGCGCGCGCCCAGCTGGGCGAATGCCCGCTGTGGAGCGTGGCCGAGCAGTGTTTGTACTGGATCGATATCGCCGGGCGCCGCCTGCACCGTTACAATCCGGCCACAAGCCTCGATCGCGTCTGGTGGGTGCCGTGCGAGCCGGGCTGCATCGCCCTGGCTGAAAAGGGCGGCCTGGTGGCGGCCCTGCGCGACGGTTTCTACCGCTTCTATCCGCAGGAAGGCTTGCTCGACAAGCTGGCCGACGCCCCCTACTACAGCCGCGACATGCGTTTCAACGATGGCCGCTGCGACAGCGCCGGGCGTTTCTGGGCCGGCGCCATGTACGAACCGCGCACGGCGGAACTGGCTGCCATGTTTTGCCTGGAAAGGGGCGCCACGCGCCTGGGCTGGGGGCCGCAGCAGGATCTTGGCGTGAAAGTCAGCAACGGCCTCGCCTTCGCGGCCGATGGCCAGTCGCTGTTCCAGTCCGACACGCCGAACCACGTGATCTACCGTTTCGCCTTTGACGCGGCCAGCGGCCAGGTGGGCCAGCGCAAGGTATTTGCCCGCCTGCCCGCCAAGGGAGAGGACGCCGTGTACGGCGGCCGCCCCGATGGCGCGGCGCTCGATGCCGAAGGCTGCTATTGGAGCGCGCAATACGAAGGCGGCCGGGTGCTGCGCTTTTCGCCGCAGGGCGAAATCATCGGCATCGTGCGCGTGCCCGTCACGCGCCCCACCATGATCGCCTTTGGCGGCGCCGACCTGCGCACCCTGTACATCACCAGCGCGCGCGAAGGCGCAAACGACGACGAACTGGCGCGCCAGCCGCAGGCCGGCGGCCTCTTTGCCGTGCGCCTGGACGTGGCCGGCCGCCCCGAACCCCTTTACCGGGATTGATATCCGGATCTTCACCCTGAGGACAGCATGAACGCCAACATCACTCTCTACCCCAGCCTGCAGGACCGCGTGGTCTTCGTTTCCGGCGGTGGCTCCGGCATCGGCGCCGCGCTGGTCGAACACTTCGCCCTGCAAGGCGCGCAAGTGGCTTTTTGCGACATCGATGGCGACGCCAGCGCCGCCCTGGCCGCGCGTCTGGCGCCCCTGTGCCGGCACGCGCCCTATTTTGTCTACAGCGACATCCGCGACATCGCCGCCTACCAGGCCAGCCTGGCCGACGTCGAGGCGCGCTTTGGCGCCATCCGCGTGCTGCTCAATAACGCGGGCCGCGACGACCGCCATTCGCTGGCCGAACTGACGCCCGAATACTGGGACAACTGCCTGGCGCTGAACTTGAAACACCACGTGTTCGCCATCCAGCAGGTGGCGCCAGGCATGGCGGCCGCCGGCGGCGGTTCCATCATCAACCTGGGCTCGATCTCGTGGATGCGCGGGCGCCCCAACCTGGTCGGCTACACCACGTCCAAGGCGGGCATCGCGGGCCTGTCGCGCACCCTGGCGCGCGAGCTGGGCGAGCAGAATATCCGCGTCAACGCCATCGCGCCGGGCGCCATCGCCACGGACCGCCAGGCCGCGCTGTGGCGCGATCCGGAAGAAGACCGCCGCTTCATCGAACTGCAATGCCTGAAATACCGGCTCGACGCGGGCCACGTGGCCCGCACGGCCCTGTTCCTGGCGGCCGACGACTCGGACGGCATCACGGGCCAGAACATCATCGTCGATGCCGGCCTCGCGCAAGTATCTGTAGCTGGCTAAGCCCCCATTCAAGGAGAACCCTCATGTTGAACCTGCAAGACGCAAGCCTTTTGAAACAGCAATGCCTGATCGACGGCGCCTGGTGCGACGCCGACGACGGCGCCACCATCGATGTCACCAACCCGGCTACCGGCGCCGTCATCGCCACCGTGCCGCGCATGGGTGCCGCCGAGACGCGGCGCGCCATCGCCAGCGCCCACGCGGCCTTCCGGCTGTGGCGCAAGCAGACCGTCAAGGCGCGCGCCACGGTGCTGCGCGCCTGGCATGCGCTGATCCTGCAGCACGCGGACGACCTGGCGCTGATATTGACTACTGAACAGGGCAAGTCGCTGGCGGAAGCCAAGGGCGAGATCGTCTCGAACGCGGCCTACCTGGAATGGTTTGCCGAGGAAGGCAAGCGCGCGTATGGCGACGTGATCGCGCCGCCGTCGAACGACAAGCGCATCGTCGTCATCAAGCAGCCGATCGGCGTGTGCGCGGCCATCACGCCGTGGAATTTCCCGAACGGCATGATCACGCGCAAGGCCGGCCCCGCCTTGGCGGCCGGCTGCAGCATGGTCTTGAAGCCGGCGTCGCAAACGCCGCTGTCGGCCCTGGCCCTGGCCGAACTGGCGCTGCGCGCCAGCGTGCCGCCCGGCGTGTTCAATGTGGTGACGGGCGCGGCGCAAGCCATCGGCACGGAACTGTGCCTTAACGACCTGGTGCGCAAGATCACGTTTACGGGGTCGACGGAAGTGGGCGCCTGGCTATCGCGCGAGGCGGCCGGCACGATCAAGAAGCTGTCGCTGGAACTGGGCGGCAACGCGCCCTTCATCGTCTTCGAGGATGCCGATATCGACGCGGCCGTCGAAGGCGTGCTGATGTCGAAATACCGCAACAGCGGCCAGACCTGCGTCTGCGCCAACCGCATCTACGTGCAGGACGGCATCTACGACGACTTCGCCGCCCGCCTGGTGGCCAAGGTGGCCGAGCTGAAACTGGGGGCCGGCACCGAAGCAGGCGTCACGCAAGGCCCGCTGATCGATGAAAACGCCGTGCGCAAGATCGAGCAACACATCGCCGACGCACTGGCCAAGGGCGGCAAGCTGGCCATCGGCGGCAAGCGCCACGCGCTGGGCGGCAGCTTCTTCGAGCCCAGCGTGGTGCTGGAAGCGAACAGCGACATGCTGGTCGCCACCGAGGAAACCTTCGCCCCGCTGGCGCCCCTGTTCCGCTTCGGCAGCGAAGAGGAAGTCGTCGCCATGGCCAACGCCACGCAGTTCGGCCTGGCCGGCTATTTCTACAGCCGCGACCTGGGCAGAGTCTGGCGCGTGGCGGAAGAACTGGAAGTGGGCATGGTCGGCATCAACACGGGCATGATCGCCAACGAAATGGCGCCGTTCGGCGGCGTCAAGCATTCGGGCATGGGCCGCGAAGGCTCGCATTACGGCATGGACGACTTCCTCGATATCAAATACTTGTGCATGGGAGGAATTTGATTATTTCAATGTAAGCAAGGCAGGGATCAGCAACCATACTCATAAAAAACACAGGAGACAAGATCATGCAAACGACATTCCGCAAGACCACCCTGGCCGCGGCCATCACCGGCGTGCTTCTCTCGGCACCATTTGTTAGCGCTAACGCGCGCGCCGACGAACTGAGCGACATGAAGGCCATGCTGGCCCAGTTGCAGGACCGGGTGGCGCAGATGGAAGCGAAAGCGGCCCAGCCAGCGCCAGCAGCGCCAGCAGCAGCGATGGCTGCCGCACCGGCAGCGGCGCCCGTGAAACCGGTCACCGGCTTCAACTGGAAACTGTACGGCCGTGGCGACATCGGCTATACAGTTTCGCGCGGCAAGGATGCCAGCGGGCGCCAGCTGACCAACCACCGCCTGAACCAGGGCGAGATGGCCAGCCGCCTGGGCCTCACGGGCGCCTGGGTCTTCAGCGATGAGTACAAGGCCATCTTCGGCGTCGAGACGGGCTTGAACCTGTTCAACGGCAATGCGGGCGGCGGCACGCAAAACAACACCACCTCGTCCGTGCTGTTCAACCGGGGCTCCACCGTCGGCTTTGCCTCGACCACCTGGGGTTCGATCGAAGGCGGCACCATGTACATGGCGCCGTTCTGGGTCTCGCTGGGCGCCGACCTGGCCTCGGCGCACAATTACGGCGCCAACGACTTCAGCGCCCTGTTCTCGCTCACGCGTCCCGAATCCCTGGGCCGCTACCTGAAGGATCCCGTCACGGGCAACGCCAGCAAGACGACGAGTTTGGCCGGCAACAACTCGGGCACGGCCTTGTTCTACGGCAATGCGCTGCGCTACCGCAGCCCCACCTGGAACAACATTTCGGCGGAAGTGTCGTATTCGGCCGGCCAGCAGGCGTCTTCCGCTACTGACCTGGAAAACGATGGCCGCAGCTGGGCCGCCAACGTGCTGTACAAAAAGGGCGACCTGTTCCTCGGCTATGCGCACATGGATTACCAGCAGAGCAACGACATCAGCACGGGGGGCACGCCGAACTTCCTCAAGCGCAACCAGGTCACGGACATCGTCGGCGCGCGCTACAAGTGGCACGATTTTACCTTGGGCGGCTCCTACACCTCCTACCGCGTGTCGAACGCGGGCGGCTATGCGGCCGACGCTTTCGGCGTCTCGGGCGCCTACGACCTCGGCAAGCACCGCATCGAGGGCAGCCTGGCGCACATCAGCTATGACGGCGCCAACGCCAAAGGCGCTTTCGGCACGAACACGGGCGATGGCGTAGGCAAGCCCACGTCGACAGCCTACTCGCTGGGCTACCTGTACAACTTCCAGCCGACCCTGTCGTTCTACGCGTATGCCACGCGCATCGCCAACAACAGCCATGCCAAGCTGGGCGTATTGCAGTTCCGGGGGGACAATAACTACTTCGGCTACAGCCCCGTCGAGCTGACCGCCGGCATGTTCCTCGTCTTTTAATTTAGTGCTTATTTGTTGATGCACCGCCGGCCCGCCCCACGCCACCATGCGGGCGGCCGGTTTTCACAGGAGTTGATCGTCATGCAGTACACACTACACCAGGAAAATGACAGCGTCGCCCTGCGCTGCGCCGGCCGCTTGCTGCTGCGCCACGGCGCCGATGCGCCATGCGTGTTCGTTGGCCAGGGCCGCGAAAGCATGGAAATGTACCGAGGTAACTTCGCCATCGAAGATTACGTCGAAGAGCGCAGCGCCCTGCGCACGCTGGCCGTCACGCAGGACGGCGACGGCGCCACCCTGAGCTTCGCGCGCCATGCGGGCGACACGCCGCAGCTGGTGCTGGCCGTGCAAGCGGCGCCGCATGGCGTGCACCTGGTGGTGCGCTACGCGGCGCCGGGCTGGAACCGGCTGTGGCTGCGCCTGCCAGCAGAACAGGACGAGCATGTGTGGGGCTGCGGCGAGCAAATGTCGTACTTCAACCTGCGCGGCCGCCACTTCCCCCTGTGGACGTCCGAGCCGGGCGTGGGCCGCGACAAGTCGACCCATTTGACGTGGCAGGCCGACGTGACGTCGAAATCGGGCGGCGACTACTATCACACGAATTATCCGCAACCGAGCTTCATCTCGTCGCAGCGCTACTGCCTGCATGCCGAGACGACGGCGTATGCGGACTTCGATTTCCGCCAGCCGGACTTCCACGAGCTGCAATTCTGGGCCATGCCCGAGCGCCTGGAATTCATGCTGGCCGACTCCTTCGTCGACCTGGTCGGCGTCGTCTCGCAACGCTTCGGCCGCCAGCCGCAGCTGCCAGCCTGGCTGCAAAATGGCGCCATGCTGGGCCTGAAAGGCGGCGAAGAGCATGCCCGCGCCATCCTCGCGCAGGCGCAGGAACACGGCTTGCCCGTCAGCGCCCTGTGGTGCGAAGACTGGGTGGGCTTGCGCCAGACCTCGTTCGGCAAGCGTTTGTTCTGGGACTGGCGCTGGCAGCCGCAGCGCTATCCCGACCTGAAAAACTGGATCGCGGACCTGGCCAGGCAGGACATCCGCTTCCTCGGCTACGTCAATCCGTATTTGTGCAACGACGGCACCCTGTACCAGGAAGCGCTGCAGCAGGGATTCCTGGCCACGGCCACCGATGGCGGCGCCTACCTGGTGGACTTCGGCGAATTCGATTGCGGCGTCGTCGACTTCACCAACCCGGCCGCCGCGCTGTGGTTCGAGGAACGCATCCTGCGCCAGGAAATGCTCGATTTCGGCCTGTCCGGCTGGATGGCCGATTTCGGCGAATACCTGCCGATCGACCTGCGCCTGCACAATGGCGTCGATGCGCGCCTGATGCACAACGCCTGGCCGACCCTGTGGGCCGAAGTCAATGCGCGCGCCATCGAAGCAGCCGGCAAGACGGGCGAGGCCACCTTCTTCATGCGCGCCGGCTACACGGGCGTGCAGGCGCACTGCCCGCTGCTGTGGGCGGGCGACCAGTCGGTCGACTTCAGCCGCCACGATGGCTTGCAGACGGTGATCTGCGGCGCACTGTCGTCCGGCCTCCTGGGCAACGCCTACCACCACAGCGACATCGGCGGCTATACCAGCCTGTTCGGCAACCTGCGCACGGCGGAACTGTTCCAGCGCTGGACGGAGATGGCCGTCTTCACGTCGATGATGCGCACGCACGAAGGCAACCGCCCGGACGAAAACTTCCAGTTTTACCAGGATGAACAGGTGTTCCAGCACTTCGCCCGCATGACGCGGCTGCACGTGGCACTGGCGCCCACCATCCGCGCGCTGGCCGAAGATGCCGTGGCGCGCGGCCTGCCGCTGCAGCGCCCCCTGTTCCTGCACTATGAACACGACCGCGCCACCTACGCCATCCAGGACCAGTACCTGTTCGGCCCCGACCTGCTGGTGGCGCCCGTGCATGCGGCGGGCGCTGCGCGCTGGAGCGCCTACCTGCCGCAGGGCGACGCCTGGATCCACCTGTGGAGCGGCGCCGTCTTCGAAGGCGGCCAGCGCGTGGAAGTCGACGCTCCTATGGGCCAGCCGCCCGTCTTCGTGCGGCGCGGTTGCGCGCAGCAGGATTTCTTCCTGTCGCTGGCGAAATGAGCCTGGCATGAGCGTGGCGTCGCACTTGCTGTTCCTGGCCTGCGTGGCGCTGGCCAGCGTCGCGCAGAACCTGACGGGCTTTGCTTTCGGCCTGATCCTGCTGGGCCTGACGGCCGTGCTGCACCTGGCCAGCCTGGGCGACGTGGCCAACGTCGTCAGCGTGCTGGTGCTGGTGAATGCGGCCATCACGTTTGGCCGCACGCGTCCGCAACTGGCCTGGCCCGTGTTCGGCCCTTCGCTGGCCGTCAGCCTGCTGGGCGTGGGCGCGGGCGTGGCCCTGTTGGGCTGGTTCAGCGCGCAACAGGTGACCCTGCTGCGCTTCCTGCTCGGCTGCGCCATCGTCGTCTGCGCATGCATGCTGGTGCTGCGCCCCAGCGCGCGCCGGCGGCAATCCGGCCTGCCCGCCTTCCTGTTCTTCAGCGGCGTGTCCGGCGTGATGGGCGGCCTGTTCGCCAGCGCCGGCCCGCCCATGGTGTACCACCTGTACCGGCAGCCATGGCCGGCCGACATGATCCGCCATTCGCTGATCGTGCTGTTTGCCGCGAATGCCGTGCTGCGCCTGGCCCTCGTGCTGGCGCACGGCCAGTTCAGCCTGACGGCCCTGTGGCTGACCCTGGAAGCCTTGCCGCTGGTGACGGGGCTGACGTGGCTGGCGCGCCGCCACCCTTCGCGCCTGCCCATCGAGCACGTGCGCCGCGCCGTCTTCGTGCTGCTGCTGGTCGCCGGCCTGGCCCTGGTGCTGCCGCCCGTGCTGGCCCTGGCCGCCTGAGGCGGCGCCTTTTCACTGTTTACCTTTTTTACGAGACGAACCTTCCATGTCCGCTTCCCGCTTTTCCTCCCTGCCCGCCGACTGCGACCTGCTGGTCGTCGGCGGCGGCATCAATGGCGCCGGCATCGCGCGCGACGCGGCCGGCCGCGGCTTGCGCGTGGTGCTGTGCGAACAGCACGACCTGGCGCAGCACACCTCGTCCGCCTCCACCAAGCTGATACACGGCGGCCTGCGCTACCTCGAATACTATGAATTCAAGCTGGTGCGCAAGGCGCTGCAGGAACGCGAAGTGCTGCTGCGCGCCGCGCCGCACATCATGTGGCCGATGCGCTTCGTCATGCCGCACGACGCCGCCCAGCGCCCCTCCTGGATGATACGCGCGGGCCTGTTCCTGTACGACCACCTGGCCAAACGGGCCTTTTTACCCGCCTCGCAAGGCATCGCGCTGGACCGCCATGCGGCGGGCGCGCCGCTGAAGGCCGGCTACCGCAAGGGCTTCGTGTATTCCGACGGCTGGGTCGACGATGCGCGCCTGGTGGTGCTCAACGCGCTCGACGCGCAGGAACACGGCGCGCACATCCTCACCCGCACGGCCTGCGTCGACGCGCGCCGCGACGGCGACGCCTGGCACGCCACCCTGCAAGCGGAAGGTGGCCAGCGCAAGACCTTGCGCGCGCGCGCCATCGTCAACGCGGCGGGACCGTGGACGGCGCAATTTGCCGGCGCGGCCGGCGGCAGCGAGACGCAGGGACTGCGCCTGATCAAGGGCAGCCACATCATCGTGCCGCGCCTGTTCGACCATCCGAACGCCTACATCTTCCAGAACCCGGACCAGCGCATCATCTTCGCCATCCCCTACCAGGATGACTTTACCCTGATCGGCACCACCGACGAGGAATACAAGGGGGACGTGAGCCAGGTGAAGATCAGCCAGGCGGAGATCGATTACCTGTGCCAGGCGGCGAACCGCTATTTCAAGCGCGAAATCGGCCCCGCCGACGTCGTGTGGACGTATTCCGGCGTGCGCCCCCTGCTCGACGACAGCGCGCAGAACGCGTCGGCCGTCACGCGCGACTACCTGCTGGAAGTGGCGCGCGGCGCAGCAGCAAAGGGCGCGCCCCTGCTCAATATCTGGGGCGGCAAGATCACCACCTACCGCAAGCTGGCCGAGGAGGCGCTGGGCCTGCTGGCGCCCCTGCTGGACAATGCTTCTCCGGCCTGGACGGCCCACGCGCCCCTGCCCGGCGGCGACCTGCAGCAGGTGAATCAACTCGTGGACAGCCATGATTTCGACGGTTTCCTCGCGCGCTTCCAGCGCGACCACGCCTGGCTGCCGGCCGCGCTGGCGCGCCGCTATGCGCGCGCCTACGGCAGCCGCGCCGCACGCCTGCTGACGGGCGCCACGTCGATGGCCGACCTGGGCGCGCAACTGGCGCCCGGCCTGTACGAAGCCGAAGCGTGCTATCTGGTCGAGGTGGAATGGGCCAGGAGTTGCGACGACATCCTGTGGCGCCGCAGCAAACTGGGGTTGCGCTGCGCGCCGGCCGACGTGGCACGCCTGCAGCAATGGCTGGCCGCCCATCCGGCGCAAGAGGTGGCGGCATGACGTATTTGCTGGCCCTCGACCAGGGCACCTCCAGCTCGCGCAGCATGGTCTTCGATGAAACGGGCGCCATCGTCGCCGTGGCGCAGCGCGAATTTCGCCAGATCTTCCCGCAGCCGGGCTGGATCGAGCACGACCCGATGGAAATCTGGCACAGCCAGGTGGCTACCTGCCGCGAAGTGCTGGCCAAGACGGGCTTGCAGGCCGACGCCCTCGGCGCGCTGGGCATCACCAACCAGCGCGAAACGACGGTGGTATGGGACCGCGCCACGGGCGAACCCGTCTACAACGCCATCGTCTGGCAAGACCGCCGCACGGAGGCGCTGTGCGAGGACTTGCGCGCGCGGGGCCTGGCCGGCGCCATCCACGCAAAGACGGGCCTGGTGCTCGACCCGTATTTTTCCGGCACCAAGCTGCGCTGGATACTCGACGCCGTGCCCGGCGTCCGCGCGCGGGCCATGCGCGGCGAACTGGCCTTCGGCACCATCGATACCTGGCTCGCATGGCAGATGACGGGCGGCCGGCTGCACGTGAGCGACGTCACCAACGCTTCGCGCACCATGCTGTGGAACCTGCATGAAGGCTGCTGGGACGCCCAGCTGCTCGACTGGCTGGGCATTCCCGCCAGCCTGCTGCCGTCCGTCCACCCTTCGAGCCACGTATATGGCGAAACGGATGCGGCGGTGCTGGGCAGCCCCGTCATCATCGGCGGCATCGCCGGCGACCAGCAGGCGGCGCTGTTCGGCCAGACCTGTTTCACGCCGGGCATGGCCAAGAATACCTATGGCACGGGCTGCTTCTTGCTGCTCAACACGGGCGAGCAGTGCGCACAATCGCAGCATGGCTTGATCAGCACGGCCGCCTGCCAGGTGGGCGCGCAGCCCGCGTATGCGCTCGAAGGCAGCGTCTTCATCGGCGGCGCCGTGGTGCAGTGGCTGCGCGACGGCCTGGGTGCCATCGGCCATGCGGGCGAAGCGGAAGGCCTGGCCGCCTCCGTGCCCGATTCCGGCGGCGTGGTCTTCGTTCCCTCGTTTACAGGCCTGGGCGCGCCGTACTGGGTGCCCTCGGCGAAAGGCGCCATCCTGGGCCTGAGCCGGGGCAGCACGGTGGGCCACATCGCCCGCGCCGCGCTCGAAGCGATCGCCTTCCAGAGCGCCGCCCTGCTGGGCGCCATGACGCGCGACGCGCAAGCGCCCATCACCGAGCTGCGCGTGGACGGCGGCGCCTGCGCCAACAACCTGCTGCTGCAATTCCAGGCCGACTTGCTGGGCATCCCCGTCGTGCGCCCGCAAGTGATCGAAACGACGGCCCTGGGCGCGGCCTACCTGGCGGGCCTGGCCATCGGCCAGTACCGTGGCGTGGACGAGCTGGCATCGCACTGGCGCGCCGACAGGACGTTCCTGCCCGCCATCGGCCGCGACCAGGCGGCCAGCCTGATGCAGCAGTGGGAGGTGGCGGTACGGCGGTTTACAGGTGCCGGCGACGCATAGCCGCGCGGAATGACAGGCAAAAAAAAGCCCGCTGCGGGAGCGGGCTGAATCTATTTCCTTGGAGGAGATAGAGGAGACAAATGAATGATGCCGCGTTGCAGCATATAAAACCACTTTATATTCGTGATGTCAGAAATACGCAGCAGTGATATTACGGGCAACAGACAATTCCATACGGCAACTTTTACGTTGCCGTTTCCGTTTTTGCGTCGCCGGAACGCAACATATTCTTGATGCCGCGCAAGGCTTGCCGGACGCGCGCCTCGTTTTCGATCAGGGCGAAGCGCACGTATTCATCGCCGTATTCGCCGAAACCGATGCCGGGCGACACGCTCACCCTGGCTTTTTGCAGCAGCAGCTTGGCAAATTCCAGCGAACCCAGGTGGCGATACGCTTGCGGGATATGCGCCCAGATATACATCGAGGCCTTCGGTTTTTCCACCATCCAACCCGCCTCATGCAAGCCTTTCACCAGCACGTCGCGGCGGCGCTGGTACTGGGCGCAGATGTCCGTCACGCAACTTTGGTCGCCTTCCAGCGCGGCGATGGCCGCCACTTGCACGGGCGTAAAACTGCCGTAGTCGTGGTAGCTCTTGATGCGCGCCAAGGCCGCCACCAGTTCCGCATTGCCCACCATGAAGCCGATGCGCCAGCCCGCCATGTTGTAGCTTTTCGACATGGTGAAAAACTCGACAGCCACGTCGCGCGCGCCAGGCACCTGCATGATGGACGGCGCCTTCCAGCCATCGAAGGTGATGTCGGCATACGCCAGGTCATGCACCACCAGGATATTGTGCTGTTTCGCCAGCGCCACGACCCGTTCGAAGAATTCCAGCTCCACGCATTGCGCCGTGGGGTTGGACGGGAAGCCCAGCACCATCATCTTCGGTTTCGGGTAGCTTTCGCGGATGGCCCGTTCCAGTTCGGCAAAGAAATCCACGCCCGGCCCCATGCGCACGGAGCGGATATCGGCGCCCGCGATGACGGCGCCCCAGATGTGGATCGGATAGCTGGGATTGGGCACCAGCACCGTGTCGCCACGGTCCAGGGTCGCCAGCATCAGGTGCGCCAGGCCCTCTTTCGAGCCGATGGTGACGATGGCTTCGCTGTCCGGGTCGATGTCGACCTCGTAGCGCTTCTTGTACCAGTGGGCAATCGCGCGGCGCAGCCGCGGAATGCCCTTGGAGGCGGAATAGCCGTGCGTGTCGGGGCGTTTCACCGTCTCGACCAGCTTGTCCACGATGTGGGCCGGCGTGGCGCCATCGGGATTGCCCATCGACATGTCGATGATGTCCTCGCCACGGCGGCGCGCGGCCATCTTGAGTTCGGCGGTGATATTGAAAACGTAGGGGGGAAGGCGATTGATGCGCGAAAAGCTGCGCGGAGCTTGGCTGTCGGTCATGGTTATCTCTGTACGTAAGCGCCCGGATCCGTCCGAGCGACGTTGGCGCAGTGGCTGCGCCTGCAACGATACTAACCCGGCTTCGCAAGAACTGGCAAGGCCGATTCGGACAAGCTACAATACGCGCTGATCGAAAATGAGCGCACCGGTTGGTAACCCGGTAAGTGCCCGGCACCGTCCGGCATGCTCCCGCCCACGCGGACCCACGGCGCTGACCCTTGGCTGTTACACCAGCCGGGGAGGTGTTCTGGTTCGTGCATTTTCCCGCCGCGCCATCCCTCCCCTGCTTTGATTAGGAATAAAAACGGATGGCAACACACGATACCGCAGTAAGCAACATGACCCTGGACCGCGCCGGCATCGAGCAGCAGCTGGCCCTGCCCGTGCGCCACTTCATCGATTGCGCGTTCGACGGCGAAGACTTGTCGCGCCTCGATCTGCAGGGCTGTACCTTCGAGCGCTGCACCTTTGCCGACACCAATCTGTTCGCCAGCAAACTGGCGCGCAGCACCTGGCGCCGCTGCCGCGCGGGCAGCGCCGATTTCGAATCCGTCGACGCCGTCGACGCCAGCTTCGAAGGCTGCGACCTGAACAACACAAAATGGCGGCGCGCCAAGCTGGCCTCGGCCACCTACCGCGGCTGCAAGCTGACGGGCGCCTCGTTCGAGGAAGTGGCCCACCTGGGCCTCACCTTCGAAGACAGCCTGCTGGTGGGCGCCGACCTGCGCGGCTTCTCGTTCCGCAAGGCAATATTAAAGCAGCTGGACTTTTCCGACGCCTACCTGGCCGGCTGCGACTTCCGCGACGCCGTCTTCGAAGGGGGCAGCCTGCGCAACGCCACCATCAAACTGGCGAAGTTCCAGGGCGCGGACTTGCGCGGCGCCGATATCGACGGGTTCAAATTGAGCGAAGCGTCCTTGCTGAAAGGCGCCGTCATCACGCATGCGCAGGCGGCGAACTTCATGCGCGCGCTCGATCTGGTGGTGATTTAATCTGCAAAGACAAAAAAAAGCCCGCTACGGAAGCGGGCTGAATCTATTTCCTTGGAGGAGATAGAGGAGACAAGTGCATCTTGCGGCATCGCGGCATATCACGCCACTTTATCTTCATGATGATAGAAATAGCCGCTAGTGATAACGAGCCGCCATCAGGGTTTCAAGCCGTGCGGCGCGCGGCCAGCGGCAGAAATTCTCCCAGCCATACCAGCAGGGCCAGGCCCGGAAACGCCATGCCGGTCAGCAAAGTTGCTTGCCAACCATAGCTGGCATACACCCAGGCGCCGATGGCCGAGCCGGCTGCGCCGCCGGCGAAGAACAGGGCGAAATACAGGCCGTTCAGGCGGCCGCGCACTTCCGCGCCCAGGCTGAAGATGGCGCGCTGGCCCAGCACCAGGTTGGCGGCCACGCCCATGTCGAGCACGATGGAAGCGACCACCAGCAGCCCCAGCGCCACGTGTTTCGACTCGGGCGCCAGCATCGGCAAGGCAAAGGCGACGACGCCCAGCGCCAGCGCGGCGGCCGTGGCGGGCAAGGTGTGGCCCGCATCGGCCAGGCGGCCGGCGATGGGTGAAGCGACGGCGCCCGCCATGCCCACCAGGGCGAAGATGGCGATGCCCGTTTGCGACAGGCCGAACGCGGGGCTGGACAGCACCAGCGGCGTGACGGTCCAGAACAGGCTGAAGGCGCCGAACAGGCCCGCATGATAGGCGGCGCGGCGGCGCAGCACGGGCGTGCCCAGCAGCAAATGCCACAGCGAGGCCATCAAGGCCGGATAGCGCATGCTCGACACGGGCTGGCGCACGGGCAAGGCGCGGCGCAGCACCAGCGCCAGCAAGACCATCAGCACGGCGGCGCCGCCAAACACCACGTGCCAGCTTGCATGGGCCGCCACCAGCGAGGCCACGGGACGGGCCAGCATGATGCCCAGCAACAGGCCGCTGACCACCTTGCCCACCGTCTGGCCCCGCGTCGCTTCCTGCGACAGGTGGGCGGCAAACGGCACGATCACTTGCGCCGCCACGGACCCGAGGCCGATGGCCAGCGCGGCTGCCAGGAACACGATGGCGCCCGTGGAGAGGGCCGCCACCACGAGGGCCGTGGCCGTCACCAGCAAGGCCGTGACGATCAGGCGGCGGTTTTCCAGCAAGTCGCCCAGCGGCACGACAAACAGCAGGCCCAGCGTGTAGCCCACTTGCGTCAGGGTGACGATCAGCCCGGCCGCCTTGGCCGACAGGCCCGTGGAGGCGCTGATGGGCCCGACGAGGGTTTGCGCGTAATACAGATTAGCCACGATCAGGCCGGAAGCGATGGCCAGCAGCAGCACCATGGCGGGCGCAATGTCGTGGGGAGCAGAAGGTGAGGCCTTGTTCATGTTGTTTCCTCGGTTCGGTAGGGATGTGGCCATTCTAGGCAAAACCGGGGCAAAGATAATTAGGGCATAATCGCCCTACACTTTTCACATAATATGAACAATGAAAGCTATCCCATGGACAAGATCAAGGCCATGCAGACCTTCGTGCGCATCGTCGAGGCCAACAGTTTTTCCAAGGCGGCCGAAACCTTGAATTTGCCGCGCGCCGCGCTGACGGCCACCCTGCAAAAGCTGGAAGCCTACCTGGGCACGCAACTGCTGCAGCGCACTACGCGCCGTTTGTCCCTGACGCCGGAAGGGGCCGAGTACTTCCGCCATTGCCTCGATATTTTAAAAGCCGTCGACACGGCGGAACTGGCGTTCCGCGGTCCGGACGCGAAAAAACCCCGTGGCTTGCTGCGCATCAACCTGCCCAACACGGTGGGCCGGCGCCTCGTCATGCCCCATATCGCGCAATTCCACGCCGCCTGGCCGGACGTGCAACTGCAGCTGAGCCTGACTGACCGCCTGGTCGACCTGACGCAGGAAGGCATCGATTGCGCCTTGCGCGTGGGCACCTTGCAGGATTCCGCCTTCATCGGCAAACAGGTCGGCCTGATGCGCTTCGTCACGTGCGCCTCACCCGCCTACCTGGCGCGGCACGGCACGCCGCACACCCTGACCGACCTGGCCGCGCACCGGGGCATCATGCATTACTCGGGCCGCACGGGACGCGCCTTCGACTGGGATTTCCTGCAAGGCAAGGAGGTGGTGCGCGTGCCGATGGCCGGCCCCATCGCCGTCAACGACGCGGACGCCAGCGTCGCTTGCGCGCTGCAAGGGCTGGGACTGGCGCAGGCGGCCGTGTACCAGGTGCGCGCGCACCTCGACAGCGGCGCCCTGGTGGCCGTGCTGGCGGATCACCCGCCGACACCGATGCCCATGTCGCTGCTGACGCCGCAAGGCCGGCTGGCCACGCCCAAGCTGCAGGCGTTTGCGGGCTGGATCACGGCCCTGTTCGAAGCCAATATGGATCTGCAGCTGCCTGCCAAGGCGGCTGCCGCACGGGCCGGCTAGCCGGGGCAAGCACGGCCCTTGCTGTTACGGCATGGCCGGGCCGCTGGTCATGCCGGCCGGCAACAGAATACCGCCGTCGAGCACGCTCAATTGCAAGCCCGGCAGCACCTGGCGGGATGTCGGGCCGGCCACGCCGGCCACGACAGGCGCGGCAGGGCCGGCCGCCGCTTTGCCGCCATGGGCATGCTCCGCAACCACCATATTGCCCGCCAACGGCACGGCGGCGACGGAAGCGGCCGCTGCCGTCAGCGCATTGCGCAAGGCTTCGGCCGGCTTCACCTTCAAGCTGCCGGCGACATAGCCGATCGCATAGTTGTTCGACGTCTGCCCTGCGGCGGCAACCTTGTAGTTGCCGGCCGGCGAACCCGCGCCTGCCTCCGTGCTGAACAGTAGTTCGCCGCGCAGTTCCGATGCCACGCTGTCGCCCCCCAGCAAGCCCGCATAGCCGACGTCAAAGACGGGATTAGGGCGCCCCTGGTCTTTCTCGGCATTGTTCACCGTCACGGTCAATTTCGCCTGCGTAATATCGGCCCGCGCCGACGCCGCCGTGTTGACCACATAATTGCCGGCGTCCAGCCCGCTCAAGCGTATGCCATCCACGCGCACCGTCTTGCCCTGTCCCGCATTCTTGTCGGCAAACTGGGCAGCATTGCTGCTGATGCTCAGCTGGTCGCCGGCAAGACGGTCGTCGCGCCAGTTCACGCTGGCAGCGACGCTCGCATCGTAAACCTTGTTGATACCCGTGATACCCACCGTCAGCGCCGCCGGCGTGATGCTGGCCGTCAAGCCGCCCGGGTTCGCCACCGTGTAGTTGCTGGCCGAACCGCTGGCCGTGTCGGCCAGGGTCGTGCCCGTCACCGTCACCGCCTTGGCATTGCCCGCGTTCTTGTCACCGAAGCTGGCCGTCATCCCGGTCACGCCCAGGCGTTCGCCGTCGACCAGGCCGGACAGCACACCGCCGCTGACGCTGGCCTGGCGCGTGCCGTCGTAGACCTTGTCGAGCGCCGCCGCCCCCGTCACCGTCAAGGCCTTGGGCGTGATGCTGGCCGTCAGGCCGTTCGGATCGGTCACCGTGTAATTGCCGGCCAAGCCGCTGGCCGTGTCGACCAGGGCCGTGCCCGTCACCGTCACCGCCTTGGCCTTGCCCGCGTTCTTGTCGCCGAAGCTGGCCGTCATCCCGGCGATGTCCAGGCGCTCGCCTTCAACCAGGCCGGACAGTACGCCGCCGCTGATGCTGGCCAGGCGCGTGCCATCGTAGACCTTGTCGAGCGCCACCGCGCCCGTCACCGTCAGGGCCTTCGGCGTGATGCTGGCCGTCAAGCCGTCCGGGTTGGCCACCGTGTAGTTGCTGGCCAAGCCGCTGGCCGTGTCGGCCAGGGTCGTGCCCGTCACCGTCACCGCCTTGGCCTTGCCCGCGTTCTGGTCGCCGAAGCTGGCCGCCATCCCGGCGATGTCCAGGCGTTCGCCTTCGACCAGGCCGGACAGAACCCCGCCGCTGACGCTGGCCAGGCGCGTGCCGTCATAGACCTTGTCGCCCGCCACCGCGCCCGTCACCGTCAGGGCCTTGGGCGTGATGCTGGCCGTCAAGCCGTCCGGGTTGGCCACCGTGTAGTTGCTGGCCAGCCCCGTATCGCTGGCCAGCACGGCGCCCACCGTCACGGCCTTGCCGTTGCCGGCGTTCTTGTCCGAAAAATAGCCGCTCAGGCCAGACAAGATCACGTTTTCCGAGCCGACGAAACCGCTCAATGTGCCGCCCGTCACGCGCGCGTCGGCATTGCCATCGTAGACTTTATCTTGCGCGGCGACGCCGCCGAGCGTCAGCGCCTTGGGCCGGATGGTGCCCGTGATGACGGCGTCCGTGGCGGCCAGGGTATAGTTGCCGCTGTCGGCGCCAGCCAGCACGATATCGCTGACATACACCGTTTTGCCGCTGCCCGCATTCTTGTCCGCGAAATTGCCTCTGGCAGTGACCACGGCAAGACTGTCGCCGCTCACCATGCCATGCAAGACCGCCGAAGCGCCGCTCAGGCTGGCCCCCAGGCCACCGTCATACACCTTGTCATCGGCCTTGATGCCCGTCACGCTGCTGATGGTGGCCTTGGTGATCGCGCCGCTGAAGTCGCCGATTGGCGCCAGCGTGTAGTTGCCGGCCGCACTGCCGCCCAGCGTGGCGCTGGCCGTAATGGCGAGATTGTTGCCGACATTCTTGCTGGCATACGAGCCGGACAGCAAAAAGCTCAGCTTGGCCACGTCATCGCCCAACACGCCACTGAGGCTGCCGCCAGCCAGCACGGCAGAGGTATTGCCGTCATACACCTTGTTGCCCGCCGAAACGCCATTCAGGCTGATCTGGCGCGGCGTAATCGTCACGCCGCCATCGACATAGCTAATCAGGTAGCCATTCTGGGCCGTGGAATACACGCCGCTGGCCCGCACCACATAGTTGCCGGCATTGACCAGGCTACCGGACGCATTGTCATATGTCAACGAGCCTTGCAGCAGGGAAGGATCGACCACCCTGGAATAACTTACGGTGACCGGATCGCTGGCGAGGCCATCATAGACCTTGCTGCTATGCGACACCGTCACCACCAGGGGCGTCAGGAAGGAACGCAGCAATGGCGTGCTCTGTCCTTCGTAAATCACCCAGGTATTGTTCAAGTCCCAGGCCGGGCTGCCCGCGCTGCTGCCGTTGTAGTTGGCCAGTTTTTTCAACTCGGCCGAACTCAGGCCCGTGCCGCCCTGGCTGCCCGCCTGCCCGCTGATCTGCGTATCCCAGTAACTGCCCGTGGCATCGGCGGCGGAGGCGCCGCCTGCCAGCCCGCCCAGCCCCGCTGCGCCGCTGACGGCAACGGCCGCATAGCTGTTACGGATACTGCCGCCGCGGCTGTCGCCAGCCAGGCCGCCCACATTCACGCCACCCGTCGCGCTGCCCAGCGCGTAACTGTCGACAATTTCGCCCGTATTGCTGCCCACGAGGGCGCCGACCTGCGCATCGCCCGTGACATTGCCGGTAACGAAACTGCCGCTGATTTTGCCCGCGTTCGCGCCGGCGAGCGCGCCCACATCGCTGCCGCCGGTGATCCGGGCGTCGCTCAAGCCCAGGTCCGAGATACTGCCATTTTTGCCGAGACTGCCGATCAGGCCGATTGCAGCGCTCCCCTGCCGGAAGATGCGCAAGTCGGAAATGATGTGGCCGGCGCCATTGAGGCTGCCCGTGAACGGCGACGCGGCGTCACCGACAGGCACGAAGCCTTTGCCGAGCCAGATATCGCCGCCGGCTGTCGCCCCCGCGCTGAAGCTGCTGCCCAGGGTATAGGCTGCCGCCTTGTCCATCGCCATCAACTGCAGCTGGTGCGCGGAATTGATGGTGGTCGAGTATTCGCCGCTGAACATCGGCAACGTGCCGCCCTTGCCGTTCATGCCGCCGTTCGATCCCACCGTCACCCAATTGTTGCCCGTGGCGCCAGCCGTCGTCGTGAAATTGAATGTTGGATAACTTGCAGGATCACCCATTGCAAGGTCCGTCAAGCCGACGATATTGCTCGTTCTGCCATTGCCTTGGCCCAGGCCCGTCAGGCCGTGGTTGGCGCTGGTGTTGTAATAGGCATTGCTCACGTTGCCACCGAAATCATTGTAGCCAACGATGCCGCCTCGGTTATCGTGCTGCGCATTGACCGCGCCGAAGGAATAGACATTGTCCACAGTCCCCCGGTTCCGGCCGACGATGCCGCCCGCATAGTTGCCCGCATTGACGCTGCCAGTGGCATAGCTGTTGCTGATCCTGCCCGCATAAACGTCACCGACGAGGCCGCCAAAACCTTGCTCGGACTGCACATCGCCGGAAGAGTAGACATTGCCGGTCGCATAGCTGTTGCTGATCGTCCCGCCCAGCCGGCCAGCCAATCCGCCGGCGATGGAACTGCCCGTCACGCTGCCCGTCGCATGGCTGTCGCTGATATTGCCTGACGTGAATGCCGCCAGGCCGCCCGCAAAGATATCGCCCGCGACGTCGCCCGTGGCAAAGCTCTTCGCGATGGCGCCAGCGTTTTCAAGCACCAGCCCGCCGGCCGTGCCCTTGACTACGGTCACCTTCATGCTGCTGCTACTGTTGCTGACGCTGCCGCCACGTTCATTTTGGGCAACCAGCCCGGCAGCGCCGCCACCGTAATTGGGAGTGTGCTCGATACTGCCGCTGCTGCGGCTGTTGTTGATCACGCCGCTATTCACGCCCACCATGCCCCCTGCATAAATCGACCCCGTCAGCTTCAGTTCGCCGTACGCACTGACGTTATCGATCAAGCCCGCGTTTCTTGCCGCCAGCATGCCCAGCCGGATCTGCCCAGACTTGCCTTCCGGCGCCTGTATCCGGGTGTTGACGAGATTGAGGTTGCGCACCACGCCCGACGCGCCGATGGCGCCAAACATGCCGACATCGGCATAGTCCGTCAGCCGGGTGAGGGACAATCCCGTGACGTCATGGCCCAGGCCGTCAACCCTGCCCAGGAATGGCGTCCCTGTGTTGCCGATGGGCACGAAGCCCTTGCCGCCGTCCCAGTCGAGCGTGGCACTGGCGTCGATATGGCGGCCCAGCGCATAGTTGCCTCCCAGGTTGGCATTCATGCCCTGCAAATCGGCTGCGCTCAGGCTGCCAGCCGCACCTACGCTGTTGATCACCGTATAGCTGATGACTGCGCCATCCGTGCCCTGCCTGGTGCTGAAGTTATTACCCGATGGCAAGTCCACTTCCGCCTTCACGTTGTAGGTGGACAAATTGCCGGCGGCGACGCCGCGCTGGCCATACTCGAGCGCCAGGCTGGCCGTGCCGGCACCGCGCAGCGGCGCATTGATATTGATATTATTGTGCGCCGTCAAGGTCAGCTTGTTGGCCGACCAGCTGATCGTGTCGTTGACATGGATATCGCCTGCGGCGCCGCCGCTGGCGACCGTTGCAATGGTGACATTGCTGGACTTGAGCGCATTGCTGTAAAACGCGCCGGTCTGGTTGCCGCCCGATGCCGCGATCGTGAAATCGGTCGGATCGATCAGCCACATGCCCGTCGTGCCCTTCATCGCGGCCGTGCTCACCTTCAGCGCGTCGTCGATCTTCACGTGCGCGGCCGAGGTGTCGATGAAGCCGCCATTGCCGCCCGCAGGCGCGCTGGCGTCCAGGGTGCCGGCCGCGTTCACCGTGCCGCTTTGCATGTCGCCCAGCAACTTGATCGTGCCGCCGCGCGTGTCGATGCTGTGCGCCTCGATCACGCCCGTGTTGTTGACGACGGTTTTCAGCAAGTCGCCCGCCGCCTGCGCCGTCAGGACGACGCTGCCGCCATCGGCCTGGATCAAGCCGCCGTTATTCACCAGCGCGCCCACGGCGCCCCGGTCCACCGCCACGTTCAGCAAGCCATCGCCCGCCACGTCCAGCGTGATGGCACGACCTGCCGCCAGGGCCACCGAACCCAGGCGCGCCTGGATCATGCCTTCGTTCGATACGTTCGCGCCCAGCAAGGCCACATAGCCGCCCGGCGCGCTGATGTTGCCCTGATTCAAGACTTTACCGCTGCCATTGCCGGAAAACTGGTACTTGCCCGCCATGAAGTCGGCATTACTGATATCCAGCGTGGAAGCCACCAGGCCGGCCGTGTTCACGGACGCGCCGTGGCCGAACAGCACGCCGTTCGGATTGACAATAAACACCTTGCCGTTGGCCGACAGCTTGCCCAGGATGGTCGTGCCGTCGCTGCCCAGCACGCGGTTCAGGGCCACCGCATTGCTGTTGGGCTGCTGGAACTGCACCGATTCGCCCTTGCCGATATTGAAACTGGCCCAGTTGATGACGGCATGCTGGCTGCCCTGCTGGATCACGGTATTGCCCGGCGCGCCATTGATGGAAGCCTGGCCCGCCACCACCGTGCCGCCCGCCGGCCCCGCCAAGGCCAGGGAGCCATAACCGAGCATCAGCGCCGCCGCCATGCCGGTCAGGGCGAAATGCGCGCCGCCCCCGCTGCTGCCCGGCATCGAGCGCTTGCCGGCGGATTTGACGTTTTCGGAAACGGCGGCGTAGGCGCCGGTGGCCTGGTTCCAGATGGAGCGGTAGATGCGGTTCATGGCAGTGTCCTGATGTTTTTATTGATGTAGTAATTTAGAAATACTTGACGGCTTGCAGCCAGAAGCGGCCTGCCGCATCGGGGGCGGAAGTCGCCTTGGCATTGCCCAGCTTGTGTGCGTAATACGCCTTCAGCACGAGCGCGTTGGCGCCCGTCCACGTCACGCCCACGCCCGCGCCGCTCAGGGTGCGGCGGTTGTCGCCGGCGCTCCAGGCATTGCGGTTCAGCTTGACGGTGCCCGTGTCGGCAAACGCCAGCACTTGCAGCTGGCCGGGAAAGGCCGTGAACGCCGTCACGTTCTGGCGCAGCTCCACATTCAGCACATAGCCCTGGTCGCCATACGCTTCGCCGCCCGGATAGGCGCGCACGCCGCCCACGCCGCCGATGCCCATCTTTTCCGACACATCGAGGTTTTTCGACGCCGCCTGGCCGCTGACGGTGCCGAACAAGCTCGTCTCGCCGCCCAGGCTTTGCACACGCGCCGCGTTGAAGGCCAGCTTGTTGAAGTGGCCGTTGCTGTTCACCGTCGCGCGGTCGAGCGCCAAGGTTGCCGGCGTCTCGATATCGATCTTGCCCGTGGTAAAGGTCAGCGAATACGTGCTGGCGCCGCCACCGCCCCAGCCATCCTTGCTGTCGCCATTCAGATTCAGCATCCACACCTTGGCCTTCTTGTCGTTGACGCTGCCCGTCGACTCCGTGCGGTCCTGGAAAGTCTTGTCGTCATAGCTGACCTGTGCATACAGGTTGTTGCTGCGCGAGCGGATCAGCGGATAACTGCCATAGGCGCTGGCGATCTTCGCCGTGCCCTTGGCGTCGAGCACGGCAAATTCCTTGCCCAGCTTGTAGTCCATATAGGTGTAGGCGCCGCCCAGGCGCAGCAAGCCCGCCTGCCCCTGGTAGGCCAGGCGGCCATAGTTCAGGCCGTCGGCCGAGGTGAACGCGCGCACGGTGGCCACGTCGCCGATGCCGGCCAGTTCATTGATATTCAGGGTGGCGCCGATGCGGTTGCGGCCCGTGTAGCGGTTGCCCTGGTTATCCAGGTCGATGCTGCCGTTGAAGCGCGAGCCCGGCTGCACGTCGACGATCAGGTCGGACGCCCCCAGCGAGGCGCCCGGCGCCAGCGTCGAGCTGACCTGCACGCCCGGCAAGTCCGACAGCAGCAGCAAGCGGCGTTCCAGCGGCGCCGTGGCGATCACCTGCCCGTCCAGGCCCGCCAGCACGGTGCCGGCCAGGCCGTCGGACAGATTGCTCTGGTTGCGCAGTTGCACCTGGCCATACTGGCCTGGCAACACGCTGATCGTGACGACGCCATCCTTGATATCTTGCGCGGGCAGATAGGCTTGCGCGAGGAAATAGCCGCGATTCTGGTAATAGCTGGCGATGTTGGACGCCATGGCGCGCAGCTCGCCCAGGGTCAGCTCGCTGCCTGCAGTAAACCCCGAGGCGGCCACCAGTTCGCTCTCGGTGAAGACTGGCGGCGCCGCGACCTGCAGGCGCTGGACGGCGATGCGCGTCGTGTCGCCCACCGTGGCGGCGGGCACGTTGCCCTGCTGCACGCGGATGGCGGGCGGCGCTTTCGGCAACGGGGGGGCGGCGGGAATCTGCTGCAGCTGGCTGCCGGCGCCAGGAGGATCGACGGCCCAGGCGGTCTGTATCAGCGCCAGCAAGGGCAGCAGGGTCAGGGGAAGAAGTTTACAACGCAAGATAAGCCTCTCGGTCGCCGCTGGCGGCATGACGGAATGAATAAAGAAGGAAAAAGCATGCGGTGCCGGCATCGGGCGCTATGCATCAGGCGCAGGCAGCCATGGGACAGCGCACTGCGTGGCGGATAACGCGCTTTGCTGCCGCGCTAGACCGCGCTGCCATTACAGAAAGCCAAAGAAAATTTCTTTGTGGGAATATAACAAGAATGGAAAATGTATAACGGAGCAAATCTGAGCGATTCCCGACAAATTCAGTCGGGATTAAAGGCTTGCAGCGGCATGCGGAGGACAGACTTGAGGAAACGCGGCGGGCACCACGCAAAAAGCAAGACAAAAAAAAGCCCGCTGCGGGAGCGGGCTGAATCTATTTTCTTGGAGGAGAATAGAGGAGACGGGTGCATTATGCTGCGTCGCGGCATATCAATCCAATTGATTGTTGGAATGATAGAAATACGCCAGACAGATAACTGATGGCGCAAAAAAAAAGCCGGCTCCGCAAGGAACCGGCTTCTTACGCGACCACAAGCCTTATTTCGCTGCCGTCACCGGCGTCGCCTTGCTGTCCGCGCCATATGGCAAGACCTTCGACGCCATGCGGCTATCGGCCTTGATCAGCGCCACTTCGTCGGCCAGGATGCGCGCTGCTTCGTTCAGCAGCACGTCCTTGGCGCTCTTCGCGGCCGTTTCAGCGTCCAGTTCGGCACTCAGCGCCCGTTCGTCACCCTGCAAGCCGTCGTCCGTGCGCAAGGCGCCCTTCACGGCGGCGATCTGCTTGGCCGTCTTGTTGGCCGCTTTCGCGCCCTTCAGCACGTCTTTCGGATCCGGAATCACCACCAGGTCGTCGGCAGGGTTCGAAATCTGCGCGATCAGGCGTTTTTCACGGGCCTTGGCGCGCGCTTCCTGGGCATCGCGCTCCTTGCGGCGCACGGTTTCATTGAGCGAAATCTGGTTTTCCTTGCGCTGCTTGACGACGAGAGCTATGTCATCGAGCAAGTACTGGAAATCCTTGTCCTTGGCCACGCGCGCATCATGTTTCTTGTCCAGCAGCGGCACGATCTCCTTCAGGTCGCCCGTCGGTATGTAAGGCGCCGGCTTGATCGCGACCCATGGCAGGGCATTGTCATAGCTCGACTCGCCGAAGTTTTCCGCGTCCGACATGGCTGGCAGCTTGATGTCTGGCGTGACGCCGCGCAACTGCGTGGTGCCGCCATTGATGCGGAAGAACTGGGCGATGGTCATTTTCAGCTCGCCGAAACGGGCTTTCTCGCTGCCGCCGAAACGGTCAAGGTTGAACAAGGTCTGCACCGTGCCCTTGCCGAAGCTGCCTTCGCCGATGATGACGCCACGGCCATAGTCCTGCACGGCGGCGGCGAAAATCTCGGAAGCGGAAGCCGAGCCGCGGTTGATCAGCACGCCCATCGGGCCATCCCAGGCCAGGCCGGCATTCGTATCGCTTTCCACTTCGACCTTGCCTTCGGCATTGCGCTGCATCACGACAGGGCCCTTGTCGATGAACAGGCCCGTCAGTTCGACGGCTTCGTTCAGCGAACCGCCGCCGTTGTTGCGCAAGTCGATCAGGACGTTGTCGACCTTGTCTTTCTTCAACTCGGCCAGCAAGCGGCTGACGTCGCGCGTGGCGCTCTTGAAGTCCTTGTCGCCGCGGCGGCGCGCTTCGAAGTCCTGGTAGAACGTCGGCAGGGAAATGACGCCGATGCGGCGCTTGACGCCGTTGTCGCGCACTTCGATGATCGATTTCTTCGCCGCCTGCTCTTCCATGCTGATTTTCTTGCGCACCAGCGGCAAGACCACGTGCTTGGCGTCCGGGCCGGCGTCGGCCGGCAGGATGTCGAGGCGCACCACGGAATCCTTGGCGCCGCGGATCAGCTGCACCACGTCGTCGATGCGCATGCCCAGCACTTCGGTGATGGGGCCGCTTTCGCCCTGCCCCACGCCGACGATGCGGTCGCCCACTTTCAGCTTGCCCGACAGGCCGGCCGGGCTGCCCGGCACGACTTCGCGCACCACCGTGTATTCGTCGCGCGTCTGCAGCACGGCGCCGATGCCTTCGAGCGACAGCCGCATGGCGATGTCGAAGTTGTCCGAGGCGCGCGGACCCAGGTAATTGGTATGCGGCTCGATCGACATGGCATACGAATTCATGAAAATCTGGAACACGTCTTCGCTGTTGAGCTTGCGCGAACGGGTCGTGTAGCTTTCATAGCGCTTGTCCAGGGTCTCGCGGATGGCCTTGTCTTCCTTGCCCGCCAGTTTCAGGCGCAGCCAGTCGTTCTTGACGCGCTTGCGCCACAGGTCGCGCACTTCCTCGTCATTCTTCGGCCAGGCAGCCTTTTCGCGGTCGAGTTGGTAACTCTCGTCGGCCGTGAAGTCGAACTTGGTTTTCAGCAATTCACGCGCATACGCCATGCGCTCGTCGAAACGCTGCTGGTACAGGTTGTAGATGGCAAACGGCGCCGTCAAGTCTTCATTGATGATGGCGTCATCGAGCTTGGTGCGCAGCGGTGCGAAACGGTCGACGTCGGCTTGCACGAAAAACAGTTTTTCCGCGTCCAGGGACTTGAAGTAGCGATCGAAGATTTTCTCCGACATGGCGTCGTCGAGCGGCATGGCCTTGTAATGGACGCGTGTCAATACGCGCGATGCCCACAAGGCGGCCTGCGTTTGCTGGGCCAGCGGCTTCATGGGTAGCGGAGGAGCGGCGCTCTTGTCCGTCTGGGCTGCGCCAGCGTGGGCTGACAGGGCAAGCACCAGGGTGACCAGCATCATTTGCTTCTTCATCGGCTTCTCCGAAAATTAGTTGAATCAATTCCAGGCCAGGCGGCGCAGATAGGCATGCGCCAGCCAGCAAGACAGTAAGGGGAATACACGACTGGTCTGCATATTATTCTACAGGATACGGCCTGGCAGTCTCCCATGGAATATCAGTTTCTTCCTGGAAGCTTAAACGCGGATTAAAGGCAGCGCGTCATTCATTACAAAGTGAAACATTCGTGACAAAAATCGCATCATCCGCCAGCGACGAACAGAAACATTCATTATTGAAATCAAAAAAGTCAATAGCCAGTCTTTGCAATTCTTGACGCAGGTGATGTTTTTACGCAAAAGAAATGATTCCTGCGGGAAACACTTAGTAACAAAAGACAAGCAACATGCTATCATCGCGCCCTGAAATTCAGCTTGCCTGTGCGCGGCCCGACAGCCGGCGCGCCTCCGTTTCAAGCGCATTCCCCACCAGATCCCCTCCCCGCGTGTCATGTCATGACCAGGAATGGCCGAGCTGATTACCCTTTGCCAGACTCACACTATGCCTACAATTTCCTTCTCCCCCCGCCACTGGAGTGTCGGCGGCAAGATTACCGTTTTCACGTTTGCGCTGGTCAGCCTGATCCTCGCCAGCCTGACGACCCTGATCAGCATCCGCACCTCCAATGCCCTGGAACAGCGCGCCGAAGCGGCCGTCACCAGCGAACTCAATAGCGTCATGACGACCACGGAAGTATTTCATACCGCCATGGTCAACGAGGCGGCCAGCTTCGCGCGTCTGTTCGCTGCCGAATTTCCCGGCCCGTTCACGGTCGACGCGGGTGCGATGGTGGCCGTGGCCGGCAAGGCCACGCCCGCCCTGGCCAACGGCGGCAAGGTGCTCAACCTCGACACGGTCGTGGTCGACCGCTACACGGCGCAAACGGGCGTGATCGCCACGATTTTTGCCGCCAATGGCGATGAATTCGTGCGCATCAGCACCTCGCTGAAAAAGCAGGATGGCGAACGGGCCATCGGCACGCAGCTCGACCACAACCACCCCAGCTATGCGCCGCTGCGCGCCGGCCAGCGCTTCGTTGGCATGGCAACACTGTTTGGCAAGCAATACATCACGCAATATGACCCCGTGCGCGATGCGGGCGGCAAGGTGGTGGGCGTGCTGTTCATCGGCCTCGATATCAGCAAGAATCTGGCCATGCTGAAAGAGAAGATTCGCCAGGTCAAGATCGGCCAGACGGGTTACATCTATATCGTCGACACGGCGCCCGGCGCCAATTACGGCCACCTGGTGCTGCACCCGAACAGCGAAGGCAAGAGCGCGCTCGAGTTCAAGGCCAGCGACGGCCGATTGTTCATCCAGGAAATGCTGGCGCAAAAGGACGGCGCCATGCGCTACACGTGGACGGCGCCGGGCGAAACAGCTGCCAGCGCGCGCGAAAAGCAGCTGTTTTACCGTCAATTCAAGGATTGGCAATGGATCATCGCGGGCGGCACGTTCACGGACGAAATCACCCTGGAAGCGCGCCAGATGCGCAACCAGCTGGCCATTTCCGGCTTCATCGCCCTGCTCGTCTTCGCCCTGCTGCTGTACTGGCTCGTGCGCACCCTCGTGTCGCGCCCGCTGGCCGCCGCCGAAACGGCCGCCGCGCAAATCGCCGCCGGCGACCTGACGGTGCACCTCGATACCAGCAGCCTGGACGAAATCGGCCGCCTGCTGCTGGCCATGAACCGCATCAGCGACAACCTGTCGCAAGTGGTCAGCAATGTACGCGGCAGCGCCGGGCAGATCGCCACGGCGTCCGGTGAAATCGCCAGCGGCAACCTGGATTTGTCGAGCCGCACGGAGCAGCAAGCCAGCTCGCTGGAAGAAACGGCCGCCTCGATGGAAGAACTGAGCTCCACCGTGCGCCAGAACGTTGATCACGCGCAACAGGCAAGCCGGCTGGCGCATGACTCGTCCAGCCTGGCAGCGGCAGGCGGCGCGGCCGTGGCGCAAGTGGCCAGCACCATGGACGCCATCCGCAGCTCGTCGGGCAAGATCGCCGACATCATCGGCGTCATCGACGGCATCGCCTTCCAGACGAATATCCTGGCCTTGAACGCGGCTGTGGAAGCGGCACGCGCCGGTGAACAGGGACGCGGCTTTGCCGTCGTCGCCACGGAAGTGCGCACCCTGGCGCAGCGCTCGACGGCAGCGGCGAAAGACATCAAGGATTTGATCCAGGCATCCGCCAGCACGGTGGACCTGGGCCATGCGCAAGTGAGCCAGGCCAGCGCCACCATGGACACGGTGGTGGCCAGCGTGCAGCAAGTGAGCACCATCATGGCTGAAATCGCCCAGGCGAGCGAAGAGCAGCGCAGCGGCATCGAGCAAGTCAACCAGGCCATCGCCCAGATGGACCAGGTGACCCAGCAGAACGCGGCCCTCGTGGAAGAAGCGGCCGCGGCGGCCGACGCCCTGCAGGAGCAGGCGCAGGAACTGAACCAGGTGGTGGGCGTGTTCAAGCTGTAAGGGCTAGCCTGGTGCTAAGATGGGGATGAATCTACCTTGCCAGGAGGCACCATGCACGATGACTACGTTTTAATTGCCCGGCTGATGATCCCCACGGATGCGCACGTCATCCGCGGCTGCCTGGCCGCCGCCGGCATCGACGTGCTGCTGACGGATGACCAGCACATGCAGGCCGACATGCTGCTGGCGGCCGCCATCGGCGGCGCCCGCGTGATGGTGCGCGAACACGACGTGGCGCGCGCGAATGACATCCTCGCCGCCTTCGAGCGGGGCGACCTGGCGCTGGCGGATGATGCCGATGTGGGCGCGCCCGTCGCCGAATAAGAACACCTGTCAAAACCTACTGCGCGTCGTAATTTGCGGTCTGCGATGCTCACTGTACCTTCGTACAGTTGCGCTTCTCAACCACAACTTCCTTCCGCTCGCTACGGTTTTGCTAGGCGTTGTAAATCAGGCATAGAAACAGCGTCCGCACGCCTGGCGGTAACTTTCGTTGCCGCCAATACTGATCTGTTCACCTTCCTTGATGCGGCGGCCCTGCTCATCCACGCGGATGTTCATCGTGGCCTTCTTGCCGCAAGTGCAGATATTCTTCAATTCCTCGATATCGTCGGCCAGCGCCAGCAGATAGGCCGAGCCGGGGAACGGTTCGCCCTTGAAATCCGTGCGCAAGCCGTAGCAGATGACGGGCACGCCCTTCACTTGCGCCAGCTGGTGCAATTGTTGCACTTGTGCCGTGCTGAGAAATTGCGCTTCGTCAACCAGCAGGCAAGCGACCTGGGGAATTGCGTCGAGGAAATTCGTGTCGGCATGGAAGATATCGACCTGGCGCTGCGGGCCCAGGCGCGAAGTGACCCTTCCCACGCCGTAGCGGCTGTCGATGGCGGCCGTGTACAGGCGCACCTGCTGGCCCTGCTCTTCATAGTTGTGCGCGACCTGCAACAAGGCCGTCGACTTGCCCGCGTTCATCGCGGAATACCGGAAATAAAGTTTTGCCACTGCCGCCTGCCCTGTTTGTCTGGTTTTCAGGATACTGTTTAGTTCCTTTTCGAGGCGTGATTATAAATCGCAATGGCGGGCTTGCGGCAGCTTAATAGTCGTGCCGTTGGCGCGGCATGCGGGCTGAAAACGGCGCATACTCGAAGCGCGCACGCTGTAGCCGCGCTGCAGCTGATATGCGAAAGCCGCATATGCAAGCATGCAAACATTCGTTCGCCGCACCCGTGCGCCCGCCTACACTGCGCGGCACGGAAGGCGGCTCGGGACACAATCCGGAGCGGCTGTTTCTCTGACAGGAGCCACCATGAATGATCGAATGCCATCCCCATCCCGGCCGCCAGCGCTATACAAGCTGATCGGCAACACCCCGCTGGTCGAAGTGACCAGGCTCGACACGGGCCTGTGCCAGCTGTTCCTGAAACTGGAATCGCAAAATCCCGGCGGTTCCATCAAGGACCGCATCGGCCTGTCCATCATCGAAGCGGCCGAAGCCGACGGCCGTTTGCAGCCGGGCGGCACCATCGTCGAGGCGACAGCCGGCAACACCGGCATCGGCCTGGCGCTGGTGGGCCGCATCAAGGGCTACCGCGTGATCCTTGTCGTGCCCGACAAGATGTCGACGGAAAAAGTGCTGCACCTGAAAGCCCTGGGCGCCGAAGTGCACACCACGCGCTCGGACGTGGGCAAGGGCCATCCCGAGTACTACCAGGATTACGCGGCGCGCCTGGCGCGCGAACTGCCGGGCGCCTTCTTTGCCGACCAGTTCAACAATCCCGCCAATCCGCTGGCCCACGAAACGACGACGGCGCCCGAAATCTGGGAGCAAAGCGGCCATGACGTGGACGCCATCGTCGTCGGCATCGGCTCCTCCGGCACCCTGACGGGCCTGACGCGCTACTTCCGCAAGGCGCAGCCGAAGCTGGAATTCGTGCTGGCCGACCCGCAAGGCTCCATCCTCACCGAATACATCGACACGGGCAAGGTATCGGACACGAGCGGCTCGTGGGCCGTCGAAGGCATCGGCGAAGACTTCATTCCCTCGATTGCCGACATGGACAGCGTCACCAAGGCCTACACCATCAGCGACCAGGAGAGCTTTGATTCCGCGCGCGCCCTGCTGCTGGCCGAAGGCATTTTAGGGGGCTCGTCGACGGGCACCCTGCTGGCCGCCGCGCTCAAGTACTGCCGCGAACAGAGCACGCCCAAACGCGTCGTCACCTTCGTGTGCGACACGGGGACGCGCTACCTGTCGAAGGTCTACAACGACGGCTGGATGCGCGACCAGGGCCTGTTGCAGCGCGCCTTGTCCGGCGACTTGCGCGACCTGATCGGACGCCGCTACGACGAGGGCGACGTGGTCAGCGTGGCGCCGGGCGACACCCTGCTCACGGCCTTCAACCGCATGCGCGCCAGCGACCTGGCGCAGCTGCCCGTCATCGACGGCGGCCAGCTGGTCGGCATTATCGACGAATCGGACTTGCTGCTGCACGTCTCCGGCGACGCCGCGCATTTCGCGGGTCTGGTGGGCGCCACCATGACGACGCAGATCGAAACCCTGGCGCCGTCCAGCGGCTTGCCCGCCCTGCGCGCCACCCTGGACCGGGGCTTGACGGCCGTCGTCGCCGACGACAGCGCCTTCTATGGCCTGATCACCCGCTTCGACCTTCTCAACCACTTACGCAGGACACTATCTTGAGCCAACAAACGCCCCGCAAGAGCCGCCTCGCCACCCGCGTCATCCACGCCGGCCAGTCGCCCGACCCGTCGACGGGCGCCATCATGCCACCCATTTACGCCACCTCCACCTTCGTGCAGGAGAGTCCCGGCGTGCACAAGGGACTCGATTACGGCCGCTCGCACAACCCCACGCGCTGGGCGCTGGAACGCTGCGTGGCCGACCTGGAAGGCGGCAGCGCAGCCTTCGCCTTCGCCTCGGGCCTGGCCGCCATCTCGTCCGTGCTGGAATTGCTGGATGCGGGCAGCCATATCGTCGCCGGCGACGATATGTACGGCGGCACCTACCGTTTATTCGAGCGCGTGCGCCGCCGCTCGGCCGGTCATGATTTCACGTATGTCGACCTGACGAATCCCGAGAACCTGCTGGCCGCGCTGCGCCCGGAAACGAAGATGGTATGGGTGGAAACGCCCACCAACCCGATGCTGAAACTGGCGGATTTGCGCGCCATTGCCGACATCTGCCGCGAACGGGGCATCCTCGCCGTGGCGGACAACACGTTTGCCAGTCCGCTGGTGCAACGCCCGCTGGAGCACGGCTTCGATATCGTCGTGCACTCGACCACCAAGTATTTGAACGGCCACTCGGACATCATCGGCGGCATCGCCATCGTCGGCGCGGAAGAACGGCAGGCGGAATGGCGCGAGCAGCTGGGCTTTTTGCAAAACTCCGTGGGCGCGATTGCCGGGCCGTTCGACAGCTTTTTGGCCCTGCGCGGGGTGAAAACCCTGGCCATCCGCATGCAGCGCCATTGCGAAAGCGCCCTGGCCCTGGCGCAGTGGCTGGAACAGCAAAAGGAAGTGCGCAAGGTGTTTTATCCGGGACTGGCCTCGCACCCGCAGCACGCGCTGGCGCGGCGCCAGATGGATGGCTTCGGCGGCATCATCTCGATCGACCTCGATACGGATCTGGCGGGCGCGCGGCGCTTCCTCGAACGCTGCGAGGTATTCGCCCTGGCCGAAAGCCTGGGCGGCGTGGAAAGCCTGATCGAGCACCCTGCCCTGATGACGCATGCCAGCATCCCGGCCGGGCAGCGGGCCAGGCTGGGCATCGGCGATGGCTTGATCCGCCTGTCGGTGGGGATCGAGGATATCGAGGATTTGCGCCATGACCTGCGCACGGCGCTGGACGCGATCTGATACGCCCGGCGGCTATTTTCCGGGGTGGTACCTGCGCTCCAGGTGCTTCGCCACGTCCTCGGGATAAAACAGCACATCCTTGAATTCGCCGCGCGCATACATGGCCGCCTGGTCCCGGAAGTGCGGCGACTTCGGGTCGCCGCTCTGGCCGCCGGCGAGGATGCTTTTCGCCTTGATGCGGGGACCGAATTCCACGGCCGCCACAAAGCTGTTGCCGCGCTCGCCATAGATGCGTCGCGTCGTGCTCTTGCTGCTCTGTCCATACGCGGCCAGCGCACCCCAGTTGCCCGACGCGTAAGGCACGGGCAGGCTGGCTTGCGCATCGTCAAACGGCTGCACCACATCCCCCGTCAGGCGCTGGAAGCGGTTGATCTCGCCCCACGGCGTTTGCCAGTTGCCGAAATCGCGCTGCAGTTTATCGGCCGCCGTCGCCAGCGCAGCCAGCCGCTGCGCCGCCGTGACCTTGTCCGTCGCCAGAAAATCGACGACGGGCACGCCCTGCTCGCGCGCCTGTTTTCCCGCCAGCTCGGCCAGCTCCTGGCCCCAGAACACGGCCAGCGAGGTGGCGGTGGAGTCCAGCGCATAGCGCCAGTCCCAGGCCCGCAGCAAGGCCACCTTGTCGGCCAGCGCCAGCTTTTTCGCGTCGCCCGCCGGCAGCGCATCGTATGCCGCGAACAGGGGCGGCAACAGCGCTTCGAACGCCGTCAGTTCGCTGTCGTAGGACGCGGCGATCAGGCTGTCCAGGGTAAAACCCGTCCTGTTCTGGAAAACCTTGACGGCATGCAGGCCGCGCGCGTTTTCGCCATACACGGACATGTAGGCGGGATAGTCGCTCTGGCGCGGGCTGTTGGCGCCGGCCGCCGAATACGGCCAGTTGTTCGTATTCTGGATCCAGCCATTCTTCGGATTGAACAGGGTGATGGTTTGCGCCACCGTGTGCAGCCCTTGCCATTCCGTGGCCGGGTCGCTGCCGTCGACAGGCTGCTTCCAGTTGAAGCGCGGGTCGCGCACGGGGATGAAATTGCCGTGAAAGTAGGCGATATTGCCATCCGCATCCGCATACACCGTATTGTTCGAAGAATTCGTGCGCAATTCCATCGTTTGATAAAACGCAGCATAATCGCGCGCCTTGGTGCGCGCGTACGACTGCATCAAAGCCTTCAACGGTTCCTGCATCAGGCGCACGGCCACCCATCTACCGTCCTGCGCGCGCACGATGGGGCCATGGTGGCTGTAGTGGACGGTGATGGTCTTCGATGCCATGCCGCCATCGGCCAGTTTGTAGGGCAAGGTGATGGGCACGGTTTTCAAGGGGCGCAAGCCGCCGTCATAGCGGTAGAACCAGGCGCCGTCCTTGTCGACGATGCTTTCCAGGTATTCGTCGATGACGTCGCCGCCGCCCGAGGTGTGCATCCAGCCCAGGCGCTCGTTAAAACCCTGGTAGACGAAGAACTGGCCCCAGGTGACGGCGCCGTACGCGTTCAAGCCTTCGCCGCTGGTGACCTGCACTTCGGGACGGAAGTAGAACGAGGTGTGCGGGTTGATCATCAAGAGCGCATGGCCATTTTTCGTGATGGCGGGCGCGATGGCGAAGCCGTTCGAGCCGCTGGGCTCGGGGTCCAACCCGGTCTCGATGCTGGCCAGCGCCACGGCGGCAGGACTGGCCTGCTGGCCGTAAAACGCTTCGAGCTGCGCCAGGTTGATCGATTCGATATCGCCGCCGATGCTGCCCTCGCTGAAGCTCAAGGCCATCCATGGCTCGAAATGCGCGATCAGCCGCGGTTTGACGTGCGGATGCGTGGCCAGGTAAAAATTCAGGCCATCGGCAAAGGCGTCCATCAACTTGCGCAGCCACGCCGGGCTGGCGCGGTACTGCGCCTGCAGCTCAAGCGGGTCGATGAAGAGCTTCATGCGCAGGTCGCGGTACAGCTCCCGTTCCCCTTCCACTTCCGCCAGGCGCCCCATGGCGTTGATGTAATTGAGTTCCACGCGGGGGAAATCGTCCTCGGCCTGCGCATACATCAGGCCAAACACGGCATCCGCATCCGTCTTGCCCGTCACATGGGGCACGCCCCACGTATCGCGCGCGATGCTGACATTGGCCGCCTGCGCCTGCCAGCGGGCCATGTCCTTGACAGAAACAGCGGGTGCGGCCAGCACGGGAATACTGGCGACAGCAACTGAGGCAAACAGGGCACTGCTATGTAACATGCCAAAACTCCAGATCAGGATGCGTCAATCAGGGCCGCGATGCGCTGGTTCAACTCCACATTTTCCGCCTGCAGCTGCGCCACCTTCTGTTTCAGGCTGGCGATCTCGCCGCGCAGGCGTTCCGCTTCGGACGGCGCCTGGGCCGCGTTATCCGCCCACGGCTCGTTGCCCGTCTCCGGCGTATCCTGCGATACATGCACCTTCGGCTCGCGCGGCGTGCGCGTGGCAGCGCGCTGTTCGCGGATTTCCTTGGCCGCCTGGCGCAGCAGTTTTTTGCCGCCGGCGACAGCCGCCACCTGTTCTTCCGGCGGCAGGGATGCCACGGTGGCCGCCGCATTGATGGAAATCGTGCCCGAACGGACGGCTTCCACCAGTTCCGGCGACGCCGCCTTCTGGATCTTCTCGATCTGGCTGATCTGGTTGCTGCTCAATCTCGCCGCCTTGGCCACCTCTTCGCGCGTGCTCATGGGCGGCTTCGGCGCGTTTTCGCCGTCCGGCGCATCCTGGGCGCTGACGGGCGCCGGGCTGCGCGCGGCGACAATTTCCTTCTTGCGCAGGGCCAGCACGCCGCGCTGGAAGTCCGACACGCTGCGGCGCGCCAGGTGATTGTCGATCATCCACAGCATGACGTCGTCGAGCGAGGTAAAGCTGGTGTTCTGGATGGTCTTGAATTCGATGCCGTGCTGGCGGCAGATGGCGTAGCGGTTATGCCCGTCGATCAGCACGTCGTTCCACAGCACCAGCGCATCGCGGCAGCCTTCGGCCAGCAGGCTGCGCTCGAGCGCCGCGTACTCGCTGGCGGTGAGCGGGTCGATATACGACTGCAGCACCTGATTGATAGTGATATTCATGGTTGTCCTCAATATTGCGGCGCGATGGTCCGCGCCGGCACGAATGCTACACCATCCGCCGCCCCTGGCCGGGTAAAATCACGGCGGCACAGCTCATACAAAAACACGGACCATGAAAAGAAAGTACGCCACCGCGATCATTTTTGCCGTCGCCGCCATCGGCTTCACCTGGGTCAGCCCCTATATCGCCATGTACCGCATCAGTATCGCGGCGAAATCCGTGCGCCTGGAAAACCTGGCGCAGCAGGCCGACCTGCCCGCCGTGCGCGCCAGCGTGGCGCGCCAGCTGCGGGCGGCCGGCGAAACGGCCAATGAGGACGATTTCAAGGAAATGCTCGACGCCATCGTCTCGCCGCCCGGCATCACAGTATTGATCCTGCATGGCAAGCACGGGGCGGACGGCAAGCGCCACGACTTCGGCATGGCGTACCGCTCATGGAACGAAGTGGTGCTGCGGCGCAGCGGCGCCGGGCCCGCCGCCAGCCAGTTTTTGCTGCGCCGCCATGGCATCTGGGACTGGAAACTGACGGACATCACCTTGCCGCCGGAATTACTTTGAAGAAACTTGATCTAAAACAACACTTACTTAAACCTCTATATTGATTTTGGGAAATATTATGTAGAATGCCAACACTTCAGGCGCACCGGGTCGCCAGGCATCCGAGAGATCGCACGATGAAAAGAATGATGCTTCTCGCTGTAGTGGCACTGGTCGCGCTGGCCGGCGTCTTCTATGGCAGCCCGTATTTCACCATGAACAAGATTCGCACGGCAACGATGGACGAGGATACCCAGGCCCTCGCTGCGCATATCGACCTGCCCCAGTTGCGCGGCAGCCTCGGGCAACAACTGCACACCCTGTTTTCGGCGCCCGAAGTGGCCGACGACATCAGCCCCGACGTCATCGACCCCTTGCTCGATACCATGCTGATGCCTGAGGGCATCGTCGCCTTGATGAAGCTCAATGACCGCTACGAAAAACCGCTCGCCAAGGTCAGCGACATCAGCGGCCGCAAGCGCAATACCAAGCCCGACTACAAACTGCGCTACACCTCCTGGGACAGCGTCGTGGTGCAGCGCGCCCACAGCAAAAGCCATATCGGCGAACTGACGCTGGCGCGCGACGGCCTGTGGCACTGGAAGCTGGTATCGGTGGCCCTGCCGAAGAACTTGCTGGCCGACGCCTGAGGCGCCGGCGCAGCCCTGCTCCGGGCGATCAGCGCCGGTCCGTCACCCTGCCCGTCGTATCGGCAAACCAGCGGCTATGCGACACCACTTGCAGCGCGCCGGCAGCCACTTGCCCCGCCAGCCATGCCAGCAATTCATCGATGACCGCATACGAAGTCTGGTAGTCGGACGTTGGCGTCCTGACGATATCGTGGCCGTTGACAAACACAAAGCTGTCGTCGCCCACCGCCGTCTGGATCGCCGCCTGGACTTGCGCAAAGCTGGCGTCGTTTGTCAGGTTGACCGTGGAAGTGTTGAGGATGTAGGCATCCTTGTCGTTGCCAGTGAAAAACATCTGGTCAAAGCCGCGCTCGGCCGTATAGCCGGCGCCGCGCGCCGACAGGAAACCGGCGGCGCGCATGGCGTTGATGGCCGTATTCGTCCACAGCGATTCGACCCACGCATGGTGCGATGGCCCGTCGCCGCCGATACCGGCAGCGCGCATCTTGTCCCGCCCCACCTGCAGCGCAGTGACGTACTGGGCCGAACCCTGGACCGCCACATTGTCGTGCACGCTCTGGTGCAGGGTAAAGTCGAACAGGCGCGACGGATCGTCGAAGCGCACCTTCATGCGCTCGGCCGACATGTAATCGGGCTGCCCCAGCAGGGACGTGACGATGGCAAACGAGGCCGGCAAATCATAGTATTTCAGCCGCTCCATCAGATACGTATCCCAGGACGCATAACCATCGTCAAAGGACAAGATGACGGTGGGCAATTTACGCTTCGGCAACGCCGCAACCATGCCCAGCCAGATGGTTTCCGGCTGCGTCGTGGCGGCGGTCAGCTGCACGGTAAATTTCCCGCGCGACAGGTTTTGTGCCGTGGGCGTGCCCTCGCTATCGAGCGGCGTGGCCAGCTTGGGCACCCACCACTCATTGTTGACGAACATCAAGGTGTCGGCGGCGGCGGAACCGCCGTAATGCAAGGCATTCAGGAAGCCGGACCAGAAACTGCTGTAATCGCTGTTGCCCAGGTAAATCATGCCCCCCGTCTGCATGATGGCGGCATTCGTCGAGCGCAGCGCGAAGGAAAAGCGTTGCAAATCCCAGTTGAACGGAATGCGCGGCTGGCCCTTGCCGGCAGCGCCTGTCGTGCCCACTTTCACGACGGTACCGGCAGGCAAGCCGGCCGGCAGGTCGATGCGCAAGGAGGGGTAGCCATCCTTGAACGACACGGCGGCATCGAGCGACACCATGCAGCCCGACGTCACATCGCTGTCCCAGAAGGACAGATCGTGCGTGGGCATGAATTCCAGCGGCGTATTGGTGACCGGCGGCGGGGGCATGGAAAAGCGGGGCGGGGCGTCAGGGTACTGGCTGGACATGGTGCGGCTTTCAAAAGTAGTGCGCGCGGCGCCGGCGGAACAAACGCTGCACGGCAGAAAAGGATCAATCAACATTGCCTTGCCAAGCTTTTTCGCCAGGAGTGCTTGTCAACTATATCACTTGATTGCCATTATGCAAATAAATAATACCTCCCGGTCATGCCTGCCGCGGCGACCATGGCGCAGCCCGCGCGCCAGGCCGGCACGGCATCGCCCAAGCCTGCGCGGCACTGCTATCATCGAGCTTTGATTTCCATCGGAGGCTCCATGTCAGACCTGGTACAACACGCACTGGCCCACGCGGGCAAACCGGCCACCACGCCCTGGGTGGTGACCCTGATCAGCGGTGAAAAACTCACCGGCCCCATTTCCCCACTCAGCGACGGCTGCTACGCCATCGGCCTGGGGCAAATCAAGTATTTTTCCAGCGATAAGGTCGCCTGCCTGAATGTGTCGGGCGCGGGCGCGTTTCCCATCTGAAGACCTTGGCAATGGACCACGCGCAGGATCAGACGCAGGATCAGACGCAGGACGGCGCACGCCTGGCGGCGCAGTTGCAGGCGCTGGAAGCGGCGCTGCAAAGCCGGGCCGTGCGCGCCGACAGCGCCAGGCTGGCAGCGCTGCTAGCAGACGAGTTCGTCGAATTCGGCAGCTCGGGCAAGCTCTGGACACGCGCCGCGACCTTGGCGGACTTGCCGGCAGAAGATTTTTGTCCGCGCAGCATCAGCGATTTTCAAGCCCGCCTGCTGGCCGAGGATGTGGCCTTGGTGACCTACCGCTCGCAGCGCCACGCCAGCGGCGCCCTGCCCGCCAGCGCCAGCTTGCGCAGTTCGCTGTGGAAGTGGCGCGATGGCCGCTGGCAAATGATTTTTCACCAGGGCACGCCGATTCCCGGCTGATCCGCACTGGGGATGGCCCCCACGGGCACCGTCCCCTGTCGCGCAGCAACAACACGCCCCTGCCGAAAAAAATCCGCGGCAGCTGTTGTATTTCCAGTGCCCGGGCGCGGGCCGCACGGCAACAGCCCTCCTTCTGTTTGCGTTTCCGCAGGAAACCTCCATCGCCACGCCAGGCCACTTTGCGCTCGCGCAAGCCTGCCGGCACTCCACTATGCACCCGCCCAATATTGACGACAAATACGATTTTATTCGCGTATTCAGTCGAAAAACATATGAATGAGCGCGCCTGAAAAATGGCATGAATACCAAAACTTTCCGTGCTAGCATGATTTTTCGTCCAGTTGGCCAGCGCCAGCTTGCAGCGCCCCAACAACCTTCACCGACAGGAGCCGTTTCATGATGACACCGCATGCCAGCACACGCGCCAGCACAATACGCCACACCCTGATTGCCCTGGCAATCACTGCCGCCTTCCCCCTGCAGGCGATGGCGCAAGACAGCGTCCCGCCGCCAGCCACCGACGCGCCTGCCGCTCCGGTGGCGCAAGCCGGTCCTGGCCAGCTGGAAACGGTGATCGTGACGGCGCAGCGGCGCGCGGAAAACATCAAGGACGTACCCATGTCCATCGCCACCCTGAAGGGCGACAAGCTCGACACCCTGACGGCCGGCGGCGCCGACATCCGCTTCCTCAACAGCCGTTCGCCCAGCGTCTCCGTCGAATCGGATTACGGCCGCACCTTTCCCCGTTTCTACATTCGCGGCCTGGGCAATACCGACTTCGACCTGAATGCCTCGCAACCGGTGGGCCTGGTGATGGACGACGTGGTGCAGGAAAACGCCATGTTGAAGGGTTTTCCCGTGTTTGACGTGGATCAGGTCGAGGTACTGCGCGGCCCGCAAGGCACCTTGTTCGGCCGCAACTCGCCGGCCGGCGTGATCAAGTTCGATTCCGCCAAGCCCGTCTTCAAGACGGAAGGCTACCTGAGCGGCGGCTTCGGCAAGGATGGCATGAAGAATCTGGAAGGCGCGTTCAACGTGCCCGTCAGCGACACGGTGGCCCTGCGCTTTTCCGGCCAGACACAGCGCCGCGACGACCGCGTGCACAACCCGCGCCCCACCGGCACGCGCGACTTCGAAGGCTATGAAGACAGCGCCGCACGCCTGCAGGTACTGGTCAAGCCCACGCGCGACTTCACCGCCCTGTTCAACGTGCATGCGCGTAACCTCGACGGCACGGCCACTTTGTTCCGCGCCAACATCCTGAAACAGGGCACGAATGACCTGGTCGACAATTTCGATTACAACTCCTACCCAACCGACGGCATCAACCGCCAGCACCTGAAAACCAAGGGCGGCAGCATGCGCCTGAAATGGGACTTGCCCGGCGTCACCCTGCATTCGATCACCGGCTACGAAAAACTCGATTTCTTCAGCCGCGCCGACGTCGACGGCGGCTATGGCGCCGTGTACGCCCCGCCGATGGGTCCCGGCTTCATCCCCTTCGTCGTGGAAACGGCCGACGTGATTCCCAACCACAAGCAGATTTCGCAGGAATTCCGCGCCGAATCGTCTGCCCGCGGCCCGCTGCAATGGATAGGCGGCCTGTTCTACTTCAAGGAAGATATCCAGATCGACAGCATCAGCTTTGACAGCCTGGCGCCCGGCAATCCGCAAAACAGCGCCTACGCCACGCAAAACCAGAGCTCGAAGTCGTACGCGGCCTTCGGCTCGCTCAACTACACGGTCTCGGACGCCCTGAAACTGCGCGCCGGCCTGCGCTACACGAGCGACAAGAAGGATTTCTCGGCCAAGCGCGTGGAAGCGACCACGGCCGGCCCATTCAACTTGCACGACACCTCGCACAACGTCAGCTGGGACTTGAGCGGCACCTATGTGCTGACACCGGAAACCAATGCCTACGCGCGCATCGCCACCGGCTACCGCGCGCCGTCGATGCAGGGCCGCCTGAACGGCCTGGCCGACCGCCCCTCGTTTGCGGGCGCCGAAAAGGCGCTGTCCGTCGAGGCGGGCATCAAGCAAGACCTGTTCGACAAGCGCGCGCGCCTGAGCGTGGCCGTGTTCCAGTACCGCGTGAAGGACAAGCAACTGACGGCCGGCAGCGGCGCCGTCAACATGAACCAGCTGATCAACGCCGACAAGGCCACCGGCCGCGGCGTGGAACTGGATTTCCAGGCAAATCTCAGCGATTCGCTCAGCATGACCCTGGGCGGCAGCTACAACCACACGGAAATCCAGGACAAGAAGCTGTTCGTCCTCAGTTGCGGCAATGCGCAAAACAACCCGGCCAGCGGCTGTACCGTCACCGACCCCGTCGGTCCGTTCAAGGGCACGGCCTACATCGACGGCAACCCGCTGCCCCGCGCGCCGGAATGGCAGACCAACTTCACCCTGAAATACAGCATCCCTGTCGCCAATGGCGAGTTCTACGCCTACACGGACTGGGCCTATCGCACCAGCTACAACTTCTTCCTGTATGAAGCGAAGGAATACAAAGCCAAGGAATTGCTGGAAGGCGGCTTGCGTGTCGGCTACAAATGGGACAAATACGAAATCTCCGCATACGGCCGCAACATCACCAACCAGATCCAGTCGCTGGGCGCCATCGATTTTGACAACCTGACGGGCATCATCAACGAACCGCGCACGTACGGGGTGCAGTTCAAGGCGACGTTCTGACGGCAGGCAGATGAAACCAAGCTGTCCGGCGCAAACCGGACAGCCTGGCTCAGGCACAAGATGGCATTATGGGCATCACCTGTGCTAGAATCTCGCCGCGCTGCCCGGATGGTGAAACTGGTAGACACTGGAGACTTAAAATCTCCCGCCTGTAAGGGCGTGCCGGTTCGATTCCGGCTCCGGGCACCAGCGCACAGAATTCAGAAACATCAAAAAAGCCATCAAACCCAATACAATCAACGGGTTAGTGGCTTTTTTTACGTCCCGACATCTCCCTTGATACAGATTAAACCCGACAAAAACCAGTAGCGATTACGCCAGATTTACGCCGTGATTACGCCTCAACGAGAGGGATGCATGGCTTCATTCAGGAAACGGGTTGGCGGCTGGCGGGCAGAGATCGCCATCCTCGGCACACGGGAATCTAAAACATTCAGCACCAAGGCCGAAGCTGCGGCCTGGGCGTCGGAACGCGAAACCGAAATCTGGCGCGGCGCCGACAGTCACATTGTCGTCGGGAAAGGCTGCGCCTCAACGCCATCGGCGAAGTGCTCATTGGCGGCCAGAAAATCAAAGATATAAAACTGGCCAACGTGACACATGAACTGCTCGGCGCCCGGCACGATCAGCGCATGACTGGGGAAAGCAAGGTCAATGGCGCCACCGTGAATCGCGAGCTGAACTTGCTTTCTCACGTTTTCACGACTGCGCGCAGGGAATGGAAATGGCTTGCGGCCAGTCCGACCAGCCGACACGTTTAAACAGCAGCAAGAGCACAGCTTTCACAAGACAACCCTGGGCGCCATCATCGAGGCGATTGCCTTTCGCAACGAGCTGGCGTCGGGCGTGTCGGCGCGCCTGCGTGATACCGCCATCGAGCACATCGACCAGACGCACGAAAGCGATGCGGCCTTCCTGCGCCGGCTGGGCAGGAAATACGACGCGGTGGCCACCGTCAAGAATGACACCCTGCTATTCATCCCCATCAACCAGAGCCGCACCGCCAGCGGCAAGGCGCTGCCCATCATCCCCATCACGCGCGCCCTGGGCGATGGCCACCGCTACCACAGCGCCGAAAGCGACGCCTACACGAGCGTACGCGCCTTCTGGCATGACGAGCGCTACGCGCGCCGCCGCAGCGTCGTGGCCGGCGTGCCCGGCAACAGCAAGCGCCTACGGGCCACCTTCGCCAACGAAACAGACGCGCGCGCAGCGGCCGTCGCCGAATGGCAGCGCATCCTGCGCGGACTGGCCACCTTCGAAATGAGCCTGGCCCTGGGCAACCCGGCCGTGTTTCCGCAATCACCCGTGACGGTGAACGGCTTCAAGCCCGAGATCGACGCCACCGAGTGGCTATCGGTCAAGGTCACGCACAGCTTGGGCGGCAACGGTTTTACCACGCGGGTGGAGTTTGAAACAAAGACGGAAGCGGTCGAGGCAGAACGCGAGGACGAGAAAGACCCGGACGAAGGCATCACCGGCGTCGTGGCGAAGTGGAAGGACGTGGCGGCAAAGAAGAAAAAGGCGGGGCAGGAGCAGGCCGGCGCAACGGGCAAGCTTAAGACGCTGGAGCATCTTTATAAGAGCAAGCAGGCCGCGAAGCGGGCCGTGCTAAACGCGTGGCGGCATATTGAGGAGGTTCGGGACATCATCCGCGAAAACAAGGAGGAACCTTGGAGGCCTACGCAGTAAGCGTCAGTTCAGCGCCGTCTTGAACTTCGTGCTGGTCGCCGATCTGCGCTAGTATCTAGCCTAGCCACTCTTCAACACGGTTTATAGGGGAACGATGAGTACTAACTCTAAACGGCAGGTCACCGAGGAAGAGGTCTTATATGCTGAGGAAGCATTTTCGGAGTATGAAGCAAAGGGACGTACGCGGAAAAAATGTCCCTGGTGCTCTGGAGAATTGAAGTTCAATGCTTTGGTCTCCGGTTACAGCATTCTGTGCATCACCTGCGAGTTTAAGATATCAGCGCGGGGCGTCTAGAGACCGCGTTTGCGCGCTGAAATGACTGGTTGAATTTTTGTGTCCATAATCGAAGTTGTGGACACAATTCAATTTGTGACCGCACTCAATCATGCCGCCGACAGCTCAGACAGTACAGACGTTGCTGGGAAGACGCTTACGCGGAATCAACATGAGCGTGTGCCATTTACGCACCCGCTCAGCGGCTGCTTTCGCCCCAAAGCAGACGTAATCGCGTCACCACCATTTGCCGAACTGGTTGAGCGCTGAATACAGCGCAAGCATTGACCCGGCATTGATCTTCAGACGAATTGCGATGCAGTCGCCATCTTGTGACTGCCTTTCCGAACGAGGATTGATCGTTAGATACTCCTGAGATGAATGCCGTTCAAAGTGAAGTACTGGGTACTCGCTCATGTCATGCAGTCCTGCGTCGCGGCCGTCACGGAGTTCACTTTCGAATTGCGTGAGGGCTTCGTACTCAAACCAACGGCGCTCGGCAGTCCAGTTGCAACTCTGGCTTCCACTTGAATACTCAACTTCAAGCCGGACCTGGACGCCAATATCTATCGGGTCTACTTCTGCAAACCAAAGCTGGAACTTGAGTGGTCCTTCAGCGAAAGCTACGTCGGCAGCCATCTGAATCCTTTCTTGGGTGTGCTAATCTCGGGCTATCGCAATGGCCGCCTCTGGCCGCTAGCTGAAGGCCCGAGGATGGAAATCCGACATTGCTTTACGCAGCAAAGGACGAGTATATACATCTTCATTACTACCGATTACTTGCCCTGGATGCAAATACTCGCCTTCATCAAAGGCTTGGTATACCGCCCAGGAGTAGGAAGGAAAATCTTCAAGTGGCGTCCAGGCGGAAAGTGCATTCATCGCACAATCAGCAATGTCGAAGTCAATCGAACCCGCAAGAAATCTCTCCGCAATTTCTTTCGAAAAACTGTCGGAGAACTCACTTCTTGACGCGCCATAAACAGTGAATGCGGCATTGAGCTCTGCGATGACTTGGGAGTGTCCCTCGTGAATGTGGCGAAGAATATTTTCCATGTTTTCTCGATAAATTTAACGGCCGCTTTTGGCCGAACCAGGCCGTTCAGCTCAGCATAGCAGGTCGTCAGTACGAAAATCCAGGGCGTCCCACGACAGGCTGGATTCGACCCGAAGCAGACATAGATCTGACGCATTCGACATATGCCACCGCAGCCGATTAAGCGTCGTGATAAACAACGCCGTATGTGTCGAACATAGCTCCAGCTAGCTCGACCATGCTTAAGCCGCTGCGCTCCCAAAAAAACAGAAAGTATTCCAACTTGTCGTAAGGTGCTTCAGCGTCCATGCCGTGCAGCGCACAAATCGTGGTTCTGATACGCAACACCTCAGGGTCATCCGACATATCGCGTCCTCGGATGGTCTCCCAAAGCCTCACCCGGACAGCTATGGCCTCGCTATCCGTTGCCGCGCCCTCAAGATATCGTTTAGCAGCCAAAACAGAAGACTGCGCGGTAACAGGTAGACATTCGATCACCCGAGCCAGGGCGTTAACCATAAAGCGTTGAGCATCACCGTGCTCTACCGGATCATCCAGATCAACGGTGGATGAAATAACATCAAAAGGATCACGGTGAGACATGCTGACTTTCTGAGTAAAGCTTTATTGGTCAATTGCCGACTGTCCGCTTCTGGCCGTAATCGGTCGCATTCACATCTGCCGACCTAAGAAGACGAAACCAACAAAAAAGTACACCGCCCACGCAGCAGCGGGGGCAAGAACCGCAGCGGCAAGCGTGCGCTGATATAACGCCAGCTTCGTCGTCGATACGCGGCCAGTCAGTGATACAAATACCAAGGCTGCTAGCAAGCAGGGAAACCAAACGCTCATGACATGACCCAGCATCTGCGGCGCGCGCAACAGTTCCAACAGTGGAAAGATCAGGCAAACATAGCCTAATGATATTAACGTCGTCAGAAAAAAAGCAGTCAACGGTTCAATTTTTTTCGATTGGTACATCCAGTCATTCCCTTGCTACTTCGTCTGCTCTTGGCCGAATGCCGCCTAAATTTAGTGATGAATCATTGGCCCATCCACTGGATTTCAGGTGTTCTCACCTGCAGCGGCAACCAGTACTTCAGTGCTTTTATTGCAGTCTCGACGGTCAATCCATCCACAAAAAAACCTCGATGCTCGTGTGCTTGTACCGTGGCTCGACCTTGTGCATCTACGTTAATTATAAAATTGCCATAGTCGATGCCGTCGCCGAGGCACGCGACAAAAAGGCCCGATTCAGGCTTCAGATTGACAATCGAGAACGTCAGAACATCATCCTCGCTAAGGGACCTGAACTCCAATTGAGTTGGCTTTTTCCCTAAGGTCTCGAACTCTACATAGTAATGTGCTGCTAATCGCATTCTGCTTTATCTTATAGTGGCTGAAGCTTAGTTCTGCCGAATGTCTGCTACTGGCTGCGGATTCAATCGGTGGTCGCAACACTCTAACCTAAATTCCTAGGTTACAGGAGTGTTGAAGATGAAACAGAAACCACGCATTTATTACACCGAGACGCAGAAGGCCTTGATGTGGGAACGCTGGAAGCAAGGCGACTCTCTGCAGATGATAGCCCAGCTGTTTAATCGGAATCACTCGTCGATACAGCGGATTCTGGCTGAATCTGGTGGCATACGGCCAGCGCAGCGATGCCGTTCCAGACTGGCGCTGACGCTGGCCGAGCGCGAGGAGGTATCGCGTGCCATCGTTACCGGCGTATCCATTCGCGCACTTGCCAGACGCCTCGGACGCGCACCATCGACCATCAGCAGGGAACTCAAGCGCAATGGTGGCCGCGAAGCATATCGTGCAACTCAGGCGGATCAGCATGCTTGGGATCAGACGCGGCGCCCCAAACCTTGTAAGCTGACGAAGAACCGCATGCTGGCCAACATGGTTGCCAGCAAGCTCCAATTGCAGTGGTCGCCGGAACAGATTGCTGGTTGGCTCAAGCAGCTGTTCACGAGCCACGAGGAGTATCACGTGTCGCACGAAACCATTTACCGCAGCCTCTATATCCAGGCCCGAGGCGCCCTAAAGAAGGAGTTACTGGAGCACTTGCGCCGGACGCGTGCCATGCGCCGCTCTCGTCATCACACCCAAAAGACGGACAACCATGGCAGAATTGTCGACGCCGTGCCGATCAGCGAGCGTCCAGCGACGGCAGCGGATCGAGCAGTGCCCGGGCATTGGGAGGGCGACCTGCTCTGCGGCAGCCACAACAGCCAGATCGTGACGTTGGTTGAGCGCCAGACGCGCTATGTCATGCTGATCAAGGTCGCGGCCAAGAATACCGAAACGGTGGTCAACGCATTGATCGACAATGCCCGCAGGCTGCCTCAGGAACTATATAAGTCACTGACCTGGGATCGTGGCAGCGAGCTCGCCGGGCATAAACGCTTTACATTGGCCACCGATATCCAGGTCTACTTCTGCGATCCACAGAATCCATGGCAGCGCGGTTCAAATGAAAATACCAATGGCCTGTTGCGCCAGTATTTCCCCAAGGGGCTGGATATTTCTACTTATTCACAAGAGCAACTCGATGCGGTAGCCAGACGACTCAACGAGCGCCCCAGGAAGACGCTACACTACCAAACACCGGCTCAACGATTTGAACAGTGTGTTGCGTTGACCGATTGAATCTGCAGCCGGTTGGAGTCACTCTGCTGATGTCATTGGGGCTTCGCGGAGTATGAACCTGCTCGCCATCTGGTTCCAGCTAGCAGCCCGCCCTTGAAGAAATAACAGCTGTCCATACTCATCCATATTTGAATCTCGGTGAGTTAAGCGTAGCCATTTCTCATAAAATACGTCAAAGTCTTCCTGATTCATTTGAGGTAAAAATTTATCGGAATAATCAAAGAGCGCAAGGAACTCAGTGTTAGGCCGCAACGATATTGAGCGCAATGGTTCAATGCCGAGCAATCCCATCAGCAACTCCAATTCTTCGTCACTGGCGAGCGTAACCGAGAAAAGCTCGGCACAGGTCGCCGCCATCAAGGTGTCAATGGACAAAGATGCTGTTGCAATTAATTCGTTTGACGATGCGAATAGATAGCTTTGAATTCTCGCCTCCACTACAGTTGAGATGTTATCGACGTCCAGTAGTCCGTCTGCTTCTGGCCGGCTGCTGTCGTTGGTGACTTCCGCCCCATAGCGGCCTATCAACAGCCAGGAAAGTTCATGCACTGAGGTCCTGCCGAGCGAAGAGGTTAGCGCCGAAGTTTAGTTAACCGGTAGTGAATTTCCTTTTTCTCATCGAGCGAAATGCGACCGGTATGAGAAATTTGAAATTCGCCGATACACATTGCGTCCGAACTAAGTGTCTTCCGCAAAGCCTCAATAAACGGTTCAGGGTCCAACTTCTTCTCTTTATGCGTGCTGGGTTTAGGCAGAACTCCAGTGCTGCTCGAAAGCACTTCGTTGAGCAATTGATATGCCGTTGATTCTGGAACCAATGGGACCAAGGCAGGCGCAACAAATTCACATCTGTCGAGGCTGAGTCCATCTCTTGTCTTCGCAATATCATTTGGCAGCAGATGGACGTGCCATGGCAGTCGGCCAGTTGAGGAGTCGAAGACGGTAAACAGAGCAATTTCCTCTTTTCCTAGGAGGCACATCAGATGGTCGCGAGCAAGTTGAGTGAAGTCATCTAGGTACATTTCAAACTTGTACTGGCAATCGAAATCATGATTAATTGAAAAGGGTCGTGTCGTCGCATGAAAATTCGCAGTGGCATAGGCCGCCTTACCAGACATCGAGACCGCTCCAAAACCATATGTTGCGGAGCGTGTCTCCGAGATGTACGGGAAAACGCACGCCATAGAGGCAGGTGGTCTGTAGTTTTGTTCGTCGTCATCATCACCGTATCGCGAAGAGCCACGAGAACTGTAGTACGCGTCGTTGTTGGGGTTTAGTTGATTGGACCGGTTGTCTGTGTCAGATTTGCTGGACATGAAGCTTCTCCTTGTCGCGATTTTGGATCGCTATACAGTTCACGTGTTAATTTCCATGGCAGCTTCCGGCCACATTTAGCCTTGTGTATGAGCGACCGCTTCTGGCCGGTAGCGGCACCAGAGCATAGCGGATTGCCAATCAGAAAATCTCACACATTGTCACGCTGCTTCGAATGGCCGCTTCTGGCTGCAGATTCAATCGGTCAACGCAACACACTGTTCAAATCGTTGAGCCGGTGTTTGGTAGTGTAGCGTCTTCCTGGGGCGCTCGTTGAGTCGTCTGGCTACCGCATCGAGTTGCTCTTGTGAATAAGTAGAAATATCCAGCCCCTTGGGGAAATACTGGCGCAACAGGCCATTGGTATTTTCATTTGAACCGCGCTGCCATGGATTCTGTGGATCGCAGAAGTAGACCTGGATATCGGTGGCCAATGTAAAGCGTTTATGCCCGGCGAGCTCGCTGCCACGATCCCAGGTCAGTGACTTATATAGTTCCTGAGGCAGCCTGCGGGCATTGTCGATCAATGCGTTGACCACCGTTTCGGTATTCTTGGCCGCGACCTTGATCAGCATGACATAGCGCGTCTGGCGCTCAACCAACGTCACGATCTGGCTGTTGTGGCTGCCGCAGAGCAGGTCGCCCTCCCAATGCCCGGGCACTGCTCGATCCGCTGCCGTCGCTGGACGCTCGCTGATCGGCACGGCGTCGACAATTCTGCCATGGTTGTCCGTCTTTTGGGTGTGATGACGAGAGCGGCGCATGGCACGCGTCCGGCGCAAGTGCTCCAGTAACTCCTTCTTTAGGGCGCCTCGGGCCTGGATATAGAGGCTGCGGTAAATGGTTTCGTGCGACACGTGATACTCCTCGTGGCTCGTGAACAGCTGCTTGAGCCAACCAGCAATCTGTTCCGGCGACCACTGCAATTGGAGCTTGCTGGCAACCATGTTGGCCAGCATGCGGTTCTTCGTCAGCTTACAAGGTTTGGGGCGCCGCGTCTGATCCCAAGCATGCTGATCCGCCTGAGTTGCACGATATGCTTCGCGGCCACCATTGCGCTTGAGTTCCCTGCTGATGGTCGATGGTGCGCGTCCGAGGCGTCTGGCAAGTGCGCGAATGGATACGCCGGTAACGATGGCACGCGATACCTCCTCGCGCTCGGCCAGCGTCAGCGCCAGTCTGGAACGGCATCGCTGCGCTGGCCGTATGCCACCAGATTCAGCCAGAATCCGCTGTATCGACGAGTGATTCCGATTAAACAGCTGGGCTATCATCTGCAGAGAGTCGCCTTGCTTCCAGCGTTCCCACATCAAGGCCTTCTGCGTCTCGGTGTAATAAATGCGTGGTTTCTGTTTCATCTTCAACACTCCTGTAACCTAGGAATTTAGGTTAGAGTGTTGCGACCACCGATTGAATCCGCAGCCGAGTGCCGCCATTCGCAGGTAAAACCCTAGGATGCGTTTTGGCGAAAACGAATGATTGCGTTTATGGCCTGCTTCGCTACTCCAGAAGCTGTTTGTATGGCACTTTGCGTTTGAACACTCTGGTCAAATGAGTCTCGGTAGTCAGATTTATACCAATCGAGTTCATCACGTGCAGATTTAATGAACTGTTCAAGCTCATCGGGATGAACTGTGCGAAGTTGACGCGCACTACACCTTGCCTTGGCCGCCATTCTCGGATCACTAGTCGTATCAGCGATTTTCAATAAAGCGGAGCCAAAGTCATCTATGTTTGTCATGATCATATCGTCACCCTCATGCTTCAAATCGGTATGCGTAGTATGCAGACAAAACAAGCAGCAATTACAATAAGCATAAGAAGGTGAATCATTTGCAGACTATTTTTCCTTTTTTCGTCCGCTGCCGGCCACATTAAAAGTCTGCGGCCCAATGATATTCCCCACGAAATTTTGCCCAATCTTGCCGTGGGTTTCAACGTGTGGGGCATTCCCTGCTTGGGATGCTGGAGGCGTTGGCGAGCGCATGCCGCCAATCATCCCAAGTACGCCTGCTTTCCCGCGAACGTCCATACTTCGATAGCCATCCAACAATTCGCGCTCATCCGCGGTAACGGCTGATTGCAATCGCTCACCCGTAAGTATGTAGTGGACATCGACTCCGATCCCAGCCAACGCTCGTAAGTAAAGCGCATCCGGGGCGCGCTCGTCTTGCTCATACAGCGTTTGTGCGCGTCGCTTCAGCCCGCCAACGGCAGCAAAATCCTCTTGATTCATGCCTAACCGCTGACGCTCTTCTTTTAGTATTTCACCAATTGATCTCATTTGTGCGCAAATTCTTCTTTACAATGCTCTCATTTGAGAGCTATAGTTATGCCATACCATAGCGATTACAGATCATAACATTATGAAAAACGTATCCATAGCGAGGCGCACTGCCAAGGGCGTCACGACTAAGCCTCTTGGCGTTCGTCTGACGCCTGATGAGGTGGACGAAGTCGAGAACTACGCAAAGGAACATGAGCGCTCCCGTGCCTGGTTTCTACGTTTCCTGATCCTGCGCGGCCTCGCCGATTACAAGCGCGAACTCGCATCCAAACCCACCCACTAAGGACCACGTCATGTTCCCCGATGCAAAACGTATCCGCAGCCACCGCGTCATGCTGCGCCTGGACGATTACGAGCACCAGCTTGTTTCCTCGATCGCCAACTACCAGGGCGAAGAGCTTGCGGTGCTGGTGCGCCAGATCGTGATGCGTGAAGCCTTGGCCGTGATCGCCTTGGATGACGCCACCATCGACAGCGTACAGCGCCGCAGCGTTTAAACCGAGTCACTTTTGAGCAACTCTAAAGTTACGTAAAATACCAGACCATCAAATTACCCTCAATGACGAAGAGCGCGCGGTTCTGGAACTCGTGCGCCAGCGCCAGGGGCTGGCAAGTATCGATCAGGCGGCCGAATGGCTCGTCAAGTCGCGCTTACGCATACAGTCGAAAAACATGACAGGTCGCGGTCGCGCCCTGTACCAAGTGGAAAGAAAGCTGAAATGAGAGTCATCGGCCTGCCCTGCCCGCATTGCGAAAACACCGTCCGCGCCGTCAAAAGCCGCACGATGTCCGCCATGTTCAAGGAAATCACCTACATGTGCCAGAACCCCGAATGCGGGCACTCCTTCGTGGCAGGCCTGGAAGTACTGCGCACCCTCTCGCTGTCCGCCATGCCCAAGCCGGATATCCGTCAGATACCGTCTTGAACGGCAAGTCCTTTTGTCAAATAGTGCGTGTCAAAAGCCCCGCCTTTTTACCGGTGGCTGGCCACAACGGCGGAAAATAAACGGTGCTGCGCACCAACGAGGCTCGTACACAAGAGGCTAGCGCCACGCGCAGGCAACGAGGCGGACGACATCCGATAGCGTCATGAAAATATTGTTGCGTGTCGCAAACGTTCAAGACCTGCTTAAGCAACCAAACGATACTACCTCCATCTGATGCCAACCGAGGGAGTCTGATGAATACCGCTGCCATGTCCGCCTTGCGCGATATTGCTTATTTATTAATAAATGAAAATTTTCGGTGCAGTATCTGTAGCCCTCGATGAGGTATGGAGCCCCAGCGCAACATAGGGAAAATCACACTCACTCATGGATTCATATGTCAATTCGTAAATTTCACCGCCTGTCGGCATGCGTCCTGGCGGCCTATATATTGCTGCATATTGTCAATCACCTGATGGCCATTGCCGGCGCCCATGCGCACATCGCCTTCATGGAGGCGACACGGCCACTCTATCGAAATGCCGTCGTCGAGTCGGTGTTGTTGGCGTGCGTGCTGTTTCAATGTGGCAGCGGAATATGGATGGTGCTGCGGGGATGGAAAAAACGCTGCGGGTTCGTAGCGTGGCTGCAGGCCGGCTCAGGGATCTATCTGGCCCTGTTCCTGCTTTTTCATGTCGGCGCGGTCCTGTTTGGCCGCGCCGCGCTCAAGCTCGACACCAATTTTTACTATGCCGCAGCCGGTTTTGTGCTGATGCCATATGAATTGTTGTTTGCACCGTATTATTTCTTCGCAGTGTATGCGCTATTCACGCACCTGGGCTGTGCCGCATATTGGCAAGTCGAAGCGCACTCGCCAATGGTGCGCAGGCTCGCCATCGGCGTTCCGGCAGGAGTCGGCCTGGTGGTCGCCCTGCTGATCAACCTGGCGCTAGCTGGCATGCTCCACCCGCTCGACATTCCCGCGAAATACCTGACTATTTACCGGTAAGCGGGGCGCGAGCACGCTGAGTCAGAGCACGCATGAAAAAAGGAAGCCGAACCATTTGCTTCGGCCCATTAGCCTGCACATTCTTTTTCCGATGGCGTACAAAGTGCGCCATCATGCTCATTATCCAGTTTCCAGGTTGCGCTGGTGCCACATCCCCTCATCGCTCCCCCTCAGTGCCTGCCCCCGCTGACGTTTTTACAACAGCCCCCATCGCCCCGCGCCCTCCCCCGCAACTCCCTACTGATATAATACTAGCAATCAACTAGTACTCCGAGATGTGCGCCTCAAGGCTCCCGCAACCGTCTGTGTACCGCTAAGCCCTGCCCATGCGCTCCCTTTTCGACCACGAGATCATCAAACAGCTGCACAGCGGTACGCGCTCGCGGGTTTACCGCGCCCGGGCCGCCGATGGCACTGCGCTGATCGTCAAGATGCCGAATCAGCCGTTCCCCTCCTTTCAGCAACTGGCACAATTCAAGCGCGAGTATGCGATTGCTCGCCGCTGCCGCCATCCGGGCGTGGCGCATCCGCTGGCGCTGCAGCTGCACGGCGGGCGCTGGACGATGATCCTGGAAGATACCGGCGGCCTGGCGCTCGACCAGGTGTTGCGCGCGCAGGTGGCGGAGCGCAGGATGCCGTCGCAGCCCGCATTGGAGTTGGACGATTTTTTCGACATCGCGCTGCAACTGTGCGCGGCGCTGGACGAGGTCCATCGTCAGGGCGTGATCCACAAGGACGTCAATCCTTCCAATCTGGTGTGGAATGCCGAGCGGCGCCTGCTGCAGCTGATCGATTTCGGCATCGCCTGTGAACTGCCCTGCGAAAGCCATGGCATCGTCAATCTCCAGACCCTGGAAGGCACGCTGCGCTACATGGCGCCGGAGCAGACGGGGCGCATGAACCGGCGGGTCGATTGGCGCGCCGATTTCTATGCGCTCGGCGCCACCTTGTACGAAATGCTGACCGGCCAGGCGCCGTTCGAGACGGGCGACGAGATGGAACTCGTGCATTGCCACATTGCGCGCAGTCCGGACTGGTCGCACCCTGCACTGGCAAGCCTGCCCGGCCAGCTGCTGCCGATCATCCAGCGGCTGCTGGAAAAAAATGCCGATCAGCGCTACCAGAGCCTGCAAGGCTTGCGCAGCGACCTCGAAGCCTGCCGCGCGAACAAGCCGGCGCAGGCGCTCAAGCTGTCCGACCACGACGGCCGCTTCCTCGTGCCACAAACGCTGCACGGGCGCGAAGATGCCATCGCCACGCTGCTGGCGGCGTTTGAGCGCAGTGCCGCCGGCACATGCGAGATGCTGCTGGTGGCCGGCCATTCGGGTATCGGCAAGTCGGCGGTCGTCAACGAAGTGCAAAAGCCCATCATCGCCCGGCGCGGCCGCTTCCTGTCCGGCAAATTTGACCAGCTCCAGCGCGACGTGCCGTATGCCTCGCTGATCCAGGCCTTCCAGGGGCTGGTGCGCCAGTTGCTGGACCAGCCGGAAGAAACGCTGCGACAATGGTCCGCAAAACTGCACGAAGCCCTGGGCAGCGGCGTGGGCGTGATCGTCGAGCTGATTCCCCAGCTGGCCTTGATCGTCGGCCCCACCGACCCGCTGCCCGCTTCGGCGCCGGCACAGGCCCAGCTGCGCCTGGACCGCCTCTTCCCCCGCTTCGTCGAAGTCTTCGCCTGCGCCGGGCATCCGCTGGTGCTGTTCCTCGACGACCTGCAATGGGCCGATGCGGCCACGCTGCGGATGATCGAGCTGCTGATGGTCTCCTGCGACAAGAGCTGCATGCTGTTCATCGGCGCGTACCGCGATAATGAAGTGGCCCCCGCGCATCCGCTCAGCGCGCTGCGCGACAAGCTGCTCGCCCGTGACGTGCGCCTGTCGACGCTGTTACTGAGCGCACTGACCGAGCCGCAGGTGGCGCAAATGGTGTCGGCCACCGTGCGCGTGGCGGCGCCTTACTGCGCGCCACTGACCAGCATTTGCTACCGCAAGACGGCCGGCAATCCCTTCTTCCTCAACCAGTTCCTCGCTGCGCTCAACGAGGCGGGCCACCTGGGCTACCGGCCCGCCGACGATTGCTGGGACTGGGACTTGCCCGCGATAGAACAGGCTGGATACGCCGACAACGTGGTCGAGGTGCTGCTGGAGAAAATCCGCCGCCTGCCCGGCGTGACGCAGCACCTGCTGCAACTGGCCGCCTCCAGCGGCAACCGCTTCACGCTCGACACGCTCGCCCTGGCAGTGGACCGCGCTCCCCGGCAATCGCAGCAAGACCTGTGGCCGGCGCTCAGGGCAGGCTTGATCCAGCCGCTCGACGAACGCTACAAATACGTCAATGGCGACACCGCCGCGGGCAACAGCGGCGTCAGTTACCGCTTCCTGCACGACCGGGTGCAGCAGGCAGCCTACCTGGTCGCCGATGCCGGCGCGCGCGCGGCCAACCATCTTCTCATCGGCCGCCTGCTCCTGCGGCATACGCCGCCGGAGCGCCAGGACGAGACGCTGTTCGACATCGTCGAGCAGCTCAACGCCGGCCGCGCGCTGATCGACGAGGCGGGCGAGCGCGTGCATCTGGCGACGCTCAATCTCCAGGCCGGCGTCAAGGCGCGGCGCTCCGCCGCGTTCCAGTCCACCCTGGAGCACATGCGCATCGGTCTCGACCTGCTGCCGGCGGACGCATGGAACACCCACGCCGGCCTCTGGCTCGAGCTGCAGCTCGGCGCCGCCGAAGCGGCCTACCTGTGTGGCCAGTTCGATGCCGCCGAGGCGATCTATCCACTGGTGCGCGCCCATACCTTGAGCCCCTTGCAGCAGGTACGCTGCATTGCCATCCAGGCGCACCAGTATCAGTTGCAGGGCCGCCTGCTCGACGCCATCACCGTGCAGCGCGACGGCCTGGCACAGCTGGACATCGACATTCCGCACGATGTGGCGCACATGAAGGCGCGCTTCGCCGACATTCTCGCCGACATCGGGCGGCAGCCCGGCGCGCATGCGCCCGAGACCTTGCTGGCGGCCGCCGACATGTGCGAGCCGGACGCGGTGGCCGCGATGCAGATGATGCAGGGCCTGTGGATGGCCAGCTACTACGCCGGCCAGCAGGATCTCAGCGCGCTGATGGTGGTGTCGATGACGCGCCTGTCCATGCAGCGGGGGAACAGCGATTTCAGCGCTGTCGCGTATGTCGGCTACGCGATGATGCTGGCGCTGTACAGCGGCGACATCGCGCGCGGCTACCACTTCGGCGCGATGGCGATGGCGCTGGCCAGGCGCCGCGCCAACCTGCAGACGCGCACGCTCACGGGGCTGATGTTCGGCGCGCTCAGCAACCACTGGACGCAGCCGCTGCGCAGTTCCGACGCCCTGTACGAGGAAGCGTTTGGCTGGGCGCTGGAAATCGCCGATTTCGTGCAGGTCGGCGTGGTGGCCGCCGTGCGCGCCACCGACCGGATCATCCTCGGTGACTACCTGCCGCACCTGATGCACGACATCGAGCACGACCTGGCGCTGATGCGCGCCAACGGCCAGCAGGCGATGGCCGATTGCTGCGTCGCCGCCGCGGTCCAGCCGATCAAGTGCCTGACGGGCCTCTTGCCGCGCCATGACAGCTACGACGATGCGGTGTTCAGCGAGGCAGGCTTCCTCGCACGGTATGGCGACTCGCACCTGTACCGCGCCTACTTCTTGCAAGGCAAAATCCGCAACGCCTACCTGTTCGACAACGCCGATGCCGAACAGCTGGCCGGCCAGCTCGGCATCGTCACGCAGATCATGCGCGGCCAGGCCAAAGTGGCCGAGTGCAGCTTCTACGCCGCGCTGATCCTGATCCGCGCCTTGCGGCGCGCTCCCGCGCGCGCCGATGCGGGCGATCTGTGCGCCGTGATCGGCACGCTGCAAGCGAGTCTCGCCGAGTGGGCCAGGCAAGGCTCGGACAACAGCGCGGCCAAGCACCTGCTGGTGATGGCCGAGATGGCACGCTACCGGGACGATCTGCAGCTGGCCACGCGCCTTTACCAGCAGGCGATCGACGCGGCTGGCCTGGCAGGCTACGTCAACATGCAAGCGCTGGGCAATGAACTGTGCGGCGAATGCTGGTGCGACCAGGGGCAGCCGCGCGTGGCAGCCGTCTTCATCGGGGACGCCATCGCGCATTATGGCCAGTGGGGCGCGGAGGGCAAAGTGGCGCAGCTGCGGGAGCGCCATGCCGCGCTGCTGTCAAGAATGGATGGCCGCGGCACGCAGCGGCATTCCGTCTCCCACACGCACGGCAGTTCCGCGCTCGACCTGGTGTCGCTGCTGAAGGCGGCACAAATCCTGTCGAACGAAGTCGGCCTGCGCAACGTGCTGACACGCCTCATTGCCATCGTGTGCGAAAACGCCGGCGGGCAGGTAGCGCGCCTGCTGCTGCTGTCCGAAGGCAGCTACCAGCTGGAGGCCAATATCGATGGCGATGGCGTCACCGTCCTGCAGGCGCGCCCGCTCGACCTGAACGCCGCCAGCGACCCGCAATTCCCGCTGTCGCTGCTGCGCTACGTCATCCGCACTGGCGCGGAGGTGATCGAAGACTGCATCACGGGCGCCTCGCGCTTTGCCGCCGACCCGTACGTGCAGCTGCACCTGCCGCGCGCCGTCATGTGCCTGCCGATCCGGCACGGCGGCCGGATCGACGGCATCCTGTACTTCGAGAACCGGCTGGCCGACGCCTCGTTTACGGAGGAACGCGTCGCATTCCTGCGCATGCTTGGCGCGCAGGCGATGATCTCGATCTCCAGCGCCAGACTGCATGACAGCCTGGAACGGCGCGTTGCCGAACGCACCGGGCAACTGGAAGACGCCAACCGCAAGCTGGCGACCCTGTCCATCACCGACGGCCTGACGGGCCTGTCGAACCGGCGCCATTTCGACGACGTGCTGCGCACCGAATGCGCGCGTGCCACGCGCGTCGGCCAGCCGCTTGCCGTCGTCATGCTCGATGTCGACTACTTCAAGCTCTTTAACGACCGCCACGGCCACCAGGCCGGTGACGCATGCCTGATCCGGGTCGCGCAGGCGCTGGCGGCCGGCATGCGGCGCGCAGGCGACCTGACGGCGCGTTACGGCGGCGAAGAGTTTTCGATCGTGTTGCCGAACACGGGCGCGGACGAAGCGCGCCAGATCGGCGAAGCGCTGCGGCGCGCCATCGAAGACCTGGGCATCGTCCACGCGAGTACGGAAGCGCAGCAGGTGACGATCAGCGTCGGCATCGCGGTCCAGTCGGCACCGGGCGCCGCCGATCCTGACGCCCTGTTGCGGCTGGCCGATGCCGCGCTGTACCAGGCCAAGGATGCGGGGCGCAATTGCGTGGTGCTGAGGATTCTGCCGCCTGGCTGACCCGCATGCGGCACCCGCCCTTTTTTCACGGCGCTGACGGCGCTTCACTCGCTGCCATGGGTGTGCTCGCGCGCCTGCTCCCGCGCCTTTTCCTGCGATGCCAAGCCGTTGAAGAACAGATTGAGCAGCACGGCGACGATGGCGGCCAGCAATATGCCGCTGTGCAGCAGCGGTGACAGGGCCTTCGGCATGTGCTGCGCGTACTGTTCCGCCACCAGCGGCAGCATGCCGAAGCCGATAGACAGGGCCACGATGAACAGGTTGTTGCGGTTGCTCTTGTAATCGACGCCGGCCAGGATGCGGATGCCGGTGGCGGCGACCATGCCGAACATCACCAGCCCTGCCCCGCCCAGCACGAACGCCGGCACGGCTTCGGCCGTCTGCGCGATCTTCGGAATCACGCCCATGACGAGCAGGATAAGGCCGGCCGCTACGCAGACCCAGCGGCTGCGCACGCCCGTCACGCCCACCAGGCCCACGTTTTGCGAAAACGAGGTGTAGGGAAAGGTATTGAAGATGCCGCCGATCAGGGTGCCCAGGCCATCGACGCGCAAGCCGCGGCTGATGTCGTCCTGCGTGATGCGCTTGTCCGTCATCTCTCCCAGCGCCAGAAACATGCCCAAGGACTCAATCATGACGACGATCATCACCAGGCTCATGGTAACGATGGCGACCACGTCGAAGGTCGGCATGCCGAACTGGAACGGCGTGACGATGGCAAAGGCCTTGGCGCCGGCCACCTTGGCGAAATCGGCCTTGCCCAGCGCAAACGACAGGGCCGTGCCGGCGATGATGCCGATCAATACTGCGATATTCGACAGGAAACCGCGGCCATATTTGGCCACCAGCAAGATGACGGCCAGCACGAAGAAGGCGATGCCCATGTTATCCAGCGCCCCGTAGCCGGGATTGGCGATCAGGGGCGCGGGACCGGCTGGCGCGGGCAAGCCGGCCGCCGTGGCGGCAGCGGCCATCTTGAGGAAGGCGGGATCGGCAATCTGCGCCATGGCGGGCGGCCCGCCCATGGTCCAGTTGACGCCCACGCGCATCAGCGACACGCCGATCACGGCGATGATGCTGCCGGTGACCACGGGTGGAAACAGGGCCAGCAGGCGGCTGATGAAGGGAGCGATCAGCATGGAAACGACGCCGGCGCCTATCACGGAGCCAAAGATGCCGGTGATGCCCAGGGCGGGATTGTTCGCCATGGCCAGCATGGGACTGACGGCGGCAAAGGTGACGCCCATCATGACGGGCAGGCGGATACCGAAGTACTTGCCTATTCCCAAGGACTGGATCAGGGTGACGAGGCCGCAGCAGAACAGGTCGGCACTGATCAATGCCGCCACCTGCTCGGGCGGCAGCTTGAGGGCGCGGCCGACGATCAGCGGGACGGCGATGGCGCCCGCATACATGACGAGCACGTGCTGCAAGCCCAGCGTAAACAGTTTGCCGGTCGGCAGGATTTCATCGACGGGCGATGGCGCGGCAGGCACGGTGCCGGGCACGCTGCGGTGGATGGATTTCAGACGGGGAGTGGCCATTTACGCTCCATTTCCTGGGTTACCGCGGCCCGGATGGACGCAGTTGAAAGGGAAAAGCAAGAGAGAAACGGGACGACAGGAAGACACTGGCGGCGGATGAGGCATACGAAGCTCCTTGGATGGGACGACCAAGGTATGCCATGCACGCATCGTGCCAGCACCGATTGTATACAGGAATCGTGCCGAAAATCGCCAGAGATCAGGCAATTTGACGATGGATGCACCGTTTTCTCGCATGCCGCCACCCGCCTGCACCACAAGGCGGCACAAGGCGACGGGGCTGGCAGGCCACAGTGGCTCGAGTTGGAGTTGGAGTTGGAGCTGGAGCTGGAGCTGGAGTCTGAAGCTGGAACCTGGCGACTGGTGCTGAGAGCCTATCCCAGTAGATGCATACATCCCCTGCTGGCGCCTCTCGGAAACGAAGACTGCATTGATCTTCGTCGCGTGGCTCGCCACGCGCCCCCCTCACGTATTGTCCGCGCTCCTGATGCGCTGCCGGAAGAAGACGCTCCCTACCGGGATAGGCGCTTAGCCACCAGAGCAGGCATCAAGCAGCGTTTCCAGCTGGCGCACATGGGCGGCACGCAATTGCTCGCGCGCCAGCAAGGCTTGCACTTGCTCGAAGATGCCGTGGGATGGCACCGCCGGCAAGGCAGGAGCGGCGGGGCGCGTGGCAATGCATGGCACGCTCACCGGCCAAGTCTCCACCTTTGATGCCGGCGCCAATGCCGCACAGCCGGTCAATAAACTCACCAGCAACAGCACGGCGGCGCACTCGGCACTCCGCCCCCCTGCCTTCCTCCCGGCCCGCCACCCCGCACTCCACCCCGCACTCGCACGCGGCGGCCTCATGGCATTTCGCCGGCGATCAGCGCCTCGGCGGCACGACAGGCGTCACCTTCGGGCTGCAGCGCCAGGATGCGCGCCGCTGCCGCTTGCGCATCTGCCTGCCCGGCCTGCGCCGTGGCCAGCGCCTGCCGCACCCGTGCCGACCGGCGTGCGCCCTCTTCCCGTATCGCATTCAGCGCCTGGGTCTGGCGCCCCAACAGGCCCTGCACCTCCTGCACTTGCGCCGCGCACGCGGCACGGCCAGCTTCGCGGCCCCAGCGCTGGGCGCAAAACACGGCTGCCCCCAACAACAGCAGCATGGCCATAATGCTCAACGACGGCTTCATGCCAGCACCTTGCGCGCTGCTGCATACAAGGCCAGACGTTCGGCCAGGCCGTTCACGCCGCCGTTGATGCGGCGCGTCACCCTTTCCTGGTCGCCCGCGTCGGCCAGGCGGTTCAAGCCGCGCGATTGCCAGAACCAGCCCGCCGAGCGACACGCGAACATCGTTTGCTCCAGCAACTGTGGCGCCGCAAGCAAGTCCAGGCCCAGCGACACGCCGCACGCCGCATAATTGGCGCGCCCCGTCACCTGCAGCAAGCCGCGCCCCTTGAAGCGCACGCCATCGCCGGCAATCACATTGCCCAGATCCGCCCTCCCCTCATAAGCCGCGCCGCTGGCCAGCTCGCGCACATAGCGCAGCTGTCCCGATTCGTGGCCCACCTGTGCCAGGAACGCTGCCTGGCGCAGCGGCGTATCAATACCGAATTCGGCCATCGCCGCATTCAAGGGCGCCAAGAACAGCATAGCGCGGCGGCCGGCCAACGGCATGATCTGCATCAATTGGGCGCCTGTCACAGCATGCCCCGCACATCCTTGACGGTAGCGGCCGCATCGGCCGCCAGTTCGCCGATATCCTTGCCGCGCCGCTTGTCGAACCAGCGCACGCAGGCGCCCAGCACCCACCAGGCAGGCAAGCCGGCCGCCACCATCAGCGGCGCGGCGATGAACAAAAACCCCGTGGCCGGGTCGCCGCCATACAGGCCCGCCACGGTCTTCGCGCTGTCGAACAGGCTGGGCCACCACGACAGCACGGCGGCCACGAGCACGGGACCGAGAAAGGTGGAAATGATGATGCTGGAACAAAAACGAATGAATGCCTCCTTGGTGGACTGGGGCCACATGAACATGAAGCCCAGCGACGTGGCGGCGGCGCCGGCCAGCACGGGCACGCCAAACAGTTTGATCAATGCGCCGCCGGCGGCGGTGGTTTCGAGGGCCATGATTGCCTTTCAGGTGGTGGAAATGAAAAAACCCGCCGAAGCGGGTTGGGATGTTGCAAGCGCAATCTTTATGCCACTTTCACGATGACACGGGCGCGTCCATCATCTTCGATGGCGATGACCTTGCCGATGGCACGCATGTATTGCTGGAGCGTCATATCTTCCTCATTGATGGCAATGCCCGCAATGCCCTCGCCTTGCTGTACCGGCAAGATGAACTGTCCGGAAGTGGCTCCCAGGACGTTGCATGGCACCTGACCGGCGAAAGCGATGCGGTCGACCGTCTGGCGCAGCGCTTCGAGTGCTGCATCGAAGGCAAGCCCGGGAGCCTGCCGAACAGCCCACTCTTCATCCGTATCGCCTGCCAGCGGCACCTCGCGGTATACGGCAGCCTTGGCGGGAATCGCTGGCGTGAGCAGGGTCAGGCCATCGTAGACGGCTTCGACAGCAGGTTGCGCCTCGCTGACCAGCTGCGATTCGACGCTATCGGGTACACGCGTCACGGATGGCGGACGGGGACCGAGCCGCTGCGACCATTTGTCGCCACCCACCATGCAGGGATCGGTGGATTTCACGGCAAACGAGATGGCATCAGCCCAGCGATCGGTAAGCTTGCCATCTGCGCCGATGCCTATCACCTGTCCTGCGACGACGATGCCGCATGCAGGAGACTTCAACATGTATTCGGCATAGTCGGCGCCACTGGCATTGATCGTGCCGGCGGCATTGATGCTGCGGCCGGTGGTCTGGAGGCCCACATACAGCACGGCGGTGCTCCCTGCCCATGATGCGGTACCGGCGCCAGCCAGCACCGCCAGGGTGGCCGTCGCCGGTTCGCCAGTGCGGCCCACGTACAGTATCTCCCCCGCCGGCATCGTATCCTTGTAAATCGTATGGAGATCACGCGCCGCCGCGCCCGTGGAAGCGGGGCCGCACCGCATATTGCCCGGCCACGCCACCTGGCCCGTGCCGGTAACGCCCAGCAAGGGTGCGGAGAGATTCCCGCTGCTTTCGTCATAGGCCCGCAGATTCATCTTGTAGCCTTGATAGTAAAGACTACCGGTTCCTGCGGAAGTTGACCAAAGGAAGCGACCGGGAAACGCAGCGCCGGCTATGCCGCCGACACCCAACGCGCCCACTTCGTAATATGTGTTGGGCAACAATGGATTGCCGCCGTTTGGCACCAGCAGGCTACTTTGCTGTCCGCCGCGTAGACCTACATGAATGGTTTTAGGGCCATTCAACGTCGAATTAGTCTGTAATTCGACGGCTCCCGGCCTTACTGTCATGGCTGGTGCGCCGCCAACGCTCAGCGCATATACTGCGATGGCATCCCACGAATCCTTGGGCAGCTCGGTACCAAGGAATTCCAGTTTTTGCTGAAACCACATATTTGAATCGATATAGCAGGACAGCGTGGAAAACTGCACCGCGCCCACATAAATGACGCCATCGCTGCCTATCTTTACTCCCTGGATATCGGCATGCTTGCCATCGCCGGTGCTATACCAGGAGCCGCGAATCTTACCGTCATTATCACAGCGCAACAAAATCACCGTTTCGATGCCATTGGAAGAACCTTCGTAGGATGAATACGAGGTCGCGCCGGAAATCCGGATAGTGGCTTCGCCGCTCAAGGCGGCCACATTGAATTTGGCAATACGCCACCAGCCATTGCTTAGACCAACATTCTGTTGCTGACCAGGACCACGCACCGCCATGGTAATGAAGCTCGGCGTCGTGATCGGTCCCGACATGGTGCCGCCAGTTAAAGGCAGTGCGTTGTACGGCCCCGCCGCAAACGCCCGATCCATTTCATTCAATTTCTCGTTGACGTTGGGCATGCCGTCATAAAATTTGTCAGCCATTTAAATTCCTTCAATTTGTAGTGGTGCAGAATAAGTGTCAAAGTACGGCGTAGTTACCGCATCGCTATTGCTGGCTTTGCCATACAGCATGTAGTCCTGCTCCAGCAGCGGATCCGGGTTTTCCGGAAACAAACTGAACAGCATCGCCTTGCCCTTGCCGTTCTCGCGCAGGATGCGCATGAAGCGCGCGCGGTCCATCGGTGTCAGGTGCGCCAGATTGATGCTCAGCTTGTCGCTGCTCGCGCCCAGCGCAGTTTTCAGGTTGCCTGCACCCGTGCGGTAATTTTCACTGCTATCCTGCGCCTGCAACTGGGCGCCATACTCGGCGTTGTATAGCGGTGACCAGTAGTTGCCCACCACCAGCCGCGAGATTTCCAGGTAGCCTTCCGGGCTTTGTCGCGCAGACACGTCGATCACTATCTGGCGCACGCGCACAGGGGCAAACCATGTCACGCCGTCGGAGCCGCCGCCGCACGGCCAAGTGTTTACACCGCCCCACTGATAGGCGTTCCAGCCGAGCGGCAGAACGCCCCAGGGATAGGAGCCATGCACGGCAGCCGGGCACGGGAAGATGCTGCCTGTGTCGAATACCGGCACGGCGTCGCCTGGCTGGGCATAGCCGCGCACGCGCATGCGCGCGCTGCTGGTCATGTTGGTGGAGATCAGCGCTACGCAGGCGATGGACTCCTGCGTCGGCCAGGTGGCGGTGATGGTCTGTGCAGTGCCGCTGGCGCGCAGCACGGCATTCTTGCTGTCGCGCTGCAGGTTGGCCGGACCCAGTTCGCCGGTTTGGCTCGATGCAGTCAGCACCGCGCGGTCAGCGGCGTTGTCGTAGATGATGCGAAGATTGCTCATGGCAGCAATGCCCCTTCCAGAATGAGGTAAGTGATTGGTGAAATAAACCCAGTGGCAACGCCGATAGGCTCGGTGTCGGCAAATTCCCAGCGCCGCTTCGACAGCATCGCCTCGACTATCTCGGTACTGGTGAAGGAAATAAAAAAACCCGCCGAAGCGGGTTTGAGAGGGATTACTGCCTGGTCACACGGCCTTGACCATCACATAAGCCCGGCCGTCCGGCTCGATCGAGATCACGCGGCCGACTGCATGCAGGTACTGCTTCATGCTGAGATCGTCCTCGTGCACGGCGATGCCCTTGATGCCGGCGCCGTCCTGCACCGGCACGATGTAGTCGCCCGGCAGCGTGCCCAACACGTTCACCGGCACGCGGCCGGCGATGGCGATGCGGTCGACCTTCTGACGCTCGACTTCCAGCGCCGCGTCGAAGGTGGCCATGGCCTCGGCGTCCTGCTGCACGGCGATGTTGTAGGCGGCCAGTGCGGCGGTGTAGGTGGCCTGCTTTTGGGCCCACTCGTCGTCGGTGTCGCCTGGTTCGGTTACCACGTCCTCATATTCCGGTGGGTTGGTGCCGGGCACGGGCTGCTGCGTGATCACGTCTTCGCGGCGCAGCGGTTGGCTTGGTGCTGGCCCTGCCTGGGGCGATGGGCGCGACCCTACGTCGTTGGCCCAGGAATCACCACCGACGAACGAGGGCGCTGTCGATTTGATCGAGAACATGACGGCATCGGACCATTGGTCGGTGACTTTATTGTCGGCGGTGATGCCGACTATTTGACCAGGGGCGATGATGCCACAAATTGAGCTTTTGAAAATGTATTCGGCATAGTCATTGCCCATTGTATTGACAGTGCCCTTGTTATTACTACTACGCCCAGTAATAGTATTAGCCATTACGATCATCGCCGCACCAGATGTATTGCCCCAATCACCGGAACACTTTCTAAACCCAACCGAAGTATTGATAGTAAAAATATCAGAATTTTGAACACCACCAAGATCAATGACATGTGTACCGCCAGTATCAGCCGATCCTGCCTTAAGTAATGGAATGTATACTGCACCTGTCCCAAGTACCGATATTAGATCATTACTCCAGTAATTTGACTCCGTGTCATATGCCTTTAGAGCCATCCTGTAACTGGTTTTGTACAGGTTGTTTGGTGTTCCATTGTTATTACCAGCGGATGTAAACCAGCTGAAACAGCCAGGGTAAGTAGTTCCTGCTACTCCACCAACTCCAATTCGTAAGCTATCGCGAGCCTGTGCGGCCGCCATACCAACGCCACCCGGAGATAAGAACGATGTAGTAATCGACCCGTCACCTACCGCAATCTGCTCACTAACTTGCAGCCCCTTGCCGTTAGTTGCGCCCTTCCACCGTGGTGCAATGTAAACCGGGTTTCCTGGCTGTGTTGCTGAATCGAATACTATTGTTCCAATTGGCGTCGAGTTAGTCTCAACAGGTACTGCATACGTTGTTGTATTTATCCCAGTCAAATCGAATGAAATAGTTGAAAATACACCACCATCAAAAAAGGCATAAACATCATGTTTTCCATCGGCGCGTCGCACAACCATAATCCGAGATTGCCAAATTACCGGACCTTCAATATGCCAGTCCACGTAGAAACCGCCTCGCACGCCCATAAATATGGTAAATGGGGTTGAGGTAGACGCCGCCCAGAGATTATTGAATACGCCGCGAATAAGAAGATTCGCATATGCCCCTTCACCTTCTTCGTTAATTGTGGCGATAAGGAGCCAGCGAGTGGTCGCAGTTCCTTGCGATAAAAAGTTAAAGCCATACTTGGCAGTCGTTCCAGCACCGATAGGTGCGCCTGATCTGATAGGAATCGCAGGATCAAGCCATGCCGGATTCATATAGCCATTCGGCCCAGCGAGAGGCGACATGCCCACCTTTGGCGCATACGACGCCACCACGGCGCCCCGTCCAGCCAGTTCATTCAAGCGCTGGATCGTGTCTTTCTGGCCATAGTAAAAAAAATCGCTCATTACAACTCCTCAATTTCAATGTTGGTGGCATATGCCTGGAAAGATGGCGCGGTGATGGCGGCCAGGTTGGCCAGTCGCCCATACACCTGGTGCGCCTGCTCCAGCTCGACATCGTCGCTATCCGGATACAGGCTGACAAAAAGCGGGCGCGACAGGCCGTTGCCGCGCACGATGCGCCACAGCTCGGCGCGGTCCAGCGGCGTCATGTGATCAAGCGCCAGCGACAGCTTGCGGTACATCACGCCCCGCTCCACCTTCTGTTCGCCTGCGCCGTTGCGGTACTGGCTGCTGGTATCGATTGGCGTGATACCGGCGCCATACGACGCGTTCTGCTCGGGACTCCAGTAAGGGCCAGCCACCAGGCGCGCGGCCTCGATGTAGCCGGCTGGATTATCGGGGTCGGCCAGGTCGATCACCAGCTTCCTGATGCTGCGCATCTGGAACCAGCAGCGGGCGTACGTACCGCCGCCGTAACTGTAGGCATTCAAGCCCAGCGGCAATGCGCCCCAGTCCCACATGCCCAGCCGCGCATACTCGCACGCTGGCATGAGGCCCGTATCGAATGCAGGCGCAGTGTGGCCAGGCTCGATGTAGCCGCGTGCGCGGATGGTCGCCCCTGGAGTCAGGTTGCAAAACGGCAGGGCCACGCCGCCGACAATTTCCGGTGACGGCCACGTTGCCGTGATAGTCAGCGCAGCGCCGGTTGAGCGCACTACCAGAGACTTTCCCTCGCGCTGCAGATTGGCCGGCCCCAAGGTGCCGGCCTGGCTCGATGCCGTCAACACTGCACGGTCGGCGGCGTTGTCATAGATAATGCGCAAGTTGCTCATGCATCCCCCTGCGCTGGCCAAACGATGGCGTCAAGCGCGTCAAACGAGGTGGCGGCGGCGATCTGCCCCCGCAAGTGAAGGGCGATAGCGAACGCCTCGGCAACGTGTGCCCCCAGCGCGGCCCCGACGCCGATCATGCCGGCAGCATCGAGCGTCAAATGGGTGTTATCCGACAGGGTCCAGTCGATGCTGTATGGCTGGCCGGCAGCCTGCGCCATCAAAGCCAGTTGCGTGGCCCCCACGATACGGTCCTTGTCCGCTTGGTACAAGACGCCACCGCACATGAAATCTGCGGTTTCAGCCAAGCTGCGTGCCGCCTTGATGCGCTCCCAAGTGCGCACTTTGACGCCATCGAGCGTTCTTGCATCTATCCACATGTCTGCCACCGCATCGTATTCGTGATGCTCGCTGGGTTGGGGCGGTATCGTGTTTCCTGTGCGCTCGTTTGTGTGAGTGCCGTCACTGTTAACGATGATTGTTTCCATTAAAAGTTCCTTGCGATCACAGTCGCCTGACATTGTTTAAGATAAAGCTTCCTCATGTCCGCAGCTCTGAGCGATGCATTGGTAGCGGAAACGCCGAACTGGACCGTGCCACCGACTCCAATATTCAACGTAAGCCCGTAGCCAGTCGCAGCAGGAGCATCGCCTCCCTGCCGTTCCTCAACACCACTCATCCACATCCACTCCCCGTCATTGACGCGGTACCAGATGCTCAGCTGATCGTCGACCACCGCTGTACAAATGATCGAGAAAAACACCGGACCGGAGCGAATACGGCGCGCGGCAGGCCACCCTGGCGCGTTGTGCTTGAACAGTACTTCCGGCGTGCTAAATACAGCCGCGGAATTGAGCGACGAAGCCTCGATGTATACCCCGGATGCGGACGACTGCAGCGAGACAGATGGAAACTCCGGCTCGAAAAACGCGGTTGCTTTGTCTGTTGTGCCGACTGATACGCGCGCCGACGAGAGGTCGCCGGAAAAGGTTCCCTTCACCGACTTAAGTTCGCCTGAAAACTCGGCTTTTCCTTCATTGACGACCAGACCAGGCATTTCCACATACCCACTACTGGCGATCTGGACATAGCGACCGGTATGCAGGTTTCCAATCAAAAGCCCCTGCTCGCTTAGGTGAAAACCCATACCTCCATTGCTGGGCCAGGCGTAAGAATTGGTCGGATAGCCGGGCCCGCCGTGCAGCGTCGTGCCGTACAAATCGCCAGCAACCACACTCCCCAGGTTCGCCCTGATGGCGCCAAGCGTGTCGCCCACAATCGCCTTCGCCGCCACAGTCCCGTCGACCAGCAAGCTGCCGTTCAACACCGTGCCCAGCACCATCCAGGCGCCATCAACGTAGAACTTCGTCACCGCATGCGTCGCGTCGTACAAGGTGACCACGTCGCGGTTGATCGGTGCGCCATAGCCTGCACGCCCCAGCTCGTACACGGCCGACGCATCCGACCAGATGGAATAGCCAGGTGCCGTCACCGTCACCGTGCCGCGCTGGCCGGGGGCGCCATCGGCGGCCAGGCGCGCAGCAGCGGCCCATTCGCCGGGAGCGATGTCATCGGTCGCCACGCTTGAAACGGCCGTGGCGCCGGACATGAACAGATAGGCGCCGCCCGCCGACGGCACCTGGGTCGACCAGCCATTGTTCAGTCCCGCCAATTTGCCCGTGGCAAACGTAAACGTGCAGACGGCCGTGGGCAGCGGCGGCGCAATATTGGTCGCGCCACGCTGATAGATGGGCACGGAAATCACGTTCAAACCGTCGACGCCATCCTTGGCCAGTTGCACCGCCGCCGCCCACTCATTGGCGGCGATCTTGTCCGTCGTATTGCGCGAACTGGCGGCTGCCACGCGCACGTACAGCGGCGCCGTGCCGGCCGGGATATTCTTCGACCAGCCATTGGCCAGGTCGTTGCCGGCCGGCGTCGTGATGGCCGCCGTGGCAAAGGTAAAGATCACGTCGCCCGGCGTATCGGCTGGCGCAGCGGCGGCACGCTTGTAAGCGAAGGCCTGGCCCGTGTTCAATCCCGCCAGGCCCGTCTCGCCGGCGGCGCCGTCGAAGACCTTGCTGACCATGTAATTGGCGAGGTAATCGACGCCGAATTCACGGATACGTGCCTGCACCAGCGCCGTATCGGTGGTCATGTTGGCAAAATCGACCGTGGCCACGTTGCCGTTCACCTGCAAGGCTGTGCCGGCGGATACGGAAAACACGATATCGCCCACCACATTGACCGGCTTGGCGGTAATGGCAATCGAGCCGGGTGCTCCCTCGCCGGCGCTATTGACGCGAAAGACGGGCGTGCTGGCGGACATCAGGATCGCCTTGCCATCGGCAACGGTACTGAAACGCTCTGCCGTTGCCTGCAGCAGCCTGTCGCGCTCCCCCACTATGGCGCTCATACGAGCACCCCCACCGTCACTCTGCCCGTCAGCCAGAAGCGCGACAGCATCACCACCACGCCCGGTACGCCACCCTGCAAGCCAAAGCGTTCAGCGCGCAGTTGTACGGGCTGTCCCAGTTCCAGCATCATCATCTCGGGTTCTCCATCGAATTCATAAATGGTGCGCGACACCTTGTTCAAGGCCAGGCGCCGCTGCGCTTCCGCGCGGGCGTCGGCCCGAGTCTTGAGGCACGTATCGATCTGCACCGGGTCGTCGCTCAGGCGATAGCGTGCGCGCACCGCCTCTTCAACCACCGTCTCCGTCAGCCATTCCGTGGCGTACAAATCCGCATGCGCGGGCGGAATGCTGGTCGTCAGGGCTGCCTGCAGCGTGTAGTTGCGGTCGAAGCCGATCTTCACGGCCGCCGTCACGGGCACACGCTGCGCGGGACGCAGTGAGCGCTCGCGCATCTGTTCCGGACCGATTTCCATCGGCACGCCGGCGGCCGGCAGCGCGATCTGCACCAGGCGCAGCTGCCCGGTGCGCGACATGATCGCCTGGGCGCCCACGCTGGCCGCCAGTTGCTGGATGGCCTGCGCCTGGTTCGTGCGGTCCGCAACATACAGTCCCACCGGTTGCGGGTGGGCCGCATCGAAGGCGGCCAGGTTGTCCAGGTCCAGGTCGGCCAGGGTAAAACGGTCGGCCGCCTTGCCATAGGCGGTGGCGATGCGCTGCACCAGCGGGGCGATGCGCGGCGCGTAGCCGCCACCCTTGTCACCCTGCACGCTGGCCGTGATCGTCGTGGAAAACGGATCGGTGGTCAGGTTGAAGCGGCCCGCCTGGTCATTCAAGGCCACGGCGATCGGCTTGCCGTTGGTGCGCACCTCGAACGTCGATTCGACCGCGCCGAGAAAACCGTACTCCAGGGTGGCCGGATTGGTCAGCAAGGGCGCCACGTTGTGGCACTCGCCAAACGGTATCGGCAGGATGCTGTCCTTGTTCGACGTCGCCCCCCCCAGCTTGGCTTCGGAGATCGGCGTATTCAGGCGCTGCAGCTTGTCGCGCAGTACCAGGTTGATCGACTCGCGCCCCGCACTGGCCACGTCGGCGATGATGCCGTCGAAGACCAGCTGGAAATCGGCGCGCGGCCACGATGCATCGCCGGCCCAGGCCTTGATCGGCCGGTTCATCCAGACGTCATCCAGCCAGCCATCGAGAGTCCCGTCGGCGTTATCGAGTTCGATGTCGCCGCCCGACAGCCCCGCCTCGCCGGACAGGCTGACCTGTTCCGTGAAGGCCAGGCCGCCCTTGGCCAGCGGCTGGTACGCAGTATTTGCCGGCACCTCAACCGGCCCGGTGACGTAGGGCCGGGAGGAGATATACCGCGTCACCTCGCTGCCGTCCACATTCACCTGCGCCTCGATCAGCACCATGCGGATGGCCGACGAGCTTTGCAGCCATTCCTGAAATTGCGCATCGGTCATGCGTATTCTCCTTTCACTGCATTGGCCCAGGCGGATGCCCTCGACGATTTATCCACGCCATCGACCACCGTCCTGGCGGCGTTGGCGTTCGATTCAAAGGTGGCCTGGATGGTGGCGCCCGTCTGCGCCCGCTGGTCGGCGCGCAAGCCTTCCAATTCGGCTCGCATGGCCTGGTTGTCTTCGCGCAGGCCGCGGATTTCGGCGACCAGGACGTCGGAACCGACGTTCGCAGCCGACGAGTAGCGCACGGGGTCGAAGACGGCCGGCGCTTCCACCGCGGCTTCTCTTAAAGAGGCGGCGACAGACATGCCAGCAGCAGGCGAAAACCGCAGGCCGCCCGTGATATCGGTCTGCCCGCCTGCCCGCAACGCCGCACCCAGCGCAGCGACCGCTTGCTCGATACCGACCGCCGTCTTGTTCAGGTTAATCAACTGCCCCACCTGCGTATCGAGTGCCGTCAGCTGCTTTTGCGCGTCATTCAACTGCGTGCCCGTGATCGCCGCCAGCGCAGCCAGCTCGGCCTGGACCCTGGCCGCATCGGCCGCATAGCTCGCGCTTGCAGCGTTCACGACCTGGCTCGCCGTCAAATACGCGGTGGCCGTACCTGTCAGCGCCGACTGTGCCGCAGCATCGCCCGTCTTCGCCTTCGCCAGCGTCTCTTCATACTGACGCTGCGCCTCGGCCATCTTCTGCATCGGCGTCAGCGTCGACAGGCTGCCCAACAACAAAGAATCCTTGAACGAGCGGATGCCGTCGCCAAACGATTTCAGGCGATCGATGGTGGACTTGAGGGCCGAAGACTCCGTTTCATAGGCACTGGCAATGTCCTGCCGCGCCTGCAACTGGTCATACAAGGCCAGGTTGGTGGCATCGACGGCAGTACGCTCCTTGGCACGCAATTGCGCCGAAGTCATCGTCATCTGGTCGAGCTTTTCCTGGATGCCCTTGCGCTCGTCGGCAATGCCCTGCTCCGATTTGGTCAAGTCTTCCGTCGCCGCATGCGTCTTCGCAAACGCATCGGCCAATGCCATCAGGCCCGCATACTGGTCAGCCCCCGTCTTGGTGGCCAATGCGCCGGAATTGACCAGTTGCAATACCGTATCCTTGAACTGCGCGCGCGTGGTCACGCTCGCATAGCCAAGGGCCGCCATCTGTTCCGTCACGTGTTTTTGCACGGGCGCCAGGCGCTCGGCTTCGGTCAGGTAGTTTTCGGCAAAGAATGCAGACCGATTGCCCAGTGCTTCAACGCCACCGGCAGCCTTGACCAACTGTTCACGTGCCGCCAGGGAGGCCACGCCAACGGCGCCGAATGCCTGCTGCGAGGTGCTGCCCAGGGTAGCCAGCACGCCATCAACGACAGCGTAGTGGCCTGCCAGGCGCTGCAGCGCAGCGCTCGCCGACTCGCCCTTCATGCTCAGTTGCGACAGCGATGGCACCAGTTCCTTTGCCATGGCATCACCGACGCCCGTAAAGAAATCGGCAATCGCTTTCTGGTTCGCCGCGTCGTCCTTGGTCATGACGATATTGAGCGACTGCGTGCGCGTGGCCAGGCTATCCGTGTTGACGCCCAAGGTGCTGGCGAAGGCGCCCGTCACCGCCTTCATCTGCGCATACGTATCGCCTAGCGATGCCGCCAGCTCAGCATCGACTTCAGAGCGGTCCGTACCTTTCTTATTCTTGCGGAAAAGGCCGCCTTTCTGGGTCCAGTTCGAATAACTCTCGCCCGTAAAGCCATCGGCACCGAGGCTGCCGGAAATGCCGGCGCTGCTGACCTTTTTCTCGCCCATGCCGAACAGGCGGTTCGCCGCGCCGCCCAGCAGGCCGCCCACCAGCGCACCCACGGCAGTACCTACCACTGGGAAAACGCTGCCAACGACAGCCCCGATCGCCGTGCCAGCATTAACGATGCCATTACGGCCATATTCCCCTGAAATCATCTTGCCGCCATACACGCCGCCCATGACGCCGGCGGCAACGCTTGCCGCCGCGCCCGCACCGGTGGCGAATGCACCGTTGGCCCCGGCCGTGTATGGGGTACCTTGCAGCATGCTCATGCCACGCTGCACGCCATTGGCCACCGAAGTACCAATACCGGAAAGTCCGCTGGACAGCGAATCGTAGATGCCCTTCGCCGAACTCAGGAGCGACTGGATGCCGCCACCGTTGGCCAAACTGCCCTGCGCCTGCGCCGCGCCCGGATTCAGGAACGAGGCAAAGCCAGCTGCGATGGGCGACATGATCGGTTGCAGCACGAGGTTGTTGAACATGCTCTTCAACTTGTCCCTGAACATGGTCGCCAGGTTCTTGCCGCCTTCGAAGCCGTTCATGAAGGCGTCAGTCAGCGACTTTTCGATGTCCTTGGCGCTGGCGGCCCAGTCATCGGAAGCCTTCTTGGCCGCCGCGGCAGACGCCTCCTTGGCGGCCAATTCTTCCGTCGCCGTCATGCTGCGCTGCTTGGCATCGATCAAGGCATTCAAATACTCGATCTGCGCCGCATTTTCCTTGCCCACCGCCAGCGCGGCGCGCTGTTCCTTCAGCAGCGCCATTTCGTTTTGCGCGATGGCGGTCTTGCTCATGCCATACACCGCTACCAGCTTTTCGCCAGCCTCGGCTTCCTTGACGGCATCGGCGACGGCCTGTGTCCGTGTATCGGACAGCGCTTTCGCGTCTGCCAGCGCCTGCTCGGTCACAGCCTTGGCTTGCTTGCCCACCTCGATCTCATCGACGCGGGCCTGAAGCACCTTACGCGCAACCTCGAATCCCGCCTGCTCCGACGCAGTCAGTTTTTTCGTCTGACTCTCGCGGAGTTCCTTCAACTGAAAATCGAACTTTTGCGCCTCGTTCATCTCGGCATAACCGGCAGCTTCGCGCTTCAGGTCGCGGGCCTTGCCGTGCATCTCTTTCATCATGGATTCGAAAGGCGTGGGCGGAGCGGGAAGCGCCGGCATGCCTGTAGCGGACCCGTTCTTCGGTTTGCCGGGCGCTTCTTGCTGCTCAAGCTGCTTGAGCTTGCCGTGCACCATATCCAGTTCGCCCTGCAGCCTTGCCAGGTTGCTGTCCACCCCGGCCTTGTCCAGGGACTGATATTTTCCCGTGCGATTGCGCACGGCATCCATTTCCGTCGAAATCTCCAGCATGCGTTCGCCAGCCGGGGTATTCAGTCCTTTCTCCGACACGCCCAGCTTTGCCAGCTCATTGCGCTTTGCGAGCTGGACCATCTGCTTGTCGAGTTCAGCAACGATTTCCTTGGTGCTCTTGCGCATGGGTTCTACGGCTTTCTCCGCGTTGTCCTTCGACGAACTCCCCCACATATTCCAGGCAGTAACACCTAACCCTACGACAGTCACCAGCAAACCGATATAACCGCCCATGAATGCCAAGGCGCCCTTCAGCACTCCTGCAGCCACCGATGCGGCGCGCGTTGCGGTCGTTTGCGCCACCAATGCAGCGGCATGGGCTTCGGCGGCAACTGTGGCACGAGCCTGGGCTGGGATCAGACCATTGGTGGTCAGCGCCAGCGCCACGTCGGCCTGGCTGGCGCGTATCGTCGCTTGTAATTCAGCAACACGTGCGGTCGCCAGTGCGGAGGTGGCGGCGGTCGCCGTCACGTCGGCATTCGCCGCCGCCAGGGTGGATGCCAGCAAGGCCCGGTTGGCCGTGACCTTGCTATACGTAGCCACGACGACGCCGGCAGCCCAAGAGCCAAATTTCGCGGTGGTCAGCGTTTCGAGCACGCCAACGACCAGGGTCAGGTTATTCGACAGAAATTCGAGGCCGCTCGTCATCAGGCGCACGGCGCCGGTCGACTCCGCCTGTCTCGCCGTGAACTCCATCACGTTATTGCTCAGGACTGTAAAGCTGCCACCGATGGTTTCGAACTGCACAGCTTCCTTGCGCAACTCGCCCAGCGCGTTCGGCAGTGCAACGGCCATCACGTCGGCAGTGATCAATCCTGCGCCAGCAAGCCCGGCGAGCGCTTCTTTCGACACGCCCAGGCCGGCGGCCATGGCCGCCATGACTTCGGGGGCGGCCTGGCTGACATCGTTAAATTGCTGGCTGCTCAGGGCGCCATCGGCGAAGGCGTTGGACAGCCCCTTGAAGGCGGTAGCGGAATCGGCCGCCGAGGCGCCGCTGATCTTGACGCCAAGATTGAGCGCCTCGGTGATGCCGGCCACTTCGGCCTGGCTGATACCCAGTTTCTTGGTCGCATCGTTCATTTGGGCATACAGACCCGCCGTAGCGGCAAGGTCCGTCTGCCCCGAGGCGGCAATGCGCTTGACATTGTCGTACGCCTCGCCATATTCCTGTGTGGTGCTCGTCGACATGCGCAGTTGCGCTGTCAGTTTCGTATATTCATCAGACAGTTTGACGATCTGGCCGATATTGTTGGAAATACCCAGGTTGGAGAGTATCTCCGTGTATTTTTTCGTGACATCTTCGAGTTTGAAAGTCGACTTGGCAGCCCGCTCGCTGGCCTCGCGCATGCGTTCCAGGTCATCTGCCGCGATACGCACATTGAGCGTATCGATGCGTATCTGTAATGTTTCAATTTCAACGGTCATAATTTACCCATAAAAAAAGCCACCGCAAAGGTGACCATGCAATCGAGGCCACCTTCGCGACGGCTGTTGTGTTTTCCGTGTCACCTCTGCTGTAAAAATCAGGGCAAAACCAGGGCTAAAGCGAACTGTTTTGATGGGAGATATAGGCAGCGTCGAGCTGATCGACCAGCTCCTCTTCCCATGCCGTCAGACGGACACGATGCCGCAGTTGCCATGCCAGGATATCCAGGCTGCTCAAGGGATTGACCGCCATGCCGTTTTGCCGCTTGCGACTCATCTGCACGAAAAACTGCCACACATGTGCCAGTTCAAACGGCAGTTGCGCGCGAACGGGAGCCTGCGGCTCCCGGTAGAGTGGATGGCGCTTGGCGGCATCCAGGTGCTCGCCTTTCGCATTGCCATCGGCCGCCTTTGCCGAACGCTCGAACTGTTCGTCGGCAAAGAGCAGCAAGGCAGCGGCTAGACCGTCAAAAAATTGCCGTCCGCCTCAAGTGCAGCCAGCACTTTTTCCTGCCAGGACGGCATTTTTTCAAAAATCGCCTTCAGCAAAGCCGGGGAAGGCTGTACCGGGACGCCTTTGTCGACGAAACCCGGCATGCCCACCACCACCGCGATGGCGATCTTCATGTTGCGGTTTTCCGCCAGGTCATACAGTTCCGCCGCGCCTTCATCGGTCTTCGCATCGATCTGCTTGCTTTTTTGCACCGAGCGTTTGATCGCCACCACCGACGTTTCGCGAATCACGGCACGATACTGGTCAGAATTTTTGCTGACGATGTCAAAGCCCGCCTTGTGCGCGCCGTCTTCGTCAAACAACACCGACACCAGGTGAACCTGGTCCACAGCCTTGTTGCCATCATTCAACAGGGAGATATCGAAACCAGCCGAGGCGATCATTTGTGCGTTGTTCATATGTATTTTTCTTTCTTGATTGGGGTAAAAGTAAAAGGGCCGCCATCACGGCGGCCCCGGTGCAGGCGCTAGCCGCTTACAGTGCGCTGTCCTGGATGCTCAAGGTGGTCGCTTCGTGCTGCGCGTCGGCGCCCTTGTAGCGCAGGACGTCGAAGGCGCAGGTGACGATCTTGTTCTTCTCGCCGTCGTCGATCTTGGCCGAGGTGATCTTGATGCGGCCCATGGCCAACGCCAGCACGTCGGCGGTCGGCGCCGTGCCCGACGCCATGGCGTAGGCCAGCGGGATTTCCGTCTCGGACTTGAAGTAGTCGAGGTAGGTGGCGTCCTGCAGCAGCACCGTGAACTGGCCCGAACCCATCACCTTGCCGCGCGAGGCAGCCGTGGCGTATTTCGAGCCGATCACCGGATCGACCTTGACCTGGCCGTCGAGCGAGACGGACATGCCGGTGCAGATCTGCGACGGGATGCCGTTCACGGACAGCATCGCCGTGGCGCCCGAGAATTTACCGGTGCCCGGCGCGGCCAGCGGCGTGGGGAAGTACGGCACGGCCGTGGTCGGGCCTTCCGCCTTGCCCATCAGGGTGAAGTCCAGGCTGGTGATGCCATTCGGCTGCACGGCGATATCCATCTTGCTGACCAGCTGGTCGACGAAGCTGCGGTGCACGCCGATCTTCGGGTCCTGCACTTCGGCCGTGAACCAGTCGGTGGTGTGGCCCGTCAACGGGGTGAAACTGCGCTTGCCCACCGCCGCCACGCCGACGGAATCGCCGGCCGCCTTGACGATCATGGCCGAACCGTCCATGAACTGGCCATTCAGGTTGGTGGCCGTCACCGACGTGACGAAGAAATTCTTCGCATTGTTGGCGGCGGCCGGCGCCGTCATGCCCGTGATGCGCACCACGCTGCCGGCACGGAAACCTTCCGCCAGCCAGGAGCCGGCGCTGCGTGTCAGGCCGGTGGCGGCGGCGGCGATCGTGGTTTGCGCGGCAGCCACGCCGCCTGCCGTGAAGTCGCGGCGCAGCAGCGCAGCCATCAGCGGCGCATACGTGCCGCACGCCGCTTCGGCCTTGATGGCGCCCGTGGTGCGGAAGTTACCCAGGCGGGTATCGCCCTGCTGCTGGCTGGCGTCGATTTCGGCGCTTGCGTACTTGTCCGCTTCCGTGTCGAAAGTGGCCGTGACGCGGGGATAAATCTGGCCGCCGCCGGCGGCAGCCTTGCTGCCTTCGGCGCTTTGTTTGCTGATAACGATCAAGCTGTCGATGCCGTTTGCTGTCGATGCCATAAGTAATACCTTTCGTGGGATGAAAAAAAGACCGCATCTGCGGTCTTGAGGGGGAACTGCCGATAACCAGGAAAATAAAAAGCCCGCACGCGGTGAGGCGGCGGGCTGGCGTCCGGATGGCGCGGGGCCATGCCGGACGGAAGGTGGGCGAAGGGGCCATGAAGGCCGTTCGCTGCGCTGATTTCCCCTATCGGTGTCGCGCCGAAAGCGCGTCTATTACGAGTGGAGAAGCATGTGGTGTACTGCGGGTGTTAGCTGTGTTGCCGTTGCTGCGTGATCGAGACTCTATTGTAGGGGGTTTTTTTTCAGCGCCAGGCATATTGCAAAAAATTTTCAGTGGCCGAGGCGGCGCATGGCGCGGGCGCCGTGCGACTGGAAGATGGCTTCCAGTTCGCTGACCATATCCTTGATGCGTTCGAGCTCGAAGCCGCCGGAGCAGCTGATGGCCGCTTCGCCGGCGCCGTGGCACGCCTGGCAGACAACGGGTGCACCGGCCTGCATGGCAGCGACGACGCCAGTGCCGTGGCAGACCTTGCATTTGCTGTCGAGCCAATGCGCGAGCGACGCTTCGGCCACGCGGCGATACAAGGTGTTGGCCGCCTGCGCATCCCAGGCCGTCTGCGCTTTGACCCAGCGCCGCGCGCGGCCCTTCTGCGTCACGGCCGCCGTCCAGGCGCGCAGCAATTGGGCCAGGTTGCCCGCATTGCCTTCGAACAGGCGGCTGACGGTGCCGTCCGCGTACTTGACGCGGCATAGCAAGGCGCCCATGTCGCCGGCCAGCGCGGCGGCCGCGATCACGTCCAGGTCGTGGTGGACGGCATCGTCGCGCAGGTTCTGCGACGACAGCGATGCGATGAATTTTTCTGCAAATCCCATGATTTCTCCTCGTTGATTCTTGTTTCAGTTACCCGCCGGGCCAAACAGGGCCGCCACCAGCGGATCGCGGCGCGCCGCGCCGCGTACCCAGCTGGCCGTGCGGCGCACTTGCGGCGGCAGTTCGGCCCAGCCATCGACGTCGTCGTCCTGCTCCCCCAGCGCGTACAGGGCGGGCCGCTGGCGCCCCGGTTCCGTGCAATGGCGCTGCGCCAGGTGGATCTGTCCCAGGCCGCACATGTGGCGCAGATAGCGGCTCATGGTGCCCGCATCGAGTCCCAGCAAGGCGGACAATTGCGCCGCGCTGGCCTGGCCCTGCTCGCGGATGTACTGCGCGATGCGGGCGATATGCAGCTGCGACTTCTTGCTGCGCCCCTGTAACTGGCGCCCCTGCCGTGGCGCCGTCCTGCTTTCCACCAATTGACTGCTGTTCAACATCTGCCTGACCTCCCGTGGTGCTGCCCGCAGGCAAACGCTGTAGTGCGTTTGCGACAGGCAACGAGTGGACTTTATCAATCGCTAATGTTAAAGTCAAGCATTTGGTAATTTATCAAACGGTAAATTTCAGGTTTAATGTGGAGATGAATATGTATCAATACAGACGCGACCGCCTGCTGGCCCTGATCCGCGAGCACTACGACAACACACGCAAGAAAATTTCCGACGTCAGCGGCTGGAGCGAGGCGCGCATCTCGCAAATCCTCTCGCCCACCTACCGCGAGGGGCGCGCTTTCAGCGAAAAGATCGCGCGCAAGCTGGAAGCGGATCTGCAACTGGACGGCATGTATTTCGACCAGGGCGCGGCGCCCGATCAGGCGGCACTGACGGCACGCGCGCTGGCCGGCGTGCAGCCGGTGGTCGTGGAAGATGGCGAAGATGAACGCTTTTACCCGATCCGCAAGGTGAAACTGCGCCTGTCGGCCGGCATCACGGGCTTTGCCATCGAACCGGAAACGCACGACGGCAGCACCATCAGCGTGCCGCGCAGCTGGGTCGAGCGCAATGGCTACCACCCGGAAAAACTGGTGGCGATCAAGGTCAAGGGCGAGAGCATGGAGCCGGCCCTGTACGAGGACGACGTGGTGATCATCAATACGGCAGACAACCGGCCGGCCGATGGCATCGTGTTTGCCATCAATTATGAAGGCGAGCCGGTGGTCAAGCGCATGGCGCGCGATATCGGCGAATGGTGGCTGACGTCGGACAACCCGGACCAGCGCAAATACCACCGCAAGCTGTGCCGCGGCAATGAATGCCTGATCGTGGGCAGGGTCGTGCGCAAGGAAAGCGACCGGATTTGAAAGCGAAGTTTATCGTTTGATAAACTTCGCTCGCAACATGGTGCTTACGCCAGCGCCGCCTGGATCTGCTGCAGCGATGCCGGATCGTCCATCGACGTCAGGTCGCCCGGGCTGCGGCCTTCGCAGATGGCCTGGATCGAGCGACGCAGCAGCTTGCCCGAGCGCGTTTTCGGCAGTTGCGGCACGAACAGCACGCGCGCCGGCCGTGCCACGGCGCCCAGCTGGCGGTCGACGACGGCCATCACTTCGCGCTCCAGCAGCGCTTTCGCCTCGACGCTGTCGAAGCCCCGCGGGTCCTTCAGGATCACGAAAGCCATCGCCACCTGGCCTTTGAGCTTGTCTTCCACGCCGACCACCGCCACTTCCGACACGTTCGGATGGCTGGTGATGCTTTCCTCGATTTCGCGCGTGCCCAGGCGGTGGCCGGCCACGTTGATCACGTCATCGGTGCGTCCCAGGATGAAGTAATAGCCATCCGCATCGCGCACGCCCCAGTCGAACGTCGAATACACTTGCCGGCCGCTGAACGTGGACCAGTAGGTGTCGACGAAGCGCGCATCGTCGCCGTACACCGTTTGCATGCAGCCGGGCGGCAGCGGGCCTTCCAGCACCAGCACGCCCTTCTCGTTGGCGCCGCACTCCTCGCCCGTCGCCTCGTTGAACAGCTTGACCTGGTAACCGTACATGGCCAGGCCGGGGCTGCCCAGGCGCGTGGGCGTGTTGGCAACACCCTTGGCCACCGAGAGGATCGGCCAGCCCGTCTCCGTCTGCCAGTAATTGTCGATGATGTCCACTTTCAGTTCATCGGCGATCCATTGCGACGTGGTTTCATCGAGCGGCTCGCCCGCCAGGTACAGCGCCTTCAATGACGACAGGTCGTATTTGCGCATCAGTTCCACCGGGTGCTTGCGCAGCACGCGGATGGCCGTCGGCGCCGAGAACATGCGCGTGACCTTGTATTTTTCGACGATGCTCCACCAGATGCCCGCATCGGGACAGATAGGCAAGCCCTCGTACAGGATGGTGGCCATGCCGGCGATCAGCGGGCCATACACGATGTAGGAATGGCCCACCACCCAGCCGATATCCGAGGTGGCAAAGAAGGTTTCGCCGGGCTTGCCGCAAAATGTGTACTGCATCGACGACGCCAGCGCCACCGCATAGCCGCCCACGTCGCGCTGCACGCCCTTCGGCTTGCCCGTCGTGCCCGAGGTGTACAGCACGTACGACGGTTCGTTCGACTCGAGCCAGGTGACGGGCACCTGCGCATCCAGGTGCTGCTCGCGCAGGACAGCGTAATCGACGTCGCGGCCCGGCGTCAGTTCCATCGGCACCAGCTGGCGGTCGACCAGCAGCACCCGCTGCGGCTTGTGCGCGGCGATGCGGATGGCTTCGTCGAGCAGCGGCTTGTAGGCAATCGCCTTGCCGTTGCGCGAACCGGCATCGGCGGAAAACACCAGTTTTGGCCGCGCATCGTCGATGCGGCTGGCCAGGCTGTTGGCCGCAAAGCCGCCGAACACCACGGAATGCACGGCGCCGATGCGCGCGCACGCGAGCATGGCGAACGCCGCCTCGGCGATCATCGGCATGTAGATCAGGACGCGGTCTCCCTTGACCACGCCCAGCGACAGCAGGATGGCGGCGCAGCGCTCCACTTCGCGCTGCAGTTCGCGAAAGCTGTAGCTGCGCTCCGTATTCGTTTCGGTGGAAATGGCGATCAGGGCGGGTGCATCGCCCTGGCTATCGACCCAGCGGTCGACGGCGTTGTGGCACAAATTGGTGGTACCGCCAACGAACCACTTGGCGAACGGCGGCCGCGAATAATCGAGCACTTGCGAAAACGGGGCATGCCAGGCTATCTTGCCAGCTTCCTCGCGCCAGAAAGCGTCAGGCGTGTCGATCGAGCGTTGATAAAATGCTGCGAAATTCATGTCTCCTCCGGTGTGCGTGCAATCTGTCTCCGGCTTGGGCGAACTGGCCCGGCCTTGATATGTGGACTATCTGCTTGCGTACTGCTGACTATTAGTTATCTGTTGGTGCATCCTCCAAAGGTCTTGCGAACAGTTTTTGGGAGAAAAGGAACATCTCCGGCTGCGCTGCCACGCAGGCGCTGCGCTCGGCTGCGATCCTGTCGCGATTCGCCGCCAGCGTGGCACCGGTCAGGAGCATGCCGAACTGGCCGTCCACCGGCACCCCATCCTTTTGCGTCATCACACGCTGCATGACGATGTCGCCCAGTGCCCTCTTGAAGTGTCCTGCTTCCCAGTACCAGCGCGTACTGGCATGGCGTTGTTGTTGGGTAGGAATCGGCTCGCAGTTGTAAAGGCCAAAGCCGCTGAAATCGGTCACGCTGATGCGGGCCGATGGATATTGTTTCTTGACGGAGGCCACTTCCAGCACGACCTGCTGTTTCCACTCCTCGAACAGGGGCCACAGGCCAGCCCCTTCGAACAGGGTAAGCATCTGTGCGTGATACGGATAGATCACCAGCTTGATATCGGCTTGCGTGGCCGACATCGCCACCAAAAAGTCATGCATCGCCTGAAAATCGCCGTCAGCAAAATCGGCCTTCGACATTTTCACAAATCTGGCGGCACTTTTCTGCGCCCGATGCTTGAATACCTTGTAATACCCATCGCGGACCGCATGGGCGCCATAGTCGAGCGCGGGATTGAGGCCGCTCGGCGCGATAGTGAATGCCGCCCTGTCATGTTGGATGAACGGGGTCTTCACGGCGTCTTTCACCGAGGCCAGAGAAAACAAGGCATCGAAACGCCAGAATCCCGGAACATGGCCTGATGACGCCTCTGTGCGCACCGGAGGTGCGACAGCCGGCTTCAGGAAATCAATGAACTCAATTCCCACGATCACCGTCCCCGGCTTGATACCGGCCTGGGTCAGTTGGGCGAACTGGCTGATGGCCGTGGCCATCGCAGTGCCTGGTATCCCCATGTTATAGCCATCACCCTGCATTGCGCCAAATGCGGCGGCACGCGGATCGAAACCCATCTCGGCGCGCGAGTTACCCAGGATGATGAAGCTTGGCTGCAGACGCAGCGCGTGTGCGTGCTTGATCTGGCTCTGGTAGCGGCTCAGGCCAGGCTTGACGGCGTTAAAGTTTTCGCGCCTGACCGCGCCATACAGATTATAGGGGTCGACAATGTACACGAAGGCGCAGACCAGGCATGCGCAGGAAAGCAGCACCAGCACCAGGGTGGACAGATAGCGCCTATAGGACGGTCTTGTCATTTTCCTTCTCCACTAGAACTGAAAATACAAGAATTCGGCGGGCCGGTTCAGGGCCAGGATGCTCGCCAGTGCCAGTAGCGCGATGGCGGCAGCCCACGCCGGTGAAGCGCGCCAAGTCAGCAGCCTCGTCATGCCAGGGCCTGTTATTCCTGCAGGGTGGGCACGCTGGAAGTCCAGCGCAGGCCCACAGCGACGCATGATCTGCTGCGTATTCGGGAAAGCAAAGGCCAGCAGCGCCGCGATGGCGATCCACGTCCAGGTTTCGACGAACAGGCGTCCACCGCCCAGATAAAACGTCATCCCCGTCGCCTCCAGCAGGTGCTGCAGCGGCGGCACACGGCTGGCCAGCACGTCGGGTGCCGCGACGCCATGGGCGCCCGCCATGCCCTGCAGTATCTGCCACGACGTTGCCATGTCCGGCGCGCGGAAAAAGACCCAGGCAATGCAGACGGAGGCAAAAGTGACGAGGGTGGCCACGACTTTCCAGACGCGGCTATCGAGCGGCAGGCGCAAGCGCTGCGCCACCGCGCTCCAGGCCTTGTGGATGGCCAGGTAGGCGCCGTGCAAAAAGCCCCAGACGATGAAATTCCAGCCAGCGCCATGCCACAAGCCGCCCAGCACCATCGTGATCATCAGGTTCAGGTAGCGCCGCGCGGGCCCGCAGCGGTTGCCGCCCAGCGGGATATACAGGTAATCGCGCAGGAAGCGCGATAGCGTCATGTGCCAGCGGCGCCAGAATTGCGCGATATTGCGCGATTTATAGGGCGAGTCGAAATTCAGGGGAAGGCGCACGCCGAACAGGCGCGACAAGCCAATGGCCATGTCGGAATAGCCGGAAAAATCGAAGTACAGCTGGAAGGCATACGCCAATACCCCGCCCCAAGCGACCAGCAGCGAGGGCGCGGCCGGGTTGTCGAACAACGGCGCCGCATACGGGGCGATGCTGTCGGCGATCAGTACTTTCTTGGCCAGGCCGATGAAGAAAATCGTCGAGCCGATAGCGACGTTCCTGGCCGAGAGACGGAAAATGCGCTTGTCCGCAAACTGCGGCATCATCTCCTTGTGGTGCAATACGGGGCCGGCGATCAGATGGGGGAAATACGTGACAAACAGCAGATAGTGGACAAAGCGGTTTTCCTGCGCCTTGCCCTGATAGGTGTCGACCAGAAAAGCGATCTGGGTAAACGTGAAAAACGATATCCCGATCGGCAGCACCACGTGCAGGACGGGCATCGGTTGCGCCGTCAATTCCGCCAGGCTGGCGACAAAGAATCCCGCGTACTTGTAATAGGCGAGCAAGCCCAGATTGGCGCCGATGGCGGCGGTGACGAGCCATTTTCGGCCCGATGGCGGGCTGGCGCCGAGCAAGGCCGCACAACCGTAGTTGAAGAGGATAGAGCCCAGCAGCAGCGGCAGGTAGCGGTAATCCCAATAGCCGTAGAAGAACAGCGACGCTCCCGCCAGCCACACGGCGGCCCCCAGTTGGCTGCGTCTACCCAGGATGAAGAATCCCGCCACCGTGATGGGTAGAAAAGCAAAAAGGAAGACGTAGGAGTTAAATAACATCTGTTCACCGGTCAGGAAGCATGGGAGGCCGCCAACATCCGCGACACGCTAACGCGCATCGCGGCTGGCGCCCTGCCATTTTCCTTGCCGCTCAGTTTTTTTACCAGCAAAAGTATCTATCTATCGGCAGGTGCACGGTCAGGCCGAGTCCAGGTGCGTACTGCGCGGACTAGAATGCGTCGCCGGGAACGCGCACGGCCCCTTCCATCAGCACGCGCGCGCTGCGGCTCATGATGGCCTTGGTGACGTTCCACACGCCATCGACGAGCGCCGCTTCCGCCCCCACCATCAGGGTGCCGGACGGGTGGCCGAAGCGCACCGAGTTGCGGGGACCGCCACCGGCCGCCAGGTTGACCAGGGTGCCGGGAATGGCTGCCGCCGTGCCGATGGCGACAGCGGCCGTGCCCATCATGGCATGATGTAATTTACCCATCGACATGGCGCGCACCAGCAAGTCGATCTCGCCCGCTGCCACCTGCTTGCCGCTGGACGAGACATAGCCGGCAGGCCTGGCGACAAATGCCACTTTCGGCGTGTGCTGGCGTTTCGCCGCTTCATCGAGATGCGCGATGAGTCCCATGCGCAAGGCACCATGCGCGCGGATGGTTTCGAAGCGGGCCAGCGCCACCGGATCGCCATTGATGGCGTCCTGCAGTTCCGTGCCCATGTAGCCGATGGCGTCCGCATCGACAAAAATCGTCGGGATGCCGGCGTTGATCATCGTGACCTTTAAAACACCGATGCCGGGTACGTCCAGGTCGTCGACAAGGTTGCCGGTAGGAAACATAGCCGAGCTGGCCCCATCGCCGCCCTCCTCGTCTGCCGCCGGATCGAGGAATTCCAGTTTCACTTCGGCGGCCGGGAAAGTCACGCCATCGAGTTCGAAGTCGCCCGTTTCCTGCACTTCGCCATGCGTCATGGGCACGTGGGCAATGATGGTCTTGCCGATATTGGCTTGCCAGATGCGCACCGTGGCGATGCCGTTTGCAGGCACGCGCGCGGCGTCCACCAGGCCGCTGGCGATGGCGAACGAGCCGACGGCGGCCGACAGGTTGCCGCAATTGCCGCTCCAGTCGACGAAAGGCTTGTCGATGGAGACCTGGCCGAACAGGTAGTCGACGTCGTGGTCAAGCTTGGCGCTTTTTGCCAGGATCACCGTCTTGCTGGTGCTGGACGTGGCGCCGCCCATGCCGTCGATCTGCTTGCCGTAGGGGTCGGGGCTGCCGATCACGCGCAGCAGCAGCGCATCGCGCGCGGCGCCCGGCACTTGCGCACTGGCCGGCAAATCCTGCAGGCGGAAGAACACGCCCTTGCTGGTGCCGCCGCGCATGTAGGTGGCGGGGATTTTGATTTGGGGTACGTGGGTCATAGGGTTTCCTGGAAAGCCGGGCAGCGCGCGCCTGCGCGCCACCCGGTGAATGACGAACTGCTTACGCTGCCTTGGACGACTCGAGGAAATCCTGCGCGAAGCGCTGAAGAACGCCGCCCGCCTCGTAGATCGACACCTCTTCCGCCGTATCGAGACGGCAGGTGACGGGCACTTCGACCGTTTCGCCGTTCTTGCGGTGGATGACCAAGGTCAAGGTGGAACGCGGCGTGCGCTCGCCGACGACGTCATAGGTTTCGCTGCCGTCCAGGCCCAGGGTCTTGCGGTTCACGCCAGCCAAAAATTCCAGCGGCAACACGCCCATGCCCACCAGGTTGGTGCGGTGGATGCGTTCGAAACCTTCGGCCACGATGGCTTCCACGCCGGCCAGGCGCACGCCCTTGGCGGCCCAGTCGCGCGAGGAGCCCTGGCCATAGTCGGCACCGGCGATGATGATCAATGGCTGCTTGCGCTCCATATACACCTCGATGGCTTCCCACATGCGCGAGATTTTTCCTTCCGGCTCGATGCGCGTGAGCGAACCCGCTTTCACTTTGCCATCCTCGATGACCATCTCGTTCTTCAGGGTCGGGTTGGCAAACGTGGCGCGCTGCGCCGTCAGATGGTCGCCCCGGTGCGTGGCGTAAGAGTTGAAGTCTTCCTCGGGCAAGCCCATCTTCGCCAGGTATTCGCCGGCCGCGCTATCGAGCATGATGGCGTTCGACGGCGACAGGTGGTCGGTGGTGATGTTGTCGCCCAGGACGGCCAGCGGACGCATGCCTTTCAAGGGACGCGCGCCAGCCAGCGCGCCTTCCCAGTACGGCGGACGGCGGATGTATGTCGTCTGCGGACGCCAGTCGTACAGGGGGCTGACCTTGATGCCGTCATCCGCCTGCGCGGCGAACATCGGAATGTACACCTTGCGGAACTGCTCCGGCTTGACGCTGGAAGCGACGATGGCGTCGATTTCCTCGTCCGACGGCCAGATATCCTTGAGCAGAATCGGCTTGCCATCCGCATCATGGCCCAGCACATCCTTCTCGATATCGAAGCGGATGGTGCCGGCGATCGCGTAAGCTACCACCAGCGGCGGCGAGGCGAGGAACGCCTGTTTCGCGTACGGGTGGATGCGTCCGTCGAAGTTGCGGTTGCCCGACAAGACGGCCGTGGCGTACAGGTCGCGCGACACCACTTCATCCTGGATCACGGGGTCGAGCGCGCCCGACATGCCGTTGCACGAGGTGCAGGCAAACGCCACGACGCCAAAGCCCAAGTTTTCAAGCTCCGGCATCAGGCCCGCTTCCTGCAGATACAGTTCCACGGTTTTCGAGCCGGGAGCCAGCGACGATTTCACCCACGGCTTGCGGGTCAGGCCCAGGCGGTTCGCATTGCGCGCGATCAAACCGGCGGCGATCATGTTGCGCGGGTTGTTCGTGTTGGTGCAGCTGGTGATGGCCGCGATGATGACGGCGCCGTCCGGCATCTTGCCCGGTTCGTTTTCCACCATGCCGGAAATCCCGCGCGCGGCCAGCTCCGACGTCGGCACGCGGTTGTGCGGATTCGACGGACCGGCGATATTGCGCACGACGGACGACAGGTCGAAGCTCAAGACGCGCTCGTACTGCGCGTCCACCAGGCTGTCGGCCCACAGGCCCGTCTCTTTGGCGTACAGCTCCACCAGTTTCACCAGTTCGTCGTCGCGGCCCGTCAATTTCAGGTACTTGATGGTTTGCGCGTCGATGTAGAACATGGCGGCCGTGGCGCCGAACTCCGGCGCCATGTTGGAAATCGTGGCGCGGTCGCCCAGGGTCAGGTGCGCAGCGCCTTCGCCAAAGAATTCCAGGTAGGACGAGACGACCTTCTGCTTGCGCAAGAATTCCGTCAGCGCCAGCACGGTATCGGTGGCCGTGATGCCCGGCTGCGGTTTTCCCGTCAGCTTGACGCCGATGATGTCCGGCAGGCGCATCCACGAGGCGCGGCCCAGCATCACGCTTTCCGCTTCCAGGCCGCCCACGCCGATGGCGATCACGCCCAGCGCATCGACCATCGGCGTGTGCGAATCCGTGCCCACCAGCGTATCGGGATAGGCTACACCATTTTGCACCTGGATCACGGGCGACATGCGCTCAAGATTGATCTGGTGCAAGATGCCGTTGCCCGGCGGAATCACATCGACGTTCTTGAAGGCCTTCTTGGTCCAGTCGATGAAGTCGAAACGGTCTTCGTTGCGGCGGTCTTCGATGGCGCGGTTCTTGGCGAAGGCGTCGGGGTCGAAACCGCCGCATTCGACGGCCAGCGAGTGGTCCACCACCAGCTGCGTCGGCACGACGGGGTTGACGAGGGCCGGGTCGCCGCCCTGGGCCGCGATGGCGTCGCGCAGGCCGGCCAGGTCGACCAGGGCCGTCTGGCCCAGGATGTCATGGCAGACGACGCGCGCGGGGAACCATGGGAAGTCCAGGTCGCGGCGGCGTTCGATGAATTGGCTCAGCGAAGCGTTCAAGGTCGCCGGGTCGCAACGGCGCACGAGGTTTTCCGCCAGCACGCGCGAGGTGTAGGGCAAGGTGGCGTAGGCGCCTGGCTGGATCGCATCGACGGCGGCACGCGTGTCGAAGTAGTCTAGCTGGGTGCCCGGCAAGGGCTTGCGGTAAAGCGTATTCATGTTGGCGTTCATTATTTACGGTCCTTGATCGGGACGAATTCCAGGTCTTCCGGACCCACGTAGTTGGCGCTCGGGCGGATGATCTTGTTGTCGATACGCTGCTCGATGATGTGGGCAGCCCAGCCCGAGGTACGCGAGATGACGAACAGCGGCGTAAACATCGCCGTCGGCACGCCCATCATGTGGTACGACACGGCCGAGAACCAGTCCAGGTTCGGGAACATGCTCTTGATTTCCCACATGACCGATTCCAGGCGCTCGGCGATGTCGAACATTTTCGTGGAACCGGCTTCCTGCGACAGCGAACGGGCCACTTCCTTGATGACTTTATTGCGCGGGTCCGAAATCGTGTAGACGGGGTGGCCGAAGCCGATCACCACTTCCTTGTTGGCCACGCGTTCGCGGATGTCCGCTTCCGCTTCATCGGCGTTGTCGTAGCGTTTCTGGATATCCAGCGCCACTTCGTTCGCGCCGCCGTGTTTCGGACCGCGCAGCGCGCCGATGGCGCCCGTGATGGCGGAATGAATGTCCGAACCCGTGCCGGCAATGACCCGGCTGGTGAAGGTCGATGCATTGAATTCATGTTCCGCGTACAGGATCAGCGACGTGTGCATGGCTTTTTCCCACGACGCCGATGGTTTTTCGCCGTGCAGCAGGTGCAGGAAGTGGCCGCCGATCGAGTCGTCGTCCGTTTCCACTTCGATGCGCTTGCCGTTATGGCTGTAGTGGTACCAGTACAGCAGCATGGAGCCGAACGACGCCATCAGACGGTCGGCGATGTCGCGCGCGCCCGGGGCGTTATGGTCGTCCTTCTCCGGCAGGGTGCAGCCCAGCACGGACACGCCCGTGCGCATCACGTCCATCGGGTGGGCGGCGGCCGGCAGCGCTTCCAGCGCCAGTTTCACTGCCGACGGCAAGCCGCGCAGGGATTTCAACTTGGCCTTGTAGCCTTTCAGTTCAGCGGCTGTCGGCAGCTTGCCGTGCACCAGCAGGTAGGCGATTTCCTCGAACTCGCAGCTGTCGGCCACGTCCAGGATGTCATAGCCGCGATAGTGCAAATCGTTGCCGGTCTTGCCGACCGAGCACAGCGCCGTATTGCCGGCGGTGACGCCGGACAGGGCGACGGATTTTTTAGGCTTGAAAGTGGCGGCTTGCGGTGCGTTCATTGATTTCTCCAAAAATTGACTAGTCTCGGTTGCGTCACTGCGGGGCCGGCATGCGGCCCCTGCTTCTTTACTTTTCTTTACTTATTTCTTTTGCGCGGCGAACAGCGCATCGAGCTTTTGCTCGAAATCGTGATAATTGATCGATTCATACAGCTCCATGCGCGTCTGCATGGTGTCGACGACGTTCTTTTGCGTGCCGTCGCGGCGCAGCGCCTGATAGACGTTTTCCGCCGCCTTGTTCATGGCGCGGAAGGCCGACAGCGGATACAGGGCCAGGCCCACGTGGGCGCTGCGCAGTTCGTCCAAGGTGAACAGCGGCGTGGAGCCGAATTCCGTGATGTTGGCCAAAATCGGCACGTTGACGGCCTTGGCGAACGTGGCGTACATGTCCAGGTCCGTGATGGCTTCCGGGAAGATCATGTCGGCGCCCGCTTCGACGCAGGCGACGGCGCGTTCCAGCGCCGCTTCCAGGCCATCGACGGCCAGCGCATCGGTGCGCGCCATGATGACGAAGTTCGGGTCCGTACGCGCGTCGACGGCCGCCTTGATGCGGTCGACCATTTCTTCCTTGCTCACGATTTCCTTGCCCGGACGGTGACCGCAGCGCTTGGCGCCCACCTGGTCTTCGATGTGCAGGCCGGCCGCGCCGAACTTGATCATCGATTTCACCGTGCGCGCCACGTTGAAGGCGGACGAACCGAAGCCCGTGTCGGCGTCGACCAGCAGCGGCAGGTCGCACACGTCGGTGATGCGGCGGATGTCGGTCAGCACGTCGTCCAGGCTGGAAATGCCCAGGTCGGGCAAGCCCAGCGAGCCTGCCGCGACGCCGCCGCCGGACAGGTAGATGGCTTTATAGCCGGCGCGCTTGGCCAGCAAGGCGTGGTTGGCGTTGATGGCGCCGACGACTTGCAACGGGGATTCTTCCTGGACGGCCTTGCGGAATGCGGCACCTGCGGAGTATTGAGTCATGTGTTCACCTTATGGGTTTCGGATGGTCCCGAATGTTTCACGGAGTGGCTATGAACATCAGTATTGCAAATGCCGTGCCAGGCCGGCGCGGCGCGGCGAACAACACGTGACGGCAGAGTGAAAACAGGCGACAAGGGGCCAGCCAGCGCTGCTCCGGGGCTGTCACGCCAGGGAACAACGATGTCACGTTTGTCCCGTACGATGTTTCATTATCGTTTCATAATTTCATTTTGAAACATTACATTGAAACATGCAACAACGCTGGCTGAAAAGATGGGGACAGGCACACGCGCCGCCGGTAGCGCGCAAAAAAAACAGCCGGCGGATGCCGGCTGCGGGAACACGATGACTAAAAAAATAAAGAACTAGGCCAGCCGCACCAGCGGATTGGCGATGATGTTGTCGATCTGGCGCACGGCTTCTTCGCAGGCGGCGGCAATGGCGCCCTCCTCGTCGTCGCGCACGAATTGCATGGTCGAGCCTTCGAATACTTCCAGGCCTTCGGCCGTGGCGCGCTCGATGTCGCAACTGGCCGACCATTTGCCGTCGGTGGTGGGCACGGCCAAGGGAACGATTTCCCAGCCTTTATAGTGAATTTTAGAACTGCTATCCATGGGTGCCTCCTTCGTGACTGACTCAATAGTGGAAATCGTAGCATGAAGCGCGGCTGGCAGCGACGTGTTTCACGCGCCAGCCTTGGTCAGGCTCACTTTCGGGCTAAACGATTTACGCTGGCTCAAGGGCGCAGCAGATTATCGACTTCCGTCCTGGCCACTTGCAGGCCCGCCGTGCAAGCCGTTTCGGGGGCCGCGTAGCCGCCCAGGGTGCGGCTGCGCGTGATCGCCTGCGCTTCCGGCTCGCCTTCGCGCTGCAGGCGGTAGGTAAAATCCCATAAATCGTCGTTATCCTTTTGCGGGGTCACGGAAATCGTAAAACCGCGGTACTGTTCGCTGCGTGCAGTGATATCGTTCATGAATTCCTCCTTGGAAGAATGAGGTTACCATGCTGCAAGCGCCGGGGTGCGCACGGCTGTGACGGCCGCATGCCTGCTCCCTTATTTGTTTTTCGCATGTTAAATGTGAATTTACAACATTTTTTTAGCGAACTCTGGCGATATAATGCCATTCCCTGTCCGCCCATTGCCCTCCCTTGCCGCCGTGATGACTCCACAAATCCAAGCTTTCTTCGACCCCGCCACCGCCACCGTCACCTATATCGTGTATGAGGCCGACGGGCGGGACTGCGCCATCATCGATTCCGTGCTCGACTACGATCCCAAGGCGGGCCGCACCTCGACCGCCTCGGCCGACAAGGTGATCGCCTTCGTGCGCGAGCACGGCTTGCAGTGCCGCTGGCTGCTGGAAACCCATGCGCATGCGGATCACCTGTCCGCCGCGCCCTACCTGCAGCAGCAGTTGGGCGGCGACGTGGCCATCGGCGCCGCCATCCAGACGGTGCAGCAGGCCTTCGCCGCCGTCTACCACCAGGGCGAGGCCAAGGCCGACGGCTCGCAGTTCGACCAGCTGTTCGCGCCCGACCAGGTATTCCATATCGGCGCATTGGAAGTGCGCGCGCTGCATGTGCCCGGCCACACGCCGGCCGACCTGGCGTACCAGATCGGCGACGCCGTGTTTGTCGGCGACACCCTGTTCATGCCGGACGTGGGCTCGGCCCGCTGCGACTTCCCCGGCGGCTCCGCTGCGCTGCTGTATCGCTCCGCGCAGCGCCTGCTGTCGCTGCCGCCGCAGACCCGGCTGTTCATGTGCCACGACTACCCGCCCAACGGCCGCGAGGCGCGCTGGGAAGTGACGGTGGCCGAACAGCGCGCCGGCAACATTCACTTGCGCGACGGCATCACGGAAGAACAATTCGTGGCCATGCGCACCAGCCGCGACGCCACCCTGGACATGCCGACATTGATCCTGCCCGCCATCCAGGTCAACATCAACGCGGGCAAGCTGCCCGAGCCGGAAGACAACGGCGTGCGCTACCTCAAAATACCGCTGAACGCGATCTGATTCCCCCGGCATTCCCCGCCCGCCGCGCTTCCTTTCTTGACACCACGCAAGTCCCACCTCAGGCAATCCGCATACAGTGCAGATTGCCTGAGTTCGCTTGGGCGCCGCTTTTCATCTTTCACGTTGACGGAGCGCCCGCATGTCGCCCGACCCTACGCTAGCTGGCAATTGCATCCTGCTCGCCGAAGCCGAAGGCACGACCTTGTTCAGCCATGCGCTGCTCCAGGCCGTCACGCGCCTGCCCCGTCCCGGCATCGTCATCTTCGTGCATGGCGTCAATTCTGACGGCGAATGGTATGAGCAGGCCGAACAAGGGCTGTGCGCCGGCCTAAATGCGCGCCTGAAACGCCGCGACGAGGATCTGGCGATCCCGGGCCCGGCGGCCGGACAGATGCAGGCCGCCACCTACGCGCGCGAATTGACGGATGACGGTTTCCTCAATCCCAAGCGCAACGCCACCACCTTCCTGCATCCACCAACTTTGCGCCGAGGACTGACGGTGCATAAATTCATTGCCACGCCGCGCCAGCGACTGGCCTGGGCCCTCGCCACATTTCTCTTCGTCATTTTCCTGGCATGTTGGTCCATCTGGTCGGGCTATGCCGATCACCAGCATGTCCATTCACCTGGAGACTTCATGAAACAGTTCCTCGCGCTGCCCATGCTGGCCGCCAGCTCCATGTTTGCGCTATTGACAGCCTGCGCCGTGAAGCCGGCGCAGAAAGAAGACGGCCTCCCAACAACCACGGCTCACGTTCCCTTCCGGGCACAGGTCGTGGGCCTGCAGTGGCTCAACCCTCTGCAACGACGCGACTATCCCACCGAGTGGCAACTGCTCTGGACGCTTGGCCTGGCAAAACCCAACAAGAATGACGATATGGTCAGGACGGATCCCAGGGGTTTCAGTACCTTGCAGGCAGTCGCCCCCATTGCCCACGATATCAATGGAAGGGAAACGTTCAAGGGCTATCACCATAAATATCTACTCGAACTGATGACCAATTTTCACGATATTTATTATTCCAGCCCCACCTACTTCTACCACGTCTACCCCAAGGATCAAAAACAGAACTGGCGCGAACTGGCAGGCATCCGCGTGGAATATGCCCTGCCTGACGGAAAATTCGATCCGGCAGAAGTACACCAATTCACGCAACAAACCATCACCGACACCTTCAGCATCGGCAACACCCACTTCCCGACCCTCTGGACCCGCGCCACCCCACCCGACGTGCGCATCACCCTGGGCGGCAACAACGCGGGTTTTACCTCCCTGCAAGCCGCGCTGGCCTACCTGGAAACGCATCCGAAGGAAACCGTGTGGGTGATGAACTGGGATGCGCCGAGCCGGCCGAAGACCATGCAGATCAATGAAAACCTGGTGCTGCTGGTGCTGGCCGGCCCCGATTGCAAGACGGAGCGCGCGGCGCTGGCGTGGATAGCTTATCCGGCCACGCGCAAGGTGGCCGATTTTGAAGCGGGCAAGGACAAGCCGCCGCGCGCCGTGCAGGCGTGGCAGGCGGTATTTGCCGAGGCGGCGCGCCATGGCGGCAAGACGGAAGAAGACATCGGCTACGTCATCCACGACGCCAGCAAGACCCTGCCCTCGTCATCCGACCGCCTGGGCCAGCTGGCGCAAGCGCTGACCCTGGAAGTGCCGGGATTCGACTTCCTGCCGCAGACCTTCAATACGCCGGCCCTGCTGGGCGAAATGGGCGCCGGCACGGCGCTGACCAATGTCGCCCTGGGTATCGCCCATGCGAACCACGTCGGCAAGCCCGTGCTGGTGGCGGGCACCAGCGATCCTGACGGCGTCACGGGCGTGCTGGTCTTGCCGCCCGCCACGGTACGGCCCATCGCCCACGACAAACCGTGGTTCCGCGCGCGCGGCGAAAACAATGCGTATTTGCCGTGGTGGGGCATCCGGCATGACACGGCGGACAATTTGCAGGGTTACTCGAAATAAGGTCCAAGTACTGGCCACCGGCGCGCAGCGAGCTTCCAGGCGGCCCGGCCGCGCCGCACACATGGCGTCAAACGCAACAACACAATGCAAATGATGCGCCTTCCGCCATGCCAGATCCCTCGATACCATGTAATGACCCCATTCGAGGATCAGCCACGCCATGCATGCACCGTCAAAACCCGCTCCACCCAACCAGCAGGCGCCCCAGGCCGGCAGCGCCACGATGCCCGTGCGCGGCGCGCTTGCCAGCCTGTCCCTGGCGATGCTGCTGCCCGCGCTGGGCACCAGCATCGCCAACGTCGGCCTGCCCGACATGGCCAGGGCCCTGCAGGCACCGTTCCAGGATGTGCAATGGATCGTGCTCGCCTATCTGCTGGCCATCACCGCCCTGATCGTCAGCGTGGGCCGCCTCGGCGACATGGTCGGCCGGCGCCGCCTGCTGCTGGCCGGCATCGGGCTGTTTGCCATGGCTTCCATCCTGTGCGCGCTGGCGCCCACCTTGTGGCTGCTGGTTGCCGCGCGCGCCCTGCAAGGCCTGGGCGCGTCCGTCATGATGGCGCTGACCATGGCCATGGTCGGCAGCACCGTCCCCAAGGCCAGGACGGGCAGCGCCATGGGCCTGCTCGGCACCATGTCCGCCGTCGGCACCACGCTGGGCCCCGCGCTGGGCGGCCTGCTGATCGCGCGCTTCGGCTGGCAAGCCATTTTCCTCGTCAACGTGCCGCTGGCTGGCCTGGCGGTGCTGCTGGCCTGGCGCTACCTGCCGGCGGACCAGCGCGGCGCGCACGCCAAACGGCCCGTGTTCGACCACCGCGGCACCGTGCTGCTGGCGCTGACCCTGGCCGCCTATGCGCTGGCCATGACCCTGGGCCGCGGCCAGTTCGGCGTACGCAACGCGGCGCTGCTGCTGGCCGCCTGCGTCGGCGCCATCCTGTTCGTCCGGGTCGAGCTGAAGGCGCCGGCGCCGCTGATACGCCTGGCCATGCTGCGCGCGCCCGCGCTCGGCGCCGGCCTGGCGACCAGCATGCTGGTCGCGACGGTGATGATGTCCACCCTGGTGGTCGGCCCCTTCTACCTGGCGCGCGGCCTGGGCCTGGGCACGGCCGTTACCGGCATGGTGCTGGCGGCGGGGCCGCTGGTGGCGGCGTTCTGCGGCGTGCCGTCCGGCTGGCTGGTGGACCGCTACGGCGCGCAGCGCATGGGCGGCTCGGGCCTGTGCGGCGCGGCCGCCGCCTGCCTGGCGCTGGCACTGCTGCCCGCCAGCCTGGGCATTCCCGGCTACGTCGCGCCCATCATGCTGCTCACGGCCAGCTATGCGCTGTTCCAGGCAGCTAACAATACGGCCGTCATGGGCGATATCGTTGCCGATCAGCGCGGCGTCATTTCCGGCATGCTCAATCTGTCGCGCAATCTGGGACTCGTCACGGGCGCCTCCGTGATGGGCGCCGTCTTCGCTGCCGGCGCCGGCGATATCGCCAGCGCCCGGCCAGCCGCCACGATCGGCGGCATGCACGCCGCCTTTGGCGTGGCCAGCGCGCTGATACTCGCCGCGCTGGTCATTTTCGTGCTTGGCCGCACCCTGAGCAAAACTGGAGATCCCGCATGATACGCACCCGTGCAATCCCATTCCTGCCTGTCCCTCTGCTGCTGGCCCTGGCCTGCGGCGCCACCCTGTCCGGCTGCTGCTGGCCCTGAGCTGGCGCGCCGGCGGCGTCAGCCGGCGTTGATCCGGGCCGCGCAAGCGTCGACCACGCAGCCGCGCAGCCAGCGGTGGGCGGGGTCGGCATCCATGCGCGGATGCCACATCAGCGACACGGTCAGGTCGGGCATGCGCAGCGGCAGCGCAAAACTGAACATGCCGGCGCGCAGATTGCCCGTATGCCGTTCCGGCACGGTGGCGATCAGGTCGGAGCCGGCGGCCAGCGCCAGCGCCGCCGTAAAACCGCCGACGATGCTGGAGATCGTGCGCTGCAACCCCAGCGCGGCCAGCGCATCGTCCATCGGCCCCGTCTCCTGGTCGCGCCGCGCCACCAGCACATGCCGGCCGGCCGCATAGCGCTCGGCGCTGATGTCGCCCTGCGCCAGCGGATGGCCGCTGCGCACCACGCCCACGAAACGGTCGCCGAACAGCCTGCGCGTGCGCACTTCCGGGCTGGTGAGGCTGCCGATCACGCCCGTTTCCAGGTCGATGCTGCCCTCGCGCAGCTGCACGCTTTCGCGGTCGGGCTTTTGCACGAAACGCAGACGCACGCCTGGCGCTTGCGCGCCGATATGCGCGAGCAGCGCCGGGCCGAAATTTTCCACGAAACCGTCGCTCGAACGCAGCGTAAACGTTTGCGCCAGCTGGCGCGGATCCAGCTGCTGCGCCGGTCCCAGCACGGCCAGCACTTCGCCCAGCAGGGGAGCCACTCTTGCGCGCAGCTCCAGCGCGCGCGGCGTGGGCACCAGTTCACGGCCGGCGCGCACCAGCAGCGGATCGCCCGTCGTCTCGCGCAGGCGCGCCAGGGCGCGGCTCATGGCCGATGGACTCAAACGCAAGCGCCGCGCCGCGCGCGTGACGCTGCCTTCGGCCAGCAGGACATCGAGGGTGATCAACAGATTCAGATCGGGTAGCGACATGGTGTTTACCTTGGCATGCATTGCTGGCGCCAAGTTGCTGGCGCCAGCACTGGCGCTTACTCGCCCTGCTCCGGCGCGCGGCCGATCTCGCCGTCGATATTGGCCAGGAACCAGGCCAGCGACGACATCAGCGCCACGTTGCGCTTCAGGTTTTCCGGGTCGACCTTGTCCAGCGTGTCGGCCGCCGTGTGGTGGTAATGGAAGTAGCTGTGGCTGTCCACCAGCGGCTCGAAACTCGGTACGCCGCCCGTTTCCAGGCGGTGCAAGTCGCCCGTGCCCAGCGCGTCGCGGCGCGTGAAGGCGTGCGCGCCCATCGGCAGCAGGGCCGCGCGCAGGGGCGCGAACAGTTTTTCCGACTTCGGCCCCACGCTGGCGAGGATGCCGAACGGGCGGCCGGCGCCGCTATCCATCTCGATGGCCGCGTACTGCTTGCCCAGCGCCTGCTTGTGGGCCTCGAAATAGGCCTGGCCGCCGCGCCCGCCGTTTTCCTCGTTCATCCAGGCGATCACGCGGATGGTGCGGCGCGGACGGTAGTCGAGCTTTTTCAGGGTTTCCACCACGCCCATGGCTGCTACCACGCCGGCGCCGTCGTCGTGCGCGCCCGTCGCCAAGTCCCAGGAATCGAGGTGGCCCGAGACCACCACCACTTCGTCGGCCTTGTCCGTGCCCGGCCAGTCGGCGATGACGTTGTAGCTGTCCGCTTCCGGCAGGTTTTGCGGCGTCAGGGTCAGGTGCATTTTCAGGGGGCCGCGCGCAGCCAGGCGGCCCATCAGCAAGGCGTCTTCCACGGTGACGGCGGCGGCGGGAATGCGTTTATTCTCGTCCAGGCCCGTGGCGCCCGCGTGCGGGATGCGGAAATCGGCGCCGCCCACCGAGCGCACCAGCGCGGCAGCCGCGCCCAGGTCGGCCGCCGCCTTCGGCCCGAGGAAGCGCGCGCGCGAACCCTGGCCATAGGTGACGCCGGCCAGGCCCCGCTCGGCCATCTCCTGGTCGAACGGCGTGTCGATCAGGACGATGGCGCCCTTCACTTCCGACGCGCGCGCCTTGAGTTCATCCAGGCTCCTGACGATGATCACGGGCGCCGTCAGGCCGGCGGCCGGCGTGGCGCCGGAGCCGCCCAGGGCCGTGAGCACCACGCGCTGCGACACGCCCTGCGGACGGCCCGCGTAATCGACGATTTCCGCCGTTTCCACGCCGCGCACCCAGTGCGGCACTTTCACGGGCTGCAAGGTGACGGTGGCGCCCAGCCGGCGCATGGTGTCGGCCACCTGCTGCACGGCGGCGGCCGCGCCGGCGGAACCGGACAGGCGCGGGCCGATCAGATCCGTCATGTCGGCCAGGCGGGCGTACGCCCAGTCGCTTTGCAGCGCGGTGTCGCGCACCTGCGCCAGCGCTTGCGGCGCATTGCCCGGCGCGGCGGCAAAGGCGCCGGCGCTGACGATGCAGCCAAGGGCAAGGGATACGGCGGAACGGCGCAGTGGCGCGCCAGTCAGGATGCTATGCATGTGTTCAAATCCAGTCAACGAGGTCGAAGCGGGTACGCCGTGGCCATGGGCAAGGCGCGACTTTTTCTACGATAGCGTATTTATTCTGTCATTGCAGCAACTTTTACGGGATCGATTGCCTCGCCCCCCATAGTCGATTACCATCAGAATCGTGATCGCTACCGGAAACCGCCATGCTCAAGGGAACACTCTGTACCGTCCGGCATTTGCAGGCCGCCGACCTGAATACCTATATTTCCCTCGTCAACGACCTGCCCTCGCGCGGCGAGTTTTTCTCGATGCAATTCAAGTCGCCCGAAGCCATGCGGCGCGACTTCCTGCAATCGGGCTTCGTGACCGAGGACAGCGAATTGTTCCTCATCGAAGATCACGCCCAGCACATCATCGGCACGATCACGCACTTCAAGAGCCGCACGCCAGCCTCGCGCGAGATCGGCTACCGCCTGTTCGACCGGCAGCGGGATGGACGCGGCTACATCAGCGAAGCGACGCGCCTGCTGGTCGACTACCTGTTCAACGCCTATCCGTATCACCGGCTGGAGCTGCTGATGGACCCGCTGAACATCGGTTCCGAGCGCATCGCGCAAAAGAACGGCTTTACCCAGGAAGGCTTGCTGCGCCAGGCCTTCTTTATCAATGGCGTGATGCGCGATGTCAAAATGTACAGCCTGCTGCGTCCCGAATGGCAGGCGCGCCTGCGCTGACTTGTTACGGCTGGGGCAGGATTGTAATAAGTTGTATTAGACATGGAACACGGTTGCGACAGCAGATATAGTCCAGTCCATGCAGATCATTGTGATCTCGCCGGAATGGAAGGAAATGCCATGTTGAACAAGAAACTCCTGGGTGCGGTAATGGTAGCGGCAGTGGCTGTGTCTTCGGCCGCAGTCGCCGGTGACCGCGACTTCAATACCGTTGCAGGCGCCGTTGTCGGAGCGGCCATTGGCAACAGCACCGGCGGCCGCAATGGCGCGATCGTCGGTGGCGTGCTGGGCGCGGCCGTCGGCAACAGCATCAGCACGAATGACCGTTATTACGACCGTGGCGGCTATCGCGGCGGTTACCGCGAAACCTATTATGCGCCGGCGCCGCAGCCCGTGTACTACGCCCCTGCCCCGCAGCCCGTGTATTACGCACCGCCACCGCGCTACTACGGCCCGCCGGCTGTCGTCTACGTGCAACCGGGCCGCGGCTACTACCGCGACCATGGCCGCCGCGACTACTATGACCGCGGAGACTACCATGACCATGGCCGTGGCTGGGGCCATCGCCGTTAAGCAGCGCCCTGTACTTGCTCCATGAAAAACCTGCGCCAGCCTGCTGCCGCGGGTTTTTTTGCGTGAAAGGCAAGGTATCGCCCCTGCACAATATCGGCTAAGCTGTGTCCTATGATCAACATTGCTGGCCGCCTGGACCGCACCAACCGATGCATTTAATCAAAGACGGACTTGACTTCGGCCCCTGGCTCGACGCCGCCGCCGGCACCAGCGTGGGCGCCGGCCCCCTGCCGCGCCGCGAAAACCAGGACAACTTCCTGCTGATCGATGCCAGCGGCCACGCCGTCTGCCTGTCGCGGCAGGCGCCGTTCCACTGCCAGGTGCCGGGCTGGCCGCGCGGCCATGTGCGCGCTGCCGTGCTCGACGGCATGGGCGGCCACGGCCACGGGCGCGAAGCGGCGGAAGCGGCCGTACAAGGCTTGCTGGCCATGCCCGCCTGCCTTGACACGGCCAGCCTGGCGGCCAGGCTCGACGCGTTGCACACGCGGCTGCAGGACAGTTTCGCCGAGGCCGCGCCAGCCCAGGCGCGTCCGCCCGGCACCACCCTGACCCTGCTGGAAGTGCCGCCCGGCGAAGCGCCGCTGCTGTATCACGTGGGCGATTCGCGCCTGTATGAAATTGCCGACGGGACAGCCAGCATCCTCACCGTGGACCACGTGCCGGCCACCGTGTACGCCATGCGCGGCGCGCTCGACGAGGCGCGCTGGCGGGCCGCCGTGCACGGCGAACACCACCCGCAAATCTCGCAGGCATTCATTTTAGGCAACGCCATCGGCGACAGCTTGCAGCTCGACAAGCCTTTGCGCGGCCTCGATGCGGCCATCTTGCCGCCCTTCCTGGCGCACCTGGGCGACCGCCGCGTGCTGCGCGTGCGCCCCGGCGCCCACTATCTGCTGGCCAGCGACGGCTTCTGGGCCTGCGAGGACCCGCTGGCCCTCACGGCCCGCTGGCCCGCCTTGTGCGCCGGCAAGACTGCGGCACAAGCCGTCAGCGCCCTGTTCGACGACTTCCTCTCGCATCCTCCCAAAGGCTTGCATAGCGACAACATTACCGTGCTGGCGCTGCGCTTCGATGCGGAATTCACCGCCCCAGCCGGCTAGCTGCCAGGTAGCCGGCCGTCGCCGACACGGACGACAGCACGGCGCCCCAGGCCATGTCGATCGCCGTCAAGGCCAGCGGCCAGTCGCGCAAGGTCGCATAGTTGCTCAAATCATAGGTACCATAGGCCAGCAGGCCCAGCAGCGCGCCCAGCACTGCCGCCGTGCGCCCGCGGCGCGCGCGCAAGCCCGGCAAAATGGCGAAAACCAGCAATCCCGCCACGTACAGCAGATAAAACAGCGTCGCCGGCGCCCAGCGGGGAGACTCCGCCAGCAGCGGCCCCAGCGCCGCGGCGTACACCGGCTTCATCAGCACCGCCAGCCACAGGGCATCGATGGCCAGGAATACGCACAAGGTGGCGCCATAGGCTATGGCAAGCTGGAGCGGGCGTTGGGCAGGCATGGTCGTCTTTCGAAGTCAGGCGGCATCGGGGGAACGGCTGTGCCAGCATAATACAAAACGCCTTCCAGCTCTTGCCGCAGGCATCACCATGCGCGACCGGCGTCCACGCGCATGGCTGGAAAACCTGTTTCATATAATATCAAAATAACATATCCAGAAAGACATAAAATGTGTTTTTGAGAAATAGTTTCCATGACATGTATTGCAAGGTGTGACCAGGGACATGAATTTGGACAAAAAGAGCGCATTCCGCTGCCGTGAAAGTTGCCAAGCAAGCGCAAAAGCGCGTAAGCTCTCATGTATAACAGAGGGCAAAATGTCCCCGCTCGATTCGAGTCAGAATGTCATGAAAAAATGCAGCAACCCGGAGCACCCGCACTGTACGTTCTGGGTCTTGCCTGGGGAAACAGTCTGCGCGGGCAACCACCCGCAAGCGACGACTGCCCCCAGCAGCTACGACCTGTTGACCGCACTGCGCAGCGCCCGTTCCGAGCCATCGGCAACGGCGCTTCCGCACGCCCCTGCTGCTGACGCTGTTACCGCACCGCTGACGGGCACAACCGCGCCAGCGCTGCCGCCCCGCATTCCCGCGGCGATGCCGGCTTCCACGCCTGCTGCCACCGCTGCCGCCCACGCCGCCTACCAGCCCGTACAAGCCCACCTGCACATCAGCGGCTTCGATCCCCGCGCGGCAGGCGGACGGCAAACCCTGAAAATGGAATTGCGCGGCATGAGCGCCGCCTGCGCGCCGCAGCTGACCTTGCGCCTGCGCTCGGACCTGATCCCGCGTGGTGCCGTCCAGCATGATTTCGTGCGCACCACGCGCGGCGACTGGCGTCCCGTGTTTGTCGAGTTTTCCTCACGCAACAAGGAACACGGGCAATACCAGATCGAAGTCGAAGTGCACAGCCACGTCGATGGCGCCGTGGCGCAGAAATGGGTGTGCACCTTCGTCATCCTCGTGCCGCGCCGCGACGCCACCCTGACGGAAATCCACCAGATCTTCCTCAGCACCCACAAGAATGTGCGCGTGATGGCCGACGACGCGTCGATCGCCCGCGTGACGGGCGGCGACGGCTGCAACCTCGACGTGACGGCGCGCAATGCCGGCATCGCCCACGTGGATCTTTCTGCGCCGCAGGGCAAGATCGACATGGGTTTTACCACCATCGCCTGGGACGAGGAATTGATCGAAGTCGACCTGCCCGCCGCCAGCCACTGCCATCCGCACCCGAGCCAGGCCGCCTGTCTCGTCAATGCGGCGCCGGAAGCGGGCGAGCAGCGCCAGATCCGCCTGTTCGCGCTGGAAGAATGCATGCTGGGGCGTTTCGAGCTGGTGGACCCGGAAGCCGATGTGCTGCTCAGCCATTTCAGCCCCGACGGCCAGGACAACAATGGCTTGACGCGCCGCCTGTCGGGCCGCCACGCCATCATCCGGCGCGGCCAGCAAGGCTTTGAAATCGAGGATGTGTCGCGCTACGGCGTGCTGCTCGATGGCGTGTGGCCCGGCAAGCACAAACCCGTCGCCCTGCGCCTGGGCATGCGCATCGAATTGTCTGCCAGCATCAAGGGCATCGTCGTGCTCAGCGTCACGGCCCTGCTCGCGCACGGCGTGATCCTGCACCGCATCGACCACGGCGCCCGTGCCGAGTGTTTTTACCTGCTGCTGCCGGAAGCCCAACCTGCGCCGGCCAGCCACCTTGCCACGCCGCAAGCCAGCTGCCTGCCCGTGCTGTTCCACCGCAATGGTGGTTTCTGGCACCTGGACACAGCCAGCGGCAAGGAAACCGCGCTGGCACCCACCACCGCGCTCGACAAGCTCAGCGGCTTCGCGCGGCACAACCGCTTCGCCAGCGAACCGTATCCGGAATGCTGGATCATCCGCACCGAAGGCGCGGCCCTGTGCGATAGCACCATGCAAACTGCCTGATACAACGCCTCCCGCCACCTGACCGCTAGCGCCTGAAAAATGGTCAGAGCAAGGCGCGCTGCCGAAGACAGTACGAATGTACGGCAAGGCAGTGCAACGCAGCTATGGCCTTTTTTCGGACGCTAGCGTGGCACCAGCACGAGAAAAATCATCGACAGGCCGAGTATGAACACCGCTTCCAGCGTGAACACGATGGCGGGAATCTGTAATTCGCGTGGGATTTTCATGGCGAAACCTCTTCAAAACGCAGCACTGCCTTCAGCATAGCGCGCCCGGCGCCGATTACATTATCAGCCTCACAACACACTTGACCGGCCGGCATGAGTTGCCGAGTTCGCTGGCCAGGCTATTCCGACACACAATTTAACAATTCAATCGCCGATATTCTGCAAATAGCACCCCTCCCCGCCCTTGCATACTGTATATTCATCCAGTTAATATTTCCCTGCACTTCACACAGCGCCCGCACGGCGTTTTACATTTCCTATGGCTTCCAACAAAGCGCATCACGCGACCGGTTGGGCTGCCGGCGTGATCGCCGCAGCCCTGGTCGCGCACGCTGGCGCCGGCGGCCCCTATCAAGTGCTGAGCATGCTCGCCTTTGTCATGGGCGCGCTGGGCGGCACGGCGCCGGACTGGCTGGAAGTGGCCTGGTGGGCGCGCACGCACCGGCTGTGGATCACGCACCGCACGTGGACGCACTGGGGACTGGCCTGGATCGCCCTGCTCGTCTATACCTGGATGCAATTGCCGCACCACCTGTGGGCGCCGCCCCTGTTCGGCTTTGCGGCCGGCGGCATCATGCATTTGCTGGCCGACTGGCCCAATCCGCTGGGCGTGCCGTGGATCTTCCGCCGCCACTCGCTGCGCTGGTGGAAAAGCGGCCGCCACGACATCATCGTCATCATCGCCGCCTGGCTGGCCGCCACCGTCGTGGCCGACCACGTGTTTTTTGACGGCATCCACCTGCGCCGCACCGTGCTGGCGCTGGACGGCTTGCTGCACTGGTCCGCCACCGCGCTGCAGCAAGCCTGGGCGGATCTGCAACAGTGGCAGGAGCGCTGGCGCCTGGGCGGCGACGCCAATTGACGCCGGCGGCGTGGCAATGTGATAATGAGTATCATTCTCAAACAGCCCAGCCAGCCGGCACCCCGCGTTCCGTCAGCCCAGCCCTTCCCTTGCCTGGAGAACGCAGTGAGCACCGTCAGTCCCGTCCATACCTGCCACCTGAGCACCCTGTACAGCGAGCACCACGGCTGGCTGTATGGCTGGCTGCGCGGCAAGCTGGGCAACCGCGCCGAAGCGGCCGACCTGGCGCAGGACACCTTTTTGCGCCTGATGGGCAAGCGCGAGGCGGCACCGCTGCGCGAGCCGCGCGGCTACCTGGCGACGATCGCGCGCGGCTTGCTGATCGACCGCTACCGCCGCCAAGCGCTGGAGCAGGCCTACCTGGAAGCGCTGGCGCAGCAAGCCGAGCCAGCATCGATGTGCGCCGAAACGCACGCCATCATCATCGAAACCCTGCTCGCCGTCGACCGCCTGCTCGACAGCCTGGGCGCGCGCACGCGGGCCATCTTCCTGCTGGCGCAAATCGAGGAACTCAGCTACGTGGACATCAGCCGGCGCCTCGGCATTTCGCTGCCGACCGTGAAGAAGCACCTGGTGCGCGCCTACACGGAATGCCTGATGCTGGCGGCCGCCTGATGTTCGGCCCCGCGACCTCACCTTCCGCCCCCATCGCCCGCAAGGTGCTGGCCGCCGCCGCGCACTGGCATGTGGAACTCCAGTGCGGCAGCGCCGACCCGGCCGCCCTGCAGGCATGGCGCGACGCCAGCGCCGAGCATGAACGGGCCTGGGACTTGCTGCGGCGCATGGACGGCCAGCTGGGCGCGATACCGGCAGCACTGGCGATGCCGGCGCTGCAGGCGGCGCAGCAGCGCCGGCGCGCGGCCGCCAAGATACTTGCCCTGCTGGTGGCGGCCGGCGGCGGCATCGCGCTGGGCCAGGCGGGCTGGCAATCCGGCCCATGGCAAGCCCTGACGGCGTCCCTGCGCACGGCGCCGGGCCAGCGCCGCCACGTCACGCTGGCCGATGGCGGGCGCCTGGAGATGAATACTGCCAGCGCCCTGGATGTCGCTTACAGCGCCACGCACCGCCGCATCCGCCTGCACCGTGGCGAAATCATGATCACGACGGCGCCCGATCCGCGCCCCTTCCTCGTCGATACGCCGCACGGCGTGATCCGCGCGCTGGGTACGCGCTTCGGCATACGCTGCGACGACGATGACAGCACCGTCAGCGTCTTCGAACACGCCGTGGAAGTGCGCTGTGCGGCGCGTCCGGAGGCCGTGCACCGCCTGGAAACGGGGCAGCAGCTGCGCTTCGGCGCCACCGGCGCGGATGAGGTATTGAGCACGCCCGCGCACCAGGACAGCTGGCTGCGCGGCATGCTGGTGGCCGCCGACTGGCCCCTGCAACAGCTGGTGGCGGAGCTGGCGCGCTACCGGCGCGGGCGTCTCGCCTGCGATGCCGCCGTGGCGCGGCGCCCCGTCACGGGCACCTACCGCCTCGACGATATCGACGCCGTGCTGGAAAGCCTGTGCGCCTCGCACGGGCTGCAAGTGACGTACTTCACGCGCTACTGGGCCACGGTATCGGCCCGGCCGGCATAAATATTTTCAGTTTTTTTGCGTTTGGGGTTGGTGTTTCGATGCGCTGCTTCGGCTTGACAAGTAAGAAGCCGATTCATTGACCATTTTCTTATCCCTCTGAGCAGAAAGACCGAGCATGCAGCTGACCACCCCTGTCCTCCATCCCGCCGCGCGCGCCATCCGCCTGGCCGTCCTCGCCATGGCTTGCGCCGCCCCCGCCGCCTTCATCGCCGCGCCCGCCCTGGCGCAAGGCCAGGCCGCCGCCACGGCGCCGCAAGCCTACGCCGTGCCAGCCGGCCCGCTGGCCACTGCCCTGAACGACTTCGCCGTCGCCGCAGGCGTCAGCCTGTCGACGGATCCCGCGCAAACGCGGGGCCTGCGCTCGCCCGGCGTGCGCGGCAGCTTCAACGTCACGCAGGGGTTCGCCCAGGTGCTGGCCGGCAGCGGCATGGAAGCCGTGCAGTTGCCGAACGGCGCCTATGTACTGCGCCAGGCAGCGCCCTCCTCCGCCTCGGCAGGCGGCGCGGAAAAGACCATGGCGCCCGTGACGGTCAGCGCCAGCATGGAGCGCGACCCCGTCAGTGAACACAGCAACTCGTATGCGGCGCGCGCCGTCACCGTCGGCAAGGGCGTGCAAACCCTGCGCGAGATTCCGCAATCGGTCAGCGTCGTCACGCGGCAAAAGATGGACGACCAGAACCTCAACACCATTGACGCCGTGCTGGCCAATACCACCGGCATCACCATGTACGACAGCCCCATGGGCGGGCGCTATGTGTATTCGCGCGGCTTCATGGTCGAAACGTACCAGTTCGACGGCGTCAACCGCGCCATGTTTTACCCCCAGGCGAACAGCTTTACCAGCAATACGGCCATGCTGGACCGGGTGGAAATCGTGCGCGGCGCCACGGGACTGCTGCAGGGCACGGGTTCGCCGGGCGCCGCCATCAACATGGTGCGCAAGCGCCCGCTGGCGGAAAAGCAGGTGCAGCTGGCGCTCAGCGCGGGACGCTGGAATGACCTGCGCGGCGAAGTCGACGTCACCGGCCCCTTGAACGAGTCGGGCAGCATCCGCGGCCGCGCCGTGGCCGCGCATGACCAGCGCGATTATTTTTATGACGTGGCCGACAGCCGCACGGACGTGCTGTATGGCGTGCTGGAATTCGACCTGGCGCCGGGCAGCAAGCTGACGACGGGCGCCAGCTACGAAAAACTGAAGTCGACGCCGTTTTTCTCCGGCATGCCCCGCTACCTCGATGGCAGCGACCCGAAGCTGCCCCGCTCGACCTTCCTGGGCGCGGACTGGAACCGCTGGGACAGCCGCCAGACGGCCGCCTTCGCCGAATTCGAACACCGCTTCGATGCCGACTGGTCGCTCAAGGCCAGCGCCAACTACACGCGCGAGCAGCATGACGTGAAATACATGTTCAACCTGGGCGCGCTCCATCCCGCCACCCTGGCCGGCATGATGATGTATACCGGCGTGTTCGACTACGGCACCACCAACAAGGGCATCGACCTGTCGCTCGACGGCAAATTCAACGCCTTCGGCCGCCGCCACGGCTTCAGCGCCGGCATCAGCACGAACCGGCTGGAAAGCGACAGCGATTACAGCCTGGCCATGATGAAGCTGCCCAATAGCGCGCTGCAACCCAATCACGGCGTGGCGGAACCGAGCGATGCCTGGATACGCAAGGAAAAGTATGGCGGCGCCCACAGCCTGACGAGCATGACGCAGACGGGCGCGTATGGCGTGGCCCGCTTCAGCGTCAGCGACCCGCTCACCGTGGTGGCCGGCGCGCGCGTGTCGAACTACAAATCGAACAGCGTGTACCGCGACACGGGCGAGGTGTATATCGACCCGTATCGCGAAAACGGCGTCGTCACGCCGTATGGCGGCGTGATCTACGCGTTCGACAAGCGCTGGTCAGGCTATGCCAGCATCTCCGACATCTTCCAGCCGCAAAACCAGCGCACGGCCGACGGCGCCCTGCTCGACCCGCTGAAAGGCCGCAACCTGGAAGTGGGCGTGAAAGGTGAACTGTTCGACGGCAAGGTGAATACCTCGCTGGCGCTGTTCCGCATCGAGCAGCGCAACCGCGCGGAACTCGACCTGGTGAGTACCTGCTCGTCCGGCACGGAGTGCTATTTCTCGGCGGGCAAGGTGCGCAGCGAAGGCGTCGATGCGGAAATTAGCGGCGAGGTGGCGCCAGGCTGGCAACTGTTCGCCGGCTACACGCTGAACAACTTCAAGTACCTGGAGCAGACGTCGAATGCGGGCGTGATGTTCGCCAGCACCTACTCGCCGCGCCACATGCTGCGCGCGTGGAGCGACTATCGCCTGTCCGGCGCCCTGCAGAAGTGGAGCGTGGGCGGCGGCGTGAACTTCCAGACGGAGAGCTCGCGCACCACGCGCGACGTGAAGGTGGCGCAAGGCGCGTACGCCTTGTGGAGCGCGCGCGCCGCCTACCAGATCGACCGCAACTGGACGGCGTCGCTGTCCGTGACGAACTTGCTCGACAAGCGCTACTACCAGACGGTGAGCGCACCTGCGTGGGGCAATTTCTACGGCGAGCCGCGCAAGGCGCAACTGACCTTGCGCGCGCGTTTCTAAGGGGGACTCAGGTCGCCGGGCGCAATGGCGCCTTCGGCAACGGGATGAATTCCGTTTCGCCCGGCACCTGTCCCATGCGCTGGGCGCTCCAGTCGTCGGCCGCCTGCGACAGGCGCTCCTTGCTCGACGAGACGAAATTCCAGAACAGGAAGCGGTGGCCGTCCAGCGGCTCGCCGCCGATGACGACGAACTGCACCGGGCCGCTGCCCGCCGTCACCACCGGTACGGCGCCCGCTCGCACGGCGCCCGCTTCCAGCAAGGCCATGGTGTGCGGCGCCAGCGCCACGCCATCGACAAGCACTTCCCCGCTGATCGGGTAAATCGCCGCTTCCGCCGGCAAGCCATCCAGCCGCAGCTCCTTGCCTGCCTCCAGCGCCACGTCCAGGTACAGCGTCTGCATGTAGGTGCGCACGGGCGAGGTCCGGCCAAACGCCGTGCCGATCAAGACCTTCACCACGGCGCCATCGAACGGCACGACGGGAATGTCGGCCTGCGGCGTATGCGTGAAACTCGGTTCGTCTTCCTCGTGCGCCTTCGGCAGCGCGGCCCACAGCTGCAAGCCGTGCGTGCGGTGCGGCTGGCCCGCCAGGTCGTGCGGCGTGCGTTCCGAATGCACGATGCCGCGCCCGGCCGTCATCCAGTTGATGGCGCCCGGTTCGATGCGCTGGTACGAACCGATGCTGTCGCGGTGGTCGATCGCGCCCTCGAACAGGTAGGTGACGGTGGCCAGGCCGATGTGCGGGTGGGGGCGCACGTCGTGGTTGGCGTCGGGCGCCACGTCGATGGGGCCGAAATGGTCAAAGAAAATGAAGGGGCCGACGGCCTGTTTTGCCGCGGCAGGCAGCAGGCGCCGCACGACAAAGCCGCCGCCCAGGTCTTTTTCGTGGCTTTTCAGGATGGCCGCGCTCATGCCAGCACCGTCGTCACTTCGGTGGTCACCGCCGTCATCAATTTATGCAGCGGGCATTTGCCGGCCGCGGCCAGCAATTCCTCGCGCTGCGCATCCGTCAGCTCGCCCGTCAGGTGCAGGGTGGCGGCCAGGCGGTACACGCCCTTGCGCTCTTCGCTGGCATCGCGCTCCGTGCTCACTTCCACGTGTTCCAGCGGGATGCCCTTGTGTTTGGCGTACCAGACGACGGTGAGCGCCTTGCAGGCCGACAGGGCCGCGTCGTACAGGTCGTGCGGCGACGGGCCGGCATCGCCGCCCCCTTCCGCCACCGAAGCGTCGGCGGAAATGATGTGGTCGCGCACGTGCACGATGTGGCGCATGGGTTGCGACTGGTCGCGGATGGCTTTGATGGTCATGGCGTTCCTTGGTGCGTTTGGAAAGCCACAATTTACACCGTTTGCCCGCTTTGCGCAGCCTGCTCCCCTGCTACCTGGTCATTTGATACGGAACAGGGCGTCGACCGTCTGCGCCATTTTGAGGCTGGTGATCATCAGCATGTCGTCGGGATTTTGCCGCTGGCGGCTGTTCGCGCGGTTGTAGCGGTCGGACGGCACCAGGCCCACGGCATTGCCCAGGTTTTTCAGCTGGTCCGACGAAATGCCGGCCACGGCGCCCGCGCGCTTGCCGAAGCCGCGCGCCATGGCATCGGCCTTGCGCTGCGCATCCTTGACGGCTTCGCCCATCAGTTCCTCTTCCAGGCGGATGCGCTGCGTGGCGCCGAAGGTGACGGCAAACGCATCGAGGTTGGGCATGGCCAGCAGCGGACGCATGACGGCGGGCCATTTCGACACTCCGGCACGGTTAAGGTGCATGAAGTATCCGTCAAGATGGTCAATATGGCAATCCCGGCCTACCCGGCCTGGTCCAGCGTGCGCGCCACCCGGAAGCCCACGATGTCGTTCGACAGCACGGTGGAAAAGCCGTTGCGCAGGGCCGAACGCAGATAGCGCGGGTGGTACAGCCAGGAGCCGCCGCGCAGGATGCGCCGGCTGCTGTCGCTACCCTCTTCCCACGCGCTGCCGTTGACGGGCGCGCCCTCGTAATTGTCGTGCACCACGTCCTGCACCCATTCCCACACATTGCCGTGCATGTCGAACAGGCCCCAGGAATTCGGCGCGAAGGTACCCAGGGGCGTCGTGCCGCCCCGGTACACGCCGCGCGGGCCGCCGTTGTACACGTACAAGCCGTCGTAATTGGCTTGCTCGGTGCTGATGGTGTCGCCCACGTTGAAGGCCGTGCGCGTGCCGGCGCGGCACGCGTATTCCCATTCCGCCTCGCTGGGCAGGCGGTACTGCCGGCCCGTGCGCTCGCACAGCCACGCCAGGTAAAGCTGCGCGTCATTCCAGCTCACGCCGACCACCGGGTGCTGGTCGTTCTGCACGAAGCCGGGATTATCCCAGTCCGTTTCCGAACCGCCCGCCCATCCCGTCGCCTTGACGAAGGCACGCCATTCGCCCACGCTGACGGGGTGCCGGGCCAGCGCGAACGGACGCTCGATGCCGACCCAGTGCTGCGGCGTTTCGCGGTCCAGCCATGACTGCTGCGAACCGGCCTGGATGGCCGCCTTGTGCTCCGTCTCGTGCGCGCCCATTTGGAAGCGGCCGCTGGGAATGAGCACCAGTTCCGGCCCCTGTCCCGAGCCATCGAGCCAATCATCGCGCAAGATGCCTTCGGCATTGGCCACCGGTTCCGCGTGTTCCGGCTCCGGTTCCGGCGCTGGCGCGGATGCCGGCGCAGGGACGGCGGCGGTCGCGGCGCGGCTGGCCTCTTCGCGGCGCGCGCGTTCCTGCTCGGCCCGATACGCCGCCTCCGCCTTGGCGACGATGGCCTTGCGCTGCAATTCCTGGTGTTCCTGCAAGGCCGTGGCGGCATCGGCTTCGCGGCGCGCGCGCAGCTGGCCGCGCAGCGCTTCCTTGCGCAGCTTGCGCGCCTCTTCCGCTTCGAAATGGCGCTGCGCCTCCTGCTCGCGGCGCAGCTTATCCTGCCGCTGCTTTTCCAGCGCGGCCGCCTGGATTTCCGCCTTGCGGCGCTGGTCCAGTTCTTCCTGGCGTATCCGGGCCCGCTTGATCTCTTCCTCGCGGGCCTGTTCCGCCGCCAGCGCCGCCTGCTGCTGTTGCTCTGCCAGGCGCGCCTGCTGCTGGCGCGCCTGTTCCGCCAGCTCTTCGGGCGACGGCCCGGCGGCCCGCTCCAGCCCTTCGAGCAAGGCTTGCACGGATAGCGGCCGCAATTCCGCCGTCAGCGAAAAACCGTTCTGCAGCACTTGCCACTGCTGCGCGTTGAGCGCCTGCGGCGCGGACGGCAGGTGGCTGGCGCTGCGCATGTCGTCGAACGGCATGCGCCCTTCCAGCATCTGGTAAATCATCACGGCCACGGCATACACGTCCAGGCGCGGGCTGGGCTGGCGCTGGTTGGCGCCGGCCTCGGGCGCCCGGTAGCCGTGCGTGCCCGCATTCGGCATCTCCAGCGCCAGGCTGCTGTCCGCATTGCGCACGCGCGACGCGATGCCGTAGTCGAGCAATTTGACGTCGCCCTTCGCCGTCAGGAAGACATTGCCCGGCTTGATATCGCGGTGCACCAGCTTGTGCTTCTCCCACGCATACGCCAGGGCTTCGGCCACCGGGTGCAGCAGCTGCTGCACGGCGGCCAGCGGCAGCGCGCCCTGGCGGCCCAGATAGTGTTCGAGGTCTTCGCCATCGAGGCATTCCATGATGATGAAATAGCTGGCCGTGGCCGGGTCCTGCGCCCACTCGTAGACGCGCACGATGTTTTCATGCGCGAGTTTTCTCGCCTGGGTCGCTTCCTCGATCAGCAGTTTCGCGTGCGTGGCGCTTTGCGTCAGCTGCGGCGGCAAGATCTTCAGCGCCACCATTTCGCTGCTGCCCAGCTCCGCGTGCGTAGCCAGGTCGGTGGCTTGCCACACCTGCCCCATGCCGCCCGTGCCGATCAGCCGTTCGAGCCGGTAGCGGCGGTTTTGCGGGCCGATTTCCTGGCCCGTCATGAAGCCCAGCTCCGTGCCCTGCCGCACGGGCAGCGGCGCGGCCACGGGTGCGGCGCCGGGCGGCGCGTACTCGGCGTCGAGGATGGCGTTCTTGCGGCGTTCAAATTCCTGCTCGCTGAGCAGCCCGTCGTCGTGGAGGGCGCGCAGTTCCCGCAGTTTGTCTCGTGCTTTTTGCATCATCTGGGGTAAAACGCTTCCATCAAGGCTGCAAGGCGACGCCGCAGGCGGCGCAGAATTTATCTTCAGGATGGCCCGCGCGCTGCGCATGGCCGTTCTTGCAGCGCAGCGGCGCGCCGGCAGCAGACGCCGCGCCTGGCTGCAGCGCCTGCGCCACGGCCACGCCCAGCTGCGCCTGCGCCGACAGGCCATGCGCGTGCGCCGCGTTCTGCAGGTTGATCAAGTCCAGCTGCTGGCGCCGTTCGCGTTCCGCCTGGCCTTCCAGGTAGCTGCGCTCCTGCGCCGCGCTGTCCTGCGCCATGCGCAGCGCCTCGGCGGGAGAAACGCTGTTCTCGGCCGCCGCCAGCGCCGCCAGCGCGTGGATCTGTTCGGCGCTCATGCCCGCCTGCAGCTGCACCTTCAGCACCTGCGCCAGCGCGGCCGCGTTCTGTCCCGCGGCCATGGCCACCTTGCCCGTGTCGCTCAGGGAGCCGATTTTCTCGATGCGGTCGATGTCGATGCGCGCCAGTTCGGCCGCATGCGCCTGCTGCGCCAGCAGGGCCTCGTACTCGCCCTTCCAGCGCGCGTAATCGCTTTCGCGCTGCTGCGCCATGGCCAGCAAGTCGCGCTGCCATTGCGCTTCCTGTTCCAGCTGGCGCAGTTGCTGGCGCTGTTCCTCGATGGCCAGCGCGTCGAGCTGCGCCAGCTGCGCTTGCTGCTGCAGCTGGCGCGCGTGCACGCCGTCGGCCTCGATGGTGCGCAACAGCTTTTCCTGCTGCGCGATGGCGTCTTCGCGCGCGCCGCCGCGCCGCAGCGCCGCCACTTTTTCCGCGATTTCCGCCGCCTGCACCTGCGCCGCTTCATCCTTGTGCGCCTCGGCGCGCAGCAATTCGCGCTGGCGCGCCAGCTGCATCTGCTCTTCCCACTCCTGCACCCGCTCCGCCTCGCGCTTGCGCGCCGCATTCGCCAGCATCAGGCCCTGCCAGGCGGCCTGGTGCTGCTCCGCCTCCAGCTGCGCCTCGCGCTGGGCCGCATCCGCTTCCGCCTGGCGCAGGCGCGCCAACTGGGTGCGGCGGCCCGTCTCGTCGTCGATCAGCAGCGCGCTTTCCACCTGCTGCGCGATCGACTGCAAGTGCACCTGATGCGTAAAGCGCTGCTGCGCCAGCTGGATCTGTTCGCGCCCATGCAGCTGCGACAATTCCAGCTCGCTGCGCATCTTGATGGCGGCCAGCGCCCGCACGTGTTCCCAGTTGGCCGTTTCGTCGGCGCGCTGCGCGCCCTTCTGCGCCAGTTCCTGTTCCAGCTCGCCCAGCGCCAGCGCGGCGCCATGGTCGAGCGCCTGGCGCCGCGATTTCGCTTCCAGGATGCGGCCATACAGGTCGATCTGGCGCCCGCGCAGCGCTTGCAGGCGCTCCGCTTCCTGGTGGTTCAGCTCCGCCTTTTCCACCGTCGCATCCTGCGTCAGTTCGGCGCGGCGGTGCGCATGGCGCGCCGCCAGTTCCTCGCGGCGGATGCGCTGCCACTCTTCCTCGTCATACAGCTGGTCGAGCTGCTTCATGCGTTCCAGGCTGTGCTGCTCGAGTTCCTGCGCCGGCAAGCCGCCCAGCCACAGGGTGCCGATGCTGGCGCCAGCGTTGCCTTCGCGCTTGTCGTGGCGCAGCGCCAGGGTTTCCACGCGCGTCACGGCCAGGCCGCTGGGCGCCAGGCGCTGCGTCAGGGCCGATTGCAGGCGCTCGTTCAGTTCCGGGCGCAGGTCCGCATTCGCATCCATCTCGCCCAGCGCGCGGCTGCCGATGAATTCCAGCGCGATCTGGCGCACGGATGGCAGCAGCAAGGCGTGCAGGTGGGCGCGCGTGACGGCGCCCGGCGCGCGCATGAACTGGCGCGCGAACGCGTCGGGCTGGCCCAGGGCGATATCCACGCGCAGGGACGCGGCGACGTTCTGCAACTCCGTGCTGGCCAGGCCGGGCAAGTCGAATTCCAGGCTGACGGCGTCGGCGCGCGCGATCAGCACTTCGGCCGGACGCGCCGGCAGCAGCGCGGGCAGGCGCGCGAAGAAGGCGGCGCTGTCGTAGTCGCCGGCAGGTATCAAGGTGAAAGCGTCCGATTGCACGATCCAGGCGCGCGACTCGGCCGGTACCTGCAGGCGGCGCACCGCGCTGCCGAACAGCGAGGACAGTTCGCGCACGCCGAAGAACAGGGCCAGTTGCCCATCGGCAAGATGCCATTGATTGGCATGCAGCACCGCGTCGCTGTCGGGTGCCCCCAGCGACAAGCCGCATTGCGCGCAATAGCCGGCGGCAGCGCCGTTCTTGTGCTCGCAGCGCGGGCAGCGGGCGCCGCCAAAACCAAACAATTGGAACATGTGTGACTCCTGATGATATTTTTATCCACGCGACGGGGCCGCCATGCCGATTCTAGCAGGACAGCTGGCCCTGCACTTGCCGCGCGCGGCAGTGTGCAGCGTCAAATAATGCCACGCGGCAATTACATTCATATGCCCGGATACAGGGCAATTTAGGCCTCAATTCAAGCGGTCGGCTTGCCAGCCCCGTGCGCAGGCATTTCAGCGCCGTTTTTTTGCAGGCCATCCCGCCAAAACCACGGCTGGTCGCATCCGCATGGCGCAGCGGCCCGCGCCTGGCTACAGTGCATGCATACCCACCCGCCACCCGAAAGGAAACATCATGAAAGCCTTGAAAAACATGGAAGCCATCTTCACCGTCGCCGTCGCCATCGCCTGCGGTGCCAGCTATGCCAGCTTCATGCAGCCATCGGCCGCCAAGGCCGCCGATGTGGCGCAAGCGGGCGCCATCCCCGTCGTCGTGGTCAGCGCCAAGCGCCTGACGGAACAGGAAAAGAAAATCTCGCTGATCGAGGAGCGGCAAGCCTTGCTGGGCAACGCCAGCGCCAGCACCCTGTGAGCCGCCGATGCTGACACCACGCCGCCTGGCGCACTGCGGACAGTCGCCGCGCCAGGCCGCCATAGGCATCTGATTTGTATCCGCCACGGATACACGGACACACAGCATTGTGTCAATTGTAATAAGTTGAATCAAAGGCGAAAAATCGCCGGCAAGCGCCTATAGTCCATTTCACGCAATCACCGAAATGGAGCAACCCATGAAACCCATCACACTCTACGCAGCAGCCATGCTTGCCATCAGCGCCGCGGCCTTCCTGCCCGCGCAGGCCATGGCCCAGAATCAGCTCGGCGTCAGCATTGTCGTCGGCAACGCCCCGCCTCCGCCACGGTTTGAAAGCGTGCCAGCGCCGCGCGCCGGCTATGTCTGGGCGCCCGGCTACTGGAACTGGGATGGCCAGCGCCATGTCTGGAACAATGGCGAATGGCTGCGCGAACGGGGCGGCAATCAGTACCGCCGCGCCGCCTGGATACAGGAAAACAACCGCTGGCGCCTGGACCGTGGCGGCTGGGTCGCCGCGCAAGTGCAGCCCGTGCGCTACGACGAGATCCGCATCGCCCCGCCGCCACCGCGCCGCGAAGCCATTCCGCGCGCCCGCCACGGCTACATCTGGGCGCCCGGCCACTGGGAATGGCGCAGCCAGCGCTACGCCTGGACGCCAGGCGTGTGGATCGCCGAACGCCCCGGCTATGCGTATGCGCCGCCCGCCTGGAACCAGCGCGACGGCCGCTGGCAGATGGAGCAAGGCCGCTGGTCGCCACGGGGCCCGAACGGCGACCGCGACCGCGACGGCATCCCCAACCGCCATGACCGCGACAATGGCAACCGCCACGACCGCGACCATGACGGCGTGCCGAACCGCGACGACCGGCGTCCGGACAACCCGAACCGCAGCTGACGCGCTGTAGTCAGCACCAAGTAGCATCAAGGCCACCCCTCGCGGTGGCCTTGTCATTTTCCCGACACATCCGTGTATTAAAATCGCGCGACGATCAATCACACTGCGCGAGAAAGATTCACGATGGCGATGGAAACTGCCGGTTTCACCTACGGCTCGGACACCTCGGGCCTGGTCTGGGGCTTCCTGTTTGGCCGCGAGGCGCAGCCGCTGGCGCTCGACTCGACGGCAGCCCTGGCCTGGCTGGCCGATGGCGCGGCGCGCCCGGCGCAGGAATTCGTCTGGCTGCATTTCAACCTGTCGCATGCGGCCAGCGAAAAATGGCTGATGACGCACACGCAGCTGGCCGACGAATTCTATGAAACCCTGCACCAGGGCTCACGCTCGACGCGCATCGAACAGGCGGAAAACACCCTGATCGCCGTGGTCAACGATGTGGTGCACAATTTTTCGTTCGAGGCGTCCGACATTTCCACCATGTGGGCCAGCGTGGCGCAAAACCTCGTCATCACGGCGCGCCGCGCGCCGCTGCAGTCGATCGAGCGCCTGCGCCAGGCCGTCATCAAGAACCACGAGCCGATCCGCTCGTCGGTGGAGCTGCTGATCCACCTGCTGCGCGACCAGGCGGACGTGCTGGTCAACATCGTGCGCGACGCCGTGGCGCGGGTCGACGATATCGAAGATCACTTGCTGGCCGGGCGCCTGGTGCCGAAACGCGAAGACCTGGGCGCCATGCGGCGCGTGCTGGTGCGGCTGCAGCGCCTGCTGGCGCCGGAACCGGCCGCCCTGTTCCGCCTGCTGCAACGCCCGCCCGCGTGGGTGTCGGAGCTGGACAGCCTGGAATTGCGCCAGTCGACGGAGGAATTTTCGGTGGTCCTCAGCGATATGTCGTCGCTACAAGAACGCATCAAGCTGCTGCAGGAAGAGATCGCCGCCAGCGTCAACGAGGAAAACAGCCGCAGCCTGTTCGTGCTGACCATCGTCACCGTGCTGGCCTTGCCGATCAATATCATCGCCGGCATGCTGGGCATGAATGTGGGGGGAATTCCGCTGGCCCAGCACCCGCAGGGCTTCTGGATCATCGTTGCCATCATCGTCACGTTCACGGTGGTGGCGGGATGGCTGGTGGTGCGCGTGCAGCGAAACAGTTAATTCCCGTCCCGGCACGGCCTGGCAAGCGAACGGCAGGCGCCGTCCGCCATTGATGCTTAACGGTGGTATTCGCCAGCCCGTTCAGGCTGGTAAACGATTTCCTCGATCTTGACCTTCACCACGCCGCCCGGCATGGGCCAGGCGATGCTGTCGCCCACGGATAGGCCCAGCAGCGCGCTGCCGACGGGCGCCAGCACGGAAATACGGTCGGCCTGGCCTTCCACATCCTTCGGATACACGAGCGTCAGGCAGAATTCCTCCTTGTTTTCCACCGTGAAGCGCACGGTGGAATTCATCGTCACGACGGTCGGGGGAATCTCTTGCGGCTCGAGTACCTCGGCGCGGCCCAGTTCGTCGAGCAAGGCGGCCTTGTCCGGCGACAGATTATTACCTAAGGCATACAACAACGCTTCCAGTCGTTCCAGGTCTTGTGACGACAAAATAATTTTTGGTTTTTTTTCCAAGATATCCTCACTATTGATCATTAGGGCGACGTCCGGGTTTGCTGGCGGCAGCTTGCCTGGCCGCGGCAGACAAAACAAACAGCATCAGGACGTCCATCATCTGCGGATTATGGACGAACTCGCGGAGCAAGGCCATAGCGTTCTCGCATTCTTCATTAAAATTTATTAAAATCAATGACTTGCAATGGCCTATGCAGGCAAAAAGTTAATCCGCGCGCGATGCCGGGGCCATTGAAGTTATTCTTGATGGCATTTTGTTTATTGTCAGCATGTTTTTAAAGGAAAAAAACAGCCGGCAAAAAAAGGATTAAAATTCAGCTTGGATTATTATTAGAAAGACACGCCCCACCTTTTCCGCCTGACTTGTCGCCTAAGTAGGTCGCGGGAAATTATTGTGAAGTTATGACGAACAGAACCGGATGCGCTGCAAGGCGCCCGTTGCGACGCAGTGCAGGCACTGCCAGCAGCGGGTAACGCCGCAGAGCGCCGGTTATGGAACTCAGAAATCACAATAATTTATTACGACCTACTTAGCCTGCTGCCACCGGCCTGTGGCATGCAGACAAAATTGCCGCGCGCCCTGTACTTTCACGCTGCAAAATGACAATATGTCGGCCTTAACAACACGTCGAGAGTTCCGGCTCACTTCGGTTTTCATCAGACTGGAACGTAAAGTATGGCAGGGCGAGGCGGGATCACACGGGGCGGCGGCAAGCGGGGCCGGCAGGAGAAAGCGTCATGATGGCGCCATTGATGCTGCCGTCGGCGCAATTGCGCGGCGACCGCATAGCCAGGCTGAACTTGCTGGCCGCGGCGGCCATGCTGGCCATGGCCAGCCTGCTGTTGATCCTCTTCCAGTTGTTTTCCCTCCAGGCATCCTTCCAGCGCACGCTGCGCATCCAGGCCGACATGCTGGCGCCCGCCGCCACGCAGGCCATGCGCCAGGACAATCGTCTTGCAGCGCAACAACTCCTCGCTCCCCTCGCCGCCGCCCCGCATATCCGGCAAGCACTGCTCTACAGCCCCTATGGCACGCCGTTTGCCCGCTATGCGCGCAGCGGCAGCGATACCGCACCCTCGGCGCCGCGCAGCGGCCTGCACATCGATTACCTGGACGGCAGCGCTGCCATCCTGACGGCCTTGCCCGGCGGCGGCGCGCTGTACCTGCGCGCCAGCCTGGCGCCGCTGTACGCCAGCCTGGCGCAATTTGCCGCCTTCACCCTGCTGGTCAGCCTGTGCGCGTTCGGCCTGACCTTCCTGATGGTGCGCCGCACGCGCACCGCCGCCCTGCATGCGGAGCGCCATTTGCACTACCTGGCCCACGTCGACCCCGTCACGCAGCTGCCGAACCGCCATGAATTCAACGATGCGCTGGCCTATGCGCTGGCGCGCGCCGACCGCCAGGACAGCAGCGTGGGCCTGCTGCTGCTGGACCTGGACAACTTCAAGATCGTCAACGACACGCTGGGCCACCACTGCGGCGACCAGCTGCTCAAGCTCGTGTCCGAGCGCCTGGTGGCCATCCTGCGCGGCACCGACATCATCTGCCGCATCGGCGGCGACGAATTCGTCGTCATCGTGGAACCGGCCGACGACGCCTCGGAGATGGCCAGCGTGGCGCGCAAGATCCTCGCCGTGCTGGCCGCGCCGTTCGCCCTCGAAGGCCACCAGCTGTACGTCAGCGCCAGCATCGGCGTGAGCCTGTATCCGTTCGACGCGCAGGACGTGGCCACCCTGACGCGCAATGCCGATACGGCCATGTACCACGCCAAGCACCAGGGCAAGAACCGCTACGCCGTGTTCAAGGCCGAAATGGAGTTACGCGCCCAGCGCCGCCTGCGCATGGAAGCGAACCTGCGCCGCGCCCTGCAGAACGAGGAACTGTATTTGCACTACCAGCCGCAGATCGACTTGCGCAGCGGGCGCATCGTCGGCGTGGAAGCGCTGATACGCTGGCATTGCCGCGACATGGGCCAGCTGAGCCCCGCCGAATTCATCCCCGTGGCCGAGGAAAGCGGCATCATCGTCGACCTGGGACGCTGGGTACTGCAAAGCGCCTGCCGCCAGGCAGCCGCCTGGTGCAAGGCGGGCCTGCTCGACTCGCTCGAACACGTGGCCGTCAACCTGTCGGCCTGCCAGGCGCGCGATCCGGGCCTGATGGACGATATCCGCGCCATCCTGGACGAAACGCAGCTGCCGCATGGCTTGCTGGAGCTGGAAATCACGGAAGGCGTCCTGATGGACAATGTCCACGCCAACGTGGAATTGATGCGGCGCCTGCAGGAAACGGGCATCCACCTGTCGATCGACGATTTCGGCACCGGCTATTCCTCGATGTCGTACTTGAAACGCCTGCCCATCGACCAGCTGAAAATCGACCGCAGCTTCGTGCACGACCTGCCCGGCGAGGGCGAAGCCATCGTCACGGCCATCATCGCCATGGCGCACAGCCTGCACCTGAAAGTGGTGGCCGAAGGGGTGGAAACGCTGCAGCAGGTGGAGTTCTTGCGCAAAGCGGGCTGCGACAATGTGCAGGGCTTCTTCTTCGCCCGTCCGATGACGGCGGCGCAATTGACGGCATTGCTGCTGGAACGGCGCGACTGGAGTACACGCACGATCCTGCCGGCGTAAAAAAAGGCAGAACCAGTGGTTCTGCCCCTCGTCGCTACCTCAGAGTCATCAGGCCAGCTTGGCCGAATGCTCGCGCGTGGCGTGGAATTTCAATTTCGGCCAGCGCTCTTCCGTCAGGCGCAGGTTCACGCCGGATGTCGCCAGATACGCCATGTTGCCGGCCGCATCGTAGGCCACGTTGTGGCCCAGCGCATTTTCGAAATCCTGCAGGATGCGCTTGTCGTCGCAGCTGACCCAGCGGGCGCTGCTGATGCTGGTGCCCTCGAACACGGCGTCCACGCCATACTCGTTGAGCAAACGGCTGGCCACCACTTCGAACTGCAGCACGCCGACGGCGCCCAGTACCAGTTCGCCGCCCTGCACCGGCTTGAAGACCTGCACCGCGCCCTCTTCGCCCAGTTGCTGCAAGCCCTTGTGCAACTGCTTGATTTTCAAGGGATTACGGATGCGCACCGAGCGGAAGAAGTCCGGTGCGAAGTACGGGATGCCCGTAAAGGTCAGCATCTCGCCTTCGGAAAAGCTGTCGCCGATCTGCATGTTGCCGTGGTTCGGCAAGCCGATGATGTCGCCCGCGTACGCTTCTTCCACCTGTTCGCGCGAGGAAGCCATGAAGGTCACCACGTTCGACACCTTGATCTCGCGCCCCAGGCGCAAGTGCTTGACCTTCATGCCGCGCTCGAAACGTCCCGAGCACACGCGCAGGAAGGCGATGCGGTCGCGGTGGGCCGGGTCCATATTGGCCTGGATCTTGAAGACGAAACCGGTAAATGGCTGCTCGGACGGCGCCACCGAACGCACGGTCGCGTCGCGCTCGCGCGGCGCCGGCGCCCAGTCGACCAGCGCGGACAGGATCTCGCGCACGCCGAAGTTGTTGATGGCCGAACCGAAGAACACGGGCGTCTGCACGCCGGAGAGGAATTCTTCCAGGTTGAACGGGTTCGACGCGCCGTGCACCAGTTCCACTTCCATGCGCAATTGATCCATCTCAAGCGGGAACATCTCCTGCAGGCGCGGGTTGTCGATGCCCTTGATGATTTCGAAGGCGCCGTCGGCCTTCTCTTCACCTGCCTTGAACAGCATGATCTCGTCGTTCAGCAGGTGGTACACGCCGCGGAAGTTCTTGCCCATGCCGATAGGCCAGGTGACGGGCGCGCACTGGATCTTCAGCACCGATTCCAGCTCGTCGAGCAGATCGAGCGGATCGCGCGTCTCGCGGTCCATCTTGTTCATGAAGGTGACGATCGGCGTATTGCGCATGCGGCACACGGCCAGCAGCTTGATCGTCTGCGCTTCCACGCCCTTGGCCGCATCGATCACCATCAGCGCCGAGTCGACCGCCGTCAGCACGCGGTAGGTATCTTCCGAGAAGTCCTGGTGACCCGGGGTGTCGAGCAGGTTGACGACGTGGTCGCGGAATTCGAACTGCATCACCGAGGAAGCGACGGAAATGCCGCGCTGCTTCTCGATCTCCATCCAGTCCGACGTCGCGTGGCGGCCCGATTTACGCGCCTTGACGGTACCGGCCATCTGGATCGCGCCCGAGAACAGCAGCAGTTTTTCCGTCAGGGTGGTTTTACCGGCATCCGGGTGGGAAATGATGCCGAAGGTGCGGCGGCGCTGCACTTCGCGCGCGATCACGGCCGGCGCCTTGCTGCTCACCGGCGCTGCGGCGTTGTCCGCGCTGTCGCTGGAATCGGGGGTGTTGATGTCGTTCTCGTTGGCCATATTGGTGACCATAATATGGCCCTCGCAAAAAACCCTCGATTTTACAGAAGGATCGGCCTTCCGTGTGAACTGCTTCACTCTGGCGAACGGCAAAACTGACTGCATCGCGGCGCACTTCATCAAGGGGTCACAATCCGCAGGCAACATTGCACTGCAGAAATGTTGTCACCCTACCCTGGAAACCCGATGAAAATGCTCCTCACCCCCGCCATCCGCCTCATGCAGCGCTTGCGCCTGCTGCCCAAATTCATGCTTGTCTGCCTGGTCTTCCTGCTGCCGCTGGCGCTGGCGACCACCCTGCTGATCTCGGAACTGGGCAAGTCGCTGGCCCAGGCGCAGGATGCGCAGCGGGGCGTGGCCTATGTGCGCCAGTTGCAGGAAGGCACGCGGCTGCTGCAACAGCGGCGCGGCCTCGAGCACTTGCGCCTGAGCGGCAAGGCGGGCATGGACAACACGGCCCTGAATGCGCGCATCACGGCCGCGCTGGCCGCCCTGGCGCGCTTGCCGGCGGGCGCCGGCCTGCCCCAGGCGGCCGAGCTGACGAAACAGTGGCAAGCCCTGCTGGGCCGCCAGGCGGGCCTCGCGGCGCGCGACAGCTACGCGGCGCACACGGCGCTGCTGCGCCAGGCGGCCAAGCTGGGCCAGCTGGTGGCCGACCGCTCGCACCTGAGCCTGGACCCGGACGCGGGCGCCAACCACCTGAGCGCCGCCTTCACCGCCACCCTGCCCGACCTGGCCGAGAGCCTGTCCGACATCGGCGGGCGCGGCGCCGCCTACATCGACACGGGCCTGTTCGAGGCGAATGAAGATCAACTCGTCAACGCCAACGCCCTGATCGCGCGCCACGAACTGGAACGCCTGCCGGCCCGCTTCGACGAAATCATCGCGGCCAAGCCGGAATTGCGCGCCAGCCTGCAGCCGGCCCTGAAAGCCGTGCCGGCCGCGCTGGCCTTCCTCGAACGCACGAAGAATGAAGTGACGAATTCCTACGACCAGACGTCGGGCGCGCAATTCCACGCGGCCGGCATGCAGGCCATCGACGCCCTGCACGCGCTGTCCGGCACCTCCGCCACCGCGCTGGACGGCTTGCTGGCGCAGCGCATCGCCCGCGACGAGGCGCGCCGCGCCCTGATCCTGGCGGCCATGCTGCTGGTGCTGCTGGCCGCCGCCTACCTGTGCGCGGGCTTTTATGCCGCCTTCGCGCGCGACGTGCAGCAATTGCGCGTGGCCGTGGGCGCCGCGGCGGCGGGCGACCTGTCGCAGCGCATCACCTCACAGGCGCACGACGAAATCGGCGACCTGGTGCGCGACTTCGGCGCCATGACGCATGGCCTGGCCACCCTGGTGCAGGAAATCCGCGGCGGCGCGGCCGTCATCGCCGCAGCCGGCGCCGATATCGCCCAGGGCAACGCCGCCCTGTCCGGCCACACGGCCACGCAAGCGGACGCGCTGGGCGCCACCGTGGACTCGATGCGCGAGCTGACGGCCACCGTGGGCCGCAACGAAGCCCACGTAGGACAGGGGCGCACCCTGGCGGCGTCGGCCGCCGAAGTGGCCCTGCGCGGCGGCGAGACCGTCAGCGCCGTGGTCGAGACCATGGCCTCGATCAAGGCCAGCTCGCACAAGATCGTCGACATCATCGGCGTCATCAACGGCATCGCCTTCCAGACGAATATCCTCGCCCTGAACGCGGCCGTGGAAGCGGCGCGCGCGGGCGAGCAAGGGCGCGGCTTTGCCGTCGTCGCGTCCGAAGTGCGCAGCCTGGCGCAGCGCTCCAGCGAAGCGGCGCAGCAGATCAAGCGCCTGATCGGCGACTCCGTGGCCACCGTGGACGCGGGCGGCGACCTGGTCAACGCGGCCGGCAGCACCATGCGGCAAGTCGTCGACGCGGTGCAGCAGGTGTCCGTCGTCATCGGTCGCATCAGCAGCGCCGGCGCCGAGCAGAATGGCGAAATCGCCCGCATCAATGGCGCGCTGGCGCAAATCGACGACATGACGCGCCAGAATGCGAGCCTGGTCGACGAGGCGCGCGCCGGTTCGCAGCGCCTGCACCAGGAAGGCGAAGCGCTGACGCAGGCCGTCAGCCGCTTCCGCCTGGGGGAGCACGAGGCGCCAAACGTGCGCCAGACACCCGCCGCAACCGTGCGCGACGGCTTGCCCAGCGTGCGTCCGGCCGGCCTGTGGAGCGCCAACAAGCCGCGCGTCATATCACAAAATCGCGCAGAACGGCGCAAGGCTAGCTAGTCAAAAGTGTGCGCGTAGGACAAGGACTACAATTTCGCCTCAAAAGAGACTACAAAGTGGCGACTGCTAATCTTATGTTCGCCACTTACATAAGCTTTTAAAGTAGCTACATCGCGATCTGCACCGCGCGGTCGAAAAAAAACGCTGTTCCCAGATGGATGCGGCAACTTTTTTGACCAGCAACGCGGCAGTCGCACTCCGATGTAAAAAGCCTGTGAGGAATACTATGAGCCATACTCAACTTATCGCCCCGGTCCAGAAGAACCAGTTGCTGCCGCGCGCCATGCCTGCGGCCGGTCGGGAAATCAAGCTTGCGTCGCGGGTTAGCCTCAGCAGTGCCCAACAGAATGAATTGCTGGCCGCCCTGCCGCGCGCCGCGCTCGAATCGCTGTTCGAAGACCTGGAACTGGTGGAACTGCCTTTCGGCAAGGAATTGTATGCCTACGGCAACAACCTGGAATACAGCTACTTCCCCACCACCGCCATCATTTCCTTGCTGTATGTCATGGAAGACGGCGCCACGACGGAAATCGCCGTCGTCGGCCATGAAGGCGTGGCCGGTGCCTCGCTGCTGGCAGGCGAACGCGCCATGTGCACGGCCGTCGTGCAAAGCGCCGGCTACGGCTACCGCCTGAAAACGCAAAGCCTGCGCGACGCCTTCAACCAGGGCGGCGCCCTGCCCCAGCTGCTGATGCGCTACACCAACGCCCTGTTTGCGCAAATGGCGCAGAACGCCGTCGGCGGCCGTCACAGCTCGATCGAGCAAAAGCTGTGCCGCTGGCTGCTGGACCGCCTGGACCGTTCGCCATCGAACGAATTGAAAGTGACGCAAGAGCTGATCTCGATCATGCTGGGCGTGCGCCGCGAAAGCATCACGGCCGCCGCCGGCAAGCTGCAGGAAGAAGGCTTGATCCACTATCGCCGCGGCAATATCACGGTGCTGGACCGCGCCGGCCTGGAATGCTATGCGGGCGAGTGCTACAAGGTGGCGAAGACGGAATACGACCGCTTGCTGCGCGACGTATCACGCTGCTGATCCGCTGCTGATCAGGCAAGACAGATAAAAAAATGGCCGGGCTGCATGCCCGGCCATTTTTCTTGCATCAACGTCCATTACGCTTCGGCATCCGCATCGATGTCTTCCGGCTCCGGCGTCAGCGGCAGGGGAATCACGGCTTCCACGCACGTGCCCTTGCCTTCCGGCCCCTGGCGCACGGTGAGTGTGCCGCCCAGCAACAAGGCCCGCTCGCGCATGCCCAGCAAGCCGTGCGACATGGGTTTTTGCAGCGCATCTTCCGTGATGCCGATGCCGTCGTCGATCACGCGCAGCACCAGGCCGTGCTCATTGCGCTTCAAGGTCACGCTGACCATGCCGGCGCGCGCATATTTCAGGATGTTGGTCAGCGATTCCTGCACGATACGGAACAGGGCAATCGTCAGGGTGGCTTCGCGGTTGTCGATATTGATGGCCACGTCCGTTTCGCAGCGCACGGAACTCATGCGCGCAAAATCCTCGCAATAGCTTTCGATGGCGGCGCACAGGCCCAGGTTGTCCAGCAGGCTGGGACGCAGGTCTTCGACGATGCGGCGCTTCAGTTCCACCGTTTCCAGCAAGGTGGCCTTGGCGCGGCGCAATTGCGCGGCCAGTTCCGGCTGCGTGTGCGCCAGTTGCTGCGTGACGGCGCCCAGGTCCATGCTGATCGACGTCAGGTTGGCGCCCAGTTCATCGTGCAATTCGCGCGCCAGGCGCGCCTTTTCCACTTCATTGACGCTGATCAAATGACGCGACAGCACGGATAACTGCTCCGTACGCTTGCTGACCGTCGACTCCAGGGTGTCGTTGGCATTTTGCAGTGCATACTCGACGGCCGCGCGATTCTGGAAACTGCGCCGCACCAGCTGGTAAAACATGATCAGCACGAGGATGGCCAAGGCATTGATGCCGATGCCGAGCAGCACGGCTTTCTGGTACTCATGGTAAAAGGCGGCGCTGCCGGAAGACAACGCTTCATTCTGCTCGCGCGTCATGATCACCACTTGCAGGCGGATCTCGTCCATGGTGGCGCGGTCATCGGTCACGCGGGAAATGTTGACGATCTCGGCCAGCCCGCCCTGCTTGTAGACATCGATCGACTGTTGCAGCATCGACATCTTGCGACGGATCAAGCTTTTCAGCTGGCCCAGGTTTTTCAACTGGGTAGGACTGCCCGCGAGCAAGGTTTGCAGCTCGTTGAATTCGTTTTCGATTTCCGTGGTCGCCGTCTTCGACGGCCCCAGATAGGTTTCGGAGCCGGAAATGAAATAGCCGCGCAAGCTGCTTTCCGCATCGAGCACGAGCACGTTCAAATACTGCAGGCGGTCCGCCACGCGGGCGCTCTGGCTGAGCAAGGCGTTCGTGCCCTTCAGCGATTGCAGATTATGATAGAGACTGAAACCATTGAGTACAAGCAGCAAGGCGCAAGTCACGCACAGGATCGTCTTGTAGAGGGGCAGGCGGTGATTCGGGGCCGGTTCAGCGGTGAAATACATCCTGATGTGCATCCTTAGCAAGGTTCGGCGCGGGAAAAAGCGCCGGCGCCGGCCAATTATAGTCCTCGCCACAAACTGCTGCACTGCACAAGTCGTGCCGGCTGGCTGGCTGAGCGATCATGTTTCCATGATCGCACCGCAGCGCTAGTCAAGCAAATTGTTTTTCATTGCGTAATAGGTCAAGTCACTGTTGGATTGCAAGCCCATTTTTTCCATGATGCGCGTACGGTAAGTACTCACCGTCTTGATGCTCAGCGACAAAGCGACACCGATATCGGACACGGTGGCGCCGCGCGCCAGGCGCAGGAAGACCTGGAACTCGCGGTCCGACAATTCCGTGTGCAGCGCGGCATTCGTGTCGCGGTCGAACGATTGCGCCAGCAATTCGCCCACGGTGGAGCTGACATAGCGGCGCCCCTGGAACACGGTGCGCACGGCCGTCATCAGCTCGTCGGCCTCGCATTCCTTGTTCAGATAGCCATTCGCGCCCATCTTGAACAGGTTCAACGCGTATTGCTGCGCGGGATAGCCGCTGAGTATCAGCACGGGCAATTCCGGCTGGCCCTGGCGGATCGTGCGCAAGGTATCGATGCCGCTCTGATCGGGCATGGCTATATCGAGCAGCAATACATCGCAAATTTCGCGGCGGGCGATATCGAGCGCTTCGCGCCCCGTACCGGCTTCCGCCACCACACTGAAATCGCTCGACGACGAAAAAATCTGTTTGAATCCAGCTCGTACTATTTGGTGATCATCACAAATGGCAACGCGTATCATTGTTTCCCCTTAAATTTTCCTGGCCTGGGAAAGACTACCGGAACCTGAACGCTGCTCCGGCTTAGCGTCACTAACAAAAACGCAACATTAACATTATATTCAAAATATGGCGCGCAGTACGGTAGCGTCAGCGCCAAGGCCGAGCGCCCATGCAGTATAGTCAACTTAGTCAACTGCTACCGGACAACCCCACCTATATTGGTACAAATCTTATTTTAGCAAGTTTAAAATCGCAATTAATTCATTGCGTATCCACACGCGGTCCAGTGGCGCTTCCTGCGGCGCGACGGGCACGGCCGGCAGCACTGGCAGCTCGTCGGCGATGGCATGCGATGCGCCACGACTATCGAGCTTGTTGCGGGCACCGCTGATGGTAAAACCTTGCTCGTACAGCAATTCGCGGATGCGGCGTATCAACAGCACCTCATGGTGCTGATAATAACGGCGGTTACCACGTCGTTTGACCGGCTTGAGCTGGGAAAACTCCTGCTCCCAGTAGCGCAATACATGCGGTTTGACGCCGCACAACTCGCTCACCTCGCCGATCGTGAAATAGCGTTTCGCCGGAATGGGCGGCAAGGCGATCAACTCGGTTTTACTGATGCGCTCGTTCATCGCCACTCACTCAGGCAGCACGTGCCAGCGGACTGGTCTCTTCGACCATGCTTTTCAGCTTCTGGCTCGCATGGAAGGTCACGACGCGGCGCGCCGTGATGGGAATCTCTTCGCCCGTCTTCGGATTGCGGCCCGGCCGCTGCGGCTTGTCGCGCAACTGGAAGTTGCCGAAACCGGACAGCTTGACGGCCTCGCCCCGTTCGAGCGCATTGCGGATCTCGTCGAAAAAGGTCTCGACCATATCCTTCGCTTCGCGCTTGTTCAGGCCCACCTGCTCGAACAACAGTTCGGCCAGTTCCGCCTTGGTCAAGGTGGGTAAATCTTTTTCCGCTTCCTGGCGCACTTTGGCAACCAGCATGGCCCGATGCAGATCTGCGGCCAGTGCGGACTGCAGTACGGCGGAATCAACGTCGCTGTTATTAATTTTCCTGCCCTGCCTTTTCTGTGCGCCCGAGCTCGCCACATGGCAAGCTCGTCTACGGTTGACGACGGAAAGGCCGTCACGCAAGGCGACGGCCAGTCCGGTAATTACGAACGCAGTTTCGCGTCGTGGCCCTGCTTGGCCGCATCGACCAGGACGGCCATCAGGCCATCGACGACATCGTCTTGCAGGGTGTTTTGAGTATCTTGCAAGCTAATCCGGAAAGCAAGGCTTTTTTCATCCGCTTCCAGCCCTTTTCCACGATATTCATCAAATAAAACAATGGCTTGCACGATACGCGCTGCCGGGCTCGACTTGGAGGCGGCGTGGAAGCTGTCGAGCAGATCCTGCACGGCCACCGATTGCTTGACGACCACGGCCAGGTCGCGGCTGGCGCCAGGGAATTTCGAGATTTCCTGGTACACGGGCACGACTCGTTGCGTCAGGGCAGCGGCGTCGACTTCGAACAGCACAGGCGCCAGCGGCAAGTCATACTTTTGCATCCAGCGCGGGTGCAGTTCGCCGATGAAACCGATGACCTTGCCATCGAGCTCCACGTTGGCCGAACGGCCCGGATGCAGGGCCGGATGCTCCGCCTTGCTGAAACGCAAGACCAGCGGCGCGAACAGCGCTTCCAGATCCGCCTTCACGTCGAAGAAGTCGACCGTGCGCGCAGCCTGGCCCCACTGCTCGTCGGCCACCGCGCCGTAAGCCATGGCCGCCACGCGCTTCGGCTGGGCGTAACCGGCCACCGACAGGGGACCGTTTTCCACGCTGTCGTCGCGCTGGTAGATGGCGCCCACTTCGAAGATGCGCACGCGGTTCGTCTTGCGGTTCAGGTTGTAGCGCACATTGGCGATCAGGCTGCCAATCAGCGAGGAGCGCATCACGCTCATCTGGCTGGCGATCGGGTTCTGCAATTTGATCGGATTCGTGTTGCCCGAGAAATCGCGCTCCCATGCCGTATCGACAAAGCTCATGTTAACCACTTCCTGGAAGCCCAGGTCGGCCAGCTCATGACGTACCGCAAACAAGGAGCGGGTATTTTCTGGTGCAATCTGCATCACGTTCGCGGCCACGGGCGGCAAGGTCGGGATGTTTTCAAAGCCGTACACGCGCGCCACTTCCTCGATCAAGTCTTCCTCGATCTCGATGTCGAAACGGTAGCTGGGCGAAGTCACGGAAAACACGCCGTCCGCCAGGGTGAATGGCAGGGCCAGGCGCGTGAAGATATCGGCGATCAGCTCATCGTTGAGCGGCACGCCGATGACTTTTTGCGCGCGCGCCGTGCGCATCGACACAGGCTGGCGTTGCGGCAAGTTCACCACGTGGTCGTCGACGGGGCCGACGGTCGTGGCCGGCGTGCCGCAGATTTCCACGATCAGGGCCGTGATGCGCTCGATGTGCTCGACGGTGGTGGCGAAATCGACGCCGCGCTCGAAGCGGTGCGCCGCATCGGTCGAGAAATTCAGGCGGCGGGCGCGGCCTTGAATGGCGTTCGGCCACCAGAAAGCCGCTTCCAGGTAAATGCTGTCCGTATCGTCCGATACGGAGCTGGCGTCGCCGCCCATGATGCCGGCCAAGGATTCGATTTCCTGCTCATCGGCAATGACGCCGAGCCACTCGTCGACGGCGATGGTGTTGCCGTTCAACAGCTTGACGGATTCGCCCGCCTGGCCCCAACGCACGTCGAGGCTGCCGTGGATCTTTGCCAGGTCGAACACGTGGCTGGGACGGCCCAGTTCCAGCATGACATAGTTGGAAATGTCGACCAGGGCCGACAGCGGACGCTGGCCGCTGCGCTCGAGGCGCTGCTTCATCCAGTCCGGCGTGGCGGCACGGGCGTTCAAGCCGCGGATGACGCGGCCCGTGAAACGGCCGCACAGGTCCGGCGCGCTGACTTTCACTGGCAACACTTCATCGCTGGTGACAGGCACGGTGCGGAACTGCGGCGCATTCAGGGGCACGCCCGTCAAGGCCGACACTTCGCGCGCCACGCCCAGCACGGACAGGCAGTCCGCCTTGTTCGGCGTCAACTTGATGGTGAATTTCAAGTCGTTGAGCGCAAAGTAATCGCGGAAATTCTGGCCGATCGGCGCGTCGTCCGGCAACTCCATCAGGCCGGCGTTTTCTTCCGACAATTTCAATTCGCGCGCGGAGCACAACATGCCTTGCGACTCGACGCCGCGCAGCTGGCCTACCTTGATTTCAAACGGCTTGCCATCGGCGCCAGGCGGCAGCACGGCGCCGGCCATGGCGCACACTACTTTCAAGCCAGGGCGCACGTTCGGCGCGCCGCAAACGATGTTGAGCATGGTGCCCGTGCCGACGTCGACCTGGCACACATTCAGGCGGTCCGCGTTCGGATGTTTTTCCATCTCCAGGACCAGGCCCACCACCACGTTCGAGAACGGGGGCGCGACAGGATCGACGTCCTCGACTTCGAGACCTGACATGGTCAGCAGATGGGCCAGTTCGTCCGAAGTCATCTTCGGATCGACCATGGTACGGAGCCAGTTTTCGGAAAATTGCATAATCAAGCCTTCAAAGGGTCAAAGCTCACAGCGCGAGCGCACAGGCGCTCAAGCGCCATGAATCAAACGGAACAATGCTTAGTTGAACTGCTTCAGGAAACGCAAGTCGCCTTCATAAAACAGACGCAGGTCGTTGATGCCGTAACGCAACATCGTCAAGCGTTCCAGGCCGGAGCCGAAAGCAAAACCGATGAATTTCTCGGGATCGAGGCCGAAGTTCTTCACCACGGTCGGATGCACCTGGCCGGCGCCCGACACTTCCAGCCAGCGGCCTTTCAGCGGGCCCGAACCGAAGGCGATGTCGATCTCGGCCGACGGTTCCGTGAACGGGAAGTACGACGGGCGGAAGCGCACTTGCAGGTCGTCCGTTTCGAAGAAGGCCTTGACGAAATTCAGGTACACGCCCTTCAGGTCGGCAAAGCTGATATCTTCGGCGATCCACAGGCCTTCGACCTGGTGGAACATCGGCGAATGGGTGGCGTCGCTGTCGACGCGGTAAGTGCGGCCCGGCGCGATGACCTTGATCGGCGGCGTGTGCGTGCGCGCATAACGCACCTGCATCGGGCTCGTGTGCGTGCGCAGCAGCAAGGGCTTGCCATCGGTATCGTTGCCGTCGATGTAGAAAGTGTCTTGCATGGAACGGGCTGGATGGTTTTCCGGGCTGTTGAGCGCCGTGAAGTTGGTCCAGTCGTTCTCGATTTCGGGGCCGTCGGCCACGTCGAAACCGATGGAGCGGAAGATTTCCTCGACACGCTCCCACGTGCGCATCACGGGATGGATGCCGCCGGGCATGCGGCCACGGCCTGGCAGGGTCACGTCGATCGCTTCGGCGTTCAGACGGCCTTGCATCTGGGCATCGGCCAGCGCATCACGGCGCGCCGTCAGCGCGTCCTCGATCTGCACTTTGACGGCGTTGATCAAGGCGCCTTGCGCCTTGCGCGCGTCCGGGTCCAGCTTGCCCAGGCCCTTCATCATTTCAGTAATCTGGCCAGTCTTGCCCAGGTAGCGGGCTTTGGCGTTTTCAAGTGCGGCAGCGTCTGCGGCGGCGATAAAGTCAGCCTGGGCCGAGACGACGAGTTCTTCTAGGGAGTTCATGCGGCATTTCCTGTTTTGGACATCAATTCTGGACTCAGTTATCTAAAATCCAACAATCAAAAACGGAAACGGGGCATAAGGTGTTAAAACCCCTGCCCCGCTCTTTATGACGACCGACCTAATCTGCTGCGCGTCGTGATCTACGGTTTGCGATGCTCACCGTACTTTCGTACGGTTGCGCTTCTCGACCGCAACTCCCTTCCGCTCGCGACGATTTTGTCGGTCGCCGTTCTAACGTCACCCTACGGATGACGTTGTGCAATGACCGATGCTTACGCAGCGATTTTTGCTTTAACTGCGTTGACAATCGCAGCGAATGCTGGCTTGTCCATCACAGCCATATCGGCCAGGACTTTACGGTCCAGTTCGATATTTGCTTTTTTCAAGCCGTTCATGAATACGCTGTACGTTACGCCATGCTCACGGGAAGCGGCGTTGATACGGGCGATCCACAGGCGGCGGAAAACGCGCTTCTTGTTGCGGCGATCGCGGTAAGCGTATTGGCCAGCGCGCATAACTGCTTGCTTGGCAACACGGTATACACGGCTGCGGCGACCACGGTAGCCTTTAGCTTGAACAAGAATCTTCTTATGACGGGCACGAGCTGTAACCCCACGTTTTACTCTAGGCATAGTAACTCCTTAAATTGAGTGTGAGATTAAGCAGTCGGCATCATGCGCATGACGGATGTGACATCCGATGCGTTGATGTTACGGGTACCGCGCAACTGACGTTTGTTTTTGGTGGTTTTCTTGGTCAGGATGTGGCGTTTGAACGCGTGACCCGACTTGACTGTTCCACCTGGACGCACGCGAAAACGTTTTTTCGCGGAGCTTTTGGTCTTCATTTTAGGCATAGCAATCTGTCCTCTTACGGACAGCTCCATTTATAACAGGATTGCAGGTGGCAACACGACGCTGCGCTTAGATGCCTGCTTTCACATGTTGTGCAGCGGATGCGAGTCCACTACAGTTCACGCGGCCCGGACATTGCTGACCGGGCCGCGCAAATTCTGCCTGGGGTTTGACACCGCGCCAATGCCGGCGCGAGCAGTTTCCACCCACAGTAAAACGCTATTGTATCTTACTTCTTCTTCTTAGGCGAAAGAACCATGATCATTTGGCGGCCTTCCATCTTCGGGAACTGCTCGACCTGGCCGTACGGCTCCAGATCGGCTTTCAGACGTTCCAGCATGCGGAAGCCAATATCCTGATGCGCCATCTCACGACCGCGGAAACGCAAGGTGATCTTGGTTTTATCGCCATCTTCGAGGAACTTGATGAGATTACGCAACTTGATATTGTAGTCACCATCATCAGTCCCCGGACGGAATTTGACTTCCTTCACGAGGATGATCTTTTGCTTCAATTTGGCTTCGTGAGCTTTCTTTTGCTCCGAATACTTAAATTTGCCGTAGTCCATCAAACGGCACACCGGTGGCTGCGCGGTAGGCGCAATTTCCACCAGGTCGACGTTTGCCTCTTCCGCCAGGCGGAAGGCTTCAGCCAAACTTACGATACCGAGTGGCTCGTTATCGACCCCGCTTAAACGCATTTCAGGGGCAGTGATTTCGCCATTGATGCGATGTGACTTGTCAGTAGCTATTGTAATTTCCTTTAAAAATCTTGTAAGACGGTCGTGCAGCGAGTTTCCTCGTCAGGCCTTGGTGTCGACTTCATGTTTGAGTCGCTCAATCAGGGCATCGACGGACATGACGCCCAGATCGACATTGCCCCGCGCCCGCACGGCCACTGTATTCGCATCCCGCTCTTTGTCGCCAATTACTAAGATGTAAGGCAATTTTTGTACGGAATGTTCACGTATTTTATAGGTAATCTTCTCGTTACGCAAATCAGCCTGTACGCGCAGCCCCGCTTTGCGCAGTTTTGTTGTAACTTCCTGTACATAATCGGCTTGAGCGTCGGAAATATTCAACACCGACACTTGCACCGGCGACAACCACAGCGGCATGGCGCCCGCATAGTGTTCGATCAGGATGCCGATGAAACGTTCCAGCGAACCGACGATCGCGCGGTGCAGCATGATGGGCACCTGGCGCGTGTTATCCACGGCCACATATTCGGCGCCCAGGCGACCCGGCATCGACGGATCGATCTGCACGGTGCCCACTTGCCATGCGCGGCCCAGGCTGTCTTTCAGGTGGTATTCGATCTTCGGACCATAGAATGCACCCTCGCCCGGCAATTCCGTCCACTCCACGCCGCAGGCGCGCAGGGCCGAACGCAGGGATTCCTCGGCGAAATCCCACGACTCTTCCGTACCGATGCGGTTATCCGGGCGCAGCGCCAGTTTCACGTCGATATTCGTAAAGCCGAAAGCCGTGTACACATCCATCGCCTGCTGGTGGAACGCCGTCACTTCGCCGGCGATCTGCTCTTCCAGACAGAAAATGTGGCCATCGTCCTGCGTAAAGCCGCGCACGCGCATCATGCCGTGCAAGGCGCCCGACGGTTCGTTGCGGTGGCATTGGCCGAATTCGCCGTAGCGCAATGGCAAGTCGCGGTAGCTGCGCATGCCATTGTTGAAAATCTGGATATGGCCAGGGCAATTCATCGGTTTCAGCGCATAGGCGCGGTTTTCCGATTCCGTGATAAACATGTTTTCACGGTAATTATCCCAGTGGCCGGTTTTTTCCCACAGGCCACGGTCGAGAATTTGCGGCGCCTTGACTTCCTGGTAGCCATTGACCTGGTACACATTGCGCATGTATTGCTCGACTTGCTGCCAGATCGACCAGCCTTTCGGGTGCCAGAAGATCAGGCCAGGCGCCTCTTCCTGGAAATGGAAGAAATCGAGCTGCTTGCCCAACTTGCGGTGGTCGCGCTTTTCCGCCTCTTCCAGGTTATGCAGATACAGTTCCTGGTCTTCCTTCTTGGCCCAGGCCGTGCCGTAGATACGCTGCAGCATCTCGTTTTTCGAGTCGCCGCGCCAGTAGGCGCCAGCCAGCTTCATCAGCTTGAAGACTTTCAGCTTGCCCGTCGATGGCACGTGGGGGCCGCGGCACAAGTCCGTGAACTTGCCTTCGGAATACAACGACACTTCCTGGTCGGCCGGGATCGAACCGATCAATTCAGCCTTGTAGGCTTCGCCGATGCCCTTGAAGTACTCGATGGCTTCGTCGCGCGCGACAACCTTGCGCGTGACTTGCTCATCCCTCTTGGCCAGTTCCGCCATTTTCTTTTCGATCGCGACCAGGTCTTCCGGCGTGAACGGGCGCTTGTAGGCGAAGTCATAGTAAAAACCGTTGTCGATCACGGGACCGATGGTCACTTGCGCTTCCGGGAACAATTCCTTGACGGCATACGCCAGCAAGTGGGCCGCCGAGTGGCGGATCACTTCCAGGCCATCGGCGTCCTTGTCCGTCACGATCGCCAGTTCCGCGTCTTGCTCGATCAGATAGGACGTATCGACCAGCTTGCCGTCGACCTTGCCGGCCAGGGCAGCCTTGGCCAGGCCGGTACCAATATTGGCCGCAACCTGGGCCACGGTGACCGGGCCGTCAAATTGACGGGCGGAACCATCGGGAAGTCGGATTGTAAGCATATTGATCTCCATATCGGCGCTGGCGCCAGGTAAAACTGCAATGTGATGGGCAAATAACTGAAAGGAAAACGCAGACGCAAAAAAACGCGGACTAGCCGCGTTTTTCACTTTCTTGAGACAAAGGAAACCCGTTCGACTAGCGTCACTCCCAAAGCTTGGTAGTAGTTCGCGGTGTCATAACCGGTTTTACCTTTCTCTCTAACTGCATTCTGGTGGGCGGTGAGGAATTCGAATCCCCGACCCCTTGGATGTCGACCAAGTATTCTAACCAGCTGAACTAACCGCCCGTAAAACTTTTGTTGATCATTGTATTTCAAATGACCGCTTGCGGCTTGCGCCAGCTTAAAACTCTTGAAAACTGCTTACTGCTAAATTCTGGTGGGCGGTGAGGAATTCGAATCCCCGACCCCTTGGATGTCGACCAAGTATTCTAACCAGCTGAACTAACCGCCCCGAAGACCAGCATTATAGAGAGGCTTTCCCAGAATGACAAGGGCTCTTTTACAGGAAACTTTAATCATTTCTCGGGGCGTCAGCCCCCTTTATATAGAGAGGGCCCGGCACACGCGGAATGCCGCTAGAATCGCGGCATGAACTCCACCCTATTCGCCTGGCTGAAAACCCTGAGCCGCATCTGCGGTTTTGAAACGGCCGACTCTTTCCCGCCCGGCCACCCGTATGCGCGCACGCGCTGGGATGCCGCGTATTTCGATATCGCCTCCGACGTAAAACCCGACGAGATGGAACGGCGCCTCTGCGCAGCCATCGCCAACACGCCGAGCGTCTTCGCCTATATCACCAATCCCACGCCGCGCATGCAGCGCGCACTGCTGAACGTGATCCACGACCGGCTGCGGCGCCAACCGGGCGCAGGCGCCACGGACCTGGTCTTGTTATTGATCAATGCCTACGCCAGCGAGCACATCATGGAAGCCGTGCCTGGCCTGCGCGCCCTGATCTTCAACACTGCACATGAAGAGACGAACCTGCGCGTGCATGCCATCCTGGAACTGCTGGTGGGCACGCCGCGGGGACTGGACGTGATCGACATGTAATCGTCACGCATGATTCGCGGGAACATAGCGCGCCCGCAAGCGCATGAACGGCGTTTCCACCAATCTATATAAGAGCCAGCCCGTGGCGATGCTGACAGCGATACTGACCAGTATTGCGGTGAGGCCATCCGGCCCGTAGCCAAAGTCTTGCAACAAGGGCCGTAGCAGGATGCACAGCTGCTTGTGCAGCAGGTAAATCGCATACGACCACAGGGCCAGGCTGGCCGCGCCCGGCACGCGCAATTGATACAAAGCACTGGCAGGACTCAGCGCGGCGATCAGCAATAAGGTAAAACTGGCGGCCAGGGCCGGATAGCCGAACACCGTCACCCAATAACCATAGTGATCGGCGACGAACACGTAAAACATCAGCGCCGTGCCAAAGATTCCCGCCAGCAAGGTGCGATTGCCATAAGACGTCAGGCGCAGCCAGGCGCCAGGGTGGTAGTTTTTCAGCAGCGCCAGCGCCACGCCCGCCACCAGCTCGTCGAAACGGCACCACGACGCGTAATAAATGTATTTGTAATAGCCGAGGCCGCCTCGCGGCACGTGCACGTATTCATCCCACAGATAAGCACGCAGCAGCATGCCGACGATAAAGCTGGCGGCCACGGCCACCCACGCCCACAGCAGGGACTTGCGGCAAGCCGCGATCGCCAGCGCCACGGCCGGCAGCAGCACGTAGAACTGCTCTTCCACGCACAAGGACCACGCATGGGAAAACGCCGTGCCCGGCGTCAGATTGATGTTTTGCGTAAACGTCAGGAATTTCCACAGGGGAAGTAGCGCGCTATCGCCGCGAAACGCGGGCCACAAATAATACAGGGCCAGCACGGCATAGAAACTGGGCAAGGTGCGCAGGAAACGGCGCGCATAGAAGCGCGGCAAGGAAAAGCCTTGCTCGCTGCGCAAGGCCGCAAAGATCTGGTTGCCGATCAGGTAGCCGCTGAGGGCAAAGAACAGGTCCACGCCCGTCCAGCCGATTTCTCCCCAGAAACCAAACGCCCCGCCCTCGCTGACGAACAACACATAATGGTTCATGAAGACCAGCACGATGGCCAGCGCGCGCAAGGTGTCGAGGCCGTACAGGCGGGAAGGATGGGACGTACTGGTCATGGAATCGGCAAGGGAAAACAACATTGGCGCCGATCATGCCATGCCGGGGTGGGCGATGGGTACATTCCTGGCGACATTTTTACGGGTGCCTGCCGCGAATCCCGCTAAAATATGCCGACCCCGCTTTCCCTTCCCTGATACCAATAGGATATGTCCAGCATGAGCAGCGCACTCCACTTCAAGTCCATCAACTACACGGGCCAGGGCAGCGGCCCGCGCCTGATCGTCACCGGCGCCGTGCACGGCAATGAAACCTGCGGCACCAAGGGCATCCACCGCGTGATGGCTGAACTCGACAGCGGCGCCCTGTCCATCGTGGCCGGCAGCGTCACTTTCGTGCCCATCACCAACCCGCTCGCTTACGCCAAGGGCGTGCGCAGCGGCGACCGCAACCTGAACCGCAACCTGTTCCCGAACGACGATCCGCAAGATTTCGAAGACCGCATCGCCAATTGGCTGTGCCCGCTGCTGGGCCAGCACGACGTGCTGCTCGACTTGCACTCATTCAATGCCGACAGCCAACCCTTCGTCATGGTGGGACCGCGCAACAACGACGGCCCGCTGCAACCTTTTAAACATGAAGAAAAGGAACGCGCGCTGGCGCGCCGCCTGGGCGTGCGCCGCTTCGTCGACGGCTGGCTGCATGCGTATGGCCAGGGCGTGCAGCGCCGCCTGGGCAATAGTGACCAGGTGGGCCTGGTCTTGCGCTACGGCGTGGGCACCACCGAATACATGCGCTCGACGGGCGGCTATGCGCTCACCCTGGAATGCGGCCAGCACGCGGACCCGGCCGCGCCGGATGTCGCTTACCGCGCCATCATGAACACCTTGGCTTTCCTCGGTTTCATTGACGTGCCGCAACCGGAAGCCATCGCCGACGCCGACATGGAAGCGCTGAACATGGTCGTCGTGCACGACAAACTGCATGCAAGCGACCGCTTCATCAAGACCTGGTCCAGCTTTGACAAGGTCAAACAGGGCGAGCAGATCGGCGTGCGCGCAGACGGCACGCCCGTGACGGCCGAATTCGACGCCTATATCCTGTTCCCCGACGTCAATGCGGCGGCCAATGCCGAGTGGTATTACCTGGCGCGGGTTGCCAGCAGCTTTTGATTAGAGCCTATTCCAGTAGGGAGCGTCATCTGCTGGCAGTTCATCAGGAGCGCGGACAAGGCGTGAGGAGGACGCGTGGCGAGCCACGCGACGACGATCAACGCAGTCCCCGCTTCTGAGGGGCGCCAGCAGGGGATGTATTCATCTACTGGGATAGGCTCTTAGTGCCCGACCGACTTGGAGAACAAGTTAATGACGAGCACGCCGGCAATGATCAGCCCCAGGCCAATCAGGGCCGGCGTGTCCAGGCTTTGCTTGAACCAGAACCAGCCGACGGCGGAAATGAGCACGATGCCCACGCCCGACCAGATCGCGTACACGATGCCGGTGGGAATGACCTTCAAGGTCAGGGACAGGCACCAGAAGGCGATGCTGTAGCCAAGCACGGTAATGACGCTGGGCCACAAGCGGCTGAAGCCGTCGGACGCCTTCAAGGCGCTGGTGGCGATCACTTCGGCGATGATGGCGATGGCAAGGTAGAAATACGTCATGGCGAGACTCATGCTGGCATCCTTTATTGGGGGCTGAGCAATTTCAAGCCCAGGATGCCCGACACGATCAGGGCGATGCAGGCGATGCGCGCGGCGCTGGCCGGTTCGCCCAGCACCATGATGCCGAAGATGGCCGTGCCGACGGTGCCGATGCCCGTCCAGATGGCGTACGCCGTGCCCAGCGGCAAGGTACGCAAGGCCAGGCCCAGCATCACCACGCTGCCCAGCATGGAAATAGCCGTCAGCACGGATGGCACGAGGCGGGTAAAGCCGGCACTGTATTTGAGGCCGATGGCCCAGCCGATTTCCAGCAAACCAGCCAATACCAAAATAATCCACGCCATCGTACTCTCCTGAGGCGGCAGGGTCGTCCCCGCCATGCAGCCCCGTCATCGAGCGGGGTCGTCCCCACAGGAGCAAAAGGAAAAGTATACCATCGGGTGAAAAGGCTTGCCGCCAGCACATTTTTCTAGTGCGGCCGCTCCAATCGAAAGTTGCCAAAAAACATGCACTTGGCAGCATAATTGGCGCATCCATACACTCTCGGGAACAATGATGCTGCTACTGGCCCAGATTCTTACCGCCCTCATCCTGCTGCTGCACGTGTATATCGTGCTGCTGGAAACCGTGCTGTTCGATGTGCGCGGACGCAAGGTGTTTGGCCTGTCGAAGGAAAAAGCGGAGATCGTGCGTCCCGCCATGTCGAACCAGGGTTGCTACAACGGTTTTCTCGTCGCGGCGCTGGCGCTGGGCTTTTTTCACCCGGACGCGGCTATCGCCCATGCGTTTACCGTGTTCGGCCTGGCGTGCATCGCCGTGGCCGGCGCATGGGGCGCGGCCACCGTCATGACGCGCATCCTCTACCTGCAGACGGTGCCTGCCGTCATCGCCTTGCTGCTGTTCCACTTCGCCTGATCCCCGCCGGGGCGGCCAGCCGGCCGCCCTACCCCACTCCATGCCGCCGGCGCATACCCCAAATGGGTGATGTTTCCAAAAAACATGCCCGATACAATTCCTTGTAGCAAAGATACCACCAGACACATGGTGGCAAGTCACCGTCCACAGGGAAAATCATGCAAGCACATCCAACCACCTTTGCCGTCACTTTGCTCGGCTGCCTCATGCTGTCCGCCTGCGGTGGCGGCGGCAGCGCCGACAGTGGCTCGGGCGGCGGTTCCACCAGCGCCAGCGGCGGCACCTCGTCCACCTGCCAGTACAACAATCTGATCAGTGATACGGAACGCAAGCAAGCCAGCGCCTGCGGCATCCAGGTATCGGGCAACTACGCCCAGGCCGATTCCGGCTATGACAGCGTGATCGCCGCCTGCAAGCAGGGCGAAAAGGCCAAGGCGGATACCTACTACAGCGGCACGTACCAGAAAATGGTCGACTACGCGCGCTCCGTGAGCAAGGAACTCGGCTGCGGGCAAAACAACGGCGCCACCTTGCCCAACAACACCGTGGCCAGCAACTACAATTTCTGTGTCAAAAGCACCACCGTCAATGGTAAGCTCAGCTATGAAGGCGCTTGCTACGGCCCTGTCAAATCCGGCGAAGGGGGCTGCGGCAGCGGTTATAACTATGTGAGCCAGTACGCCAGCCTCAGCACGTGCACCTCCGGCGGCAAAAGCTGGCTGGAATCGCGCTAGGGAAGCCGGGCGGCCGCTGCCAAGGCCGCCCGCGCCATGCCTTGTCCACCGCTTGCCGCCATGAGGATCGCCAATGACGCCATCGCTCGCCGTCGCCAGCCAGGCACTGATTACCCTGATCTACGAAGCGGCCACACAACATATCCAATGGCAAGATTTCCTTGCCGCCTTTGCACGCCAGCTGAAATCGCACGCGGGTTTGATCTGGGCCAATGATTTCAACAACCGCTCGGTCGACGTCCAGCTGCCCGGCAGCGGCCTGTCCGCCACCTATGGCTTCGAAACGGATGCCATGGCCAGCTTTGCCAGCTATTACGGCGCGCGCAATGTCTGGCTGGAAGACGCCACCCTGCACCACGAAGGCGCCGTCGTCACCGGCTCCATGCTGTTTCCCGACCATTGCCTGAAGAAAACCGAATACTGGAACGACTGGCTGCGCCCGCAAGACATCTTTTATACGGCGGCGGCCATCGTCGAATTGCGCGCCGAACGCTCCACCAACGTCACCGTGGTGCGCCGCGAACGGGCGGGCGCCTACGAGGCGGGCGAACTGGCGCTGATCCGCAGCCTGATGCCGCATTTGCAGACGGCCTTTGCCCTGCAGCGCAAGCTGCGTCGGCTGGAAGTGCTGTCCCGGAGTTCCACCCAGGTGCTGGAATTGCTGCCGTTTGGCGTGCTGCTGCTCGACGCCACGTCGCAATTGCTGTACGCCAACGAGCGGGCGCTGGCCATGACGGCCTCGACGCGGCTGCTGCAGTTGCGTGAAGGCGCGCCCCTGTATTGCCCGCGAGAAGCGGACAACGGCGCGCTGCGGCGCATGCTGCATGAGGCGGCGCAAACGGGCACGGCGGCGGCAGGCGGCCCCGGCGGCGTGCTCAACCTGAGCGGCTTGACGGGAGAACAGCTGCGCCTGCGCGTCACGCCCCTGCCCTCCTGGCACAGTCCGTTCGGCTCGGCCAGCGCCATCGCCGTCTTTCTCAGCGATAGCAGCGACCTGATCACCTCCCTGGCCGCCACCCTGCGCAATTTCTATGGCATGACGGTGGCCGAGGCGCGCCTGACGGAAGCGCTCGTCAATGGCTATTCCCTGCAGGAATACGCCGAACGCCAGCGCATTTCCATCCACACGGCGCGCACGCAGATCAAGAGCGCCACCGCCAAGGCCGGCGCCCAGCGCCAGGTGGACCTGGTGCGCATCGTGTTGACGAGCCCGGCCGTGCTGCAGCGCAATCCCCTTCCCGCCTGAATCCGTTCAAAAACGCGCGCCGCCAGCACGCTTTTCATTTATATCGTAAGATAGATATATCGTAAAACAGCGATATTAGAATTGAATAACTACGATATATACATCGCTGAAAAGCGAATTGTATGTTCAGGAGAAACAATATGGATATCGACGCCATCCACAAGGCGCTGGCCAATCCGGTGCGCCGGCAGATTTTGCAATGGCTCAAGGAGCCGGAACAGTATTTCCAGGAGCAGGACCACCCGCTGCACCTGGGCGTGTGCGCCGGCCTGATCGACCGCCGCCTGAACCTGTCGCAATCGACGGTCTCGGCGCACCTGGCCAGCTTGCAAAAGGCGGGCCTGATTTCCGCAACCAAGGTGGGCCAATGGAGTTTCTTCAGCCGCAACGAAGCCACCATCCAGGCCTTTCTCGATCACATGCAGCAAGGTTTGTAAGCACAGCTTTCATCTCGATAACTCTGTCTCAACGCCGCTCGACCGGCCCCAACAAGGAAATGATAATCATGGCAACTTTATTCGACCCCATCACCATTGGCAGTCTGCAACTGAAAAACCGCATCATCATGGCGCCGCTGACGCGTTCGCGCGCCGGCAATCCGGGCCGCGTGCCCAACGCCCTGATGGCCGAGTACTACACGCAACGCGCCTCGGCCGGCATGATCATCTCGGAAGCGACGGCCGTCACGCCGCAGGGCGTGGGCTACGCCGACACGCCGGGCATCTGGTCCGAGGAACAGGTGGAAGGCTGGAAACACATCACCCGGGCCGTGCATGACGCTGGCGGCCTGATCGTGCTGCAGCTGTGGCATGTGGGCCGCATTTCCGCCCCCGTCTTCCTCGATGGCGACTTGCCCGTGGCGCCCAGCGCCGTCAAACCGGCCGGCCACGTGAGCCTGGTGCGCCCGAAACAGGAGTTCGTCACGCCGCGCGCGCTCGATACGGAAGAAATTCCCGGCATCGTGGCAGCCTACCGCCTGGGCGCCGAAAATGCAAAAAAAGCGGGTTTCGACGGCGTGGAAATCCATGGCGCCAATGGTTATTTGCTCGACCAATTCCTGCAAGACAGCACCAACTTGCGCACCGACAACTACGGCGGTTCGATTGAAAACCGCGCCCGTTTGATGCTGGAAGTGACGGACGCGTGCATCGAAGTCTGGGGCGCCGACAAGGTGGGCATGCACCTGGCGCCGCGCCGCGACGCGCACGACATGGGCGACTCGGACCCGCGCGCCACCTTCGGCTACGTGGCACGCGAGCTGGGCAAGCGCGGCATCGCTTTCATCTGCGCCCGCGAAGCGCTGGGCGAAGACCGCCTGGGTCCGTACCTGAAGCAGGAATTCGGCGGCGTGTACATCGCCAACGAGAAAATGGACAAGGCAGCGGCCGAAGCCTTGCTGGCCAAGGGCGAAGCCGATGCCGTCGCCTTTGGCCTGTGGTTCATCGCCAACCCCGACCTGCCCACCCGCCTGCACAGCGACGCACCCTTGAATCCGCTGAACCCGGACACCCTGTACGCGCCGGACGCTGCCGGCTACACGGACTACCCGGCGCTGGCGGCACAAGCCTGAACGGCAAGCTGAGCGGCACCCTGAAAGCCCCCTGAGCGGCACTGCGCCGCCCATTCCCCCCCTGGCGGCGGACGCAACGATACCAACGCACTGACTGCGTGACGATCGCCGCGTCCGCCGCTTTTTTATTGACGCCGCCGCGCCGTTCCCTCACCTTCAGCGCCATCGGCGCCGTGCCGGCCGGGCCGGGCGGCGCGCCTGCACGCTGCTGAAGACGCGGCGTATCACCTCGACCGGTACCGCGTGCTCGCGCAAATACGCTGTCGCCACCGTCCGCCCCAGTGCGTGATGGAAAGCGACGCCCCGCTCGACGAGCTCGGCCATCACCTTATCCGTTCGCACATTCTCCCCATTCACCTCATCGATGCTGTTTTTCATGCCATGGCTCCCTGTCGGGTGGATCAACACTGCATGAAGTTTTGACCACATTGTGCGCATTTAGTGCCCGACACGCAGGTCAAGCATCGTTAAAATAGCAGCAGCAACGGCCCCGACACCGCATGAATAGCGGCCTCGGCTGCTTGTCGCCATCGCCAGCCCCGTATAGAATGCCTGCGCAGAATTTTGCTTCAAGGAAAATGGCCACCAGCGCCATCCCATTAAGAACAGTGTCACTGAAGGGTATCAATGGACGATTTATTTGTACAAGCGGGCGACTTGCCGACCTGGCACCAGCGTTGCGCGCTGCGCGTGCTGCACCTGTTTGGCTGGCGCATGCGCTTCCGTCCCCTGCCGGGGCCGCGCGGCATCGCCGTCGTCTACCCGCACACGTCCAACTGGGATTTCATGGTGGGCCTGTTCGGCAAATGGGCGCTGTCGCTGCCCTTCCGCTGGCTGGCCAAGGATTCCCTGTTCCGCGGCCCCATGGGCAAGGTGCTGCGCTACCTGGGCGGCGAACCCGTCGACCGCAGCACCACCAGCGGCACCATTCAGCGCCAGGCCGAACGCATGCTGGCCGCCGACTGGTACTGGCTGGCCATCACGCCGGAAGCGACGCGCAGCTACCGTCCGAACTGGAAAAGCGGCTTTTATCACCTGGCCGTGGCGGCCAAGGTACCGCTGTTGCTGGTGTACATCGACTACCCGAACAAGGTGCTGGGCGTCGTCGACCATTTATATTTGACGGGCGACAAGGATGCCGACATGGCCGCCATCGCCGCCGTGTATGCGGGCCACCAGGGCTTGCACCCGGAAAAGGCGGCGCCCATCGTGCTGTCGGAGCGCCGTCCCGGTTCTTAATTCAGTCCCATCAACACCACGCCGGCGGCCGTCAAGACCACGCCGGCCACGCGCAGCATGCGCTCGGCCAATACCTGGCCCAGGAAACGTCCCGCACCCAGCAAGACAGCCGAGGCCAGCATGAAGCCGCACGCGGCCGAGGCGGCCGGCAATTCCTGGCCGTGCGCATTGCCATGCGCCAAGGCAAACACGCCCACCAGGCCCATGCCGAGCCAGTTCGGCAAGGCCAGCGCCAGCGCGATGGCCAGCCCCACCAGCGCCACCGTGGCGGCGATGCCCGTTTCCAGCCCCGGCACCGTCAATCCCACCATGCCGGCCAGCGCGCCCAGCAGCATCATGCCGAGAAAAGTGACGGGCTGGGCCAGGCCGCCGCGCTGCTGGCCGCCCCAGATGCCCACGCCCAGCATGGCCAGCAAATGGTCGATGCCCGTGAACGGATGGGCGAAACCGGCCAGGAAGCCGGCGCTCTCTCCATGACCGGGATGGGCCATGGCGGGCAAGGCCAGCAGGAACAGCGCCGCCACGGCGGCCGTTTTCTTCATCAATCTTGCTCTCATTGCAACTCCTTGCCTGGTTGATCGAGCAAACCTTGCTCGCGGATAAAATCGATAACGATCTGCACGCCGTCGCCGCTGCGCAGGTTGGTAAACACGAAGGGACGCTCGCCGCGCATGCGCTTGGCGTCCTGCGCCATGATGTCTAGGTTGGCGCCCACGTAGGGCGCCAGATCCGTCTTGTTGATGATCAGCAAATCGGAACGCGTGATGCCGGGCCCGCCCTTGCGCGGGATCTTTTCGCCGCCAGCCACGTCGATCACGTAAATCGTCAAGTCCGACAATTCCGGGCTGAAGGTGGCGGCTAGGTTATCGCCGCCCGATTCGACCAGGATCAAGTCGAGATTCGGAAAGTCTGCTTGCATGCGCGCGATGGCTTCCAGGTTGATCGACGCATCTTCGCGGATGGCCGTGTGCGGGCAGCCGCCCGTTTCCACACCCATCAGGCGCTCGGCCGGCAAGGCATCGGCGCGCAGCAGGATTTCCATGTCTTCCTTGGTATAGATGTCGTTCGTGATGACAGCCATGTCGTAGCGTTCGCGCATGCCCTTGCACAGCATTTCGCACAGGGCCGTCTTGCCCGAGCCGACGGGGCCGCCGATGCCGACGCGCAGAGGGTTTGAGGTAATCGATGTCATGTTGTAGTCTCTCGTGATAGTGTTCAGGAGCGGTACAGCCGGCTGTACTGCACTTCGTGCCGCATCGACAGCAGCGACAGGCCGGGCGTCCAGTTGCCCATCTCGTCGTCTTGCAAGGTTTGCGCCGTCAGGGCCGCCGCTTCCAAGTCCGGCCGCAGCGACAGCAGCAATCGCTGGCCCGCCACCTGCCCCAGCGGCACGGATTTCACGCAGACAAGCACCTGGTTTTCCGCCCACGCAAACAGCATGGCCAGCAGCGCCTCTTCGCGCGGAATAGCCAGCGCCGCCACGGCGCACGCATAGGCCGTGGGCAGGGCCACCTCCGGCTGGCCCTGCAGCATGTCGATCAGCACGCCGTCGGCCACGCCCAGCTCGGCCAGCAATTTGGTCAGCGAATATCCCATCTGGATGGTTTCGGCGCGAAATTCCGCCGTGTCGCGCGAAGCGATGAATCGCTCGCTCCAGCGCTGCACGGCGTGCAGATCCTGCGCTTCGAAGGCTTGCATCAAGCGCCAGCACAGGGGCGCCTCCCAGCGCGCCACCACCTGCGCCAGATGCTGGGCGATCCATTCGCGCGCCGTGGCCGCATCCGTCACCAGGTTTGACTCCAGCGCCGCTTCCAGCCCCTGCGAATAACTGTAGGCGCCGATCGGCAAGGCCGGGCTGGCGAACTGCAGCAAATGCAGCAGGGCCGACGCCTGCATCATGCAGCGTCACCGGGGCGGTGGATCTTTTGCCGCAGCGGCACGGGCGCCAGCAAGTGCTGGCCGTGACCATCGTGGTGGCCATGGCCGCCGCCATACGCGCCCGCCTCGGGCTCGAACGGCGCGCTTTCTTCCGTCACCGTCGCCTGTAAACCTTCCAGCATCTCCTTGAGCACCACGTCCTTGCGGATGCGCAAAAAGCCGTCGCCCACCTGCGCCTGCGTGTGGCGGTTCCCCAGATGGAAGGCGCAACGCAGCAGGGTGTGCGCGTCCGCGCACTGCACCAGATAGGTCGGTTCGCGCGCGGCGACGATCTGCACCACCGTTCCTTCCGGCCCCGTCATGCGTTCGCCGTCGCGCAGCACCGTGCCGCGCACGGTGAACACGGCGACATCCTCGCCATTCGACAGCACGGCGCGCAGCCGGCATTTTTCGCGCTGGTCGTAGGGCAGCACCAGTTGGGCGACGGCGGCGCGATGATCGTCTGCCGTCAGTTTGGTATGCAAAGTGAGCATGCTTGTCTCCTGCCTAAAATAGAAAATAGCGCTGCGCCATGGGCAGCACAGCGGCCGCCTCGCACACGAGCAGCTGGCCGTCGGCGCGCACGGCATAGGTTTCCGGGTCCACTTCCATGTGCGGCGTGGCGCTGTTGTGGACCATGTCGTGCTTGCGCAAGCCGCGCATGTTCTTCACGGCGATGACGGATTTATTCAGTTTGAGCTGATGGCCGATATCGAGCTCGTAGGCCGCCTGCGAGACAAACGTAAACGACTTTTTCAGGCCGCCGCCGAAGGCGCCGAACATCATGCGGTAGTGCACGGGCTGGGGCGTGGGAATCGAGGCGTTCGGGTCGCCCATCTGCGCCGCCGCGATCATGCCGCCTTTTAAGATCATCGACGGCTTGACGCCGAAGAAGGCCGGCTTCCACAGCACGATGTCGGCGATCTTGCCTGCTTCGATCGAGCCCACCACGTGCGAAATGCCATGCGTGATGGCCGGATTGATCGTGTACTTGGCGATATAGCGCTTGGCGCGGAAGTTGTCGCTGCGCGCCGTGTCGGGCGCCAGCGCGCCCCGCTGCACCTTCATCTTGTGCGCCGTCTGCCAGGTGCGCATGATCACTTCGCCCACCCTGCCCATGGCTTGCGAATCGGACGACATCATGGAAATGGCGCCGATATCGTGCAGGATGTCTTCGGCGGCGATGGTTTCGCGGCGGATGCGCGACTCGGCGAACGCCACGTCTTCGGCGATGGCCGGGTCCAGGTGGTGGCACACCATCAGCATGTCCAGGTGCTCGTCGAGCGTGTTGACGGTGAATGGGCGCGTGGGGTTGGTCGACGAGGGCAGCACGTTGGCTTGCCCGACGGCGGCGATGATGTCGGGCGCATGGCCGCCGCCCGCCCCTTCCGTGTGGAAGGTGTGGATGGTGCGGTCCTTGAAGGCCGCCAAGGTGTGTTCCAGGAAGCCGCCCTCGTTGAGGGTATCGCTGTGCAGCGCCACCTGGATATCCATGCGGTCGGCCACCGACAGGCAATTGTCGATGGCGGCCGGCGTGCTGCCCCAGTCTTCGTGCAGTTTCAGGCCGATGGCGCCCGCGCGCACCTGCTCTTCCAGGGGCAGCGGCAAGCTGACGTTCCCTTTTCCCATGAAGCCCAGGTTCATCGGGAAGGCGTCGGCGGCCGCCAGCATGGCGTGCAGATGCCACGGCCCCGGCGTGCAGGTGGTGGCGGCCGTGCCCACGGCCGGCCCCGTGCCGCCGCCCAGCATGGTGGTCACGCCGCTCATCAGGGCTTCCTCGATCTGCTGCGGGCAGATGAAGTGGATGTGCGTGTCGACGCCGCCGGCCGTGACGATCATGCCTTCGCCGGCGATGATTTCCGTCGCGCCGCCGATGGGGAGCGTGACGCCCGGCTGGATGTCCGGATTGCCCGCCTTGCCGATGCCGAAGATCAGGCCGTTTTTCAGGCCGATGTCGGCTTTCACGATGCCCCAGTGGTCGAGGATGACGGCATTCGTGATGACGGTATCCATCACCTCGGCCGCGCAGCGCTGCGACTGGCCCATGCCGTCGCGGATCACCTTGCCGCCGCCGAATTTCACTTCTTCGCCGTAGATCGCGTAGTCATGCTCGATCTCGATGAACAGTTCCGTGTCGGCCAGGCGGATGCGGTCGCCCTTGGTGGGGCCGAACATTTCGGCGTACGCGCTGCGGGGAATGCTGGCCATCTCAATCCTTTCCCGGTGGAGTGTCTTGCAGTTCACCCATCACTGCCCCATTGAAGCCGTAGACCTTGCGCTCGCCCGCCAGCGCCACCAGTTCCACCGTGCGCTGCTGGCCCGGTTCGAAGCGCACGGCCGTGCCAGCCGTGATATTGAGGCGCATGCCGTAGGCGCGCCAGCGCTCGAAGGCCAGCGCCGGGTTGACTTCGAAAAAGTGGAAATGCGAGCCCACCTGGATCGGCCGGTCGCCCCGGTTGGCCACCACCACGGTAGCCGTGGCGCGGCCCGCATTGAGGCTGATTTCGCCTTCTTCCAATTGGTATTCGCCTGGGGTCATAATATTTTCCTTCGTCAAAGCGCTCTACGCTGGCCGGCGGATCGCCGGCGCCACACAGGCACGGCGCGGATGGCGCCCTGCCATGCAATCAAAACTACGGTATCGGGTGGTGCACGGTCACCAGCTTGCTGCCGTCGGGGAAGGTCGCTTCCACCTGGATATCGGGGATCATCTCGGCGATGCCGTCCATGACGTCGGCGCGCGACAGAATTTTTGTACCGTCCGACATCAGCTGCGCCACCGACTTGCCATCGCGCGCCCCTTCCATGATGGCGGCGCTGATCAGGGCCACCGCTTCCGGATAATTGAGCTTCAAGCCGCGCGCCAGGCGCCGTTCGGCCAGCAGCGCGGCCGTAAAAATGAGCAGCTTGTCTTTTTCGCGGGGAGTCAGGTCCATGGTTTTCCTTGCGCTTCTTTCCTGATTAAGTGTTCCAGATGCGGGGCACGACGGCGTCGCGTCCCAGCATGGCGGGACGCAGCAGCTGCCAGGCGGCCAGCATGATGCGGCGCGCCGCCTCGCTGTCGCCGCACAGCAGGCGCACCACCACCAGCGCTTTCATGTGCGTGGCGCCAAACGCGGCGCCGGCCGGCACGGCGATCTCGCGCACGGCCGCCAGCACGGCGGGAGAAACGGGCATGCCGACGGCGATCAGGGTGGCGCACACCGTGTGGCCCCCCAGTCCCAGCGGGCTGGCCATCAGGGCGCCGCCGGCGGCCAGCACGCCCTGCTCCCACCACAGCAGCTTGCCGCCGCGGCGTATCTGCACCTGCTGGCTGATGCTGCCCGTGTTGAACATTTCGCCCGAGGCGCTGCGGCCCAGGCAGACGATGTCGCAGCCGATGTAGCCGGCGTCCGGCGCCAGTTCCACCTCGTGGCGCAGGCGCACGCAAGCCTGGTCAAAGAAGATGCTTTCCTGCGGCAGCCACTCGATGGCGGCGCCGCTGCCGGCGCGCAGCACGAGGTGCTGGCCCGAGACATGGCCGTTCGCGCGGTACCACTTGGCGGCGCCCGGCGACGTGAGCAAGGCGTGCGCGCCCTCGCCCACCGTGGCGTCGACGGCCAGCTGGTCGCCGCCCACCACGCCGCCGGGCGGATGGATGACGATGGCGTGGCAGACGGCATCGCCTTCCGGATACAGGGGCTTTTGCACGCGCAGGGGGCCGCTGTGCGTGCGCTCGACGAGACGGCTGACGCCATCGTGCAGCGCAAAGCCCAGGCGCAAATGCGCCTGCCAGGCGCTGTGCGCGCTGGCGGCAGAAGGCGTTGCGAAATGTGGGCTGTCTGGCATGCACTGCAATCGTGTAAATAACGATTTACAAAGCAGGATGCATGCCAGCGTCAGAGGGAAGAAACGTGAGAATCATGCACCGCATTGCGGCGCCCGCACCATATCAGTGCAATTACAGTGCAGGCGCGGCGCGGGGTGTGCTTATGCCGACACGGCTGCCGGCGCCACCGTCAGCACGCGCCGTTCGCGCAGCAGCGCCGTGAAGGCTTCCGCGGCCAGGGGGCGGCTGAAATAATAGCCCTGCATTTCGTCGCAGCCGTGTTCCGTCAAAAAATCCACCTGCTCGCGCGTTTCCACGCCTTCGGCGATGACGCGCATGTCCAGGTTGTGCGCCAGCGAGATGACGGAACGGGCGATGGCCGCATCGCTGCTGCTGGTGGTGACGTCGTCGACGAACGATTTGTCGATCTTCAGCACGTCGATGGGGAAGCGTTTCAGGTAGCCGAGGCTGGAATAGCCGGTGCCGAAGTCGTCGAGCGAAATGCCCACGCCGATATCCTTCAGGCGCGTCAGGGCCGCCACCGCCTTGTCCGGGTCGCCCATCACCGTGCTTTCCGTGATTTCGATGCCCAGGCAGGCGGGCGCAATGGCGTATTTGCGCAAGGCCGCCTCGACGAACGGCACCGTGCGGTCTTGCGCGAACTGCTTGCCGGACAGGTTGACGGCCACCTTGATGCTGCCCAGGCCCGCGTCGTGCCAGGCGCGGATTTGCGCGCAGACGCTTTCGAGCACCCATTCGCCGATGGCCGTGATCGAGCCATATTCCTCGGCCAGCGCGATGAACAGGCCGGGCGGCACCTTGCCCAGCACCGGGTTATCCCAGCGCAGCAAGGCTTCCGCGCCCAGCAAGGCGCCCGTGCGCAAGCACATCTGCGGCTGGTAGTGCACTTCGAATTCATCACGGCCGATGGCGCCGCGCAGCTGCTGCTGCATCGCCAGGCGGGCGCGGATGTCGCTGCCCATGCGCTCCGTGAAGAAGGCGTAATGGTCGCGCCCCATTTCCTTGGCGCGCACGAGGGCCGTGTCGGCGTGGCGCAGCACGTCGTCGAGGCTGTCGCCGTCGGCCGGGCACATGGCGATGCCGATGCTGGTCGTCAGCGCCAGGCGCTCGCCATCGACGCTGAGTTCCTCGCGCAAGCCGGCCAGGATGGTTTGCGCCAGCGCAAGCGTGCGCCCCAGCAGGGCATCGTCCTGCAGCAGGATCTGGAATTCGTCGCCGCCCTGGCGCACCACCGTGTCGCCTTCGCGCACGCAGCCGGACAGGAAACGCGCCACCACTTGCAGCGCCTTGTCGCCCACGGCCTGGCCGTGCGAATCGTTGATGTTCTTGAAGCGGTCCAGGTCCAGGCACATCAGCACCACTTGCTGGCCGTCGCGCAGGGCGTTCGCGCGCGCCTGTTCGAAGCGCTCGCGCAGCAGCACGCGGTTCGGCAAGCCCGTCAACGCGTCGTGGTAGGAGAGGAAATCGATCAGATGCTGCTCGGCCTTGCGCTCGCTGATGTCGAGGAAGACGCCGATGTAGTTGACGACGGCGCCGTCGGGGCCGTGCACGGTGGAGACGCTGAGCAGGCAGGGATAGGTGTCGCCGCTCCTGCGCCGCGTCTGCACCTCGCCCGACCAGCAGCCGCTGCTGCGCAAGCCCTGGCGCAGGGCCAGCAGCACCGCCTCGCCCGTGTATTCGGCGTGCAGGCGCAAAATGTCCGTGCCCACCACTTCCTGCGCCGCGTAGCCGGTGATGCGCGTAAAGGCGGGGTTGGCCGTGACGATGACGCCGGCCGGATCGGTGATCAGGATGGCGTCCTGCGTCGCTTCGAAGACCTGGCCCGACAGGCGCAGCAATTCCTCATTGGCGCGGCGGATCTGCACTTCGCGCGCCAAGGTGCTGGCCACCTGCTCCAGTTCGGCCGTGCGTTCGGCCACGCGCCGTTCCAGGTTGGCGCGCTCCTGCGCCAGCTGCAGCTGCGCCCGCGCCAGGCGCACGTGGGCGTCCGTGCGGGCCAGGATTTCCTCGGCCTGGAAGGGTTTGGCGATGAAATCGACGGCGCCCAGCGCGAAGCCGCGCACCTTGTCGTCCGTGTCGTACTGGGCCGACAGGAAGATCACCGGCACCTGGCGCAGCGACGGTATCTCCTTCAGGCGGCGGCACACTTCAAAGCCGTCGAGGCCGGGCATGCGCACGTCGAGCAGGATCAGCTCGGGCGGGCGCGCCTGGGCCGTCCACAGGGCCAGTTCGCCGTTCGGCGCCTGGCGCACCGCATAGCCGGCGCCGCCCAGCAAATCGCTCAACAGCTTCAGCGAAGCCGGCGTATCTTCAACGATCAGTACTTCGCCCTTCGAATTCACTTCCGAAAAATCGCGGTGCATGTAGCAGTTCTCTCAGCTTTGGATGAGGCGCGGCGGTCCGTTGCCGCGCTGGACAAGACATTTCTTTGCGATGAACTACGTACTATCATCATAATCTTTATTGCAATTTAGCACCATCCATCGGCGGCACTTAGTCCGTCTTTTCAGCGAATCCGATGTTGTCAGCCCACACTTTTCAAGCGTGCGCCAGCGCGCCCTCATTCTCCAGCAAGTCGCACAGCTGACGGTATTGATGCTGGTCAAGCATCGCCTGCAGCGGCGCCAGCACGGGCGCGGCCGCCGGCGGCAAGGCGCCCAGCAACAGTGCCACCCTGGCCAGGTTCAATTCGCGCAGCGCCACCAGCAAGGCGGCGCGCTCTTCCCCGGCCAGCAGCAGCAAGTCTTGCGCCCGCAATGCCGGCGGCGCCTCGGGCGCCGGCGCCACGGGCAGCGGCACGGGCGCCGCCACGGGCGCCTCGGCCGCCTGCGCGGGTATGCTGAAACGGAAGGTGGCGCCCTGCCCCGGCATGGATTCCACCGTCAGTTCGCCTTTCATCAATTGCACGAATTCGCGCGAGATGGCCAAGCCCAGGCCCGTGCCATCCTTCGGTCCCGCGCTGTCGGCCTGCACGAAAGGCTCGAAGATGCGCTGCTGGTCTTCCGGGGCGATGCCGATGCCCGTGTCGCTGACGGCGAACGACAGGCGCCACGTGGCGTCATCGCGCCGCTCGCCGCGCACGCGCAAGGCGACCTCGCCGCCGCCGGCAAACTTGACGGCGTTCGACATCAGGTTCAGCAGCACCTGGCGCAAACGCGTCGCGTCGAGCAGCACGGCCGCCGGCACGTCGGCGCAATCGAGGCGCAAGGCCAGCCCCTGCTGCTCGGCGCGCATGCCCAGCATGTCCATCACTTCCTGCAGCAGGGGCGCCAGCGCCACCACGGCCGTCTGCGCGTGCAGGCGCCCCGCCTCGCCCTTCGACAGTTCGAGGATTTCATTGATCAACGTCAATAAATGATTGCCGGAGCGGTGGATGATGGCCAGGTTGCGCTTTTCATCGTCCTGCATGTTCGGCGAGGCGGCCATCAGGCGCGAAAAGCCGATCACGGAATTCAAGGGCGTGCGCAGTTCGTGGCTCATGTTCGCCAGGAAGGTGCTCTTGGCGCGGTTCGCCGCCTGCGCCTGGCTGACGGCCACCGACAGGGCGCTCGTGCGCTCGGCCACCAGTTCTTCCAGGTGATGGCGGTGGCGCAGCAGTTCCAGTTCGGCCTCGCGGTGCGCCGTGATGTCGTAGTTCGAACCCACCAGGCGCATGGGCCGCCCCTGCCCGTCGCGGAAGATCACGGCATCGGCCTTGATGTAGCGGATGGCGCCATCGGGCCACAGGATGCGGTACTCGTGCGTGAAGGCCTGGCCGGCGCCCAGCGCGGCGCGCAGGGCCTCCTTGGCGGCCGGCACGTCGTCCGGCATCAGCGCCGCGCGCCAGATCGCCGCCGGCGCCATCGTGCTGTCCGCATCGGCCTTGAACTGCGCATACATCTGCTCGTCCCACTGCAAGGCATCGTTGATGACGTTCCAGTCCCAGATGCCGATGCTGGCCGCGCCGGTGGCCATCTGCACGCGCTCCTCGCTGCGCTGCAAGGCGCGGTAGCGGCTGTCGAGCAGCGCCACCATGTCGCGGATGGAACGGTACAGCGTGCGCAGCTCGCCCAGGAACCACGCTTTCGGCGGGGTGCCGGCCGCTTCGCTCTGCCCTGCCTGGACGCCGGCCGCATACTGGCCGATGGCCTTCAGGGGCTTGAGCATCAGACACCACATGAGCAGCCAGATGCTGGCCACCAGGATCACGTCGAGCGCCACGATCATGGCGCCGATGCCCAGCGCGCGTTGCCGCAGCTGCGCGTGCAGCAGGGCCGGCGTCGCATACACGGCCACGTTGCCGATGACTTGCCCGCCCATCGTCACGGGGCGCCGCTGCACCAGCCAGCCGGGTTCCGCGGACAGCGAGGAAAAACTGCCGATGGCGCCGGTCGCGGTGCGGCGCAGCACCAGCGCTTCCTTGCCGATGCCCGGCGTCAGGGAGCTGGCCACCAGGTCGCGCTTGCCCAGCGTGCTGCGCATGATGGCCTGCATCTGCTTTTCATCGAGATTCCACAAGGGCAGTTCGATGGCCACGGCCAGCTGGTCCGCGCTCAGGGCCAGGCTGCGGTGCAGCTGCTGCCAGCGCTGCTCGCGTTCGGACTGGTAAAACAGCACGGCAAACACCAGCAGCAGCGCGGTGACGACAAAGGTCAGCGCCACGCTGACGGCCAGCACGATGGAGACGCCGCCCAGGCGCGCGCCCTTGGATGCGTGAACCATCATGCGTCTTCGCCCTGTGGTTCGCTGGCCAGCTGCGCCAGCAAGGCGCACAGCGGCTGGTACTGATGCTGTTCCAGCATGGCGGCGATGTGCGCAGCCAGCTGCGGCAGGCTGGTCGCCACGCCGGCCAGCACGATGGCGCTGCGCCGCAAATCGAGGGCCCGCACGGATTCGAGCAGCGCCTGCCGTTCGGCCGCGCCCAGCTGGCCCAGCGCCTGCTGCAGGTCGAAGGCGGCCGCCGGCACGCGCGGCGGCGCGGCGGCGGTGCGCTGGAAGCGCACGCCCAGTTGCTGCTCCAGCATGGCGAACAGGTGTTCCTGTTCGATCGGCTTGCGCAGGAAGCCGTCGGCGCCGGCGGCCAGCGCCTCCTGCTTTTCTTCCTCGAAGGCGGAGGCGGTCATGATCACCAGGCGCGGCTGCACCAGCGCCGGTTGCGCGCGCAGCCAGCGCGTCAGCGCCAGGCCGTCCATGTCCGGCATGCGCCAGTCGCTGAGCACGATGTCGTAGCGCTGCGCCGCCAGCATGGCTTGCGCCTGCACGCCGCCGGCAGCCTCCTGCAGCTGGAAGCCCAGCGGCGCCAGCAAGCCGGCCAGCAGCTTGCGGCAGTTGTCGTCATCGTCGACCAGCAGCACCGTGCGCCCGCGCTGGCCCGCCGGCAGGCGCGCCACGCGGCCCGGCGCCAGCGGTGCGGCGGCAGGGCACTGCACGCAGGGGGCGCGCAAGTCGAAGTGGAACACGGAGCCGGCCCCCAAGGTCGACTCGACGCGCAGCTCGCCGCCCATCAGGCGCACGAATTCGCGCGAAATGGTCAGCCCCAGTCCCGTGCCGGCCTGCGCCACGGCGCTGTCGGCCTGCACGAACGGTTCGAAGATGCGTTCCAGGTCCTCTTGCGCGATGCCGCTGCCCGTATCGCGCACGGCAAACGCCAGCGCCACTTGCCCATCATCGTCTGCCTGGCAGGCCAGCGACAGGGTCACGCTGCCCTGCTCGATGAACTTGAGCGCATTCGACAGCAAATTGAGCAGCACCTGGCGCAGCTTGGCGCCGTCGAGGCGCACCAGCGGCGGCACGCCGGAACGCTCCAGCCGCAGCGCGATGCCCTGGTCGCCGGAGCGCATGCGCACCATCTCGAGTACCTCGTCGAGCAAGCCGTTCAAGTCCACGGGCCCCGCTTGCAGCTGCATGCGGCCCGCCTCGATCTTCGACAATTCGAGGATATCGTTGATCAAGGTCAGCAAATGATGGCCGGCGCGGTTGATGATGGCCAGGTTATGCTTTTCTTCCTCGAACATGCTGCTCGAATCGGCCATCATCTGCGAAAAACCGATCACGGAATTCAAGGGCGTGCGCAATTCGTGGCTCATGTTGGCCAGGAAGACGCTTTTCGCGCGGTTCGCTGATTCAGCCTCGGTGACGGCCACCGACAGGGCCGCCGTGCGCTGCTGCACCAGCTCTTCCAGGTGGTCGCGGTAGCCGAGCAGTTCCTGCTCGCTGTGCTTGCGCTCGGAAATGTCGACGATGCCGCTGCGCACCAGGCGCCGCCCTTCCATCGGCAAGCGCACCAGCCGCACTTCGCAGGGAAAGATGCTGCCGTCGGCGCGCCGCACATTGCGCTCGACCAGGATGGGTTCCCCCAGCATGGCGCGGCGCAGATGCTCTTCCATCATCAGTCCCAGCGGCAGGCCATCGGGCTGCTCGCCCGTGTACAGGTCGAACGGCCCGCGCGCCAGCAGCGCTTCGCGCGACATCCCCAGCATGCGCTGCGCGCTGCTGTTGGCGTCGATGAAGCGGTCCAGGTCCAGGTCATATACGACGATGGCTTCGGGCGCATGCTCGACGAGGATGCGGAAGCGCTGCTCGCTTTCGCGCGCATCGCTCTCGGCGCGGCGCAGGCGGCGGCGCTGCAGCAGCAAGGCGCTCAGCATGCACGCCATGGCGAGAAATACGGCGCCGGCCGACAGCACGGCGACGCGGTGCTCGTGCCACAGTTGCGGCGGACGGTTGAAGAACAGGGTGTGCGGCGGCAGTCGGCTGATATCCGCATCCCAGCGCTGCAGCTGTTCCCAGTCATACATGGGCACCGGGTGCGCCGGCGGCAGCAGGGCGCCCGGCGCGGCAGGCGCCTTGCCGGCCAACACGGCCAGCGACATCTGCGCCACCTGCTGCGCGGCCCGCTCGATGTGCAGGATGGAGCCACCCAGGATGCCCTTGCCGACCGTCGCGTTATACATGCCAAAGGCGGGCACATTGGCCAGCCGCGCCAGTTGGGCGGCAAACTGCACCGGCGTGGCGATGTTGCCGTCCACGTCGCGGTTGACATTGCCCGCCACCAGCAGCGTATCGGCGGGCAAGCGCGCCACGGCCGCGCGCATCTGTTCCAGGCTCAGGTCATCGAGGTAGCGCATGGCCACCTTGCCCTGCCACGCCTGCGCCGCCTGCTGCATGTTGCGCTTCAGGGCCTGGTCGGCCTCGCTGGCGCCGACGGCCATGACGATGGTTTTGGTCTCCGGGAACAGCGCCATGGCTTGCGCCAGCGTGCCGGCAAAATCGACGTTCGCCTTTTGCTGCCAGATGGAAGACGGGCTACCGGCCGGCAAGGCCTTGCCCGAGGTATTGATCGCCAGCACGGGCACGCCGCGCGCCAGCGGCGCCAAGTCCGACAGCAGCAAATCGAGCGCCGGCTGCTGCATGGCGATGATCAGGTCGGCCTTGCGGCCCATCATCCTGGTGTATCTTAAAAGCAACAAATCGCGCATCTCATTGCGCAGCGCCGGGTCGCCCTGGGTATTCAGGTTCAGGTGCTCGACCATGATGTCTTCGCTGGCCAGGCCCGCAGCGGCCATGGCGGCCACATAGGTGCGCGTGTACGATTCCACACCGGCGCGGCCGTAATCGTAAGCGTTGAGAAACAGCACCCGCTGCCCCTGGTGCGGCGCCGCCGAGTCCGGCGTCGCGGCCGGCACGGCGGCCGGGGCCGCGGCAACACAGCATACCAGCAGCAATGCGCAGCCACAGCGGCGCACCGCTGCCCTGCCCAGCCCGCCGCCAGGCACCTCACGCATCCTTCGCCATGCCCATGCTCACCCCCGCCTGTCACCATGTTTCAACTATGCGCTGACTGCTCAGCCACCGACACTTACAAAAACATGATAACGTCAACTGCAGGGGCAAGTCTATTCCTTAGGGCAATCTTTTGGTGATCGCCATGTCTTTCTATATGACCCAGGCGCCGCCGGTCATCTGCTGGCTGAGCGCGGCATGAACTCTTGCTGGCGCCATGCCAGCCATTGCGCTAGCATGGCCTTTTGCCCGGAAAGCGTCCATGACCATCACCCTGCGTCCCGCCCTTGATTCGGATATCGACGCCCTGTGGGCCCTGCGCACGGTAGCCGTGCGCGTCAGTTGCGCCATGCATTATGCGCCGGAGCAAATTACTGCGTGGACGGCTACGCCTGTGCCGCGGGCGTATGCCGCCATGCTGGCCGCGGGTGGCGGCGTCGTGGCGATGCAGGGCGAGGCCATTGCCGGCTATGCCATGCTCGATGCGGACAAGCAGGAAGTGGAGGCCGTGTTCGTCGATCCGGCGCGCGCGGGACTCGGCATCGGCAAGCGGCTGCTGGCGGCGCTGGAGCAATTGGCGCGCGGGCACGGCATTGCGTGCCTGCACCTGTCCGCATCGCTCAATGCCGTGCCGTTTTACCGGGCCGCAGGGTTTATTTCCTTGCGCGAGGAAGCGTATGCCCACCCCAGCGGCATCAGCCTGGCCAGCATGGCGATGGAAAAGGCGCTGGCGGCCGCCTGAGCCGTCAATCGCCCATCGCAGCAGCTTCGGACTCGTTGCGCGCCGACGGCGATCAGGCAGATGGCCGAGCCGTCGTACCACGCGTCCAGGCGTTCCTTGCCCTCATTCATATTGCTCTGATTCATGTTGCACATCGCTCAGCAAATCGGCAGGCGCCGCGACGCTGGCGCTGCCTTGCGGCACGGGAAACACGAAAGCCAGCTGTTTATTCTCCGCCATGCCGGGCAGCCATTTAGCCAGAAAATCATCGAGAGCGATGGCACGCGGCTGGAAATGTTCCCAGTCGCCGCTGGCGCACGCTTGCGCGAATGCCGCTTCCGGCCAGAACGGTATCGCCACCTTGCCGTCAAGCTGCGCCGTGGCCCAGCCGTCATGGTGCAAGCCCCACACTTCTTGCGTATCGGCCACCTTGCGCACAAAGTAGGCATGACGCTCGGCGGACGGCAGCCCCGCCACCTGCTTGAACTTGTCAGGATGCATGCTCGCCTCCTGCCTCGTCCCATACCCGCAGCTGCGGCGTGCACCAGCCCGTCACCATGTCGAGGGCGTCCAGTATCACGTCTTCCAGCGGCCCTTCCTGAGCGCCGTCCTCCATAGACGGGCGCAATTCCTGCAGCAAGGCGGCCACTTGCTGCGCCGTCACGCCGCTGGCGCGGTAGCGCAGCAGGATGGCGTGCAGCGTCAATAACTCTGCCCTGGCGTCCAGCGCGGCCAGCAAGTCCTTGTCGATGTCGGCGATGATGGTTTGCGGCATGTCAATCGGCCTCCCATTCGATGGCGGCCGGCCGCGCCCCGCCTGTCCTGAAAAACGCAGCGAAGGCGTGCTGGCATTCTTCCACCTCCACGCACCACGCTTCCGGATACTCGTCCACCTGGCCATTTGCCAGCAGGTAACTGCAGGCGCCGTCCGCCTCTTCGTCGCCCAGCGAGTGAAAACTCAGGTCGCCCTGTCCCGACAGATACATCAGCCAGGCATTGCCGCCATTGCGCAGCATGCACAGGGCCGGGCCCTGCTCCGCATCCATGGCCAGGGTCAGCCACAGTTCGCACTGGGCCAGCGCGCGCGCCTCCTGCAGCGCCTGCTCCAGCGCAGCAATGGTGTCAACGGCGCGCGGTTCGCCATGCAGATTCAATTCCATCGTCATGTCTTGCTCCCGCTCAAATCGTTTGTCGCCAGCGCCGTGCTCAGGTAGAGCTTGCCGCTCAGATCTTTCAATAAGCTGCTCTGGCGCAAACGGTCCATCACGGGTCCCTTCACTTCGGCCAGGTTCAGGCTGATGCCGCGCTTGGCCAGCGCGCTGTTGAGTTCGATCAAGCCCAGCAAGGCCGTGCTGTCGATCTGGTTGACGGCTGACAGCACCAGCACCAGGTGGCGCGCCGTCGGGTGGCCGCGCAATTCGTCTTCCACCCTCTCCGTCACGGCCTCGACATTGCCGAAGAACAAGCCCGCATCTATGCGCAACAGCAAGACGTCCGGCAAGGTTTGCGCTTCATAGCGCTCCACGTTGCGGAAGTGCTCACTGTTCGGGATACGCCCCAGCACGGCGATGTGCGGGCGGCTGGCGCGCCAGATCAGGGTGCCCATCGACAACAGCACGCCAATCACCACGCCCGCTTCCACGCCCAGCACCAGCACGCCGGCCGTCGTCGCCAGCAGGGCCAGCGCATCGCTGCGGTCGTAGCGCCACGACAGTTTCAAGGTATCCCAGTCCAGCAGGCTGGACACGGCGAAGATGATGGTGGCCGCCAGCACGGGCAGCGGCAGCAGGGCCAGCCAGCCCGTGGGCGCCACCAGCGCCAGCGCCAGCAGGCCGGCCGTGATGATGCTGGCCAGCGGCGTGTTGGCGCCCGCCTGGAAATTGACGGCCGAGCGCGAAATCGACCCCGTGACGGGAAAGCCGCCCGACAGCGCGCTGGCCACGTTGGCCGCGCCCAGGCCCAGCAGTTCGCGGTTGGTATGCAGCTTTTCGCCCCGTTTTTGCGCCAGGGTCTGTGCGGCGGACATGCTCATCAGGAAGATGATGAAGGCGATCAGGAGCGCTGGCGACAGCAAAGTGCGCCAATGGGCGCCGGAGGTGGCCAGGTTCAGGCCCGGCAAGCCGCTGGGCACGTGGCCCGTCGTCTGCACGCCCATCGCTTCCAGGCCGCCATAGGCGACAAGCGCGATGCCGGCCAGCACCAGCGCCATCGGCGCCAGGCGCGCGCCCACGTCGGCCGCCACCTGGTTCAGGCCGCAGCGCCGCAGCAGGCGCGACGCGTACCGCTTGGCCAGCCACAGGAACAGCAGGCCGGACAATCCAAGCACGAGGCTGGGCGCATGCCAGTGGGAAAGCGTCGCCCCCAGCAAGGGCGTGATCTGCCCCCAGATGATCAATATCGCGGCGCCATTGCTGAAACCGCTGATCACGGGGCGCGACAGGAAACTGGCCATGAAGCCCAGGCGCAGCACGCCGCACAGCAGCAGGACGAGGCCGCTGATGAAGGCCAGTTGGGCGGCCAGCACGATATACAGGGAGGAGCCGGGGTCGGCCAGCGGCGCCAGGGCGGCGGCCGTCATCAGGGAAACGATGGCCATGGGGCCCACCGATTGCGTCATGCTGCTGCCGAACAGGGCGTACAGCACGGGCGGCAGGATGCTGGCGTAGATGCCCACCACGGGCGGCAAGCCGGCCACCAGCGCGTAAGCCATGCCTTGCGGCACCATCATCATGGCGACCACGATACCGGCGGTGATGTCTCCGGCCAACAGAGGACGCCGGTATTGCCTGAGCCAGAGCAGCATGAATGATCCCGAAATCTGAAAACCGAAGCCTATCATGCAACGAGGCCGGCTGACAGGGGGCACGGGATCAGTCTTGCAGCAATTGCGCCTTCACGGCGTCGAGGATTTCCCCCGACAGGGACTCGTCATCGACGGAACGGGCCAGCACCATGGCGCCCACCATGGCGGCAAACGTGGCGATGGCCTGCTGGCGCTGCTCTTCCGGCGCGCCGTCGGGCAGCAAGCCCTGCAGCAAGGCGAACTGCTGCTGCGTGGCCTGGGTAAACGCGGGACGCGCGCCGGGCGACATGCGCGCCACGTCGACGCCCATGGCCGCCGCCGGGCAGCCGCCGCCGGGCTGGTCGCGGTGTTTCGGGGTGAGGTAGTTGTCGATAATCGCCGGCAGCGCCCGCTGCGGGTCGCTGGCGACCTTCGCCCGCCAGCCTTCCAGCGACTTATTCAAGGCATGCTGGCACGCCTCGATCATCAAGTCTTCCTTGGACGCGAAATGGCCATAGAAGCCGCCATGCGTGAGGCCCGCGTTCTTCATCAGGTCGGCCACGCCGATGCCGTCGTAACCCTTTTCGCGGAACAATCTTGCCGCCACCTCCACGATGCGCTCGCGGTTCAGCGCCGCCTGCTCCCTGCTCACTTTCATGCTGCCTCCCACATTTATGTCAACCATCATATAACTTTGCGCCCGTTTGCGCCACTCTGTTAGCAAGCGCACCGTGCGATGCGGGTGCCGCGCCGATACTGGATAGTCGTTTCCAGGGAGGCCAGCATGAACGAGAACAAGGACCAGTCCGCCGGCAATTTGCAGCGCAGCATCCAGCAGGAGCAAGATCAGAAAGATAAACAGCCCGATGCCGCCAGGCAAGACAAACGGGATAGCAAGCCGCCCGTGCAGACGGGGAGCCGCAGCCAGCCTGCGCCTCCCCTGCCCGCCCAGCACCTGGACAAGCCGGGCGTCGAAGGGCAGATGCAGCTGAAACCGCGCTTCCTGGCGCCCGACTACTGCGGCAGCGGCAAGCTGGCCGGCATGGTGGCCATCGTCACGGGCGGCGATTCGGGCATCGGCCGCGCCGTGGCCGTGCTGTACGCGCGCGAAGGGGCCGATGTCGCCATCATTTACCTGAACGAGCACGCGGACGCCCACGAAACCAAGCGCTACGTGGAAGCGGAAGGCCAGAGCTGCCTGTTGATTGCCGGCGACGTGCGCGACCAGGGCTTTTGCCAGCAAGCCGTCAGCCAGGTACTGGACAAGTTCAGCCATATCGACGTGCTGGTCAACAACGCCGCCTTCCAGGAACACGCCGAATCGCTGCTGGAGCTGAGCGAGGAACGCTTCGACCTCACCATGAAAACCAATGTCTACGGCTACTTTCACATGGCCAAGGCCGTGCTGCCCCACTTGCAGCGCGGTGCGTCCATCATCAACACGGGCTCCGTGACGGGCTTGCGCGGCTCGAAGCACTTGCTCGACTATTCCACCACCAAGGGCGCCATCCACGCATTTACCATGGCGCTGGCCGGCAACTTGATGGACAAGGGCATCCGCGTCAACGCCATCGCGCCCGGCCCCGTGTGGACGCCCCTCAACCCGGCCGACAAGTCGCCCGAGGACATCCGGCAATTCGGCGCGGACACGGACATGCGCCGCCCGGCCCAGCCCGAGGAACTGTCGCCCGCCTACGTCTTCCTGGCCTCGCCCGCCTGTTCCAGCTACATCAGCGGCATCGTCCTGCCCGTCACCGGCAGCGCAGGGGATTGAGCGATGGCGCGCGGGAACTTGCGCAAGACGGCCTGAACCACGCACCCGCTGCAGGCGCATCGCCAGGAAGATAAATGCATTGACTTTGAGCAGGCTTCTCGCTACGTTATGCACACAGCCTGCCACCCGGCAAGCCCTGTCATGCGTACGGAAAAATGGATGCCGAGTTAGATCAGCTTATCCTCAGCGGCGCCCCTGGCGGCGTTGTCATCACGAACGAAGACCATGTCGTCGTGCGCTGGACGGCCGGGGCGCAGCGCATTTTCGGCTATGCCAGCGACGAAACGCTGGGCCGCACGCTGTGGGAACTGATCTCGCTGCCGGGACAGGCCGAGGCAGGCCCGCTGATCGCCGAACAGCTGGCCCTGCACGGCAGCTACGACCGCGAATCGCTGCGGCGGCGCAAGGATGGCGAACTCATCTACGTCGACGTGGCTTGCCAGGCCGCACAAGCCGCGCCGGACGGCCCCCGCTACCTGATTTCCACCATGAAGGACACGACCTTGCTGAAGGCGGCGCGCGACGCCCAGTTCGTCGACGTGCGCTACCGCGTGCTGTTCGAGTCGACGCCGGACAGCGTCATCATGGTCAATGCGACGGGCGCCATCGTGCTGGCCAACCAGCAGGCGCAGCACCTGTTCGGCTACGAAGAAGGCGAATTGAGCGGCAGGCAAATCGATAGCCTGCTGCCGCAGCGCCTGCGCCATGCCCACGTGGGGCACCGCGCGCGCTATTTCGACCAGCCGCGCACGCGCACCATGGGCGCCGACCTGGAATTGCTGGGCTTGCGCAAGGACAACGTCGAATTCCCCGTGGAAATCAGCCTCTCGCCCATCCAGACGGAAATCGGCACCTTCGTCATCAGCGCCATCCGCGATGTCAGCGACCGCCGCCGGGCCGAGCAAAAGTTCCGCGGCTTGCTCGAATCGGCGCCGGACGCCATCGTCATCGTCAACGGCGATGGCGAGATCGTGCTCGTCAACTCGCAAACGGAACGCCTGTTCGGCTACTCGCGCGCGGAGTTGCTTGGGCGCAATGTGGAAGTGCTGATCCCGGCCCGCTACGCGACCGACCATCCGCGCCACCGCCAGGCCTTTTCCACGGCGCCGCGCGCCCGCTCCATGGGCGCGGGGCTGGAACTGTACGGCTTGCGCCGCGACGGCACCGAATTTCCCGTCGAAATCAGCCTGTCGCCGCTGGAAACGGAGGAAGGCATGCTGGTTTCGTCGGCCATCCGCGACATCACGGAGCGCAAGCGCATCGAGCGCACGCTGAACGAACAGAAAATCGAGCTGGAACGGGCCAGCCAGGCGAAGGACCGCTTTCTCACCAGCATGTCGCATGAATTGCGCACGCCGCTGAACGCCATCCTCGGTTTCGCCCAGCTGCTGGCCAATGAAGCCCTGCCCGCGACCGCACTGCAAAAGCGCACCTTCGTGCAAAACATCGTCACCTCGGGCCGCCACCTGCTCACCCTGATCAATGAAATCCTCGACCTGGCGAAGATCGAATCGGGCAGCCTGAGCCTGTCGATGGAAGCGGTGACGCTGCCCGCGCTGATCGAGGAGGTGCGCGTGATGGTGGAAGAACAGGCGCAGCAGCGCCAGATTCACCTGGTGTTTCCGGCCTGCGAGGCGCTGACGCTCAGAGCCGACCATACGCGCCTCAAGCAAGTGCTGCTGAACCTGCTGTCAAACGCCATCAAGTACAACCGGCCGGCCGGCAAGGTGGAGCTGGAAGTCTCGCAGCCCGAGGCGCAGCGCGTGCGCATCGCCATCCGCGACACGGGCAAGGGACTGGACGATGCGCAGATGGCCGAACTGTTCCAGCCGTTTAACCGCCTGGGACAGGAGGCGGGCAGCGAGGAAGGCACGGGCATCGGCCTGGTCGTCACCAAGCGCCTGGTCGAGCTGATGGGCGGCAACATGGGCGTGCACAGCTGCCTCGGCGTGGGCAGCGTGTTTTGGATCGAACTCGATACGATGGCTGCGCCGCCCGCCGGGCAGGCGGAAACGGAATGCCCGCCCGTAGCCGCCGGCGATGCCGTCGACGCCGGGGACGATGCCGGCGGCCAGGCGCTGCTGCTGTACGTGGAAGACAATCCGGCCAGCCTGCGCCTGGTGGAAGACATCGTCAGCTTCCTGCCCCACCTGCGCTTGATTTCGGCCACCGACGCGCGCCAGGGCATCGCGCTGGCGCTGGAACGCCGCCCCGACGTGATCTTGATGGATATCAACCTGCCCGGCATGAATGGCAACCAGGCGCAGCGCATCCTGCGCAACGATACGCGCACGGCGCACATCCCCGTCATCGCCCTGACGGCGAATGCCATGAAGGGCGATATCCGGCATGGCCTGGCCGCGGGGTTTTTCCGCTACCTGACCAAGCCCGTCGAAATCACCCTGCTCAACGCGGCCATCGAGGAAGCGCTGCAGCTGGCGCGCGCCGTCCTGCCGTTCAGGCAAGAGGACTGAAGGCCAGCTTTTTCATCGCCGCATCGAGTCCCTTCGCGCTGCGCGCATAGCCATTCCACGGCGCGTTGCCCACGTCGAGACGGCTGTGGACATTGCCCACGTTCCATTGGTCGCCCGCTTTCAGCTGGTCGAGTTCATCCCAGGCCAGCGGCACGGAAATGCCCAGCCCGGAACGCGTGCGGGCCGACCAGGCGCACACGGTGGTGGCACCCCGGCCATTGCGCAAATAATCGATGAAAATCTTGCCGACCCGGTTGGCGGGATCGCTCTTGACGACAAAACGCGCCGGGATGTGCTGCGCCATGTGCGCCACGATGGCTTGCGAAAACGCCTTCACCGTCTCCCAGTCGTGTTGCGGGCGGATCGGCACGACCACGTGCAAGCCCTTGCCGCCGCTGGTTTTCAGGAACGCGGGCAAGCCCAGCTGCGTCAAAAAGGCACGCAGCAGCACGGCCGCTTCCCGGATGGCGGGCCAGGCCACGCCCTTGCCCGGGTCCAGGTCGAACACCAGGCGGTTCGGCGTGTCGTAGGCGCTGGCCAGCGCATTTTGCGTGTGGAATTCCACCACATTCCACTGCGCCGCCGCCAGCAAGCCTTGCAGGCTGGCCACTGCCAGCATGGGCGGGTGTCCGGGGTCCAGCCGGGCATCGAGCTGCTTGACGCCGGGCATGGCCGACGACTCCGCATGTTTCTGGAAGAACAGCTCGCCGCCCACGCCGGCCGGCGCACGCACGAGCGACACGGGCCGGCCGCGCAGATGCACGAGCATCAGCTTGCCCACCAGCGCGTAATAGCGCACCAGGTCGATCTTCCTGGCGCCGCTGTCCCTGTCGATGACCCGGTCCGCATGGCTGACCCTGAAACTGGCCGGCAAGGCGCCGTCCGGCGTGGAGGTGTTCTGCATCGTCTTCTCCCTGTCGATCGGGCCGCCGCCGGTGACGAATTCCTGGCGCAGCCCGCATTTGAGCTTGACACCGTCCCCGGAACGGCGCGTGGCCTTGAGTCTGGGCCGCCGCGGCACTTGGCGCGGTACGCCAGCTAACAGAGCGCCTGCCCCGGCAAATGTAAGTGTTTGTAATTAGATCAAATCGTTGTCAACGCGATTGCCATACGGCGCGTTTTTGGCTCAGTGACAGGGGAAATGCATCTCCTGAACTACAACCCCACTTCTCGAGGAACTGCACCATGAAAAAAGTAATCGCTACTCTGATCGCCGGCTTGTTCGCTACCGCAGCCTTTGCTCAAACGCCAGCCGTGCCTGCCAAGGCCGAAGCCAAGCACACCAAGGAAGTGGCAAAAGCGGAAGCCAAGGAAACCAAAGCCGTAGTCAAAGCCGATGCGAAAGAAGCAGTCGTCGCCGCCGATGCCAAGGCCGATGTCGCCAGCGCCAAGGCCGACGCAGCCGCCACCAAGGCAAAAGCCCATCACAAAGCGAAAAAAGCCAAAGCCAAGGCTGACGAAGCCAAGACTGAAGCGACCGCAGCAGCAGCCAAGTAAGTCCCTCCGCGCACTTTTGGCGCCACACAAAAAGACAGCTTCGGCTGTCTTTTTGCATTTTCATGCCGCCTTATTCAATGAACGTCGCTTAAATCACCTGATTGTAAGAAAGTGTAAACAAGGTCAACCATAACCTTCCGGGGCGCGTTTTCTGCTCAGTGACACGGGAATCATCCCGGCACCGACAGACATACCAGACAAACCACCACAGAGGACTGCACCATGAAAAAAGCAATTGTTACCCTGATCGCCGGCCTGTTCGCTACCGCAGCCTTTGCCCAAACCCCTGCCGCCCCGGCAGCGTCGGTTCCCGCCAAGGCGGAAGCGGCGCACACCAAGGCTGTCGTCAAAGCCGACGCCAAGGAAGCGCAAGCCGTCGTGAAAGCGGATGCAAAAGAAGCGAAAGCCGTCGTCGCCGCGAAAACGGAAGTGGCCAGCGCAAAAACGGAAGCAACTGCCACCAAGGCCAAGGCCCACCACAAAGCCAAGAAAACCAAGGCCAAGGCCGACGCAAAACTGGCTTCTGCCACCGCTGCAGCGCCAGCATCTGTACCAGCGCCAGCAGCCGCCAAGTAATCATCGACACACCATCACTTACCACTTGCCAGGAAAATAAAATGAAAAAAGTTATCGCTACCCTCATCGCCGGCCTGTTCGCTACCGCAGCCTTTGCCCAAACCCCTGCCACCCCGGCAGCGTCGGTTCCCGCCAAGGCGGAAGCGGCCCACACGAAAGCCGTCGCCAAGGCAGAAGCCAAGGAAACCAAGGCTGTCGTGAAAGCCGACGCCAAGGAAGCGGTCGTCGCAGCCGATGCGAAAGCCGATGTCGCCAGCGCCAAGGCCGACGCCAAAGCCACCAAGGCCAAGGCCCATCACAAGGCCGGCAAAGCCAAAGTAAAAGCGGATGCGGCAAAAGCGGACGCCGCAGTTGCTGCCACACCGGCAAAGTAAGCCAGATGTAGCCACGGGAGCGCATCCGCCGGGTCTGCGCTTGCGTGGCCACTTCGCGTACCAGGGACAGCTTCGGCTGTCCCTTTTGCATTTTGCTCGTCCGGCGCGCCTTCACGCAAACTTCATCGAACAGGCCAGCTTGCGCGCGACAAAACGGCGCAATTGGGCGACACTGGCAATCCGACCATCGCCACGAGAGCTGTCCATGCGCCGCCTGCCGTTCTCACTATTGAGTACCCTCTTCCTGTCATGCCCTGTCCTGGCGCAGGACAGGGCCCCCGCCACCCTCGATCAAGTCCTGCAAGCCCAGGACGGCGACAGCCATGGCGACTTGCGCGCCGTCGTCGTGCTGCGCGACGGGGCCATCGTCGCCGAGCGCTATTACAACGGCGAGACGGCCGACACCCTGCACGACATCCGCTCGGCCGGCAAGAGCATCACCGCGCTGCTGGTCGGTGCGGCCGTGGCGCGCGGCCAGCTGGCGACAACAAAAACGGTGGGCGGCTACTGGCCCGAAGTCGCTGCCAGCCCGGCGGGCAAGGTCGTCCTCGACGACTTGCTGACCATGCGTTCGGGCCTGGCCGCCTTCGATGAAGACGAACACTCGCCCGGCAATGAAGACAAGCTCGATGAAGCGCCCGACCCCGCCGCCTTCGTGCGCGGCGTGCCGGCCGCAACAAAGCCGGGCAGCATCTACCGCTACAACTCGCTGGGTTCGTACATTGCCGGGCGCGTGGTGGAAAACGCCAGCGGCGCCGACCTGGAAGACTACGCCGCCAAGGCGCTGTTCGCGCCGCTGGGCATCACGCGCTGGAGCTGGGGCCGCGACGTGGCACGCCACCCTAAAGGCCAGGGCAACCTGTCGCTGCGCGCGCGCGACACGGCAAAAATCGGCCAGATGGTGCTGGACGACGGCGTATTTGACGGCAAGAGGGTAATCGACGCCGCCTGGCTCAAGGCAGCACTGGCGCCGCGCGTGGCCATCGGCGCCGTCGACCGCTATGCCGACAGCTACGGCTATTTCTGGTACGCGAAGACGCAGGACGTGGCCGGGAAAAAGATCGCCGTGCATTTCGCCTCGGGCAATGGCGGCAACAAGATCTACGTGATACCGGCGCGCCGCATGGTGGTGAGCATCGCATCGAGCGCCTACGGCAAGGGCTACGGGCAGCGCCGCTCGGAAGACATCCTGAAAGCCATTTTGGCCGCGGATGCCACGCAGATGTAAGCGATTGTAATGACCGTCAACGCAAGCGTCCGGGGGCGCGTTTTATGCTCAGTGACACGGGAATCATCCCGGCACCAACAGACATACCAGACAAACCACCACTGAGGACTGCACCATGAAAAAAGTAATTGCTACCCTGATCGCCGGCCTGTTCGCAACCGCTGCCTTTGCTCAAACGCCAGCAGCTCCCGCAGCCTCGGTTCCCGCCAAAGTGGAAGCAGCCCACACCAAGGCCGTCGTCAAGGCTGACGCCAAGGAAGCGCAAGCCGTCGTGAAAGCGGACGCCAAGGAAGCGAAAGCTGTCGTCGCCGCCAAAACGGAAGTCGCCAGCGCAAAAACGGAAGCTGCCACCACCAAGGCCAAGGCGCATCACACTGCGAAAAAAACCAAGGCCAAGGCAGATGCCAAACTGGCGTCGGCCACCGCTGAAGCAGCACCTGCAGCAAGCAAGTAATCCAGTCCATCAGCACCCGATTTTTATTCGCACCATTACCTTATAGGATTTCATCATGAAAAAAGTTATCGCCACCCTGATCGCCAGCCTGTTCGCCACCGCCGCTTTCGCCCAGACGCCAGCCGCACCTGCAGCACCGGCCGCTCCAGCAGCTTCTGCCGCCGCCGTCGCACCGGCAGCCAAGGCTGAAGCACCAGCCGCCGTCAAACCGGCCGCGCACAAGAAAGCCAAGCATCACAAGGCGAAGAAAGCAGCACCGGCAACGCCAGCAGCTCCGGTCGCAGCGGCAGCTTCCGCACCAGCAGCAGCGCCAGCCAAGTAATCGGCGCCATGCAGGCAAAAAAGACAGGGGCTTCCCTGTCTTTTTTTTCGTCCGCTATTTCGTACTCTCTTTCGTCCGCTTATTTCGGCATCAAGACCGTGTCAATGACATTGATCACGCCATTCGATTGATACACATCATAGGTGCTGATGTTGGCGCTATTGCCGCCCTCGTCCATCACGACGATGTTGTGCATGCCGTTCATGGCGAACATCAGCTTGCCCCCGCTGGCCGTGGGCAGGGTCGCCTTACCGTCATGCATCTTGATCTCCTTCGCCAGCGCCTTGAAGTCGTATTTGCCCGGTACCACGTGGTAGGTGAGGATTTTCGTCAGGGTCGCCTTGTTTTCCGGTTTCACCAGGGTGTCGACGGTACCGGCCGGCAGCTTGCCAAAGGCCGCATTCGTCGGCGCGAACACGGTGAACGGGCCCTTGCCTTTCAAGGTATCGACCAGGCCGGCGGCCTTGACGGCAGCCACCAGGGTCGTGTGGTCGGCCGAATTGACGGCGTTGTCGACGATGTCCTTGCTCGGGTACATGCTCTGGCCGCCCACCATGGTCGTCATGTCGGCGGCAAACGGGGCGCTGGCGGCCAGCAGGGAAGTAAAGGCGGTGACAAACAGTGCTGCGGGAATAAAGGTGCGCATGATGGTATCTCCTGGATGACTGCATTTGCGTGATTGCAGGAGTACTTACGCGGCCTTGCCGCAAACGGATTCAACTCGCTGAAAACAAAAAAACGGCGCCGTGCAAGCGCACGACACCGTTTTGACGATGTTTTCCTTGCCGCGGGCCGGGCATGCCAACCCGCGGTGCCGGAAATCAGTTAGCCGCCACCTGCGGCTCCGTCTCGCCCCAGCCGCCGCCCAGGGCGCGGATCAGCGCCACCGTGGTGACGGCGCGGTTGCCGCGCAATTGCACGGCGTTGCGCTCGATGGCCGCCAGGTTGCGCTGTGCGTCCAGCAAATCGAGGTAGCTGGAACGGCCCGCGTCGTACAGCTTTTGCGCCAGGTCGGCCGAGCGGCGCGCCGAGACGACGGCTTCGTCGATCTGCTGCGTCTGGCCCGACAGGATACGCAGGCCGGCCAGGTTGTCTTCCACCTCGGCGAACGCCACCAGCACGCTCTGGCGATACGTCGCCACCGACTCTTCCAGCTGCGCTTCGCTGCGGCTCACGGCAGCTTTATTGCGTCCGCCATCGATGATGGGCATCGACATCAGGGCGCCCAGCAGCCAGGAGCGGCTGCTCCACTTGAAGATGTCCGAGAACGTATCGGACGCACCGCCACCGGAAGCGTTCAAGGTCAACGCGGGGAACATGGCCGATTTCGCCACGCCGATGCGCGCATTCGACGCTTCCATGGTGCGCTGCGCCGACGCGATGTCGGGACGGCGCTCCAGCAGGGACGACGGCATGCCGGCCGGGATCACGGGCAGGAAGCCGCTGTCCTGCAGCGGGTTGACGGTCGCCGTGAAGCTGGCGGCCGGCTTACCCAGCAGGACGGCCAGCGCATGTTCGCTGGTCGCGCGCTGGCGCTGCAGGCCGATGGCTTCGGCGCGCGTGGTCGACAGCTCCGTGCGGGCACGGGACAGATCGAATTCGCCGATGTCGCCCAGGTCATAGCGGCGCTGGTTCACATGCACGCTTTCCTCGCGCAGGCTCACCGTCTGGGCCAGGGTCGCCAGTTCCGCATCCGTGGCGCGCAGCTGGAAGTAGGCTTGCGCCACGTCGGCCTGCAAGGACAACAGCACCGAGCGATAGGTCGCTTCCACGGCCAGCGCATCGCTGCGCGAGGCGCTGACGTTAGCCGCCACTCTGCCGAACAGGTCGACTTCGTAGCTGGCCGTCAGATTCGCCTGGTAGACATTCGTGGCGGCCACCGGCGCGCCGTTCGGCAAGCCGAGCGACACGGCGGAAGCGCGGTTGCGCTGGCCGCCCACGTTCACGCCCACTTGCGGGATGCGGTCCGCTTCGGCGATGCCGGCAATCGCCCTCGCCTGCTTGACGCGGGCGGCGGCGACGGCCAGGTTGGCATTGGCCTGCGTGGCTTCGTTGATCAGGCTTGTGAGGGCCGGATCATTGAAGGCCAGCCACCACTCGCCGCGCGCCTGGCGCTCGGCTGGCACGCCCTGCTTCCAGCGCGTGCCGTCGGCCGCCGTCTGCACGGCGGACAAGGCTTGCGCTTCCTTGAACGCCGCAGGCGTCTCGATCTGCGGCTGCTTGAACTCGGGCGCCGCGCAGGCGGCCAGCAGCACGGCTGCGGCCATGGCGGTCAGCACAGGCTTGACGCGCCAGATGATTTCCTTGGTTTTCAATATATATCTCCTTCCAGGTTCAATGCTGGCGCGGCGGCAGGCTTGGCGGCAGCATCGGCTGGTTTTTTCTCAAAACGCTGCGCCAGGGTGCGCAGCAATACATAGAACACGGGCGTCAGGAACAGGCCGAAGAAGGTCACGCCCAGCATGCCGGCGAAGACCGCCACACCCATCGCATGGCGCATTTCCGAACCGGCGCCGTGCGAGAACACGAGGGGCACCACGCCCATGATGAAGGCGATCGACGTCATCAAAATCGGACGCAGGCGCAGGCGGCACGCTTCCAGCGCCGCTTGCACGACGGTGCGGCCATGCTCTTCCAGTTCGCGGGCAAATTCCACGATCAGGATCGCATTCTTCGACGCCAGCCCCACCAGCACGAACAGCGCGATCTGGGTAAACACGTTGTTGTCGCCACCGGTCAATTTGACGCCCAGCAAGGCGCACAGGATGGACATCGGCACGATCAAAATCACGGCCAGCGGCAGGGTCCAGCTTTCATACTGGGCGGCGAGCACGAGGAACACCAGCAGCACGCACAGAGGGAAGACATAGATCATCGTATTGCCGGACAAGATGTCCTGGTAGGTCAGCTCCGTCCACTCATACGAAATCCCCTGCGGCAGCACTTCCTTGGCGATGCGTTCCAGCGCGGCTTGCGCTTGGCCGCTCGACACGCCAGGGGCGGCGCCGCCATTGAAGTCGGCTGCGGCATACGCGTTGTAGCGCTGCACGCGGTCCGGACCATAGCTATCCTTGACGCGCATCAACGACGACAGCGGGATCATTTCGCCTTTGTCATTGCGTACCTTCAGCTGCGCGATATCCTGGGCATGCGAACGGAACGCGGCATCGGCTTGCACGCGCACCTGGTAGGTGCGGCCAAACTGGTTGAAGTCGTTCACGTACAGCGAACCGAGGTTGATCTGCAAGGTCTGGTAAATCGTTTGCAGCTGCACGCCCATCTGCTTGGCTTTCACGCGGTCGACGTCGGCGAACAGCTGCGGCACGTTGATCTGGTAACCCGAGAACACGCCCGCCAGTTCCGGCGTCTGGTACGCTTTCGCGGCCAGCGACTGGGTGGCGTTGTACAGCGCGTCGTAACCGAGGTTGCCGCGGTCTTCGATCATCATCTTGAAGCCGCCGATGGTGCCCAGGCCGTTGACGGGCGGTGGCGGGAAGACCATGATGAAGGCGTCCTGGATGCCGCCCAGGCGCTTGTTGATCTCGGCCGCGATGGCGCCGCCCGACAATTCCTTGCTGCTGCGCTCATCGAACGGTTTCAGGGTGGCGAACACGATGCCGGCGTTCGGCGCATTGGTGAAGTCGTTGATCGACAGGCCGGGGAAGGCGATGGTCGATTCGACGCCAGGCACCGACTTGATGACGTCGGACATGCGGCGCACGACATCTTCCGTGCGGTCCAGCGAAGCGGCGTCAGGCAATTGCGCAAAGCCCACCAGGTATTGCTTGTCCTGCGCCGGCACGAAACCGGCCGGCACGGACTTGAAGGTGAAGATAGCGGCAACGACCAGCAGCGCATACACGCCCAGCGACGCGCTCTTGCGGCCCAACACGCCCTTCACGCCCGCTTCATAGCGGTGCGAAGCGCGGCCGAAGAAGCGGTTGAACCAGGCGAAGAAGCGGCCGAAGACCATGTCCATGCCGCGCGTCAGCGCGTCTTTCGGCGCATCGTGCGGCTTCAGCAGCGCGGCCGACAGGGCTGGCGCCAGGGTCAGCGAGCTGAAAGCGGAAATCACGGTCGAAATGGCGATCGTCAGCGCGAACTGGCGATAGAACTCGCCGGACAGGCCGGGCACGAAGGCGATCGGCACGAACACGGCGCACAGCACCAGGGCGATGGCGACGATAGGACCGCTGACCTCTTTCATGGCCTGGATGGTGGCGTCGCGCGGCGACAAGCCTTCCTCGATGTTGCGCTCGACGTTTTCCACCACCACGATGGCGTCATCGACGACGATACCGATGGCCAGCACGAGGCCGAACAGCGACAGCGTGTTGATCGAGAAGCCAAAGCCCAGCATCACGGCAAAGGTACCGACAATCGACACGGGAACGGCCAGCAGCGGAATGATCGAGGCGCGCCAGGTTTGCAGGAAGATGATCACCACCAGCACCACCAGGGCAATCGCCTCAAGTAAGGTATGGATCACGGCTTCGATGGACGAGCGCACGAACTGCGTGGGGTCGTACTCGATGCGGTATTCCACGCCTTGCGGGAAGTCTTTCTTCAGTTCGTCCATCTTGGCGCGCACGTCGGACGACAATTGCAGCGCGTTGGCATTCGGCGCTTCGAAAATACCCATGCCGACGGCCGGATTATTGTTCAGCAGCGAACGCAGCGAGTAGCTGTTGGCGCCCATTTCCACGCGCGCCACGTCTTTCAGGTGCGTGACGGCGCCGTCGGCATTCGTGCGCACGATGATGGCGCCGAATTCCTCGGGCGTCTGCAGACGGCCCTGGGTATTGACGGTCAGCTGGAAGTCCGAGTTTTTCGCCGGCGAGGCGCCGATGACACCTGCAGCCACCTGCACGTTCTGCTCGCGGATGGCGTCGACGACGTCATTGGCCGTCATGCCGCGCGCCGCCACCTTTTGCGGGTCGAGCCAGATGCGCATGGCATAGTCGCCGGCGCCGAAGATCTGGATGTCGCCCATGCCGGGCAGACGCGCCAGTTGGTCCTTGACGTTCAGCACCGCGTAGTTACGCAGGTACATGTCGTCATAGCGCTTGTTCGGCGAGACCAGGTGCACCACCATGGTCAGGTTGGGCGACGATTTGACGGTCGTCACGCCGATCTGGCGCACTTCCTCGGGCAGGCGCGGCAAGGCGCGCTGCACGCGGTTCTGCACCTGCGTCTCGGCCTGCTCGACGTTGGTGCCGATCTTGAAGGTCACGGTCAGCATCATCGCGCCATCGGACGTGTTTTGCGAGGACATGTAGAGCATGTTCTCGACGCCGTTGATCTGCTCTTCGAGCGGCGCGGCCACGGTTTCGGCGATCACTTTCGGGTTGGCGCCCGGGTATTGCGCGCGCACCACCACGGATGGCGGCACGACGTCGGGATATTCGGAGATGGGCAGGCCGAAAATCGACAGCAGCCCGGCCACGAATATGACAATCGACAGCACCGCCGCGAAAATCGGCTTGTCGATGAAAAAGCGGGAAAAATTCATGTTTATTCCTTGGAAGTCGATGCTGCTTTCGCGGCGATCTTGGCGTCTTTTACTTCAGGTTTTGCGGGAGCGACAGGCGCGGTCGGGTCGAAATCCATGGCCACCATCTGCGGCGTCACGGGTGCGCCGGGACGCACGCGCTGCAAGCCGTTGACGACGATCTTTTCGCCCGCCTTCAAGCCTTCGCGCACCACGCGCAAGCCGTCCGAATTCGGGCCCAGCTTGACGGCGCGGTATTCGGCCTTGTTGTCGGCGCCCACCACGTACACATATTTGCGGCTTTGATCCGTGCCGACGGCGCGGTCGCTGATCAACAGCGCCGTGCTTTGCGCCTGCGGGCCGTTGCCGCCGTCGAGCTGGATGCGCGCGAACAGGCCCGGCACCAGCTGGCGCTCGGCGTTGGCGAAGGTGGCGCGCATGCGCACGCTGCCCGTGGCCGGATCGAGCTGGTTGTCGACGAATTCCAGCTTGCCTTCGTGCGGGAAGCCCGTTTCGTTGGCCAGGCCCACCTTGACGGTGACGGGCGTGCCCTTTTGCGCCGTGCCGGCCACGCGCAGATACGTATCTTCATCGCCGTCGAAGCTGGCGTAGATGCGGTCCGTCGACACCACGGAGGTGAGGATGGCGGAAGCGTCGATCAGGTTGCCGACGGTGATTTCCGCCTTGCTGACGCGGCCGCTGATCGGCGCCTGCACCTGCGTGTACGACAGGTTCAGCTTGGCTGCTTCATATGCGGCTTGCGCCGAGCGGGCATTCGCGTCCAGCTCTTTCAAGCCCGATGCCTTTTCATCGAATTCGCGCTGGGCGATGGCTTTTTCAGCCAGCAGCTTTTCAGCGCGCGACAGTTCCAGCTTGGCCAGTTCCGCCTTGGCGCGGGCGGAAGCGGCCGTGCCTTCGGCGCGCGACACTTCGGCCTGGAATGGGCGCGGGTCGATGACGAACAGCACGTCGCCTTTTTTGACTTCGCTGCCCGGCTTGAAGTTGACGGCCGTGATGAAGCCGCCGACTCGCGAACGGATTTCCACGCGCTCGATCGCTTCCAGGCGGCCCGAGAATTCCTGCGTTTCCGTAATCTGTTTTTCCACCACGGCGGCGGCCGAGATGGGCGGGCCGCCGGCCGCTGGCGCGTCGGGCACCTTGCTATTGGCCGAATCGCAGCCGGCCAGGCTCACGGCCACCAGTCCTGCCAGCGCAAGCGAGGCAGCCAGGGGCTTCAGCAGAGTGGAAAATTGTTGAACGTTTTTCATTTTATTTCCCTGTTTTATGAAAATTTCTAATGGTATGGGCGGCAGGAAGCAACCCAGCTTAAAAAGTGAATGGTGGTGCCATGGCGCCCGACGGCGCTCGATCAAAGGTAAACAGGCCGCCAGCTGCTTAAAAGCGGACGGGGACGACGAAGCTGGCTGTGCGAACGCACAACTCAGGCAGGAAGGGAACTACACTGCGTAGTGTAGCAACCAAAACTCAAAAAGTAAACTGATTAGTGTAAGTTTTTTTGCGGTGCCGCGGATGGCGGCGTCATGACTCGGGCTCCTGCCCCAGTCCGGCGACGAAACTGCTAATTTCGCTCAATACCTGCACCTTGCAAGCGCACTCATTGCGGGCGGTGGCGTCCTGCAGCGGCGCGGCGGCCATGCGCCGCACGGTCGTCTTGATGCCGCAGGCGATCAGTTTGCTGCCGTATTGTTCAGCCTCGTCGCGCAATGGGTCGTCTTCGCTGGACAGGATGAGCGCTGGCGGCAGGTTCTTCAGGCGGCTCGACTGCAATGGCGACGCATACGGATGGGTACGGTCAGCGGCATTCGGCAGGTAGCCGCGGTAGGCGGCGGCGCATTGATCGGCCACTTCCGCCAGGTCAGGACAGGTCGGCAAGTTGCGCATCGAGCAGGTCGACAGGCCGGGGTCGAGCATGGGCATGATCAGCACCTGGCCCGCGAGGGGCGGTCCGCCCCGGTCGCGCGACATCATGGCGCATACGGCAGCCAGGTTGGCGCCCGCTTCGATGCCCGACACCACCATCTGCTTGCCCGTCCAGCCCAGTTTGGACTTGTTCTTTTTTGCCCACAGCAGCACGGCATGCGCGTCTTCCACGGCGGCGGGAAATGGCCGCACACGGGCCAGGGTGTAGTTCGCGGCCAGCACCACGTGGTCGGGGTTGCTCAGCACGAGGCAGCGCAGGAAGTCGTCCGCATCGTCCAGGTCGCCGTCGACAAAGCCGCCGCCATGGAAGAAGACCATCAGGTTCGGCTGCTTGGCGCCCGGCACGCCGGCCATGTAGACGCGCGCGCCGAGCGCATCCTGCGCGCCCTGCACCTGGATGTCACGTATCTTCAGCGCCTGGCCAGGTGCCAGTTCGGCAGCGGTGTCGGCAAAGCTCATTGCGCCACCACCGGCTGCACCGCAGCATCGAGCACCGTGTCGTTCAGGCACAACAGGGCGACGCCGCCCACTTCATGGGTCAGGGCGCTATAACCGCTGGCTTCGCTTTGCGCCGCCATCGAGTATGCATCCGTCGATACCATCGCGGCCAGAGCGAGCGAGCTCATAGCGAGAGCAAGCACTGCAAAGATTCCATTCCGATGACCCATGATTTTTCTCCTGTGAACTTCCTGCGACAATCACATTTATGCTGCAGTACAACAACTATAGACTTGATCTACAATCTGATAAAGAGTGCAATGACGAATTGATTGTTCAGGATTATGAATAATCAAGCATGAAGTGATAAGGAATCAAGTGAACAAGCTGCAAGCCATGGAAGTTTTCATCCAAGTCGTCGATGCGGGCGGCTTTACGCGCGCGGCGGAAAACATGCAGCTGCCGAAAGCCACCGTCTCGACCCTGATCCAGTCGCTGGAAGCGAGCCTGTCGGTTAAGTTGCTCAACCGCACCACGCGCCACGTCAGCATCACGTCCGATGGCGCCGCCTATTACGAACGCTGCGTGCGCATCCTGTCGGACGTGCGCGAGGCGGAGGAATCGCTGTCGCGCACGCGTTTGAGCCCCAGCGGGCGGCTGCGCGTGGACGCGCCCACGGCCCTGGCCAGCGAACTGATCATCCCCGCCCTGCCCGATTTCTTTGCCCGCTACCCGGACATCTCGCTGGAACTGGGCTGCAGCGACCGCCCCGTCGACCTGATCGAGGAAGGCGTCGATTGCGCCGTGCGCGGCGGCGAATTGGGCGATCTGAACCTGATCGCGCGCCGGGTCGGCGTGCTGCACTTCATGACGTGCGCCTCGCCCGGCTACCTGGCGCAGCACGGCACCCCGCTGCATCCGGACGACCTGGCGCAGCACCGAGGCGTGAATTTTTTCTCCGCCAAGACGGGCAAGACCTTCGATTGGGATTTCACGCGCGCCGGCGACCGCATCCAGATCGCCATGCCCAGCCATATCGCCCTGAACGATTCGAATGCCTACACGGCCGCCGGCCTGGCGGGCCTGGGCATCGTGCAAATGACGCATTTCATGCTTGCGCCCCTGATAGAACAAGGCAAAATGGTGGAATTGCTCAGCGAATGGGAATCCGACCCGCTGCCCATCCACGTGATCTATCCGCCCAACCGCCATCTGTCCGCCAAGGTGCGCGTGTTTGTCGAATGGGTCGCCGACATGTTTACCAACCACCCGGCCACGCAACTGAAAGGCAAGAGCAGCCTTCCCAGCGCGCGCGCCACCCAGACCGAGGCCCAGCCATGACCGCAGCAAGCACATCGCCGCACCCGCACCGCATCGTCTTTCTCGACCGCGACAGCCTGATCGCCACCATGCGCCCGCCCGCCTTCGCCCACAGCTGGCAAGAACATGCGCACACCAGGGGCAGCGAACAGACGGTGGCTCGCCTGCAAGGCGCCACCATCGCCATCACGAACAAGGTGCCGCTGCGCGCGGCCGAGCTGGCGCAATTGCCGGACCTGCAAATGATCGCCGTGGCCGCCACGGGCACGGATATCCTCGACCTGGCCGCCTGCCGCGAGCGGGGCATCGTCGTGGCGAATATCCGCGACTATGCGCGCGCCACCGTGCCCGAGCATACCCTCGCCTTGATGCTGGCCCTGCGCCGCCAGTTGGTCGCCTACCGCGCGGACGTGGAGGCGGGCCTGTGGCAGGCGTCCGACCGCTTCTGCCTGTTCGGCCACCCGATCCGCGACCTGGCCGGCAGCCGCCTGGGTTTGCTGGGCTACGGCGCGCTGGGCAAGTCCGTGGCCCAGCTGGGCCGCGCCTTCGGCATGCAGGTGATCGTGCACAACCGTTCGCCCATCAATGAAGATGGCGTGAAGGAAGTGGGCTTCGACGAATTGCTGGCCAGTTCCGACGTGCTAAGCCTGCACCTGCCCCTGACGGACAAGACGCGCAACATCATCGGAGCGAAGGAACTGGCGCGCATGCAGCCGACCTCGCTATTGATCAACACGGCGCGGGGCGGCCTCGTCGATGAAGCGGCGCTGGCCGAGGCATTGACGAACGGCGTGATCGCCGGCGCCGGTTTCGACGTGCTATCGAAGGAGCCGCCTCCGCCCGACAACCCGCTGCTCAATTTGCGCCTGCCCAACTTCATCCTCACGCCGCACACGGCCTGGGCCAGCGGCGAAGCCATGCAGAAGCTGGCCGACATTTTGATCGGCAACGTGGAAGCGTTCGAACGGGGTGCGCCCACGAACGTGGTGGCATGAGCCTGTTAAACGAGCTGGATGAACTGCTGTGCAGCGACGACGATGAATACGACCGCCTCGACCTGTTTCTCGAGGCGGACGAGCTGATCGGGCAACTGCAAGCGGCCGACGTGCCCGAGCTGCTGGCCCTGTGGCGGGCGCGCAGCCCGTGCTGGCAGCAGCGTTTCACGCAAGCGAGCAGCAACATCGACGGCGCCGTCCTGCGCGCCCTGCTGGCCGGTTTGCTGCAGATCAAGGAGCCTGCCCACGGCGTGCTTGAATTGATGTCGCGCCTGCCGCCCGTCGCCGACAACTCTGCCCTCAGCGACGCCCTGCTCGCCTACGCCGAACAAGCCTGGCATGCGGCCCCGGCGCGGCAGCGGCAAATCCAGATCAGTTGCTGGAGCTGCGGACTGTCGGGCCGGCTGTTGAAGCGGCTGGGACTGGCGTCGTGGAAAGACGCGGGCTTATAGGAACTACGGCGCGGCAGGCCGCTCGAAGGAAAACCCCGGCGCATACGCGTGGTAGCCATCGAAATCGCCCTTGCCGATGGCCGCGCCGGCGCTGCGCGCAATCGCATACGCCATGCTGAAGTGAAAGTAGAAATTCGGCAGTATGTACAGCTGCAAGAATTCATCGGCCGGCAGCGCGATGTCGGCGAAGCCGGCGCGGTCGCGGCAGATGCGGTCTGGCGGCCCGTCAAAGCGCGCCACGGGAATGTCCTTGAGGTAGCGCATGGTGTGTGCGATCTGTTCCTGCAGGCTGGCGGCGGCGCTGAAATCGGCTACCTCCAGCCCCGCCAGCGGACAGCAGCCGCGCAGGGAAAAGCTCACGGCCGCGCGCACTTGCTGGGAAAATGGCAGCATGTCCGGGTGCAGGCGCGCCGCCAGCATGTGCGGCGCGGTGCCGGTCTTGTCCAGCATGGCGGAAAGCTGCGCCAGGGAACGGCAAAAGATGGCGGCCGGGTGGATGGGCATCACGCCTGTCATGCCGAGCCTCCTGCCGCCGCATCGTGCGCCACGGCCTGCTTCAGCACGCGGATCAGGCGGCGTTCATGGCGGCCCACGGCGGCCCAGTCCCAGGCATCGGTCTGGCCAAAGTCCGGGTAAAGGGGCTGCCATTTTTCCGCGCGCTTCTGCGAATTGGCGCTCACATGCGAGGCCAGTCCCTTGCCGCTGGACAGGCGCAGGTAGACGCGGATGACGCCCCAGCCTTCGCACACGTAACGGTAGGTGAGGCCGCCGCACTTGGCCGGGTCGAGGGCGATACGGCGCGGGGCAAAGTGCCCGGCCATGTCCGGGTAATGCACGGCCAGGAGCACCTCGCCGGCCCCTTCGGCCTCCAGCCTGGCCGCATACGCGCACAGCTCGGCAGGCGAGTGGAAATACAGCGTTTCCCGCTCCATCTGCGAATACGCCTGCGCCACGGCCGCGCCGGGCTTGGCAAAGATTGCCGCGGCCATGGCCGCGATGCCTGCTGTTGATAATGCCACTGTGCCTGCCTTTCCTGTTGCCTGATGGTTACGCCATGCGCCGCCATCCTAGCATGGCGTCAACGGCGATGGCGGCTGAAAAACTCCCACATGACCTCATTCGCATCGATGGCGCGCGTGGTCTTGCCGATGGGCAGGCCGACGTTGAAGGCATCGGCGCCCGGCCACGTGTGGCCGCCCTCCTTGACGGTGATCAAGGCCACGCTGACGCCAGCGGCGCCCTGCTCCAGCCAGCTCACTTGCGTGGCGTCGCCCGCGGGGCCAGGAAGCAGGCGCGGCTGCGGCCTGGCGCCTTCGATGCCGTTGTGCTGGCGCCAGTAATCGAACGTATCCTCGGCCGACAGATAGCTGGCGGCCTTGCCCTCGAGCAGCACGACCTTGTCGGCCGTGCCCTGTATCAGCAGCATGCCGACCTTGTCCGTCTTCCTGTGATGCTGCCGTACCGGTTCCGGCATGGGCGCCCCCACCGAGGCGACGGCGGCGAACTGTTGCGGCAGCTCGGCCGCCAGGCGCAGGGCAAAGAAACCGCCGCGCGACAGGCCCGTGGCATACACGCGCTGCTCGTCGATGCGGTAATCCTGTTTGAGTTTGCTCAACATCGCTTGCGTAAAGCCGACGTCGTCCGTGCCCGCCAGGTAATCCATGCCGAAGCCCACGTTCCAATCCTGCTTGATACCTTGCGGATACACAACGATGAACTGGTGCCGCTCGGCCGTCCTGTTCATCTGCGTGTACAGCATTTGTTCCGCCATGCTCATGCCGCCGCCATGGAAATTGAAGACGACGGGAAAGGTCTTTTGAGGCTGGCTTTGATACGCAGCCGGCGTGTAGACAATGTAGCGGCGCTTGTCGTCCTTGAGCTGCAGCGATTGCACCTGGGCCAGCACGGGCATGGACAGGCAGGACAGGATGAACAGGCTGACGGCGATTTTCATGGGCTTCCCTTAAGTAAAAGAGCAGCCAGCATATGCAAGGGCAGGTGAAATCGCGGTGAAATCCACCGACTTTATTGCGCCCGGGCCGGCACGATGGCGACACGGAACTGCGTCGCGCCCGGATGGAAAGCAATGTCCCAGTGCATGGCTTTTGCCAGGCGCAGCAGCAGGTCCTGCCCGTGCGCGAAACCGTGGATGCGTGGCGCTTGTCCCGGCTGCACGGTATTGTCGATGCTCAGGCAACCTTGCGCAAACGCAATACCGATGCGGCAATCGGGGCCGCCATGGAACAACGCATTCGCCAGGCAATTATTCAGGAGCAACATGACCAGTTGCGGATTGCCGACCACCTCAAGCCGCTCGGGCAAGTCCAGGGCCAGCAGGCTGGCATCCCAAGGGTGTTCGTCGAGCAGGCGCAGCAGGCATTGCTCGATGCAACTGCGCAATTCGACCACGTCGCCCGGCAATTGCTCGGCCCGCGCCAGCGCGAACAGCACGTCGATGGTGGCGCGCATCTCGTGCGTGGATTGCCGCAGCTGCGCCTGCTCCTGCTTGCCCAGCGGCGGCGCATCGTCCAGCGCCAGGGTGTTGTGCATGAGGGTCAGCGGCGTGCGCAATTCATGGCTGACGTCGCGGGCAAATGCCTGTTCGCGCCGCAACACCGCCTGCAATTCGGCAAAGGTGGTTTCCAGGCGGCGCGCCAGGAAACCGATCTCGTCGGGGCGGTCGCGCTCGCTAAAATGGACGGCGCCGCCGGGCGCCAGCCGGCGCGCTTCCTGGGCCAATCTCTGCAAGGGCAGCACGAGGCGCCGCGCCAGCCAGTACGCCAGCAGCAGCGCCAGGCCGATCAGCGCCAGCGCCACGCCAGCCACGACGCCGCCCACTTCCCGCGCCAGGCGCGAGACCACCAGCACGGGCGCCACGTCGGCCAGCAGGTATGCGCGCTGCGGCTGGCCGCCGGCAACAATATCCAGCGCCAGCACGTGATAATGCTGGCCCGTCGTCGTAAACACTTCCCCGCGCGGGGCGGACGGCGGCACGTGCGCACGCACCGCTTGAGGCAAGTCAAGGTAACTGCCATAAACCGTGATGAGGTCGCTGCCAGAAGGCGTAAGCTTATCGTGCTGCTGCCAGCGCATGCTGACGGCCGCCGCTTCGCGCTCGAGCAGGCGCTGCACCAGCATGTCTTCCGTCACATACGCAATCACCAGCGCCAGGCCCGTGTAGCATAGGCACAGCAAGACGGTGAAGCCGGCCAGGGCGGCGAACAGGCGCTGCCGGATCGACTGGCTCATGGCGATGCCGCAGCGTCGAAGGCCAAGCGGTAGCCCAGCTGCGGTATGGTCACCAGCATGCCTGCCGCGCCAACCCCGCCAAGCAACTCCAGCTGCTTGCGCAGCGCGTAGATGTGCGATTTGAGCGCATCGCTGTCGGGCGGCTGGCTGCCCCACAGCTGCTGCAGCAAGGCCGAGCGCGAGACGGCGTGCGGGTATTCGCGGCACAGCAGCAGCAGAATTTTAAAACCCGTCTGCGTCAATGGCAGCGGTGCGTCGCCATACAGGGCGCGCCCTGCGCGCGTCTGCAAGGTGAACGGTCCCACGCGCATTTCCTGGTGCACGTGCAACTGCTGCCGGCGCGCCAGCGCTTCGCAGCGCAAGGCCACTTCGCGCAAGTCGAACGGCTTGGTCAGGTAATCGTCGGCGCCGTCGCGAAAGCCGCGCGCCTTGTCTTCATACGCGTCGCGCGCCGTCAACATCAAAATCGGCACATTGCTGGGCGCGGCCGCCTTGATGGCGCGGCACACTTGCAAGCCATCCATGTCGGGCAAGTTCAGGTCCAGCAGCACCACGTCATAGCTGTTGCGCGTGGCCAATTGCACGGCCAGCGCACCCGTCCCCGCATGGTCCGTCTGCCAGCGCAAGCCGTCGAGGAAATCGAGCACCTGGCGCGCGATGGCAAGGTGGTCTTCCACCAGCAGGATATTCAAGGGAAGTTTATTCATTGCACGCCGGCAATGCGCGCATACAGCCAGAAATTGCCTGACCTTCCACGAATTTGCCGGTAGCAGCGCAGATAGCCTTCCCGCTCGAAAGCGCAGCGTTCGAGCACGCGCATCGAACGCTGATTGCTTTCCAACACCGTTGCCTGGATGCGCAGGAAGCCGAGGCGCTGGAAGCCCCAATCCACGACAGCGTTCACGACGGACGTGGCCACGCCCTGCCCCCACACGGCAGGGGCAAGGTCGTAGGCGATTTCAGCCGTGCGGTGCTGCGGGGAAATGGCATTGAAGCCAATCGTGCCCACCAGCCGGCCGCCGTCGCGCAGCAAGACGGCCAGCCGTATGGACGACGATGGCTGGGCCGATGCATAGTCATCGAAATTGGCCTGCAGATCGTCGGCGCACTGCAAGTTCCAGCTCGTGTGCTCCACGACGGCAGGGTCGGCCAGGTAGGCATACCAGGCGGACGCGTCGCTGTATTCCAGCGGGCGCAAGGTCACCAGCGGGTGGCCTGAAGCGGGTAAATCGACAGCGATCATCGCCTGGCATCCTCCTCAGCTGCGGCCTGGCGATCGCTGGAACGCGCCGCCAACCTGTCCGCTCACGCGGCGCCCTTGCGCCGCGCTTCCCACTCGCGGCGCAGCAAGCCATACAGCGCCGAGTCGCTGACCTGGCCACCGACGATCCAGCGTTCGGGCAGAAAACCTTCCTTGTTGAAACCCTGGCGTTCCAGGGCGCTGGCCGAACCGGCGTTGTGCGGGTCGATATCGGCTTCCAGGCGGTTCAGGTCGCGCTCGATGAAGGCGAATTCCAGCAGCGCCGACAGCGCTTCGTGCATATAGCCCTTGCCCCAGTACGGGCGGCCCAGCGCGTAGCCGATCTCGGCGCGGCGGTTCTGGCGGTGCTCGGAAAACAGGCTGCAGCTGCCCAGGTATTCGCCCGTCGCCTTCAGCTCGACGGCGAAACGGAAGAATTCCTCTTTCTCGAAAGCGGCGATGTCCTCGGCAATCTGGCGCGTGGCGCGGCCCGTGTCTTCCCAGGGCGGTTCGCTGAAATAGCGCATCACTTCGGGATCGGAATGCATGGCGAACTGCGCCGCCTCATCCGATGGTTGCGGCTTGCGCAGGATCAATCGTTCAGTGGTGATGGTCTTGCTGTAGGTCATGGCTCTCCAGTCTGGCGGCAAACGGACGAAGGCTTATTATTCCATGCAACTATAACGATGTGGCAATTTTGTACGCCTGCTTTTAATGTAGTATGGCAATATTTCCACCATATCATTGATGCAACTTCATGATTCGCCCATGTACGCAGTAGCCGACGCGGCCAACACCGAAGCCAACCATGCCCTTCCCTAGAATCGCCCTCACCATGCCCGTCACCCTCATCGCACTGGCCATCTGGCTGGGCTTGAGCCTGGGCGGCCGCTGGCTGGAAGCGGCCGGCTACGCCTTGCCGGGCGCCGCCGTCACCGGCCGCATCGGCCTGTCGTGGGCGCTGGCCGCCCTGTTCGCGCTGGCGCTGCTGCTGGCCTCAAGCCGGCGCCGCGCGGCGGGCCTGTGCGCGCCGCAGCCATGGAAAACGCTGTGGCTCGTCTCGCCGCCCCTGCTGTATGCGCTGCTGATGCTGTTGCTGGCCTGGGCCGGCGGCTGGCCGCAACCGCGCGTGCTGCTGATCGTCGCTTGCAATGCGGCCCTGGTGGCCGTCTCGGAAGAGCTGATGTTCCGCGCCATCTTGCTGCAAGGCATGCTGGAGCGCTACGCCGTCTGGCCCGCCGTCCTGATGTCCTCGGCACTGTTCGGCCTGGCCCATACGGCCAATGGCCTGGCCACGGGCGACGTCAGCGGCGCCCTGTGGCAAGCCGTGGCCGCCACCTTGCAGGGCGTCGGCTACGCGGCCATCCGCCTGCGCACCCGCTCCATCTGGCCCATGGTGCTCGTGCATGGCTTGTGGGACTACGCGCTGGTGACGGCCACCTTGCCCAACCCGGCCGAAGACGGCGCGTCTATCCTGCCGTATATCGCCCTGCTGGCCGTGCTGCCCCTGTGCCTGTACGGCGTCTACCTGCTGCGCCCCAGCCAGCGCGCCGCCCTGTCGCAAGCGCCACTATAATATTGCGACACAATTTTCCATCCACTTGCCGAGGAAGCTGCATGGCGTTTTTTTCACGTGATTACGAAGTATTCCTGCTGCTGGCCGCGCCCGCTGCGGCGCCGCTATGGGATGCGGCGCAATGGATGCCGTTCGCCGCCAGCCTCGATGGACTCATGACGCAAACGCGGACGAGAGGCCAGGCCGGCGTGCGCAGCCATCAATACAATCCCAAGGGCAAGCCGATTTCCTTTGGCCGCCTGGGCTGGGACGACAAATCGCACGCGAAGTGGACGCATACGCCGGAAACACGCGACGCCCGCTTCATGAGCCTGGAAGCGTGGGCGCCCACCTGGACCATTTGCGAAAAGGACGACCAGGCGCCCGATGTGTTCCTCGCCCTGGCCAATGAATCGCTGCTGGGACTGGCGGACAAACCCTTGCAATTTGGCCAGCGCCTGGTGTGCGCCATCGCCACGGACATGGGCCCGGAAGCGGCCGCCGCCTTGCGGCACGCCTTGACGCAGCTGGCGGCGCAGCAAGACGCCGTCGTCTTCGCCCACACGCAACGCCAGTGGGGTAGCGCCTCGCCATACGGCGGTTTCACGGACGCCATCCAGGATATGCTGATCGGCGGCCTGTTCCAGCACGACGACCCGCATGCGCAGCCGCTCGATGCGGCCGCGTTCCGCGAGCCGTGGACGCGCCTGGACAATTGACAGCGCCCGCCATTCCATGGCATCGTTCAGTCATGCAATCGCCATTCCCGCCCCTGCCATCGATTATTGCCGCCATTCCAACGATGGTGGCTTAGCAGCAGTGTGATTGCCAAAGCCGCCCGGGAGGCGGCTTTGATTTGCAGCAATAGATCAAGACGTCTCGCAGGCATTATTTCTTTCTAGCGAGCGACCATGCCCCCTACCTCCAGCAGCACCGCTTCCCCCACCCTGCACCTCGTGTGCGGCAAGATTGCCTCGGGCAAATCCACCCTGACCGCCCGCCTTGCGGCGGCGCCGCACACCGTGCGCATCAGCGAAGACAGCTTGCTGGCGCAGCTGTATCCGGGCCAGATCGCCAGCCTGGCCGACTACGCGGCTTGCGCGGCGCGGCTGCGCGCAGCCATCGCCCCCTTGTGCCTGCAGATGCTGCAGGCGGGCGTGTCCGTCGTCCTCGATTTTCCCGCGAATACGCCGGCCAGCCGCGCCTGGATGCGCGACCTGTTCCAGCAGGCAGGCACGCCGCACGTGCTGCATTACCTCGACGTGACGGATGAGGAATGCAAGGCGCGCTTGCGCCAGCGCAATGCCAGCGGGCTGCACCCGTTTTCCACCAGCGACGCGCAATTTGATGACATCACGCGCCACTTCGTGCCGCCCCAGGCATCGGAAGGTTTTGAAATCGTGCGGATTGCCGCTTAAAACGTTCCCGGCAGCAGGATCTTCTTGTCCACCTGCTGCAGGTCGCGCAAGCCGCAAAACGCCATCGTCAAGTCCAGTTCGTTGCGGATGATATCCAGGCATTTGGTGACGCCCGGCCCGCCCATGGCGCCCAGGCCGTACAGGAACGGGCGGCCGATGTACACGCCCCTGGCGCCCAGCGCCACGGCCTTGATCACGTCCTGGCCCGAGCGGATGCCGCCATCCATGTGCACTTCGATCTGGCTGCCGACGGCGCCGACGATGGCGGGCAAGGCTTCGATCGACGATTGCGCGCCATCGAGCTGGCGTCCGCCGTGGTTCGAGACGATCAGCGCGTCGGCGCCGCTTTCCACGGCCAGGCGCGCGTCTTCCGGGTCCATGATGCCCTTGATGATGAGCTTGCCGCCCCAGCGCTGCTTGATCCATTCCACGTCCGCCCACGACAGGCTCAGGTCGAACTGCTGCTGCGTCCAGGCCGACAGGGACGACATGTCCGACACGGACGTGGCGTGGCCGACGATGTTGCCGAAGCCGCGCCGTTTCGTGCCCAGCATGCCCGCCACCCAGCGCGGCTTGGCGGCCATGTTGAGGATGTTGGGGATGGTGAGTTTCGGCGGCGCCGACAGGCCGTTGCGCAAGTCCTTGTGGCGCTGGCCCAGCACCTGCAAGTCCAGCGTCAATACCAGCGCGCCGCACTTGGCGGCCTTGGCGCGGTCGATCAGGCGGTTGATGAATTCGCGGTCCTTCATCACGTACAGCTGGAACCAGAACGGTTTTGTCGTGTTCGCCGCCACGTCCTCGATCGAGCAAATGCTCATGGTCGACAGGGTGAACGGCACGCCGAATTGCTCGGCCGCCTGGGCCGCGAGAATTTCGCCATCCGCATGCTGCATGCCCGTCAAGCCCGTGGGCGACAGGGCTACCGGCATCGACACGTGCTGGCCCACCATGGTCGAGGCCAGGCTGCGGTTTTCCAGGTTGACGGCCACGCGCTGGCGGAACTTGATCTTGGCGAAGTCGCTGTTGTTGGCGCGGTACGTCGATTCCGTCCAGGAACCGGAATCGGCGTAGTCGTAAAACATGCGCGGCACCCGTTTCTGGGCCAGCACGCGCAAGTCTTCGATGCAGGTGATGATACTCATGCGTTTCCTCGGTCGATGGCAAGTCAAGCCATGATCGTGCATTTGCCGGCAATTGTCTATCCGGCAGGCAATGCCATCGGACGTGGCGCCACGCTTACCAGCCGCGCGCGCCGAGGATCTTCTCGCCCAGCGCAGTCAGCTGCGCCTGCGGATAGCGCAGCTGTTCCTTTTCCTCGGGATCGCCAGGGAAGGCATAGCCTTGCGGCGCGCTGCGCTCGCGCCAGCTTTGCACTCTCCAGTCGCGCAAGGCTTGATTGTCTTCCTGGGCTGGCGTGAAGGAAATGTATTGCGCCAGGCGCACCTGGTCCGTCGATGTGTTCGGGCGGATGCCGTGCGCCAGCAGGCTGTTGAAAATCAACAACTCCCCTTTCTTCATGGCGATGAATTCCATCGGATACGGCACCGTCGCCAGATCCGGCTGCCACGGGTTGCGGTCTTGCGGCACGGTCTTGCGCCACGCCAGCAAGTTGTTGAACAATTCCGGATAGCATTGAAAGCCGCCGCTGTCGGGCGAAGTGTCGGACAGGGCCAGCACGCCCTGCACGTTGACGGGCAGCGGGTCGAGCGTGGTGTCGGCATCCCAGTGGATGAAGCCGCCGAACTTGCGCTTGCCATTGTTCGGCGTGTTCAGGTTGGCGCGGTCGATGGTCACCCACAGATCCTGACGGTCCCAGATGTCGACAAAGGCGTCGTACACGCGCTGGGTCTGGCGGCTATCCCACAGGGTCTGGTTGTGATAGGCCTCGACCATGCCGGAACCGTTGAGCTCTTTCATCGCGTGGTCGCGCAGCTGGTCCCGGTTCCAGGTGGCGGGGTCGTGCTGGTCGAGTCCCTGGAATTCCCACAGGAAATCGGTCGTGCGGCGCACCTGTTCCGGCGTCACGGCATCCTTGACGATGACGTAACCGTAGGTTTGCCAGTGCAGGAAATCGCTGTCGGACAGCACGCGCAGGGGCAGCTGTTTTTGTATGTCGCGCAACTGGGTTTGTTCCGTGTAAGCCACGGATGGATTGCCGGGACGGTCTTCGCCGTACTGATATCGGTTTTGCATCGCTGTCTCCTGTGTTGGTGTGGACAGATTGTGCTCCGGCAGTGCCGCGTAAAATGCGTGCGCAGCAACCAAAACTGATACTATCCTGACCATCACCCTCTTTAAAACGTCACAATGACGCCTTTATTTGAACAAGTCACGATCCCGACGGGCCACTCCTGGGGCTTGCTGTGGCGCGAACTCGATGCGATTCCCTTCCTCTGGCATTACCACCCGCAATTCGAGCTGACCCTGACGGTCAATGCGCGGGGGCAACGCTATATCGGCGACCACCTGGGCGATTTCGAACCGGGCGACCTGGTGCTGCTGGGGCCGAATTTGCCGCACACATGGTCGGCCAGCGAGCGCATCGACAGCGCGCAGCCGATGCTGGCCGTCGTCGTGTGGTTTTCGCTGGAATGGGTGGAACAGCTGGCGGCCTGTTTTCCGGAGTTGCACGGCGTGCGGCAACTGGCGCGCCGCGCCGGCCCTGCCCTGCATTTTTCGCCGGCAACGAGCGCGCGCAGCGCAGAGAAACTGCTGCAATTGAATGCACTGCCCGTGCCGCAGCGCCTGCCGCTGCTGCTCGACGTGCTGCTGGACCTGGCTGGCGATGGCGGTGCGCAGCCGCTGGCCTCGGAAGCGCTGGCGCCGGTGCATGCCGATGGGCAGCAAAAGCGCATGGCAATCGTGTTTGACTTCATGCACGCGCATTTCCGGGAAGAGATTGCACTGGAAACGCTGGCGCAGCGGGCGGCCCTGTCGCTGGGCGCCTTCCACCGCTGTTTCAAGCGCCACGCGCATTGCACGCCCGGCGAGTACCTGGCGCGGCTGCGCATCGGCCGGGCCTGCCAACAGCTGATCGAAAGCAATCTGGCCATCGCCGTCATCGCGCAAGAGGCGGGCTACCGCAACCTCGCGCATTTCAACCGCCAGTTCCGCGCCGCCAGGCAGGTGACGCCGCGCGCGTTTCGCCAGCAATACCGGCGCGGCGCCACAGGCGCAGCGTAAATCCATTCGGAAACGAAAAAGGGGATCAGATTTTACAATCTGACCCCCAATATTCTGGTGCGGCTGGCAGGAATTGAACCCACGACCCCTTGGTTCGTAGCCAAGTACTCTATCCAGCTGAGCTACAGCCGCCTAAGACAAGATTATAGCAGGGCTTTGCAGAATGGCAAAGCCGTGGCGGCGATATTTCACAATTGGCGGCCACTCCTGTCTTGCGGCGGCACACGCACGCCGCACTCTTGCTCATTTCATCACATTTCTTTTCAGACTGCGGCGCGAAACCGACAGCTTTGTTACTTGTTGCTCATTATTAATGCATCCAAGAAAAATAAATTGCAATTCATGGAAAACTTTGAGAATGTTTACTAGCAGTAATTTTAATAAAAATACTAAGGGGATACCATGAAGAAGAACTTGCACAAATTATTGCCTCTGGCTGCCGCCTGCGCCGCCGCCCTCATGCTGGCCGCGTGCGGCGGCGGCAGCAGCCCCGCCGACCCGGTCGCACCCGTTGCGCCCATTCCTCCCGTCGTGCCCGTCGTGCCCGTTGTACCGCCGCCAGCCACGACGCTCAGCGGCACCGCCGCCGTCGGCGCGCCCGTCGCGGGCAGCGTGATTGCCATCGATAGCAAGGGCAAAGTATCCGTGGCCGTCAGTACCGGCGCCGGCGGGGCATACACGCTCGACGTGGGCGGCATGACGGCGCCCTTTCTCCTCAGCATCACCGGCACGGCCGGCGGCAAGCAAGTGACCATGAATTCCATCGCCACGGCAGCGGGGCAAACCGTCAATATCACGCCGCTGACCGACCTGATCGTGTCCACGGCGTCGGGCCAGCCCGGCGGTGCCGCCCTGGCAAGCGTTTGCGCGCCCGTTGCCAATGCCGTCCCGGCCGCCTGCACCGCGGCGCTGGCCAGTGCCGCGACCCAGCAACGGCTCGATGCGGCCATCGCCGCAGTCGTCGCCATGATCAAACCGATTAACACCAGCAACACCAATCCGCTGACGGGCGCCTTTGTTGCCAACGGTACGGGCATGGATGCCGTGCTGGACCAGATCCTCGTCGCGCCCGCGGAAGCGCAAGGCGCCATGGCGACGGTCACCCTGATTGCCACCAACAGCACGCTGGGCAGCGTGACCTTGCCTGCCGCCGCTGGCGGCGCCGCCACCATCCCCGCAGCGACGACGCCATCGGATGCCGACTTGCTCAAGGCGAACGCCGCGGCCAGCGTCTTGCCGGAAATCCGCGCCTGCATGGCCTCGCTCAGCGCCCTGTATCCGAAGACGGGCTTTGTCGCGCCGTCGACGGCGGCCGTGTCGCCGTTCATCGACAGTTCCTTCAATATGGGGACGGGCGTGGGCCAGGCGGAAATCGTGTCGGCCCTGACCAGCACGGACCAGGCCGCCCATGCCGGGCTGACGATCGAAGCGCTGGGCTTGGCCAGCGTCAACATGCAACCGTTAAGCACGGATGAAATCGCCACGCTGACGTCGTCGAGCAGCACTTCGACATCGCGCGTCGCCGACTTCATCAACAATCGCCTGGGCGCCGGGGCGACGGCCATCGGCTTCACCGCAGGCAAGCCGAGCAGCGCTTGGGTACAGTTGCGCATAGGAACAGATGCGGGCATGCTCAACTGGAAGCTGGTCAAGACGAGCGATACCAGCGCCTGTGCCGGCGGCTGGAAGCTGGCCGGCAGCGGCCACCTGGACATGCACATGAATGCGCGCATCCAGCGCAGCCTCGACAGTGCTGGCGCGGCCACCTTTGCGCGCGAATGGGCCGCCCACGTCGAGCTCGACACCGTGCTGCAGGACAATCCGGCCATCAACAAGATCGACGTGCGGGGACCGGGCCTGACGACATTCGGCGACTTCCAGACACCGGGCACGGCCGGCAGCAAATTGCAGCTGATCCTGCCAGCCACGGGCTACACCCACATGCGGATTGCCGACAGCAATGGCGCTGCCAGCGCTTTCTACAATAACGGGGAAGCGATCCAGAGCTGCCAGGACCTGGCCAGCCTGCCCGCCGGCACGCCGGGCCTGGGCGCCGGCACGGCCTGCATCGACGAGACGAAAGTGGCGCCGGGCAAGGTGTATGTCTGGACCCTGAAGACAGCGAACGGCCCCGTCAGCGCCTTCCCGTTCCAGATCAATGCCGTGCCCCTGTCGAAAGCGTTTGCCCGGGCGAACCAGGCCAGCCTGTTCGCCACGATCACCAGCATCACGCCGGCGAAACTGTCGTCCATCCCGGCCGCGACCCTGCTCGATGGCGCGGTGACCTTCAATTACACGCAGTCCGCCACCTACGGATCGAAAATGGACAATTGCGGCCTGTACCTGTTCAATGGCGCCACGCCCGTGCTGAACGCGGAACAAAATGCTGTTGGGCAAGAAACCGCGTGCACCTTCACGACCTCGGGCTTGAATAGCCTGGCGTCGAATGTGGCGGACCCGGCGCAGTCGGGCGGTTCGCTGTTCAAGTTCACCGGCCCCGTGACGAATGGCGGGCTGTGGGTGACCACCATCGTGCTGGGCAACCAGGCGTCCTCGGGCCAGCCGTATCCGAATTGATGGGACATTGGCGCAACTGCGGCAGGCCGCGCCATCGGCGGCCCGCCGCAGTTGCGCCGGACGAAAAAAAACCCGGAAAGCGAACTTTCCGGGTTTTTCTTTACTACAAATACTGGTGCGGCTGGCAGGAATTGAACCCACGACCCCTTGGTTCGTAGCCAAGTACTCTATCCAGCTGAGCTACAGCCGCAAACTCTGACACACTTCGCCGGACGGCGCGAAGCTTGAAACTTTCATCAACACGGGAAAACCCGATGCTGGCAATACTGGTGCGGCTGGCAGGAATTGAACCCACGACCCCTTGGTTCGTAGCCAAGTACTCTATCCAGCTGAGCTACAGCCGCAAAACTTCTACAACATTCCATTAACAACATGGAGGTAAAACTTGTTACAACAAAACCAGGCAAAGTCTGATTTTCAGTATTCTGGTGCGGCTGGCAGGAATTGAACCCACGACCCCTTGGTTCGTAGCCAAGTACTCTATCCAGCTGAGCTACAGCCGCGCAGGCAAACATTATAGCGTATTCATTTCGCTTTGAAAAGTTCGATTTTTCAATCGCTTAGCTGATTTTGCAGAATACCGCCCCGCATGATCGACTACCTTTTCACTGCTAAAAAGCTGACGCCTTTTTATCGATGGACACTTCTGCTTTCACAGGAGCTTCCAGCGAATCGAGAAGTTGCTGTCTCGAAAGAAGCGGGATTATAGGGACTGCTTTCCAGCCTGTCCAGTGCTATCTGCAGGCAACGCGCAAGCGTGCGGTGGCGCTGCGCCGCTTGGGGCTACAATACCAGCCAGACAGGGGCGCTTGTGCCTCCCCTCATTCATGGCGCGGGCATTGACCATCATGACCCATTTAACTGAGCTTAGCGGCGGCGGCCCGGCGGGGCAAGAGCCCGTGCGGCAGACTCACTGTTGCAGGATTTCCGATGGCCAAGCCTGACCGCACGCAAGATCTGCTGCCCCCATCAGCGCCGCTGAGCCTCTCCGGCGAGCGCCTGGCAAACTTAATGGAAAGCATCACCGATGGCTTTTGCCTGCTCGACCGCGACTGGACCATCCGCTATATCAATACGCGCGGCGCCGACATGCTCGCACCGCAGCAGCATCCACCCGGCGCCAGCCTGGCGGGCAGCAGCCTGTGGCAAGCCTGCCCCGCCCTGCAGGGAACGGAACTGGAAGTGCAATACCGGCGCGCCATGGCGCAACAGCACAGCTGCAGCTTTGAACTGCTGTACCGGCCGCTGGGGCGCTGGCTGGAAGTGCGCATCTTCCCTTCCAGCGATGGCTTGACCACGTACATCCAGGATATCAGCCAGCGCAAGGCGGCCGAGGAAAGCTTGCGCCACAGCGAGGAAGACTTGCGCGCGCTGGCCAATTCCATCCCGCAACTGGCCTGGATCGCCAGCTTCGACGGCACCATTGCCTGGTACAACCAGCGCTGGCACGACTACACGGGCACCAGCGCCGAACAGATGGCGGGCGACGGCTGGAGCATCGCCTATCACGCACAGCATTTGCCACCCATGCTGCACGCGTGGAAGGCCGCCTTGCGCGACGGCACGCCCTTCGAAATGGAATTTCCCATCCGCGGCGCCGACGGCCAGTACCGCTGGTTCCTGACGCGCGCCAATCCCGTGCGCGACCGGGGCGGTCAGCTGCTGCGCTGGTTTGGCACGAGCACCGACGTCGACCAGGTCAAGCGCGCGCAGGAAGCCTTGCGCGATGAAACGCGCGTGCTCGAATTGCTCAACAATACAGGGGCGGCCCTGGCCGGCACCCTCGACTTGCCCGCCCTGCTGCAGGAAACCGTCGATGCGGCCACGCGCATCAGCGGCGCGCGCTTCGGCGCCTTCTATTATGACGATGCGGGCGAGATCCCCGACAGCGCCGCGCCCCTGCCCTCGGCGCGCGCCGTCAACGGCATCAGCCTGCGCCAGGCCGAGGCCATCGCCACCGAACTGCGCCAGGGGCCGGCCATGCGCCAGAACGACTTGCTGGCCGCGCCCGATGCCAGCGCCGATGGCGCGCCGCCGCTGCGCAGCTGCCTGAGCCTGCCCGTCAGCTCGCGCTCGGGCCTGTTGCTGGGGCGCTTGCTGCTCGGTCATCCGCAGGCGGGCATGTTCAGCGCGCGCAGCGAACGCATCGTCTCGGCCATCGCGGCCCAGGCCGCCGTCGCGCTCGACAATACGCGCCTGTACGCGGCCGCCACGCGCGCCGCCGAAGAGCGCAAGGTACTGCTCGACAGCGAACGCGAGGCGCGCGCCGAAGCCGAACGCACCAACCAGCTGAAAGACGATTTTCTCGCCACCCTGTCGCATGAGCTGCGCACGCCCCTGTCGGCCATCCTCGGCTGGGCCCAGGTGCTGCGGCGCGGCACGCGCGACCAGGCCGACCTGCACCGCGGCCTGCAAAGCATCGAACGCAATGCGCGCGCGCAGGCGCAGCTGATCGAGGACTTGCTCGACATGAGCCGCATCACTTCCGACAAGGTATTGCTCGACCTGCAAACCCTGGCGCCCGCCAGCATCATCGCCTCGGCCATCGAAACCCTGCGCCCGGCGGCCGACGCCAAGCACATCGCCATCCACTGCAACATCGCCAGCGATGCGGGCACCATCACGGGCGACCCCAGCCGTATCCAGCAAGTGATCTGGAACCTGCTGTCGAATGCCCTGAAGTTCACGCCGCAAGGGGGGCGGGTCGATATCGGCGTGCGCCGCGAGGCGTCGCGCCTGTCCATCACGGTGGCCGACAACGGCGTCGGCATCAAGAAGGATTTCCTGCCCCACGTGTTCGACCGCTTCCGCCAGGCCGATGCCTCCACCACGCGCCGGCACGGCGGCCTGGGGCTGGGACTGGCGATCGTCAAGCATCTGGTGGAGCAGCATGGCGGCACGGTCACCGTCAGCAGCGCCGGCGACATGCAGGGCGCCAGCTTTACCGTGCGCCTGCCGCTGGGCACGCCGGCCGCCGCGCGCCAGGCGGGCAGCGCCCCGCCCTCCAGCCATGACTTGCGCGGCGTCAAGGTGCTGCTGGTCGATGACGACGCCGACGCGCGCGAACTGACGGAACGCATCTTGCGCGACAACAATGCCGAAGTGCACGGCGCCGGCGGCGTGGCGCAAGCGCTGCAACTGCTGGAGCAGGTGCGCCCGGATGTGCTGGTCAGCGACATCGGCATGCCCGAGGCCGACGGTTTCGACTTGCTGGCGCAAGTGCGCGCGCATGCCGCCCCGGAGTTGGCCCGGCTGCCGGCGCTGGCGCTGACGGCGTTTGCGCAACCGCAAGATCGCCAGCGGGCGCTCGACAGCGGCTTCCAGGCCTGGATCTCGAAGCCGCTCGACCCGGCCGGACTGGTGGCGGCCGTGGCGCAGCTGGCCGCTGCGCGCCCTGGACGGGAGCGCAAAACATCATCTTAAAAAGATGATGCAAAGAAATAAATAGTGCAGTACAAAATGACTATTTTCATGGGTTAGCCTTCCTACTTTCAGACGCGGCACTGTCCTACAAGCAACTAAGCTGAAGTTTGCTACACTGAAATGCAGAAGCACACCTGCACGGCAGGCTGGAAGCGGCGACCTTGGCCGGGGAGAACGGCAGAAGCGAGTTCATGCGCAGTTGTGCGCCCTATCTTGTTGCAAGGCGCTACTATCTTTTCCACCGCCGTCAGCCCATCATCTGCGGTAGAAGCCAGCGTTGCATAGACCGTATAACCGAGACCTTACATGCCCAGCCAAGATGAGATTTTGAAAGCCAAAATTTTGGTCGTCGACGATTCACCCGACAATGTCGACCTGATGCTGGAAATCCTGCGCGATGCCGGCTATACCAACGTCACGGCCACCATGCGTCCGGCACAGGTTTGCCCCCTGCACCGGGAGCATTGCTACGACCTGATCTTGCTCGACCTGCAAATGCCGGAACTCAATGGTTTCCAGGTCATGAAAGGCTTGAAAGAAATCGAACATGGCGGCTACCTGCCCGTGCTGGCCCTGACGGCGCAACCGAGTTTCAAGATCGCCGCCCTGGAAGCGGGCGCGCGCGACTTCATCAGCAAGCCCTTCGACCTGATGGAAGTGCACAAGCGCATCCACAACATGCTGGAAGTGCGCCTGCTGTACAAGGAACTGGCGCAATACAGCAAGCAGCAGCAGGAACTGGCGCTGCACGATCCGCTGACGGGCTTGCCGAACCGGCGCCTGCTGGAAGACCGCATCGAGCATACGCTGCAGCAATCGGCCCGCAACCGCGGCAAGTCGGCCATCCTGTACCTGGACCTGGACGGCTTCAAGGCCATCAACGACAGTTACGGCCACGGCTATGGCGACGAGATACTGAAAATGGTGGCGGCCCGCCTGGTGGGCGCGTCGCGCAAGGAAGACACGGTGGCGCGCATCGGCGGCGATGAATTCGTCATCGTGCTGGGCAACCTGGCCGGCAAGGGCGACGCGCGCGAACCTGCCGCCAAGCTGATCGAAGTCATTTCCGAGCCGTATTTCATCAACGACCTGACCCTGCGCCTGTCGACCAGCATCGGCATCGCCATCTACCCGGACGACGCCAGCACCGTCGAATCCCTGCTCGGCGCGGCGGACACGGCCCTGTATGAAGCCAAGCGCGCCGGCAAGAACCGCTTTTGCTGCACGCCGCACGAAGTGATCGCGGCGCAGGTCAACATGCAGAAAAGCAGCATTCCATCGATCGCCTGACCGTGACGCGGCGCGGCACGTAAAGGCGCGTAAAAAAACCGGCAAGCCTCGCGGCCAGCCGGTTTTTTCATGTCCAGCAGGCTTTATTTCTTGCCAGCCGTCACTTCATGCTGGCCCGCATGCTGGTGGTCCGTTTGCGCATTGACGGTGTCGGGCGACACTTCGATGCGCGTGATGCCCGCATCGACGGAGATCGGGTCGCTGGCGGGGAAGGTCATTTCCACGGCGTCGTCGAGCAATTCTTCCTTGGCCCGCCCTTCGCCGCTCATGCCCTCTTCATCGGCCAGGATGGCCAGCGCGCTGGCCCATTTGACGAAGTTGAGGTTGGACAATTCGCGCACGGTGGTCACGCCAAACGCCTGCTGCAAGGCCTTGGCGTCTTTTGCGCTGACGCCGCGCAGGGCGCTGATGGGCGCATTGACGATGTCGCGGAAGCTTTTGTCGAGGTATTCCTTGTCGACGATGGTATCGATATTCATGGCATGTCCTTTCGTTTCGGTAAGCGGGCCAGTGCTGCGCCCCGCGCCGCACTGGCGCCAGGCCGCATGGGGTAATGACAGCCCCACTATGGCAGCGTGCCGCGCCCTGGTATGTGCGCAGCCGTACGTAACGACGGGAACGGCGCCCACTGGCGCAAACGATAATATTGTCTATCACATAAAAATGATGGGAGGAGATTAAAATTGCCGAAAAGACAGAAATTTTTCATCCATGCGCCCCGCGATGAAATCCTCATGTATGATCCACAACTTGAATTTGGTCCTCACCTTTCACCATTCACGGGGCGCTATGTCCGCACAAACAGATCCGAACAAGGAAGCGTCCCAGGCCGATGCGGAACGCGCCGCCGACCTCAGCGAATTGCTCGGCCATGTCAACACCAGCTGGGACAATGAACGGCGCGCCCTGTCGCGCCAGCTGCACGACAGCCTCGGTTCCTCGCTGACGGCGCTCACCATGCACCTCTCGCTGCTGACGCAAAAGATGCCGCAGGAAGCCGCCTTGCTCGACCGCGCGGCGACGATGAAGCAATTGCTGCTGAATGTGATCGAGACCAACCGCCAGATGCAGATGAAGCTGTGGAACGACAAGCTCGAGTTTCTCGGCGTAAATGTCGCGCTCGGCGAGCTGGCCGCGCAATTTGCCGAACAGCACAAGATCACCGTGCGCTGCAGCCTGCCCGAAGATGAATTGATTTGCCCGCGCAACGTGGGCGTGGCCCTGCTGCGCACCCTGGAAGAAGCGCTCGGCAACATCGCCGCGCACGCCCACGCCACGCAGGTGGACATCATCATCGACGACAATGACGAGGCGCTGATGATGACGGTCAAGGATAACGGCAGCGGCTTGCCGGCCAACGAGCCCGTCGAAATGAGCAAGCACGGCCTGCGCTCCGTGCGCGAGCGCGTGCATTACCTGGGCGGCACCCTGAGCCTGACGGCCAATCCGCAAGGCGGCACGGCCCTGACCGTCGTCTTGCCGCGCATTACGCCAAAAGAATAATTTCCCGCAGCGGGCGCCCTGCCCGCCTCAACGGGGCAGCGGCATGCCCTCTTCCGGCAGCAGCAGTTGCGCCCCCAGCACATCGCGGCGCGCGCCATGCCCGGCCAGGCTGGTGCGATCGCCTTCCAGCACCTGCAAGAAATGTCCAACACGCAACACATCCGTCAATTGCGCCGCCAGGGCGGCATCGGCCGGGGAACCCGCCTGCCGCCATCCCAGCACCAGCAGGGTTTGCCAAATGTCAGGCAATGCCGTGCGCCAGCCGGCCGAGGCGAGAAAGTCGCCGGCCGGCTGCTCCAGCGCTGCACTGGCCCGCACCAGCAAGTCCTCGCGCGCCAGCTCGCCGGGCCAGCCGTCAAGCTCGGCACGCCACAGGGGAAACGTGGCCAGCGGCGCCGGCAACGCGTCCAGGCTGCTGATGAAGCGGGACTTGCCATAGCCATCCGTGCGGAAACGCACGACCTGCCGCAGGCTTTCCCCGGCCTCCCCCCTGGCCCTGCAGGCCAGCAGCAGCTGGTAAAAATCGAGCTGCTCCGGGTCCAGGCCCAGGCTTTTCAGGCTGATGTAGCGATCGTCGAACTGGCCCGGCCTGGCGGCGCCGCGCGGCTGCGTGGAAGTATCGTGCATGATTGTCCTTGGCGTGATGGTGGTGACGGTCGGCATCTTTCCCGAGTATAAAGTGTTTGCCGTGTGCAGCCCAGCATCGGCTACACTGGGCAGGCGCGCCGCCGGCGTGCCCCAGCAACCGCTAACATCGCAACGACAGGAGATGGCATGCAACGACTCGCAACGACCTTGCTGGCAGCGCTGCTGGCCATGGGCGCCGCCCAGGCCGCCGACAATACCGTGCCGCCGCCGGAAACCGTGGACAAGCTGGCCTGGCTGGCCGGCTGCTGGAACGTCGACGGTGCCGAACCCGGTTCCGGCGAACAATGGAGCGCGGCCGCCGGCGGCACCATCCTCGGCACCAGCCGCACCGTCAAGGGCGGCAAGACGACGGCCTTTGAATTCGTGCAGATCCGCCTCACGGAACCGGGCCAGCTGGCCTACATCGTGCAGCCGTCGGGACAGCCGCCCGTGATCTTCAACCTGCTGCGCCAGGACAAGCCGAATGAATTCATCTTCGCCAACCTGGACAACGATTTTCCGAGCCGCATCATCTACCGCCGCGACAGCGAGCGCATCTTGCATGCCAGCATCGTCGGCACCTTGAAGGGCAAATTCACCACCATCGACTTTCCCATGACGCGGGGCCGTTGCGAAGCGGCGCCTGTCGCGCGCGGCAAATAAAAAAGGGGCCGCAAGGCCCCTTGTTTGATCCGGCGCAAACCGTTTACTACAGCGCGATCAGTGCAGCTTGACCTGCGGCGTGCTGCGCTTGATCAGGAAGCGGCCCATGGCCATGACGGCCGTGCGCACGCTGCCCAGCACGGCATTGTGGTGCATCAGGTGCAGGCTCACATACATCATGCGCGCAACAAAGCCTTCGACGAACCAGCTCAGGCCCTTCAGAGAACCCATCAGCGTACCCACCGAGGTGGTGCGGCCGAAGGACACGAGCGAACCGTAGTCCAGGTACTCATACGGCTTGGTTTGCGGCGGCTTGCCCTTCGCTTGCAGCAGGAACGTTTTCAGCAGGTAATCGGCTTGCTGGTGGGCAGCCTGGGCGCGCGGCGGCACCAGCTTGCCGTCCAGCCCCATGCAGGCGGCGCAGTCGCCCAGCGCAAAGATATTCGCATGGCCCTGCACGTTGAGCATGCCCGTCACTTCCAGCTGGCCGGCGCGGTTGGTCGGCAAGCCCAGGGTAGACAGGAATTCCGGCGCGCGGATGCCGGCGGCCCACACGCAGATGTCGGCCGCATAGCTGGTGCCGCTGGCCACCGTCACCTTGTCGGCTTCGATGGTGGTGACGCGCGTATCGGTCACCACGGTGATGCCGTGCTGGTGCAGCAATTTCGAGGCGGCGATGGAAACGCGCTCGGGCAGCGGCGCCAGGATGCGCGGCGCCCCTTCGAGCAGGGTGATGCGCACATCCTTGATGGCGTTGAGATTCTGGAAACCATACGCGGCATACACGCCGCTCGCTTCGCGCAATTCGGCCGCCAGTTCCACGCCCGTGGCACCGCCGCCGATGATGACGATGTCGACGCCGGGATGGCCCGCGTCGCCCTGGCGCTGCTCGGCCATGGCCAGCAGTTTCAGCAGGGTCAGCCGGAAACGTTCGGCATCTTCCGTGGCATTCAGGGAAATCGTGTTTTCCTGGGCGCCGGGCACGCCGAAGTAATTCGAGGTGCTGCCCACGGCCAGCACCAGCTGGTCGTAGCTGACAGTGCGTTGCGGCAAGAGTTGCTCATCCTTGTCCGTGGCGATGGCGCCCACGGTGAGTCTGTTCGACGCGGCGTCGAGTGCGATCAGGGGGCCATAGACATAGGTGAAACCATTGTCATGCGCCAACATCTGATACGACAGGCCCTCTTGATGAATGTCCAGGGTGCCGGCCGCCACTTCATGCAGCGACGGCTTCCAGATATGGTACAGGCGGCTGTCGACCAGGGTGACCTGGCCGGCGCCGAGCTTGCGGCTGAGTTTGCAGGCCAGCTCCAGGCCGCCTGCACCTCCCCCTACGATAACGATTTTACTATGCAAAGATCCTCCTGCTTGTTAATCCCTGTGCCCGTTGCCATTGCCATTGCCATTGCCATGACCGTTGCCATGGCCCTTGCCTGGCTTGTCATCATGCTTGTCGCGCTTGCCTTCATGCTTGTCGCGCTTGTCATCATGCTTGTCATAGTGGCCGCGATCACGGTCATGATCCCGGTAGTCGGGACGGCCATGGTCGCCATGCTGCTGGCGGTAACGGGGCACATATTGGTTGTTATACCAACTATCTTGGACGAAATATACCTCTTGGTTACAGGCATTATACTTGCGGCAGTGCTTGGACCAGTGTTTCGCATGGCCGGGCGGCACGCGCAAATAGATGGGGGGCGCCGAATAGTATTGCGGGCGCTGCACGATGACGGGCTGGGCATAGATCAATTGCGGCGCGGGATAGTCGCCTATGTCGATGCGTCCGTAAAAGCCCGGCTGGCCGACGGTGACGGAGACGCCCACCTGGGCGACGGCAGCGGTAGCGGCCGACAGCAAGACGGCGGCAAGAATCAGGGTTTTCATGGGGACACTCCTTTTATCAGTTATGCCGCAATTGTAGACCTTGTGCAACCAACTGTTTGTTCGCAAGGACACATAAGGATTGCCGTGGCAATCTCACCACAGCTTGCCTAAAGGCACGACCACGCCGCTGAACAGCGACCAGTCCGGCGATGCCGCCGTCAAGCCGCGCGCCATGCCGATGTCGATGGCCAGCCGCGGCGTGGGACTGTAGGTGGCGGCCAGCAAGAGCTGCGCCGTGGCCGGCGCGCCGCGCAAGCGCGTGCCCGACACTTCCGTCGTGGCGCCCCAGCGCTCGCTGACGGGCGTGGAAAAGGAGGTCGCCCAGCCCGTTTGCACCCTGCCGGTATGCGGGTCGGCTGCGCCCAGGCGCGTGGCGTTCAGGTTGGCGTCCATGTGCACGGCGCCGAGGTCGCGGCTGAAAATGCCGTTCAGCGACACGTCGCTCTTGCCGCTGCCGATGCTGTCCTTGGCCGTGGGCAACTTCCAGCCCAGTTCCAGGCCCAGCGCCGTGGCGCTGTCGAACAAAAAGGCGCGCTTGAGCACGACCGTCGTGTCGCCCACGCCCGTTTCGCGGCGCCCCGTGTCGTCGCGCGCGCGCACGAAGCCCTCGCCTTCGAGCAACACGCCCCATTCCGGGCTGAACGCCAGTTTGAACGTGTACGGCAGGCTGGCGCGGCGCGTGTCGTCCGTTTTCGACAGCAGGCCGCCCGCCTCGAATTCCAGCTGGCCCGGCACGGGCAGCTGGGCGGGACTGGCCACGGAAGGCCGGTACGGCAGCACGGGATCGCCCTCCTGCGCCTGCGCCAGCGGCGGCAGGGAGAGCAATAACACGGAGAAACACAACAGCGGCAGGGAAGGAGACGGCATGGGAAACCCGGAAGTGGCAAACGCGCAATAACGACAGCCTACCACTGCCGCGCCGATTGCGCCCGGACCCGCCCCATTTCAGGCCAGGCGCCGCACGCCCTGCCTGGCGGCCGGCACCGGCCGGCGCAGCGGCGTGACATTGCTGGACGCCGGCACGGCCATCTGTTGCGCCTGGGCATGCAGGCGGAACACGCCCACCAGTTCCGTCAGGGTTTGCGCCTGGTCCTGCAGCGATTCGGCGGCGGCCGCCGCCTCTTCCACCAGGGCCGCGTTTTGCTGCGTCACCTGATCCATCTGCAGCACGGCCTGGTTGACTTGCTCGATGCCGGCGCTTTGCTCGGCGCTGGCGGCCGTGATTTCCTGCATGATGTCGGCCACCTGGCGCACGCTGGTGACCACTTCATCCATCGTCTTGCCCGCGTCATGCACGAGTCTGGAGCCGATTTCCACCTGCTCGACGGAGTCGCCGATCAGAATCTTGATTTCCTTGGCGGCACTGGCCGAGCGTTGCGCCAGGTTGCGCACTTCGGACGCGACGACGGCAAATCCCCGCCCCTCCTCGCCCGCCCTGGCCGCTTCCACGGCCGCGTTCAAGGCCAGGATGTTCGTCTGGAAGGCGATGCTGTCGATGACGCTGATGATGTCGACGATCTTGCGCGACGACGCGTTGATCGATTCCATCGTCTGCACCACCTGCCCCACCACGGCGCCGCCCTTGCCCGCCACGTCGGACGCGGCGCCGGCCAGCGCATTGGCCTGGCGCGCATTGTCCGCATTCTGCCGCACGGCCGACGTCAGCTCTTCCATCGACGACGCCGTTTCTTCCAGCGAACTGGCCTGCTCTTCCGTGCGGGACGACAAGTCGAGGTTACCCTGGGCAATTTCGCCCGAGGCCGTGTTGATGGTGTCCGTACCCGAACGCACCTGGCTGACGATGCCCACCAGCTTGTCGCGCATGGTTTTCATGGCAAACAGCAGGCTGGCGCTGTCGTGGTTGGCCGTGCGGATATCGACGGTGAGGTCGCCCTCGGCGATGGCGCCGGCGATCTTGACGGCATACGCCGGTTCGCCACCGAGCTGGCGCGTCAGTCCGCGCGTGATCAGCGCCCCCAGCGCCAGGCCCGCCGCCACGCTGCCCAGCACCAGCGCAATCATGAAGCTGCGGCTGGCCTGGTACACGCCGGACGCCTGCTCGGAAGCGGCCTTGGCGCGCTCTTCCTTCTGCTGCGACAGCTTGTCCAGCACGCCGTCGAGTTCATCGGCATGCTGGCGCGTCTTGTTGAGCAGTTCGGTCAGTTGCGCGCTGCGCTGGGCCAGCGGTTCGGCTGCCGCCAGGGTCAGCGCCTGCTGCATGGTGGCGATATATTCCGCTTCGACGGCGGCGAAGCGGGCAAACAGTTCCTTGGCGGCCGGCGTGACGAACAGCGGTTCCGCCTTGGCCAAATAGCTTTTATTCAACTCGAGGAATTTGGCGATGTCGGCCTGGCGCGTGGCGCGCTCCTCGGCGGTCGTGGCCAGCAAGAAATTGCTGCGCGCGCGGCCCACCTTGATCAAGGCGATGTTGGCTTCCTTGATGTACGACAAGCCCAACAGTTCATGGTTGTACATCTGCCCCGCCATGGTATCGATCTTGCCCATGTTGAAGATGCCGATGCCGGCCACGATGGCCCCCATCAGCGCGACGCAAAAGAATGCCGCCAGCAAGCGCGTTCCCACCTTCATCCGGTTCAACATGATTTCTCCCATAGACTGGCCGATACTCGATGCAACTGGAGCGTACTGGCTTGAATATAAAGAAAAAACACGGAAAAAAATGCTCGGATTGTCACCAAACAACAATTCCTTGATTTATAGCAACATGCAAAACGGCTTGCCATGCTAGGCAAGCCGTTCGCTGTCATCTCGGAAATGCCGACAATTAATGTCCGCTATGGCTGGCCGGCTTGCGCACCGTCATCTCGACGCTCCCCTTGGCCGGCAGCTTGCCCGTACCCTGGCCGCGCACGGGTTCCGGCAAGGCGCCCGTCCATTCATAGGCCACGCTGCCGGCCGGGTGCTTGTACCAGCCCGGATCGCGGTAGTCGCCGGTTTTTTGATCCTTGCGCACCTTGACCGTCGTAAACATGCCGCCCATGCCGATGGCGCCGAAGGGGCCGTCGCCCGCCATCATCGGCAAGGTATTGTCGGGGATCGGCATCTGCATCTCGCCCATGTCGGCCATGCCCCGTTCGCCCATCACCATGTAGCCGGGCACCAATTGATTGATCTTCGCCGCCACGCCCTGGTGGTCGACGCCGATCATGGTGGGCACGTCGTGCCCCATGGCATTCATCGTGTGGTGCGACTTGTGGCAGTGGAAAGCCCAGTCGCCGAGGTCCGTGGCAGTAAACTCGACGGCGCGCATCTGGCCCACGGCCACGTCCGTCGTCACTTCGGGCCAGCGCGATTCGGGGCGCGTCCAGCCGCCATCCGTGCCCGTCACCTCGAATTCATGGCCATGCATGTGGATCGGGTGGTTCGTCATGGTCAGATTGCCCACGCGCACGCGCACCTTGTCGCCCTGGCGCACGACCATCGGGTCGATGCCGGGAAAGACGCGGCTATTGAACGTGAACAGATTGAAATCCGTCATGGTCATGATCTTCGGCGTGTAGCTGCCCGGATCGATGTCGTAATTGCTCAGCAAGAAGACGAAATCGCGGTCCACCTTCATGAAATTCGGGTCTTTCGGGTGCGTGACCCAGAAACCCATCATGCCCATGGCCATCTGCGTCATTTCATCCGCGTGCGGGTGGTACATGAAGGTGCCGGGCCGCTTGGCGACGAATTCATAGACGAAGGTCTTGCCGGGAGGAATGCCCGGCTGGGTCAGGCCCGTGACGCCGTCCATGCCGTTGGGCAAGCGCTGGCCATGCCAGTGCACGCTCGTGTGTTCGGGCAACTTGTTGGTGACGAAAATGCGCACGCGGTCGCCCTCCACCACTTCGATGGTGGGACCGGGCGACTGGCCGTTGTAGCCCCATAGATTGGCCATCATGCCGGGCGCCAGTTCGCGCACGACGGGTTCGGCCACGAGGTGGAATTCCTTGACGTTGTTGTTCATGCGCCAGGGCAAGGACCAGCCATTCAGGGTGACGACGGGGTTGTACGGCCGTCCGTTCGGCGGCGGTGGCGGCGCCTTCGTCTCCGCGCCAGCCATGCTGACGGCTTCCGGCAGCGATGCCGCGCCCACGCGGCTCACCGCTGCCGCACTCAGGGCGACCGCGCCCGCATTCATGAAAAAGTTTCTACGTGTAATCATCATTATTCCTTGTTGGCAGGGCCGCTGCCATTGATGGCGCCTTGCAGTTCAGTTTGCGCAATCCAGAAATCGCGCTGGGTGTCGATGGCGCCGTTGACGCTGGCAACTTGCTCGCGCGCATCGGCCAGCAGTTCGAAGACGCTGGCCAGCATGCCGTTGTAGCGCAGCAATACTTCATGCGAAATCGTCTTGCGCAGCGGCACGACTTCATCGCGGTAGTGGCGCGCCAGGTCATAGGCCGTGCGGTAGCTGGAATACGCCTCGCGCACTTCCGAGCGGGCCCGTACTGCCGTGCCCGCCGTGCGCTGCAGCGACTGCTCATACAAGGCTTGCGCCTTCGCATTGCGCGCCGAGCCCCAGTCGAACAGGGGCAGTTCCAGCGACACTTCGTAGCCGTTTTCACGGGGCGCCTCGCTCGTGCTCTTGTTGGTATAGCCCACGTCGAGCACGTTGATGAAACCCGTCACCTTGGACAGGCCCAGCGCGCTGGCCGTCGCATGCGCGTCGAGTTTCGCTCTTTGCACGTCGAGGCGCTGCTCCATGGCTTGCGCCTCGATATTGCCCGCCTCGGCTGGCTTGGCCGGCAAATCGGGCAAGCGCGACGGCAAGCTAAAGCTGGCCTGCTTGCCCCACAGACCCAGCAAGCGCGTCAGGTGCTCGCGCGTGGCCGTGGCCTGGTGGCGCGCGCGGGCCAGGTCGCCGACGGCGTCCGCGTAAAACACTTGCTGGCGTGCCTGGTCGAGGCGGCTCCAGTTGCCCGCCTGCTGCAAGCGCGTGGCCAGTTCGGCGCCCGCCTCGGCCGACAGCAGCGCCCGCTGCATGAACTGTTCCGTCTGCACGGCGGCCACCGCGTTGAAGTAGGCGCGGCGCGTATCCGACGCCAGTTGCACGGCGCTGCCGGCCGCTTGCAGCTTGGCCTGTTCGAAACGGCCCCGTTCGATGTTCACGCGCATCGGCATGGTCAGCAAGCCGGCCAGGTCGAAGCTGACGCCCCGGTCGATTTCATTGCCGTGACTGCCATGCGAGCGGCCGAACGACAGGCCGGGATTGCGCAAGCGCCCCGCCTGCACCAGGTCCGCCTCGGACGCGCCCAGTTCGGCCAGCGCCACCTTCATGCCGTGGTTGTTCATCAGGGCGATGCGCACGGCGCCGTCCGCGTCCAGGGGCTGGGCCAGCAAGGCAGCCAGTTTTTCCTGGCCGCCCTTGTCGGCCAGCGCCTCGGGCGCACCCGTGCGGGCGTCGGCCAGCGCGGACACGGCCTGCATGCCGCCATCGGCGCTGAAGCTGGCGCAGCCGCTGAGCAGCAGGACGGCCGCCAGCGCCAGCGGCGTGAGGCAAGTTGATTTGGTGAAACGTGGCATGTCAGTGTCCTTCGTGCTGATGTTGCGGGGCCGGCTGGGCATCGGGCTTGGGGCTGGGCTTATCCATCGGCATCGTGTGGCCCTTCATGGCATGGCCTTCCATCTTGTGGCCGCCCATCTTCATCATGCCCATGTGGCCGCCGGCCTTGCCGACCTTGTCGTTGACGGCGCGCCAGGCCTGGTCGGGCGTGGCGTCATCCTCGGCGGCGGGACGGTAGCCGGCGAAGGCGGAGCGGTAAGTGGTGGCCGGCACGGAGGCTTGCGCCTCTTGCGGGGCGGGCTGTGACTGCGCTGCGGCGGCCAGCGGCAGCACAGCCAGCGCAAAGCTGAACAGGTATTTCATGGTATTCCTTGAAGAACAGGGTATGGCGCGGCGGGCGCGCGACTGGAACGCTGGCGCGGCCGGAGCAAGGTGCACGATACAAGCTGCAGGGACGTGCGACGGCGGCACCGCCAGGTTCAACGGGCGGTCAGGCGGAGCGCGTGCTTCTCGGGGGACGTTCGGGACCGGACGGGATATGCCCGGCGAACAGGGAATCGGGCGCCAGCGCCGGGGGCGGCGCGCGCAGGGTCAAGGCATGCAGGGGCGGCATGCCGGGCGGCGCCGCGGCGCCCACGGTGCAGGCGCCATGGTTGCTGCAATCGTGGCCATGGTGCATGGCGCCGCCATCGTCCATGGCCATTTTCATCGGCTGGTCCGCCATCCGCATGTCGGCCATGTCGGCCATACTGTGGCACTGGGGCGCTGGCAGCGCCTCGACGGCGACCGTGACCACCGCCGCCAGCTCGTCCACGCAGCAGCTGCGCATGGCCGACGCAAAGCCCTGCATGGGCAGCGTGACGGCCAGCAGCCAGAGCAGCGAGCGGGCGAGAAAGCGGGAAAAGGCACGGTTCATGGCGCCACTATAAACCTTCCCACATGAGGAAGGTCAAGTCCCTATTCACGCTCGCTGCCCATGCGTCAGCCAGATTACGTACACGCCGTAGTAGCCCTGCCCTTCGAAGATGACCTGGCCATCGGCAAACGACACGGTCTGCACTTGATTCACGGTGAAATACGCGCGACCGTCCGCCGCCTCGACATCGCCCCAGTAGCGCGCGTGCAAGGGGCGGTAGCCGCTGGCGCGCCCGATCGCATCCATCACATCGCCGATCATGAAGTCGAGCAGCATTCCGGCCAGCAGCGGCCGGTGGCCCACCAGCATGGCCGTGATGTCGGGATAGCCGGCATGCATCAGCTCGGGCAAGTCGCTTTCCTCGTACTGCAAGTCGTCTTCGCGGCAAGTCTGGAGAAAACTGTTGAACGGCTCGTCGAGCAAGCCCGCCAGCGCCGTTTCCGGCACGCTCAGGCGGAACGGATGCAGCGGCAGCGCGCTGTGCTGGCCGTAATTGAGTCCGCGGCAGCCAAGGAAGGCCAGCGGATGGCGCCGGCCGCCGACCTCGCAGCGGATGCCGGATGCCTGGCCGTCCGCCATCAGCTGCCCATCCCCGCCGCCCGCATCAGCAGGCGCATCGCCCAGGCCGCCAAGCCCAGGGTCGCCACGCTGGCCAGCCAGAGGCCGGCCATCCAGGCCAGTCGTTTCCACCATGTCTGTTGTCCTTGTCCTTGCATCAGTGATACCCATCTTCCGGCAGGACTTTGCCACGAAACACATAATATGACCACACCGTATACATCAGGATCACGGGAATGATGAACAGCGCGCCCACCAGCGTAAAGCCCTGGCTTTGCGGCGGCGACGACGCTTCCCAGATCGAGACCGATGGCGGGATGATGTGCGGCCACACGCTGATGCCCAGGCCCGTATAACCGAGGAAGACGAGCGCCAGCGTGCACAGGAACGGCGCCGCCTGCCGCCCCTGCCGCAGGGAGCGCAGCAGCAGCCAGCCCGCGCCCAGCACCAGCAGCGGCACGGGCAGGAAGCAGAACAATTGCGGCAGCGCAAACCAGCGCGCGGCGATGGCCGGGTCGACCAGCGGCGTCCAGACGCTGATGACGGCGATCACGCCCAGCAGCAGCCAGACGAGCACGCGCGTGAGGCGCACGGCGCGCGCCTGCAGGCCGCCCTGCGTCTTCATGATCAGCCAGGTGCTGCCCAGCAAGGCATACGCCGCCACCAGCCCGGCGCCCGTGAACAGGGAAAACGGCGTGAGCCAGTCCAGCGCGCCGCCCGCATAGCTGCGGTTGACCACCGGCATGCCCTGGATGTAGGCGCCCAGGGTCACGCCCTGGAAGAAGGCGGCCGCCACCGAGCCGGCGATGAAGGCCTTGTCCCACACGTGGCGCTCGTGCTCGCGCGCCTTGAAGCGGAATTCGAAGGCCACGCCGCGGAAGATCAGGCCCATCAGCATGAAGCTGAGCGGCAGATAGCAGGCGCTGAGCACGACGGAATACGCGAGCGGAAAGGCCGCCAGCATGCCGGCGCCGCCCAGCACCAGCCAGGTTTCATTGCCATCCCAGACGGGCGCCACCGTATTCATCATCACGTCGCGCTCGCTCTTGTCCTGGAAAAACGGATACAGGATGCCGATGCCCAGGTCGAAGCCATCCATCACCACGTACATCATGATGCTGAACAGGATAATAATGGCCCACAGTAGCGGCAGATCAATGCCCATGCGAATGTCCTCCTTGCGCTTGCTCTTCCAGATGCGCGGCCGACATCGGCCGTGCAGGCGTACGTTCCTGGCCGGGGCCGCCATGCTCGACGCTCTCCCCCTCGTGCGGCTGCGGCCCCACCCGGATCAGGCGCAGCAGGTAGCCGATGCCCGTGCCGAACACGGCAAAATAGATGACGATGAACAACAGCAAGGTGATGCCCAGCTGCGTGGCGCCGTGGGCCGAGACGGCGTCTTCCGTGCGCAGCAAGCCGTACACGGTCCACGGCTGGCGGCCGATTTCCGTCGTGTACCAGCCGGCCAGCATGGCCACCAGTCCGCTCGGTCCCATCCACAGGGCGCAGCGCAGGAACAGGCGCGAACGCCACAAGGTATTGCGCCAGCGCAACCATGCGCTCCAGATGCCCAGCGCGATCATCAGCATGCCCAGCCCCGCCATCAGGCGGAACGACCAGAATACGACGGCGGAAGGGGGCCGGTCGCGCGGCGCAAATTCCTTCAGGGCGGGAATCGTGCCATTCCAGTCGTGCGCGAGGATCAGGCCGCCCAAGCGGGGGATTTCCACCTTGTACAAGGTTTCTTCGCGCGCCATGTCGGGCCAGCCGAACAGGATCAGCGGCGTGCCTTCGTTGCCCGTGTTTTCCCAGTGGCCTTCCATGGCGGCCAGCTTGGCCGGCTGGTGCTCGAGGGTATTCAAGCCGTGCACGTCGCCGATGACGGCCTGGATGGGCGCGACGACCAGCAGCATGGACAAGCCCATGGTCATCATCTTGCGGATGGCCGCGTTGTCGTTGCCTCGCAGCAAATGCCAGGCGGCCGACGCCACCACCAGCAAGGCCGTGGCGAGGAAGGCGGCCACGCTCATGTGCAGCAGCCGGTACGGGAACGAGGGATTGAAGATGACGGCCAGCCAGTCCACGGGCACGACGCGCCCGTCGATGATTTCATGGCCTTGCGGCGTCTGCATCCAGCTGTTCGAGGCGATGATCCACGTGGCCGAGATCAGGGTACCCAGCGCCACCATGGCCGTGGCGAACATGTGCAGGCCGGGACCCACGCGGTGCCAGCCGAACAGCATCACGCCGAGGAAGCCCGCTTCCAGGAAGAAGGCCGTCAGCACTTCATAGGCCAGCAGCGGCCCCGTGATGCTGCCCGCGTAATCGGAAAAGAAACTCCAGTTGGTGCCGAACTGGTACGCCATGACGAGGCCGGAAACGACGCCCATGCCGAAATTGACGGCGAAAATCTTCGACCAGAAATGGTACAGGTCGCGGTACACGCCGTCCTGCGTGCGCAGCCACGCCGCTTCCAGCACCGTCAGGTAACTGGCCAGGCCGATCGTGATTGCAGGAAAAATGATGTGGAACGAGATGGTGAAGCCGAACTGGACGCGCGCCAGTTCCAGTGCCGTAAGCCCTAACATGTGTTGCCTTCCCGACGTGTGACGTCTGTTTTACCCAGGCCTCCACTCTAGGCTTTCCGGGCAAAACATAACAGACTCAGAAACGGGAGAAAACATAGGATCAGTTTGACGTTTGCCGAATGACAAGATCGAACCGGTCCAACGGAAAACCGCGTCAGGCGGGCTCCGTGATGCCCACGCAATTGCGGCCGTTTTCCTTGGCCACGTACAGGGCTGCATCGGCGGCGCGCAGCACGGCGTCCGTGCTGCCCGCCTCCTGTTCCGACGACACGACGCCCAGCGATATCGTGACCAGGCCCGCGCCGGGAATCACGGCGGCGGCCACCTTGGCGCGCAAGCGCTCGGCCACCTGCATGGCCACGTCGAGGTCGGCATCGGGCAGCAGCATGATGAATTCATCGCCGCCATTGCGGCACAGCACGTCGGCATCGCGCGAACAGGCGCGCATCAGCTGCGCCAGTCGCAGGATGACTTCGTCGCCCACGGCATGGCCCCAGCGGTCGTTGACTTGCTTGAAATGGTCGATGTCGATGGCGATGACGGAAAACGGCCGCGCCTGCGCCTGCCACCCTTCCAGCGCCGCCGCCATGCCGCGCCGGTTCGACAGGCCCGTCAGCGGGTCCGTCTGCACATCGGTCTTCAACTTGCCGATCTTGTTCTGCAACAATGCCAAGCCTTTCAGCAAGGCTTTCTTGATTTGCGCCGCTTCCACGTACCACGAGCGGATGGCGGCGATGTGCTCGGCCGTACCGGGCGCATCCATGCGCCGCGCGCCTTCGGCCAGCTGCACCAGGGGGCGCGAAATCAGGCTGGCCAACCACCAGATGAATGGCAGGCTCAGCAAGGCGATGGGCAGGGAATGCCATACCGTGTTGGCCATCAGCTGGTTCAGCGGGGCCAGGGTCATGGCCGTCGGGCGCTGCGCCACGATGCCCCAGCCCGTCGACGGCATGATGGCGTAGCCGGCCAGCATGTCCACGCCCAGGCTGTTGTTCATGCGCCGGTTGCCGCCGCCCTGCTGCGCGATGATGGCGTCGATGACGTCATTGCTGCCGGCCACGTCGCCCAGGCGGTCGGGGTCCGGGTGGTACAGCAGGCGCCGGTTCTGGTCGACCACGTACAGGTAGGAGCCGTCGCGGTAGTAATGCTGGCCCAGCATGGTGTACAGGATGTTTTTCTGTTTCAGGTAAATGCTGCCGCCCACGTAGCCCAGGTAGCGGCCATCCTTGCCCAGGATGGGATGCGAAATGAACACGACCAGGTTGCCGGCCGACGATACGTACGGCTGCGTCACCAGCGGGCGCCGCTCGCGCAGCGCCTGGATGGCGCCGACCGAATCGAGCGTGCGGTTTTTCAGGGCCAGGGTTTCCGGCGACACGCCCAGCACCTTGCCCTGGGCATCGACGATGAGCACGGAATTGAAACTGTTCGTTTGCAGGCGCAGGCGTTGCGCCTCGTCCGTCAGCCATTGCTCGTCGCCCATGCGCGAAGGCAGGCCGCTCGCGCTGTAGGCCAGTTGCTGGCGCGCCGATTGCAGGAAATCCTCGGCCGTGCTGGCCAGCTTGCTCGCATACGCGTGGTTCGCTTCCAGGGTGGTATCGATCAGCAGCTGGCGCTGCACGCTGTAGCTGGCGTAGAAGGTATTGGCCAGGGACACCAGGGCGCTGGCAAAGGCCACGAGCACGATCAAGCGGCGCAAATTCATGCGCAGAACAGGTTTAGTCCACATGGGGTCGACAAGAAATGGGATGGTCGGGAAAGTATTGCGCTAAAGAAAGGGCGCATTATACCGAGACACCCGTGCCAATATTGAAATCTTGGCATCAATGGTCAAAGAATGTGTACAAGCGGCAACGCCGAGCGTTGCCGCCTTGACATGCATCAAGCGTGGATGGCGTGTTTGCGGACCCAGTCCACGTAGCGCTGCATCCAGCCCTGGAAGAAACCCAGGCTGGCCGGACCGATGCCGCCATGCTCGTCGAACAAGCCTTCCTTGGCCTGGATAAACATTTCAGGCTGTCCCAGCAGCGGCACGTCCAGGTAGGCGAGCACATTGCGCAAATGCTGCTGCGCCAGGGCCGTACCCGTGGCGCCGACGGAAACGCCGAGCACGGCGCCCGGCTTGCCGCCCCACACGCTCTGGCCGTACGGACGCGAGCCCTGGTCGAGGGCGTTTTTCAGCACGCCGGGAATCGAGCGGTTGTATTCGGGGGTGAGAAACAGCAAGGCTTGCGATGCGGAAATTTCGGATTTCAGGCGCAGCACTTGCTCGGACTGCGCGCCATCGTCATCCTGGTCGTACAGCGGCAAATCGCCGATCTCGATGTGCTTGAAGGAAAACTCGGGCGGCGCCAGCTTGATGATGGCGTCGGCCAGCTTGCGGTTGAAGGAATCCTTGCGCAAGCTGCCGACGATGATAGCAACGTTATATTGACTCATATATATCCCCGATGATGGTGAAAAAATAGCCCTGGAGTGAACTTCACTGCAGGACTATCTTGCCACACAATCATGGGGTTTGCGCTGCTTAGCGTGCGCCGCCAGCCAAGCCCTGGTACTCGCGGTAATAGCGCCCGCCCAGGTTGGTCAGCACCTCGTAGCCGATGGTATTGGCCATGGCCGCCACGGCGTCGACCGGGTGTTCGGCGCAGATCAGGTCGACCAGGCTGCCCGGCGCGACGCGGTCGCCGGCGATGGCGCTCACGTCGAGGGTGATGGAATCCATCGAGATGGCGCCGATCTGCGGCACCTTCACGCCGTCGACGATGGCCAGGCCCTGGTTGCTCATGCTGCGCAGCCAGCCATCGGCGTAGCCGACGGACACCGTCGCCACCTGGCGCGGCTCGCTGGCCGTGTAGCGGCGGCTGTAGCCCACGTGGTCGCCGGCGGCAATCGTGCGCGTCTGCAAGACCTTGCCTTGCAGGCGCACGACCGAGCGCAGGGGGTTCGGTTCGCCGCCCTGCGGCCCGATGCCGTACAGGGCCGCGCCCGGGCGCACCAGGTCGAAGTGATAATCGGGCGACAAAAAGATGCCCGATGAATTGGCCAGGCTGGCGCGGTACTGCGGCAAACGGGCGCGGATGGCGATGAAACGGGCCAGCTGCTCGCCATTCATGGGGTTGCTCCGCTCGTCGGCGCAGGCCAGGTGGCTCATCAGGTAACGCACCTTGATGCCGTCAAGAAAGTGCGGGTCCAGCAGCCAGGCGTCGATTTCCTGCGGCGACAAGCCCATGCGCGACATGCCCGTATCGACCTGCACGATGGCGTCCAGGGTGCTGCCCAGCGCTTTTGCATGCGCGCGCCAGCCCGCCACCTGCGGCTCGCTGTTGAGCACGGGCGTCAAGCCATGGGCCGTGAATTCGCCTTCCGTGCCGACGGGCGGGCCGTGCAGCACGAAGATGGACGCGTCCGGCGCCACGTGGGGGCGCAGGCTGATGCCCTCTTCCAGGTGCGCCACGAAGAAATGGCGGCACCCTTCTTCATACAGGGCCGCGCCCACTTGCGCGGCGCCCAGGCCATACGCGTCGGATTTCACGACGGCCGAACAGGCGGCCGGGTGCGCCTTGTCGCGCAGCAAGCGGTAGTTGGCGCGCACGGCATCGAGGTCCACCGTCAGGATGGCGCCGCTACGTTCCTTGGGAGGCATGCTGGCCCCCATCTCAAGCCACCGCGTGCTGCAGTTTGCCATTGCCCTGCGCGCCGCTGTAGCGGCTGACGGACAGGTCGTCGGCCAGGATGGCCGGCTTTTTCGACGACATCAGGTCGGCCAGCAATTGCGCGGAACCGCAGGACATGGTCCAGCCCAGGGTGCCGTGGCCCGTGTTCAGGAACAGATTGCGCAACGGCGTGCGGCCGACGATCGGCGTGCCGTCCGGAGTCATCGGGCGCAAGCCCGTCCAGAAGGTAGCCTCGGCCGTGTTGCCGCCGCCGGGGAACAGGTCGTTGACGACCATTTCCAGGGTTTCGCGGCGGCGCGGGTTCAGGTTCAGGTTATAGCCGGCGATTTCCGCCATGCCGCCCACGCGGATGCGGTCGTCGAAACGCGTGACAGCGATCTTGTAGGTTTCATCGAGGATGGTCGACACGGGCGCCTTGGCCGCGTTAACGATAGGCACGGTGATCGAATAGCCCTTCAATGGATACACGGGAATGTCCAGCAGCGGCTTCATGAAGCCCGTCGAGTAGGAGCCGAGCGCCACGACATAGGAATCGGCCTTGACGATTTCCGCGCCGCATTGCACGCCAGCAATTTCGTCGCCCTGTGTCAGCAATGCATCGATGGACACGCCATAACGGAACTTCACGCCCAGCGCCTCGGCCATCTCGGACAGGCGCGTGGTAAACAGCTGGCAATCGCCCGTTTCATCGTTGGGCAGGCGCAAGCCGCCGAACAGTTTATCCTTGACCGCTTCCAGGGCCGGCTCGGCGCGCGACAGTTCGTTGCGCTGCAGCACTTCATACGGCACGCCCGCGTCTTTCAATACTTCGATATCCTTGGCGGCATCGTTGTATTGTTTTTCGGTGCGGAACAATTGCATCGTGCCTTGCTGGCGGCCTTCATACGTGATGCCGGCCTCGGCGCGCAGCACCTTGAAGCAGTCGCGGCTGTATTCGGCCAGGCGCACCATGCGCTCCTTGTTCACGGCATACGCTTCCGGTGTGCAATTACGCAACATCTGCCACATCCATTTCAGCTGGGCGGCGCTGCCGTCGAGCGAGATGGCCAGGGGCGCGTGGCGCTGCATCATCCACTTCACGGCCTTCAGGGGAATGCCGGGCGCAGCCCATGGCGAAGCGTAGCCGGGCGAGATTTGCCCCGCATTCGCGAAGCTGGTTTCCAGTGCCGGGCCCGGCTGGCGGTCGATGACGGTCACCTCATGTCCTGCCTTGGCCAGATAGTAAGCACTGGTGACGCCGATGACGCCGCTACCCAGAATCACAATACGCATAGTTTCCTCATTATATTTTTTAGGCTGACGCCAGATTAACCGCTATCATATTGGGAAAGAGCCAGTATTTGTTCACGTATAAATCGAGATATTCAGCAATAAATCATGAGAATCCTTAAAGAATCGGCACGTGGCCTCGACAAGCTGGATCGCCACATCCTGCGCATCCTGCAACAGGATGGCCGCATCTCGATGAAAGACCTGGGCGAACAGGTGGGATTGTCCATCACGCCCTGCATCGAACGGGTCAAGCGCATGGAGCGCGACGGCGTCATCACGGGCTACCACGCCAAGGTGAACCCGGCCGCGCTGGGCGCCAAGCTGCTCGTCTTTGTAGAGATTACGCTGAATCAAAAATCCGCGTCCGCCTTCGAGCAATTCCGCCGCGAAGTGCTGCAGATTCCCGAAGTACAGGAATGCCACCTGGTGTCGGGCGACTTCGATTACCTGATCAAGGCGCGCATCCATGAAATGGCCGAGTACCGCAAGTTGCTGGGCGACATGCTGCTGCAGTTGCCGGGCGCCGCACAATCGAAGAGCTATGTGGTGATGGAAGAAATCAAGGAAACCCTGGCGCTGTCGACCGACGTGCTGCAAAATCGCTAAAGGTACCGCCTGCCGGTACCGACAGCATCAAATTTTGCACCTTTGTATAATCTTGTAGCACATTCGCGGCGACACAAGCACACTCCCTCCTGACATCACGCCCGTCCCCTCTGAGATTGGAAGCAGTGATGCACACTGGGAGTCCATATGAACACATTGATAAAACTGGCAGCTTCCTGCCTCGCGGGCCTGGCCGTGGCCATGTGCACCGCCAGTGAATACAAGGTCAACCGTGCGCCGGACAATGGCGCCATCTATCAAAACATCAAGGTCGGCAAGACCACCCGCCTCGACCTCGACGCGGCCCTGGGCAACGCCACCGTCGTCAGCTTCGATCCCGGCTATGAAGTCTGGGTCTACAAGAACCAGCTGAAAACGCCCAGCGTGACGCGGCTGATCCCCCTGCTGGGCGAAAAAGGCACGCGCGAAGTGGCCGTCATGTTCGACCAGGCGGGCATCGTCAAGAAATTCCGCATCCACGAGCCGCGCAGGTAGGCGCAGGCCGCGCACGTGTGCGACAGCGTAAGGCAGCCGCCAGCCAGATGGCTATACTGGCTGCTGGCTCCCGCCGCCCACCACCCACCTACCCTGCAAGGAGTTTCCATGCGCCTGCCCCTGATCGCTCCGAAAGACCTGACGACCGAACAAAAGCCGCTGTACGACGATATGCGCAAAGGCATCACCAGCAATTTCAACGATTTCATCGCCGTGCGCGAAGATGGCGCCCTGATGGGGCCGTGGAATCCATGGCTGCACGAACCGGCCATCGGCAAGGCGATCTGGAACCTGACCCTGGCCATGACGGCCAACGCCACGCTGCCCGACAAGGTGCGCCAGATTGCCATCCTGGTGGTCGGCGCGCGCTACAACGCCGCCTATGAAATCTACGCCCACATCGCCGTCGCGGAGCGCGAAGGCATGCCTGCCGAGCGCCTCGCCACGCTGGTAGCGGACGTCAAGCCGCTCGACCTGGACAAGCAGGAAAGCGTGGCCTACGACCTGGCCTACGCGCTCAGCCGTGGCGGCACGCTGCCTGAACCGCTGTACCGGCTGGCGCTGGCCACCTTCGGCCAGCATGGCATCAACGAGCTGATCTACCTCGTGGGCCTGTACGCACTGGTATCGACCACCTTGAACGGCTTCAACGTGCCGGTGCCGGAACGCGACTGAAGGGCCTGGCCCTGCACTGCTCATGCCGCTTCGGCGCGGCGGTCCGCCTGGCCTGGCGTGCCGCCGCGCAGTTCGACGGTGCGCGCCCGCCGCGCCCTCTTGTTTTACACTGGCGTTTTATTCTCCGGTGCCTCCATGCAACTACCCGCAAGCCTCACCCACATTTCGGCGGAACAAGACTGGCAACACACGACAGCGTATCCACCGCTCGGCTTCACCCCGTTTTCCGAAGGCGCGCTGGGCAATGGCGACACGTTCGGCCTGTACTGGCCCATCGGCCGCGAAGCATCCGAACCGATCGTCGTCGAAACGTGGCATGACGAATCGCGCTTGCAGCCGAATTTTTCCAGCCTGGCCGCTTTCCTGCGCGCCCATGCGGCAGCCGGCGACGCTGAAGACGAAGACGTCTACGTGGCGCTGCCCACCTTGGCCGACGACCCCGCTTCGCCGCGTGCCACCTTCCTTGCGGCCAAGGAATTGATCGCCCAGCGCAACCCGGGCGCGGCCATCGCGCTGCTGGAAGCGGCGCTGGCCATCGTGCCCGAATACACGGACGCCCTGGTGCTGCTGCACGGCCAGTATGTGCGCGCGGGAAGAATCGATGAGGCCGTCAAGGTGGCGATCCAGGCCATCATCTCGCCCCCCTCGTTCGGCGGCCCTCCCTTGAAAGCCTTGCAATGGCTGCGCACGCAGCCTGTGCCGGAAGGGGAAATCGACCCCATCTGGCGCGCCTGCGGGCAGCTGTCGTTCAACTTTGGCGGCAGCAAGGACAATGCCGACTACCCCGTGCTGCTGGCCGCCATCGATACCTACCTGGCGCAGGGCAAGCATGTTTGCGCCGCGACCCTGATGCAAACCTATGCGGAACTGATGAGCGCGGAAACCGTCTCCTTCCAGGAACGCCATGCCTTCGAGCCGGCCGCCTTCATCGCCCGGCAAATCGCCGTCAGCGCACTGCTGCCCCAGGGCAGCCGGGACCCGGCGCTGCTCTGGTCAAGCGAGCTGGCCTAGCTGCTGGCGGAACAGCTTGCGGTATGCCGATGGCGAGGTTTGCAAGCTGGCGCGGAAATGCTGGCGCAGGGACAGGGCCGTGCCGAAGCCGGCCTCCTGCGCCACGACGTCGATCGAGGCCCCGCTCTTTTCCAGCAAGCCTTGCGCATGCGCAAGACGCTGGTTCAGCAGCCACTGCTTGAACGACGTGCCCGTCGCCTGGCGGAAATGGCGCGTAAAGTTGCGCCGGCTCATGGCGGCCCGTTCGGCCAGCGCATCGATGCTGTGGGGTATGCCCAGATTGGCCGTCACGCAAGCCAGCACCTCGGCGAAGCGCCCTTCGCTGCCGGACACGGGCAGTGGGCGCTCGATGAATTGCGCCTGCCCGCCCTGGCGGTGCGGCGCCACCAGCAGCCGGCGCGCCACCCGGTTGGCCACCTCGGCGCCCGCCAGCTGGCGCAGCAGATACAGGCAGCAATCGAGGCCGGCCGCCACGCCGGCCGACGTCAGCACGCCGCCATCGTCCACGTACAGCACTTCCCGGTCCACCCTGACCCTGGGATAGCGGGTCGCCAGCCGCTCCGCCATGCCCCAGTGCGTGGCAGCACTCTTGCCATCCAACAAGCCCGCCTGCGCCAGGGGAAACGCGCCCAGGCACAGCCCCACCATGCGCGCGCCGCGCCGGCTGGCCGCCTGCAACGCCGCGACCAGGGGCGGCGGCGCATCGCGGCAATCGTCGTGCCAGGCCGGCATGATGACGATATCGGCCCCATCCAGCCCTTCCAGGCCGAACTCGGGCGTGATGCCGAAGCCGGCCGCCGTGCGCAAGGGCGCGGGATCGGCGGCGCACACGCGCACGTGGAAAGGCGGCAGGTCGGCCTCGTCCGTCTGGGCGCCAAACACGAGGCAAGGCACGGACAAGTGGAAGGGCGTCATGCCGTCGAAGGCGATCACGGCCACGCTCAAGGGGGAGGAAGGTGCAGGAACAGTAGGCATGGCCCGATTTTATCGTACATAGGCCTTCGGGCCACTTTTTATTTGCGGCGCGCGGCTTGAAAATGGCGCTATCGAGGAAGTCCATCCTCTTTCAACCGTTCCAGGAGAAACCATGTCCACCCACGCTTCCACCGCCCCACGTCGCGCCCTGCTCGTCATCGACGTGCAAAATGAATACTTTACGGGCGACATGCCCATCGAATATCCGTCCGTCGATATTTCCCTGCCCAACATCGTCACCGCCATGGCTGCCGCGCGCGCCGCCGGCGTGCCCGTGATCGTCGTCCAGCACGATGCGCCGGAAGCCTCCCCCATCTTTGCCAAGGGCAGCGACGGCTGGCAGCTGCATCCGCAAGTAGCCGCCTTTGCCGCCGACCACCGCATCAACAAGGTCATGGGCAGCGCCTTCGCGGGCACGGACTTGCAGGCCTGGCTGGGCAGCCACGGCATCGACACCCTGACGGTGGTCGGCTACATGACGCACAATTGCGACGCCGCCACGATCTTCCACGCCGCGCACGACGGCTTGCAAGTCGAGTTCCTGCAGGACGCCACGGGCACCTTGCCCTATAGCAATGCGGGCGGCACGGCCAGCGCCGAGGAAATCCACCGCGTCTTCAGCGCCGTGTTCCACTCGAATTTCGCCGCCGTCGTCAGCACGCAGGACTGGCTCGCTGCCGTGCGCGAGGGCAAGCCGCTGGAAAAGGACAATATTTATCTGTCGAACCAGCGCGCGCGCAAGGCGCAGGCGAACTGACGCCGGCGGGAATGGACGGGTATCATGCGTCCATTCCTTACTTGATGATGCTCTATGCGAAAAATAACTGTGCTTGGTTCAAGCGCTGTTGGCGTGTTCCTGCTGGCCACCGCCGCCCTGGTACTGGCCGGACTCAACGACAAGCTGGCGTCCGCCGACGTGATCGTCGTGCCCGGCAATACGATCTTGCCCGACGGCACGCCCAGCCCCCGCCTGCAGGCCAGGCTCGACGTGGCGCTCCAGCAATTCCAGGCACACCGGGCGCCGCGCATCCTCGTCAGCGGGGCCACGGGCAAGGAAGGTTTTGACGAGGCCGCATCGATGGCCCGCTACCTGCAGTCGCGCGGCGTGCCGTCCAGCGCCATCCTTGAGGATAATCAAGGCTGGACCACGGAGGCCACGGCCCGCAATGCGGCGGCCCTGATGCACGAGCACGGCTGGACGACGGCCATGGTCGCCACACAATATTTCCACGTGCCCCGCTTCAAGCTGGCGTTGGAGCGCAGCGGCATCGTCGTCAGCGGCCAGGTGCACGCCCCTTATTTTGAACTGCGCGACCTGTATTCAGTGCCGCGCGAAACGGTGGGCTATGCCGTGTATTACGCGCGGCCCTGATCCCGGCTGATTCCCTGGCTCACTCGCTCCAGTCGCGCGACCGTTCCACGGCGCGCTGCCATTTATGCAAGCGCGTCAGGCGCTCGTCGGCCGCCATGGCCGGTTCGAAGCGGCGCCCCACCTGCCACTGGGCGGCGATTTCTTCCTGCGAGTCCCAGAAACCCACGGCCAGTCCCGCCAGGTAGGCGGCGCCCAGGGCCGTCGTTTCCGTCACCACGGGACGCACCACGGGCACATTTAATATGTCGGCCTGGAACTGCATCAGCATGTCGTTGCGGGCCGCGCCGCCGTCCACGCGCAGCTCGGATAGCGCGATGCCCGCGTCGTCCTGCATGGCGGACAGCACATCCACGTTCTGGTACGCCACACCCTCCAATGCCGCGCGCGCGATGTGCGCCTTGCCCGTGCCGCGCGTGATACCGATCAGGGTGCCGCGCGCATACGGGTCCCAGTATGGCGCGCCCAGGCCCGCGAACGCGGGCACGAAGACGAGACCGCCCGAATCGGGCACGCTGGTGGCCAAGGCTTCCACTTCGGACGAGTCGCGGATGATGCCGATGCCGTCACGCATCCATTGCACGGCCGCGCCCGCGATAAAGGCGCTGCCTTCCAGTAAATAATCGGTCTGGTCGCTGCCCGCGCCCAGGCTCCAGCCCACCGTCGTCAACAGCCGGTTTTTCGATGGCAAGGGGCGCTTGCCCACGTTCATCAGCATGAAGCAACCGGTGCCGTAGGTATTCTTCGCCATGCCCGGTTTCAGGCACGCCTGGCCGAAAGTCGCCGCCTGCTGGTCGCCCGCGATGCCGGCAATCGGCACGGACACGCCCAGCAAGCTGGCATGCGTGTGCGCCGCCACGCCGCTCGATGGCACGACGTCGGGCAGCAGGGAGGCGGGAATGTCGAGCAGCGCCAGCAAGTCCGTGTCCCACTGCAAGGTATGGATATTGAACAGCATGGTGCGCGCCGCGTTGCTCGTGTCCGTCAAGTGGGCGCCGCTCATCTTGTAGATCAGCCAGCTGTCGACGGTGCCGAAGGCCAGCTCGCCCCGTTCGGCGCGCGCGCGGGCGCCGGGAACGTTGTCGAGCAGCCATTTCAACTTGGTGGCGGAAAAATAGGCGTCCAGCACGAGTCCCGTCTTGCGCTGGATCACGTCCGCCTTGCCCTGTTCGACCAGTTGCTCGCAGTAAGCGGCGTTTCTGCGGTCTTGCCAGACGATGGCGTTGGCGACGGGCGCGCCCGTGGCGCGGTCCCACAGCACCGTCGTTTCGCGCTGGTTGGTCACACCGATGGCGGCCACGTCGGATGCGGCCACGCCGCTGTCGCGCAACACCTGCTGCAGTACGGCCTCTTGCGAGGCCCAGATGTCGTTCGCGTCATGCTCGACCCAGCCCGGCTGGGGAAAAATCTGGCGAAACTCGCGCTGCGCGCTGGCGTGCGGCCGACCCGCATGGTCGAACAAAATGGCGCGCGAACTGGTGGTGCCCTGATCTAAAGCAAGTATGTATTTGGTCATTGTCTGGTGGTGCGAAAATCGGGTAAAAACAGGCACGGAGCTGATTCGCTCCGTGCCCTCGGGACAGCCCCGGCAGAAGCTTACACGACTACCTTACCTTGCCTTCTTTCCAAGCCTGCAATAATTTATCGTAGGCAATCGTTTCACCCTTCGGCTTTTCATTCGCCAGCTTTTTCCATGGGGCGTGCTGATCCGACAGATACTGGTTCGGATCGACCTTCGGATTGAGCTTGGGTGCGCACGCCTTCATCCCGGCCCGCTGCAATCGCGCCATGACCTGGTCCATTTCCTCGGCCAGGTTATCCATGGCGGCTTGCGGCGTTTTTTCCGCCGTAATCGCCGTGGCCACGTTCTTCCACCACAACTGCGCCAGCTTCGGATAGTCGGGCACGTTGTTGCCGGTCGGCGTCCACGCCACGCGGGCGGGGCTGCGGTAGAACTCGATCAAACCGCCGTACTCGTTCGCGTGCTTCGTAAAATAATCGTGGCGGATGTCGGAATCGCGAATAAACGTCAGGCCGACGATGGATTTCTTCAGCGACACGGTTTTCGACGTGACGAATTGCGCGTACAGCCAGGCGGCGGCCTTGCGGTCGTCCGGCGTGGACTTGAACAGGAACCAGGAACCGACGTCCTGGTAACCGTTCTGCATGCCCTCTTTCCAGTACGGGCCGTGCGGCGACGGCGCCATGCGCCATTTCGGCGTGCCATCCTTGTTGACCACTGGCAAGCCCGGTTTCGTCATGCCGGCCGTAAATGCCGTGTACCAGAAGATTTGCTGGGCGATTTCGCCCTGCGCCGGCACGGGGCCCGATTCCGAGAAATTCATGCCGTTCGCCTGCGGCGGCGCGTATTTCTTCATCCAGTCGATATATTTCGTCAGCGCAAACACGGCCGCCGGCGAATTGGTGGCGCCGCCGCGCGACATCGAAGCGCCCACGGGCGTGCACTTGTCGGCCGCCACCTTGATGCCCCACTCGTCGACCGGCATGCCGTTCGGAATGCCCTTGTCGGCCGCGCCAGCCATAGACAGCCACGCATCCGTGAAGCGCCAGCCCAGCGACGGATCTTTCTTGCCGTAATCCATGTGACCATAGACTTTCTTGCCATCCAGTTCCTTCACGTCATTCGTGAAGAAATCGGCGATGTCTTCATACGCGGACCAGTTTTGCGGCACGCCCAGTTCGTAGCCATACTTGGCCTTGAACTTGGCTTGCAAATCCTTGCGCGCGAACCAGTCGGCGCGGAACCAGTACAGGTTGGCGAATTGCTGGTCGGGCAATTGATACACCTTGCCGTCCGGCGCCGTCGTAAAGCTGATGCCGATAAAATCCTTCAAGTCCAGGCCCGGATTCGTGAATTCCTTGCCCTTGGCGGCCATGTAGTCGGACAGGGGTTCCACGGCGCCATAGCGGTAGTGGGTGCCGATCAGGTCGGAATCGGAAATCCAGCCGTCATAGATGCTCTTGCCGGACTGCATGGACGTTTGCAGCTTTTCCACCACGTCGCCTTCCTGGATGATGTCGTGGCGCACCTTGATGCCCGTGATTTCCTCGAAAGCCTTGGCCAGGGTCTTCGATTCGTAGACGTGGGTGTCGATGGTTTCCGAGACCACGGAAATTTCCTTGATGCCCTTGGCTTTCAGCTTGGCCGCCGCATCGATGAACCATTTCATTTCAGCAAGCTGCTGCTGCTTGCTCAGGCTGGATGGCTGGAATTCCTTGTCGATCCAGGTTTGCGCCTGCTTGGCGTCGGCCAGGGCCGCATTCGACACGAGCATGGCCGCAGCCGCGAAGACCGTGAACTTCAATTTCATCGTGAATCTCCTTTTTAGTTGTCATCCGGCCTGCGGTGGCGGGCCGGTATTCTCATCTACGACTTATCCCCAACGCATTACCACCAACAACACTACAAAACTGATGCCGGCCCCGATGGCCTGCTGCATTTCCGTGAACCCCGCCCACGCCAGATTGACATACGCAGCCGTCAACAGCCCGATGAACAAACGGTCGCCGCGCGTCGTCGGCATCGGCAGGAAACCTTTTCGTTCGATGCTGGGCGAACGGATTTGCCACACCGTCATGCCCGCCAGCATCAGGCCGATGCAAATGAAGAAGATGGCCACTTCAGGCGTCCAGGCCATCCAGCCGAACAGGCTGGCGGTGCTATCGGTATTTTCCATGTCACACCCTCCCCATCGCGAAACCCTTGGCTATGTAATGCCGCACGAACCAGATCACCAGCGCGCCGGGCACGATGGTCAGCACGCCCGCCGCCGCCAGCACGCCCCAGTCCATGCCGGCCGCCGACACGGTGCGCGTCATGGTGGCGGCAATGGGCTTGGCATTGACGGACGTCAAGGTGCGCGCCAATAACAGTTCCACCCAGCTGAACATAAAACAGAAGAACGCCGTCACGCCCACGCCAGACTTGATCATCGGCAAGAAGATGCGGATGAAGAAACGGGGGAAGCTGTAGCCGTCGATGTACGCCGTCTCGTCGATTTCCTTCGGCACGCCGGACATGAAGCCTTCCAGTATCCACACGGCCAAGGGCACGTTGAAGACCATGTGCGCCAGCGCCACGGCCAGATGCGTATCCATCAAGCCCACCGTCGAGTACAGCTGGAAGAACGGCACGAGGAAGACGGCGGGCGGCGTCATGCGGTTGGTCAAGAGCCAGAAGAACAGATGCTTGTCGCCGACAAAGTTGTAGCGCGAGAAAGCATACGCTGCCGGCAAGGCCACCGTGACGGACATCACCATGTTCAAGGCCACGTAGATCATGGAATTGATGTAGCCGCTGTACCAGGAACGGTCCGTAAAAATCGTGTGATAGTTGGCGAACGTCAATTGCTGGGGCCACAGGCTCAGCACGCCGACGATTTCCTCGTTGGTCTTGAGCGACATATTGAGCATCCAGTAGATGGGCAGCAAGGAGCCCAGCAGGAATACGATCAGGATGGCGCTGCTCATTTTCTTGTGCATCATTTCTGGTCTCCCGTGCCGACGCGCTGCATCCACGTGTACAGCACAAAGCAGAACAGCAGGATGATCAGGAAGTAAATCAATGAAAACGCCGAGGCCGGCCCCAGGTCGAACTGGCCCACGGCCTTTTGCGTCAGGTATTGCGACAAAAAGGTGGTGGCATTGCCGGGACCGCCGCCCGTCAGCACGAACGGCTCCGTGTAGATCATGAAACTGTCCATGAAGCGCAGCAAGACGGCGATCATCAGCACATTGCGCAGTTTCGGCAGCTGGATGTAGCGGAACACGGCCAGGCGCGAAGCGCCGTCGATGCGCGCCGCCTGGTAATACGCGTCGGGAATGGCGCGCAAGCCCGCATAGCACAGCAGCACGACGAGCGGCGTCCAGTGCCAGATATCCATCACCATCACCGTCAGCCACGCGTCGAGCGAGTTGCCGTTGTAATTGTAGTCAAAGCCCAATTGATTCAAGCTATAGCCCATCAGGCCGATGTCGCCGCGGCCAAAGATTTGCCAGATGGTGCCCACCACGTTCCAGGGAATCAGCAAGGGCAGCGCGATCAGCACCAGCGCCAGCGACGCCTTCCAGCCATCGGCCGGCATGCACAGGGCAATCAAGATGCCCAGCGGAATCTGGATCGCCAGCACGGAGCCGGAAAACAGCAGCTGGCGCAGCAAGGCGCTGTGCAAGTCGCCGTCCAGCATGACCATGCGGAACCACTCCGTACCCACGAACACTTTTTGCGTGGGACTCAGAATATCCTGCACGGAATAGTTGACCACCGTCATCAGCGGCAGGATGGCGGAAAAGGCCACGCACAGCAGCACGGGCAAGATCAAAAGCCAGGCGCGGCGGTTGTTATCGGTTTTACCGTTATGTATCATCAGGCCACCCGCTTATCGTTGACATAGAACAAGGTACGTTGCGGCGGGAAGCGCAGCCGCACGGCATCACCCGCTGCTGCATCGATGGCGCGCAGCTTGGCCGCCACCGTCGCGCCGCCCAGCTGGAATTCCGCCAGGTAATGCGTACCCATGTTGCGCACGGCCGTGACAGTGGCGTCCAGGCAATGGTCGCCCCCCTCTTCTCCCGGATACGCCTTGACGCACTCGACGAACTCGGGCCGCACGCCCACCGTGATCTTGCCTTGCGCGCCAGCGAGCGCCGCGCGCGCGGCGGCGGACACGGCCAGCGCCTGCCCCGCCACGCGCACGCCGCCATCGTCCAAGGTGCAATCGAGCAAGTTCATGCCCGGATTGCCGATGAAATAGCCGACAAACGTGTGTTCCGGTTCCTCGAACAGCGCTTGCGCGCTGCCCGTCTGCACCACTTCGCCCTGCGTCATGACGACCACCTGGTCGGCAAAGGTCAGCGCTTCCACCTGGTCGTGCGTGACGTAGATCAAGGATAATTTCAGTTCGTGGTGGATTTCCTTGAGTTTCCGGCGCAGCAGCCATTTCAGGTGCGGGTCGATCACCGTCAGCGGTTCGTCGAACAGCACGGCCGCCACGTCCGGGCGCACGAGGCCCCGCCCCAGCGAAATCTTTTGCTTGGCGTCCACGGACAAGCCGCTGGCGCGCAGCTTCAGGTCGCCCGTCAATTCCAGCATCTGCGCCACCTGCTGCACGCGCTTTTTGACTTCGATCTCTTTCCAGCCGCGATTGCGCAACGGAAACGCCAGGTTGTCGTGCACGGTCATGGTGTCGTAGATGACGGGAAACTGGAACACTTGCGCGATATTCCGCGCCTCGGTCGGCAGCTGCGTCACATCCTTGCCGTCGAACAGCACCTTGCCATGCGACGGTTTCACCAGACCGGAAATGATATTGAGCAAGGTCGTCTTGCCGCAGCCGGACGGCCCCAGCAAGGCATACGCGCCGCCGTCATGCCATTCCATGCTCATGGGCCGCAGCGCATAGTCGCTTGGCGCCGTCGGGTTCGGTTTATAGGCGTGGGCCAGGTCCACCAGTTCGATGCGCGCCATGTCAAGCTCCTCCTTGTTCTGGAGCAAACAGCAGCCCGCCGTCTTGCGCGAAGATCAGCAAGGCATGCGGCTGGCAATACACGGTGCAGGCGCTGCCAATCTCCAGGTTGTGCACGCCGCCCAGCTGCGCCACCAGGGCCAGCTCGCCGCGGCGCGCATGCACATAGGTTTCCGAGCCGCTGATTTCCGCCAGGTCCACCTGCGCCGCGATGGGCACGTCGCCATCGGACTGGGGAGACAGATGCAGGCTGTGCGCGCGCACGCCGAGGATCACCTCCGTGCTGTCGCCCAGGCGGGCGCGCTGCGCGCCGCTCAGGTGGATGGCCAGGCCGTCGGCCGCCTGCGCCACGCCGTGCGCATCCACGCGCGCGGGGATCAGGTTGATGGGCGGATCGCTGAAGGTGCGCGCCACATCGATGGAATTGGGGGCGTTGAAGACGTCCAGGGTCGGCCCCTGCTGCAGCAGGCGTCCCTCGTGCAGCACGGCCACGTGGCCGCCCAGCTGCAGCGCTTCCAGCGGTTCCGTGGTGGCGTACACGACCGTCGTGCTGCCGCCGGAAAACAGTTCCGTCAATTCGCGGCGCAATTCCTCGCGCAATTTATAGTCGAGGTTGACCAATGGCTCGTCGAGCAGCAGCAAGGACGCATCCTTGATCAGCGCGCGCCCCAGCGCCGTGCGCTGCTGCTGGCCGCCCGACAATTCTCCGGGCGTGCGCTGCAGATACGGCGTGATGTGCAGGCGCTCGGCCAGCGCGAGCACTTTCGTGCGGATCTGTTCCTCGGGTTCCTTGCGCAAGCGCAAAGGCGAAGCGATATTGTCATAGACGGTGAAGGCGGGATAATTGATGAATTGCTGGTACACCATGGCCAGGTTGCGTTTGCTGACGGGAACGCCCGTCACGTCGACGCCATCGGCCGTGACGGTGCCCCCGCTAGGCTTGTCCAGGCCCGCCATCACGCGCATCAGGGTCGTCTTGCCGGCACGCGTGGTGCCCAGCAAGACGTTGATGGCGCCCGGCACGAGGGCCAGCGACATCGGATATAAAAAGTCGTCAGCCCCCTGCTTCCTGCTGATCTTGTCCAGTACCAGTTGCACGCGCTTCTCCTCCAGTGATGGTTTCTTGTTCTTCGCCGCACCCTCTGCGGGGCGCGGTCGCCAACGTGTGCTGCTTACGGCAAAGGATGCTGCAACAGCCAGGCGTCGAGCGTGTCCGCCGTCCCGCGCGGCAGGTGCAGGCCCAGCTTGGAGCGCCGCCACAGGATGTCGGCCGCGCTGACGGCCCATTCGTGGCGCCGCAGATAATCGACTTCCGCCGCGTACAGGCCGGCGGCGATTTCCTCGCCCATGGCCGCCACGTCCCTGCGCCCGGCGAGCAGCGCGTGGATGCGCGTGCCGTAGGCGCGTGCATAGCGCGCCACCAGCGCCGCCGGCAGCCACGCGTACTCGCGCTGCAAGCCTTGCACGAACTGGCCGAACTCGCGCACGGACCGGTTCTGCGGCGTGCTGCCGAACACGTCGCCGCCGGGCAGGCAGGCGCTGGCTGTCCAGGCCGGCAGTGTATTGCCCAGCAAGGGCGCCAGCATGTCCATGGCTTCCTCGGCCAGCTTGCGGAAGGTGGTGATCTTGCCGCCGAAAACACTGAGCAGCGGCGCACCTTCCTGGTCCAGCTCGAAGCGGTAATCGCGCGTGACGGCCTTGGCGTCGGCCGCCGCGTCTTCCACCAGCGGGCGCACGCCCGCATACGTCCAGACCACGTCGGCCGGCGAGATTGGCTTGCTGAAATAGTAACTGGAAAGCTCGCACAAGTAACGAATTTCCTCGTCATCGATTTCCACCGTGCCCGTGTCGCCGTGGTAGTCGAGGTCAGTAGTGCCGATCAGGGTGAAATCGTGCTCATACGGAATGGCAAACACGATGCGCCCGTCCGGATGCTGGAAGATGTAGGCATGATCATGCTCGAACAGGCGCTTGACGACGATATGGCTACCCTTGATCAGGCGCAAATGCCGGCCCTGTCCACCGGGCGCGGCCTGCTGCAGGAACTCGGCCGTCCACGGCCCGGCCGCGTTGACGATGCTGCGCGCACGCACCGTGCTCTGCCGCCCGCTGGCGTGCTGCAAGGTGGCCAGCCAGGCAGCGTCCCCGCCCGCACCGTCGCGTGACAGGGCCGTGCAGCGCGTCTGCGTCAGCACCTGCGCGCCCTTGTCCGCCGCGTCGATGGCGTTCAGGACCACCAGGCGCGCATCGTCGACCCAGCCGTCGGAATACACGAAACCCCGCTTGAACTCGGGTTTTAACGGTGTGCCGGCCGCGTGGCGGGTCAGGTCGATGCCGCTGGAGGCCGGCAGGATTTCCCGCTTCGCCAGCATGTCGTAAAGGAACAGGCCGGCGCGTATCAGCCAGGCCGGGCGCTGGCCCTTGGCGTGCGGCATGACGAAGCGCAGCGGCCACATGATGTGCGGCGCCGAGCGCAGCAGCACTTCGCGCTCGATCAGCGCCTTGCGCACGAGGCCGAATTCATAGTATTCGAGGTAGCGCAGGCCGCCGTGTATCAGTTTGGTGGACGCGGACGAGGTGTGCGCGGCCAGGTCGTCCTTTTCGCACAGCAGCACGGACAGGCCCCGTCCGGCCGCGTCGCGCGCGATGCCGGCGCCATTGATGCCGCCGCCCACCACCAGCACGTCGTATGCCATCGCTGTCTCCACACCTTGCTGTGCTGCGGCCATCGGGACTCCGTGTCTGTCGGGGAAAGGGCGGCGAGGAAAGACTAGGCATCGCCGGCGACTGTCGTTAAGATCACCATCTAGTAATACGCATGCAATATGAATAAGATACGCCAGAATGCGAACTCATAGCAACATATTTTCATCACTATTTGTTCGTTTCTGTTCGTTTTTGATTTTTAAAGAGACAAGCCCATGATTTTGAATCCCCGCCAGCGCCGCCTGCTCGAAGTGGTGCGCCAGAAGGTCACCATGTCCGTCGAAGAGCTGGCCCAGCAGTTGGGCGTGACGCCGCAAACCGTGCGCCGCGACGTCAAGCAGATGGAAGAAGCGCGCCTGCTGGCCCGCTACCACGGCGGGGTCGGCTTGCCCTCGTCCGTGGAAAACATCGATTACAGCCAGCGGCAAGTGTTCAACAGCGAGGCCAAGCGGCGCATCGCCGCCGCCGTCGCCGCGCAAGTGCCGCACGGCTGCTCACTCCTGATCAATATCGGCACGACGACCGAGGAAGTGGCGCGCGCGCTGGGGCGGCACACGGGCTTGCACGTGGTGACGAACAACCTGAACGTGGCCGCCATCCTGGCCGACAACGCCGCCTGCGAAGTCATCGTGGCCGGCGGCGTGGTGCGCGGGCGCGACCGCGGCATCGTGGGCGAAGCCACCATCGACTTCATCCGCCAGTTCAAGGTCGACATCGGCATCATCGGCATTTCCAGCATCGACGAGGATGGCAGCCTGCGCGACTTCGACGCGCGCGAAGTGAAGGTGGCGCAAGCCATCATCGAGCAATCGCGCGAAGTGTGGCTGGTGGCCGACCAGCACAAATTCGGCCGCAAGGCGCTGGTGCGGCTGGCCGACCTGGCGCAAGTCGATATCCTGTTTACGGATGCGCCGCCGCCGCCCCGCTTTGCCGAAGTACTGCGCGAAGCGGGCGTGAAGGTGGTGCTGGCCTGAGCGGGCCGCATTTCTGCATCAAAACCTCGCACTGTCGCGTGGGCAATACGTCGTATGTGGGCAAGCACACGGAATGATATGAAATATTTATCAATTCGGCAAAAATCCTGTTACCATTGATGCAACATGAGTTATTTTTTTAATCTTCCTCTCTGGCAATACGATTATTCGCTTGATATTGTTTTTTATCTATCCAGAGCAAGAAAAAAGGAAAAACTCTTTGCCGGTAAGTGATTTCCTGTGAAAACAGTGTTAGAAATACCTCAAGCACGATGATTGTTCCCAAACAAACCACTCGACAGCAAGCGTGAAGGCCTTAACCATGCCGGCAACGCCGCCCAGTGAAGGAAAAGAAATGAGCCATAATTTTGAAACGGCCGCCATGCCGCAAGCCGCCCACCCCAACAGCGTCCCCGTCAGCGAGCTGGAAGCCCATCTCGGTTACTGGCTGCGTTTCGTCTCCAACCACGTTTCCCACAGCTTCCAGAAAAAAGCCGAGGCCAATGGCGTGACGGTCTCCGAATGGGTGGTGCTGCGCGAAATGTTCCGCCTGGGCTGCACCTCGCCCACGGTGCTGGCGCAAGTGTCCGGCATGAGCAAGGGCGCCGTATCGAAACTGATCGACCGCCTGGAAAGCAAGGGCATGGTCAGCAAGTCGATCCTGCTGGCCGACCGCCGCCAGCATTCGATCGAACTGACCACGGAAGGCGAGGCGCTGGTGCCCGTGCTGGCCGGGATGGCCGACCAGAACGACGAGGAATTCTTCGGCAAGCTGCCGCGCCAGCTGCGCGACGACCTGCTCGAAGCGATGAAGGAAGTGGCGCGCACGCACCAGCTCAAGAACGCCCCGCTGAACTAGCAGCAGTCATGTATCAGCAAGGGTGACGCGGTGGCGCGGGCGCTTCGGCTATGATGCTGGCCTGACCGTTTACCAGGAATCCGCATGGCCCTGCACATCGAAACTCCCTTGCTCAACTCGCGCGCCCTGAGCCTGCACAGCGAACGCGCCATCTGGCTCAAGCTCGAAGCCTTGCAGCCGCCCGGCTCCTTCAAGATCCGCGGCATCGGCCTGGCCTGCGAGGAATACGCACGGCGCGGCGCCAGCCGTTTCATCTCCTCTTCCGGCGGCAATGCCGGCATCGCCGTCGCCTATGCGGGACGCCAGCTGGGCATCCCCGTCATCGTCGTCGTGCCGGAAACGACCAGCGAACGGGCCAAGGCCCTGATCGCGCAGGAAGGCGCCGAAGTCATCGTGCACGGCGCCGCGTGGCAGGAAGCGAACGCGCTGGCGCAGTCGATGCTCACGCCGCAAGACGCCTTTTTGCATCCGTTCGACGACCCGCTGCTGTGGCAGGGTCACGCGGGCATGATCGATGAAGTGGCGCGCGCGGGCCTGAAGCCGGACGCCGTGGTGCTGTCGGTGGGCGGCGGCGGCCTGCTGGCCGGCGTGGCCGAAGGCTTGCAGCGCAATGGCTGGGATGACGTGGCCCTGGTGGCCGTGGAAACGCAAGGCGCCGCCTCGCTGGCGGCGGCCGTGGCCGCGCGCGAACACGTGGCCCTGCCGGCCGTGAGCAGCATCGCCACGTCGCTGGCCGCGCGCCAGGTCTGCGCACAGGCGTTTGCCATCAGCCAGACGCGCCTGCTGCACAGCGTGGTGGTGTCGGACCGGGACGCCGTCGACGCCTGCCAGCGCTTCATCACCGACCAGCGCCTGGTGGTGGAACCGGCCTGCGGCGCGGCGCTGGCGGCCGTCTACGGCAAGGCGCCGGAACTGGCGCCCTACCGCAAGGTGCTCGTCATCGTCTGCGGCGGCGTGACGGCCACCACGCAGCAGCTCGACCACTGGAGCGCCACCCTGTAAGTAAAACCTACGGCGCCGCCTCGAGCAGCGCCACGCCATCGCGGCCCTGCCCCTTGGCGGCATACAGGGCCTGGTCGGCCAGGTCCAGCAACTGCGCCGGCGTCAGCGCGCCTTCGCGGAAGATGGCGATGCCGATGCTGGTCGTCACCGGCAGCGGGCCGCTGGCCAGCGCGAAGGGCTGGCGGATGGCGTCGATGATCTTGGCGCCGACCTGGCGCACTTCGGCCGCGCCGTTCACGCCTTCGAGAATGATCACGAATTCATCGCCGGCCAGGCGCGCCACCAGATCGCTGGCGCGCACGCTGCGCACCAGGCGCGCGGCGAATTCCTTCAGCACCTCGTCACCCGCCTTGTGTCCCAGGCTGTCGTTGATGGCCTTGAAACGGTCGATATCGAGATAGGCCAGCGCCATCGGCGCGCGCGCGGCCCGCGTGCGCTGCATGCTTTGCGCCAGCTGCTCGTCGAAGCGGCGCCGGTTGGCGATGCCCGTCAGGGTATCGGTGGCGGCGGCAGACTGCAGCGCCGTGTGCACCGCCTTGGTCTTGGTGATTTCGTGGATCAGGCCATACACGCCTTCCACCGCGCCGCTCTCGCCCACGTCGGGCACGTAGCTGGTCTGGAAGGCCCGCGGGCCGGCCTCCCCTTCGCCGCCGATGGTAAATTCATATTCGACCTCCTCGCCCGCGAAGGCGCGCCGCAGGTAGGCTTCGCGCAATTGATACGCCTCTTCGCCGAGCACGTCGCGGATCGACTGCATCAGGCTTTCCCGCTGCGACCTGCCGAACCATTTTTCAAACGTGGCGTTGATGAACTGGTAGCGGTGCTCGCGGTCGATATACACGATCACCACGGGCACATGGTCCGTCAGCAGTTTCAGGCGCCGTTCGCTGCCGCGCGTCTGCGCCTCGGCGATTTCGCGCTCGGCCACCAGTGAATAAAAGTCGCGGCTCAAGTCGCCGATTTCGTCGCGCCGCTCGATTTGCAGCACATCGATGCCCAGGCGATGACGGCGGATCTCATGCACCTGGTGGCGCAAGCGCGCCAAAGGCTGCAACAGGCGCAGCACCACGCGCCAGCCGGCCAGGCCCGCCAGCGCTGCCAGCAGCACGGCGGCCAGCAGGATCTTGCTGCGGATGGCATGCAGCGGCGCGAACGCGTCGCTCATGGGATAGACAGAAGCCAGTATCCAGTCCGTCGAGGCGATGCGGTGGTAGGCAAACAGGGCATCGACGCCTTGCGAGGTGGTGCCCGTCAGCCAGCCCTCGAAACCCTGCATGGCGCGCCGCGTCGGTACGCTGATGGGGCCATGCGCTTCGATATGCTGCATGATGCGCGACTTGTCGGGATGCTCGACGATCACGCCTGCGCTGGTCATGATGTACAGGTAGCCGCCCGGACCCGGCTTGAGCGCGCCGAGACGGCCCAGGAAATCGGGCTGGCGCAGGTTCACGCTGGCCGCCAGCACATAGCGCACGCCGCCCTGCGCGTCGAACACGGGCTGGGTCACCACGACGATGGGCATGCCGGAAATGCTGCCGTTGAGCGGCGCGGAAATCACCGAGCGCCGCGTCGCCAGCGTCTGTTCGAAGTAAGGACGGCCCTTGACGTTCAACCCCGCCTGCGGCTTGAAGGGACTCACGCTGGCCAGGACAACGCCGTCGATGCCGACCACGCCGGCCGAATAAAACTCCTTGCCCAGCACCGTTTGCGCGGCCAGGAAGCGCTGCAGGCTGGCGCCGTCGTGCGCGCCGCCGGCCGCCAGGCTGTCCGCCATCGCGCGCAGCACATTGCGCTTCGCGTCGAGTTCTTCATCGATGAAGACGGCGGCGCTGGACAGCGATACGTACTGCTGGCGCCCCGTCACGTCGCGCATGCCGCGCTCGGCCACGGCCAGGGTGGCCAGCGCCAGCGAGGCGACCGCGCCCAGCACGAGCAGGAAGACGACCACGCTCATGCGCGCCTTCAGGCTGGCGGGCAAGTGCCGGCGCAGCCATTTGCGCCAGGTCGTCACGGCCGCTGCTGCAAATGCCGGCACAGACGCTCGACCGACTCTTCCAGCGCCAGGGCGCCCGTGTCGAGGGTCAGCGCGGCCGCCAGCGGCGCTTCGTAGGGAGCGGACACGCCCGTGAATTCGGCGATCTGCCCCGCGCGCGCCTTCGCGTACAGGCCCTTGACGTCGCGCGCCTCGCACACGGCCAGCGGGGTGCTGACGTGGACTTCGATGAAATGCGCCGTGCCGATGATGGCGGCGGCCATGGCCCGGTCGGCGCGGCTGGGGGAAATGAAGGCGGCGATGACGGTCAGGCCCGCGCCGTTCATCAGGCACGCCACTTCGGCCACGCGGCGGATGTTTTCATGCCGGTCTTCGGGCGTAAAACCCAGGTCGCGGTTCAAGCCATGGCGCAGCTGGTCGCCGTCGAGCATGGCCACGGCGCGGCCCTGCGCCTTCAGCGCCTGCGCCAGCGACAGGGCGATACTGGTCTTGCCGGCGCCGCTCAAGCCCGTCAGCCAGACCGTCGGGTGTTGTACTGCTGTCATCACACTGCCTCTCTGTTATAGAGCTGGCAATATAACAAAGCCGTGCCGGAAAGGACAGATTTTCAGGCCGCGCTGCGCGCCTCAAGCAGCAACTGTCGTATCTCCGGTACGCAGGAGCCGCAATTGCCGCCCGCCTTGACGCAGGCCGTCACCTGCGCCGTCGTCGTCAGCTTCTGTTCCACGATGGCCGCGCATATGGTGTTGCGCCCCACGCCAAAGCACGAACACACGGTGGGGCCGGCGTCCATGCCCTTGCCGATGGGCTGGCCCAGCAGCACGCCGGCGCGATCAAGCGCATCCATTTGCGCGTGCGCAAACAGGCCCGCCAGCCAGCTGCGCGACGGCAGGTCGGGCCGCGGCGAGACATACACGCATTGCGCGATGCGCCCCTCGTCCAGGTGCACGGCGCGGTACACGCCCGCGCTGGCATCCGCATAATCGAGCCAGTCGGCATGCTCGTCCGTCACGCCCAGCAGCGCGCGCGCCCAGGCGCCGAGATCCTCGATGCGCTGGCGACCGGCCAGTTCGTAGCGCAGGAATTGCTCGCCCTGGATGCGCGTCCAGTGCGCCACGCCATCCAGGTTCAAGGGCGTGCGGCTCAGGACAAACGCATGCCAGTGCACGCGGAATTGCTCGATGCGCACGGGCGTGTGCTTGAATTCCGGTTCGCCCGAGACGGGGTCGACGACCGGGTTGACGACGGCGCCCACGCGCGCGTCGGACGCATTCGCATCGCTCCAGTGGATGGGCACGAAGACCTGGCCGCGCGCGATGCCGCCGCCATGCACGACGCGCGCCACCATCGCGCCCCAGGCGCTGGAAATGCGCGCCAGCTCGCCTTCGCGCACGCTGTACAGCAGCGCATCCTGCGGGTGGAGATCGATGAAGGCTTCGGCGACGTGGCCCGACAGCTTGGCCGCCTTGCCCGTGCGCGTCATCGTATGCCACTGGTCGCGCACCCTGCCCGTGTTCAGGATCAACGGATAGTCCTCGTCGGGCATGTTGCGCGGCGCGCGCGGCGCCGTGGGCACGAAACGCGCGCGCCCGTCCCCATGCGCGAAGCGGCCGTCGCCGAACAGGCGCGCCTGGCCCTGCGGCCACTGCTGCGGCGCCAGCGCGTCGTATTGCGCGGCGCTCAGCGCCGCCAGGTGCGACAGATTGAACAGGCGCGCCAATTCCCCCTCGTTGCGGAAGGCGGACAGGCGCGCGTGTTCATCGAAAATGGCCTGCGGCGACGCGAAATCGAAGCCGGCATAACCCATGCGCCGCGCCACGTCGCACAGCACGTCCCAGTCGGCGCGCGCTTCGCCGGGCGCCGGCAGAAACGCCCGCTGGCGCGAGATGCGGCGCTCGGAATTGGTCACCGTGCCATCCTTTTCGCCCCAGCCCAGGGCTGGCAGCAGCACGTCGGCATGGACATTCGTGTCCGACCCGGCGCTGATGTCCGACACCACCACCAGTTCGCACTTGGCCAGCGCGCGGCGCACCTGGTCCGCGTCCGGCATGCTGACCAGCGGATTGGTGGCGATGATCCACACGGCCTTGACCTTCCCGGATTCAATCGCGTGGAACAGTTCCACGGCCTTCAGGCCAGGCTTGCTGGCCATGCGCGGCGAGTCCCAGAAGGTTTGCACGGCCTCGCGGTGCAGCGGCTTGTCCAGCTCCAGGTGCGCCGCCAGCATGTTGGCCAGGCCGCCCACTTCGCGCCCGCCCATGGCGTTCGGCTGGCCCGTGAGGGAAAACGGCCCCATGCCGGGCTGGCCGATGCGTCCCGTCGCCAGATGGCAGTTGATGATGCTGTTGACCTTGTCCGTGCCGCTCGATGACTGGTTCACGCCCTGGGAAAACGCGGTGACGACCTTGCGCGTGGCGGCAAACGCCTGGTAAAACGCCAGCAAGGCGTGCGGGTCGACCTTGCAGATGGCCGCCACCTGCAAGGGGTCGCCGCAATCCACGTGGGCGGCCGCCAGCGCGTCGTCGAGGCCCGCACTGTGCTGCGTGACGAAAGCGTCGTCGATCGCGCCTTCCCGCGCCAGATAGCACAGCAAGCCGTTGAACAGCCACACGTCGGTGCCCGGTTTGACGGGCAGGTGCAAGTCGGCCAGCTCGCAGGTGGCCGTGCGGCGCGGGTCGATCACCACCAGTTTCATGTGCGGCCGGGTTTCGCGGATGCGGGCGATGCGCTGGAACAGGATCGGGTGGCACCAGGCCGTGTTAGAGCCCACCAGCACCACCATGTCGGCCAGTTCCAGGTCGTCATAGCAGCCCGGCACGATATCCTCGCCGAACGCGCGCTTGTGGCCGGCCACGGCGGACGACATGCACAGGCGCGAATTGGTGTCGATATTCGCGCTGCCCACATAGCCCTTCATGAATTTATTGGCAACATAATAATCCTCCGTCAGCAGCTGGCCCGAGACATACAGGGCCACGGCGTCGGGGCCGTGTTCGGCGATGATGGCGCGCAGGCCGCCGGCCACCTGGTCCAGCGCGGCGTCCCAGGAAGCGCGCCGCAGCACGCCGTCGACGCGCACCTGCGGCTGCAGCAAACGGTTCTCCAGGTCCAGGGTGTCGCCCAGCGCCGAGCCTTTCACGCACAGGCGGCCCAGGTTGGCCGGGTGGGCCGTGTCGCCGGCGATGCGGATGGCGCCGTCGGGCAGGCGTGTTGCTTCCACGCCGCAGCCGACGCCGCAGTACGGGCAAGTGGTTTTCACGGGCGTGCAGCTAGTCATGAAAGTATCCTGTTGGTCGCTGTCAGGCGGCCTGGGCGCACAGCGCCTGGCCAAACAATAAATGGGCGCGCAGCTTGCTGATGTCGCGGCGCTGCTGGATCAGGTCGAAATACCAGGGACCGTCCTGCACGTCGCCATACAGCACGGCGCCGGCCAGGCGGCTGCCCTGCACCACCAGGCGCTTGTAGACGCCGCGGCGCGGATCGCGCAGCACCAGGTCTTCGCTGCCTTCGCCGCCGATGATGTCGCCGGCCGAATACAGGTCGATGCCCGTCACCTTCAACTTGGTGGCACTGGCTTGCTGCACGTAGCGGCGGTGGCCCGCGCCGGCCAGGTGCGCGCCGCACACGCGCGCCTGCTCCCAGATGGGCGCCACCAGGCCGAAGGTGGCGCGCCGGTGCTGCACGCATTCGCCCACGGCGTACACGCGCGGGTCATAGCTTTGCAGGCAATCGTCGACGACGATGGCACGCTCGCAGTGCAGGCCAGCCGCTTGCGCCAGGGCGATGTTGGGCCGCACGCCAGCCGTCATTACCACCAGGTCGGCGGGAATGCTGCTGCCGTCCGCAAACTGCACGCCTTCCACGCGGGTGCTGCCCAGGATGGAGGACGTTTGCGCCTGCATCAGGAAACGCAGGCCGCGCGCTTCCAGCGCCGTTTTCAGCAGCATCGAGGCGGGTGCGTCCAGCTGCTGGTTCATCAGGGCGCCGCTCATGTGCACCACGGTGACGTCCATGCCCTGGCGCTGCAAGCCGTTGGCCGCTTCCAGCCCCAGCAAGCCGCCGCCGATGACCACCGCGTGGCGGTGCGTGCGCGCCGCCTGCAGCATGGTGTCGACGTCGCTGATATCGCGAAAGCCGATCACGCCGGGCAGCGCATGGCCCGGCACGGGCACGATGAAGGGCGTGGAACCCGTGGCCAGCAGCAGGCGGTCATAGGCAACCGTGATGCCGGACAGCGACTGCACGGTGCGCGCCTGGCGGTCGATGCGCACGACGGGGTCGCCCGCGTGCAGGGTGATGCCGTTGTGCGCATACCAGTCGCGCGTATGCAGCATGATATCGTCCACCGACTTTTCGCCGGCCAGCACGGGAGAGAGCAGGATGCGGTTGTAATTGCCGTGCGGTTCGGCGCCGAACACGGTGATGTCGTACAGGTCCGGCGCGAGTTTCAAGAGTTCCTCGACCGTGCGCATGCCGGCCATGCCGTTGCCGACGACGACCAGCGAGGGACGCGCAGTGGCCCTGACTGGCGGATTCACAGGGCCACCCACACCATGTCCGCAAACACGCGCGCCGGCCAGGCGGCGACCGAGTGTTCCGGCGCTTCGATGCACTCGCCGCTGGCCAGGTCGAAATGCTGCTTGTAGATGGGCGAGGCGACGACGACGCGCTCGCCGATACTGCCCACGAGGCCCCGCGACAGCACGGAAGCGCCCGCGTTCGGGTCGATATTGTCGATGGCGTACACGCGCGGCGCGGCATCGCCGACGCGGAACACGGCCACGTGGCGCCCATTGAGCAAGGCGCACACGCCCGTGTCGGGCACGATGTCGGTCAAGGGGCAGATGGCCACCCAGTTGTCGGCGGTGGCGCCGGAAAGTTCATTCATCGCATTCATGGCTCAAGCCTCCACGGCAAGGATGGGGATCACGGTGCCGCGGCGTTCGTCAAGCGTGGCGGGCCGGATCTGGCCCCGCTCTTCGACAAACACCACGTTTTCATCGTTCTTTTCGCTGTTGACGAAATGGCGGAAGCGCTGGCGCACGGCGGGGTCCGTGACGGCCGCTTTCCATTCGCACGCATAGGTGTCGACCACGTGCTGCATGTCCGCCTCCAGTTCGTGGGCGATGCCCAGGCGGTCGGCCACGACGACGGACTTCAGGTAATCGAGGCCCCCTTCCAGGTTGTCGCGCCACACGCTGGTGCGCTGCAGGCGGTCGGCCGTGCGCACGTAAAACATCAGGAAGCGGTCGACGTAGCGCACCAGGGTGGCTTCGTCGAGATCGGACGCCAGCAATTCCGCATGGCGCGGTTTCATGCCGCCATTGCCGCACACGTACAGATTCCAGCCCTTTTCCGTGGCGATCAGGCCGATATCCTTGCCTTGCGCCTCGGCGCATTCGCGCGTGCAGCCGGAAACGCCGAACTTGATCTTGTGCGGCGTGCGCAAGCCCTTGTAGCGGTTTTCCAGCTGGATGGCAAAGCCCACGCTGTCGGCCACGCCGTAGCGGCACCAGGTGGAGCCGACGCACGATTTGACCGTGCGCAAGGATTTGCCGTAGGCGTGACCCGACTCGAAGCCGGCCGCGATCAGCTCTTCCCAGATGGCAGGCAACTGGTCGACGCGCGCGCCGAACAGGTCGACCCGCTGGCCGCCCGTGATTTTCGTGTAGAGACCGTATTTTTTCGCCACCATGCCCACGGCGATCAAGCCGTCGGCCGTCACTTCGCCGCCCGGCATGCGGGGTACGACGGAATACGTGCCATCCTTCTGGATATTGCCAAGGAAATAATCGTTACTGTCCTGCAAGCTGGCGTGTACGGGAGAGAGCACGAAATCGTTCCAGCAAGAGGCGAGGATATTCGCCGCCACGGGCTTGCACACGTCGCACCCCAAACCCTGGCCATGCGCGCCCAGGAGCGCGCCGAAGCTGCGGATCTTGCCCACGCGCACCAGGTGGTGCAATTCCTGGCGCGAGTACGCAAAGTGTTCGCACACGTGGTTGTTGACGGCCAGGCCCTGCTTCTGCATTTCCGCCTTCATGATCTGCGTCACGAGCGGCACGCAGCCGCCGCACGCGGTGCCGGCTTTCGTGCAGGATTTTAGTGCCCCGATGGTCGTGGCGCCATCGGCGACGGCCGCGCACAGCGCGCCTTTCGACACGTCGTTGCACGAGCAGATTTGCGCCGATTCGGGCAAGGCGTCCACGCCCAGGCCAATCTTTTGCTGGCCGTCCGCCTGCGGCAGGATCAGGAATTCGGGCGATGCCGGCAGCTCTATCTTGTTGAGCATCATCTGCAGCAAGGTGCCGTATTCGCTGGCGTCGCCCACCATCACGCCGCCCAGCAGGTACTTGCCGCAATCGGAAACGACGATCTTCTTGTAGATCTGCTTGCGCTCGTCCATGAACTGGTAGGAGCGGCTGCCCGGCGCATTGCCGTGCGGGTCGCCCAGGCTGGCCACGTCCACGCCCATCAATTTGAGCTTGGTGCTCATGTCGGCGCCCTTGAACGACGCTTCGCCCGCTTCTCCTTCCTCCTCCTGCAGCACATGGCGCGCCGCGATGCGCGCCATTTCATAGCCGGGCGCCACCAGGCCGAAGACCAGGCCGCCCCACAGCGCGCATTCGCCGATCGCGTAGATGTCCGGGTCGGAGGTGACGCAGCTGTCGTCGATGGCGATGCCGCCCCGTGGCCCCACCTCCAGGCCGCAGGCGCGCGCCAGCTCGTCGCGGGGGCGGATGCCGGCCGAGAAGACGATCATGTCCGCTTCCAGGTGGCTGCCGTCGGCAAACTGCATGCGGTGCGTGGCCGCTTCGCCGTCAAGGATGGCCAGGGTATTCTTTTGCGTGTGCACGGTCACGCCCAGTTCCTCGATCTTGCGGCGCAGGACGCGCGCGCCGCCTTCATCGACCTGCACGGCCATCAGGCGCGGCGCGAATTCCACCACATGGGTGTCCAGCTTCAGATCGCGCAAGGCCTTCGCGCATTCGAGGCCCAACAGCCCGCCGCCGATCACCACGCCCGTGCGGGACTTGGCGCCCCAGGCCAGCATGGCTTCCAGGTCTTCGATGGTGCGGTAGACGAAGCAGCCGTCGCGCTCCTTGCCCGGCAGCGGCGGCACGAACGGCGTCGAGCCGGTGGCAAACACGAGTTTGTCGTAGATCAAGACTTCGCCCGTGCTGGCCGTGACGGTTTTCGCCGCGCGGTCGATGGACACGGCCCGCGCATTGAGCTTCAGCACGACGTTGCCCTTGTCGAAGAAGCCGGGCGCCACCAAGGAGAGGTCGTCGGCCGATTTGCCGCTGAAAAATTCAGACAGGTGCACCCTGTCGTAGGCGGGGCGCGGCTCTTCGCACAACACGGTGACGTGCAGGTGCGGCGCATTTTCCAGGGCCAGGCGTTCGAGGAATTTATGCCCGACCATGCCATGGCCAAGGACGACGATGTTCAGGGGGTGGTTCATTGCTGTCTCCTCAGGCCGCGGCCATGTTCGGTTCGGCCGCTTCGCGCGTAAAACGCACGGCGATGGCGCACAGGGCCGAGATCACCACCAGCGCGCTGAGGATGATCAAGGTCTGGCGGATGTCGCCCGTGCCCTTCATCAGGAAACCGGCCGCCACGGCGCCCACGTTGCCGCCCGCGCCGATGATGCCGGCCACGCCGCCCAGCGCGCGGCTGTCGATGAAGGGCACCAGCGCATAGGTCGCGCCGCACGCCATGTGGGTGAACAGGCCGAAGACCAGCATGGCGATGACGGCATACGTGACGCTGTCGACCTTGGCAAACCACAGCAAGCCCACGCCTTCGCCGATCATCAGCATGAACAGCAGGGTCACGCGGCTGTTCAAATTGCCGCGCAGGGCCAATTTATCCGACATCCAGCCGCCCAAAGCCCGGGCAAACAGGGCCAGCAAGCCGAAGCTGCCGGCGGCCAGTCCCGCCGATTTCAAGGACAGGCCGAAATGGTCGACGTAGTACACGGCGGCGATATTGTGGATGAAGATTTCGATGCCGAAGCAGGCGCCGTAGGTGACGAACAGCAGCCACACGCGATAATTGCTGCTGGCGGCCTTGAAGCTGTCCCAGCCACCGGCCGGAGCATGTCCGGCCTTTCCACCCTCGATAGCCGCGCCGGCGGCGCGCAAGTCCGCGTAATTGCCTTCCGGGCAATCCTGCGTATAGCGCCAGTAGAGGGCAGCCATCACCAGCATCAGCACGCCCGGCACCAGCAGCGCGATGCGCCAGCCCATCGATTCGGACACGCCCAGCATCAGCACGGCGCCCAGCAGCAAGGGCATCAATGCCTGCGCCGCGCCGCCGCCCGCATTGCCCCAGCCGGCGGCGGCCGCATTCGCCGTGCCCACCACGCGGGGCGCAAACATCACGGAGGTGTGATATTGCGTAATGACAAAGCTGGCGCCGACGGCGCCGATGCCCAGGCGGAAGAACAGGAAGCTTTCATAGCTTTGCGACGCGGCCACGCCCAGCACGGGTATGGCGCCCAGCAGCAGCAAGCCCGTGTAGGTCTTGCGCGGGCCGTAGCGGTCGCACAAGGGCCCCACGATCAGGCGCACGAGGATGGTGATGGCGACGGCCGCGATATTGATATTTGCCACTTGCGCCAAGGAAAGGCCGAACTCGCCCTTGATGACAGGCATCAGGGGTGCGCAGGCGAACCAGGCGAAGAAACACACGAAAAATGCCATCCACGTCAGGTGGAATGCGCGCATGGGCGGCGTGGCAAGGGAGAAGAGCGCGATGCGCGTTGCTTTTTGGCTGGCCATGATGGTTCCCGAAGTATCCCGTTGATAAAACAAAACGGCGCCCGCCCCCGCCGATCAAAAAAATCAGCCTGGGCGGACGCCGTTGTCCATGTGGTCCGTCGTTGGACCGTTGTGCGTTTATTCAGGGGATCGCCGTTGATCCGTATCTCTTGTGTAGCAAGCGCCGTGCCAGCTTTTTCAGGGGTACGCGGCACCATTTGCACTGGCTTTGCGCCAGATCATGGCCAATCACGGTGCAAGCACGCCACTTGCTGGTGCATGCGGGAACCGGCACGTAGCAACTCTTGTCTAACTTACCATCTGAAGCAGTTGCGGGAGGCCACGATGCTCAAGACACTGCGCCGCTGGCGGCCACCCTGGTCGCCCTGGCCGCCGTGGCTCGCTTGCGTGTGTGCCGGCGTGTTGCTCATAACGTGGAGCAACAGCGCCGCCGCGCAAGAGCCGAAGGAACACAGCGAACTCGACGCCACTGTCGTCGCGCCCTTCCGCGCCGCGCCCGGGGCACGGACAACGCAGGCGCGCACCTTTCTGGTCCGCCTCGCCTATCCCGACGCGGGGCGCGCGCATGCGGTGCGCTGGACCTTGACCTTGTCCGGCCCGGGGCCGCAAGGCGCCGTGCTGCGGCACTGGTCGGGCACGGAACAGGTAGGGGCCGGCGGCCAGAGCGTCACCTTGCCCTGGGATGGCCGCGCCGACGCCGATGCGCGCGCACGGCGCGTGCCGGTCCCGGACGGTTTATATGAACTGCGCCTGCTGGCCGTGGCCGATGCCGGCACGCCGCAGGAAGCGCAGGTGGAACAGCAATGGCACATCCAGGTGCAGCGGGGCGCAAACACGGCGCCCAGGGTGCCCGCCTTCCAGGCGGGCTTGCAGCAGCTGCCCAGCCTGGATGGCCAGCTTGCGTACCGCATCGTCTACGCCAACCTGCACAGCCAGACGCGCCACAGCGACGGCGGCGCGGCGCTCGATGCCTGTCATGGCGCGCAGGAACCGCAAACGGCGCCCTTCGGTCCCATCGATGCCTACAAATATGCGCAGCAACATGGACTCGACGCCCTGTTGACATCCGAGCACAACCATATGTATGACGGTTCCGATGGCACCAACGCCGCTGCCATCCCGGCCGAAGCGACAGCCTTGTACCAGACGGGGCTGGCCGAAGCGGCCGCGTATACCGCCGCCCATCCCGGCTTCCTGGCCCTGTATGGCATGGAATGGGGCGTCATCAACAAGGGCGGCCACCTGAACATCTTCAATAGCGACCAGTTGCTGGGCTGGGAAAGGAATGCCCTGGGCGAGCTGCTGGCCGACGTGGAAACGCCGAAAAGCGATTACGCTGGCCTGTACGCGCTGATGCGCGAACGGGGCTGGATCGGGCAATTCAACCACCCCGCCTATGCGGGCCAGTTTCTCGTCGATGGCCAGCCGCTGGGCTACACGCCGGATGGCGACGCGGCCATGGTATTGTGCGAAGTCATGAACACGTCCGCTTTTTCCACCAACGACGAGGAAACGGAGACGCGGCGCAGCAATTACGAGGCGGCCTGCAACCGGGCCCTGGCGGCCGGCTACCACGTGGCCTTCAGCAGCAACCAGGACAACCACTGCGCCAACTGGGGCGCGGCTTACGGCAACCGCACGGCCGTACTGGTGGCCAGCCCGGCCGCCGGCACGCCCGTGTCACGCGACGGCTTCCTCGAAGCGCTGCGCGCGCGCCGCGTGTTTGCCACCATGGACAAGCACGCGCAACTGCTGTTCACGGCCAACGGCAAGCTGATGGGCGAGCGCTTCGACAACCACGGTCCCTTGCACCTGGCCATCAGCTTCAGCAACAGCGCGGGGCGGCAGGCGGCCGCCATCGCCATTTTCCACGGCATGCCGGGAAGCAATGGCTCCGTCACACAGGTATCGGAGCAGGCCGAGCTCACCCTCACGCCCGCGCCCGGCCCCCATTTCTATTACGCGCGGCTGACGCAGGACGACGGCAATATCGTCTGGTCGGCGCCCGTGTGGGTCAATCAGTTGCCGTGACGGTGACAGCGGGGGCGGAATGCCGGGCCATCAGTTCGGCGACCCAGTCGATGAAGACGCGCAGTTTCTTGCTGACATGGCGGTTCGGCGGATAGGCGAGATGGAGCGGCATGGCGTCGACCGTCCATGCGGGGAACAGCGGCAGCAGCTCGCCCCTGGCCACGTGCGGCCGCGCCATATAATCGGGCAGCCACAGCACGCCCAGCCCCGCCACCCCGGCCGCCAGGTAGGCGTTGCCGTCGTCGATCGACAGCACGTACTGGCCGTGGATCTTCACGCTCTTGCCCTCGCGATGCATCACGTACGGAAAGCCGTTGCCGCTGCGTCCCCAGCGAAAGCGCACGATGCGGTGCGCGCTGTCCTGCAAGTCCAGCGGATGCAAGGGCGTGCCCACCCGTTGCAGGTAGGCAGGCGCCGCATACACGCCCAGCGGCAAGTCGGCCAGCTTGCGCGCCATCAGCGACTGGTCGGTGATGTCACCGCCACGTATCACGCAATCGACATTGTCGCCGATCACGTCGACCATGCGGTCGCTGGCGCCCATGTCGAGCACAATATCGGGATACCGCGCATGAAACCCGGGCAGCGCCGGCACCAGCAGCAAAGCGGCGAGCGGACTGGGCACGTCCACGCGCAACTGGCCACGCGGCAAGGCAGCGGCATGCGGCAAGCTCGTTTCGATTTCTTCCAGGGTGTCGAGCACCTGCACGATGCGCTCGTAGTAGGCGGCGCCATCGGCCGTCACATTGACTTTGCGCGTGGTGCGGTTCAGCAACTTCAGGCGCAGCCGCGCCTCGAGCTGCTGCACCAGCTGCGTCACCGTCGTGCGGCTCATATGCAAGGTCGCGGCCGCCCGCGTAAAACTGCCCGTCTCGACCACCCGCACGAATGCCCGCATCGTATCCAACTTGTCCATCCACACCTCCGCCACCCTATTGTTTGGATTATACAAACAGTGCAGGCGATTCTGGCCGCTTTATCAGCAGGCTGGCAGCAGATAAAGTGTTCTCCAGGCAGCAACTTCGCTGCATCGACAAAGGAAAACTGATGAAACGCGACGTCGTATTCCTTCCGGGCCGCCAAGCCCTGTATGAGCAGAACCGCTATTCGCCCGCCGTGCGCGCCAACGGCCTGCTGTTCGTGTCGGGACAGGTCGGCAGCCGCGAAGACGGTTCGCCCGAACCCGGGCTCGAAGCCCAGGTCCGGCGCGCCTTCGACAACCTGAATGCCATCTTGCAAGCGGCCGGCTGCTCGTTCGACGACGTGCAGGACGTGACCATCTTTATCGTCGACCCGCAGGCCAACTTCCAGCGCATCTGGGATATCGTGCAAGCCGGTTACTGGGGCGAAGCTCCCCACCCCACCGTCACGGCCGTTGGCGTGACGTGGCTGTATGGTTTCCAGTTCGAGATCAAGGTGGTGGCCAGGCTGCCTGGCCACCACACAGCCCCTGGAAGCGTGCAGGAAAAATAGCGGCAGGTTTCCCCTCGCACGATTGCCCGCCGCAAGGTGCGCTGGCGCTGATCTATGGCAACATGACAGCGCCGTTTGGACAGCATTTTGACAGCAAGGCGGCGCAAGCAACCCATGCCAGGAAACAGAATGAAGCCAAAAGCGCTGATCATCGCCAATATTGAAGCGTTCTTGCTGGAGCCGCTGACCGCAGCGGGCTTCAAGTTCTCGCCAGGCCAGCTGACCTTCAAGCGCGCGCGGAACGAATTCGTCCAGACCATCCATTTCCAGGCCAACCGCCATAATGAAGAGCATGTCTGCGTGGCATTCTGGAGCCACTATCAGGTTTCGTCCAGATCCTACGCCTCGTGGCACAAGGCGCGTTACGGTCATGAACCTGCCAATCACATCGTTGGCGCCGTGGCGGACTGGAATATTCCGAACTGGCAATGCGCGAGCGTGGACGGCGAAGCGCATCACCAGCTCGTCGATCCGGCCCGGAGTGCGACAGTCATGCACTGCCTGCGGCACAATCTGCACACATTGGCCCTGCCCTGGCTTGAGCGCCTTTCCAATTGGGAAAATGCCGCCCTGAGCCTGGTCGAAGCGCAAGACGCGCATGCCAGGGCCTGCGATTTTTATCTGATGGCGGGCCTGCAGGAAAAAGCCCTGTGGGCACTGAACGAGGGCCTTGCCTATTGGAAGAAAAATCCCGGCGCCTCTTTTCCCGAAGAAAAAGAAGCAATCGCTTTACGGATGGAGAAATACTTCAATGCCTAAACACGCTACGCCATGACCGAGATTACTTGTCCCTACGACGGCGACTGCGGGCGCCGCTTCGACAGCAGCGCCATGGATGCCCCGGATGCTGCGTTTTTAAACACGGCCATCGGCAAGAAAATGACGTTCATGTTCCTGCACTGCCCCGCATGTGCAAGGATGTTCCAGTTCAATCCGGTCGCCTGGATAGCCCAGGCTTGCGAGACGGCTGCGCCCAGGGCCGCCAAAGTCGCGAAGAAAAACGGCAAGCAGCTGGAAAAATTGCTGGCCAGGGAACAAGTGACCGTGCCCCGGGCCTATCTCGCGCACCTCCGCAGCGCAAAGTCACTACCCGGCGTGGCGATTTTCAAGGACGAAGAGCCCTTCACCTTGTACAGCCTGGACGCGCTGTGCCAGGACGTCGATGTGGATGGAACCAGCTACCTGGCAGTCAGGCAGCTGGCCGGCTTTGCGCAGGCCCTGGCGCAAGCGGCGGGAACGGGGTCGAAGCAGGCAGCACCGTTCAGCCTTGCCGAACTGGCGGCTTGCCTGTCCATCGGCGAGGAAAACACGCGCATCCTGTTCATCGACAGCCGCGACAACGATGCACTGTGGATCTATCACTGCGACGGCGGCGATGTCGAACCGACGCGGCTCACCTTGACCTCGCTGATCGGGCCTGGCATATGCTGAAAGGCGCGACACGCCGCAGATTCTGCGGCCTGCTTCCATTCCAGCAAACAATATTGGAAAAGCATGCTATTTTTTAAGTAGTCGCCCATAGACACTGGTTCCTCACAGCAATCCATGGCACCATGGCTGCGCCGTTTTGCCTGCAACGCGGCCTCCATCGGACCAACCAGGAACCCTACATGTCGTCATATCGCATTCTCGCCGGCAGCATGCTGCTCGGCCTGGCCGCAGCGGGCATTGCCCATGCACAAGCCCCCGCGCCCGCCGCCGCCAACACCGATCCCCACCTGTGGCTGGAAGACGTCCTCGGCGACAAGCCGCTGGCCTGGGTCAAGCAGCACAATGCCGTCACCACCAAGGAACTGGAAGCCCAGCCCGGCTTTTCCGCCCTGCAGGCGCGCCTGAAAACCATCCTCAATTCCAAGGAACGCATTCCCTACGTCAGCAAGGAAGGCGAGTATTACTACAACTTCTGGCGCGATGCCCAGCACGTGCGCGGCATCTGGCGCCGCACCACGCTGGCGCAGTACCAGCAGGCCGAACCCGCGTGGGAAACCGTGATCGACCTCGACCAGCTGGCCGCCGGCGAGAGTGAAAACTGGGTCTGGGGCGGCGCTTCCTGCCTGTATCCGAAGGGCGAACGCTGCCTCATTTCCCTGTCGCGCGGCGGCGGCGACGCCAAGGTGGTGCGCGAATACGACGTGGCCAAGCGCGCCTTCGTCGACGGCGGCTTCACCCTGCCCGAAGCGAAGGGCAGCGCCAGCTGGATCGACCAGGACACCCTGTTCGTCTCCACGGATTTCGGCCCCGGCTCGATGACCAGCTCCGGCTACCCGCGCATCATCAAGCAGTGGCAGCGCGGCACGCCGCTGGCGCAGGCGCAAACGCTGTATGAAGCCAAAGCCGACGACCTGAGCGCGGGCGCCTACAAGGATTTCACGCCCGGCCACGAACACCAGTTCATCGAGCGGCAAATCGATTTCTACAGCGGCGAAATGTTCCTGCGCGACGGCGCCGAGTTGAAGAAAGTGCCGAAACCGGACGACGCGACGGCCTTCACCGTGCGCGACCAGCTGGTCATCACCCTGCGCTCGGACTGGAAAGTCAATGGCAAGACCTATGCGCAAGGCTCATTGCTGGCGACCGACTTCAAGTCCTTCATGCAGGGCAAGCAGGTGCTGGAAGTGCTGTACGCGCCCACGGCCACGTCATCGCTGGACAATGTCACGGCGACGAAATCGGCCATCCTCGTCACTACCCTGGACAAGGTCAAGAACCGCCTGACGGAACTGCGCCACGTGAACGGCAAGTGGCAGCGCCGCGCCGTCGATGCGCCGAAGCTGGGCACCCTGGCCGTCAGCGCGCTCGATCCCGTCGACTCGGACCAGTACTTCCTGACGGTGACCGACTTCCTCAACCCGACCACGCTGTACCTGGCCACGGCGCAAAGCGACAAGCGGACAAAGATCAAGTCGCTGCCCGCCTACTACGACGCGGCGCCGTACAAGGTGGAGCAGTTCGAATCGACGTCGAAGGATGGCACGAAGGTGCCGTATTTCGCCATCATGGGCAAGAAGACGAAGTTCGACGGCAGCAACCCCACCGTGCTGTATGGCTACGGCGGCTTCGAAGTGTCGCTGAAACCGAGCTACAGCGGCACCACGGGCGTCGCGTGGCTGGAAAAAGGCGGCGTGTACGTGCTGGCGAATATCCGCGGCGGCGGCGAATTCGGCCCCCGCTGGCACCAGGCGGCGCTGAAGGAAAACCGCCAGCGCGCGTATGACGATTTCATCTCGGTGGCGCAGGATTTGATCCAGCGCAAGATCACCAGTCCGCGCCACCTGGGCATCATGGGCGGCAGCAATGGCGGCCTGCTGACGGGCGCCGTGCTGGTGCAGCGTCCCGACCTGTTCAACGCCGTCGTCAGCCAGGTGCCGCTGCTCGACATGCGCCGCTATAACAAGATGCTGGCGGGCGCCTCGTGGATGGGAGAGTACGGCGATCCGGACGTGCCGGAACAATGGGCGTACATCAGCAAGTACTCGCCGTACCAGAACGTCTTCAAGGACAAGAAATATCCGCGCGTGCTGTTTACCACCTCGACGCGCGACGACCGGGTCCATCCCGGCCATGCGCGCAAGATGGTGGCGAAGATGGAAGAGCAAGGCCACGACGTGCTGTACTGGGAAAACACGGAAGGCGGCCATGCGGGCGCCGCCAATAACGACCAGCAGGCGCTGATGTGGGCGCTGACCTACACCTTCCTGCTGGAGCAGCTGAAGTAAGGAAGTCGAAGTAAACCCGGCCTGACGGCCCCCGCAAGACAGAACGCCTGCACCGGATCTTCCGGCGCAGGCGTTTTTCATGGGCCTACTTCGCCTGCGCGCTGGGGCGTTCGGCGATGCGGTCGCGGTAGGCCTGCAGGTGCTGCAAGCCTTCCGCGCCGGGGCGGTACTTCATCAGGCCGCGCGCAAACTCCAGCGCGCAGAAGGCCGTGATGTCGGCAATGGTGAAGCGCTCGCCGGCGATGTACGGCTGCTGCGCCAGCACCTGGTCCAGCCATTGCGCCGTCTCGCGCAGCTTGCCCGCCTGCGCCGTGGCGAAATCGGGAAACTGCGGGTTTTCCAGCGCCACCAGGGCCGGATGGCCGTGGCGCACCCAGTTGGCGGCGGCGCTGAACAAATGCAGTTCCACGCGGCGGTCGGCCATTTCGATGAACGCGCGCTCCTCGAAACCTTCGCCCATCAGGTTCGGCTGCGGCTGCAAGCCTTCCAGGTAAGTGCAGATGGCGCGCGTCTCGGTCAGCACGCGCCCGTCCGCCAATTCCAGCACGGGCACGCGGCCCAGCGGGTTTTTCGCCAGGAAGGCGGGATCGCGGTGCTGGCCCGCCATCAGGTCGAGCGCCACTTCCTCGATGCCGGTGATGCCTTTTTCGGCGATGAACATGGTGACGCGGCGTGGATTCGGCGTGCGGGGGCTGATATACAGTTTCATGTGCAAGTCTCGTCTCGTTAGGGTGGTTGACAATCAGGTGCGGCACCGGCCTGTGGCAAGGCGGTCAGGCGCCCATCATACCAGCGCACCGTGATGGTGCGGCGCTCCTGGCGCGTTGACTTTGCCCCCGTTTCCACTTAGATTGCTGTACGGGAACGCTGGCTTCCAGTTCCAGCGATGTCCCCCAACCGCCATCAACGCTCGCAGCCTACCCGGCCGGCGGGCGTTTTACCCATGAACGAAGGGCATACCATGCATCGCACACCGACTCCGCGTTTCCGCCGCAGCCAACTGGCCGCCGCCGTCCTGGCCCTGGCCGCCGTCACGGCCTTTAGCGCTGGCCACGCCGCACCCGCCGCCAAGTACGCCTCGGCCAGCCACTCCCCTGGCACCACCACGCAGCTGCCGCGCGGGGTCACGCCCTTGCACTACATCCTGTCGATCACGCCGGACGCCGCCGCCTCCACCTTCAAGGGCGCAGCCGCCATCAAGGTGGCCGTCGACACGCCGACGGCCAGCATCACTTTCAATGCCCTGAACCTGGCGTTTGCCGCCGCCGCCATCGAAGGCGCGGGCGGCAGCAAGCAGGTGACGCGCAAGATCGACATCGACGCGGACAAGCAGACGGCCACCGTGCATTTCGCCGAGCCGCTGGCCAAGGGCGAGTACCTGTTGCGCATCGACTACACCGGCAAGATCGGCACGCAGGCCACGGGACTGTTCTCGCTCGACTACGACACGCCGCAAGGACGCCAGCGCGCGCTGTACACGCAGTTCGAGAATTCGGACGCGCGCAGCATGCTGCCGTCGTGGGATGAACCGGACTACAAGGCTACCTTCGCGCTGGACGTGGTCGTCCCGAGCAGCCAGATGGCCGTCGGTAACATGCCGATCGCCAGCAGCGAAGAACTGGGCAATGGCATGAAGCACGTGTATTTCGCCACCACGCCGCGCATGTCGACGTATTTGCTGTTCTTCGGCCTGGGCGACTTCGAGCGGGCGACAAAGATGGCCGACGGCACGGAATTGGGTGTCATCACGAAGAAGGGCGCGCTGGCGCAAAGCCGCTTCGCGCTCGACGAGTCGGCCGCCCTGCTGCGCGAATACAACGATTATTTCGGCGTGCGCTACCCGCTGCCCAAGCTCGACAACATCGCCGCGCCGGGCCGCAGCCAGTTCTTCGGCGCCATGGAAAACTGGGGTGCCGTGTTCACCTTCGAATATGGCTTGCTGCTCGACCCGGCCATCTCGACCCAGTCGGACAAGGAAAACATCTACACCACCCTGTCGCATGAAATGGCGCACCAGTGGTTCGGCGACCTGGTCACCATGCGCTGGTGGGACGACCTGTGGCTCAACGAAGGCTTTGCCTCGTGGATGGAAAGCCGCACCACGGAGCGTTTGCACCCGGAATGGAACACGACCCTGTCCAAGGTGGGCGGGCGCGAATCGGCCATGAGCCAGGATGCGCTGCGCACCACGCATCCGGTGGTGCAGCGCATCGCCACCGTGGAACAGGCCAGCCAGGCCTTCGACGGCATCACCTATCAAAAGGGCAAGGCCGTGATCAGCATGCTCGAAGCGTACGTGGGCGCCGACACGTGGCGCACGGCCGTGCGCAGCTACATGCGCAAGCATGCGTATGGCAATACGGTATCCGACGACCTGTGGCGCGAAGTCGACGCGGCCGCGGGCAAGCCTGTCAGCGCCATCGCCCATGATTTCACCCTGCAGCCGGGCGTGCCCATGATCACCGTGGGCGACGCCGTGTGCAGGAAGGGCAATACGCGCGTGACCCTGACGCAGACGGAATTTTCCAAGGACCAGCCGGACAAGAAACCGCTGTCGTGGAAAGTGCCCGTCATCGCGTCGACGGTCGGCAACGGCAAGCTGGCCCGCGTGCTGGTCAAGAATGGCAAGGCCACCCTGAACGTGCCCGGTTGCGGCGCCCTGCTGGTGAACGCGGGCCAGAGCGGCTACTACCGCACCCTGTACGCGCCGGCCGGCACGCACGCGCTGGCGGGCAGCTTCGCGCGCCTGGCGCCGATCGACCAGCTGGGCTTGCTGGCGGACAGCCAGTCGCTGGGCATGGCGGGCTTGCAAGACCCGGCCGCTTTCCTGGAACTGGTGAAGGCCACGCCCCTGTCGGCCGACCCGCAAGTGCTGGGCCGCGTGGCCGGCTCGCTGAACGGCCTGTATGAACAGTATGCGGGCGACACGGCGCGCCAGCAGGCTTTCGCCCGCTTTGCCATGGCGCGCCTGGCGCCGATGATGGAGCAGACGGGCTGGGAAGCGCGCGCGGGCGAAGCATCGAGCGTGGCGACCCTGCGCGGCCGCCTGATTGCCATCCTCGGCGACATGGGCGAGCCGGGCGTGATCGCGGAAGCGCGCCGCCGCTACGCGGCCAGCGAACAGGATCCGTCCGCCATGCCCGCGCCGCTGCGCCGCACCATCCTGGGCGTGGTGGCCCAGCATGCGGACGCCGCCACCTGGGAACAGCTGCACGCCAGGGCGCAGCAGGAAAAGACGCCGCTGGTCAAGAACCAGCTGTACGACTTGCTGGCCTCGACCGACGACGCGGCCCTGGCGCAGCGCGCGCTGGCGCTGGCGCTGACGGATGAACCTGGCGTGACCAACAGCCCGGCCATGATTTCGCGCGTGTCGCGCAGGCATCCGGAACTGGCGTTCGACTTCGCGCTGGCCCACCTGGAGCAAGTCAATGCGCGCATCGACGCCAGTTCGCGCAGCCGCTACTTCCCCCGCCTGGCCGCCGGCTCGGCGCAGCCGGAAATGATCGCCAAGCTGGAAGCGTATGCGCAGGCCAACCTGCCGGCCAGCGCACGCGGCGACGCCGACAGTTCCGTGGCCGGCATCAAGTACCGCATCAAGGTGCGTACCGAGCGCCTGCCGGCTGTCGATGCATGGCTGGCCAAGCAAACGGGTTAAGCGCCCGCGCCCGGCGCCGCAGTATGGCGGCGCCGGGCATTTTCCGGCCCTGCACGAAAATCCGGGCAAAAAAAACCGGCTTCGCAAGTCGCGGCAGCCGGTTGAAACGCTGTTTCAGAGCGCAGGGATAAAACGGAAAACACATGGAAAAGTGGAAATCGTGCCGGTCATTGAGGTGTCCGGCAACCTTGCGCCCGGGGTTTCCGTGCGCCATGTATCCACTATGCCAGCCCTTCACTAAGTCAGGCTTAGGACTTCATTAAAGCCCCTTCATTTTCCCGCTTTCACCCTGCATGCCTTGCCATCGCAGCAATTTCACGCTGCGCCGGCCTGTCTGGTGCCGATGGTTGAGCTCACCGGCTAAGCTGTTGAGTCATGCCTGCATCCTATCGCTCCCGGAACGTAGTGATTTGCGCACCGCATGCTGTGTGCCAACAAAAGCATCATAACAGCGGCATATGACCGCCTTATGACGTAGCGCTAAGGTGCGCCGCCCTCCTTTGCAGAACTCTTGATACCCGTCAACTCGATCTCCACGCGGCGGTTCGGCTGCAGACAGGCGATCAGGGCCGCGCCCGGCGCCACCTTCTCGCAAGCGGCGACGGGTTCCGCCTTGCCCTTGCCATACGCGCTGATGACATTGGCGATGCCCTGTTCGCGCAGCAACTGTTTCACCGTCAAGGCGCGCCGCTCGGACAAGGCCTGGTTATAGCTGTCCGAGCCCAGGCGGTCCGTGTGCCCCGTCACGGACAGCGTATCGATCTGCACATAGCCCTGCTTCAGGCGCGCCGCCAGGTCGCGGATCTTCTCGATGCCCTGCGGCAGCACGTCGGCCGCGCCCGCCTTGTCGAAGCGGAACAGGGCGTCCATGTCCAGGGTGATGCGTTCATGCTCGATGCGCGGCGGCAAGATGTCCGGCGGCGTTACCCGCTTCGGCTGGTCGGCAGGACAGGATGCCGCGGCGGACTGGGCGGCCGCCTGCGCATCCTCGGCCAGTTGCACGTACGGGTTCGCGTGGCGCCAGCCCTGCTGCTTGTATTCATTGCCCGCATGCGCCAGCTCCACTTCGCCGCACGCCACCTTTTGCGCCGCGCAGGCAAAGCCCGGCGAGGCGCGCAACTTGCCGAAGCCGGCCCACAGGTCGTCGCGCAAGCGCGTGGCGTCGTTCACCAGCGGCGTGGCGTCGCCGGGATTGGGCGTGCTGCCGTCTTCCAGCGCGGCAACAATCTTCGCCGATTCCTGCAGCGCCTGCAGGGGAAAGGCCGAGCGGTCGTTGCGCGTGTATTCGTGGAACGATACGTCGAGCCAGCATTGCGCCTTGGACAGGTAATAGTCGCCCACGCGCACGCCGCCGTCGTTGAGCTTCTTGATGCGCTCCTGCAGCAGCCGGTACGCCTGCTGGTCGGCAGAGACGGCCTGGTCGCTGATGCGCAGCTGGGGCATGGCCAGCGGCGCCGCCGGCAGGGTCGGCGTGGCCGCCTGGGCCAGGCCCATGGCCAGCAGGCCGGCCAGCGGCAGCAGTTTCATCGTCGTGGTCATCATCGGTGTCATCGTCGGTATCAGTGAGGAAGTCATGGTAGCTTTCATGGCCGGGCCAGGGTACGGTTGATGGTGGCGTCTTTGCCTTTGAACAAGTTTTCATCGAACTTGAAGCGCAGGCGCAAATAGGGGCCGCGGGCCGTGTAGTCGGCGCCCGTCAGGTCGCGGTCGGAAAAGCCCGACCAGTTGTGGCCGGCCGACAGCCACAGGTTTTGCGCCAGCAGATAGCCAACCTCGACGCCGTTGGCCCACTGGCGGCTGCCCCCTTGCGGGCTGCCCATCACGGCCGCCAGCACGCCGATGTCCCAGTGCTTGCTGATGTCGTACACGGTGCGCCCGGAAAACAGCCACGCCGTGTATTTCTCTTGCCCGGCGGGCAGGTTCCTGTCGTTATTGTGCTTGGCGGCAACCCTGCCCGTGAACCACCAGGGACGGCTGGGGTGGTAATCGAGGTGCGTGGAAACGATATGCGCGCGGTAATTGTCGCCATCGATCTGCGACTGGTCGCGCACCGTCTTGTACTCATAGCGGGCCAGGCCGTTGAAACGGTTGTCGTCGACGGGACGCCACGCAAAGCCCAGTTGCGCCCGGTCCTGCAGCACATTGCCCACGGGCGCGCCGCTGGCGTCGTCGTTGTTGCGCGTGTACAGCAGGTAGTTGCGTGCAAGCAAAGTCCAGTCGCGGCTCAGCTTGCGCGCCCAGGCGATGGTATTGAGCCATTGATCCTGGCGCTGGTTGCCCGGCGCGATGTCGCTGTCGAACAGGCGCCGGTACTCGAGCTTGACGGAACCGCGCCACAGGGGATTGACGGCATAGTCGAAGCCTGCCGCCACGGCCACGGATTGCTGTTGCTGGCCGTTCATGACTTTCAGGTATTCCACATTCGTGTTCGCCGCCAGCCCTTCGCCCAGGTTCCACGTGTTGCGCAAGCCGGACGCCAGCTGCAAGTCGCGCTGGTTGCTGAGGCTGTAATCCATGGCGTCGCGCATGCGGTACTCGCCGAACACGGTGCCGCCCGGCATGTAGCCCGTATCCGCGCCGGCGACAAAGCTGGTGCTGCGGTCGGCCGGATTGAGCGAATACGCGGACGCCAGCCCCGTCTGGTTTTCATAGCGCGCATACAGCCGGCTGCGTTCGGCCAGCTGGTATTGCGCGCCCAGGCCGTAGCGGTGCTGGTCCGCGTCGGCGATACTTTTTTCCACGTCGCCATTCAGGGTCCAGCGGTCCGTCGCCTTGTATTGCGCGCCCAGGCGCACGGTGGTGGCGTCCAGCGGCACCGTCGCGCCCGCGCCCACGCCGGGATTGATCGGCGCAAACGTGGTGATGCTGCCGCCCGTGACGGGGTCGATGGCCGTGTTCGCCGTGCCGTTGCCGAAGAAGCCGCCCGTGGGATTCAAGCCCGTGCCCAGCGGCGACGTGTTCGGCGCGATGCCGGCCGTCGACGGCATGCCGCCGCTCTCCTTCATGTGCTGCACGGACACATCGAGCAGCCAGCGCTCGCTGGCATTCCACGCCACGCCCAGGCGCTGCGCATCGCGGCGCGCATCCGTGCTGCGCTCGTCGCTACGGATGGCCTCGCCATACACGGTAACGGAGGGACTGAGCTTGTAGCCCGCTTTCAGCCCCGCCTCGCCCCGCCCGCCCGTGATGCCGGCCGCCGTGTTATTGAAATCCTGGTCGGAACGGCTCCAGAAGGCTTTCGCTTCCAGCTTCTCATCCTTGTGCTGCAACTCGACCCGCGCCGCATTGCCGCTGACTTCATCGCGCAACTCGCCCGCCTGGCCCGACGGCGTCGTGTAGATGCTGCCGCCCGCGCTGTAGCTGGTGGACGTGGTGCGCGCCACCTCGACCACCAGCAGGCTGTGCTCGCCGAGGCGCACACCCGCGTTGACACTATGCAATTTGTACGGCGACAAGGGATTCCTGTCTTCCACGGCCGAGCCGCCGAGCGAGACCATCTTGCCCAGCTGCACTTGCCCATCCACGCCCACGGTCCAGAATTTCTCGCCGCCCTGGTCCACCTCATAGCTGATGCGTATCGATTGCGGGTCGCCATTCGGTGTCAGCGCGGGGATCGCCTGCTTGAACAGGATGCGCCCGCTGAACGGCTCGAAGCTGTAATCCTCGAAGCGGCGCAACTGCGTCGCCTGCACGATATTGCCGTTCTGGTTCTTGTCGCGCACGACGATCTCGATCTTTTCCGAGTTTTCGATGGCGTTGTTGTTGCGCACGGCGAACGGCCCCGACGTGCCGTTCGCCCGGTATTCCTCGACCACCTGCTTCAGGCTATCGTTGATGGCGAAGGCATTCGCGACGATGCCATCCTGTTCGTAATGGCCGCGGCCGCCCGTGGCCGTGCGGTTGTACTGGCCCAGTTTTCTCTGCTGCAAGTTCGCCACGGCGCCGCCGCCCGTCATCTGGCTGAAGCCGTCTCCCGTGGCAAAGTCGCCGTACAGCACATAGCTTTTTTGCCGGTCGATGCGCACATATAAACGGTCGCTGGAGCGGGCGTCGAAATTGCGCACGGAACTGTCGCCGTACACGGGATAAAACTCTTCCGGATTGACATCGCGCAAGAGGCGCGCGCGCGTATCCTTGTCCGAATCGTAGGCGGCCGTCAGCAAGGCGTCGCCTCGGATGGTTCCTTTCAAAAACATCGCCGCCCGGCCCGCCACGTTGGCCTTGCCATTGTTGAACGCCCGGCTCCAGCGCTGGATGTCGCGCTCGAAACCGTCATTGAAGCGCGACGGCGAAATGTCGCTGCTCGACAGGCTGCGCTTGCTGATGATGCCGTCGATCAAGCCCACGGCCAGCATGTCGCGCAGTTCCGGCAAGAAACTGATCGTGCCCTGCGCCGCCACGGCACCGGCCGACACGCGCAGCAGCACGTCCTGCGGCGTGGCGGGGGCAAGCAGGCTGAACGTCGCCACGCCGTTTTCCACCGCCAGCTGTGTGCCGGGCGTGACCTTGTCGGCGTCGCGCCGCTCCGGGCCCAGTTCATCGGTGCGGGCGCCGGGCAGCAGGATGCGCCCGCCGCTGGCTTCGATGGTCAGCAAAGCCTTGCCCGCCAGGGGCTGGCCCTGCTCGTCAAACAGGCTCACCGTCACCTTGACGGGACTCTGGCCATCGGCCGGCACGCCGTTCACGTCCGTCTCGACGGCGATGCGCGCCACGCCCCGGTTGATGGCGTAATCGGTGGCGCCCACCTTGCCGGCAAGGAAGGATGGCGCCGCCACGGTGGAGCTTGCCGCACGGTCCGGCAAGGGCAGTTGCGCCAGGCTGGCCGCCGGCAAGGCCAGCAGGGCCAGCGCGGCCGCCATGCGCCGGGGCGCGGGGAGAGTTCTCTTCATGGCTTGTTTCTCTTTAGCAGCATTGGCGAGCGGCAAGTAAGGTGGAAGAGGCTTATTGCGCATGGCTGCCTCCTGCGGCTGGCACGGCGGCAGGTACGCGCGGTGCGACGACAGGCTGGTTGGCGCTGTCCGTTGCCTGGGCCGGCGCGGCGGCCGGCTGGCTGCTGAAACTCAAGCCCCCTCCCTTGCCGCCCTCCCTTTCCACGCTGCGCACCTCGCCCTGCGCCCGGCGCGCCTTGACTTGCTCGAGCACGGGATTCGAGCACGAACCTTCGATGAAGTCGGCGCGCAGCAGCTCGCCGTTCTTGGTATCGAGGAACAGGCTGTGCGGATCGCCCAGGTTGCGGTTCGACGCTTCCATCATGCGGCTGGCGCGCGGCAAGGTCGCACCGTCGACCTTGATCACATGGCTGTTCGGCGTGATGCCGCAATAGCTGTACTTGCCTTCCACGTCCGTGGTGAAGTTCGTGCCATCCTCCATGTACAGCCGCACGCCCGGGATGCCCAGTTCCTCGCCGTCCTGCACGTGGTTGTTGTTGCAGTCCACAAACACCTTGCCGGCGATGCAGGCATCCGTCGTGAACACGCCGCCCGTCACCTTCACTTTCGCGCGCGCCTCGTTCGAGGGCGGGCCGTTGGTGGTGGTTGCCTGGGCCCGGTTGATGCCGTCGCCCTGCAGCGAACCGACGCCCACGCGCAGGCGGTAGTGGAAGCTGGCGCTGGCGTTCGGCGCCAGCGATTCCAGCTTGAAGCTCAGCTGGGGACCGGGCTTGCCGGAAGGATCGGGCTGCAGCACATTGTTGCGCGTGGTCGTGCCGTCGATGTAGCGGAAGCCGGCCGGCAGTTTATCGAGCACGCTGACGCCGAACGCCGTCGCCAGGCCCGTGTTCTTCACCTCGATCGTGTATTGCAGGCTGTCGCCGATCTCGGCCTGGGTCTTGTTGACGCTCTTGCTGATCAACAACATCGGCTTGTCCTTCGTGTTGAACACCACGGGTGTAAAGCTGGGCGGCGTGGCGCCTGGCGTGGCCGGCAGCAGCAAGGTGTCGGCCGAACTGGCCAGGGCCAGCACGCTGGCCGGCGCCACCGGCGTGCTGATCCCGCCGGCGCCGCTGTAGCTGTGGCCGATGTTGCGCCCGCTCCCATCCGTGCCCAGCATGGTGCTCGCATACACCTGGTTCAATTGCGGCACGGTGGGAATCGCCGCCACGCTGCCGAAGTCGACCAGTACCGTGAAGACGATGTTGCAGCTTTCCTGCGGCTGCAAGTCACCCTGGCCGCTCAGCAAGCCAAACACGGTGACGCCGTTGAAGTCGGCATTCGCCGCGCAAGCCGTGGCGCCGGCGGGCCGCCCCGTAACGGCCAGGCTGCCCGGCTTGAAAGTGACGTTCGTGGCCGTGGGGAAGACGGCCTTCAGGTTTTCCGCCACCTGCACCATGGTCGAGGTCGGATAGCCGGCAGGATAGCGGTTGGCCGCCTGCACGGTGTAGCTGATCTCGAACTTGCTGGCGTCCACCTGCTGCTGCACCGACACGGCCTTGATGACATCGACCACTTGCCGCAGCAACACCACGGGCGTGGGCGTGTCTTCGCCCGTGAAGGCGACGCCGCCCACGGTATCCGACGCATTGCCGTTGCGGTTAGGATCGACCTTGTCCGCCAGCGCGGCCACCTCCGCCGCCGTCGCCGCGGCGCCCGCATGGCTGCCGCCATTGTTGGACGCATCGAACACGAGGCTGCCCACGGGCGGCGTGTACGTCGGGTTGGCGGCGATCACGCCTGCCGCCGGGGCGGGCGGCACGCTGATGGCGCCGCCTCCGTTGGCGACATTGCCGCCCAGCGCGCTGGCAAACACGCTGTTGTTGTACTGCGGCAAGGTCGTATCCTGCACCGTGATTTCCACGGTGAAAGTAATGACGCTCAACTCGCCCTCGCCCAAGGCCGCATCACCATTGAGCAAACGCAAGTCGCTGCCGCCGCAACCGCCCGTAAAGCCCGGATTGACGGCCAGCTGCCGGCTGCCGCCAATGGCGGGCGCGGCAGGCGGCGCGACGATGCGGCACGCGACCGGTTCAGGGAAGGCGGCGCGCAGGCTGTCGAGCGCCTGTACATTTTGCGCCGCGCCCTTGCCCACGTTGCGGATCACCACCGTGTACGGCACGTTGAAGACCTTGGCCGACAGCTGGGTCACCTTGCCCACGCCCAGCGCCGCGCCGATGGCGGGATTCGCCACTTCCGTGACGGCCGTGCAATCGGATGCCTGCGCGCAACGCGGCAAGTCGGGACCTGTCGGCACGATGATATTGCTCAGGGTGCCGCTGGCCGCCACTTTCGCACTCACCGTGACGGCGGCCACGGCATTCGGCGCCAGGCCGGCCGGCACCGTGCAGACGAGTTTATTCGCCGCCAGCGGCGCGCACGTGGTCGGTGAGGCGGGCGTGACGACGATCTCGGCCAGGCTGGCGGCCAGGTCGTCCGTCAAGGTGATGGCCGCCGTGGTGGCGCCGCTGCCGCTGTTGGTGGCCGTGATGGTCCAGCTGACGGTGTCGCCGATGCTGGCATTGGCCTTGTCCGCCACTTTTTTCACCATCACGCTGGGGCTGGTGACGTTGGTGGTGGTCTGGCAATCGGCCGGAGACAAGCACAGCGGCGCATCGGGCCCGGACGGCACGACGCGGTTGAGCGCCGCGCCCGCCTGGGTGACGGTCGCCGACACTTCCACGCTGGCTTCGCCGCCATTGCCGATCAGGCCGGCGGGCACGCTGCACGTGAGCACATTGCCCGCCACGGGCGCGCAAGTGGCGCGCACGGGCGTGAGCACCACGTTCGCCAGGCCGGCCGGCAAGGTGTCGACCAGGGTCATGACGGCGCGCGTGGGGCCGGTGCCCGTGTTGCTGGCCGTGATGGTCCACACGACGGTGTCGCCCACATTGGCGCTGGCGCGGTTGACGCTTTTCCGCACCGCTACCTTGGGTCCCGTCAGCACGACGCTCGATTCGCAGCTGTTCGCCTGCGCGCAAGCCGGGTTGTCGGGTCCGCTCGGCATGACGCGGTTCGACAGCACGCCTTCCAGCGTGCCCGTGGCCGTCACGCGCACGCTGCGCGTGCCATTGCCGATAGCCAATTGGCCAGCAGCAATGTTGCAGCTTTGCACGCTGTTCGCCACCCAGTTCGCCAGTGGCGGGCACGTCACGCCCGCATCCGCGTTGACCGCCAGCACCGTCAGGTTCGGCGGCAGGATGTCCGCCAGGGTCACCACGCCCAGGTTGGCCACGCCGCCGCTGTTGATGGCGGTAATGGTCCAGATGATGCTGTCGCCCACGTTGGCATTGCCGACGTTGGCCGTCTTGCTGACGCGAATCACGGGACCAGGCATGGTCACCGTGGCCGTGTTCGGCAAGTCGTACTGCACTTCCGTCGAGCTGGTGGCGATGATGCTGACGATGGTCGAGACATTGCTGGCCGGCTGGATATACGACAGGCCAAAGCTGTGCACTTCGTTGGCCGCCAGGCTGGCGGGCAAGCCCGTCACCGTCAGCATGCCGCTGACGGCGTCATAGCTGCCGGCCGCGCCGCTCAGGGTCACGCCCATCAGGCCTTGCGCCAGTTTCAGGCTGTACGTCACGTTCTCGGCCATGCCGGGACCCACGTTGCTGTAGCTGACGATGCCGTTGATCTGGTCGCCGGCGCTGGTGGTGCCGGGGAAACCGTTCAGGGTGGTGGTCACGTCGACCAGCAGCTTGATGGCCGTGGTGGTGGTGGTGCAGTCCGCCGCCTGCGCGCAGACAGGATTGTCCGGGCCGCCAGGCAACACCGTGTTCTGCAGCACGCCGGCCGCGCTGGCCGTGGCGCGCAGCACCACTTGCGCCTGTCCGCCCGGCGCCAGGCCGGCCGTCACGCTGCACGTGACGATATTGCCCGCCACGGGCGCGCAGGTGGCCAGCTGCGTGGACAGCACTTGCACGCCGCTGACGCCCGCTGGCAGGTTGTCGGTCAGCACGATGGCGGACTTGGTCGCGCCCGTGCCGCCATTGCTGGCAGTAATGGTCCAGGTCAGCAAGTCGCCCACGCTGACATTGCCCTTGTCGACGCTCTTGCGCACCGTCACTTGCGGCGCGACGAGGGTCGTCGTGGCTTGGCAGGCGCTGGCCGTATCGCAGGCAGGATTGTCGCCACCGCTGGGCACGACGCGGTTCGACAGGCTGCCGCCCGCAGTGCCGCGTCCCGTGATGACGACCTTGCGGCTGCCATTGCCGGCGGCCAATTGACCTGCCGCAATCGTGCATGACTGCACGCTGCCTGCCGTCCAGCTGGCGGCCGGCGGACAGCTCACGCCCCCATCGGGCGTCACGCCGAGCACGACGATATTGGCGGGCAGCACGTCGGCGATGACGACGGCGTTTTGATTCGGCAAATTGCCCGAGTTCGTGGCCGTGATGCTCCAGGTCAGGATATCACCGACGGCAGCGTTCACCTTGTCGACCGTCTTGCTGGCGCGAATCACGGGGCCGGGCAAGTTCGTCGTCGCCGTATTCGGCAAGTCGTTGACGATTTCCGTGGAACTGGTTCCCACCACGCTGGTGATGCGCGAGCTGTTGCTGGCCGGCTGGGTATAGAACAGGTTGAAGCTGGCGCTCTGCCCCGCGATCAGGGTGGCCGGCAAGCCGCTCAGCACGTACAAGCCCGTGCCGCTGTTGTAGACGCCGCTGATGCCGGGCGCGCCGCTGACGGGACTGACGGAGACGCCGCCCAGACCCGCTTCCAGTTGCAGGCTGTAAGTCACCGTTTCCGCCACGCCCGGCCCCACGTTGGCAAACGTCACCACGCCGCGGATGGCATCGCCCGCATTGCTGCTGGCGGGAAAACCGTTCAGGGTGGTGGTCACGTCGACCAGCAGTTTCGACACCACCGTGGTGGTCTGGCAATCGCCGGGCACGGCGCAGACGGGATTGTCCGGCCCGCCCGGCAGCAGCGCATTGACGAGGCTGCCCGACAGGGTCGCCGTGGCGCTCAGCTTGACGGTGGCGGCGCTGCCGGCGGCCAGGCCGGCCGGCACGCTGCAGTTGACGACATTGCCCGCCGGCGCGGCGCAGGTGACGGGCGCCGTGGGCGTCACCTGCACGTTCGCCAGGCCCGCGGGCAGGGTATCGGCCAGGGTGGCGATAGCCGTGCTCGGTCCCGTGCCGGTATTGCGCAAAGTCAAGGTCCACGTCAGGGTATCGCCTACGTTGGCCGCCGTCTTGTCGACCGTCTTGCTGGCGTGCAGCAGCGGCGAACTGACGGTGCTGGTGGTGCTGCAATCGCCCGCCTGCAGGCAGACGGGGTTATCCGTGCCGCTGGCGCTGACGCCATTCACCAGGCTGCCGGCGGCAGCGGCGCGCGCCGTCACTTGCAGCGTGGCATTGGCGCCGGCGGCCAGGCCGACCGGCACGCTGCACGTGAGCACATTGCCGGCCAGCGGCGCGCAGGTGACGGGCGCGGCGGGCGTGACGACGATATTCGCCAAGCCGGCCGGCAAGGTGTCGGTGAGGGTGACGACGGCCGTGCTGGCCCCCGTGCCGCTATTGGCCAGCGTGACCGTCCACGTCAGGCTGTCGCCGATATTCAGGGCCAGCTTGTCGACGCTCTTGCTCAGCGCCAGGCTGGGGCTGGTGATGGTGGTCTGCGTCTGGCAACTGTTGGCCTGGAAGCAGGCTGGATTGTCCGGACCACTCGGCATGACCTGGTTGGCCAGGTTGCCGCCCGCGCTGGCCTTGCCGGTCAGCACGATCTGGCGCTGGCCGTTGCCGGCCGCCAGCTGGCCGATGGCCACGCTGCAGCTCTGGCTGCTGTTGGCTACCCAGCTGGCCAGCGGCGGACAGGTGACGCCGCTGTCGGGCGCCACATTCGTCACGACGATATTGGCTGGCAGCAAGTCCGTCAGGATCACGGCGCCCTGGTTGGCCAGGCTGCCCGTGTTGCTGGCCGTAATCGTCCAGATAATTTCCTCGCCGACATTCGCCACGGCCTTGTTGGCCGTCTTGCTGACGCGAATGATGGAACCGGGCATGGTGACGGTGGCCACGTTGGGCTGGTCGTTCGGCACTTCCGTCGATGTCGTGGCGATGCGGCTGACCACGGTCGACAGGTTGCTGGCAGGCTGGATATAGCTGAGCTGGAAGCTGAAGCCCTGCCCCTGCGCCAGGGTGGCCGGCACGCCGCTGAAGGTCACCAGGCCGGAGCCGCCGTTGTAGCTGCCCGTCACGCCGCCGAGGTTGACGCCGGCCAGGCCGGGCGCCAGTTGCAGGCTGTACGTCACGCCTTCGGCCGGGCCGGGGCCGATATTGCTGAAATTGACGGTGCCCGCGATCGTGTCGCCCGCATGCGTGCTGCCGGGAAAGCCGTTCAGGGTGGTGGTCACGTCGACCAGCAGTTTCACGGCCGTGCTGGTGGTGCTGCAATCGCCGGGCTGCGGGCAGACGGGATTGTCAGGGCCGCTCGGCACTACCGTATTGACATAGGCGCCGGCCGCATTGGCCACGCCCTTGACGACGATATTGAGCGTGGCGCCCGCCGCCATGCCGGCGGGAATGGAACACACGAGCTGGTTGCCGTTCGGCACCGCGCACGTGGCGGGCGACGCGGGCAACACTTGCCACAGGGTCAGGTTGGCCGGCAAGGTGTCCGTCAGGGTGATGATGCCCATGGTCGCACCCGTGCCCGTATTGGCCACGGCGATCGTCCACGTCAGCGCCTCGCCCACGTTGATATTGCTCTTGTCGACGGTTTTACGCACGGCCACTTGCGGGCTGAGGATGGTGGTGGCGGTCTGGCACGAAGCGGCCTGGGCGCAGGCGGGATTGTCTGGCCCGCTCGGCAGCACTTTATTGCCCAGGCTGCCTCCGGCCGTGCCCCTGGCCGTGATGGTGATGCTGCGGCTGCCATTCACGGCGGCCAGCTGGCCTGGCGCGATAGTACACGCTTGCGCGCTGTTGGCCAGCCAGCTGGCCAGCGGCGGACAGCTGACGCCCGCGCCCGGCGTGACGGACAGCACCGCCACATTGGCGGGCAGGATGTCGGTCAGGGTCAGCACGCCCAGGTTGGCCAGGCTGCCCGTATTCGTGGCCGTGATGGTCCAGGTGATCGTCTCGCCCACGTTGGCCGTCGTCTTGTCGGCCAGTTTCGTCACGCGGATGATGGGGCCGGGCACGGTTGCCGTGGCCGTGTTCGGCAAGTGGTTCGCCACTTCCACGGACGTGGTGGCGATGCTCGACGTCACCATCGACAGGTTGTCGGCCGGCTGCGTGTAGCTGACGTTGAAACTGGTGCTCTGGCCATTCGCCAGGCCCACGGGCAAGCCGCTGAGGGTGACGACGCCCGTGGCGGGATTGTAGCTGCCCACGGCGCCCGTCAGGGTGACATTGCTCAAGCCGGGCGTCAGTTGCAGGGTGTACGTGACGCCTTCGGCCGGGCCCGGTCCCACGTTGGCGTAGGTGACGGTGCCGGAAATCATGTCGCCCGCCAGGGTATTCGGCGGGAAATTGTTCAGGGTGGTGGTGACGTCGACCAGCAGCTTGACCACCGTGGTGGTGGTGCCGCAATCGCCGGGCAGCACGCAGGCGGGAGTGTCGGGACCCGATGGCAGCACGCTGTTGACGGCGGCGCCAGCCACGGTGACCGTGGCGCTGACGACGATTTTCGCCGAGGCGCCGGGAGCCAGGCCGGCCGGCACGCTGCATGCGAGGTTCTGGCCCGCCACGGGCGCGCAGGTGGCGGGCGCCTGCGGGCTGACGACGACGTTCGCCAAGCCGGCCGGCAAGGTGTCGGCCAAGGTGACGGCGCCCGTGCTGGCGCCCGTGCCGCTATTGCTCACCGTCAAGGTCCACGTGAGCGTGTCGCCCACGTTGATGCTGGCCTTGTCGACGGTTTTCTTCACGGCCACGTTCGGTCTGGTGACGGTGGTGGTGGTCTGGCAATCGCCCGGCGTGGCGCAGGCAGGATTGTCGACGCCGCCAGGCACGAGGCTGTTGGCCACCGTGCCGGCCGCATTCGCCACGGCCTTGATGGTCACCGTTGCCTGCATGCCGCTGGCCAGGCCTGGCGGCACCGTGCACGTCAGTGTGGTGCCGGCGGGCACGCCGCAACTGGCGGGCGCCACGGGCAGGATCTGCAGCGCGCCCACGTTGGCGGGCAAGGTGTCGGTCAGGGTGATCGGGCCATTCGTGGGGCCGCTGCCGCTGTTGATGGCTTTCAGGGTCCACGTGATGGTGTCGCCGAGGTTGACGGTGGTCCTGTCGACGCCTTTCGTCACGGCCACGCTGGGGCTGGTCACCGTGCTGGTGGTGGCGCAGGCGGCAGGCGTGGCGCAGGCCGGGTTGTCGGCGCCGGACGGCACGACGCTGTTGGCATACGTTCCCGCCGCCGCAGGCTGGGCCGTGACGGTGAAACCGGCCACGCCGCCATTCGCGGCCAGGCCGGCCGGCACCGTGCACGTGAGGGTATTGCCCACCGGCGCGGCGCACGTGGCGCTGCCGACCAGCGCCACGTTCACGCCCGTCAGGTTGCCCGGCAAGGTGTCGGTCAGGGTGATGGGCGCGGTGCTCGCGCCATCGCCGCTATTGGTCGCCGTGACGCTCCAGGTCAGGGTGGCGCCGATATTGATGCTGGCGTGGTCGACGGATTTCGTCACCGCCACTTTGGGGCTGGTGATCGCAGTGACCGTACTGCAATTTTCCGCCGTGGCGCAGGATGGATTATCGGGGCCGGCCGGCATGATGCGGTTGGCCAGGCTGCCGCCAGCCGTCGCATGCGCCGTGATGCTGACGCTGCGGCTGCCGTTCAGGGCCGCCAGCTGGCCGGCGGCGATGGTGCACGTCTGGGTGCTCGATGCCACCCAGGCCGCCAGCGGCGGGCAGGTCACCCCGGGCGCCGCCACCACGTTCGTCACCACCAGGTTGGGCGGCAGCAGATCGGCCAGGCTCACGACGCCCTGGTTGGCGATATTGCCCGTATTGCTGGCCGTAATCGTCCACGTGATGTTTTCGCCCACGTTGGCCGTCAGCTTGTCGGCCACCTTGGTGACGCGCACGTTCGGCCCCGGCACCATCACGGTGGCCGTATTCGGCAAATCGTTGGCCACTTCGACCGAAGAGGTGCCGATCACGCTGGTGACAAACGAACTGTTCGTGGGTGGCTGCGTATAGCTGAGATTGAAGGTGACGCCCTGCCCGGCCGCCAAGTTCGGCGGCAGGCCCGACAGGACGATGAAACCCGTGCCCGCGTTGTACACGCCCGTCACGCCGCCGACGGACACGCCCGTCAAGCCAGGCGGCAATTGCAGCGTGTATGTGACGTTTTCCGCCGCGCCCGGTCCCATGTTGCGGTAGGTGACCGTGCCGCTGATGGCATCGCCCGCATTCGTCGAGCCGGGAAAGCCGTTCAGGGTGGTGGTGACGTCCACCAGCGCCTTGCTGACCACGGTGGTGGTCTGGCAGGCACCGGCCGTGGCGCAGCTGGCGCCATTGCCGCCGGACGGCGCCACGCTGTTGACGAAATTGCCGGCCGCCGTCGGCACGCCAGTGAGGCTGACCACGGCGCTGGCGCCCGGCGCCAGGCCGGCCGGCACGCTGCAGCTGAGCGTATTGCCGGCCAGCGGCGCGCAGGTGGCGGGCGCCGTGGGCGTGACGACGATGCCGGCCAGGTTGGCTGGCAAGGTATCGGTCAGGGTCAGGATGGCCGTGGTGGCGCCTGTGCCGGTATTGTTCGCCGTCAAGGTCCACTGCACCGTGTCGCCGATGAAGGCGCTGGTCTTGTCGACGCTTTTTTGCACGCGCACGAGCGGGCTGACGATGCCCAGGGTGTCGCTGTCGACGTTGTTCGCGGGGATGGGGTCCAGCGTGCTCGCGCCGGCCGTGGTGGTGATCGTCAGGCTGCCGCTGGCGGGCAGGTTGAAGGTGGAACTGCAATTGATGCGCGAGCCGGGAATGAAGGGCGACACGGGTGCGCTGCAGCTGGCCGTGGCGCCGGCGGGCAAGCCGCTCATCACGCAGGTGGGCGCGGCCGCGCTGTCGGGGCCGTTGTTCGTGCACACGCCCGTCACCGTCACGGGCGAACCGGCATTGTAGGGACCGGCCGGCACCGTCGTGACGGCTTGCATGTCCGCCTGCAGGCGGCGGTTGCTGATGGTACACGTGACGGGCGCCTCGGGCATGGTGAAGTTGCCCGCGTTGGCCGCGCCGCTGGAAATGACGGCCGCCGTATCCGTGCGTGCGCAGCTGTAGCTGCTCTGGTACTGGGCCAGCACGGTGGCCGTGCCCCCGGTTTCCGCAAACGTGACGAGGTTGCCCACGCGCACCACGGCGCTGGCCGTGGCGCCGTTGCCGCCCTGCACGCCTGCCGTGCCGTTGGCATTCATGATGAACAGGCCGCTGTCGCCAACGGGTGCCAGCACCTTGAGCACCGTCAAGGTACTCGTCCTGACCGTGGCCGTGGTGCTGCTACTGTTGTTGCTCAGGTCGCTATCCGTTTCGTTGGGCGAAACGGTCACATTGGCCGTATTCACGATGCTGGCGGCGTCGCCCGGCGTGGCCGTGATCGTCACCGTCAGGTAGGCACCCGCGGTAGGGTCGCTGACGGCGCCATTCACGGGCAGGTTGCCCATGGTAATGCTCACGTTGTTGCTGCCCGCACCCGAGGTTTTCGTGCCGCAGGAAGCGCTGCCGCTGGCGGCGCAGGTCCAGCTGACATTGCTCAGGCTAGCCGGCAGCACGTCGCTGAAGGTGGCGCCCGTGCTGAGGGCCGGGCCGCGGTTCCACACCTTCATGGTGTAGCTCAGGGGCTTGCCGACGGAAAACTGCGCCGGTCCCACCTTGCTGACGGCCAGGTCCGTCTTGCTATTGGTACAGTCGGCATAGGAACTGGCCAGGCCGGGATCGCGCAATTGCGCAGCAGGAATAATTTCCGTCACATTGTCAGGACGCGTCCAGCGCATGTGCAAATAATTGATGCCGCCCACGTTATTCCACAGGACGCGGGCCAGATAACAGCCGCCGGGCGTGGCGCTATTGAAATTGCCGGCCAAATTCTGGAAATCCGTTTCATTATTCGAATATTCGGCCACGCTGCCCACGGCCACGTTGTACACGGTATTGCGGTAATTGGTCGAATATTGGGTCGAGAAATCCACCTTCACGTCGTCATCGTGCGCGACGCTGAATTTGTAATTGCCCGCCTGGGGAAATACCACCAGCGTGTACATCACGCGGCCCATGATCCAGGCCCGGCAGGCGGCCGACGTTTGCTGCGTATCGAAGTTGCATAGCTGTCCGGGATTGGCGGTCGTGCCATTGGCCCAGTCCAGCTGCGCCGACGTCCCCGTGCGCGCCGCGTTGGCAGCGGGATTGGCGGCCAGCGCCGCCAGGCTGGCGAGCCGGCCCGTGCTGCCCGCGTTGAAGCCGTTGTTGTAATTGGGCGCGGGCGGATTGGCCGGCACCCGCTCGATGCCGCGGTAATCCTCCCATAACACCTGTGCGGCGGCGGGCGCGGCGGCGCCCAGCAGCAGGGAAGCGAGCGCCAGCGGCGCAACATGACACTTGGAAAAATGAGGCAGGCGGGCGCGGCCGACAAGCGCGGCCAGCATCCCCAGATAGCGCCCGGCGGACGAAAAAGCTGCGTGGCGGCCGGAACGGCCTGCCGTTTCCTGGTGTGTTTTGATCATGTTGTTCGCTAAGAAATGTACCGCTGCAAGATGCAGACAAATATAAAAATGACATTTATTTGTCATGATTATATGAACAAGTAACACTTCAAGCGTACGACAACAGTGGTTTTTTTGTTTCCAACAATGAAATTAAATTATCTCGTTGATATTTCACAACACATTCATCGAATTCATCGTGTAGACACGCCGACATTCTATTTTTACCGCATACTGATTAGCTCGGCATTATATTTAAATTATCATTTGCACAATCATGCGAAACTATCAAACGCGTAGTTTGTTTTTCAAAAGAAACTATTAATGCCAATTAACAGCATTAATTCGAATATGCCTTTTCCCGGCATGCGCGGCAATTCCGCCATTCGATTTTGCACCGCCGCACATTCATTTTCTGGCGCCTGCTGTTAATACCAATCCCATTGCATTCACGTCCATTTCCCTGCAAGACAGGGCATGCGGCTGAAGGAATTGGTCTTGCAAAACGGGGGCGCATGCGTCGCGGCTATCGCACCGGTGCCCGGATCGCTTACTATCGTCCCATCGCGCCCTGCGCCACCGCCATCCCTTTGCCAGGAGTCCTCATTGATGCCCCACGCCTATCGCCGCCTGCTGCTGGCCTGCGCCTGCGCCTTGCTCGCGGCCTGCAGCCCGTTCGCCCCGCCGCCCGCCGCCTCGCTCCCGGCCGCGCCGGCAGCGACGCCAGCCATGCAGGCGCCGCCCTGGCAACAGCCGGGCGTGCGCATCTTGCACATCGCCCCGCAGGAATCCCTGCTGACCATCACCGTGCGCCGCGGCGGCGCGCTGGCGCGGCTCGGGCATGACCACGTGGTGGCCAGCCGCAGCCTGCAGGGCGTGGTGGCGCCCGCGCCGGGACGCGCGCAGTTCCGTTTCCGGCTCGACGAGATGAGTGTGGATGAAGCCGGCCTGCGCCAGGCGGCCGGCTTGACGACGACGCCGTCGGCCGACGCCATCGCCGGCACGCGCCACAACATGCTGGTGCGCGTGCTCGAGGCGGAACGCTATCCGTGGGTGAACATCGAGGCGCGCCGCACGGACGACAAGGAAGTGCTCGAGGCGGACATCACCCTGCATGGCGTGACGCGCACGCTGCAACTGCCGGTGCGGATTGAGGAATCGGCCGATGGCCGCCAGCTGCAGGCCAGCGGCAGCCTGCTCTTGAAACAGAGCGACTTCGGCATCGTGCCCTTCGCCGTCCTGGGCGGCGCCATGGCCGTGCAGGATCAGATGGAACTGGCGTTTCGCATTACCGCCAGGCAAGAGCTCAACGCGCCAGGATCAGGCGCAAGCCCAGGCCGATGAAGATCGTGCCGGCCACCCGGTCGAGCCACAGGCCGGCGCGCGGACGGCGGTTCAGCCAGTGTCCCACGGCGCCGGAAAAATAGCCGAGCAGGCCGAACAGCACACAAGCCTGTGCCGTGAAGACGAGGCCCAGCTGCGCCGTTTGCCAGCTGGCATTGCCCTGGCCCGCGACGATGAACTGCGGCAAGAACGACAGGAAAAACAGCACGACTTTCGGATTGATACTGTTGGCAAACAAACCCTTGCCGAACAGGCGCAGCAGCGATTCGTCCGGCAAGGCCGCCGCGCCATCGACCTTGGCGCCGCCGCGGCTGCGCAAGGCGCCGATGCCCAGCCATACCAGGTACAGGCCACCAGCCACTTTCAGCGTGGTAAAGGCGGCGGGCGAGGCGGCCAGCAGGGCCGACACGCCGATGGTCGCCAGCACCGTGTGCGTGAGGCAGCCGAGGGCGCAGCCCAGGCCGAACGCCATGCCCTGGCGGCGTCCGCGCGACATGCCCACGCCCAGCACCATCAGGTTGTCGGGGCCGGGACTGGCGGTAATGAGGACGGCGGCGGCCAGGAAGGCCAGGAACTGGTCGGGACTGAGCATGAATATCTCGCGGGCAAAGGCGCCATGATACCGGAGCGGGCGTCATGCCGGCAGGACATGAAATTGCCCGTATGCCAGCAAGAGTCGATTAAAATGGGCACTCCACAGCAAACGGCGTTGCCGCCGCTTCCCGCGCGACCATCACCAAACCCATCGATGCCAGCCCACCCGCCCCTTTCCCGCCACCGCGCTTCCAGCTCCCGCATCTGCGCCTGGCTATGCGGCTGGCCGCTCCTGGTCGGCCTGCTGATCGGCCTGCTGGGCCTGGCAGGTGGGGCGCAGGCGGCGCCCTTGCCCCTGAGCAAGCAAGGCATCCAGCACCTGGGCAACGGTGGGCAACTGTTTCTCGCCGGAAATGACGCCGCGCCCGCCGATGCGGCCGCCCTGCCCGCCTGGCTGGCGCACCAGCGCCCGGCCAGCCAGGTCGACCTGTTCGGCGGCGCCTACTGGCTGCACGCGCAGGTGCGCAACGACAGCGGCGAAACGGCCTGGGTCATCGACCCGAACGACACCCTGATCGACCTGGTCGACGTGTACGTGTATGGCCCCGGACTGCAGGCGGCGCCGCAGACCTTGCTGACGGGCTACCAGCGTCCGCACGAGTATTTGTTGCACTACGGCAGGAACGTGCAACTGGCGCCGGGCGCCACGTATGACATCCTGATCCGCTTTTCCAGCCCCTACTACGCGCGCGCGCCGCTGTTCGGCGTGCAGACGCAGCAGGATTACCGCAAGCTGGTGGGCAAGGAAAACTTCCTGATGGTGGCGTCGATCGGCGCCCTGCTGGCGCTGGGCCTGTTCAATTTCTTCATCTTTTCCATCACCCTGGAAAAAGCCTCGGCCTATTACGCGCTGTACGTGCTGACCTATGGCCTGGCCTGGGCCATGACCTTCCACGTCTTTGCCGACCTGTTCGACTGGCGCCTGCTGCAGCTGCATTACGTGCCGTTTTTCCTGCTGCCCGTCTTCAGCACCCTGTTCTACACGCATTTCCTGCGCCTGCGCGACTACTCGCCCCTGCTGCACCGCATCAGCAAGATCAACCTGGTGCTGCCCCTGCTGCTGCTGCCCAGCTGCTTCTTCGCCCTGTCGTATGCGCACACGCTGGCCACCATCGTCATCAGCATCTGGATGCTGCTGGCGCTCGTCTGCGGCATCGTCGTCTGGTGCCGCGGCTACCAGCCGGCGCGCTTCTTCGTGCTGGCCTTCGTCGCCCTGATGCTGCCCGGCTTCCTGATCCTGCCGGCCAACCTGGGCCTGATGCCCGCCATGGTGGCCAACGCCCAGCTGGTGACCCTGCTCGGCGGCACGCTCGACGGCTTGCTGCTGGCCTTCGCCCTGGCCGACCAGATCCGCCTGCTGCGCAACAACCTGGAACAGCGCGTGCAGGAGCGCACCCTGGCGCTCACCCTCAGCAACGACGCCCTGCTGAAAGCCAAGGAACACGCGGAAGTGGTCAGCCGCCACCGCATCGATTTTCTGTCTGCCATGAGCCACGACATCCGCACGCCGCTGGCCGGCGTGATCGGCATGCTGAAATTCGCCCTGCGCGACCAGTCCGTCAAAGGCCGCACGCAGGAATACCTGCGCATCGGCTTGCACAATGGCGTGTCGCTGTTGACCATTCTCAATGACATCCTCGATTTCTCGAAGATCGACGCGGGCAAGCTGACCCTGGAAACCGTCGACTTCGACTTGCTGGCGCTGATCGGGGACGCGGCCGGCATCGTGCAGGGCCAGGCCGACGCCAAGAGCCTGCTGCTGCGCCGCGAACTGGCGCTGGACTTGCCCCGCTACGTGCGCGCCGATCCCACGCGCCTGCGGCAAATCCTCATCAACCTGCTGGGCAATGCGCTGAAATTCACGGCGAATGGCGAAGTGCTGCTGGAAGTGCGGCGCGCCCGCACGCCGCCGCGCCGCGACGGCCGCAGCGAGATCGAATTCATCATCAGCGACACGGGCCCCGGCATCGACGCGGACACCTTGCCGCGCCTGTTCCAGAAATTCGAGCAGGCCGACCACTCCACCACGCGGCGCTACGGCGGCACGGGCCTGGGCCTGGCCATCTGCAAGGAGCTGGTCGAACTGATGAACGGCACGATCGGCGTGGAAAGCCGCATCGGCATCGGCTCGCGCTTCCATTTCACCTTGCCGCTGACGCCAGGCAGCGCGCCGGCGGCCGACGCGCGCCGGCCGGCACGCCACGCGCGCCACGCCTGCCGCCTGCGCATCCTGTGCGCCGAAGACGTGCGCACCAACCAGATCATCATCGGCACCCTGCTCGAAAGCATGGGGCATGAGGTCACCATCGTGGAAAACGGCGAGCAGGCGCTGCGCGCACTGGGTGCGGGCGCCTACGATTGCGTGCTGATGGATGGCCGCATGCCGCTGATGGATGGCGAACAGGCGGCGCGCCTGATCCGCGACGGCGGCAACGCCGAATTCCCCATTCCCGACGCACACATTCCCATCCTCGCGCTGACGGCCAACGCCAGCGAACATGACCGGCAACGCTATCTGGCCGCCGGCATGGACGACTTCCTCAGCAAGCCCGTCGACGAAGCGCTGCTGTTCGAGAAAATCGACGCCCTCATCGACCTGCTGCTGGCGCGCGGCCACGCGCTGCCGCCTGCCGCGCCCACCGGGGACGACAGCCTGGCGCGCCAGTTCGGCCTGGACGAGGCCAACACGGCGCAGGCGGAGACGCCGGCCGACCCCATGACGGCGCCCGTGCACATTTTGCCGCTGGCCGGCCTGTCGCCGCAGCATTTGCAGCGCATCGCGCAAGCGTTCCTGACGGAAGCGCCGCGGCGCCTGGACCTGGCTTGCCACGCCGTGCGCGATGGCAACGCCAGCGCGGCGGCGGCCGCCTTCCACGCCCTGAAGGGCAGCGCCGGCTACCTGAGCCGCCCTACCCTGCACGGCCTGTGCCACCAGATGGAAACCCTGGCCTCGAACGGCCAGCTCGATAACGTGGAACAGTTCCTGCCGCAGCTGCAGGAGGCGCTGAGCGTGGCGCGGCGCGACCTGGAAACTCAGCCCTCCGGCTGAGCCATCCAGCCATGCGCTTGCAGCCACGCCAGCAACAGCCGTGGCCAGGCGGCCGGCTCGCTGCCCGGCTTGCCCAGGCCCCAGCCATGGCCGCCATGCTGGAACAAATGCAGCTCGACGGGCACGCCCGCACGGCGCAGGGCGGTCGCCATCAGCCGGCTGTTCTCGGGCGGCGCAATCGGGTCATCGAGCGCCTGCGCAATGAACATGGGCGGCGTGCGCGCATCGACGTGCAATTCCACCGACAGCGCATCGCGCGCCGCCTGCGCGGGGTGACGTCCCAGCAACTGCTTTTTCGCATGCGTCGTGTCGAATGGCGCTTGCATGGTCAGCACGGGGTACAGCAGCACGGCAAAGTCGGGCCGCGCGGAGACGGTATCGACCGCATCGACGGGCGCGTAGCGGGCCGCGTCGGGCTGCACGGCCGTCATGCCGGCCAGGTGCGCGCCGGCGGAAAATCCCAGCATGCCGATGCGCGCCGGGTCGATGCCCCATTCGGCCGCGCGCGCACGGATCACGCGCATGGCGCGCTGGCCATCCTGGAACGGCGCGCTGACGCCTCCGCCCTCCTGCGGCAGGCGGTACACGAGTTCAAACGCCGTGACGCCCTGCGCCTGCAGCCAGCGGGCGGTGGGGCCGCTCTCCTTGCCCGCCTCGATATGCGCATAGCCGCCGCCGCTGACCAGGAGCATGGCGATACCGTTCGGCTGCGCCGGGCGGTGCGCGATCAGATACGGTTGTTCGACCTGCGTGATGGAACCCTTGGCGCTGTCGCGCTGCGGCCCAGGCGCCGCGCCACCGGGCGGCGCGCCGGGCCACAGCATGATCGCGCCGGGCGGCGCTGCGACCGCGTGCAGGTTGATACAGATCAGAAACAACAGCATCAGGCGTTGCATGATTCGCTCGCGCAGGGAACAATGAAACGCCATCATAGCGAAATCACTAAAAATCCGTCTCGCCCTGGATCACGGCCGGATACCCCGTCATGGCGCGCGACGTCTGCATGCCCGCCATCACGGCCGCTTCCACGCAGCCCGCGTTGATGCCCGTCTTGATCCAGTCGCCCGTGAGGAACAGATTGCTGAACCCTGACTGGTCGGTGGCCAGCCGGTACTGCGTGCTGTTCACCACCGACATCACATAGCGCTCGGACGGGTCGACGTTGGCGCGCCAGTACTGGCTGTCGAAACGGGCCGCGCCCGTGGCCGCCTTGGCGTCGACCAGCCATTGCCATGGAAACGCGCCCGGCCCGCCCGCCTCGGGCCACAGGGCGCCGATCTCGCGTTCCAGCTGGTGCAGCGCGCCCTGCTTCGCCCTGGCCGCGCAGCGGGCCGGGAAATCCGTGTCGGTGACGGGCGGATAGCTGTCGACGGGGAAGGCGCTGCAAAAGTAGGAGACGTTTTTCGGAACCAGTCCCGCCGGCCAATCCTCGTGCGCCAACAATTGATCCATCGGCGCCCACGTGTCGTACGGCTCCGTGAAGGCCGACAGCACGGGCTGCTGGCCCTTCGGTTGCGTGGTCCAGCCCATCTGACGCAAATCCTTGTTCAGCCACACCTGGTAGGCTTGCGTGGCCACGGTTTTCACCTTGTCGGCCGCCAGTTGCAGGGCCGGGCTTTGTACCAGCAGTTGCGGGCACAAGGCGGGCAGCGAGCCGATGGAAATGCCGAACACCACCTTGTCGAAGTCGACGCCCTTCTTCAATACCGTGGCGGGCAGCGCGCGGCCGAACGCTTGCTGGTACTGCTGCGGCCAGTCGCTCCAGTACGATTCCAGGTTGACCTCTTTTTCCTGCAGCAGCGCCGCCTGCGCCGCTTCGATCTGCGCATAATCGGGCGCGCTGGGCCAGCACGCCAAGCCTTTCACGTCGACCAGCGGCGCATAGCCGGCGGCGGGGTCCTTCAATTGCACCTGCTCGGTGATGCGGATGCTGTCGATGTCGCCCGCGCCGGGCACCAGTTCTTCCACGCGCTGGAAGAACTTGAATTCCACGCCCCTTTTTTTCAACACTTGGTACAGCGGCGTGAAGATCGTGTCGCCCATGCCGGCCTGCATCTTGAACATGATGCCGCCCTTGTAGGCCAGGCCGATGCGCGCCATCGCCCGCAACAACGTCCCCGCCTCGATGTTCGGTTTCGAAAAATCGCCGCCTTCGTAGGCGAACACCAGGTCATAGAAGCCGCGCACGGGCGCCGAGTTGACGCTGAACTGCTCGTCGCCGCCATGCTTGCGCAGCCAGTCGCGGAAATCGATATCGTTGATGACGTCGAAGCCGTTCTTGAACACGCCATCCTGGAACATGCCCTTCATGACCGTGATGCCCAGGTCCAGGCAAATGAACAGGCGGCGCAATTCATCGTCGCCATCGATCAGGGCGCGGTAGCGCAGGCGCAGCCAGGCGCGGATGCCGTTCAGGGTGCTGGCCAGCAACTGGTGGCGGGCCTGGTCATGGCGCGTGGAGTCCGGCGCCAGGTCGGCCACCAGCGCCGCCAGCGCGCCCACGGACAGGCCCACGTCCAGTCCCAGCTCATCGGCCTGCCCCACCACTTCATCGGCCAGGCGGCGCAGCCAGCCCGGCCACACGCCCTCGCCTTGCGATGCGCTGGCGCGCACGATGCGCGCATCGGCGTCCGCCACCTGCCGGATCTGGCGTATCCACTGCTCGATCCAGCCCACCATGGCGACGGCCATCTGCCACAGGGTGATGTCTTCGCCGCCCTCGCCCGGCTCGCCCGGCAAGGTGGGAAAGACGATGGACCAGTTGCGCCACTTGCCCTTGACGTCTTCCGACAGGGCCACGTAATCGTGCTGCTTGAAAGCGTCGCGCCAGGTGGCCAGCGGCGCGCCGGGCGGACGGTCCAGGCTCGCATACGCTTCCTTGATCATCTTGAAAGCGTTCGCGTAGAAGCCGAACCAGATGTGCAGGCCGTGCTCCTCGATGCGCTGGCCCGCTTGCGCATTGCGTCCGCTGGCGCCCTTGCCGCCCAGGCGCCAGCCCAGCTGGTACACGGTGATGGCGTGCCGGTTTTGCCAGCCCGGCTGGTTCGTCAGATAGTACGCCGTGGTCATGGCCGCCACGCCGCCGCCGAGGATGGCGATCTTTTCCGGCGCGATGCGGGAATTGTCGACCAGCTCCTCGCCCGGCATGGCCGTGAAGTCGAAATTCACCTGGAACGGCAAGATCGCCGCCTGCGGCCCCAGTTTCAGGCCCAGGGTCTGGTCCAGCGGGAAGCTGTCGAAGGCGTGCAGCGTGCATTCGTATTCGTAGCCAAGCAGGCGCGCGCTGTGCAGGCGGTTGATCTCGGCCGGCGCGGCCACCAGGGCCTGGTACACGGCTTTCACGCCCGCACTGTCGGGGAATTGCTTGAGGAAAATCTGGTCGATGCGGGGATTGCGCAGCAGCGACAAAACATCGGCCCAGCCGGCCTGATCCATGTCAAAGAAATCGGGGATGGACAGGAAAATCTGGAACGCCTGCTCGATGAGTTCCAGGAAACTATTGATGGGTTTGTGCTGCCCCGTCTGCACGGTGGCGTTGACTTCCAGCAATGGATGCAGGGCCAGTTTTGTTTCCGGCGAAAAATGCTGGAAACCCTTGGCGGCCACGGAGCAGCGCAGCGGCTCGCTGCCGGCGGCGGGGATCTCGTAGTCGCACAGATACTTCGGGTAGCCGAACAGTTCACGCCCGTTGATCAAGGCCATGGCGTCATCGACGAAGATATGGCACGGATACCAGTAGATATGCGCGAGCTTGCCAGCGGCATCCATCTGGCCGACCATGATCCAGGTGACGATATCGACTTCCGTGATCCAGCCCTTGGCCTGGTCGACGGGGTTGGCGGAATCCGCATGGTTGACGCGCGTAAACGTCAGCATCACATACGGCGACAGGGCTTTCAGTGTCATCTTGCTGCCCGCCACCTGGTTCAGGGTAGTATTCACGGTCGCCTGCAGCTTCGCCAGGTCGCCCCGGACGAAATAGCCGTACATTTCCGACTGTTTCAATTGCAGCGGCGAGTGCATCATCACCGAACCGCCCTGATAGATATACGAAGGTCTTGCCGTAGGTATCGCCGTCATTGCCTTGCCCCCAATTTAAATTTCAGACAAACAAGATTTCCACAGTGTATTTGAGAAATATCAATGAATGATATGAAATAAATTAAAGGATTTGCCAAGATGCATAGGCTCGGCCGGAAGGGCGAAGGACGGGCGGAAGGCAAGCGGCGGCCATCGGGTGTAGGATGGATCATCCGTGCAAAGCAGGCGAGCTGATCCAGAAATGATTACTACCGACTACGTATCCACTTATTCAGGCAACCGTTTTTATCCCTTGCGCCCGCATATCGACAAGGTCTCCATCGAAGACATCGCCCACGGCCTCGCTTACCAGTGCCGCTTCAATGGACAGACGCAAGTGTTTTACTCGGTTGCCCAGCACAGCCTGATCGTCGCCGAGCTGGTGCCGCCCCCCTTGCGCCTGGCCGCCCTGCTGCACGACGCGGCCGAAGCCTACCTGGGCGACATGGTGAAGCCCCTGAAAGTGCTGTTGCCAGAGTTTGCCGTGCTGGAAGACAAGGTCAGCGCCATCATCGCCGCCACGTATGGCCTGGACTTTTCCGATTACGCCCCCATCAAACGGGCCGACCTGATCGCGCTGGCGACAGAAAAGCGCGACCTGATGCCGCACTCGGCCGAGCGCTGGGCTTACCTTGACGGCATCGCCCCCTTGCCCGGTATAATCGAGGCCATGGGTCCGGCCGAAGCCAAGCAGCGCTTCCTGCAGGCGTTTGCCCAGTGGGGCGGCCTCGGGGTCGCCGCATGAATGCTTGCCCCCAGCCGCACGAACGGGCGCTAAGCCCCGGTTTTTGCACGGCTTTTTTAGATATCCACAGCAACTGTGGATAAAGTTGTTGATAAGCCCCTCTTGACAAGCCGCAACACCAGCATTGATGCGGGTTTCAACAATTTGCTGATTTCACAGGCAATTTTTTACCCCAATGAAATCAATGACTTGCAATCAGGAGTTTGCGCTAGAACAAACTTTCTCTGTCACCATGAAAATATATTTTGCGGTGCATTGGCAATCCCCGGTCCAGGCCGTCTTGCTTGAACAGCATTGTTTTGACAAACCCCGCAGACTGGCATAGTGTGGAGTAGCGACGACGATCAACGGTGGATAAACGCATGAATATGGATAGCGATAATTCCGCCAAGGGGGCGGACGAACCCGACTGGCTGGTCGACGAACCGCTGGAACGGGCAGAAGCGGCGGCGGAACCCGCCAACGCGGCGCCTTGGCGCGTGCTGATCGTCGATGACGATGTCGACGTGCATGTGGTGACCAAGTTCGCCCTCAGCCAGGCCAGCTTCCAGGGCCGCCGGCTGAGCTTTTTGCACGCGTATTCTGGCGCCGAGGCGCTGGCCTTGCTGCGTGGCACACAAGATATCGCCGTGGTGCTGCTCGATGTCATCATGGAAACCCAGGATGCCGGCCTGCAAGTGGCGCGCCAGGTGCGCGAAGACTTGCACAACAGCGCCGTGCGCATCATCCTGCGCACGGGCCAGCCCGGCCAGGCGCTGGAACACCGCATCATCATCGACTACGACATCAACGATTTCTGGTGCAAGACCGACCTCACCACGCGCAAGTTGTTTACCACCGTGATCGCCTCGCTGCGTACCTACGCCACCTTGCGCGAAGCGCAGCAACAGGTCGCCGAACTGGCCGCCGCCCTGGCCCAGTGCGGCGATACGCCAGCGGCGCCGGCCGGCGGCACGCCCTGACCCTGCGACGCTACTTTCAGTCATAAAAACAAGAGCACTGGATAGGCATACAGGCTTGCGGCATGCCCCATTCCGGCCCATCTTGCCCGCCGATTGCATGGGCTGAGCGGCGTCAATTTCCTAAGTGGCGGATTGTTAAGCGCTTTTTCAGATATCCACACGGACTGTGGATATCTTTGTGGATAAGCGCCTATTGACAGCCCTCAAAGCCACAGCCCGTGCGGCTTTCAATAAACTGCTCAATCAAACAGCAAAAATAAAAGCCATTAAAATCAAGCACTTAGAAACTCACACATAATCACAAGAAAATTATTTCGCCAATTTCGTTAACTCATCATTTGTGCATAACTGAGCCGTAATGATCAATCCGACAACAGCGGATCGCGGCCGCCGGCAACACAGTTGCCGTGCGGATACTCAATGCACGGTCTGCCGGCGCTGCTCCGGGTGCAGCAGCACGCGCTCGATCAGTTCCGGGGCGACATTGTATGACTTCAGGTATTCCAGTGCGCACAAGGTACTGAAGGCCGCCTGCACGGCGATGCCCAGATTGACGATATCGCACATCTTCTGGTCGACCCGGGCATGCGGCACCACGGTTTTGACGGGCATATGCAGCGTTTCTGTGGATTGAGGCATGATGGACAACTCCTGCGAAGGGGACGGAGGGGGGAGACGGCGTAGCGGTGCGAACCGCGACAGCGCGGACAGGGACAGCGATCATGGTGCCGATAAAAGTATTGCCGATAAACTCTCGATGTCAATGGCAGGGAAACATGAGCCACGGTTTTTTTCTTCCAGGCACAACCGCAGCCGAAAGCGATGGACAAGCGCGAGCGGCCACGGCGATAATCAGCCATGCCTGCCCCCTCCGCCACCCAGCCCGACCTCCCCCGCCCCCAGCCCGCCTCGCTTGCCGACCTGTTCTTCTCGTTCACCTGGCTGGCCCTGCAAGGCTTCGGCGGCGTGCTGGCCGTGATCCAGCGCGAGATGGTCGAGCGCAAGCGCTGGCTGACGCAGGAGGAATTCCTGGAAGACTGGGCCGTGGCGCAAATCATGCCAGGGCCGAATGTCGTCAACCTGTCCCTGATGGTGGGCGGGCGCTATTTCGGCTTGAAAGGCGCGCTGACGGCGCTGGTCGGCATGCTGACCGTGCCCCTCGTCATCGTGCTCGTGCTGGGCGTGCTGTACACGCGCTTCGGCGACAATCCGCAGATGGCGGGTGCCCTGCGCGGCATGGCGGCCGTCTCGGCCGGCATGATCGCCGCCACGGGCGTGAAACTGGCGACCGCGCTGGCCAGGCATCCGCTGCCCCTGTGGCTGACCTTGCCCATCACCGTGCTGGGCGTGCTGATGGTGGCGATCTTCCGCTGGCCCCTGCTGTACATCCTGCTGGGCCTGGGCGGCATCGGCTGCCTGCTCACGTATCGAAAGCTGTCCGCATGACGCCGCCCCTGCAACTGGTATTGAGCGCGGGCGACTGGCTGAACCTGTTCGGCCATTACCTGATGCTGTCGCTGATGTCGATCGGCGGCGCCATTTCCACCACTTCCGAAATGCACCGTTTCCTCGTCGAGCAGCATGGCTGGCTGACGCAGGCGCAATTCAATGAATCGATCGCCATCGCCCAGGCCGCACCCGGCCCGAACGTGCTGTTCGTCGCCCTGATGGGCTGGAACGTGGGCATGAACGCGGGCAGCTACACGGCCGCCTGGCTTGGCGTGTTCATCACGATGGTGGGCATCATGCTGCCCAGCACCACCCTCACCTACGTGGCAGCCCAGTGGGGCTACCGCAACCGCGACCTGCGCCCCGTGCGCGCCTTCAAGCAAGGCATGGCGCCCATCGTCGTCGCCCTCTTGATTTCCACGGGCATGATCTTGGGCGGCGCCAACCACCAATGGCGCACCGACTGGCCCCTGTGGACCCTGTCCATCGTGGCTGGCCTGATCATCTGGCGCACGAAGATCCATTTATTGTGGCTGCTGGCGGCCGGCGCCGTGCTGGGCTGGCTGCAGCTGGTGTAGTTGCTACACCGCCAGGTGCCGCTTCACCTCCTCGCCATCCATCTGTTCTGCATTGCCGCTGGCCACGACACTGCCGCGCGACAGCACGATAAATTCGTCGGCCAGTTCGCGGGCGAAATCGAAATATTGCTCGCACAGCACGATGGCCATGTCGCCGCGCTGTTTCAGCAAGGAAATGACCCTGCCGATATCCTTGATGACGGACGGCTGGATGCCCTCCGTCGGCTCGTCGAAAATGATCAGCTGCGGCTCGGCCAGCAGGGCGCGGGCGATGGCCAGTTGCTGCTGTTGCCCGCCTGACAAATCGCCGCCGCGCCGCTGCAGCATCTCTTTCAATACCGGAAACAGTTCATACACGTGGGGATCGATGCGCGCAGCTTGCCTGCCCCGCTTCACCGCCATGCCCATCAGCAAGTTTTCCTCGACCGTCAGGCGCGCAAAGATGTCGCGCCCCTGCGGCACGTAAGCGATGCCCAGCTTGGCCCGCGCATGGGGCGCCAGCTTCGTGATGTCGCACCCGTGGAACAGCACCTGGCCCTGCGCCACGGGCAGCACGCCCATCAGGCATTTCAGCAAGGTCGTCTTGCCCACGCCATTCCTGCCCAGCAAGGCCAGGCACTCGCCCTTGCGCGCCGACAGGTTGATGCCGCGCAAGGTGTGCGAGGAACCGTAGTATTGATTTAACTGTTGCACTTCCAGCATAGTCTGCGATCTCCCCTATTACCTTCCCAGATAGACTTCGATGACCCGCTCGTCGGCTTGCACCTGGTCCATGCGGCCCTGCGCCAGCACGGAACCCTCGTGCAGCACGGTGACGATGCCTTGCCGGGCGATTTCCGTCACAAAGCCCATGTCGTGCTCGACCACCATGATCGAATGTTTGCCCCGTAATTCATTGAGCAATTCCGCCGTGCGCGCCGTTTCCGCGTCCGACATGCCGGCCACGGGTTCATCCAATAAAATCAACTGCGGCTCCTGCATCAGGAGCATGCCGATTTCCAGCCACTGTTTTTGCCCGTGCGACAGCAAACCGGCCGGCCGCGCTTCGTGGCCGTTGAGGCGGATCAAGCGCAATACCGCTTCGATCTTGCCTGCCTGCTCGGACGTGAGGCGCGCAAACAGGGTGGGCGCCACGCGCTTGTCCATCTTCATCGCCAGTTCCAGGTTGTCGAACACCGTGTGCTGCTCGAACACGGTGGGGCGCTGGAACTTGCGGCCGATGCCCGCGTGGGCGATCTGCGCTTCCGTCATGGTGGCCAGGTTCATCGTTTGGCCGAACCAGGCCGTGCCGGACGTGGGCCGCGTCTTGCCCGTGATCACATCCATCATCGTCGTCTTGCCCGCGCCGTTAGGCCCGATGATGCAACGCAATTCGCCCACGGAAATATCGAGACTGAGCTTGTTGATGGCCTTGAAACCGTCGAAGGACACGCTGATATCTTCCAGATACAAAATGGCGCCATGCGTCGTGTCGACGCCCTCGCCCTTCACGCGCGCATACGTGGGGGCCGCTTCGGCGCTGGCCATGCCGGGCAGCATGCGGATGCTCATGCAGCCTCCTCTGCCACGACGGCGGCTTTTTTACGTTTGAGCTTGCTCAATACGCCCAGCATGCCTTGCTGCATGAACAGGGTGACGACGATGAACAGCAAGCCCAGCGCAAACAGCCACAGTTCCGGCATGGCGGCCGTGAACCAGCTTTTCAAGCCGTTGACGGTGAAAGCGCCCAGAATCGGGCCGAGCAAGGTACCGCGCCCGCCCACGGCCACCCACACGACCATCTCGATGGAGTTGGCCGGCGACATCTCGGACGGGTTGATGATGCCCACTTGCGGCACGTACAGGGCGCCGGCGATGCCGCACAGCACGGCCGACAAGGTCCACACGAACAGCTTGAACCACAGCGGGTTGTAGCCGAGAAACATCAAGCGCGCCTCGCTGTCGCGCACGCCCTGCAGCACCCGTCCCAGCTTCGAGCGGACGATGGCGCGCGCGCCGACCAGCGCTGCCAGCAGGAAAGCCAGGGTCAGCAGGAACAGCACGGCCCGCGTGGCGGGCGCCGTGATGCTGTGGCCCAATATCGTCTTGAAGTCCGTGAAACCGTTGTTGCCGCCAAAGCCGGTGTCATTGCGGAAGAACAAGAGCATGAAGGCATACGTCATCGCTTGCGTGATGATGGAAAAATACACGCCCTTGATGCGCGAGCGGAAGGCAAAGTAACCGAACACAAAGGCCAGTACGCCCGGCACCAGCACGACGAGGGCCATGCAATACCAGAAATGTTCCGTGAAAGCCCAGTACCACGGGTAGGTTTTCCAGTCGAGAAAGACCATGAAGTCGGGCAAGCTGCTGTGGTACTGGCCCTGGTCGCCGATGGCGCGCATCAGATACATGCCGTGCGCATACGCGCCCAGGGCAAAGAACACGCCGTGGCCCAGGGACAATATCCCCGTGTAGCCCCAGACGAGGTCCAGCGCCAGCGCGGCCAGCGCGTAGCACATGAACTTGCCCACCAGCGCCACCGTATAGGCGGACACGTGCAAAGCATGCCCTTCGGCAAACGCCAGGTTAAAAATCGGCAACAACGCGGCCAGTAATGTACAGGCGGCAATCGCCAGCCACACGGGCCGCGTGAACAAGCCAGGCTTGATTTGATGGGAGGTAATCATTCGACGCTGCGTCCCTTCATGGCAAACAGGCCCTGCGGCCGGCGCTGGATGAAAATGATGATGAATATCAAAATGGCGATCTTCGCCAGCACGGCGCCCGCCACCGGCTCGAGGAATTTGTTCACTTCGCCCAGGCCCAGCGCGGCAATCACGGTGCCGGCCAGCTGGCCCACGCCGCCGAGCACCACCACCATGAAGGAATCGACGATATAGCTTTGCCCCAGGTCCGGTCCCACATTGCCCAGCTGCGACAGGGCCACGCCGCCCAGGCCCGCGATGCCGGAACCGAGGCCGAAGGTCAGCATGTCGACCTTGCCCGTGGCCACGCCCACGCAATCGGCCATGCGGCGGTTTTGCGTGACGGCCCGCACGAACAGGCCCAGCCGCGTCTTGTTCAAGATCAACCACACGGCCACCACGACGACGATGGCAAAAACGATGATGGCCAGGCGGTTGTACGGCAGCACGAGGCCGCCCAGCACGGTGACGCCGCCCGACATCCAGGCCGGATTGGCCACTTCCACGTTTTGCGCGCCAAAGATCGTGCGCACCGCCTGCATGAGGATCAGGCTGATGCCCCAGGTGGCCAGCAGGGTTTCCAGCGGCCGGCCATACAGCCAGCGGATCACCGTGCGTTCCAGCACTACGCCCACCAGGCCGGAGACGAAAAAAGCGGCCGGCAAGGCGGTCAGCAAATACCAGTCCTGCACGCCAGGCAGGAAGTGGCGGAAAAACAGCTGGCACAGATACGTCGTGTAAGCGCCTATCATCAGCAGTTCGCCGTGCGCCATGTTGATGATGCCCATCAAGCCGAACGTGATGGCCAGGCCCAGGGCCGCCAGCAGCAGCACGCTGCCCAGCGAAATGCCGTAAAACACATTGCCGGCAAACTCCATGCGCGCCACCCGTCCCTTGATCTGGCGCATGGTCTCGATGGCGGCCAGTTGCACGGCCTCGTCCGGCTCGCCGGCCTTGCCATCTGGCCCTTTCTCCAGCATGGCTTGCAGCACGGGCAGCAGGCGCGCATCGCTGCTGCCGGCCAGCGCCTGCACGGCGGCCTTGCGCGTGGCGACGTCGGGCGCATGCAGGTTGGCGCTGGCGATCAGCACCTGCAATATCTGTTTGATGTCAGCATCGCTTTCCTGCCCCAGCGCCGCGCGGATCAAGGGAAGCTGCGCGGGATCAACCGCCTTTTGCAAGGCTTGCGCGGCCGCCAGCCGTTCGGCCCGTTCCGGTGCCAGCAGTTTCAGCCCCGACAAGGCGCCCGCCACGGCCGAGCGCAAGCGGTTGTTGACCATCACGCCATCGATGCCGTCGGGCAGCGGCACGTTCTTGCCGAGTGCCGGGTCAAGCGCCTGCTCGCCGTCGACGATGTACACCTTGCCGTCGGGCGTGGCGTACAACGCGTCGTCCTGCAAGGCTTGCAGCACACGGGCGGCCTCGGGCGTGGCAAGGGCGGCGATCTGCGCGACGGCGGCGACACGGGCGTCAGGGTCATCGCCGGCCAGCGGCTTGAGCAGGTCTGGAGGGATGGCAGCCTGCGCCATGGACGACAGGCACAGGCAGGCGAAGACCAGCAGCGATGTGAATAGCCTCATTGATATCCCGGGAAAGCGTTGATGGTCGGCGCCACCGGACGCATGGCCCGATGGCGCCGGCGTGGCTTTTACAGCTTTTGCTTGCCCTCATTGCCCTTGATAAACGGGCTCCACGGCTGGGCGCGTATTGCTTCCTTGGTTTTCCAAACGACATTGAATTGCCCATCAGCCTTGATTTCGCCGATCATCACGGGCTTGTGCAAGTGGTGATTCGTGGCATCCATGGTCAGGGTAAAGCCGGACGGCGCCTTGACGCTCTGGCCGGCCATGGCGGCGATCACCTTGTCCGTGTCCGTCGATTTCGCCTTTTCCACGGCTTGCGCCCACATGTGGATGCCGACATAGGTCGCTTCCATCGGGTCGTTCGTCACGACCGACCCCGCGTTCGGCAGCTTTTGCGCCACCGCATACGCTTTCCACTGCTTGATGAAGGCCGTATTCACGGGATTCTTGACGGATTCGAAATAATTCCAGGCCGCCAGATGACCGAGCAGCGGCTTGGTATCGATGCCGCGCAACTCTTCCTCGCCCACGGAAAACGCGACGACGGGCACGTCCGTGGCTTTCAAGCCCGCATTGCCCAGTTCCTTGTAGAACGGCACGTTGGAATCGCCATTGATGGTGGAAATGACGGCCGTCTTGCCGCCCGTGGAAAACTTCTTGATGTTGGCGACGATGGTTTGATAGTCGGCGTGGCCGAATGGCGTGTAGACCTCGCTGATGTCGCCATCCTTGACGCCTTTGCTTTTCAGGAAGGCGCGCAGGATCTTGTTGGTGGTGCGCGGATACACGTAGTCCGTGCCCAGCAGCACGAAGCGCTTGGCGCCGCCGCCATCCTTGCTCATCAGGTATTCCACGGCGGGAATCGCCTGCTGGTTCGGCGCGGCGCCCGTATAGAACACATTCTTTTCCAGCTCCTCGCCCTCGTATTGCACCGGGTAAAACAGCAGGCTGTTGAGTTCCTTGAACACGGGCAACACCGACTTGCGCGACACGGACGTCCAGCAGCCGAACACGACAGCCACCTTATCCTGCGCCACCAGCTGGCGCGCTTTTTCCGCGAACAAGGGCCAGTTCGATGCGGGATCGACGACGACGGCTTCCAGCTTCTTGCCCAGCACGCCGCCCTTGGCATTGATCTCGGCAATCGTCATCAGCGCCACATCCTTGAGCGACGTTTCGGAAATGGCCATGGTGCCCGACAGGGAGTGCAAAATGCCCACCTTGATCGTATCGGCGGCCAAGGCTGCCTGCATATAGGTGGAGGTGGCCAGGGCCAGTGCGCCGGCGGCGGCCGCTTTCAGGATGATGCGTCGTGACATGGGGACTCCTGTGATGGGTTCGTGGGGGGTCGAGCTGGGCCTGCGATGTTGTTAAAGCAGAATGCATGCCAGCGCCAGCAGGTGTCCGCCATGGTGCACGGGGCCAGCGCCGCACGAAAAAAAACCTGGCTGCACAAGGACTGTGCAGCCAGGTTTCAAATTGCCGTAAAACGGTGCGTAGGAAGCAACAATCCCGACATCAATCCTTGCGCGGCGCGCCCCGCAGGCGGCGCCAGCCCTTGCGGCCCAGCGGGAACAGCAGCACGAAAGCGATCAGCCACGGCAGGATGTAGGCCATGGCCGTGATGGCGTTGGCCACGCCTTCCGACAGGTTTTCCGTGAAATTGCCCAGCGCGCGCTTGACGGGGCGCCAGAACGATTGCTTGCCTTCGGCGCTGATGGCCACGTTCAGCAAGTCCGTATCGATGCGCTGCATCAACAGCGCGTTGGCGGCCGTCGCCTGCTCCAGTTCCACTTGCACGGTGGCCAGCTCCTTGGTCACCTTGATGAGGGCATCGACGTTGGTGCCCGAGCGCTTTTCCAGGTCTTGCAGCTGCGCCTGGTATTGCTTGAGCATTTCCAGGCGTTTCTTGCTGTCGAGCACCGGACGGCCCAGGTCTTCCACCTTGGTGCCCTGGCTGGTGACGTCGCCTTCGGCCGCGACCAGCGCGACCAGCTTCCTGATGCCGGCCGGCTTGGCGCGCATGCTGATGCGCGCATGCAGGTAGCGGCCGCTGTCGACGCTGGAATCGAGCAGCAGGCAGCCGTTTTCCGTATCGGCCTTGCAGGCGGCGACCACTTTTTCATACAGGGGACGCACTTGCGCCTCGTGCGTATCGACGCTGACATTATGTTCATAGGCAAGAAACTCGCTGCCCTTTTCCTTGCCATCGAGACGCGCGGCGCTCGACTGCCCGCCGCTCTCGCCCTTGCTGCCGCAACCGGCCAGCAGCATCAGGCCCATCAGGCCAATACAGATTTTTTTCATGGTTTCTTTCTTTGGATTATTTTTGCAACGGCAACAATTCGATATCGGGCAGGTGCGCCGCCACTTCCTGCACCGTCGCATGGCCCGTCAGGGAGGCGATCACCTGCGGCAACGGCGCCGGCCAGATTTCCGGCAAATCGCGTTCCTCCGGCGCCAGCACGGGAAAGGCCAGCTGTTCCCGTGGCGGCGTGAAGGCGGCAGCGACGCCGGGCTTGTTGCCGCGCGCATCGATGCGGTACCAGCCAAACTCCTGCAGATACACGACGTTCAAGCCATGCAGGCAGAACGGCGGCCCCACTTCGCCCACGGCCAGGCGCTGGTAGCACAGGCCGGCAGGAATGCCGTTGGCGCGCAGCAGCGCCGCCAGCAGATGGCTCTTCGCATAGCAGTAGCCCGTGCCATGCTGCAAGACGTCGGACGCCCGGCAAGTGACGGGATTGCGCTGGTAATCCCAGCTGTGGGCGACCTCGTCGCGCACGAAGGCAAAGCAGCGGGCCGCGATCGCGGCGTCGCCCACCGCGCCCTCCGCCAGCGCGGCCGCCCTGGCGCGCACGGCCGGATGGTCGCTGTCGATGTAAGTGCTGCTGGCTAAATACAGGGAAAAGTCGGTAGACATGGCATCGAGGTCATGCAAAAAGATAATGCGCGATTCTAGTCGAAGCGGCACGAAATCGAACGTTTCCTTGCGCAAGAACAAAGAAAATCCACGCTTCGGCCTGCCTGCCAGGGGGCGGCGACTTTGGCGGCGGCCCGGTAGCTGGTATCATGCGGGCAAACGCAGCCGGCCCTGTTGGCCCCGCACATGGCACTACCTTGCGAAGCGGCCCCCGCCGCCGACGCCTCCCTACAGATCAGAGAAACGAGTTCCCTATGAGCACTTCATCGTCCCACCCATCGTTCTGGCGCCGAGTCCCGCTGGCTTTCGGCGCCTTCTTCAGCACCCTGTCGGACGCCGCCTATGCGGCCCGCGTGGAAAAGCTTTCCTTGCCCGAAGCCGCCCCGGTGGCGCCAGTGGCCCCGGCTCCGGCGCCCGCCCCCGTGCCGACGCCGGCCGCCGCGCCCGTCATTTTGAAGGAAGCGACGCCCGATGCGGCCCTGCAATTGCTGGCCCTGCTGCAACGCGAAGCGCGATTGATCGACTTTACCCAGGAAAACCTGGGCAGCCATGCCGATGCCGACATCGGCGCGGCCGCCCGCGTCGTGCATGAAGGCTGCGCCAAGGTCATGCGCGAGTATTTCACCATCGAGGCCGTGCGCCAGGAAGCCGAAGGCAGCCGCATCGTGCTGCAGGAAGGTTTTGATTCCGCGCAAGTGCGCCTGACGGGCAACGTGGTCGGTTCCGCGCCGTTCACGGGCACCCTCAGCCACCGCGGCTGGCGCGCGTCCAGCGTGCGCCTGCCGAAACTGAGCGAGCAGCACGACGCCGCCATCCTGGCGCCAGCCGAGGTGGAACTGTGAACGATCAAGCCAACCCAAGCCCGCGCTACGCCATCGGCATCGACCTGGGCACCACCCACAGCGCCCTGTCGTATGTGAACCTGGTCGAGAGCGACGGCGAGCAATCGAGCCACGGCGTGCTGAAAGTGCCGCAGTTGTCGGCGCCGGGCACCGTCGAAGAATTGTCGCTGCTGCCGTCGTTCGTCTACCTGCCGCACGCCGATGAAGTGGCGGCGGGCGACCTGGCCCTGCCCTGGGTCACCGAGGAAGCGCAAGCGCCGTTCGTCGTCGGCGAGATGGCCCGCAGCCGCGGCGCCACCACGCCCATCCGTCTCGTGTCGAGCGCGAAAAGCTGGCTGTGCCACCCGGGCGTGGACCGCCGCGCGGCCATCCTGCCGAACGACGCGCCAGCGGAAGTGGCGCGCATTTCGCCCATCACGGCCGCCACGCGCTACCTGACGCATTTGCGCCAGGCCTGGGACAACGCCCATCCGCAAGCGCCGTTCGCCGAGCAGGAAATCACCGTCACGATACCCGCCTCGTTCGATCCGGCCGCGCGCGAGCTGACGATGGAAGCGGCGCAGGCGGCCGGCTACGCTTCGCTGACCCTGCTGGAAGAGCCGCAGGCGGCCTTGTACAGCTGGATCCAGACCAGCGAAGGGCGCTGGCGCAAGGAAGTCAAGCCGGGCGACATCATCCTGGTCGTCGACGTGGGCGGCGGCACCAGCGACTTTTCGCTGATCGCCGTGCTCGAGCGCGATGGCGTGCTGGAACCGCACCGCGTGGCCGTCGGTGAACATATCCTGCTGGGCGGCGACAATATGGACCTGGCGCTGGCCCACCTGGTGGCCCGCAAGCTGGCCGCCAACGGCACCCAGCTGGACGCCTGGCAGATGCGCGCACTGACCTACGGCTGCCGCAGCGCCAAGGAAAGCCTGCTGGCCGACAGCGGCCTCGATGTGGCGCCCATCGTCGTGCCGAGCCGCGGTTCGAAGCTGATCGGCGGCTCCATCCGCACGGAACTGACGCGCGCGGAAGTGTCCACCTTCATCCTCGACGGCTTCTTCCCGCAAGTGGAAGCATCGAGCCGTCCTGCCGTGCGCACGCGCGCCGGCCTGACGCAACTGGGCTTGCCGTATGCGCAGGATGCGGCCATCACGCGCCACCTGGCCGCGTTCCTGGGCCGGCAAGTGGCAGCCACCAGCGAACTGGAAGGCTTTGCGGGCCGCCAGTCGGCCGACGCCAGCTTCTTGCACCCGACGGCCGTGCTGTTCAACGGCGGCGTCTTCAAGTCCGACCTGCTGGTGCAGCGCATCATGGCCACCGTCAACGACTGGCTGTACATGGAAGGCGCGGAACCGGCGCGCATGCTGGCCGGGGCCGATCTGGACCTGGCCGTGGCGCGCGGCGCCGCCTACTACAGCTACGTGCGGCGCGGCCATGGCGTGCGCATCCGCGGCGGCACCGCCAGCGCCTTTTATGTCGCCATCGAATCGGCCATGCCCGCCATCCCCGGCATGGAACCGCCGATCCAGGCCCTGTGCGTGGCGCCGTTCGGCATGGAAGAAGGCAGCGAATTGGAATTGCCGGGCCAGCAATTCGGCCTGGTGGTGGGCGAACCCGTGCACTTCCGCTTCTTCGCCTCGTCCACGCGCCGCAACGACCAGATCGGCGACTTGCTCGATTTCTGGGGTCCCGACGAATTGCAGGAACTGAGCGAAATCCAGGCGACCTTGTCCGCCGAAGGCCGGTCGGCCGGCGACGTGGTGCAGGTGACACTGCACGCGCGCGTGACGGAAGCGGGCACCCTGGAACTGCTGGCAGTTTCCCCTGACGGCGCCGAGCGCTGGAAAGTGGAATTCGACGTGCGCGGCACGCCGCAGCAATAGGCATGCGCAGCGCTGTGGGCAAGCCGGCCTTCCTGGTCGGCATCGACCTGGGCACCACCAACACGGTGGTCGCCTATGCCAATGCCGCCGATGCGCAGGCGGGCATCGAGCTGTTCGCCATCGAGCAGCTGGTCGCTCCCGGTGAAGTGGGCGCACGCCCCCTGCTGCCTTCCTTGCGCTACCATCCCGCCGCCGGCGAACTGGCGGCGGGCGACTTGCAGCTGCCCTGGCCGCAGCAAGACGTGGCCGGCGTGGACCATGCCGTACTGGGCGCCCTGGCGCGCCAGCTCGGCGCCCAGGTGCCGGGCCGCCTGGTTTCCAGCGCGAAGAGCTGGCTGTCGCACGCGAACGTGGACCGCCAGGCGCCCATCCTGCCGTGGGGCGCCGAGGCCGACGTGGCCAGGGTGTCGCCTGTCGCGGCCAGCGCCAGCTACCTGGCCTACGTGCGCGCCGCCTGGAACCACCGATTCCCGCAGGCTCTCCTCGAAAACCAGGAACTGGTGCTGACCATCCCCGCCTCGTTCGACGAGGGTGCGCGCGCACTCACCCTGGAAGCGGCCCGCATGGCGGGCTTGCCTGCGCTACGCCTGGTGGAAGAACCGCAGGCGGCCTTCTATGATTTCCTGCACCGCCAACGCGCCACCCTGCGCGAGGACCTGGCCGATACGCGCCGCATTCTGGTGTGCGACGTGGGCGGCGGCACCACGGATTTCAGCCTGATCGACGTGGCCTTCGATGACGACGGCGAACCGCAGCTCACGCGCAGCAGCGTGGGCAACCATTTGATACTCGGCGGCGACAATATGGACCTGGCGCTGGCCCACCTGGTAGAAACGCGCATGGCGGCAGGCAGCGAAGGCGGCATGAAGCTGTCCGCCGCGCGCCTGTCGCAACTGATGGAACGCTGCCGCGCCGCCAAGGAATTGCTGCTGTCGAACGATGCGCCGGAGAGCGCCACCGTCACCCTGCTGGGCGCCGGTTCGCGCCTGATCGGCGGCAGCCGTTCCGTCGACGTCACGCGCGAGGAAGTGGCGGCCATGGTGGTCGACGGCTTCTTCCCGAAGGGGGAACTGGGCGACACGGCGAAAAAAGGCCGCGCCGGCATCGTCGAATTCGGCCTGCCGTATGCGCAGGACGCGGCCATCACGCGCCACCTGGCCAGCTTTCTGCAGCAGCATGCGGGCGCACTGCCCGATACCCTGCTGCTCAATGGCGGCGTGTTCCGTGCCTATGCGCTGGCGCGCCGCCTGGCCGAGACCCTGGCGCACTGGCGCGGACAGCCCTTGACCATCCTGCATAACGACAATCCCGACGTGGCCGTGGCCCGTGGCGCCGTCGCCTACGCGCTGGCCCGGCGCGGCCAGGCGCCGCGCATCGGCGGCGGTTCGCCGCGCAGCTATTTCCTCGTGCTGGGCGAGGCGGGCAAGGACCACCGCGCCGTCTGCATCCTGCCCCGTGGCAGCGCCAGCGGCGAAGAAATCCGCCTGACGGAGCGCCTGTTCGCGCTGCGCCTGGGCCGGCCCGTGCGCTTCCACCTGGCCACGTCCCTCTTTGAGGCGGGCACGCCGCCGCAGCTGGGCGAGATCGTCGACCTGGACGACGGCGAGTATTTGCGCCTGCCGCCGCTGGCCAGCGTGCTGCACGCCAAAGACGACGGCAATGACAAACGCGAAATCACCGTGCAGCTGGCGACAGTCATGACCGAGGTGGGGACGCTGGAAGTGCATTGCGTGGCCGCAGCCGATGCCAGCGCGCGCTGGCTGCTGGAATTCCAGTTGCGCGCTGGCAAGGAAGAGCAAGGCGATGGCGAGGCTCAAGCCGTGTCGCCGCGCATGAAGGAAGCGGTCGAGAAGATCGAGCGCATTTTCGGCGGCAAGGCGCAAAAAGTCGACGCCAAGGAAGTGCGCCAGTTGCGCCAGCACCTGGAACGTGGCCTGGGCGGGCGCGAAAGCTGGGATACACCGCTGCTGCGCCAGCTGTTCGACGCCCTCCTGCTGCGCGCCCGCGGCCGGCGCCGCTCCGCCGAGCATGAACGGGCCTGGCTGAACCTGGCCGGCTACTGCCTGCGTCCCGGCTACGGCGATGTGCTGGACCCGTGGCGCATCGAGCAGCTGTGGGCGATGTTCGACACGGGCGTGCAGCACCACAAGGATAGCCAGGTGTGCGCCGAATGGTGGACCCTGTGGCGCCGGGTGGCCGGCGGCTTGAACACGGAGCAGCAATTGCGCCTGCTCGACGACTTCGCCTTCAACCTGCAAGCCGATGCGGCCCAGCGCGGCAGCCGCCCCGTCACCCTCGTGAACGGCAGCGACGACGACATGCTGCGCCTGGGCGCCTCGCTCGAGCGCATCCCTGGCGCCTACAAGGCGGAAGTGGGCGCCTGGCTGCTGAAACGCCTGGAGAAAGCCGGCAAGAAGGGGGAAGCGGCGGACACGAACACCCTGTGGGCGCTGGCCAGGGTCGGCGCGCGCCAGCCCTTCCACGGCAGCGCGCACGAAGTGGTCGACAGCGCCACCGTGGCCGACTGGTTGCAGGTGCTGCTGGCGCTGGACTGGAAAAAGGTGGAACCGGCCGCCTTCGCCGCCACCCACCTGGCGCGCATGACAGGAGACCGCTCGCGCGACATCGCCGACGAACTGCGCGCCACCATCCTCGCCCGCCTGAAAGCCGTCGGCGCCCCGCCCCTGTGGCAAGCGATGGTCAGCGAAGTGACGCAGCTGGACGAAGCGAATACCAAGCGCATGCTGGGCGAGGCGCTGCCGCCGGGGTTGAAGCTGATCAATTAATCAACTGCCATCTCGCTACACCAGCGCCACCACCAGCAACACCACCGCCAGCGGCGCCTGCACCAGCACGATGCCGGGATGCGTGCGGCGCAGCTGGGCCCAGACGTTCAGGCCCGGCACTTCCTCGTGCGGATGGTGGGCTTCGTCGCGCAGCGACATCGCGTGCAGGAACATGCCGGCGATCAGGGGGCCGGGATTGACCCACCAGCCCAGCTCCAGCAAGCCGCGCGACAGGTAGATGGCCAGCGCGCCGATGGCAAACGGCGAAGCCCACACCAGCGCCAGCATCAGGCGGATGCCATAGAATTCCGCCAGGGTGCCCATGCGGTGCAGGCGGCTGAAATCGTGGTCTTCCATGCGCTTGTCGATGGCCAGTTCGGCGCGGCCGTACAGGGTCCACAGGCCGCCGAACAGGCAGCCCAGCAGCACGCCGATGACGATATCGGCTACGAACACCGCATATTTATTGACGTCGGCCGTGCCGATGCCCAGCGACGTGTGGGCGGCCGCATGCAGGTGCAGGCCGGCCTGCTCGCCTTCGGCCGTCGTATAGCGGTCGCGCACATCATACGTGCTGCCGATATACACGACGTTCTTGCGCAACGCCCCGGCATCTACGCCGGCCTGGCCTTCGATCAGTTTGACGCGCGTGCGCGTGGGGTTCAGGAATGCCGGCGCCACGGCGGCCGGATGAAACGGCGCCGTGACGGCGTTCTGCTCTGCCGCATCCTTGGCGTCGCCGTGGATGACGGGTTCGAACGCCCAGCGTGCCAAGTCCCTTTCGCTGCCCGAGCGCCGCGCCAGCTGGCACACGCGGCCCGCCAGCGCCAGCCCTTGCTTTTGCTCGGACAGGACGGCCGGCATGGGCTGCTTCTGCTCCTGTTCATCGGCGCCATGCGCCAGCTCGAAGGCCACGGCCGCCAGCACGGGACTTTTCAGCTCGATGCGCGTGACGGCGCCCATGCGTTCGCGGATCCGCGGGCTGGCAAAGTGGATGCCGGCCGCGCAGCGCGCGCGTATCCAGGGCAGGTTCGCATTCTCGTCCGATTGCTCGGGCAGGATCAGCACCAGTTGCCGGCCATCGGCGGCCAGCCGGTCGAGCAGGCGGTCCAGCGGCCGCTCGCCCGCCTTGTGCTGTTCGTACACGGCCGGCGCCAGGTCCAGGTCGATGGCCAGCACCTGGCTGCCGCGCGCAGCGGCGCTGGCGATCAATTGCTCCAGGCGCGTGCGTTCCAGCGGTTCGCGCTCGTCGAAGACCTGTTCGAACGCGGGCTGGTCGATTTCGATGATGCCGGGCCGGTAGGCGGCGCCCGGGTCCTTGCCCCGGTCCAGCAACTGCTCCTGCGCCGCGCTGGCGCGCAGCATGGCCGCATCGAGCCATTCGAGCACGTGAAAACCTTCCAGCGCCAGCATCAGCGAGGCGATCAGGCTGGCGCCGATCACGTGGTGCAGCAGGTGCGTGCCCGTCAGCTTGAAGGCCGAACCCAGCTGGGTAACCGGCCACAGCAGGCGCCGCCAGAGCGGCAGGTGCGGTTGATCCGGCTGGCTGGTTTCCACGGTGCCTGCTCCTTGCGCGCAACGAATAAATTACCACTCAAGCAACAAGTAGTGACGAAAGGACAGTATATTGCAGTTGTGCCCGTTTCGCCGCACGGCTGGCAAGGGTCAGCCTGGCACCCTACTTCGGCCTGGCCAGCAGCAGCTTGCCCAGCGCTTCGAAGGCTGGCGTGGTGGTCGGGTCATTGGCCGCATTGGCTGCCGTCGGCGTCGAGGCGAAGCGCACGATCACCATTTCCGCCTTCGGGTCGACGTAGATGCGCTGACCATACACGCCGCGCGCCATGTAGGCGCCGTGGTCGTTATGCGTGACCCACCACATGTCGCGGTAGCTCCAGCCCTTGAGCAAATCGTAGCCACCCTTGGCGAACAGCTGCTTGTCGCCGCCGCGGCGGATATCCGCGACAGCCGCGCGGGGGATGATTTGCTGGCCATTGTAGCGGCCATCGTTGCGCAGCATTTCGCCGAAGCGGGCCAGGTCGCGCAAGCCCGCGCTCAAGCCGCCGCCGGCAAACGGCGTGCCCGTCGAATCGACGCTCATGTAGGCATCCTGTTCGGCGCCCAGCTTTTGCCAGATATGTTCGGACAGGTAGGCGTTGACGTTCTGCCCCGTGACGCGGGCGATGATCCAGCCCAGCACGTCGGAGTTTACCGTGCGGTAGCCGAACGCCTCGCCATGCCGGCCCTCGTGCCGCACCGTCTGCAGGTACTCGAAATAGCTGCGCGGCCCCGTGTAATCCTTCGGCTTGGGCAGCGGATTGCCGGCCGCCGCATGCTGCCACACTTCCGCTTTCGGGTCGGCGTAATCTTCGCTGAATTTCAGGCCCGTGGTCATGTCGAGCACCTGGCGCACGGTGGCGTCGCCAAACGCGGACTTGGCCAGTTCCGGCACATACTCGGCCACTTTCTTGTTCGGGTCGAGCTTGCCTTCGGCCACCAGTGCCGCGCCGATGGTACCCATCACGGACTTCGTCACGGACATGGCGCCATGCTGGCCGCTGTCCTTCAGCACGCCGAAATAGCGCTCATACACGATGCGGCCCCGGTGCAGCACGACGATGCCGTCCGTGTAGTTGGCGCCCAGCGACTGCTCCCAGGTCATCGTTTCCGTCGCGCCCAGGGGCGTAAAGCGCAGGCTGTCGATATCCGTGCGCAGCGCGCGCGGCAAGGGCACGGGCGCCTTCAGGCCGCGCGACACCTCCACCGTCGGCATCAGCTGGCGGAAATGCGACACGCTCCAGCGCAGCTGCGGGAAGGTGAAGTAGCTGCCATCGTCGAAGCGGATGATCTTATCGGCCGGCGGCGGCGCGCCCACCATCCATTGCAAGGTGGCCGGGTCGCTGGCGGCGGCCGACAGCGGCGCCGTCGCTTCTGCCGCATGGGCGCCGGCGGCCAGCGCCAGGCAGGCTGCGGCCAGGGCCAGGCGTTTCATGCTGGGGAAATTGTTCATGTGATGCTCTCCTTGATAGACAGAATACTTAATAGACCCATACGACGTTCGCCAGCCAGCCCGTCCACGTCCTGGCCTGGCCATTCACCAGCTGGTTGACGCCCGACTGCGCGAACGAGGCGCTGAAGCCCAGGGTCAGATAGGTATTCGGGTTCACCACGCGCACGTACTTGACGAAGACATCGTTCGCCAGCATCGGACGCAGCACGCCGGCGATCACCACGGGCGCGTCGCCCGGCACGTCGAGGCGCGTGGCCTGGCCGAACTGCAGCGGGCTGCCCATCTGGTTGGCCCGCACCTGGGCCAGGTAAGCAATCACGGTGTCTTTCGGCGTCGGATGCAGCTCGATGGTGGCCTGCAGCGCATTCACGTTGGCGTTGACGAAGACCCAGGTCGCCTTGCTGCCCGAGGCCCAGGCGCCGGGCGTGCCTTCGAAGAAAAGCGGGTCGAAGCGCTCGTTGCGGGCCGTGTGCGGGTCGTCGCCGGAAAAACTCTGGTAGCCGAGCGTAAACTTCGGCGTCCAGGCCACGTCGGGCAGCGAAAAGCCCCCTTCCGTGCGCCAGCCCCAGGCCCGCATCGGCTCGCGCGTATTCCATTCGCGCGCCGCGTCGACGCCGAACCAGCCTTTCGGCAGCACGGTGGGCAATACGGGAACGCGCGCGTAGCCATACACGAACTGCAAGTCCTTGCGGCCTTCGGGCACGGCCAGCGGCGCGCCGATGCCGCCTGGCGCCGCCTGCGGATACGCAGCATGCGAACGGGGCACCTTGCCATATGCAATGCCGGCCTTGCGGTCGTTCGCTGGCGCGTAGCTGAAATCAACGCCGGCGACGCGCGTGCCCGAATCGTTGTCGGGGTTTTCATTCGGGTCGAGATAAAACGCCTGGGCGCTGAACGCATCCTGGCTTATTTTCGCCACCACGGAATTCTGGAAGGCCTTGCGCGGCCCCAGTTTCAGCGCGCCACGGTCAAAGCCGTTCGAGCCGCCATTGGCGATCAGCATGCCGGTGCCCAGCGTGAAATTTTGCGCGCCGGCCGACAGGTCGAGCATGGCGCGCGTGCCGCCGAGCGGCATGCGGATGCCGGCGACGAATTCCTCGATTGAGATGCGGCCCGTATCGCCGGCGCCGAACGGATCATGGCGCGCCGTGCCGGAGCCGACGGCGGACACGCGCGCATACAGCTGCTTGCCGTCGCCCAGATTGCGCTTGAAGCCAAGAGCCGGCTTGACATAGAACTCGTACCAATAGGGGTTGAATTCGAAGCCGGGATTACGCGCTGGCGTATTCGACAGCTTCCAGAACAGATTGCTTTCGCCGGCCACCTGCACGCCCGCTTCCACGGAGCGCGTCATTTGCCAGCTGGCGACTATGGCCGGTTCGACGGCGGCGCGCCGGGCCACTTCCTTTTCCAGGCTGCTCTGGCCATCGGGATCGAGCTGGCCGGCGGCGGCGCAGGCGGCGCTCGCTCCCAGCAAGACCAGCACCATCGTTCTGCGTGCCAGGAACATCGCTTGCATTGCCATAGATATCCCTTGCGCTGGCTGACTGTCAATTTGAGCGAATGTTATCAGAGATGCTCTTTTTTATTGTTGTAAAGCATCCTATTGTGCGACGCGGCTGTGGTGAGACGAACGTCTCACGGCAGTCCCATGCTGCAATGCGGCATGCATGTGCCTGCGCTTCGTGCTAAAAACGGGCATACCATAAAAAATACCGAGACACCGGAGAGCGCCATGCCCTACGTCCGCCAGACCAGCCATATCGACCGCGTGCGCGACCTGATCGCCGGCCGCATCGTCAATCCAGGGGCCGATACGGCCAGGCTGGCGTCATCGTACCGGCGCTCGCTGGACGACTACCGGCTCGACCCCGCCTCCACCACGGGGCCGCGCATCCTGACTGGCGCCGAGCTGCGCGCCATCCAGCAATCCGAAGAAAATTTTCTGCGCTCCACGGGCCAGTGCCTGCCGCGCCTGCACGCCATGGTGCGCGAAGCGGGTTACTGCGTCATCCTCGCCAATGCGCGCGGCGTGACCATCGACTACGCGGTCGATGCGGACCAGCGCAAGGATTTCAAGAAGGCGGGCCTGTACCCGGGTTCGTGCTGGTCGGAAGAGGAGGAAGGCACGTGCGGCATCGCTTCCGTGCTGCTCGACCAGGAAGCCATCACCGTGCACAAGACCGACCATTTTCGCGCCGCGTTCACGGGCCTGACCTGCAGCGCCGCGCCGATCTTTTCGCCGCACGGCGACTTGATCGGCGTGCTCGATGCCTCGGCGCTGACTTCTCCCGACGCGCGCGACAGCCAGCGCCTGGTCAGGCAACTGGTGCGGCAAGGCGCGACCCTGATCGAGGATGGCTTTTTCCTGAAGTCCTACGGCCATTGCTGCATCCTGCTGGCGCACCGCAACCGCCACTTCGTGGAAGTGCAGCCGGAGATGCTGCTCGCCATCGACGAGCATGGCGACATCGTCGCCGCCAACCGCTGCGCGCGCGACGTCATCGGGGGCCTGGACACCCTGCCGCGTCCCGTCGGCGACGTGCTGGAAGTGCGCGCCGAGCGGCTGTTCGATGCGCGCATGGGACACAATCTGCTGTCCTTGCGCCTGGCCGGCGGCAGCACCTGGCTGCACGCCCGCGTGCGCGCACCGCTGCGCCAGGCCGGCGTGCGCGCCACGCGCGAGGCGCCTGTCGCGCCGGACGCACTGGCATACACCGCGCCGGAACAGGCCGAACGCACGCGCATCGCCCACGCCATGAATGCCGCCAAATGGCGCCCGCTGCAAGCGGCGGCCATGCTGGGCATCTCGCGCGCCACCCTGTACCGGCGCCTCAAGCAGTTGCACATCGTGCCGCCGCACCGCCAGTAGCCATCCGAAAAGCTGAGATTTCCGTCTCAAATTCAGCCATGCTGCGCTGCGCAATGCAGCGCCGGAACGCCAGTGTTACAACATCGTCAGCGGCAACACAGCCGCATCCCATCATAAAGTCAGCAGACTTGGAGGAGACCCGATGCAAACCGATAGCAACCCGCACGACCTGGCCGTGGCCGGCATCCTGGAGCAGCTCGAAGGCGCGCTGCGCGCCGGCGACAGCACGGGCGCCGCGCAATTGTTCGAACAGGACGGCTACTGGCGCGACCTGGTGCTGTTTACCTGGAATTTGAAAACCCTGGAAGGCCGCGAGCAGATCGCCGCCATGCTGGCCGCCCAGCTGGGCGCCGTGCAGCCGCTCTCCATCCGCATCGCCGACGGCGAACATGCGGCGGAAGCCGGCGGCGTGCTGCAAAGCTGGATCACGGTGGAAACGAAGGCGGCGCGCGGCGTGGGTTTCATCCGCATCCGCGACGGCAATATCTGGACCCTGCTCACCACCATGAGCGAATTGAAGGGTTTTGAGGAAGCCAAGGGCGGCCGGCGGCCCATGGGCGCGGAACACGGCGCGCGCACCAACCGCAGCAGCTGGCTGGAGCACCGCGAGCAGGAAGCAAAGGAACTGGGCTACGCGCGCCAGCCCTACTGCGTCATCATCGGCGGCGGCCAGGGCGGCATCGCGCTCGGTGCGCGGCTGCGCCAGCTGAACGTCCCCACCATCATCATCGAGAAAAACGCGCGCCCGGGCGACAGCTGGCGCAAGCGCTACAAGTCCTTGTGCCTGCACGACCCCGTCTGGTACGACCACATGCCGTACATCCCCTTCCCCGACAACTGGCCCGTCTTCACGCCCAAGGACAAGGTCGGCGACTGGCTGGAAATGTACACCAAGGTGATGGAACTGAACTACTGGGGCTCGACTTCCTGCGAATCGGCCAGCTTCGACGAAGCGTCCGGCGAGTGGACGGTGCAAGTACTGCGCGACGGCCAGCCCGTCACCCTGAAGCCGAAGCAGCTGGTGCTGGCCACGGGCATGTCGGGCAAGGCGAACATGCCGAAGTTCAAGGGCATGGACGTGTTCCAGGGCGAGCAGCAGCACTCGTCGCAGCATCCGGGGCCGGACGCGTATGTCGGCAAGAAGGTGGTCGTCATCGGCGCGAACAATTCCGCGCACGATATCTGCGCCGCCCTGTGGGAAGCGGGCGTGGACGTGACCATGGTGCAGCGCTCGTCCACGCACATCGTCAAGTCCGATTCGCTGATGGACCTGGCGCTGGGCGACCTGTATTCGGAACGGGCGCTGGCGGCCGGCATGACGACGGCGAAGGCCGACCTGACGTTCGCCTCGATCCCGTACAAGCTGCTGGCCGACTTCCAGAAGCCCGTCTTCAAGGCCATCCGCGAGCGCGACGCGGACTTTTATGCGCGCCTGGAAGAACGGGGCTTCATGCTCGATTTCGGCGATGACGATTCCGGCCTGTTCATGAAATACCTGCGCCGCGGCTCCGGCTACTACATCGACGTGGGCGCCTCGGAGCTGGTCGCCGAGGGCAAGATCAAGCTGAAAAGCGGCGTCGGCGTGCAGGAACTGAAAAGCCATTCCATCGTGCTGTCGGACGGCACGGAACTGCCGGCCGACCTGGTGGTGTACGCCACCGGCTACGGCTCCATGAATGGCTGGGCGGCCGACCTGATTTCGCCGGAAGTAGCGAACAAGGTGGGCAAGGTGTGGGGACTGGGCTCCGCCACGACGAAGGATCCCGGTCCGTGGGAAGGCGAGCAGCGCAATATGTGGAAGCCCACGCAGCAGCAAGCCTTGTGGTTCCACGGCGGCAACCTGCACCAGTCGCGCCACTATTCCCAGTACCTGTCGCTGCAGCTGAAGGCGCGCATGGAAGGCTTGACCACCCCCGTGTATGGGCAGCAGGAGGTACATCACCTGGCGTGATGGCAGGGGCAAGCAGATAAAAAAAATGGCGGCGGACCGAAGTCCGCCGCCATTTTGCATCATGCAGCCAACAATTACTGCTTGATGGCTTCGATGGCAAACGTCAGCGTGACGTCATCGCTGACGGCTGGCGCATATTTGCCGGCGTTGAATTCCGAGCGCTTGATCTTGGCCGTGGCGTTGGCGCCGCAAGCGTCTTTTTTCAGCATCGGGTGCGGTGCGCAGGTGAACGAGGTGACGGTCAGGGTGACTGGCTTGGTCACGCCTTTCAGGGTCAGGTTGCCGTCGACGGAAGCGAGCTTGTCGCCGTCAAAATTGAACTTGGTCGATTTGTAGGTGGCGACCGGGAACTTGGCCGTGTCGAGGAAGTCTTCGCCCTGGATGTGCGAGTTGAACAGGGTCGAACCCGTGTCGACGGATTTGGTGTCGATCAGCACTTCGACGGCGCCCGTCTTGGCGGCGCGGTCCAGGGTGACCTTGCCGGTGGTGTTATTGAAACGGCTTTGCTGCGTCGAGAAGCCCATGTGGGTGTACTCGAAGCGGGGGAAAGTGTGGCTGCCATCGATGACATAGACTTCAGGAGCGGCAACGGCGGACAGCGAGAAGCCGGCGGCGGCGATAAAAGCGAGCAGTTTTTTCATTGTTGGTTCCTAACAGAAAGTGGAGGATGTCAAAACCGCAATTAGCTGCAGGCGACTGGCGCATGCGGCTGATTGTCTGGCTTCAGTTGCAACAGATTATGCATGGCATGAAGATCGATGTAAAACGGAAAATATACCTAGTTAGCATCGATAAAATCGATAATACATGGCGATATTCTCTGTGACAGCGCCTTCTGCTGCCGATTATTGTCTGCATTGCCAAAAATATCCAGCGTTATCCGGCACCTCAGATTACATCATAAATGAGAATGATTCTTGTTATTATTTGATGGGCTTGCTATCATGGCGCGCTTTGATCACGGGGACATGCGCGGTGCTTGAACGCTATTACCAGGAATTGCTGCGCCTGATTTCGCGCTCCACGGGATGCCGCGACAAGGCGCAGGACGTGGTGCAGGAAGCCTACGCCCGCCTCCTGGCGCGCCAGCCGCAAGGCGGCGCCCGCGCCCTGCATGGCGATGCGCCGCCCGACAGCGGCCAGCGCGCCCTGCTGTACGTCACGGCGAAAAACATCGCCATCGACGAACAGCGTTTGCGCCAGAGGCGGCCCCATGACGCGCTCGACGAGCCGCACATGCAGCTGCGCGCGCCGCGCGCCGATGAACCCGAGCAACGGCTGCACGACCGGCAAACCATGGAACGCCTGCTGCTCATCATCGAGGGCTTGCCGCCGCGCTGCCGCCAGGCTTTCGCGCTGTACAAGTTCGACGGCCTGAGCCAGATCGAGATCGCCGCGCAGATGGATATCTCCGTCAACATGGTGGAAAAACACATCATCAACGGCATGCTCGCCTGTAAAAAAGGCTTGCCCGAGCGGGATACGCTATGAAACAGCACATGACATCACAAGACACGACGGCAGACGACATCGACTTCCTGGCGGCGCAATGGCTGCTGCGCCGCGATACCGGCCTGGCCGCGCACGAACTGACGGCATTGCAGCAATGGCTGGAAGCGGACCCGCGCCACCAGCAGGCCTGGCAGGCGCTGGCCCGCACCGATTCGCTGCTGGCCAGCCTGCCGGTGCAGCGCGTGGCGGCCTTCAGCCAGCCCGTCGCGGCGGCGGACACGCCGTCATCGCTGCTGCGGCGGCTGCGCCAGGCGGCCTCTTTCCCGCCGCGCGGCGCGCTGGCCGGCGGCTGCCTGCTGCTGTGCGGCCTGCTGGCCTGGCCGCTGGCCGGCCATCTGCAGCGCCCCGGATTCCAGCACGATTACAGCACCGCGCGCGGCCAGTTCGCCACGCAAGTCCTGCCCGACGGCAGCCGCATCGAACTCGATAGCGGCAGCGCCGTCGACGTGGCCCTGTACCGCGACCGGCGCAGCGTGCGCCTGCTGCGCGGCCAGGCCATGTTCCATGTGCAGGCCGATCCTGCGCGTCCGTTCCAGGTCATCGCGGGAGCGGCCACGGCGACGGTACTGGGCACGCATTTTTCAGTGCGCCACGTGGGCGCCACGACCCAGGTGAGCGTGGCGCAAGGCACGGTGCGCGTGGAAAGCGAAGCCGGCGCGCATGCCGAAGTGCTGCGGGCGGGCGACACGGTCACCGTCACGCCGCAGGGCGTGCAAGCGCTGGCCAGGGTCAGCGCGCAAGCGGTGGGCAACTGGCGTGCCGGGCGCCTCGATTTCGAGGACGCCACCCTGGCCGAGGCGCTGGCCGAATTCGAGCGCTATGGCGATTCGGGCCTCGTGCTTGACGACCCGGCCCTGGCCGGCCTGCGCCTGAACGGCAGCTTCGACGCGAAGCTGCCGGCGCAGTTTGCCGCCGCCCTGCCCCTGGCCTTGCCCGTGCGCCTGCTGCGCCAGGACGGCAGGCTGCACATTCTCGCCCGCTGATGTAGTCCACATGCAGCGAAATAAAATGCATCCGCACGTCAGGGTAAATGAGACTCATTCGTTTTAACTATGAAGGATCACCACATCACCATAGGAAAAACATGCATATGACTCCACCGCGCCATCCCTTGCACGCCCGCCTGTCTCCCCTCTTCCTGGCCATCGGCCTGGCCTTCGCCACGCCCGCCGTGCATGCCGCCGCCGCGCCGGTGGCGCAGGTCGAATGGCACATCCCCGCGCAGCCCTTGAACCGCGCGCTGAACGAACTGGCGCGCCAGGCCGGCATGGTGCTGCTGGCCGACGCGCGCCTGACGCAGGGACGGCAAAGCGCGCCGCTGCAAGGCCGCCATTCGCTGCCCGAGGCGCTGCGCCAGCTGCTGGCCGGCAGCGGCCTGCAGGCGCAGCTGCAAGGCGGCACGACCATCATCATCAGCGCGCCCGCCCCCGTCGCCGCAGGCGCCGTGCAGATCGGCACCCTGCGCGTGAATGGCCAGGGCGGCAGCGGCACGTTCGAGACGGACGACACGGACCCGGCCGACCTGCCCTACGTCACGTCCTCCTCGTCCGCCTACATCGGGCGCGAACAGATCGAACGCTTCCGCGGCACCTCGCCGGCCGACATCTTCAAGGGGGTGGCCGGCGTGCAGGTGGGCGACAGCCGCAATAGCGGCGCCGTCGACGTCAACGTGCGCGGCATGCAGGGCCAGGGCCGCGTGCCCCTGCTGATCGACGGCAGCCTGCAATCATCCACCGTCTACCGCGGTTACGCGGGCATCGCCGACCGCAGCTACATCGACCCTGACCTGATCAGCGCCATCCGCATCGACAAGGGGCCGAACCTGTCGGCGCAAGGCGCGGGCGCCATCGGCGGCATGGTCAGCATGCAGACCCTGCGCCCGGAAGACATCCTGCGCCCGGGCCAGCGCACGGGCGTGCGCCTGCGCGGCGGCATCCAGGACAACAGCGTCTCGGCGCCGGACGATTTCGGCAGCGCGCCGCGCACGCACCGCAACAAGCTGGGCAACCCGCGCAGCGGCTTTGGCAGCATCGCCGTGGCCACGCGCCAGGACGACTACGACCTGGTGGCCGCCATCAGCCAGCGCAGCATCGGCAATTATTTTTCCGGCACGCGCGGTTTCGAACGCTATCAGCTGCCCAATGCATGGGGTGGCGACGATGGCGTGACGCAGTTCTTCAAGAAAGGCGATGAAGTGCTGAACACGGCCAACCGCACCACCTCGGTCCTGCTGAAGGCCAACCTGCGCCTGCCGCACGAACAGAAGCTGGAGCTGGGCTACCGCTATTTCGACAGCAGCTATGGCGAAATCATGCCCTCGCAAATCTACCGCAACAGCACCGGCAGCATCCCGCAATGGGACCCCAGCCAGGTGCGCACCAACGCGCTGACGGCGCGCTACGAATGGAAGCCGGAAGGCCAGAACCTGATCGACCTGAAGGCCAACCTGTGGCTGACGGACATGCAGAGCAAGTCGCGCAACGGCGATATCTTCAGCAATCCGCTGGAAGGCAAGACCAATCCAGGCGACCACGAATGCAAGGAATGCGTGGAAGTGCTGTACCTGGCAAAGAACCAGGCGCGCCGCGTGGGCGCGGACCTGACGAATACCTCGCGCTTCGCCACCGGCATGGGTGCGCTCAAGCTCGATTACGGCCTGTCCTTGCAAAATGAAGATATCGGCCCGGCCGACAGCGTGCGCATCCTCGATGATGACTTGAACGCCAATCACACCCTGCGCAACGGCAAGCGCCACGAGCAAAGCGCCTTCGCCTCGCTGCAGTGGCAGGCGCGCGACTGGCTGAGTGTCGAGGCGGGCGGACGCTTCCAGCGCTTCGATACGCGCGACCGCAACCGCCGCGCCGAGCAGCAATACCATCCGCAAGGCTGGCAATGGGTCACCATGTGGGACAAGGACGGCGATCAGATCGGCGCGGCGAAGTGGTACCAGGATGCGCAGGGCCGGTTCACGCCCGCCACCAATCCCGCGCTGGTGGGCGGCATGGTGGAAAACTACGGCACCGCGCCGGCGCCGCTGGACGTCTCGCAGGTGGACCAGTGGAGCGGCAATGGCTATGTCTACCGCGACGCCATCCCCGGCTTGTTCAAGTACAGCACGCCGATCCGCCGCAAGGACCACGGTTTTGCGCCCACGTTTGCGCTGACGGCGCGCCTGTCCGACAGCGTCAGCCTGTTCCTGCGCGATGCGCGCGGCTTGCGCATGCCCAGCCTGTACGAATCGACGATGGGCTTCTCGGCCACGTATTCGTCCCCCTTGAACGCCGAGCGCAGCCACAACCGCGAAGTGGGCGTGAGCGTGATCAAGGATGGCGTGTGGAGCGCCGCCGACAAGCTGCGCCTGCGCATCTCCTACTTCGACAACGTCACCCACGGCTACATCACGCGCCGCCCGATTCCCGACTTGCCGGCCTACGCGCAGAATTTTTCGATGGCGAACACGGACAAATACAGCGTCTCGGGCATCGAACTGCAGTCGTCATATGACCGGGGTAGCGTGTTTGCCGATTTTTCCGGTACCTGGAACCGCAAGACCCTGATCTGCGACGCGGCCACGGCGGCCTATTTGCGCAAGGCCAGCAAGTGGGAATCGGACATCTGGAACACGCCCGACTGCTCGCCCATCGGCTTTTCCAGTTCCTACGTGAGCAACCATATCCAGCCCAAGCTGAGCGCCAACCTGACCCTGGGCACGCGCTGGCTGCAGGAAAAACTCACCGTCGGCACGCGCCTGACGCACGTCGGCCATCCGCTGGCGCGCCAGGATGACAAGGCCGTGTGGCAGTCGTGGACGGGCACCTCGCCGCAGGTGCTGACGCAGGCCTACACCCTGGCCGACCTGTTCGCCAGCTACAAGATCACGCCCAACGCCACCGTCGACGTGGCGGTGGACAACCTGACGGACCGCTACTACCTCGATCCGCTGACCCTGAGCCTGATGCCGGGGCCGGGCCGCACGGCGCGCGTCACGCTTGGCGTTCGTTTCTGATTTGATTCATCCTTATAATAGAGAGCAGATATTCCATGCATGCAGCAAGCGACACCAGCAGCACCTTGAACACCGTTCCGATTAACGCGGCCCCTAGCCGCAGCCAGCGCCTGAAAGCCGACACCATGGCCACCCACGACTTGCTGGACCAGCGCATCATGGCCAGCGCGCCGTTTTCCAGCCGCGACAACTACGCGCGCTTCCTGCAGGCGCAGTACGCGTTCCTGCGCGATGTCGACGCGCTGTACGACAACGCGCAGCTGGCCGCCCTGCTGCCGGACCTGGAACAGCGCCGCCGCTACGCCAGCATCGCGGCCGACCTGCACGACCTGGGCACCGTCCTGCCGGCCGATACGGCCACGCCGCCGTTCGACGCGCAGCTGGACCTGGCCACGGCGCTGGGCTGGCTGTACGTGAGCGAAGGCTCGAAGCTGGGCGCGGCCATCCTGTATAAGCTGGCCGGCAAGATCGGCCTGGACGAGCATCACGGCGCGCGCCACCTGGCCGGCCATCCGGACGGACGCGCGCGCCACTGGCGCGATTTTACGTCCGTGCTCGATACGGCCGTCCTTGACGCCGCCGGTGAAGCGCGCGTAATCGACGGCGCGCGCGCCGCCTTCCTGCGCATGCATGGCCACGTGGAGGCTTGCGCCTGATGGAAGAGCCAGTAATCCAGGCCGGCGCGGAAGCGCATACGGCACGGCTGCGCCGCTGGGCCTGGACGGCCGCCGGCATGCTGATGGTGGCGCTGGGCGTGATCGGCGCCCTGCTGCCCGTCATGCCGACGACGATCTTCCTGATCCTGGCGCTGGCCTGCTTCAGCCGCGCCTCGCCACGCCTGGAACACTGGCTGCTGCACCACCCGCGCTTCGGCGCGCCGCTGCGCCAGTGGCGCGAACACCGCGCCGTGTCGCGGCGCGGCAAGGTCCTCGCTTGCTTGGGCATGGCCATCGGCTTTGTCGCCATGTGCCTCGGCCATCCGCCCTGGTGGGTCATCGTCCTCGTGGCAACGATGGAAATCGCCGTGATCATCTATCTGCTGCGCCGCCCGGAAGGGCCGGCGCCGGTGCCAGCACCAGAAAAGACGCCGCCGGCGGACTGGCACAAGCCGCTGACCATCGCCACGGTCTTCGCCATGCATGGCGCCCTGCTGGGATGGGCCGTGTACCACCGCGCGCCGGCAGCGCCCGTGCTGGCCATCGCGCCCGACTCCGCGCAGCCGGCCATGCTGCTGTTCCTGCCGGCCGCCGCCCCGCCCCGCCCACTGGAGCAGAATCTTGCTGAACAGGCCAGCGCCGCGGCCGCGCCGTCGCGCGCCCTTGCCAAAAAAGCAGCGCCAGCCCTGCCGCAATTCGTGCCGCCGCAGCCGGGTGCCGCGCCCATGCCGCCGCAAGCCGAGGCCGTTGCGGCCGTCGCCGAGGTGCGCCCTGCCCCCGTCACGCCGGCACCGGTGGCCACGGCATCCGTCGCGGCGGCGCCTCCCTCGCCCGCCCTGCCGCCCGCACCACAGGAGCTGCGCAGCGGCGTATCGAGCTGGGAAGGCAAGGTTTTGGCGCGCATGGAACGCTTCCGCCGCTATCCGACGGCGTCGCGCGCGAAGCAGGAACAGGGCGTGGTATACCTGCGCTGCCGCATCGACCGCGACGGGCAGGTGCTGGCGGCCGCCATCGAGCGCAGTTCCGGTTCCGCTGCGCTGGATCAGGCCGCGCTCGACACTTTGCAACGGGCGGCGCCACTGCCGCGCATTCCCAAGGAACGGCCGGAGCCGCTGGAATTATCGATTCCCGTCGAATTTTCCATCGGCTGATCGCGTAAAAACCGCTTTTACTCTCGCCAAACACCCATATAGACATTATTTGCATATTCAAAGCAAGATTCTGTCGTAGGAGTAATAACACGATCGGAGGTATACTACGCAACCGACGTAACAGGCTGGGCGATTTGGCCCCTGCAAGCGCGCCTGTCACGGTCCAATAAAAAAGGAAACACTGCATGACCACACCACACCGTACGCCGGTGATTCGCATCGATGGCGCAAACAAGACCTTCGCGCTGCCCAAGGGCGAACAATTCCACGCGGTCAAATCGGTCACGCTGGAAGTCTATCCCGGTGATATTTTCGGCCTGATCGGCAAGAGCGGCGCCGGCAAATCGACCTTGCTGCGCCTGATTAACCTGCTCGAGCGTCCCGACAGCGGCAGCATCACGGTCGCCGGGCGCGAATTGACCAGCTTGAGCAAGGGCGAACTGCGCGACGCGCGCCAGAATATCGGCATGATTTTCCAGCAATTCAACCTGCTGCAAAACGCCAGCGTGTTCGACAACGTCGCCTTCCCCCTGAAAATCCATGGCACCACCAAGGGCGAGCACATCGCCGCCCGCGTCGAGGAATGCCTGGCGCTGGTGGGCCTGTCCGACAAGCTGCACAGCTATCCGGCGCAATTGTCGGGCGGGCAGAAACAGCGCGTGGCGATTGCCCGCGCCCTGGCCAGCCACCCCGACGTGCTGCTGTGCGACGAACCGACGTCCGCGCTGGACGCGGAAACGACGCGCGCCCTGCTCGATACCTTGCGCGACATCAATGCGCGTCTGGGCGTGACCATCGTCATCGTCAGCCATGAGCTGTCGGTGCTGGGCGCCATCTGCAACCGGGTCGCCGTCGTGGAAAGCGGCGCCATCGCCGAACAATTCGATTTGAGCGACACGGCCACCCCGCGCAAGACGGCGCTGGGACGCGAGCTGGCTTACTACGGCACCGAGGCGTTTGAAGCCACCGCATGGAAGGATGCAACACATGTTTGAAGAATCGATCAATAACGTCATCAACCTGCTGCCGGAAATCTGGGTGGCGCTGGGCCAGACCATGACCATGCTGGGTATCGGCCTGACGGCCGCCATCCTGATCGGCGGCCCGCTGGGCATCTTGCTGTTCCTCGTCTCGGAAGGCCAGTCGCTGGAAAACCGTCCGCTGTCGATGATCCTCGGCTGGCTGGTCAATACCGTGCGCAGCTTCCCCTTCATCATCCTGCTGGTGGCCCTGACGCCGTTTACGCGCATCATCGCGGGCACTTCGATCGGCCCGCTGGCGGCCAGCGTGCCGCTGTCGTTCGCCGCCATTCCCTACCTGGCGCGCCTGGTGGAACAGAACCTGCGCGAAGTGCCGCGCGGCGTGATCGAGGCGGCGCACGCCATGGGCGCGTCGGAAATGCAGATCATCTTCCGCGTGCTGCTGGTGGAAGCGCGTTCCGGCCTGGTGCTGGCCCTGACCGTGCTGTCGATCAGCTTCCTGTCGTATTCGGCAGTGGCCGGCGTGGTGGGCGGCGGCGGTATCGGCGACCTGGCCATCCGCTACGGCTACTACCGCTTCGAGACGGACATCATGGTCGCCACCGTGGCCATCCTGATCGTGCTGGTGCAAACCATCCAGTTCGCCGGCACGCGCATCGCCAAGCGCCTCGACAAACGTTAATTCATATTCAGTATTTCAGTACAAGGAAAAGCATGAACCACATTCGCCGCAACCTGCTCCTGGCCGCTGCCAGCCTGGCCTTCGCCACCGCCGCCCACGCCAAGGACCCGAAAGAACTCGTCATCGGCACCAGCTCCGGCCCGTATTCTGACCAGCTGAAGCTGGGCATCAAGCCTATCCTGGAAAAACAGGGTTACAAGGTCAAGATCGTGGAATTCAACGACTACGTGCAGCCGAACTATGCGCTGGCCGAAGGCTCGCTGGATGCCAACGTGTTCCAGCACATCGTCTACCTGACCAAGTTCGCCACCGATAACAAGCTGCCACTGAGCTCATTGATCACCGTGCCGACCATGCCGATCGGCCTGTACGGCGGCAAGCAGAAAACGCTGGCGGAAGTCAAGAACGGCGCCACCATCACCATGCCGAACGACCCGACCAACCAGGCGCGCGCGCTGGTGATGCTGGCCAAGATGGGCTGGATCAAGCTGAAACCGAACGTCGACCCGCTGCGCGCATCCGAGCGCGACGTGCTGGAAAACCCGAAGAAGCTGAAACTGGTGCCGCTGGAAGCGGCGCAGCTGCCACGTTCGCTGGCCGACGCCGACTACGCTTTCGTCAACGGTAACTTCGCCCTGGCCGCCGGCATGAAGCTGACGTCGGCCCTGAGCGTGGAAAAGATTTCGGACAGCTACATCAACCTGGTAGCCATCCGCACGGCCGACAAGGCCAAGCCATGGGTCAAGGACCTGGAAGCGGCCTACCGCTCGCGCGCCTTCCTCGACGCGACGAACAAGTATTTGGCCGGCTACGAAAAGACGGATTACCAGCTGGCGCTGGAAAAGACGCTGAAAAAATAGACCGCTGCATGCCATGCAAAAAGGACGGCCAAGGCCGTCCTTTTTTATTGTCCGCGCCGCGCGGGCGCTGTCATGCCATGCTTAGAAGCGGTAGCCCACGCCTACGCCGATCAGGACAGGGTCGATCTTGACTTCGCTGGCCTTGGCGGCACCGACGAAGACGTCGCTGCGGATCTGCACTTTCTTGATGTCGAAGTTCAGCGACCAGTTTTTGTCCAGCTTGTAGTCGACGCCAGCTTGCAGCGCGAAGCCCCAGCTGTCATGCTCCAGACGGCCAGCGCCATTCAGCAGTTTCACGCTCGAAATATTCGTATAGTTCACGCCTGCACCCACGTATGGGCTGAACTGTTTTTCAGGCATGAAGTGGTATTGCAGCGACAAGGTCGGAGGCAAATGCTTGAACGTGCCGATATTTTGGCCACCCAGGGTGACGTCATGCTTTTGCGGATACGTCAGGATCAGCTCGGCAGCGATGTTCGGCGTGAAGAAATACGAAATATCGATTTCAGGAATCGTCTTGCTGCTGACGTGGATCGTGTCCGATGCGCCATTGCCCAAGACCGGCGTGGATTTGTTGGCAGGATCGATATGCACGGCGCGCGCACGGACCAGCCATGGGCTTTCCTGTGCCATGGCGTTGCCGGCGAATGCACCAATGGCGGCCAGGACGATTGCTGCTGCAGTTGCGGACGTTTTCATTATGTTTTCCTCTGTCGTTAAGTAACGCTGCGAAGTCTAAGAGTGCAGTGCAACAAAAACTTTGATCCACATCAAATAGTGCTATATGGCATCACCAGAGGGATTTTTTCCTTTGCCCAGGTCAAAAATTGCCGCATTGCAGCGCATCAATGCACGTCGGCAAACAGGCTGGCGACCCAGTCGGCAAACACGCGCACGCGCGGCGACAATTGCCGGTGGTGGGGATACAGCACGGACACGGGCAGCGGGTCGGGCCGCCAGTCCCGCAGCACTTCCACCAGTTCGCCGGCCGCCAGCGCCCGCTCCAGGTGATAACGGGGCGCCTGGATCAAGCCCATGCCCGCGCGGCAGCAGGCGTGATACGCGTCGGCATTGTTGACGGACACGGTGCCCGGCAAGGCCACGCTGCGGCGCTGGCCTTCCACCTTGAAATCGAAGGGCCAGACCTTGCCCGTCTGGGCGGAAAAGAAATTGACGGCGCGGTGGCCATCCAGCTGCGCCAGATGCTCCGGCGTGCCGTGCGCGGCCAGGTAGGCGGGGCTGGCGCAGGTCACCTGTTCCAGCAGCGCCACGCGGCGCGCCACCATCGACGAGTCGCCCAGTTCGCCCACGCGCAGCACGCAATCGACGCCTTCGCGCACCAGGTCGACGAGGCGGTCGCCCATGCCGATTTCCAGTTCGATCAGCGGATAGCGGGCGCAGAAGCGGTCCAGCACGGGCATGACGAAGTGCATGGCCAGGGTCGCGTGCAAGTCGATGCGCAGCTTGCCGGCCGGCTGCTGCGCCGCCGAACTGAACACGGCTTCCGTTTCTTCCAGGTCCGCCAGCAGGCGCACGCAGCGCTGGTAATACGCGTCGCCATCGGGCGTAGGCGTCACTTGCCGCGTGGTCCGCTGCAGCAGGCGCACGCGCAGCCGCGCTTCCAGCTGCTTGATCGCATGCGTGACGGTGGCCTTCGGATAGCCGAGGTCATGCGCCGCCTGCGTAAAACTGCGCAGTTCGACGATGCGCGTAAAGATGCGCATCGCATCAAATCGGTCCATGCTCCCTCCATTGTTATTTCTTGCTGCACAGTATAGCGATTCGACCGCCACTTTTCAGCAGCAACCAATACTGCTGGCATCAGTTGCCTGCCACGCAAGCGCCACTTGCGCCGATGTCACTGGATTGCCGCCCGTCCCCGCGGCATACTATTTACAGCACACACATGAGAATGGTAATGATTATCATTTGCGATATAATGCAATACCTCGCTAGGGCGACTACAAAAAGGAATGGGAGACATGGATATATTGAGGGAACTGCGTGAATCGGGCTTGAAAGTGACCATCCCCCGCTTGCGGATTCTGCAGCTGTTTCAAGAAGGCACGATCAAGCACCTGAGTGCGGACGATGTCTACAAACTCTTGCTGGCTGAAAAGATCGACGTGGGCCTGGCCACCATCTACCGCGTGCTGATGCAGTTTGCCGAAGCGGGCATCCTGTTTCGCCGGCATTTCGAATCGGGCCACGCCGTCTTCGAACTGAACGAAGGCCAGCACCACGACCACCTGGTCTGCACGGGTTGCGGCAAGGTCGATGAATTCGTCGACGAAGGCATCGAACTGCGCCAGAACGAGATCGCCGCCGAGCGGGGCTTCGTGCTGCACGAGCACGCGCTGTCGCTGTACGGCACCTGCGCCGAGTGCACGGCGAAGAAAGTGCCGCCGCGCCGGGCCTGAGGATGCCTGGGCCGTTTGGGCGCCGCTGCCATACGGTAAGATTCGCTCAAGCTTGAGAAAGGATCACCCATGTACATCGGAGAAATCGCCCGCCTGGCGGGCACCTCGCCCAAGGCCTTGCGCCACTATGAAGCGCTGGGCTTGCTGGGCGACGTGCGCCGCGCCGGCGCCTACCGCGTCTACACGCAGCAAGACCTGGCGCAAGTCAAACTCATACGCCAGGCGCAGGCGCTGGGCTTCCGCCTGGCCGAACTGCTGCCCATCCTGGCCGGCGACGATACGGACTGGGCCGCCCTGTCGCAGCACATCGCCGCCAAGCGCACGCAGATACAGCAGGATATCGCCCGCCTGCGCCAGCTCGACGCGCAACTGGCCGACATCGACACGGAAATCCACGACTGCCTGGCGCACCAATACCTTCAAGCGGCCGCTTGACTCTGCCCTCAGGGGCAGGCTTTAGCATGCAAGCTCTTCTTTAACGGACAGCCTGCACCATGACCAAGACGACACCCAAGCGCATTTTGATACTCCTCGGCCACCCGTCGGGCGACAGCTTTTGCGCCGCCCTGGCCGAAGCCTATGCCGCCACGGCCCGCAGCGCGGGCCACACCGTGCGCGAGCTGCGCCTGGGCCAGCTCGACTTCGATCCCATCCTGCACGAAGGCTACCGCCAGGTGCAGCCGCTGGAAGCGGACCTGCTGGCCGCGCAGGAAGCCATCAGGTGGGCCGAACACCTGGTGTTCGCCTACCCGATCTGGTGGGGCGGCGCGCCAGCCCTGCTGAAAGGCTTCGTCGACCGCGTCTTCCTGCCCGGCTACGCTTTCAAGTACCGCCCCGGCAAGGCCTTCCCGGCGCAATTGCTGAAGGGCCGCACGGCGCAGCTGCTGGTGACGATGGATACGCCGCCCTGGTATTTCCGCTGGGTCTACCGCATGCCCGGCATCCACCAGTTGCGCAAGACGACGCTGGAATTTTGCGGCATCAAGCCCGTCAGGGTGGCCAGCTTCGGCCCCCTCCTCGACTCCACCGAGCCGCAGCGCGCGCGCTGGCTGGCCCAGGCACAGGCGCTGGCCCGGCGCCTGTAAGTTGCTTGCCATGCAGCCATCTTGCATACGGTTTTGACAAGCTGGTAATCAAGCCGTCATATTCCAAGGCTACCATGATGATATTGCCTGTTTGTCAGTCGCCTTGCCGTCGCGACAACAAGGGTCCGATCGTCATGTAAAGGTAGCCGCTGTGGAGTTCAACGCTTCTCGATTGCATCTTCCCCGTTATCGCACGTCCGTGGCGTTTGATCTGTGCATTCCCACGGAATCCGTGCAGGCCGACGCCAGCAATTTCGCCGTGCTGGAACTGTTCACGGAACGGCGCGACATGATGAGCCTGCCCGTCACGGAGCAGCAGAAGCCCATCGGTTTGATCAGCCGCAACATCTTCATGTCGCAGATGTCCAAGCCCTTTTATCACGAGGTGTACGGCAAGAAGAGCTGCATCGCCTTCATGGACAAGGAACCGCTGATCGTCGACGGCGCCATGAGCATCGAAGACCTCACCTTCCGCGCCGTGGAAGCGGGCGAGAAGGCGCTGGCCGACGGCTTCATCATCACCGAGGATGGCGCGCTGGCCGGCGTGGGCTTCGGCTTGCAGCTGATGAACGTGGTCGCCACCATGCAGGCGGAAAAGAACCGGCAAATCATGCACAGCATCGATTACGCCAGCGTGATCCAGCGCGCGCTGCTGCGCACCTCCGATGCGGAACTGCGCGCCACCCTGCCCGACGCGCACCTGGAATGGCAGCCGCGCGACGTGGTCGGCGGCGATTTTTACTTCTTCGAGCGCCACGCGGGCGGCTGGTTTGCCGCCATCGCCGACTGCACCGGCCACGGCGTGCCAGGCGCCTTCATGACCCTGATTGCCTCGTCGGCCCTGAGCCAGGCCCTGCGCGAGCTGGGGCCGCACGATCCGGCCGCCCTGATCGGCGCCGTCAGCCGCGCCATCAAGACCCTGCTGGGCCAGGACGGCGCCAGCAGCGGCGAAGCCACGGGCCACGCCGGCTCGAACGACGGCATGGATTGCGCCTTCCTGTGCTACGACACGGCCAGCGCCAGCCTGCGTTTCGCGGGGGCGAAACTGGCGCTGCACGTGGTCGCGCCGGGCGAAGAGGCCGTGCGCGCCATCGATGGCGCGCGCATGGGCGTGGGCTATGTCGACACGCCGGCCGGCTACTGCTGGCACAACGAGATGCTGGACATTCCCGCCGGCAGCCTGCTGTTCCTCACCACCGACGGCCTGCTCGACCAGATCGGCGGCGCGCGCGACATCGCCTACGGCAAGCGGCGCATGCGCGAACAGCTGCTGGCGCAGCGCGATGCGCCCGCCGGCGACGTGGCGGCGGCGCTGCTGCAGGACAGCGCGGCATGGCAAGGCAAGCAGCCGCGCCGCGACGACCTGACCTTTTTCTGTTTTCGCCTGTAGTTGGGCGCCATCGAGCCACCTTATCAACAAGAAACCGGGTCACCGGCTAGCCAGGAGCACGGACGTGCTGTACGAAGAATTCAACGAGTTTTGGGATGTGGCGCGCAAGCGCAACATCATCTTTTTTTACGTGGGCTATTTCTCGCAGCACGTGGTCAGCGCCATTTCCGAAACCATCAAGGCGCGCCTGGACACGGCCGGCGCGGCCGGGCCCACGCGGCGGCGCATCTTTTCCTCGTTCATCGAGATGTCGCAAAACATCATGCACTATTCCGCCGACAGCCTGACGCCCGATGCGCAGCTGGATCAGCAGATGCGGCGCGGCTCGTTCTGCATCGGCACGCGCGGCGACAGCTTTTTCCTCCTGTGCGCCAACCCCGTCTCGACGGACAACGTGGCGCAGATCCGCGCCCGGCTGGAGCCGCTGCACACCATGACGATGGAAGAAATCCGCCTGGCCTACAAGAAGGCCCTGCGCGAGGAAGCGCCGGCCGACAGCAAGGGCGCGGGCCTGGGTTTTCTGACCATGGCGCGCGACGCCAGCGAGCCGCTGGAATTCGAATTCGTCCAGGATCCCCAGGAGCCGGGCCACACCATCTTCTGCATCAAAGCCATCATTTGAAAGAGCCGACTCAGGAAAGCATATGCAATTACCGTCACCACTGTTCATCGCCGCGACCCCGAGTTCGCCCGAAATCGACTTCCGTTTCGAGCAGCACACCCTGTCGATCAAGGGCGAGTCGTATCCGGAAAACGCAGCCGCCTTCTATGGCCCGCTGATCGCCGCCGTGCGCGCCTACCTGGAAGGCTGCCGCGAAAGCGCCATCACCGTCAACGTCTCGCTGGCCTACTTCAACAGCTCCAGCACGAAGATGCTGTTTACCCTGTTCGACACCCTGAACCAGGCGGCCGTCGATGGCAACCAGGTGCGCCTGAACTGGTATCACGACGAGGACGACGACACCATCCTGGAATTCGGCCAGGAGCTGCAGCAGGACTTCATGGCGCTGGACTTCCACGACCATCCCGTGCAGGGCAGCTAGGGCATGCGCGCCGCCATCTCCGAGTCCGGCCTGGAGCCCGACCTGTTCACCGTGGAAGCGGCGGCGCTGGCTGCCGCGCGCCGCATGCACGCCGATACTCACGCCAGCGGCGAGGCGCAGCGGCGCGTGCTCGGTGAACTGATCAATCACTACGAACGGCTGATGCGCGAGACGCGGCGCCTGATTGGCCGCAGCGACCGCGCCGAGCGCGACATGCATTTGCTGAACCGCCAATTGCAAACCCTGGCCGGCCAGCTCGAATACCGCGCCACGCACGACCCGCTGACGGGCGCCCTGAACCGCGGCGCCGTGATCGATCACGCCTCGCGCTGCCTGGCGCAGGGCGACATGGCGCTGATCGTGCTCGACATCGACTTGTTCAAGCAGGTCAACGACGACTTCGGCCACCCGGCTGGCGACGGCGTGATCCAGGCCGTGGTGGACTGCCTGAAGGCACTGCTGGGACAGGAAACGGCCATCGGCCGGGTCGGCGGCGAAGAGTTTTCCGTGGTCTGGCCCACTTCCTCGCGCGACGATGCGGCGCAGGTGGCGCAGCGCATCTGCGAGAGCGTCGGCCGCCAGCGCCATGCGGCGCCCATCACGCGCGCCATCACCGTCAGCGTGGGCCTGAGCTGGAACAGCGCCGGCACGGCCTTCGAAACGGCCTACAGCCACGCGGACCAGGCCTTGTACCAGGCCAAGCGCGAGGGGCGCAACTGCGTGCGCCAGTGGCTGGAAAGCTGAAGCGGACCTTAGCGGATATGTTCGCGCGCCATGCTGCCGTCGCGGCGCATGGCCGCCGCCGCCCGCTGCATGGCCAAGGCCTGCGCCTCGGGCAACTGCCTGTTGCAGGCGAGGTAAGTCTGCACGCGGTTGAAGGTCAGCAGCGGCACCACCTTGCCCTCCCACTCCTTGCCGGCAAACGGCTTGCTGCCCACCGCCATGCCGACGGCCCACAGGTCGATGCGTCCGAGCAGCAGCTTTTGCGGATTGAGCCACTCCTGCGTCACGGGCGCCACGTTCAGGCCGCGCTGGCGCAGGTAATCGTCGCGCGCGTCGCCCAGCACCGTGCCGATCACCAGGCCGCGCGCATCATCGAGCGTGCGCAGCGCCAAATGCCGTTCGGCCAGGCCGTAGAGTATCCATTCCGCTTCGTTCAGGGGCCCGATCCAGCGAAATTGCGCTTCGCGCTCCTGCGTGCGACTGGTGGAAAAGATGCAGGTGTCGGCTTCGCGCAGCGCCTGCGCGTACGCGCGCTTCCACGGCAGCAGCTCGATGCTGTAGGAAAGACCGGCGCGCGCCATGATGTCGCGCACCTTGAGCGTTTCACGTCCGACGACGACATTGCCTTCCATCATGCTCGACGGCGGTAAATGCTCGCCGACGATGCGCACGTCCACCGCCGCGGCCAGCGCCGGCATCAGCAGCGCCACTGCCAGCAGCCACGCCATGCTTGCTTGTTTCATGCTTGCTTTCATCTGCCACAGGGGATACAAGCCGATGTTACCATCGGCTCACCCTGGCATCGTTACATATTATCAATAACACCATTTATTTACCGCAACGTGACAACAGGCCAACGCCGAGGCGATCACCGTGCAGGGGGAAGGAAGAATAACTGGCGGAAAACAGTAGGAGTCGAACCTACGGGAGAACGTCTGACGCCCTCCACCGGGTTTGAAGCCCGGCCACATCACCGGATGAGTGTGCTTTCCGCGGTGCCTGAGCTAGTACTTAGCTGTTGGGCAAGGCCGCGGTGTAGGACCACAGCGCTTGCGGGCGCAATAGATGCCCATTGCCAACACGGCGAGTATAACCGACGCGGTCAAAGAATTCCAAGACCTGGATCGCCCGCTTGCGGCCCAGGCCGCTGGCGTCGCGGAACGTGGCCGCGCCCACGGCGCCATTGCCGGCTGGCAAGCCTGCATCCTCTTCCGCCTTGTGCGCCAGTTGCCGCACCAGTTGCGCCAGTTCGGCCAGCGCCGCCTGGTGATAAAACAGGTCGTGCACGACCTGGCTGATCTGCCCTGCCTTGGCCAGTTTGCGCAACAGCCGGCGCGTCTCGTCCTCGGCCAGGCCGAAGCCGCGCGCCAGGTCGCGCGTCCACGGCGGATCGGCACGCCCCTGCTCCAGGGCGGCCAGCAAGGGTTCGGCCATGGCCTGCTCCTGCGGCGTCAGTTCCACGCTGTGCGTCGGCAAGTGCAGGCTGGCGCCGCGCGCCAGGATCTCGCCGCGCGCCAGCAAGCCTTCGACCAGGTGGCTCCACAAGGCGTCTTCCATCTCGGCGTCGACGATGCGTTTCAGGCGCCACAGTTCCGGTCCCGCCTCGTCGGGTGCGCGCGCGTGGAAGACGTCCAGGGCTGCCAGCACGCGCGCTTCCAGCGCCAGCAACGCATCCGGCGCCAGCAGCAGGGCGTCGCCGGCGCGCAGGGCGATGCGCCGCGTGTCGGGCGGCAGCGCGAGGGCTCCCGCCGGCAGCAGGGACAGGCGCACCAGCAGCGATACACGCAGCCCCAGCGGGCTTTGCGCCAGCAGGGCCGCATAGTCGCCGTGCGCGACGAACGCGGCCAGCGCATCGAGCCACGCCAGCCGGGCCGGGCTGCGCCGCTTGCGCGCGGGGCCGAACGGATCGAGCACCATGCCGCCGCCCACCGTCTGCGTCGCTTGCGCATTGCGCACGACGAAGCGGTCGCCCGGCACGCCGTGCATGGGCGCATCGAACACCAGCTGTACTCTGCCCGTCTGCCCCGGCGACAGGGTCTCGCCATCGAGCATGACGGCGCGCGCCAGCTGGTGCGCCGCGCCCAGGTGCACGTGCAGCGGCGACCAGGCTTTCAGTTGCACGCCCGCGTCGGGCAGCAGGGTGAGCTCCACGTCGAGGCGTTCGGAACACTGCGCCAGCTCGGGCGCGACGATCCAGTTGCCCCGCTCGATGCGCTCGCGGTCGATGCCGGCCAGGTTCAGCGCCAGGCGCTGGCCCGCCGTGCCCGTCTCGGCGGCGCGGTTCTGCGCATGGATGCTGCGCACCCGCGCTGGCGCGCCGCCGGGCGCCAGCTGCAGCATGTCGCCCACGCGCGCGCATCCCGCCAGCGCCGTGCCGGTGACGATGGTGCCCTGCCCCGACAAGGTGAACACGCGGTCCACGCCGAGGCGGAACAAGCGCCGCTCGTCGCGTTGCGGCAAGCTGCGCGCCACCTGCGTCAGGTGCGCCAGCAGGGCGGCCACGCCGGCATCGCCGTCGCGATTGGCGGCGGTGGGGAAAATCGGGCTGCCCGCCAGCGGCATGCCGGCCAGCAGCGCCTCGATGTCCGCTTCCACCTGCGCCACGCGGGCGCTGTCGGCGCGGTCGACCTTCGTCAGCGCCACGGCGCCGCGCGTCACGCCCAGCAGCTGCAAGATGGCCAGGTGCTCGTGCGTCTGCGGCATGACGCCATCGTCGGCGGCCACCACGAGCAAGGCGAAATCGATGCCCGTCACGCCGGAAGCCATGGTGCGGATGAATTTTTCGTGGCCCGGCACGTCGATCACGCCCAGCACCGTGCCGTCAAGCAGCGGCAGATAGGCGTAGCCGAGTTCGATCGAGATGCCGCGCGCCTGCTCTTCCTTCAGGCGGTCCGTGTGCACGCCCGTCAGCGCGCGCGTGAGCGTCGTCTTGCCATGGTCGATATGGCCCGCGGTGCCGACGATCATGCGGACAACTCGGCGAGCTGCGCGACGAAGGCCGTCTCGTGCGCCGCTTCCAGGCAGCGCAAGTCGAGCCACAGGGTGTCTTGCCCGATGCGCCCGATCACGGGGCACGGCAAGGCGCGCAGCCGCTGTTCCAGCGCTCCCAAGGGGTTGCTCAGGCGCGAGCCTGGCGCGCTGCGGATGGCCAGGCCAAAGCTGGGCAGCTGGTCGACGGGCAAGGCGCCGCTGCCGATCTGGCTGGTCATGGCTTCGGCCGTGACTGCGTACGCGGCGCCCAGCGCGCCCTGCAGCAGCGGCAGCAGCATTTCCGCCTGCGCGCGCATGGCGGCGGCGGGACGCGTCAGCAAGCGCAAGGTGGTCAGCCGTTCGGCCAGCAAGTCCGGCGCGCGGTACAGCCGCAGCACGGGTTCCAGGGCGGCCAGGGTCAGCTTGCCGACCCGCAGCGCGCGTTTCAGGGGGTTGCGCTTGATCTTCGCGATCAGGTCGGCGCGCCCGACGATGACGCCGCATTGCGGCCCGCCCAGCAGTTTGTCGCCGCTGAAGGTGACCAGGTCGGCGCCCGCCTCGATGGTTTCGCGCACCGTCGTTTCATGGGGCAAACTATATTGCGCCAGGTCAACCAGGGTGCCGCTGCCCAGGTCCACGGCCGTCGGCACGCCGTGTTGTGCCGCCAGCGGCACCAGTTCGTCGAGCTCCACGCTTTTCGTGAAGCCGGTAATGGCGTAATTGCTGCAATGGACCTTCATCAGCAGGCTGGTGTGTTCGTTGATCCCGTTCGCGTAATCGGCCAGGTGGGTGCGGTTGGTGCTGCCCACTTCGCGCAGCACGGCGCCCGCGCGCGTCATCACGTCGGGGATGCGGAAGGCGCCGCCGATTTCCACCAGCTCCCCGCGCGACACCACCACCTCCTTGCCCTGCGCCAGGGTGTTCAACATCAGCAGCACGGCGGCCGCATTGTTGTTGACGATGGTGGCCGCTTCGGCCCCCGTCAATTCGCGCAGCAGTTCCTCGACCAGGTCGTCGCGGTCGCCCCGCTTGCCCGTCTCCAGGTCGAATTCCAGGTTCATCGGCCACTGCAACGCTTCCACCACGGCTTGCACGGCGGCGTCGGGCAGCAGCGCGCGGCCCAGGTTCGTGTGCAGCACGGTGCCCGTCAGGTTGAAGACGGCGCGCAGCTGCGAGCGCGATTGCGCCTGCAGCCGTTCGGCCATCTGTGCGGCGATGGCGGCGATCGATGCGCCCTCTTCGCAGACTGCACCGGCCAGCATGGCCGTGCGCAGTTCGGCCAGCACGGCGCGCGCGCAGGCCAGGGTTTGCGCGCGACCGTAATGCGCAATCAGGGCCAGGCAAGCCGCGTCGCCCAGGATACGGTCTACCGATGGCAGGCGCACGGTTTGCCCCGTCGTCATGCTGGCTGGCCCTCGCTGCTGTCGCCCTTCCCCAGCCACAGCAGCGGATTGCCGCTGGCGCGCTGGTAGCCCGCTTCGCCCACCAGCAGGTCGAGCATCAGGCTGGCCAGGTCGTCGGCCAGGGGCTCGACGTTGTAATCGTGTTCCTGGTTGAAGACCTTGCGGTAGGTATGGCAATCGTCGCAGGTTTCCGCGCGCGCCACCTTCTTCGGATCATTCGCCTTGTTCGGCAATTTGTCGTCCTTTGCCGTCACGGGGTCGAACGGCGCCGCATCGGCCGCATCCAGGCCCTGGTAGGCGATCTTGCCATTCTGTTCGCAGGTCGAACACTTCACGCGCACCATATGCCATTCGCTTTCGCAAATGCCGCAGTGCAGATAGCGGTAGCCCTGCGACCCGCCGCCGATGCGGATCACGCTGGCGACGGGGTGCGAACCGCAGACGGGGCACAGGGTGCCCGTTTCCAGGTCCGGCACGCGCGCGGCGCGCAGTTCGCTGGCTGACACCGACCACAAGATTTGCAGGGCGGCCGCGACGAACGGCGCATGCATGGGGTTCAGGTTGTCGCCGTTTTCATCGAGCACGGCATCGGCGCAGGCGTCCAGCGCCGGCGCGTCGAGCGCGCGCAGCTGGGCCAGCACCTGCGTCAGGCCGCCGGACAGGGCCGGCTGGCTTGCCGCCGTGGCGGCCAGTTCATCGAGCAGGCTGGCGAATATGTCGCGCCAGACGGGCGGGCGGGCGCCGTTGACGGGCAGCACCGGCATGCGGTGCTGCATCGCGCGGCGCAGCGCGTCCGGGTCGGCGGCGGGCACGGCGCCGGGCGCCAGTTTTCCCACCACGGCGGCTTGCGCGTCGGCCAGCGCGGCCATCAGCACCAGGTAACCCTGCATGCCCGCGTCGACGGGGATGCCCTTGATGTTTCCCTGCGCCAGTTCGCGCAAGCGCAAGGCGCGCGCCTTGAACAGGCTGTCAGGCTGCGGCAGCAGCAGGCGCGGAATCGCGTTGTGGTCCAGGCCTTCGATTTCGCCTGGCTGAAGAATGCGTTGTACCAATGGAGTTCCCATCAAAAAAGGGGATGTAAAAGTATTTTAATCGATACAGTCATCGCAAGCCGCAAAGGAAAACAGGGGTCAGACCCGGCGGGTCTGACCCCTGCTCTTGCACTTGGGCTGATTAAGCAAAAAACGGTCAGTCTTTGCCGTTGCGCATCACCGCCTCGAACCACTTCGGATGGTGCTTGCGCGCCCAGCCGTAGGTGACGGTGCCGCGCACCATGGCGCCGATCGAGCCCTTGACCCACAGGGCCGCATAGATGTGCACGATGATGGCGCAGATGATGCCGAACGCGCACACGGCGTGCAGCAAGGCGGCCGCGCGGATGACGGGAATCGGGAAGTAGAACGCGAAGTACGCGCGCCAGATCACGATGCCCGACAGCAACAATCCCGCCATGCAGGCCAGCAGCACGAAGAACAGGATCTTCTGGCCGGCATTGTATTTGCCGATCTTCGGAAGCTTTTCTTCACGGTTGTTGAGCACGTCATCCATCTGTTTCAGCCACTGCTTGTCGCCGTCCTCGAACTTGTTGTGGTGCCAGAAGCGCACCACCAGGATCGCGAACGAGACGAACATCACCAGACCGGCAAACGGATGCAGGATGCGCGTCCATTGCCCGCCGCCGAACAGGTTCGCCAGCCACGCCATCGAGGGATGGAACATGGCCAGGCCGGACAGGGCCAGCATGACGAAGGTGATGGCGGTCACCCAGTGATTCGTGCGCTCGTTCGGGTCGTAGCGCTGGATCAGCGGGTTACCATCCTTGTCGCGCAGCTTTCCATCATGCAGATCACTGTGGCTCATGGTCTTCCTCCCGGATGCGTTTGGCCTCTTCCAGCGCCTCGTGCTCTTCGTCCTTGCTCACTTCGTTCGGACCGACACGCGTGTAATGGAAGAAGCCTGCCAGCGCCGTGGCGGCCATGCCGGCCACCGCGAGCGGCTTGGACCAGCCCTTCCAGAAGCCCACCATCGGGCTGATGCGCGGGCGTTCCGGCAAGTTCGAATACAGCTTCGGCTTGTCGGCATGGTGCAGCACGTACATCACGTGCGTGCCGCCCACGCCCAGCGGGTCGTACAGGCCCGCATTCTCGAAACCGCGCGACTTCAGGTCGACGATGCGCTCTTCCGCATGCACCTTCATGTCTTCCTTGGTGCCGAAGACGATGGCGCCCGTCGGGCACGTTTTCACGCAGGCCGGTTCCTGGCCCACGGCGACGCGGTCCGAACAGAGCGTGCACTTGTAGGCGCGGTCGTCCTTTTTCGAAATGCGGGGCACGTCGAAAGGACAGCCGGCCACGCAATAGCCGCAGCCGATGCAGTTTTCCTGATGGAAATCCACGATGCCGTTCGTATATTGCACGATGGCGCCCGGCGCCGGACAGGCTTTCAGGCAGCCCGGGTCCTCGCAGTGCATGCAGCCATCCTTGCGGATCAGCCACTCGAGGTTGCCGTCGTTGTTTTCGTGTTCGGCAAAACGCATCACCGTCCACGATTGCGGCGTCAAGTCCGTCGGATTGTCATAGGTGCCATGGTTTTCGCCGACTTCGTCACGCAAGTCGTTCCATTCCATGCACGCCGTCTGGCAAGCCTTGCAGCCGATGCATTTCGACACATCGATCAGCTTGGCCACGGTGCCCGTCACCGGGCTGCGCGCTTGCGGCGGCGTTACCGTGGTAGCCGACAGGCGCCGGATATCTAAGGATTGCAGTGCCATTATTGAGCTCCCATCATGCTTTTTCCACCTTCACGAGGAAGGACTTGAATTCCGGCGTTTGCGAATTCGCATCCCCCACGCCCGGCGTCAGGGTATTGATCAGATACCCCGGCTTGGCCACGCCCGTAAAGCCCCAGTGCAGTGGCAGGCCCACGGTATGCACCGGCTTGCCCTCGATCATCAAAGCCTTGATGCGCTTGGTGACGACGGCCTTGGCGATGATGTGACCCCGCTTGGAACTGACGCGCACTTCCCCACCGGCAACGACGCCGATGCTCTTGGCCAGTTCTTCGCCGATTTCGACGAATTGCTGCGGCTGGATGATGGCATTCAGGCGTGCATGCTTGGTCCAGTAGTGGAAATGCTCGGTCAGGCGGTAGCTGGTGGCCACATGCGGGTATTCCTCATGCGTGCCGAACATTTTCCGGTCATCGGCGAACACGCGCGCGGCCGGATTGCTGGTCGCTTGCGGGTTTTTCGGATGCATGGGGTTGTAGCCCAGCGGATTTTCGAACGGCTCGTAATGCTCGGGGAACGGCCCCTCGGCCATGGCGCCGCGTGCAAAGAAGCGCGCCACGCCCTCGCCCAGCATGATGAACGGACCCATGCCGTTTTCCGGCGGTTCGTCGACCTTGAAGTCGGGAATATCGGCCCCGCTCCAGTTCGTGCCATTCCACTCGATCAACTTGCGCGTCGGGTCGAAAGCCTTGCCCTTCAAGTCGCACGAAGCGCGGTTGTACAGCACGCGGCGGTTGGCCGGCCACGCCCAGGCCCAGCCCAGGGTCTGGCCGATGCCGGTCGGGTCGCTATTGTCGCGCCGTCCCATCTGGTTGCCCGCCTGCGTCCAGCTGCCGGCGAAGATCCAGCAACCGCTGGTGGTCGTGCCATCGTCGCGCAATTGCGCGAACGAGGCCAGCTGCTCGCCCTTCTTCACCAGCAGCTTGGTCGGATCTTTCGGATCGTACAAGTCGGCCAGCGCCTTGCCGTTGAATTCGCGGGCGATTTCTTCCGGCTGCGGGTTATGCGGCTGCGCATAATTCCACGTCAGGTTGACGATAGGATCGGGGAACTTGCCGCCCTCTTTCTTGTACATGTTGCGCATGCGCAAGAACAGGCCCGACATGATCTCCAGGTCGCTGCGCGCCTGGCCCGGCGGTTCGGCCGCCTGCCAGTGCCACTGCAGCACGCGCGAGGAGCTCACCAGCGAACCGCGCTCTTCGGCGAAGCAGCTGGTCGGCAGGCGGAACACTTCCGTCATGATCTTGGTGGGATCGACTTCGTGATATTGCCCGTGCGCCTTCCAGAATTCGCCCGTTTCCACGGCCAGCGGATCCATGATGACGAGGAACTTCAGCTTCGACAGCGCTTCCGTGACCTTCTGCTTGTTCGGCGCGGACGCCAGCACATTGAAGCCCTGGCAGATATAGCCCGTCATCTTGCCTTGGTGCATGTTCTCGATGGCTTGCATCAAGTCATACGGCTTGTCGAGTTTCGGCAGGTAGTCGAAGGCGTAGTTATTTTCCGCCGTGGCAAAGTCGCCCCACCACGTCTTCATGAAGCTGACGTGGAATTTGCGGTAATTGCTCCAGTAGCTGAGCTGGTTAGGCCGCAGCGGCTTGGTGGCGCGCGCGGCGATATAGCCGTCGAAATCCTGCTCGGACTCGTTCGGCAAGGTCATGTAGCCTGGCAACAGGTTCGACATCAGGCCCAGATCGGTCAGACCCTGGATGTTCGAGTGGCCGCGCAAGGCGTTCATGCCGCCGCCCGCGATACCCATATTACCCAGCAGCAACTGCACCATGGCGCCCGTGCGGATGGTTTGCGCGCCCGTCGAGTGGTGCGTCCAGCCCAGCGCGTACAGGATGGTACCGGCGCGTCCCGGCACGGCGGTCGAAGCCAGGGCTTCTGCCACCTTGTGGAACTTGTCGGCCGACACGCCGCACGTGCGCTCGACCATCTCGGTCGTGTAGCGCGCGTAGTGCTTCTTCATCATCTGGTAGACGCAGCGCGGGTGTTCCAGGGTCGGGTCGACCTTGGCATAGCCATCTTCGCCGATCTCGTAATCCCAGGTGGCCTTGTTGGTGTACTTGCCTTTTTCTTTGTCGAAACCCGAGAACAGGCCGTCCTCGAACGCATAGTCTTCGCGCACGATGAAGGGCATGTCCGTGTAGTTGCGCACGTACTCATGCTGGATCTTGTCGTTCGTCAGCAGATAATTGATGATCGCGCCGAGGAAGACGATGTCCGTGCCGGTACGCGTGGCGCAGTAGTAATCTGCCACGGATGCGGTACGGGTAAAACGCGGATCGACAACGATCAGCTTGGCCTTGTTATGCGCCTTCGCTTCCGTTACCCATTTGAATCCGCAAGGATGTGCTTCTGCTGCATTGCCGCCCATGACCAAAATCACATCGGCATTCTTGATATCGACCCAATGATTCGTCATCGCGCCACGGCCAAACGTCGGGGCAAGACCTGCCACCGTCGGTCCGTGTCATACACGCGCCTGATTATCAAAGGTCAGCATCCCCATGCTGCGCACTGTCTTGTGGGTCAGATACCCGACCTCGTTGCTGCCGGCGGACGCGGCAAGCATGCCGGTGGAGAGCCAGCGGTTGACGGTCTTGCCGTCGGCATTCTTCTCGATCAGGTTGGCGTCGCGGTCATCCTTCATCAGGCGCGCGATCTTGTCGAGCGCCACATCCCAGGAGATCGGTTGCCATTCCGTGCCGCCCGGTGCGCGGTACTCGGGCACTTTCAGGCGGTTCGGGCTGTGGATGAAGTCGACCAGGCTGGCGCCTTTCGGGCACAAGGTGCCGCGGTTCACCGGGTGATCGGCATCGCCTTCCACGTGGATGATGCTGGAGACGGCGTTTTTCGCGCCGTCGCCCAGTCCATACAGCAGGACGCCACATCCTACCGAACAGTAGGGACAGGTATTGCGTGTCTCGGTGGTGCGAGACAGCTTGTATTGCCGCACTTCCGCCATCGCCTGGCCCGGTGCGAAACCGAGCAGGGCGAGGCTGGAACCAGCAATGGTCGCGCCAGTTACCCGAAGGAACTGGCGCCTGGACATCTGAACCATATTCAGGCCTCTATGATGTGAGTAAATAAAAAGTCATACGGCGTCGTGGTAGTGTCATATCACTAAGATATAAGCACCATGCCTGTGCCGTATGACAGTATTTTACCCCTCAAACTCCGACAAGGCTTAGTCCGCTGGAAAAAATTGCCTTTAGTCAATATTAATTTGACGATACCGAACGTTCCCTCTAAACAATGCCAGCCTGCCCGGCACGCTTGCACATCGCTACCCGCCCACGAAAAAAAACCCGCTCGCGAGCGGGTTTTTGGGGATGCGGCCGAACTGGCCGGCCAAATTACAGGCTGTAGCGCAAGGTCAGCGCCACATTGCGCGGCGCGCCCGGCAAGCTCAGGTTCGGGCTGGAACCGTGGCCCGACACGATGTAACGCGTGTCGCCGATATTGTTGACGTTCAGCTGCACTTCATAGCGGCCCGTGCGGTACGCGGCCATGGCGTCGGCCGTCACATAGCCTGGCAGCACCACCGTGTTGCCCGGATTGGCGAAGCGGCTGCCGACGGCGTTCGCGCCGCCGCCCACCGTGAAGCCGTGGCCCAGGTCTTTCGTCAGCCACAGGTTGGCCGTATTGCGCGATGTCAAGGTGGCGCGCTTGCCCTTGACCGGCACTTCTCTGGCGACGGTGCCGCCCGGCACATTGACGCTCTTGTCCTTGGCGATGGAATCGGTGATGGTGGCGTCCAGGTAAGCGTAGCCGGCCATCATTTTCCAGCCATCGTGCAAGTCCGCGTTGAAGGTCAGTTCCAGGCCATCCGTGCGCTGCGTGCCGACGGGCACGATGCGGTTCGTGATCGGGTCGCTGGTCTTGATATTGTCGCGCTCCAGGCGGAACAGCGACACGGTGGCGTTGGCGCGGCCGCCCCACAGGTCATACTTGGCGCCCACTTCCGTGTTGCGCGTGGTTTCCGGCGCCAGGTCGGCATTGTTGGCGGCCAGGGCGAAGTTCTCGCCGCTCGGCTGGAACGAGCGGCTCCACGACGCGTAGTACGATTGCACGGCGCTCGGTTGCCAGACGAGGCCGGCGCGGGGGCTGTAGGCCGAATCCGTGCGCGACAGATCCGCCGTCGTCACGCCAAGCGCATTGGCCAGGCGCGACTGCTGCTTGTAGCGGTCGTAGCGCAAGCCGGCCAGCGCCTTCCACTCGTCGCTGAAGCTGATGGCGTCCTGCACGTAGGCGGCGGCCGTGTCGTAGGTACCGAAGGTATCACTGCGCGCGCCCAGCTTGCTGCGATCGACGACGGGCAGAACAGGATTGAAGATCGACACGGGCTTCGCAGATGTCGTTACAGCGATGGCGGCCCAACTGTTGGCATCCTTGTTTTGCTTGCCGAATTCGGCGCCGTACAGCACTTCGTGGCGCATGGTGCCCGTGACCAGCTTTTGCGTCAGTTCCGTCTGGTTGAACCAGCCGCTCTCGTCGCGGTTGAGCTTGGCGTGGCCCAGGCTCATCGTGCCCTTGACTTCGTTGACGTTGCCGGAAATATTCGTGTTGTTGCGGTCCAGGTGATAGTCGTAGTAACGGAAGGCATTGCGCAGCGACAAGCTATCGCTGAACTTGTGCGTCAGGGTGGCGGCCGTGGACACCACGCGCGACTGGCTGAAGTCGGCATCGCGGGCGTTGGCGGCGCCGTAATACGTGCCCGCATCGACGGCCACGGGACGGCCTTGGTAGGACGGAATGCCGAAGTCCGTCAGGCGGCGGTCTTCCAGGTAATCGCCCTGCAGCAGCAATTTGGTGGCGCTGGAGAGGCGGATGGCCACGGACGGCGCCAGCGCCGTGCGGTTGATGAATTGCTGGTCGCGGTAGCTGTCCGACAATTCGCGCGCGCCCGTGACACGCCAGTCCACCGTCTCGCCGACACGGCCCACGTCGACTTCGCCGCGGCGCCCTGCTGTGTTCGTCAAGCTCAGGGCCACATCCGCGATATCCACGCCCGGCTTCTTCGTGATGCGGTTCACCAGGCCGCCCGAGGAACCGCGGCCGTACAGCACGGCGGCCGGTCCCTTGATCACTTCCAGGCGCTCCACGTTCGACAGGTCGCGGAAATACAGCGCGTCATCGCGGAAGCCGTCGACGAACTGGTCGCCGATGGCCGTGAAGCCGCGGATGAACACCTGGTCGCGCTGGCCGTCGCCCGTGGACAAGCCCACGCCGGGGATGTTCTTCATGATGTCCTGGATCGACATGGCGTTCTGGTCGCGGATGACGGCGGCCGGCACCACGTTGATCGTTTGCGGCACGTCGCGCAAGGCCATTTCCGTCTTGGTACCGCTGGCGGAGGTGGCGGCCACGTAGCCATCCTTGTCCTTCGACGCCGTCACGGTGACGGCGGGCAAACTTTCCTGCGCCCAGGCCGCCAGTGGCGTGGCGCCCAAGGTCAAGGCGCCCAGTACGGCGATGGTGATCGGTTTACATCCTGGCTTGCGCTGTTGCTGCATACAATTCCCTGGTCGAAGTTTTAATACGAATGATTATCATTAGTATTTTATCAGCCAGCGATGGGAAAAGTAAGGATGAATGTAAGTGATAGTACTTATTAACTAGGTACTTGACGTAAAAAAGCAACAGGAAATCAATATCAAAAAATAATTAAAATTGCCGCCAGAAACTATTTCTCTGCGTCAATGCTATACTTGCGGCTTGCTGGGCAGCGGTCAGCCTGACCGATATGCCCCTTGCTTTACCTCCATCGCCACGCTCAGCGTGGCGCGCCGCACAGCCATCACGCGGCACCCGAAGACCCCGATCCCCTGCGCCTTGCGGCGCCTGTCCGCCCCTGCTGGCGGCGGCGATCATGACTATTAAACTGTTAGGAATTACATGAAAAACCTGAACATCGGCAGCCGCCTTGGCGTCGGCTTTGCTGTCGTATTGCTGTTGCTTGCCGCCTTGACCATCACCGCCCTCGTGCGCATGCAAACGGCCAGCGACCTGACTTACCGCCTCATCAATACCAGCATCAAGAACCAGCGCATGGTGGCCGAATGGTCGAAGATCATTGAACTCAACAGCGTGCGCGGCGTCGCCTCGTTCGAGATCACCGATCCGGTCGTGCGCGCCAAGATCGAGGAAGACTTGAAGGTCGATGCGGAGCGTTCCAGCAAGCTGCAGGACGACATCATCGCGTCCTTGCTCAACCCGGCCGTGATCGAGCAGTTCAAGGTGGTGCGCAAGGTGCGCACCGACTACGTGACGACGCGCGCACGCGCCTTCAAGATGAAGGCCGACGGCGACGTGGCGGGCGCCAAGATCGTGTTCGACAAGGAAGTCGCGCCCATCACCGTGGCTTACCTGGCCGAAGTGAAGCGCTTTGCCGGCATGCAGATCAAGGCGGCCGACGGCGTCGGCGCCAGCATCATCGAAGCTTACAGCGGCACCCGCATCTTCCTGATCACCATGGGCGTGCTGGCCGTGCTGATGGGCATCGGCTTTGCCTGGTGGATCACGCGCTCGATCACCGGCCCCATCCGCGCCGCCGTGAAAGTGGCGGAAACCGTGGCAGCGGGCGACTTGAGCAGCGTCATCACAGCCCAGGGCCGCGATGAAACAGGGCAGCTGATGCATGCCCTGAAAACCATGAACGATAGCCTCGTCGGCATCGTCGGCCAGGTGCGCAGCGGCACCGACACCATCGCCACGGCCTCCGCGGAAATCGCCGCCGGCAACCAGGACCTGTCGTCGCGCACGGAACAGCAAGCCAGTTCGCTGGAAGAAACGGCCTCGTCGATGGAAGAACTGACCTCGACCGTCAAGCAAAACGCGGACAATGCGCGCCAGGCGAATAAACTGGCTGGCGACGCGGCCGGCATCGCCAGCCGCGGCGGCGCCGTGGTGGCCGAAGTGGTCGCCACCATGAGCGAGATCAATACCTCGTCGAAGAAAATCGTCGATATTATCTCGGTCATCGATGGCATCGCCTTCCAGACCAACATCCTGGCCCTGAACGCGGCCGTGGAAGCGGCGCGCGCCGGCGAACAGGGTCGCGGCTTTGCCGTGGTCGCCACGGAAGTGCGCAACCTGGCGCAGCGCTCGGCAGCGGCGGCAAAAGAAATCAAGGGCTTGATCGACGACTCCGTGCAAAAAGTCGACGTGGGCACGGACCTGGTCGACAAGGCCGGCAAGACGATGGAAGAAATCGTGCAAAGCATCGGCTTCGTCACGTCCATCATGAGCGAGATCAGCAATGCCAGCGAAGAGCAGAGCGCGGGCATCGAGCAAGTCAACCAGGCCATTTCCGAAATGGACCAGGTAACGCAGCAGAATGCAGCCCTGGTGGAAGAAGCCTCGGCAGCGGCCGAAGCGATGCAGGAACAGGCGAGCGAACTGGCGCAGGTGGTCAGCGTCTTCCGCCTGGACGCCAATGCGGCGGCCACCGACCGTTTCAGCGTGAAAACCGCACAGCGCGGCGCGCCCGCAGCGCCCGCAGCCGCGCCGGCCCGCAAGGCTACGGCCCCTGCCCTGCGCCTGCCCGTGACGCGCGCCAGCAGCAAGGCAACAAGCCCGGCCGAAGGCGAGTGGGAAGAGTTTTAAATCCGCTTCTGCAAGCCGTGCGGCATCACGCCGCGCGGGCTTGCGCTTGGGTGATCAGTGCCGCCAGCTCGCGCGGCGCGGATTGCCCCAAAAATTCCAGCGCCAGCGCTTCCGGATCGATGGCGGCGTCCGCGGGCATGCCATGCTCGAAGCCGCCCACCATGATGCGGCAAAAATGCGGCGATTCCGCCCGCGTTTCCACATACCAGCAGCCCGCATGGCCTTGCACGAAGTATTCGCCGATAAAATAGCCGAGCATGGTTTTCACCCACTGCCAGCTCTCGTCGCGAATGACGATGGTGCGCATGGCCGCATCGATGTACGGCAGGTATTCGGCCGCGTTCGTCAACACTTCGTGTGCCGGCTGGATGCCCAGGCGCTCGACGAAATTTACCAGCGAAGCGCCCAGCGCGTCATAGTAGGCATCAAAAGCCGTTTGGCTTTGTTGCAATGATTGTTCTTGTTCGTTCGACAGCATTCACACTCCACAGACATTCAGCAATCCAATATTTTACGCCACGCCCACATCCACCCCGGCCCGCTGCAGCAAGGCCTCGTTGCGGGCGGACAGATGCGTCACCTGCAGATGCTTGCCTGCCCTGTCATAGCGCTCATACAGCGATTCGATGGCGGCGATGGCCGAGTGGTCGGCCATGTGCAGGTGCCGGCAGTCGAGGATGACACGGGCCGGGTCCGACGCTGCCTGGAACAGTTCCTGGAAATGCGTGGTGGAAGCAAAAAACAAGGTGCCATGCGGCAGGTAGACGCGCATGCCTTGCGTGCTGTCATCGATGTCGGCACGCATGTCGCGCGCATGTTGCCAGGCAAAATTCAAGGCGGCGATGACGATGCCGCACAGCACGGCCATCGCCAGGTCCGTGAATACCGTGATCACCGTCACGGCGACGATCACCAGCGCATCCTGCAACGGCACCTTGCCCAGCACGCGCAAGGAGCCCCAGGCAAACGTCTGCTGCGCCACGACGAACATCACGCCCACGAGGGCCGCCAGCGGGATGCGCTCGATCAGCGGCGACAGGAACAGGATGAACAGCAAGATCATCACGCCGGCCGTCACGCCCGACAGGCGCGAGCGGCCGCCGGAACTCAGGTTGATCATCGTCTGCCCGATCATGGCGCAGCCGCCCATGCCGCCAAACAGGCCCGAGACGACGTTCGATGCGCCGAGGGTGATGCATTCGCGGTTCGGCTGCCCCCGCGTTTCTGTTATCTCATCCGTGAGATTAAAAGTGAGCAAGGTTTCCAGCAAGCCCACCATGGCCATCAGCGCCGCATACGGAAAAATGATGTGCAAGGTGGCCATGTCCAGCGGCACGGCAGGCCAATGCAGGGCCGGCAAGCCGCCCGCGATATGCGCGAGGTCGCCCAGGGTGCGCGTGGGCAGGTGCAAAACATGGCTGAGCACGCCCACGCCCAGGATGGCCACCAGCGCCGGCGGCACGGCTTTTGTCAGGCGCGGCAGCACGTAGACGATGGCCATGGTGAGCAGCACCAGGCCACCCATCACGAGCAAGGGCGTGCCTTGCAGCCAGGCTTCGCCCTGCGGCGTGGCTTGGCGGAAGTGTTCCAGCTGGGACATGGCGATGACGATGGCCAGGCCATTCACAAAACCCAGCATCACGGGATGGGGCACCATGCGAATCAGCTTACCCAGGCGCAAGATGCCGAATAGCGCCATCAAGATACCGCCGAGCACCACGGTGGCCAGCAGATACTGCACGCCGTGTTGCGCCACCAGCGCCACGATGACGACGGCCATGGAGCCGGCGGCGCCCGAAATCATGCCGGGACGTCCGCCAAAGATGGCCGTCATGGCGCAGATGATAAAGGCGCCATACAGGCCCATCAGGGGATTGAGCTGCGCCACCAGGGCAAAGGCGATGCATTCTGGCACCAGGGCAAATGACGTGGTCAAGCCCGCCAAGACGTTTTTTTGCAGGTTCGAGTACCACTCATCCCGAAAAGTTGTGTTGATCATTGATGCGTATCCAAAGTCGGAACAGGAAAATGCCGGCCGGATGGAGAATAATCAGGCGCGGCCATGCCAGTGGGCGTCACAGAAACGCGGCGCTGAGGTCGAACGGAACAGGAAAGTCGTCAGTGACTACATCGGTATGGCGGAAAGGGGGAGGTTCATCAAGGCGCCAGGCGGCGCGGCTGAGCTTGCCGGCATTATACAAGATGCGCCATCGGCAAAAGCCTGGCCAAAGCGCAGACAAAAAAATAGCCCACTCGAAAGTGGGCTATTTTTTTCATCTGGAGGCGAGGACGGGAATCGAACCCGTCTAAACGGCTTTGCAGGCCGCTGCATAACCTCTTTGCTACCTCGCCAGAGGAACTGCTTGGATGCGCCTTGCGGCCCACCTTGAAAACTGGAGCGGGAGAAGAGTCTCGAACTCTCGACCTCAACCTTGGCAAGGTTGCGCTCTACCAACTGAGCTACTCCCGCATTGGAGCTTGGTTACCGCATAATCGCGCCGCGCATGGCGGCGGATAAAAAAAGGAAGCCAGCTTAGCTTCCCTTTAGAATTCTGGAGCGGGAGAAGAGTCTCGAACTCTCGACCTCAACCTTGGCAAGGTTGCGCTCTACCAACTGAGCTACTCCCGCATTGGAGCTTCTATTTTCTGCTACTGCCATTCTTGCTGTACTGCTTCAGCTTTCGCTGGAGCGGGAGAAGAGTCTCGAACTCTCGACCTCAACCTTGGCAAGGTTGCGCTCTACCAACTGAGCTACTCCCGCATACGAACCGCTATTTTACTGCCTTTTGCTACCGTTTACCAGTGCTGCTTTACTGCTGACCCAGCATTCACTGGAGCGGGAGAAGAGTCTCGAACTCTCGACCTCAACCTTGGCAAGGTTGCGCTCTACCAACTGAGCTACTCCCGCAGTGGACAACATTGTATCAGAAGCTCTACTACATCGCCAGTACTACTTTTTACTGCATTCGCTGTTTTTACCTATGACACGATCCAGAAAACTGGAGCGGGAGAAGAGTCTCGAACTCTCGACCTCAACCTTGGCAAGGTTGCGCTCTACCAACTGAGCTACTCCCGCGTCATCAACAACAGGCCAGCATTATAGAGGGATTACAGGGGCTGTCAACGGGCAATATCTGGTCTTTTGCAAAATATTCCGCACAAAGCAGCCGCCTGCCTGTTCTTAGTGCAGATTTCCAGCCTTTTCCTTGATGAGAGGCCACGCCAGGCGCAAATAGTAAAACATCGACCACACCGTCAGCACGCAGGCGATCCACAGCAGCTTCTCGCCCCACACATGGGTATCGATCGCGCCAAAGATCACTTCGTGGTACAGCAGCAAGGGAATGGCCGTCATCTGCGCGGCCGTCTTGATCTTGCCGATCGAGCTGACGGCCACCGACTTCGAGGCGCCGATCTGCGCCATCCATTCGCGCAACGCGGAAATCGTGATTTCGCGGCCGATGATGATGAAGGCCAGCACGGCATTGACACGGTCCAGTTGCACCAGCACCAGCAAGGCACCCGCCACCATCAGCTTGTCGGCGACCGGGTCGAGGAAGGCGCCGAAGGCCGACGTCTGGTTCCAGCGTCGCGCGAGGAAGCCGTCGAACCAGTCGGTGACGGCGGCAACAATGAAGACCAGGGTGGCAACCAGGTTCTGGTCGCCATGCAGCAGCATCGACGGCGGCAAGTAAAACACGCCGACGACGAGCGGTATCAGGGCCACGCGCAGCCAGGTCAAAAGGATGGGAATATTAAAAGGCATAAGAGAGCAATCGGCCGACGGGTAAATTGAACATGAGGAAAGCGTGAAGAAAGCGCCACTAGTCTACATGGCCACAGGGTATTAGCCTAGTCCGGTTGCCGCGGCACCGGACCAGGCGGCTCTATCATCAGTGCAGCTGCTTGTAGATTTCTTCTGCCAGTTGCGTGGAAATCCCCTCTACCGACATCAGGTCCTCGACGCTGGCGTCGACCACGCCGCGCAAGCCGCCAAAGCGCGACAGCAGCTTCTGGCGGCGCTTGGCGCCGATGCCCTCGATCTCTTCCAGGCGCGACGTCTGGCGCGTCTTGGCCCGCTTGGCGCGCATGCCCGTGATGGCGAAGCGGTGCGCCTCGTCGCGGATTTGCGCGATCAGCATCAGGGCCGCCGATTCCTTGCCCAGTTCCTGGGCCGCGCGGCCATCGACGAACAGCAGGGTTTCCAGGCCCACCTTGCGCCCTTCCCCCTTGGCCACGCCGACAATCAAGCTGATATCGAGTCCCAGCTCGGCGAACACCTGGCGCGCCATTTCGATCTGGCCCTTGCCGCCGTCGATCAAGACCACGTCGGGCATCACGCCATCGCCATTCGCCACTTTCTCGTAGCGGCGCATCAGGACCTGGCGCATGGCCGCGTAATCGTCGCCGGGGGTGATGTCGTTGATGTTGTAGCGCCGGTATTCGCCGTTCTGCATGGCGTGGTGGTGGAATACGACGCACGACGCCTGCGTCGCCTCGCCCTGCGTGTGGCTGATGTCGAAACACTCCACGCGCAGGCTGTCGAGGTCTTCCGTTTCCAGGCGCAGCGCCTCGGCCAGCGCCCGCGTGCGCGATTGCTGCGAGCCCTGCTCCGACAACAATCGCGCCAGCGAAATCTCGGCGCCCTTTTGCGCCATCTCAAGCCATTGGCGGCGCTGCCCCTGCGGCTGGAAGATCAGGTTGATGCGGTGGCCGCACTGCTCCATCAGCGCCACCATCAGGGCCGGCTGGTCGAATTCGATATTCAGGATCAGGGTGCCGGGAATGAATTTTTCCGTGTAGTGCTGGGCCAGGAAGGCGGCCAGCACTTCCACCTCGATCGGTTCCTCGGCAATGGCCGCCGCATCGCTGAGCTGGCTGGGGAAGTAGGCGCGGTCGCCCAGGTGGCGCCCGCCGCGCACCATGGCCAGGTTGACGCAGGCGCGCCCGCCCTGCACCAGCACGGCGAGGATGTCGACATCGGCGTCGCCCGTCGTTTCCATGCTTTGCTGGTGCAGCACGCGCGACAGCGAGGCGATCTGGTTGCGCACCACCACGGCTTGTTCGAACTTCAGCTCGGCGGCAAACGCGTGCATCTTCTTTTCCAGGTCGGCCATCACCTCGCTCTGGCGTCCGCGCAGGAAGCGCGCCGCATTTTCCACGTCGTTCTTATAGTCTTCCTTGCTGATCAGGTCCACGCACGGCGCGCTGCAGCGGCCGATCTGGTGCAGCAGGCACGGCCGCGTGCGGTTGGCGTACACGCTATCCTCGCAGGTGCGGATCAAAAACACCTTTTGCAGGATCTGCATCGATTCCTTGACGGCCCAGGAACTGGGGAACGGCCCGAAATACTGGTTTTTCTTGTCCACCGCGCCCCGGTAATACACCATGCGCGGCGCATCGCCATTGGTGATCTTCAGGTACGGATACGACTTGTCGTCGCGGAACAGGATGTTGTAGCGCGGTTGCAGTGCCTTGATCAAGTTGTTTTCCAGGATCAAGGCTTCCGCCTCGCTGTGCGTGACGGTCGTTTCCAGGCGCGCGATGCGCTCGACCATCATGGCGATGCGGGGACTGGCCAGGTTCTTCTGGAAATAGCTGGAGACGCGCTTTTTCAGGTCGCGCGCCTTGCCGACGTATAGCACCTTGTCGGCGGCATCGAAATAGCGGTACACGCCGGGCAAATTCGGTAGCTTGGCGACGGTGGCCAGCACCTGCGCGCGCGGGTCGGGCGGTGTTTCCGCCAAGGAAGATTCTGGGCTTGCTTCGGTCATTGCTGGCTCATTGCGCACTTATGGCGCACTTATAGTTACCCTGCTTGTTCCACGATCACGAACGCGACCGCATATTCTTCTTCATCGCTGATGGTCACTTGCGCGCTCAGGCGGTGCTGTTCCATGAACTCGGCCAGCACGCCGCTGCAGACGATCATCGGCTTGCCGCTGGGATGGTTCAGCATCTGCGCGGCGGGCCAGGTCATCGGCATGCGCAAGCCCAGGCCGATGGCCTTGGAAAACGCCTCCTTGGCCGCGAAGCGCGTGGCGAGGAAGCGCACGCCGCGCACGGCATTCTTGGCGCTGCGGGCACGGAACTTTTCCAGCTCCTGCGGTCCCAGTATCTTTTTCGCGAAACGCTCGCCGTGGCGCGCCAGGGCCGCCTCGATGCGGGGAATCTTGCAGATATCGGTACCGATGCCGTAAATCATGCTGAGCTCCCTTTTCAGGCCCTGTGGCCCAGGCGCGTGGCCACCATGATAGCCTTCATTTCGCGCACGGCATTTTCCCAGCCGACAAACACGGCGTGCGCGACGATGGCGTGGCCGATGTTCAATTCGGCAATATCGGGAATGGCGGCGATCGCCTGCACGTTGGTGTAATGCAAGCCGTGGCCCGCGTTGACCTTCAAGCCGCGCCCCACGCCGAACAGCACGCCCGCCTTGATGCGTTCCAGCTCGGCCAGTTGCTCGGCGCCTTGCGTATCGGCATAGCGGCCCGTGTGCAGCTCGATCACGGGCGCACCCAGCTCGGCGGCGGCGGCGATCTGTTGCTCATCGGCATCGATGAACAGGCTCACGCGAATGCCCTCGCCTTGCAGCTGCTGCACGGCCGCCTGCACTTCCTTGAAGTAGCGCACCACGTCCAGGCCACCTTCCGTCGTCACTTCCGTGCGCTTTTCCGGCACCAGGCACACGTCCGCCGGCTTGATGCGGCAGGCGAAGTCGATCATCTCTTGCGTGACGGCCGCTTCCAGGTTCATGCGCGTGAGCAATTGCGGGGCGATGGCGATCACGTCCGCATCCTTGATGTGGCGGCGGTCTTCGCGCAGATGCAGGGTGATGGCGTCGGCGCCCGCCTGCTCGGCCAGCAGGGCCGCGCGGATCGGGTCAGGATAGGCGGTGCCGCGCGCATTGCGCAAGGTGGCCACGTGGTCGATATTGACGCCCAGGTCGATGACGGGGCCGGAAGGCTGCAAAAAGCTCATAGTGATGGTATCCGTAAAGTGCTGTCGTGCTGCAAACCGCAGCTACAGCTGCATTAAATCGATCAGTATCTGGCGCGTATTCAAGGTGGCGCCGCCCAGTTGATGGGCCAGCAAAAAGCGCATCAGCAGCTTGCTTTGCGCCTGCGTGGCCACGTCAAGATAATCTTCGCGCTCCATGTCGAGCAGGGTCTTGCCCGTGATCCTGGGCCAGGCATCGCTGGCGCGCGCCGGGCGCGGCCCCCGTTCCGGGTCGACCACATAGACCTGCCCCGCCTCGACGGCCTGGCGCGTGCCCGTGCAGCGCGTCAGGTCGGCCGCCACGCCCGTTTCCTTGAGCAGGGCGCGCTCGAACTTGCGCAGCACGATGGGCGGCGGCTCATTGTGCGCCAGTTGATTCAAGGTGGCAACGTAGTGGTCGAACAGGACGGGATGCGGATCGTCGCGCGCGAGCAATTTGACCAGCAATTCGTTCAAATAGAAGCCGCACAGCAAGGCGGTCTTTTCCAGCGGCAACATACCGCCCACCCATTCGGCGCCCGTCAAGATGCGCAGCTCGGACTTGCCCGTCCAGCCCGCCTGCAGGGGCTGGAAGGTTTGCAGCACGCCGCGCAACTGCGAATGGGGCCGCTTGGCGCCCTTGGCGACAAGCGCGATGCGGCCGTACTCGCGCGTAAACACATCGACGATGAGGCTGGTTTCTTTATGCGGATAGCTGTGCAGCACGAAGGCTGGCTGGCCCGTGATGCGTCCGTCGCGCGCGGGCGGACGGCTGCGCCGGGGCGCGGCAGGAGTGACAGGCGGTGCGGCCGGCGGCAAGATGGCCGCCGGCGCGGGGACCGGTGCAGTGACCGGTGCGGAGACAGCAGACGAGGCTGGCGCAGGATCGTGCTGCGCTGGCGTGGTGGTGCTCATGCGTGTGGCGTCGCCCCCGGGTTGCGGATTACTCGTAGCCGTAGGCGCGCAAGCCCGCCTCGTTGTCGGCCCAGCCCGATTTGACCTTGACCCAGATTTCCAGGTACACGGGGCCGCCGAACAGCTTTTCCATGTCCAGGCGGGCCTGGGTGGAGACTTCCTTCAGGCGCGCGCCCTTGTTGCCGATGATCATGGACTTGTGCGTATCGCGCTCGACCAGGATGGCGGCAAACACGCGGCGCAGATCGCCTTCCTGTTCGAATTTCTCGATCAGCACGGTACTCGTGTACGGCAGTTCGTCGCCGACGAAGCGGAAGAGTTTTTCGCGCACGATTTCCGAGGCGAGGAATTTCTCGCTGCGGTCCGTGATGTCGTCCGGGCCAAAGATAGGCTGGTTTTCCGGCAGGAAACGCTTGATCTCGTCCTGCAAGCCTTCCAGCTGGAAGTGCAGCTTGGCCGAGACGGGCACGATGGCGGCGAAGTCGCGCATGGCGGCGATTTTTTGCGCGAACGGCAGCAGCACGGCCTTGTCCTTCACGCGGTCCGATTTATTGATGACGAGGATGCACGGCACTTCCTTCGGCAGCAGGTCCATCACTTGCTGGTCGGCCGGGCCGAAGGTGCCTGCCTCGATCACGTACAAGATCACGTCCGAGGAAATCAGGGTGTTGGTGACGGTCTTGTTGAGCGTCTTGTTCAGCGCGTTCGAATGGCGCGTCTGGAAGCCCGGCGTGTCGACGTAGATGAATTGCGCGTCCGGCACCGTCTGGATGCCCGTGATGCGGTGGCGCGTCGTTTGCGCCTTGCGCGAAGTGATGCTGACCTTCGCGCCGATCAGCACGTTCATCAGGGTCGATTTGCCCACGTTCGGGCGGCCCACGATGGCGATATAGCCACAGCGGAAGTTGTCGGGCATTTTGGTGGCTGTCATGCTAGTGTCGATTCTGTTTAGTGTGAGCGGCGATCGCCGGGGCAGCAGGGGCTGCCGCGTCGTCGCTCTGGATGGTGGCAATGCCGGCCAGCTTGAGCTGGGCGGCGCGCGGTTTCGGCTTGCGGCTGGCGGCTGGCGACTTCAACAGCGCCTGCTCGGCCACGTCGAGCGCCAGTTTGGCGGCGGCTTGCTCACCGGCGCGGCGGCTTCCGCCACGGCCGTAGACCTGGATGTTCAATTTCGGCACCAGGCATTCGATCTCGAATTCCTGGCTGTGGGCGGCGCCGTGGGTAGCCACCACGTTGTATTGTGGCAGCGAAATTTTCTTGCTTTGCAAAAACTCCTGCAGCAGGGTCTTGGCATCCTTGCCCAGGGTTTGCGGATCGACCGAGTCGAGGATGGGGATGTAGAACGCGCGGATCACCGTGCTGGCGGCGTCGAAGCCCGTGTCGAGGAAAATCGCGCCCAGCAAGGCTTCCAGGGTATCGGCGAGGATGGACGGACGGCGGAAACCGCCCGATTTCAGCTCGCCTTCGCCCAGGCGCAGGAATTGCGACAGTTCCAGCTTTTGCGCGATTTCATACAGCGACTGCTGCTTCACCAGATTCGCGCGCAGGCGCGACAGGTCGCCCTCGTCGATGGACTTGAAGCGTTCGTACAGGATGGAAGCGACCACGCAGTTGAGGATGGAGTCGCCGAGGAATTCCAGCCGCTCGTTATGCAAACTGCTGTGGCTACGATGCGTCAAGGCTTGCTGCAACAGGCCAGCATCCTGGAACGTATAGCCTAAACGGGTTTGCAATAACTGAAGATTCATTGTTGTTTCTGTGTCATCTGAGTAATTCGGCTGGCCGCCGCGCGGGGAATCGGCGCGGCAGCCATAGGGACGGCTTAGTGTATGCCGCCCACGCGTTTCGGATTGCTGAAGTTCATCCACACTAGGAAAGCCTTGCCGACGATGTTCTCGTTCGGCACGAAGCCCCAGTAGCGGCTGTCCGCGCTATTGTCGCGGTTGTCGCCCATCATGAAGTAGTTGCCTGCTGGTACCACACAAGTGAAACCGTCTTCGTTGTAGTCGCACGACTCCTTGTGCGGGAAATCCTTGACTTCGCGCAAGTTCAACGTAGGAGCAGGCTCGTCGTTGAGGATGCGGTGGCTCACGCCCGTCAGGTTTTCTTCCAGCTGCTTGTGGTAAACGGTGCTTTCGTCGTCCAGGTAGTCGTCCAGCGGCGTGTATTGCACTTCCTTGCCGTTGACCGTCAAGCGCTTGTTTTCATAGGTGATTTTATCACCGGGCACACCGATCACGCGCTTGATATAGTCTTGCGACATATCTTTCGGGTACTTGAACACCATGACGTCGCCACGCTGCGGATCGTTGACTTCAATGATGCGCTTGTTGACGATCGGCAAACGAATGCCATAAGTAAACTTGTTGACCAGGATCAAATCGCCCACCAGCAAGGTCGGCACCATCGAGCTCGACGGGATCTTGAATGGCTCGTACAGGAACGAGCGCAGGCAGAACACGAGGGCGATGACGGGGAAGAAGCTGCCCGAATACTCGACCCAGGTCGGCTGGCGCAACAGGGCCGCCTCGATGGTGGCGCGGCTGCCGCCCGCATCGGACTTGATGCCCTCGGCGGCCAGCTTGGACTGGCGCGCATCGAACTCGGCCAGGGCAAGGTCGGCCGCCTTGCGGCGCTGCTTGGACAGATAAAACACATCCAGGCACCAGACCAGGCCCGTCAACACCATCAGCACGAACAGGATTAAAGCGAAATTTCCTAAAATCACTTGCAGGTTCATGTATTAACCATCCACTTGTAAAATTGCCAGGAATGCTTCTTGCGGGATCTCTACGGAACCCACTTGCTTCATGCGTTTCTTACCCGCCTTTTGCTTTTCCAGCAATTTTTTCTTGCGGCTGATGTCGCCGCCATAGCACTTGGCCAGCACGTTCTTGCGCAAGGCTTTCACGTTCTCGCGCGAAATGATGTTCGCGCCGATGGTCGCCTGGATGGCTACGTCGAACATCTGGCGCGGGATCAGTTCACGCATCTTGGCAGCCACCTGGCGGCCGCGGTACTGGCTGTTCGAACGGTGGACGATGATGGCCAGCGCATCGACTTTTTCGCTGTTGATCAGCATGTCGACCTTGACCACGTCGGCCGCGCGGTATTCCTTGAACTCGTAATCCATCGAGGCATAGCCGCGCGACGTCGATTTCAGGCGGTCGAAGAAGTCCAGCACGATCTCGGCCATCGGCATTTCATACACGAGCTTGACCTGGCGGCCGTGGTAGCTCATGTCCATCTGGATGCCGCGCTTGCCGATACACAGGGTGATCACGGAACCCACGTATTCCTGCGGCATGTACAGATTGACCGTGACGATAGGCTCGCGCACTTCCTCGATGCGCGACGGATCGGGCATCTTCGACGGATTGTCGACGTTGATCATGGTGCCGTCGCGCTGGATCACTTCGTACACCACGGTAGGTGCCGTCGTGATCAGGTCCATGTCGAATTCGCGTTCGAGGCGTTCCTGCACGATTTCCATGTGCAGCAAGCCCAGGAAGCCGCAGCGGAAGCCGAAGCCCAGCGCCTGCGACACTTCCGGCTCGTACATCAGGGCCGCGTCGTTCAATTTCAGTTTTTCCAGCGAGTCGCGCAGCGCGTCGTACTGGTTCGCTTCCACGGGGAACAGGCCGGCGAACACTTGCGGCTGCACTTCCTTGAAGCCGGGCAATGGCGCGGCGGCAGGACGGTTGGCCAGGGTGACGGTGTCGCCCACTTTCGCCGCTTTCAATTCCTTGATGCCGGCGATGATGAAGCCCACCTGGCCTGCCGACAGTTGCGGCAAGGATTGCGAACGGGGCGAAAACACGCCGATGTCTTCCACCAGCTGCACCGAATCGGTGGCCATCAGGCGGATCTTGTCTTTTGGTTTCAGGGTGCCGTTGATGACGCGCACCAGCATGACCACGCCCACATAGGCGTCATACCAGGAGTCGACGATCAGCGCCTGCAGCGGCGCATCGGGGTCGCCCTTCGGCGGCGGCACCTTGACGATCAGCTGCTCGAGCACATCCAGCACGCCGAAGCCCGTCTTGGCCGAGCAATGCACGGCGTCGCCTGCGTCGATGCCGATCACGTCTTCGATCTCGGCAATGGCGCTCGGAGGATCCGCGTTCGGCAAGTCGATCTTGTTCAGCACGGGCACCACTTCCACGCCCAGGTCCAGCGCCGTGTAGCAGTTGGCCACGGTTTGCGCTTCCACGCCTTGCGACGCGTCAACAACCAGCAGCGCGCCTTCGCACGCCGACAGCGAGCGCGACACTTCATAGCTGAAGTCGACGTGGCCTGGCGTATCGATCAGGTTCAGATTGTAGATCTGGCCATCGCGCGCCTTGTAGTGCAGGGCCGCCGTTTGCGCCTTGATGGTAATGCCGCGCTCGCGCTCCAGATCCATCGAATCGAGCACCTGCGCCTCCATCTCGCGGTCGGACAAGCCGCCGCACAATTGAATGATGCGGTCAGCCAGGGTCGATTTACCGTGGTCAATATGGGCGATGATGGAGAAATTGCGTATGTTGTTCATTAACTAATATAAGTGCGAAGTTGACGACACTGCTTTAACAGGAATCAGGGGAATCATGTCCGGGCCAAACAGGGCCAGAACCAGGCGCCCCACTCATGATGAAAAAAGCGCTCCGAGCAGGACATCTGCATGCCCAGGCGAGCGCTTTTGAAGCGACAGAAGCTGCTGCCTCGGACAGTAGCTTTTTCGACCTCCCCATTTTACCGGATTTCAGAGTAGAAAGCCCGTCTTATGAGGCCGGCACCGGGCCAAGCCGACATTTTCGGCTGTTTTCAGCACCATAATGGTGCAATGCAGTGTCAATATTGCCATTTAAGCTACGCCAGGCAGCGCCGTACCGCTGCTTCATCGAGGAAATAATGGCATAGCTCGGGCTGCGCCAGGTCACCGAACAGCACCGGCACCAGCTCGTCGAAACGGGCCAGCAGCGAGGCGTCGGGCGACGCATCGATATCGATCACGTCCACGGTGAACGGCTTTCCGGGCGCTTGCAGCAGGAGCAAGGCGTCCAGCATGTCCTGGCATAAATGGCAATAACTGCGGGAATAGAGGGTGAAGTGCATGAAGAAAAGGGAAAGGCATCCCGGCCGGGGCCGGGATGCGGATGGAATCAGAAACTCACTTGGCAGACGGACGCAGCGAAACGAATTGCGCCACGTCGCCACGGCGCACCAGCACGGCCGACGACTTTTTCGGATCGAGCTTGGCCACCAGGGCATTGAACTGCTTGGCGTCTTTCACGGCAACGTTGTTCAATTGCAAGATCACGTCGCCAGGCTGCAAGCCGGCCAGGGCCGCCACGCCGTCGGCATCGTCGACCAGCACGCCAGCCTCGATCTTCAGCTCCTGCTTCTTCGCGGCCGGCACGTCGCTGACTTTCAATCCCAGCGCATTGACAGCTTGCGCTTCCGGCTCCTTGGCGCCCTTCTTCGCCGTTTTCTCGCTTTCCAGCTCGACGACGGTGACGGGAATGTCCTGCTGCGCGCCCTTGCGCCAGACGGTGACCGTGGATTTGCCGTTGACGGCGGCGCCGCCTACCAGGCGCGGCAGGTCGGAGGAACGCTCGATCTGCGCGCCGTTGAATTTCAGGATGATGTCGCCCGGCTTGATGCCCGCCTTGTCGGCCGGCCCGCCCGGCTCCACCATCGACACTTGCGCACCCTTGGCGTTCGGCAAGCCCAGCGATTCCGCCACGTCCTTGCTCACTTCGCCGATCTGCACGCCGATGCGTCCGCGCACGACTTTCCCCGTCTTTTTCAGCTGCTCGCCCACGCGCATGGCTTCATCGATGGGCACGGCAAACGAAATGCCATTGTAGGCGCCGGACAAGGTGGCAATCTGCGAATTGATGCCGATCACCTCGCCACGCATATTGATCAGCGGACCACCGGAGTTGCCGGGGTTGACGGCCACGTCACTCTGGATCAGGGGCAGGTAATCGCCCGTATCGCGTGACTTGGCGGAAATAATGCCGGCCGTCACCGTGTTTTCCAGGTTGAATGGCGAGCCGATGGCGATCACCCACTCGCCCACGCGGATCTTGTTCGAGTCGCCGATGGTCAGGCGCGGCAAGTTGGCGCCCTCGATTTTCAGCAGGGCCACGTCGGTGCGCGCATCGGCACCGATCACCTTGGCCTTGAATTCGCGCTTGTCCGTCAGGGTCACATACACCTCGTCGGCGCCGTCGACCACGTGGGCGTTGCTCAGCACGTAGCCATCGGCCGAAATGATGAAGCCGGAACCGACGCCGCGCTGCACTTCCTGCTCCTGCGGCACGGCGCGGCGGCCGCCACGGGGCGCCTGCTGGCGCGGCGCGGGCATGGCGCCGCCAAAGAAGCGGCGCAGGAATTCCTGCATTTCCTGCTCATCCTGACCGCCCACGCCAGCCCCGGCGCCGCCCATTTTCAGGCGTTCGGTGGTACGAATATTCACCACGGCCGGGCCGACGGCGTCGACCAGGTCCGAGAAATCAGGCAGTTTCACGGCCGGCACGGCGGCCTGCGCCTGTGGCGCCAGGCCCAGCATGGTGGGAGCAAGGAAGACGCCAGCCGTACCGAACAATAAGGCGGAAAGCGTCTTCACTGAAAACGACTTGCTGGCGGCACACATGTTTTTTTTCATGGAAAGGATCTTTTCGAGTATATAAACGGTTCAAAACGCGGATCAGGCGATTGCCTGCGCGCATGATTGGCCGTCATGACGGAAATCCAGGGGCAAACCCACCTGACAGCGCGCATGGCAAACAATGCAACAATATATCGCAAAAGCAAGATATTGCCTGCGCACAGTGTCAATCGTACGGAAGGCCAGTGTCAAGGGGGCGACGGGAAGGTTAAGCCAGGCATAAGATGGACGAGGCGCCCGCTAGCGCTGCGCCAGCGGCCCCGCCTCCAGCGGTTCGGCCACGCCAGGCGGCACGATGCCGGCGGCCAGCGGCGGCAGCGGTTCCGCATGGGCAGCGGACTCTTCTGGTGCCGGCTCCGCGGCCAGGCGGCTGGCCAGGCGCGCATCGAATTGGGCGCTCAGCGCATGGCCGTACTGCTCCGAGCGCAGCACCTCACCGATATGGCGATAGGCATCCCAGGCTTGCCGTCCCGATGGCGTATCGAGGGCGGCAAACGCCAGTTCGAGTTCGCTCGCCGCCAGCTCGCCATCGGCCAGCGCGGAAATAGTCTCGTGCAATCGTGTATGCGTATCCATGATGGGTCCTGCCATTTCAAGAGGATCGGTGCGGAAACCGGGCGCAGCCATGCCAACCTCATACTCTCCAGATTACCAGCGCTTGTCAATCGGCATGTCCAACAACGGCTTCAATTTCTCCGCAATCACTTCGCGCGCGCGAAAAATCCGGCTGCGCACGGTGCCGATGGGGCACGCCATGATCTCCGATATCTCTTCATAGCTCAGGCCCTCGATCTCGCGCAGCACGATGGCCGTGCGCAATTCGATGGGCAGCACATCCATGGCCGCATTGACGGTGGCGGCAATCTGCTTGCTGGCCAGCACCGATTCGGGCGTATTGTTGTCGCGCAATTTATTGCCGTCATCGAAAGACTCCGCCTGCTCGGCGTCGGCGTCGCTGGATGTAGCGGCGCGCCGCCCCTGCGTGACGAGATAATTCTTGGCCGTATTGATGCCGATGCGATACAACCAGGTATAAAAGGCGGCCTCGCCGCGAAAATGGCGCAGCGCCCGGTATGCCTTGATAAAGGTTTCCTGCACCACATCTTCAGCCTCCGCCGGGTCATGCACGAGGCGCGACACCAGGCGCATCAAGCGGCGCTGATATTTCGATACCAGCACATCGAATGCCCGTTTGTCGCCAGCCTGCACCCGCTCGACCAGCAACTGATCATACTCGCGCTCTGTCCTCACGCCCGATGTCCCTGTAGTCATGCAGCGTGGGCGCCTGTATGGATATAGAGTTGGCCCGCTGCAAGAAGTTCAGTGTTCGTCCCACTTTTATTCTTCCCTGTTCCGCGCCGCGATCGCCCTGCAAGCCACGGCCAGCGGGCGGAAGGCGGTGCAACTGCCGCCGCGCTGCACCAGCACCGCCGTGCGCCGTCCGGCGGCATCCGCCAGGCACAGCACCAGCAGCGACGGCCACAGGGTCGAGCCCGGCAACAGGCGCAGCCCCGGCGCCGCCACAGGCCCCGGCCCGGCCGGCTGCGCCTGCCCGGCGGCACCGGCATCCGGCGCCGCGCCATGCTCCAGATATACCGCCAGCCGCAACTGCCCGACCGGCGAAATATCAAGCGCCTGCGGCTTTCTGCGCCGGCGCAGCAAAGCCAGCAAAAACACGCCGCCAGCCGCACTCAGCAAGGCACCGCTCCAGCCCAGCGCATAGCCACCCACCAGCTGGCCGGACGCGGGCAGACTGCGCCAGAGACCGCTCAAGGGCCAGGCGGCCAGCAAGGCGCACAGTCCCAGCACCGCTTGCAACAGGCGCAAACAGACAGGCGTGCGAATGACAGCCGCTACCGCGATCGACATAGTTCATGGGAGAAAAAAGGCGCGCCGGCACCATGCCGGGCAAATTCAGCCGCCAACGAACGTTGGCGGCGAATCAGCGCTCACTACGATTTGACCGTAGCGAGCGCTTGAAAGTTCCTGCTTATTTCGCTTTACCGAAAATCAGCGTGCCATTCGTGCCGCCGAAGCCGAACGAATTTTTCACTGCATAATCGATCTTCATATCACGCGCCGTGTTGGCACAGAAATCGAGATCGCACGCCGGATCCTGGTTGAAGATGTTGATGGTCGGAGGCGACACCTGATGGTGCAATGCCAGGACCGTAAACACCGCTTCCAGACCGCCCGCGCCGCCCAGCAAATGGCCCGTCATCGACTTGGTCGAGTTGACGACCAGTTTCTTGGCGTGATCACCGAAGGTGCGCTTGATGCCCATCACTTCCGCCACGTCGCCTTGCGGGGTCGACGTGCCGTGCGCGTTCAGGTACTGAATCTGATCCGCGTTCAAGCCTGCGTTGTCGAGGGCCGCGATCACCGATTTGCTGCCGCCGCTACCATCTTCCAGCGGCGAGGTCATGTGATAAGCATCTGCGCTCATCCCGAAACCATGCACTTCGGCATAGATCTTGGCACCGCGGGCCACCGCGTGCTCGTACTCTTCCAGCACCATGACGCCAGCGCCCTCGCCCAGCACGAAGCCGTCGCGGTCGGCATCCCACGGACGCGATGCCGTTGCCGGATCGTCGTTGCGGGTCGACAAGGCACGTGCCGAAGCGAAACCGCCCAGGCCCAGCGGCGACACGGTCGATTCGGCACCGCCGGCGATCATGACGTCGGCATCGCCGTACTCGATCATGCGCGCTGCGGCACCGATGCTGTGCAAACCGGTGGTGCACGCTGTAACGATCGCCAGGTTCGGGCCCTTCAGACCATATTTGATCGAAAGGTTGCCAGAGATCATGTTAATGATCGAGGCAGGCACGAAAAATGGCGAGATACGGCGCGGACCGCGCTTTTCGTACTCGGACTTGGTTTCCTCGATCAGCGGCAAGCCGCCGATACCGGAACCGATGATCACGCCGATGCGCTCGGCGTTTTCTTCGGTCACTTCCAGGCCGGAGTCCTGCATCGCCTGGATGCCTGCAGCCATGCCGTAATGGATAAAGGTATCCATATGGCGGGCTTCCTTACCGGAGATGTACTCTTCGATATTGAAACCTTTGACTTCACCGGCAAAATGCGTGGTGAATGGCTGTGCATCAAACTTGGTAATCGTGGCAATGCCGGATTTACCTTCAATGATTGCGCCCCACGCCTCGGCAATAGTATTGCCGACTGGTGAAACGCAACCCAGGCCGGTGACAACAACACGACGGTTTTTAGAACGGCTCAAGCGATTCTCCTGAAGTCGGTCAGACAGGCTTAGGCCTTGACGTGTGCGGTGGCGTAGTCGATCGCCTGTTGCACGGTGGTGATTTTTTCAGCTTGTTCGTCAGGGATTTCCATTTCGAATTCGTCTTCCAGGGCCATCACCAGTTCCACGGTGTCCAGGGAATCGGCGCCCAGGTCGTCGACGAAGGAGGATTCGATTTTGATGTCTGCTTCTGCAACGCCCAGTTGCTCAGCGACGATTTTCTTAACGCGTTGTTCGATATCCGACATGTTATGGCTCCAAAGTGTGTGTTACGGAAAGTGCGCGCATTTTATCAGGTTTGCGCGTCCGAATACTAATTTCGGTGTCTGCTGCTAATTCAACCGAAGCTGCTGCTAAAAGATGCGATTATAGACAAAAACGACCGTTGAATCATGCCACAAACGCCCGCCCTGTCTACCTTTCACATCAATTCATGTACATTCCGCCGTTCACGTGCAGGGTCGTGCCCGTGATATACGCCGCTTGCGGCGAGGCCAAAAAGGCCACGGCCGCTGCCACGTCTTCCGGTTTGCCCAGGCGGGACAGGGGAATTTGCGTCAACAGGGCCGCATGCTGCTCTTCGCTCAGAGCCTTGGTCATGTCGGTATCGATGAAGCCCGGCGCGATGCAGTTCACGGTAATGTTGCGGCTGCCGATTTCGCGCGCCAGGGCGCGGCTCATGCCTTCCACGCCGGCCTTGGCCGCCGCGTAATTCATTTGCCCCGGATTACCCGACGAAGCCACGACCGACGTGATGTTGATGATACGCCCAGTTTTGGCTTTCATCATGCCACGCAGCACGGCGCGCGACAGGCGGCCGACGGCCGACAGGTTCGTCGAGATGACGCTGTCCCACTCTTCATCCTTCATGCGCATGGCCAGCTGGTCTTGCGTGATACCCGCGTTGTTGACGAGGATCGACAGGCTGCCGTAGGTTTTCTGCACTTCATCGACGACGGCCGCGCAGCGCGCCGCATCGGTCACGTTCAGGACCAGGCCCTTGCCCGCCACGCCTTCGGCGGCCAGGTAATCGGTGATCGCTTGCGCGCCGCTTTCCGAGGTGGCGGTGCCGACCACGGTGGCGCCCTGCTTGCCCAGTTCGGTGGCGATGGCGCGGCCGATGCCGCGCGAGGCGCCCGTGACCAGCACGACTTGATTTGCTAAATTCATGAGTATCCTTAAGAGCAACCGCGGCAGGCAGCCTGCCGCGATCTGATGTTTATTTGAGCTGCGTCAAAATGCGTTCCAGCGAAGCCTGGTCAACGATGGCGTCGCCCACCAGCACCGGGTCGATGCGCTTGGCCAGGCCCATCAGGACCTTGCCCGGACCGCATTCGATCACTTGCGTGATGCCATCCGCGGCAACCTTTTGCATGGTTTCCACCCAGCGCACGGGGCTGGCCGCCTGGCGTACCAGCGCATCCTTGATGCCGGCCACGTCGTTGACGATGGCCACGTCGACGTTGTTGATCAGGGCGATCTGCGGCGCGGCGAACGTCAGGCCGGCCATGTATTCGCGCAAGCGGTCCGACGCGGGCTTCAGCAGCGACGAGTGGAATGGCGCGGAGACGGGCAGTTTCATGGCGCGCTTGGCGCCCTTGGCCTTGGCCAGTTCGCAGGCGCGCTCGACCGCAGCCGTGTGGCCGGCGATGACGACTTGCGCTGGCGCATTGAAATTGACGGGCTCGACCACCAGGGCGGGGTTTTCCGCCGCCGCTTCCGCACAGGCGGCGCGCACGTCGTCATCCGACAGGCCCAGCACGACAGCCATCGTGCCCTGCCCGACGGGCACGGCTTCCTGCATGGCTTGCGCGCGGAAACGCACCAGCGGCACGGCATCCTTGAAGGAAATGACGCCGGCGGCGACCAGCGCCGAGTATTCACCGAGACTGTGACCGGCCACGACCGTCGGCACGGGGCCGCCGGCCGCCAGCCAGGCGCGGTAGAAGGCCACGGCCGCCGTCAGCATCACCGGTTGCGTGTTGGTGGTGAGATCCAGTTCTTCCTTCGGACCTTCGGCGATCAGCTTGCCCAGGTCGAATTGCAGGGCGTCCGACGCTTCGGCGACGGTCTGCGCAACCACGGGGTTGCCGGCGAAACCGTCGAGCATCGCAATCGCTTGCGAGCCTTGGCCTGGGAAAACAAATGCAAATTGTGTCATGTCGACTCCGTTTTTTTTAATAATGTTGCGGGATTACATGCGCGCCAGCACGGCGCCCCAGGTAAAGCCGCCGCCCACGCCTTCCATCATGACGTTGTCGCCCTTCTTGACGCGGCCGTCGCGCACGGCGATGTCGAGCGCCAGCGGAATCGAGGCGGCCGAGGTGTTGCCATGCTGGTCGACGGTGACGACCATCTTGTCCAGCGGCAAGCCGAGTTTCTTGGCCGTGCTGTTCATGATGCGGATGTTCGCCTGGTGCGGGATCAGCCAGTCGATCTGGTCCGAGGTCATGTTGGCATGTTCCAGGGCTTCGTGCGCGACTTTTTCCAGTACGGACACGGCCAGCTTGAACACGGCCGGGCCATCCATGTAGAGGAAGGCGCTGCCGTCCAGCGCGCCGCCAGCCAGGCTGCCCGGCACGCTGAGGATGTTCGAGTGGCGGCCATCCGCGTGCAGCTTGGTGGCCAGGATGCCCGGCTCTTTCGATGCCGTCATGACGATGGCGCCGGCGCCGTCGCCGAACAGCACGCAAGTGCCGCGGTCGTCGAAATTGAGGATGCGCGAAAACACTTCGGCGCCGATCACCAGCACGTTCTTGTGCATGCCCGACTGGATGAAGCTGTCGGCCGTGGCCACCGCATACACGAAACCGCTGCAGACGGCTTGCACGTCGACGGCGGCGCAGTTGTTCGTGATGCCCAGCTTGTTTTGCACGATGCAGGCCGTGCTGGGGAAGCTGCCGAAGAAATCGGGGGTCGAGCTGGCGACGATGATCAGGTCCAGGTCGTTGCCGTTCAGGCCAGCCATTTCCAGGGCCTTTTTGGCCGCTTCCACGCCCAGGTCCGAGGAGTTTTGCGACGGCGCCGCGTAATGGCGCGCCGAAATGCCGCTGCGCGACACGATCCATTCATCCGACGTCTCGATGCCCTTGGCGGCGAGCTGTTCGGTCAGATCCTGGTTGGTGACGCGCTTCTCCGGCAAGTAGCTGCCGGTACCGATAATTTTGCTGTAAGTTTTGCTAAAAACAGTCATGCAAATACCCGTCCACTAAATGGTAGAGCTTGTTGATGTAGGTTCGTCCGGTACTGGCGTGCGCGGCATCAGCTCGGCGATCAGGCTGGCCAGGTGCGCTTGCACGTCATTTTTTGCCGCATCAAAGGCGCGGCGCAAGGCCCATTCGAAGGAATAGGCATCGGCGCTGCCATGGCTCTTGAAGACGAGACCACGCAAGCCCAGCAGGCTGGCGCCGTTGTAACGCGATGGATTCAAGCGGTTGCCGATGGCTTTCAGGGCCCCGCGGGCGATCAGCGCGCCCAGCATGGTAATCGGATTGCGCTTGAATTCGGAAGTGAGCACGTCTTTCATGAAGCGCGCCAGGCCTTCGATGGCCTTCAGGGTGACATTGCCGACAAAACCGTCGCAGACGACGATATCGGTCGTGCCCTTGAAGATATCGTTGCCTTCCACGTTGCCGTAGAAGTTCAGCGCGCCACGCTCGTGGTCGGCCTGCAGCAGCTTCGAGGTGAGCTTCACCACTTCATTGCCCTTGATATCTTCCGTGCCCACGTTCAGCAAGCCGATCGTGGGGCGTGCGATGCCTTCCATGGCGGACACGAGCACGGAACCCATGATGGCGAACTGGTGCAAGTGATGCGGTTCGCAATCGACGTTGGCGCCCAGATCCAGCATGTAGGTGGGGCCGTTCTTTTGATTCGGCAAGATGCTGCAGATGGCCGGGCGGTCGACGCCGGACATGGTTTTCAATACATAGCGCGACACGGCCATCAGGGCTGCCGTATTACCGGCGGAAACGGAGGCTTGCGCCACGCCGTTCTTGACCTGTTCGATGGCCACGCGCATGGAGGAATCCTTCTTGCGGCGCAGGGCCACTTCCAGGGGATCGTCCATGGTAACTTGTTCGGAGGCATGCAATACCGACAGGCGCGGATGCGTGTCGGCTTTATGTTTTTTCAGTTCGGCACGGATCACGTCTTCCAATCCAACAAGGATCAGTTCGGCTTCAGGCTCATGTTTTACGAAGGAAATTGCTGCGGGGATAGTGACTGAGGGACCGTGATCTCCGCCCATGCAGTCGATAGAAATTTTGATTGTCATTTGTGTTGATTCAATACCGCTGCGGGCGTGCGGCAAGATGTGAATCGGACTGGAGCATATGCAGGGCGCAGCATGTCATGCACCGCCTGAGCAAGCTTGATTCAAAATGACGGGTGCGCAAGATGAATTGCAGCCGATAAAAAAGAAGAAGCGGCGCCACGCCGAATAACCACGCAACACCGCTTTCATCTTACCCAACAAAAACGTCGATTACTCGTCGTTTTTGGTCTTCAACACTTTACGGCCACGATAGAAGCCGTTAGGGCTGATATGGTGACGCATGTGTGTTTCGCCGGTAACTGGCTCGACGCTCAATTGCGGCGCGACCAGGAAGTCGTGCGAACGGTGCATGCCGCGCTTGGAAGGGGTTTTCTTGTTCTGTTGAACTGCCATGATGACTCCTAATACATAAGTTCTAAAATTTTAGCACAATCGATTAGCAAATACATGCGAATCGAGTATCCCAGCGGCAAAGACTACCCGAAAATAGCCCGGACCGACATCGTTTATTACAATTACATTTCACTACACTTGCCATACTCGATTACTACACGCGTTTGACACGTTCTTTACTCGGAACCCCACAAACCTGCTGCGCTGACCGCTCGCCACGGTTTTTAAGGTTTCCTTTCTTACACTACTTATTCTGGCTTCAAGTCTTTCAGTGCCGCGAACGGCGACTTCTTTTCAGTCTTGAGAGCATCGAGCTGCGCCGTATCGGGGCAGACGTCGTGTTTGGGTACCTGCGGCAGGGCCAGCAAGGCTTCATCTTCGATCAGGGCCGCGGCATCCATGCTGCGGCTGCCGACGATCACGTCGATCGTTTCATCGTTGATGATTTCTTCGATCTCGTCCGCGTGCTCGTCATCCTTGCCCAGCATCAGAACAGTCGAAGAATCTATCGCGTAAGCATACGGAGTCAGGCAGCGCTGGCAAACCAGCTGAACGGTGCCGTTGACCGACAAGGTCAGTTGCGGGTAGCCCAGCTTGCTGGTGCCGCCGACGATCTTCCAGGCGATCTCGCCGGAATTATCTGCACAATCCTTGGTCAACCGGGTCATTTCAGCGACAGGAGTTACACCCTCGCGGCTCCCGCTGATACGACAAAAATCAAAGGCGTCGATCACAAAAGCATTCATTGGTAGAAAATTTCCCCGGAAAACCTGCGATAATAACAGGGTTTTTAGCACGGAGTCAAAGGCTAAGCATCTTTTTTTGACGCAATCATTGCCATAAACATGACAATTTCATTAACACCGTCATGCCGCATGGAGCCTCAGTCAGGGGCTCTGCGCCCTGGAATTTGCGTGAAATTCCACTGACATCGACCAGCGCGGCCATGCCGGCCGCCATCCACCACCGAATGATACCAACTTCCGCCCCATTGCGCTTGATTCTTGCATCGAGTTCGACCTACCGCAAGGAATTGCTGGAACGCCTGCGCCTGCCTTTCGAAGTCGCCGTGCCCGATCTCGACGAAAGCCCCCTGCCAGGCGAAAGCCCCAGCGCCACGGCCCTGCGCCTGGCCCAGGCCAAGGCGCAGGCCGTGCTCGACCGCCATCCTGGCAGCCTCGTCATCGGCTCCGACCAGGTCGCCACCCTCGATGGCGCGCAGATCGGCAAGCCCGGCAACCATGCGAATGCCCTGCAGCAACTGCAAACCATGCGCGGACGCCAGACCGTGTTCCACACGGCCCTGTGCCTGCTGGACGGGCGCCAGGCGGTGCCTGTGGCGCAGGTGGAAGATGTCCAGACCCTCGTCACCGTGCGCGACTTGCCCGATGCCGAGCTGGACGCCTACCTGCGCATCGAGCAGCCGTACGATTGCGCCGGCAGCGCCAAGAACGAAGGCCTGGGCATCGCCCTGCTCGAACGCATCGCCACCACCGACCCGACCGCCCTCACCGGCTTGCCGCTGATCGCCCTCACCGGCATGCTGCGCAAGGCAGGCGTCACGTTTTTCACCCTTTAATTTACCGACAATAAGAATATGACCGGCACCCTGTACCTGATTCCCAACCACCTCGGCCTGTCCGACAGCCCGGCCGACCCGCTGGCCCACATCATTCCAGAGCAAGTACGGCACATCACGTCCCAGCTCGATTATTTCGTTGCGGAAAATGCCAAGACGGCGCGCGCCTTCCTGAAATTGATCGGCAACCAGCATCCGCTGGCCAAGCCACTGCAGGAAATCACGATTTCCGAACTCAACGTGAATACCCCGGCGCAAGCGCTGGCCGGCTTGCTGGCGCCCCTGCTGGCGGGGCGCGACGCGGGCCTCGTATCGGAAGCGGGCGTGCCCGCCGTGGCCGACCCTGGCGCCGACCTGGTGCGCCTGGCGCATCAGCACGGTATCAAGGTGCGTCCGCTGGTGGGCCCTTCGTCGATCCTGCTGGCCGTGATGGCCAGCGGCTTGAACGGCCAGAGCTTCGCCTTCAACGGCTACCTGCCCACGGATGCGGCCCTGCGCGCCAAGCGCATCAAGGAACTGGAAGGGCGTTCGCGCAATGAAAAGCAGACCCAGCTGTTCATCGAAACGCCATACCGCAACGCCGCCATGCTCGACGCCCTCGTGGCGCAATGCGCGCCATCGACCCTGATCTGCGTCGCCACCGACCTGAGCCTGGACACGGAAAGCGTGCAAACGTGGAATGGCGGACAGTGGAAGAAACAATTGGCTGCCGGCAAGGCTCCTGACTTCCACAAGAAACCGACCGTGTTCTTGCTGCTGGGACAGTAATCCCCCGCCCATAAAAAACGCCACGGGTATATTGCCCGTGGCGTTTTTTATTACAGTACTACCAAGACAAGCAGGATTACACTCTTCTGGTGCCCGTATTCTTCTGTCCGCCCTTGCCCGTTTCCAATACGAACTTGGCGCCGTCGTCGCGGCCCAGCACCTTCACCAGGTAAGGCATGACTTCGCGCAACATCGGCTCCAGGGTGTACGGCGGATTCAGGATGAACATGCCGCTGCTGTGCAAACCGAAGCCGTCCGGCGACGGGGTGTTCACCGTCAGGGTCACGTGCAGCCAGTCCGAGCTGGGCAGTTGCTTGAGCTTGTCGGCGAACTGGCGCGATTCCATGCGCTGCAGTACGGGGTACCAGACGGCATACATGCCCGAAGGGAAGCGCACGAGGGCGTCGGCCAGGGTGTCCTTGACCTTGCGGTAATCCATCTTGTCTTCATACGGCGGATCGATCAGCACCAGCGCGCGGCGCGATGGCGGCGGCAGCAGGGCTTTCAGGCTCTGGAAACCATCCGCCTTGGTGATGATGACGCGCTTGCCGCGCACGGTAGGACGCTCGCCCTGGGCCAGAGCATGCGCCTCGACCTTGCGGAAGTTGTCGGCCAGAATCTTGGCATCGGCGGGATGCAGCTCGAACAGGCGCAGACGGTCTTGCTCGCGGCTGACCTTGTCGGCGCAGTACGGCGAACCCGGGTAATAGCGCATCTTGCCGCTCGGATTCATTTCCTTGATCAACTTCATGTACTCGGCCAGCGAAGCTGGCAAGTCCGTGCGGTCCCACAGGGGCGCGATGCCCGTTTCGTACTCGGCATTTTTCGATGCATAGCCGCCGTCGAGCGCATACACGCCCGCGCCGGAATGGGTATCGATATAACTATAGGCGGTATCTTTTTGATTCAGATATTGCAACAACTGAATCTGCACATAATGTTTCAACACATCGGCGTGATTACCCGCGTGAAAGGCGTGGCGGTAACTCAACATAAGCTGGCTAATTCCATAATAAAAATAAATAAAGGCGGGAGCGCTGACACCGGGCAGGGCATGAAAACAGACTGGAGGGGTCAGGCTGCGGGGCCAGGAAACAACATGGACCAGCGTAATCAGCGCGCAATTACCAGCATTATCCACCAGAAAGGTGCGTTGCATCAAAAAACACGGATAAACAAGCTCATGCATTCCCGCGACTGACGTCGTCGGGCGCGGTAGAATACGCGCATCGGGCGCCCGGCGCCCATCGCCCTACTGAATAGATACGACCATGCACAGCCTGACCCTCACGACCGATAACCGCGCCGACGTCGCGGCAGCCCTGGCCGGCCCGCGCTGGACGGTGGCCTGCCTGTGCGCGCTGTGGTGCGGCACTTGCGGCAGCTACCGCGCCACGTTCGAGGAACTGGCCGCGCGCCACCCGGACACCGTCTTCGTCTGGGTCGACATCGAAGACCAGGCCGACGTGGTGGGCGACCTCGACATCGACAACTTCCCCACCCTGCTGATCCAGCACGACGACAACGTGGCCTTCTTCGGCACCGTGCTGCCCGACGGCGGCCTGGCGCACCGCATGGTGCAGGCGCAGCAGGCGCTCAGCGCGCAGGAACTGGCGGCGCTGGCCGGCAGCACGCAGGAACGCCGCGACTGGCAGCGCGACTGCAACTTGCGCCACATGCTGGCCGCGACACTCGATCAGTAAGATCAGCCCAGGCGCAGCGGCAGGCTGCGCAGCCGTTTCCCCGTCAAACTGAACACGGCATTGGCCACGGCCGGCGCGATCGGCGGCGTGCCCGGCTCGCCCACGCCTTCGGGGTGTTCCGCGCTGGCGATGATGATGGTTTCCACCTCGGGCGTTTGCCCCATGCGCAGCACGGGATAGTCGTGGAAGTTGCTTTGCTCCACTTTGCCTTCCTGGAACGTGATCTCGCCGCCCAGCGCCGCGGACAAGCCGAACAACACGGCCGACTCCATCTGCTGGGCGATGATGTTCGGATTGACGGCGATGCCGCAATCGATGGCGCACACCACGCGCTGCACGCGGATCTCGCCATTTTCCACGGATACCTGCGCCACTTGCGCGACGATGCTGCCGAACGACTGGTGCAGGGCCACGCCATGCGCATGGCTAGGCGGAGGACTGCCCGCCCTGGCAACGGCCGCATCGAGCACGGCCAGGTGGCGCGGATGTTTCACCAGCATGGCGCGGCGGAAGGCGACGCCGTCCTGCCCCGCCGCGTGCGCCAGTTCGTCGATAAAGCTTTCCTTGAAGAAGGCATTGTGCGAGTGCCCCACGGAGCGCCAATAGCCTACCGGCACGGCACTGTCGGCGATCACGTGGGCGATGCGCTGGTTGGCGATTTCATACGGCATGTCGAATTCGCCTTCGGCCGTCGTCTTGTCCGGCCCCGCGCCGGGCAAGCCGAAATTGCGCTGCAAGAACTGATGCGTGATGGAAGCGCTGACGGATTTGTTGTCCCAGGACGCGATGCGGCCGTGTTCGTCGAGGCGGGCCGCGAAGCGGGCCAGCGCGGCGGGACGGTACATATCGTGCCGGGTGTCCTGTTCGCGCGTCCACACCAGTTGCACGGGCGCGCCGCCGCACTGCAGCGCGATGGCGACGGCCTGGGCCACCATATCCACTTCCAGGCGGCGGCCGAAACCGCCGCCGAGCAGCAGCACCTCGATCGTCACATCCTTCGCGTCGACGCCGGCCACCTTCGCCGCCACATCGACGGCGATACCGGGCGCCTGCGTCGACACCCACAGCATCACCTTGCCATCCTTGACTTGCGCGGTGCAGTTGACGGGTTCCATGGCGGCGTGCGCGAGAAACGGCGCGCGGTACTCGGCCTTGACGCTGCGCAAACCCTGCACGGCCTTGCTTTCCACCTCGCCGCTGGCGTGGTACGCATGGCCCGCCTCGCTGTCGAGCAGGCGGGCAAACTCCGCATACACGCCGGCGCTGGACAGGTTCGCCTGCGGACCGGCCTTCCACTGCGTCGGCAAGGCGGCGGCCGCCTGTTTCGCGCGCCACCAGGTGTCGGCCACCACGGCGGCGCACGAGGTGACCGACGTGCCGCGCTGTGGCAGGTGCGGCGTCAGGTCCAGCACCTTTTTCACGCCCGGCATGGCGAGTATGGGCGCCGCGTCGAACGCGGCCAGGGTGTCGCCCAGGCGCGGCGGCAGATGCAGGGCCGCATACAGCATGCCGGGCGGACGCGCATCGATGCCGAAACGCGCGCTGCCATTGACTTTGGACGGCGTGTCGCGGCGCGGCGCCGGCTGGCCGATCAGCTTGAAATCCTTGGGAGATTTGAGCACGGGCGCGCCCGGGTCGATTGCGGCGGCGTGCTGCGCCAGGCTGGCGTAGCTGGCGCGCCGCCCGTCCGGGTGGAGCACTGCGCCATCTTCCGTGCGGCATTGCCCGGGCGGCACTTGCCACAGCACGGCAGCGGCGCCTACCAGCATGGCGCGTGCCGACGCACCCGCTTCGCGCATGGGGCCCCAGCCATCCTTCACGCTCGACGAGCCGCCCGTGACGACCACGCCCAGTTCGCGCGCCGCCTTGGCCACCGTCCACTGCGCCAGCGCCTTCAGGCGGCCCTGGTCGTCCGGGTGGAACGGCAGGCTATCCTTGAGCATGGCGACATTACCGAAGATCTTGTCCATGGGCGCCTGGATCAGCTTGACGCTGCTCAAAGGCACGTCGAGTTCCTCGGCCACCAGCATCGGCAAGGCCGTGTGCACGCCCTGCCCCATCTCGCTGCGCGGCATGGCCAGGGTCACCGTGCCGTCCGTGCCTATGGCCAGCCAGCCGTTCAGGGCCACGGCGCCATCCTGCAGCGGCAGCGGCGCGCTGCCATGCAGGCGCTGGCGCGGCGGCAGCACGCCCCAGCCCAGCACCAGGGCGCCCACGCCGGCCACGCCGAGACCCAGACCGCCGAGCAGGAAACGGCGGCGCGACGTGTTTTTTTCTCCGGCCATGGGATACCCTTTAATTGGTTAGTGGTTGATCCAGCGGATCGGTCCAGCGCTCCAGCATATCCTGTGCCAGCACCGGACGGCTATAAAAATAACCTTGCGCCAGCTTGCAGCCATGGCGCAGCAGGAAGGCGGCCTGCTCTTCCGTCTCCACGCCTTCGGCGATCACGGACAATTGCATGCTCTTGCCCAGCTGGATGATGGCGATCGCGATCGCCTCGTCATTGACGTCCGTCGAGATATCCTTGATGAAGGAGCGGTCGATCTTCAGCGTCTGCACGGGCAACTGCTTCAGATACGCGAGCGAGGAATAACCGGTGCCGAAATCGTCGATGGCCAGGCCCACGCCGATGGCGTGCAAATCGTTGATGAAGCCCAGCGCGTCGCCCGTGTTCATGATCACCGATTCCGTCACTTCCAGCTGCAGGCGCTGCGGCTCCAGGCCCGTTTCCATCAGGATGTCGGCCACCATGCCGGCGATGCTGCCCCGCTCGAACTGTTTTACCGACAGATTCACGGCCATCTTCGGCACGTGCAAGCCCTGCGCCTGCCAGCGCATCATCTGGCGGCACGCCTCGTCGAGCACCCATTTGCCCAGCTGGTTGATGAAACCGCTGTCCTCGGCCAGCGGAATGAAGCGGGCCGGCGGCACCAGGCCCAGTTCCGGATGGTTCCAGCGCACCAGCGCCTCGACGCCGACCAGGCGGCCCGTGTCGATTTCCACCTGCGGCTGGTAATTCAGGAACATCTCGTTTTTCTCGATCGAGCGGCGCAAAAAGGTTTCCAGGCGCAGGCGCTCGACGCCTTCGCCCGTCATCGACGGCGCATAGAAGCGGTAGCCGTTGCGCCCGCGCGCCTTGGCCTGGTACATGGCCACGTCGGCATTGCGGATCAACATGTTCAAGTCCAGCGCATCGTCCGGATACAGGCTGATGCCCACGCTGCAGGTGACGAACAGTTCATGGTCGGCCACCGTGAAGGGCTGGTCGAACATGGTCATCAGCTTTTCCGCCACCTGCGTCGCACCGTACTCGCCGTCGACGCGTTCGAGCAGGACGATGAATTCATCGCCGCCCAGACGCGCCAGGGTGTCGCCTTCGCGCAGGCGGGCCGCCAGCTGGCCGGCCACCTTTTGCAGCAATTCGTCGCCCACATGGTGGCCCAGGGTATCATTGACGTTCTTGAAGCGGTCCAGGTCGATGAACAGCACGGCCAGCTGCTCCTGGTCGCGCGCGGCGCGCAGCAAGGCGTGCTGCAGGCGGTCGTGGAACAGCAGGCGGTTCGGCAGCGCCGTCAGCGGGTCGTGGTGGGCCATGTGGTCGAGCTTTTCCTGCGACTCCTTGATCAGGGTGATGTCGCTGAACACGCCCACGTAATGCGTGGTGGTGGCGTGCGTGTCGCGCACGGCGCTGATGGTCAGCCACTCCAGGTACAGTTCGCCGTTCTTGCGCTGGTGCCAGATTTCGCCGCGCCAGAAACCGCTGGCCTTCAATTCGTCCCACATGGCCTGGTAAAACGCCGCGTCGTGGCGCGCCGAGCGGGTCAGCGACGAGTGCTGGCCCACCGCCTCGGCCTCGGCATAGCCGGTAATCTGCGTGAAGGCGGGATTGACGGTGACGATGATGCCGCTGGCATCGACCACCATCACGCCGTCGGCGATATGTTCGAGCACGGTGGCCGACAGGCGCAGCTTTTCCTCGGCTTCCTTGCGCGCCGTGATGTCGGCATACACCCAGATGCTGCCTTCATTGGGGCGCAGCGGATCGAGCGCACAGCCGCTGACCAGCGCCCAGAACAGGCTGCCGTCGCGCCGCTTGTACTGGCGCTCCTCGCTGAAATCGCCGCCCTGGGCCAGCGCCGGATACTGGCGCTCGCCCGCATCCTCGAAGTCATACGCACTCGCAAACACGATGGACGTCGAACGGCCCGTCATCTCGGCATGGTCGTAGCCGAACAGCTCTTCGCAGCGGCGATTGACGGAAATGATACGGCGGTGACGCACGAACATCACGCCGAACATCACGTTATCGAGAATCGCGCTCTGCTCCGTCAGCAGCGCTTCGATGCGCATCTCGTGGTGCTTGCGCTGGCTGATGTCGGCAATGATGCCGTCGACCCAGATGACGCCCTGCTCGCCCGCCTGCGGCTGGCCATTCTCGGCCACCCAGCGTTCGATGCCGAAAGCGTCGATGATGCGGTATTCCAGCGCATACGGCCGTACCTCGGCCACCGCCTGGCGCACGGCGCGGCGGTGCTCGCGGCGGTCTTCCGGGCAGATCAGGTCGGCCCAGGCATGCGTGGTGCCGCGCATGAACTGGCGCGCCGAATAGCCGGAAATTTCCTCGATGGCGTCGCTGACGAAATCGATGGGGCCGTCGGGCCGGTAGCGGAAGACGGCGCCCGGCACCTGCGTGACGATGCTGCGGAAGCGCTCTTCGCGCTGGCCCACGTCCTCGAACAGCTGGCCGATGGCCGCGCGCATTTGCTCGAGCTGGGCCGTCAGGCGCCCCAGTTCGTCATTGCTATGCGAAGCCAGGGGCGTGTCGAAATCGCCGTGCGACAGGCGGTCGGAAAAGCGCGTCAGGCGGCGCAGGGGTTTCAACAGGCGGCGGTTCAGGAACAGCACGATCAGCGCCATCGACACGGCCAGCTGTGCGCCCAGCACGAAAATATAGGAGATCTGCTTTTCGCGCAGCTCCTGCTGGCTGCGCGCATCGTCCATTTCGACGACGACGTGGCCGATGCGTTCGCCGCGCACGAGGATGTCGCGCTCGGCGCGGTACAGATTGCCCACGGGGCGCTGCGGCGCCCGCAGGCGGATGAATTCCGTGTCGCCCTGCCCCAGCACCTTCACCAGCAGCACGGAGCGGTCGCGCATCACCGACTCGACCAGCGAGTGGGCCGATTCCGCATTCATGTTCCACAGCGACTCCTGCATGCCCAGCGCCAGGATGTCGGCATTGCGCTGCAAGGCCTCGTTCAGGCTGGTGCGCGCCGACTGGCGCTCATGCACGCCGACCAGCACGTAGCTGCCGAAGATGGCGGGCACGACCAATCCGCCAAAGACCACCAGCAGCAAGGCGCCATAGATCGACGAGCCATACAGCACGCGCAGGCTGGCGCGCAGGCGCTGAGAAGGTGAATTAAACATGCGGCGACAGGGCAACAGGGATCAGGCGGGCGATCATTGACTTTACAGGGGAATCGGGTGGCGAGGCGGGACGAATCTTTATCAGGAGCAATTATGCATGCAAAAAGCGGGAAAAGTCACCAACAAACACGCGCCGGCGGCTACCTGATGTCATATAAACAGGGTTGAAAAACCACACGCATGCCGGCGCGCCAGGCCGGCGCCAGCAGAAAAGCGCGCAGCTTGCTATCATCGCGCCACTTTACCTAGAGGAACCATCATGACCTTCTCCATCTACTCCGCTTCGATCCCCGTCTTCAAACAGATCCTGGGCAGCCTGGCCGCCATCCTGGACAAGGCGGAAACGCACGCGCAAGACAAGAAAATCGACCCGAACGCCCTGCTGCAATTCCGCCTGTTCCCGGACATGCTGCCGTTCGTGCGCCAGATCCAGATCGCCACCGACTTCGCCAAGGGCTGCGGCGCGCGCCTGGCCGGCGTGGCCGTGCCGCCGTATGAAGACAGCGAACAGAGCTTTGCAGAGCTGAAGGCGCGCATCGTGAAAACCATCGCCTTCCTGGAAAGCCTGCCGCAAGCGGACATCGACGGCAGCGAAACGCGCGCCATCACCACCGGCAGCGGCGAAAAGACCAAGCACTTCACGGGCCAGACCTATCTGTTCCACTACGCGCTGCCGCACTTCTTCTTCCACGCGACGACGGCGTACGACATCCTGCGTCACAATGGCATCGAAGTGGGCAAGAAGGATTTTATTGGTAGTTATTAATCGTTAGCGCTGAAATATGGGGTCAGATCCGTCGGGTCTGACCCCAGCATTTGCCGTTGGGTTCGGCAACACAAACACGTCAAGTATTCCGGCGCGGATACCCTTGCGCCAGGATGCGCACCCACACCACTTCCTTCTCTTCATCCGTCATCGACACCCAGTGGGCCACTTCCACCACGCTGCGGCCGCAGCCGCGGCAGATTTCATCGAACGTCGTCGAGCACACGGCCACGCAGGGCGTATCGGGACGCGGCGGCAATTCCTTGTCCGCCATCAGGATACCTTCGGCAAGCCGAGCTTTTCCCAGCCTTCAGTGCCCAGCGCTTCCAGTGTGGCAATATTCTTGTCGAAAATTTCCGATGCTTCCGGGAATGCCTCGACGGCGCGCTCGATGCTGTCTTCGCGCAGCAAATGCAGGGTCGGGTACGGCGAACGGTTGGTGTAGTTGCTGATGTCGTCCTCGAACGTCTCGGCAAACTGATAGGCAGGGTGAAAACTGGCCACTTGCAGTTCGCCCGCCAGGTGCATGTCTTCGACGGCCGCGTCGGCCACATCGAGGAACTCGTTGTAGTCGAGGAAATCGTTCAGGGTATATGGATGGATCAGCAAGGTCGTGTCGATCTGCTCGGGGTCCGTGTCGGCCAGGATTTGCAGCTCGTCCATCAGCAGCGCCAGCAAATCTTCCGGATTGCTCGATTCGCACACCACGTAGCGGATCTGCTTCTTGACGTGCACGGCCTTGGCGAACGGGCACAGGTTCAGGCCGATCACGGCCTTTTCCAGCCAGGCAACGGTATTGGCGATGATGACGGCGTTGTCGTCGTCGTGGCGCGTCGGGGTGTTCATATACTTAACTCTCTATCAATATGGCGGCCGGCAGCCGAATGGCCGGCCAAAGCCAAATTGTACGCACTTTTGCGCAGCCTCATGCCCGGCGCTGTCCAAGCTTGCGCCAGCCTCTTCGCCATGTATGCTATAACAGCGGCCGAATCACGCATTGGGCAAATTAAATTTGCAATAATGACAGCATTTGCGAATGGAAACTCAGCCGTATCCCACTTATTGCCGCTTATTTCCTGTCATCATGCTGACATAATTCTTGACTCCTGCATGTGGATATACGTACACTCGCTGCTTGATCATGGGTCTGTCCGATGTTTCTCCGACGACAACAATGGAACACTATGCACGAAAACTCCTTTAAATCTACCGTCCTGGCGGCGTTGGCACTGGCGCTTGCGCCCGCCCTCAGCCAGGCGTACGAAGCCGGTGTTGAGAGCGATAACGCGCCAGTCGCCGCCGCTGCACCTGCCCTGATCCCGATGACCGCCCAGGTCACGGCGAAACTCCCCACCCTCGACAACCGCCTGCAAAAGACCGACCGCCTGCTGAAAAACCTCAGCGACAATTCCGATCCGCTGCGCGAAGCCGACGTCTGGGGCCGCATCCGCAGCGGCTATGCGATTCCCGACATCAACAACCAGCTGGTGGCCAATCACGTCAACTGGTACGCCACCCGCCCCGACTACATCGCCCGCACGACGGCGCGCGCCTCGCGCTACATCTTCCACGTGGTGCAGGAACTGGAAAAGCGCGGCATGCCGACGGAACTGGCCTTGCTGCCGTTCATCGAGTCCGCCTTCAATCCGCAAGCGTTCTCCAGCGCCAATGCGGCCGGCATGTGGCAATTCGTGCCCGCCACGGGGCGCGATTTCAACCTCAAGCAAAACATGTTCAAGGACGAGCGCCGCGGCGTGCTGGCCTCGACCGATGCGGCCCTGACGTACCTTCAGCGCCTGTATGACATGTTTGGCGACTGGCAACTGGCCCTGGCCGCCTACAACTGGGGCGAAGGCTCGGTGCAGCGCGCCATCAAGAAAAACCAGGCGCTGGGCAAGCCGACCGACTTCGAAAGCCTGGCCGACCTGATGCCGGCCGAAACGCGCAACTACGTGCCCAAGCTGCAAGCGGTGAAAAACATCATCGCCAATCCGGCCCAGTTCGGCCTGACCCTGCCCGTGGTCGACAACCAGCCCTACTTCACGGCCATCGACAAGACCAGCGACATCGACATCACCGTCGCCGCCCAGCTGGCCGAACTGTCGATGGATGAATTCAAGGCCTTGAATCCGCAATTTAACCGCCCCGTCATCATCGGCGGCGAAAAGACCAAGATTCTGTTGCCACAGGAAAACGCCGCCAAGTTCACCACCAACCTGGCGCAATGGGGCCATGCCTTGTCGAGCTGGACGACGCACAAGATCACCAATGCGCGCGAACGCATCGAAACCCTGGCGTCGAAATTCGGCACCACGGCCGACGTGCTGCGCCAGGCCAACAATATTCCGCAGCGCACCAGCCTGCGCGCCGGCTCCACCATCCTCGTGCCGAAAACCTCGGCCACGATGAACAAGGACATCACCCAGGAAATCGCCGACAGCGCCACCATGCTGCTGGAAGCGGACCGTCCGGAACGGGCCGCCAAGGCACTGCGCCGCGCCGCCAAGGGAGGCAAGGTGCAAGCCGCGCCAATTTCTCTGGTGAAACCGCGCATCCAGCGCGGCGGCGGCAACAGTCGCGCCAAGGCCCGTCACTGATCGCCTGAGCTGTATTGACCTACCTCACCGGCCGCCACAGCCTTGCTGTCGCGGCCGGTTGCACATCCGCCTTACCCGCCCACCTACCCAGACAGGAGTCGTCATGGCTTTCTTGCAAGGCAAAAAAATCCTCATCACGGGCTTGCTGTCGAACCGTTCCATCGCCTACGGCATCGCCAAGGCTTGCCACCGCGAAGGCGCCACCCTCGCCTTCACCTATGTGGGCGAACGCTTCAAGGAGCGCATCACGGAATTTGCGGCGGAATTCGGCAGCGAACTGGTCTTCGACTGCGACGTGTCCAGCGATGAACAGATCAGCGCCGTCTTCAGCGACCTGGCGCAGCACTGGGAACACCTCGACGGCCTCGTGCACGCCATCGGCTTTGCGCCGCGCGAAGCGATCGCTGGCGACTTCCTCGACGGCCTGTCGCGCGACAGTTTCCGCATCGCGCACGACATTTCCGCCTACAGCTTTCCCGCCATGGCCAAGGCCGCCCTGCCCCTGCTGCATCCGGGCGCCTGCGTATTGACCCTGACCTACCTGGGCGCCGTGCGCGCCGTGCCCTACTACAACACCATGGGCCTGGCCAAGGCGTCGCTGGAAGCGTCCGTGCGCTACCTGGCCGAATCGCTGGGTCCGCGCGGCATCCGCGCCAACGGCATCTCGGCCGGCCCCATCAAGACCCTGGCCGCGTCCGGCATCAAGGATTTCAGCAAGCTGCTGGGCTTTGTGGCCGAACACGCCCCGCTGCGACGCAACGTCACCATCGAGGAAGTGGGCAACACGGCCGCCTTCCTGCTGTCCGACCTGGCTTCCGGCATCACGGGCGAGATTACCTACGTCGATGGCGGCTTTTCGCAAGTGATGGCCGTCAATCCGGAAGTAGAGTAATTGGCGCCTGGTCGACGTGGCACAAGCGGCCCGGCAAATCAACCTGGCCCGAGAAACGCGACAGGCGCCGCCGCTGCCCGCCGACATCGTGGCCATGCTCCATTAGACGGAAGAAAACTACGTATTCTTACTGATTTCACATAGGAAACATGAGCAAAACGTGGTAGGACTGTCGTTTCTTCCCATTTAAGCCGTGCAAAACGGCAGCAAATACGGTATAGTGTCGTTGTGCGCTGCAATATGTTTCCTTGAAGCGATGGCAACACCGCAGTTACATGCACTACAAACTTAGCAGCTTCGCAAGCCTTAGCGCATCCACAGGATGCCGCTTAATAAAGCCCTCCCGCCTTGTGTGTCGCACCTGACACCGTCCCGGCGCAAAGCTTTTGTGCCGAAATTTCTTTCTAGTTGAGTCATTTCGTTTTGGTTGGCGTTGCTATTTTGCGTTCTGCTTTTTGCAAGAACGCTGATTTTCACGAAAGAAAAAGAATGACATTTGAATCCTTAGGCCTGCATCCGTCCATCCTCGCCGCTCTGACCGAATCGGGCTACACCGCGCCAACCGCGGTACAGTCGCAAGCGATTCCAGCCGCGATCGAGGGCCGTGACCTGCTGGTCTCGTCGCAGACCGGTTCGGGCAAGACCGCAGCATTCATGCTGCCGTCGCTGCACAAACTGGCCAGCGCCGAACAAAGCGCCGCCGGCAAGACGCCAAACCAGGAAATGCAAGCATCGCGCGCCCGCGGCGAGCGTCCACGCTTCAAGGCTGCCCAGCCAAAAATGCTGGTGCTGACGCCGACGCGCGAACTGGCCCTGCAAGTGACCACCAACACCGACAAGTACAGCACCGGCATCCGCCGCATCAAGGCTGTGTCGATCCTGGGCGGCATGCCTTACCCTAAACAGATGCAATTGCTGGCCAAGAATCCTGAGATTCTGGTCGCGACCCCAGGCCGTCTGATCGACCACATGGACTCGGGCAAGATCGACTTCTCGCAACTGGAAATCCTGGTGCTGGACGAAGCCGACCGCATGCTGGACATGGGTTTCATCGACGACATCGAAAAGATCGTCGAAGCGACGCCGGAAGGCCGTCAAACCATGCTGTTCTCGGCAACGCTGGATGGCGTGGTCGGCAACATGGCCCGCCGCATCACGAAAAACCCGCTGGTCATCCAAGTGGCAAGCTCGAGCAACAAGCATGAAAACATCACGCAGCGCGTCCACTTCGTCGACGACCTGTCGCACAAGAATCGCCTGCTGGACCACCTGCTGCGCGACGAAACCTTGGATCAGGCTGTTGTGTTCACCGCCACCAAGCGTGACGCCGACACCATCGCCGACCGTCTGAACATCGCCGGTTTCTCGGCTGCCGCCTTGCACGGCGACATGCATCAGGGCGCGCGTAACCGCACCCTGGACGGCATGCGCCGCGGCCAGGTCAAAGTGCTGGTTGCCACCGACGTTGCCGCCCGCGGTATCGACGTGCCAACGATCACCCACGTGTTCAACTACGATCTGCCGAAGTTCCCGGAAGACTACGTCCACCGCATCGGCCGTACCGGCCGCGCTGGCCGCAATGGCCTGGCCATCTCGCTGGTGAACCACGCTGAAGGCATGAACGTCAAGCGCATCGAACGCTTCACCAAGCAATTGATCCCGGTCAATGTCATCGAAGGTTTCGAGCCAAAGAAAACGGCATCGGCACCACGTTCGAGCGCCCGTCCAGGCGGCTGGAAACCAGGCGACAACCGTGGCGGCGCGAAGCCAGGCCAACGCACGTTCAGCAAGCCGGGCGCACCGCGTAAAGACGGCGCACCAAGCACCGGCGGCGGCTACAAGGGTTCGAACCCGCGCAGCACCGACGGCGCACGCCGCAGCTACGGCGACCGTTAATCACGGTTTGCCATTGCCTCTAGGCATGCAATGAAAAACGGCCACCAGATCGCTCTGGTGGCCGTTTTTTTATGTCCGCAACGACTTATTTCTTCGACACTTTCTGGCGCGACAGCTTGCGCAGCTTGGCCTGCTCGAAGCGCACCTGCTGTTCCGGCGTCTCCAGCGCCAGCGGCGGCACGGCCACGGGCTTGCGGTTCGCATCCACGGCCACCATCGTGAAATAGCAGCTGTTGGCGTGGCGCACCAGGCGCTGCTGGATGTTTTCCGTCACCACGCGGATACCCACTTCCATCGACGTCGTGCCCGTGTAATTGATCGACGCCAGGAACGTCACCAGCTCGCCCACGTGGATAGGCTGCAGGAACATCACCTGGTCCACCGACAGGGTGACCACGTAGCTGCCCGAATAGCGGCTGGCGCAGGCATAGGCAACGCTGTCGAGGTACTTCAGGATGGTGCCACCGTGCACGTTACCGGAAAAGTTGGCCATATCGGGCGTCATCAAGACCGTCATCGTCAGTTCGTGGGCCGACCAGTTCATCGCGCTGTCCAAAGTGTTCTCCAAAGGGGAAATAATAAAAAGGGGAAGGATGTGAAAACCGGCCCCAGGGGCCGGTTGCGGGACTTACAGGCCCAGGGTATCGATGTCGGCCAGCGAGTCGCGGCCCTTGTCGGAAATGTCGTGGCCCTCGCCTTCGGCGCGCGCCACGATGTGGGCTTTCTTGCCCAGGAAATAAGCCACGTCCGAGTCCAGCTTGGTCAGCGGATCAGTGGCGACGGCGCGCAGCCCCATGATGCAGCGGCGCAGGAACAGCAGTTGTTGTGCTTTCTCGGTGATGGACAAACGGCCATCGCGTGCATAGCTGAGCAGCTTCAGGCCGGACAGGCGCTTGGCATTGCGGGCAACGCAAGCGCTGGGGCGCTCGGTCTTGATGCCGCGTGCAACTTGCTCCAGCGCGTCATATTCATCGGTCGTTAATTTCTCGTTCTTCATTACTTTTCCATAAAAGGCCAGGTGTTCGGCCCCCATGGTACGCGCCCCGCTGCGCATCGGCAACAGGCAACGTGAATCTACCGCCGCCCGCCAGGCGGCCAGGCGGCGGAAACACGGGCGTGACGACCGTTATTTGTAGCTGCGCAGCAGCAGCCATGCCAGGCCGCAACCCGCCACGGCGCCCGCCAGGGCCAGCGCCACGAGGTTTTTGCTGGTGATCACAGGGCGCCGGCCCAGGTAAATTTTGTTATGCAAGGAATTGCCCACGATGGTCTCCTGTACAAGAATTTTTATGATGTCTCATTATAAGAACAGAATCGTGACGGCCGCATGACACTCGACAGTTAGAGCTTGATTTGTATCCACTCGGCAACATTTATTGGCGTTTTTGTTGTTTAAATGGCGTGGCGCTGGCGGCCATCGCGCAGTCCATTTCCGATCGGAAATAAACGCGGCGCGCATCTCCCCGTCACCGCCATGCCGGCGGCGCACCGCGCCCCGTCACTGCATTTTCACGGGCGGCGGCGGCGGCGTCGGCTCCTCGACGGGCACGGGCTCGATGTGGGGCGGCGTTTCCGGCGGCGGCGTGACGGGATCGCCTTCCGGCGGTGGCGGCATATCGGGTTCGGGCGTGCTGTGCGCACGCAACAGGGCAGGACGGAATTGGGTTTGCATGTGACCTCCTTTGCCCCACTCTAGCCGATGCGGCCAAATCCTGGCGCCCGCCAGTGGCAAGCCGCCGCGGGAACTAAACGGCGCGGCGCCACTCCAACCTGGCAGGTCTCTCACCTGCGAATGCAAGCAATCCCCATGGCGCGCAAGACAATCCTCTTTATGGCCGAGGCAGTGACCCTGGCCCACGTCGGCCGCCCCCTGAGCCTGGCCCAGGGACTCGACGAGGACAAATATGAGGTGCATTTTGCCTGCGCCGATGGCTATGACTTTTGCTTCAAGCAAGCGCCCTTTCGCCGCTGGCGCATCGACAGTATTTCATCGCTGCAATTCCTGCAGGCCTTGGCGCACGGCAAGCCCGTCTACACGGAAAGCACCCTGCACGCATATGTGGAAGACGACTTGCGCCTGCTCAATACCGTCCAGCCCGATCTCGTGATCGGCGACTTCCGCCTGTCGCTGTCCGTCAGCGCGCGCCTGCAGCGCATTCCCTACCTCACCGTCAGCAATGCCTACTGGAGTCCGTACGTGCGCCAGCACTACACGGTGCCCAGCCTGCCCCTGACCCGCCTGCTGCCCATCTGGCTGGCAGCCCCCCTGTTCCGCCTGATCCGGCCGCTGGCCTTCGCCTCGCATGCCGTGCCGCTGAACCGCGTGCGCCGCCGCCATGGCCTGCCGTCGCTGGGCAGCGACCTGCGGCGCATCTATACGGATGCGGACCGCACCGTGTATGCGGATATTCCGCAACTGTTCCCGCCGCACGCCATGCCGTCCACGCACGACTACCTGGGCCCCATCATCTGGGCGCCGCCGCTCGACTTGCCGGACTGGTGGCAGCGCCCGGAACTGAGCAGTGGACGACCCATCATCTACGTCACCCTGGGCAGTTCCGGCCAGGGGCAATTGCTGCCGCGCGTGCTGCACGCGCTGGCGCCCCTGCCCGTCACCGTATTGGCGGCCACGGCCGGCACCGGCCGCGTCGATGCCGTGCCGCCGAATGCCCACGTCGCGCCCTTCTTGCCGGGCGACGCGGCGGCCCGGCGCGCCAGCCTGGTGATCTGCAACGGCGGCAGCCCCACCAGCCAGCAGGCGCTGACGGCAGGCGTGCCCGTCATCGGCATCGCCAGCAACCTCGACCAATTCCTCAACATGCACGGCATCGCGGGGACCGGCGCCGGCCTGCTGCTGCGCGCCGACCGCTTCCAGGAAACCGCCCTGCGCCATGCCGCGACGCGCATGCTCGACGATGGCCGGGCCAGGCTGGCGGCGCGTCAGCTGGCCACGGCCATGCGCGACTATGTGCCAGGGCAACGCTTGCTGCCCCATATGCACGCTCTGCTGGATCCTTCGCCGCAAGGCGGCCAGCCTTGACGGGCGGCGTCGGCTTTTCTTACAGAGAGTCCGGCAACACCTGCAGCACGTCAACAAAAGCACGCCAAGTCCTTGATTTCAAAAGAACCTCATGCGTTGGCATGGAAGTCGCTTAAGTCTGGCCATGAGCACCTGCAGACAGGACTCAGGCAACACTCCCAGACTCACTCAACCACGAGGTGAATACAATGAAACTCTCGAAACTGAAACTGCTTCCGGCCGCGGCCGCACTGGCCATGTTGTGCGCCGCCGGTAGCGCACAGGCGGGCGCCTATGGCTACGCCTACAACAACATCTTCGGCTTGCAGATCGTCGCCGCCACGGGCTCGATCACTGCCCTGAACAGCACCACGATCTCGCGCGCCACGGCCACCTTGAATGGCGTCAGCGTCATCAATGGCGGTCCCGGCCTGCTCGACTCGCCCCGCGCCGCCATCGGCGCCGTGACCAAAGGGGAAAACAATTTCACGCAACAGGGCGCCTCGGGCAACTACTCGCGCGGCGATGCGCAGATCGTCAGCACGCAGTTTCCCTCGTTCCCGCCCGGCTCCACCTCCACGCAGGCGGTAAACGTGGCCGAGGCCCACCTGGCCGGCCCAGCTGGCACGGCCGACGCGTCCGGCCGCAACGGCTCGACCACGGGCTTTTCCGTCAACTTCGTCGTCGGTTCGCCCACGGCAACGCTGAGCTTTGACTTCTTCTCCTCGCCATTCATGCAAGTCTTCCTGCAAAGCACAGTGGGACAACTGTCCACCGCGACGGCCAACCTGGTGATGACCATTACCATCACCAACTCGACCGGTGCGACCGTCTTCAACTGGACACCCGATGGCGTCGTCGGCTCCGGCATCTTCGGTGGCACGGAAAACGCCGATGCGGCCAACCTGAACACCGGCCTGGCGACCAACTTCCTGACGCGCGGCAACCTGTTTACGTATAACCCCACCGGTTGCGGCACGCCTGGCGGCACCGGCGTGGGCACGACTTGCGGCGGCAACTTCAACGCCGTCAGCAATGCCCTCGCGGCCGGCAACTACACCTTGACCTTGAATGCGGTGGAGAGCGTGGACCTGGTCAAGCAGGCGCCGGAACCGGGCACCCTGGCGCTGCTGGGCCTGGGTCTGGCCGGCCTGGGCTATGCCAGCCGCCGCAAAGTCAGCGCCTGAACCAGGCAACAGGGGGATGCACAGGCGAGGGAGTTTCCTCGCCTTTTTCATGTGGCAAGCCTGTCGGTTTTCCTTACAACGCGGCCGACCAGGAGATGAGGATTTTCATGACTACATTTTCTTGTACCCGATTGCCCATGCTCCTGCTGAGCTTGCTATTGCTGGCCAGCAGCGGCCCTGCCGGCGCCGCCGCCTACGGCTATTCGTACACCAGCGTCTTTGGCCTGGTCATCAGCAATCCCTCCGGCTCCGTCACCCTGCTCAGCAACATCGACCTGTCGCGCACGACCGCCACGCTCAATGGCAGCAGCGTCATCAATGGCGGCAGCAACGAAATCGACGCGCCGCAGGCGAAACGCGGCGCCGTCACCAAGGGGGAAAACGACTTTACCCCGCAAGGCATGGGCAACGCCTCGTATGCGCGCGGCGAGGCGCAAATCGTCGCCTCGCAAATCCCCCCCTTCCCACCGGGCTCGACCAGCACGCATACCGTGAACGCGGCAGAAACCTTCCTGACGGGCGGCGGCAGCGCGGACGCCTCGGGGCGCAACGGTTCCAGCACCGCGATGACCGTCAATTTCGTCGTCGGCCAACCGGGCGCGACCCTGGCCTTCGACTTCCAGGCCCTGCCCTTCATGCAACTGTACCTGGACGCGCTGGCCGGCACGGGCTCGGCGGCCACGACGAATATGGCGATGACGTTCAGCATCATCGATGAACATGGCCAGATCGTCTTCAGCTGGGCGCCCGACGGCAAGCTCGGCTCCGGCATCCTGGGCGGCACCGAACTGGCCGATGCGGCCAGCCTCAATACGGGCTACGCGCAAACGCCGCTCACCAGCGGCAGCGTGTTCACCTACGATCCCAGCGGCTGCGGCGCCCCCACGGGCACGGGCGTCGGCACGGCGTGCGGCGGGCAGTACGGCGCCGTCACGGACAGGCTGGCGGCCGGCAGCTACACGCTGGTGTTGAATATGCTGAACAGTTCCGAACTGGCCTATGTGCCAGGCGTCACGCCAATGGCGCTGCCGGGCACCTTGCCGTTGCTGGCGGCCGGCTTGCTGGCGCTGGCCGTCCTGGCGCCCCGGCGGCGGCGCTGACGGGGCGCCAGGCGCGAGCATGGCGCCACGCGCGCTTCACTGCCCCGCCGTTGGCGCCACCAGCAAGTCTTGCAGCGGACGGCGCAGCGAGCGCGCACTGGCCGCCGGGCCGGCGCCTATGCGCCCGAGAAACACGGCCCGATCCAACGCGGCCGGCCCCAGCACGGCCTGGCAGCGCACGGCCAGTGCCTGCGCCAGCTCCTGCAGGCCATCGGTGCGCGAAAAGGCGCGCCGTTCGCGCACATAGCGGGCAAAGATCAGCGGCGTCAGTTCCGGCTGCAATTGCAAGCCCAGTTGCGTGGCCGTCAGCCAGAAGCGCTGCATGGCGCGCCCGGCCGCCACGTAATCGTCGATGTGGCGCGGTGACGCGTCGGCCAGCAGCGCGAAATGGGCGGCGCAATACAGGCCCGGCAGCAAGTCCATCTGCAGGCGCGGCGCGACGGTGCCCGCCAGCCAGGTATTGAAAAAATCCACGCGGCGCCAGCTGTGCATGACCCAGCGCATCAGGCGCGCCGTCATCGCGTCGACGCCCAGCGCCTGCTCCGGGATGCGGTCGGTGCTGTAGCGCGCGCCCCATTCGATCACGTCGCGGTGCACCTTGTGCGCTTCCGGCATGGTCAGGCGCAGCTTCGCATTGTCGAACATCAGCCGCGCGCAGGCGAGGCGCGCGCGCCTGCCTTCGAACCACTGCACGCCGTAGCCGGACGGCAAGCTGGCCGCCAGCGCCGCCTTTTCGCTGGCGCGCAAGCTGCGCGTGCTGAGCCGGCGCCGCTGCACGCTGCGCTGCGGCAAGAAGGCCGCCAGCGGATCGGGCGGCATGCCGGGGCTGTTGACCAGGCGCACATCGAAGGTAGGCAGGGTATCGGGCATGGACAGGCGCCGGCGCGCTTCCATGCGCAAGCCATGGCTGCTGGCCGCCAGTGCCATGCTTTCGAGCAAGGCGCCCAGCGACAGCTGGCTGGGATGGCCGTCGAGGTCGTACACGCAATGGCTGCGCGTATCGAAACCGTGCACGACGACATGGCGCGGCGCCACGACTTCAAAGCGCCACGGCTGCGTGTTGTCGCCGCTGGGCGCCCAGCGCGCCTGCTCGAGGATGTTTTCCAGCACGGGATCGATTTGCGGTGCTTGCGCCATTTATGCCCCCTGCGCAGCGCGGCGCCGCTGGATGATCGCCATCGTCAGGCGCTGCAGCGGATGACGGTGGCCGCCGGGACGCCAGGTATGCACGAGCTTGTTACGGTAGGCGTCGAAATGCATGCCGTGCGGCGCCGCCATCACCTTGCCCCGCTTTAACAGGATCTTCAAGGCTTCCGTGGCGGCCGCGCCCGCGCACAGCTGGCAGCCCATGATGGTCGACGGCCCGCGCCGCTCCTTCAGGTTGATGGCCGACGGGTCGACCAGGTAGCGAGCATGCAAGCCGGCCGGCGCCAGCCCCACGAGAAAGCGCAGGGCTTTTTCTTCCTCGGGCAAGTCGCCCCAGCCAAAATATTCTTCGAACGTCATGCCGCCCGGCAGGAAGCTGAGCACGGCCGTGCCCATGCCCAGCGGAGCGGCCGTGATGGCGGGGATGCCCAGGCGGGCGCAAGTGGCGAAGGTGGCCTGGCGCGCGGGAAAGGCGAAGAAATCCAGGCCGTCCACATACAGGTCGACACCGGCGAAGAACTCGGCCAGGTTGCTGTCGTGTATGCCGTCTGGAAATTGTTTAATATCAAGTTCGGGATTGATATCGCGCGCCATCTGCGCCAAGACCGCCACCTTGGGCTGGCCCAGGGTGGACACCATGGCGCCGGCCTGGCGGTTGAAATTGGCGATATCGAAGGTGTCGAAATCGGCGATGTGAAAGGCGCCGATGCCCAGCCGGGCCAGGGTCAGCAAGTGCACGCCGCCCACGCCGCCCATGCCGGCGATGGCCACGCGCTTGCCGCGCAAGCTGTCCTGCTCCGCTTGCGTGACCCAGCCCAGGTTGCGGGCGAACGCCGCGTGATACGAAAAACCGTCTGTCATGCTCACCTCTTCTGTGCATCCCTTGCGGACGAAGAAAGTTGGACAGGTGAGCCGGGGTTAAGTTCCCCAATGACAGAAAAAGGCGCTTAGCGCGTCAGGCGCCGCGCCGCAGGCACGCTGCGCTGTAGTGCTGCCGCCGCCGGCGCCGCTGCGCCCACCTTGAACACGCTGACGATCTGCGCCAGCCCCGCCGCCTGCTCGTTCATCGCTTGCGCCGCCGCCGACGCCTGCTCGACGAGGGCCGAGTTTTGCTGCGTCATGTTGTCCATCTCGACGATGGCCTGGTTGATCTGTTCGATGCCGGCGCTCTGCTCGGCGCTGGCCGAGGAAATCTCGGCCACGATATCGGTCACATGCTGCACGCTGGAAACGACTTTTTCCATCGTCTCGCCCGCCAGCGCCACCAGTTTTTCACCGGCGCCCACTTGCTCGGCGGAACTGTCGATCAGCTGCTTGATTTCCTTGGCGGCGGCGGCCGAGCGCTGCGCCAGGTTGCGCACCTCGCTGGCGACGACGGCGAAGCCACGGCCCTGCTCGCCCGCGCGCGCCGCTTCCACGGCCGCATTCAGGGCCAGGATATTCGTCTGGAAGGCGATGCCGTCGATGACGGCGATGATGTCGCCGATCTTCTTCGACGAGGCATTGATGGCGCCCATGGTGTCGACCACCTGGCTCACCACGCCGCCCGCCTGGCTCGCCACTTGCGAGGCAGAAATGGCCAGCTGGTTGGCCTGGCGCGCATTGTCCGCATTCTGGCGCACGGTCGAGGTCATTTCTTCCATGGTCGACGCCGTTTCTTCCAGCGAGCCCGCCTGCTGCTCCGTGCGCGCCGACAGGTCGTGGTTGCCGGAAGCGATCTCGCCCGACGCCGTGGAAATGGACTCCGCATCGTTGCGCACCTGGCTCACCAGGTGCGCCAGGTTATCGCGCATGGCCTTGATCGCCATCAACAGACTGGATGTATCGCCGGGACGCGTATCGATCTGCGTCGTCAGGTCGCCCTGGGCGATTTGCGCCACGATGGCCGCTGCATAGTCGGGTTCGCCACCGAGCTGGCCCAGGATGCGGCGCAGCATCAGGGCCGCCAGGGCGCCCACCACCAGCATCAGCGCGCCGCCGATGGCCAGCAGCACGCCCGCCTGGGCCCAGAACTTGTGGTTGATGTCATCGATATACGTGCCCGTGCCGATCAGCCAATCCCATGGCGCAAATTTCACCACGGCATACATTTTTGCCACCGGGTCCTTCACGCCGGGACGCGTGCCATCCGCCTGCACCAGGCCGATACGGCTGGTGGCCAGGGCCACGCGGTAGCGGTCGCCCGACTGTTTCATGTTCTTTTGCGGCGTGCCGATGCGCGCAGGATTGGGGTGTACGTACAGCAAGTCCGTGCTGAAATCGCGCACGAAATAATACATCTCGTCCTTGACGAAGCTGCCGATGGCCAGCTTGGCCTGCTGCTGGGCCTGCTCACGCGTGAGCTTGCCCGACTGTTCCAGCGCATACGCCTTTTCCACCGAGGCATTGGCCAATTCCACCAGCACCGTCAATTGCTCGACCCTTTCCGCCATCATGGTCTGGCGCAGCGAATACAGGGAGAAGGAAGCGATGAGGACGATGCCCAGCAAGGTACTGAAACACAGGAGGAGAATGCGCGAACGGAGAGTCATGGGAGCCTGGGTAAAGAATAAAATGTGGAATTATAAACAATTTCCATGTGGAAATCTTTTCAGAAAAGCAAAGCGGGCGGCGCTACCAGGCTGATGCCCGGCAGGCACCGCCCGCATATGTCTTGCTGAAGTCTGACTGACAGGTCAGGCCAAGGCTTCCTTGGCCGCCTCTTCCGGCGTCAAGCCGTCGTAGAACTGGTCGGTGAACCACTCGACCTGCTCTTCGATATGGTCCTGCGCCTGCGCCACGGTGGCGCCGCCGGCCACGAGGAAGCCTTCGACCTCGATACACCAGTTGATCAATTCCAGGGTTTCCGGATCGAGTTCTTCTTTCTTAGCCATCGTACAGTCCTTGCTTGTTAAATTGCGATCACATCCATCAGCGGCAGTTTAACAGCTTCGCCACCTTGCCGCTCCCGCAGTTCAACAATGAAGCTTACTTGGCTGCAACATTTTTGCGTTCCGGATACAGGACTACCTGTACATAATTGTGCATGTCCAGGTAACGCTGCGCCGCCAGTTTGACGGCTTGCGGCGTGAGGGCACGCACGCGCTGCTCGTAGCGCAGCAGGTACGCGGGATCGCGGCCCTGCGTTACCGAACCCATCAGTTGGTTCATCCAGTAATTATTTTCCCGCAAGGATTTCTGCTGGCGCGTGATCCAGTTCAGCTTGACCTTTTCCAGGTCCGCCGCGGATGGCCCGTCCGTCTTCATCTTGTTGATTTCGGCAAACGCGGCGGCGATCACCTTGTCCACGTTTTCCGGTCCCGTCGGCAAGTTCAGGGCCACGGAATAATGGCCATACGGATGCTGGCCCATGGACGTCTCGAAGCCGCCGCCATAGATCATGCTCATCTTTTCGCGCAGCACTTCGATGACTTTCAGGTTCAGCACCTCGCCCAGCGCCTGCAGGGTCAGCTTTTGCTCGTCCGAATACGCCACGTCGCCATTGAAGGTGATGGAAATCGTGCTCTTCGGCTCGCTGCCCATGTAGATATCCTTCTTGACCACGCCCGTCACCGGGCGCATGCCCACGTCGCGGTAGGCGTGCGGCACCTCGGCCACGGGCAAGGTGCCCAGGTAGCTGGCGATCAGCGGCTTGATCTTGTCGAGCTCGAAGCTGCCCGCGAAGATGAAGGTCATGTCGCGCGCGCTGGAAAAGCGCTGGCGGAAGATGTCCAGCGAGCGGTCCAGGCCCACCTTGTCGAAATCGGCCACGCGCGGCACGCCATCGACGCGCGGGTTGTCGCCATACATGGCGTGCTGGATGGCGTCGTAAAACACGGCTTCCGGCTGCGCCATGCTGTTTTTCGCCAGGTCCTGCTGCTTGCCGATGAAGGACTGGTACAGGCCCGCATCCTTGCGCACGTCGTGGAAATACAAATACACCAGTTGCAGCATGGCTTCCACGTCGGCGCTGCTGGCCGAGCCGCCGAAGCCTTCGCTCAGCTCGCCCAGCGAAGCGCCCACGTTGACCGTCTTGCCGGCCAGCACTTTTTGCAAGTCCAGCGGCGCCAGGTCTTTCAAGCCCATGCTGCCGACCACGGCGCTGGCGTAGCGGGCGTTGTAGATGTCGGCGTCGCCGAACAGCGACTGGCCGCCGAAGCGGGTCGAGCCCATCAGCACCTGGTCATTCTTGAAGTCAGTCGGTTTGAGCAGCACGCGCACGCCATTGCCCAGGGTCAGTTCCGTCACGCCGATGGCGCTGTTCAGCTTTTCCGCGACGATGCTGCCGCCGGCCGGCGGGCCATCCATCAGCTTGCTGGCGAGCACTTTTTCCGTGCGCGGCTCGATGGTTTGCTGCTCGGCTTTCGCCACGGCGTCGAGCAATTGCTGCTGCGTCGGCACCACCGAGGCCGCATCGCCCGCTTTCGGCTCGGCGCCCATGAAGACCACCAGTTTCTTTTGCTGGTCGGGAATCACCTTGGCCACCGTCTCGTTGATTTCCTGCAAAGTTACCTGCGGCAAGAGTTCCTGCGCGTACAGCAATTCATTGGCGATGCCGGGGATGGCTTCCTGCTCCAGGAAGTTGCGCGAATACTCGGCCACGAAACCGCTCGAATCGGACTTGTCGCGTTCGCTGTACGCACGCTCGTAATTGCGCAGCATGTTCTTGCGCGCGCGGTCCAGCTCATCCTGGCTGAAACCGAAGCGGCGCGCCCGTTCATCTTCCTGCACCAGCGCATCGACGGCAGGCTGCACGCCGCCCTTGCCCAGCAAGGCATACGCGCTGAACGATTCATAGCCGCGCACCAGCTTGCCCATGCTGCTGCCGCCCTGGATGAACGGCGGGTTCGCCTGCTGCGTCAATTCCTGCATGCGCGCGCTGAGCATCTGCCCATACAGGTTTTCGATCATCTGGCGGCGGTAGTCGGCAATGGTGACGGGTTCCTGCGCGGCGCGGATCGGGTAGCGGATGAAGACCGCGTCGTCCGGCGCTTCCTTGTCCGTGATCACCAGCGCTTCCGTTTGCGCCCGCTGCGGCACTTCCGCATACAGGCGCGGACGCGGTTTCGCCGGGTTCTTCAGCTTGCCGAAATGCTGCTGGATCAGTTTTTCAGCCTGTTTCGGCTCCACGTCGCCGACCACCACGACGGCCATCAGGTCGGGACGGTACCAATCCTTGTAGAAACGCTTGATGGCTTCCGGCTTGAAGGTCTTCAGCACGGATTCCTTGCCGATCGGCATGCGTTCCGCATAGCGCGAACCGTTCAGCAGCTTCGGATACAGCACCTTGTTCATGCGGTCGCTGGCGCCCTTGCCCAGGCGCGCCTCTTCCAGCACGATGCCGCGCTCGCTGTTGATGTCGGCCGGATTGAATTTCAAGCCATGCGCCCAGTCTTCCAGCACGAGAAAACCCTTTTCCAGGTTTTCCTTCTTGTTCGTCGGAATCGGCAGCACGTAGACGGTTTCATCGAAACTCGTGTAGGCGTTCAAGTCGGCGCCGAACTTCACGCCGATCGATTGCAAATAGGAAATTAGCTCATTGCGCTTGAAATGCGTGGAGCCATTGAAGGCCATGTGTTCCGTGAAGTGGGCCAGGCCTTGCTGGTCGTCATCTTCCAGGATGGAACCGGCTTTCACCACCAGGCGCAATTCCACTTTTTGCGCGGGACGGGCATTTTTCTTGATGTAATAGGTCAAGCCGTTCGGCAATTTTCCAACGGTCACTTCTGGTGCCAGCGGCAAGGGATCGCTCAAACGGATTTCTGCCTGGGCCATGCAGGCGCACGCCAGCAAGACGGCGCCCGAGATCAGGCGTAATTTACTCAGCTTCATGTATTCTCAACGGTAAGATTCAGTAGGCATACCTTACACTGAAATCCTGTTTCCGCCATTAAAAACAGCTTAGGAAAAACTGCTTTCCCCGGGCAACTTTGTCGAATGACAAACTCAACAGTGCCCTGCCATATTTTTTCAATTGTGCTAAAGTGTTGCCGCCGGTCATGTGGACCGGCACAACATACGTCTTCGGGGCGGGGTGCGATTCCCCACCGGCGGTAAGACCGGCAACGGTCAAGCCCGCGAGCGCTTTCCAGGCACCGCTTGGCGAGGTCAGCAGATCTGGTGTGACTCCAGAGCCGACGGTATAGTCCGGATGAAAGAAGATGTGCAGTAGTGTGATGTCCCATCGCCACGGCGATGCGGCCAGTTGCGTCTATTCGCTTGCCCTGCAGCGTTTTTCGCCTATGCGAGGAGCGTTTCACCATGTTAGTCAACAGCTATACCCTGCTTTCCAACGACCTGGAAGGTCGCATCCAATCCGCCCTGGCCGCCATGCGCGCCGGCATTCCCGTCATCCTGCTCGACGATTTCGACCGTGAAAACGAAGCCGATTTGATCCTGTCGGCCGAGAAATTGACGAACGAAACCATGGCCCTGCTGATCCGCGAATGCAGCGGCATCGTCTGCCTGTGCCTGCCGACGGACGTCGTCAGCGCGCTGGAATTGCCGCCCATGTCGTCCGACAACGGCAGCCGCTACGGCACGCCATTCACGGTCTCCATCGAGGCGCGCGACGGCGTCACGACGGGCGTGTCGGCCGCCGACCGCGTGACCACCATCCGCGCGGCCATCGCGCCGAACGCCAAGCCCGCCGACCTGGTGCGTCCTGGCCACGTCTTCCCCCTGCGCGCCGCGCCCGGTGGCGTGCTCGAGCGTCGTGGCCACACGGAAGGCTCCGTCGACCTGTCGCGCATGGCGGGCCTGAATCCGGCCGCCGTGCTGTGCGAACTGATGAACCCGGACGGCACCATGATGCGCGGCGACGATATCGAGCGCTTCGCCGAACTGCACGGCATGCCGATCCTGACCATCGAAGAACTGGTGGAGTGGCGCAGCACGCGCGGGCAATAATCCGTCAAGCCAGCCTTCAGGCGGCCACGGCCTTCGGCAGATGCACGTGGCGGTAGACGAGGCCAGCCGCCAGGCCATACGCGACGGCGATCGTCGCGTAGACCAGCGGCAGGCGCAGCGACCAGTCTTGCACCATGTGCAGGATGCTGCCGATCAGGGCCACGCCCACCAGCGCGCCGATTTGCCGGTTCGCATTCAAGGCCGCCGCCGCGCTGTTCGCATGCTGCTTGCCGGCCACCCGCATCACGGTAGCCGTCATGGCAGGAATGGCGATGCCGATGGCCACGTTCATGACAGCCGTGCCCAGCGCCAGCAAGAAATATGGCGTGCCGGGACGCAAGGCCATCAGCAGCAAGGCCATGCCAGCGCCTACCAGCAAGCCTAGCAGCATGGGCAAGCGCGTGCCATGACGCGCCGCAATACTTCCCGCCATAAAATTTCCCACCGTATAGGCCGCCATCATGGGCAGCAGGCGCAAGCCCGACTGCAAGGCATCGGCGCCGCCCGACTGCTGCAGGAATAGGCTCAACAAGAACAGCTGGCCGAACACGCAGAAATTGATCAAAAAACCCACGCCATTGGCCGCGCCAAAGCTGCTGCTGTGAAACAGTGCGCGCGGCAACAGCGGGTGGCTGCCGCTGCGCTCGCGCCGCAGCAATTGCCCGGCGGACAGCACCGTCAAGGCCCCCGCCGCCAGCACGCCCGGCGACAGCCAGCCCAGCACGGGACCTTCGATCAGCACGAAACTCAGGCCCGCCAGCGCCGCCACGCCCAGCGCATGGCTGAACAGCGATAGATCGCGCGGCTGGCGCGCCGGCGCGGCCAGCAACAGCTGCGCCATGACGATGGCCAGCACGCCCAGCGGCACATTCACCCAAAACACGCTGCGCCAGCCGAACTGGTGCACGAGGATGCCGCCGATCAAGGGGCCGGACGCGCCGGCCACGCCCACCAGCGCCGACCAGGCGCCCAGCATGCGCGTGCGTTCGCGCTCGTCTTCAAAACTGTGCGTCAACAGGCTGAGCGAACTGGGCATGAACAGGGCCGCGCCCGCGCCCTGCAGCAGGCGCGCGGCCGTCAGAAAATGCCCGTCGGGCGCGGCGCCGCACAGCACCGAACCGAGAATGAAGACGCCCAGGCCGCCCTGGTACACGGCTTTCGGCCCGTAGCGGTCGGCCAGCGCGCCGCCGGCCAGCAGCAGCGCGGCAAACGTCAGGGTGTAGCCATCGACCACCCACACCAGGCCCGTCAGCGGTATGGCCAGGTCCAGCGCGATATCGGACAGCGCCACGTTGACGGCCGTGACGTCGAGCATGGCCATGACGAAGCCGAACGCCAGGGTCAGCAGGATCAAGCCGCTGGCGCGGCGTGGTGTGGGGGCAGGCATGGTATTTCCTTGCAGGGACGGGGGGCAGTCATTATGCGAGTGTTGAGGAATGCAGTAAACAGGCATAAAATCGGCACCATGATGCAAAAATGCATCACAATAACGACAGGAAAACAAACCATGGATTGGGCTTATGGACTGGGATAACGCGCGCATCTTTCTCGCCATCGGCCGGGCCGGCACCTTGCGCGGCGCGGCCGCCCTGCTGCGCATCGACCAGGCCACGTGCGGGCGCCGCCTGGCCGCGCTGGAAAGCTCGCTGGGCGCCACCCTGTTCCTGCGCACGCCGTCCGGCTACGTGCCCACGCCGGCCGGCGAGCTGGCCTTGAACGCGGCCGAAGCGATGGAACGGGCGGCCGACAAGCTGCAACGCGAGATGCAGGGCGTCGACAACCGCCTGTCCGGCCTGGTGCGCGTGGCCACCACGGACACCATGGCCAGCCACTTCGTCATCCGCGCCATGCAGCGGCTGCACGCGGCGCACCCGGACATCCGCATCGTGCTGCACGTGGCGCCGCAGCTGGCCAGCCTGACGCGGCGCGAAGCGGACCTGGCCGTGCGCGCCGTGCGTCCCACCGACCCGGACCTGATCTCGCGCCATCTGGTCAAGCGCAGCCTGGGCCTGTACGCGTCAACAAGCTACCTGGCGCAGCGGGGCGAACCCGTGCGCGGCACGGCGCTGGCCGGACACGACATCGTCATCTACCACCATTCCGTGGCGCCCCGTCACGCGGAAAAGCTGGCCGGCGAATCCGTCGCCAACGCCCGGGTGGCAATGGAAGTGAACTCGGCGGCGATGCTGCAGGAAGCCACGCGCGCGGGCCTGGGCGTGGCCGAGCTGGCCACCCACCTGGGCGATATCGACCCGCTGCTCGTGCGCATCTGGCCCGAGCGGGCGGAAAGCTACGACGTGTGGCTCGTCATGCATGCCGACCTGAACCGCTCTGCCCGCGTGCGCGCAGCGGCCGATGCCATCATCGCCAGCGTGGCCACCGCCAGCACCGCATGACAGCCGCGCACAATAGTGCCGAGAAGAAACTTTCTTTTTGATAAGTCTGATAAAATCCGCAGCCCCGCCGGGCACAGCCACCGCCACGCCGCCGCGGGTTCCCTCAATCCACTGGAGAATTTTTATGCTTATCTGGCAAGGCTTCGGCATACTCGCCCCCCTGATCTGTTTCATCGTCGTAGTGGCTGCACAAGCGCTGTTTGGCGCCACCCTGGGCGAGGAATACACGAAGAGCCACGCATGGACCCTGGCCCTGGCCTTCCTGCTGGCGGCTGCTGCCAGCTGGTATGCGGGCGTGCGCCTGAACAACGCGCCAGGACGCGAACTGATCGACCCAGCCACGCAGGAAAGAGTCATCCTGCGCAAGCGCCACACCCTGTTCTGGATTCCGATGCAATACATCGCCGTGCTGATGGTCGTCATGGCCGGCTTCGCCCTGTTCGGATAGCCGCGCACGCTAGCCGTGCTTGCCGGGCCGGGCTGATGTTAAGATGCCATGATGACCCTATCCGTCTCCCTCATCATCAGCCTGCGCCGTTTGCACCGGGCCACCATGGCCTGGCTGGTCAGCTGGTGGCGCATGCTGCATTTCGCCATCCTCGTGTTTTCGCTGGCCCTGTCGCCGTCGAGCTATAACCGCGACAACCGCCCCATCCTCGCGCACCGCCTCGTGACGAACACGGCGCCGAACCTCGTGTGGTTCAGCGTCGCCTGCGCACTCGTCAGCCTGGTGCTCATCCGCATCGTCGTCGTCAGCGCGCAAAGCTACGGCCTCTCGCGCTATGCGCTGGAAATGGTGGTGCGCGTGCTGGTGCTGGAACTGATCCCGCTGACGGCCGCCCTGTTCGTCGCGCTGCGCCTGACTTTGCCTGACGGCATTGCGTTTGCGCAAATGCGCTCTTCCGGCATGCTCGATACCATGCAGCGCCAGGGCGTCGACCTGCTGCGCCGCGAATACTTTCCACGCGTCATGTCCGGCATCTTTGCCGTGTGGATGCTGGCCATCGTCAGCTGCGTCACTTCGCTGATCCTCGCCTACATCACCATCTACGGTTTTACGCCGTGGGCGCTGCAGGGTTACACGCGCGTCGTGGGGCAGATCTTCAATCCCGCCGTGGCCCTGATCCTGATGCTCAAGGTCATCTTCTTCAGCTTTGCCGTGGCCCTGATCCCGCTGGCCTCGTCCTACTATCCGGACGAGCCGCACGGCCGGCGCAACCGCCTGTGGGCCGCGCATGGCCTGTCTGAAATGCTGCGCCTGTTTTCCGTCATCCTGCTGGTCGAAGTGGCTTCGCTGATGGGCAATTACTACTGATGCCCCGCCCGCCGCCGCCAGCCATCCCCGAACCACCCAAACGAGAGCCAGAAGCCATGAGCCAACCCCAAAATCCAGACCAGGTCGACGTGACGGCGCCCGCCGGTGTCGCGCAAGATGCCGTCCTGCCCGCCCCGCCGCCCGTGCGCCACGCGGAACTGAAGGCGGCCATTTTGCTCGTCTTCATGTTCGTGCTGGTGGTCGGCTCCGTCGTCTACCTGATGTATGCGCGCGGCGCCTTCGAAGCGACGCAGACGCTGGTGCTGACGGCCGACGATTCGGACGGCGTCGGCGTGGGCGCCGACCTGACCTTTTCCGGCTTTCCCATCGGCCGCGTGCAGCGCATCGAGCTGGCGCCGGACGGGCGCGCGCGCGTCATCATCGACGTGCCGCGCAAAGATGCGCACTGGCTGCGCACCAGCTCCATCTTCACCCTGGAACGGGGCATCGTGGGCGGCGCCAAGCTGCGCGCCTACAGCGGCATCCTGACGGACCCGCCGCTGCCCGACGACGCCACGCGCGACTTGCTGGTGGGCGACATGGCGGCGGAAATTCCCCGCCTGCTGGCCGCCGCCAAGGACTTGCTGAACAACCTGGGCAACCTGACGGGCAGCGATTCCGCGCTCGACGGCACCATGCGCAACGTGCAGGCCGTGACGGGCAAGCTGAGCGGTCCGGGCGGGGCCATGGGCTTGCTGACGGGCGACGACAAGCAGTCGCGCCTGCTGATCGAGCGGGCCAACGCCCTGCTGGTCACGGCCGACCAGCTGGCGCGCCGCACGGATGGCCTGGTGGCCAATGCCGATACGCGCGTCTTCGGCGACAAGGGCGTCATGACGGATGCGCAGGCAACCATCGTGCAGCTGAACGCCCTGCTGGCCGACACGCGCAACAGCCTGAAAAAAGTCGACGCCGTGCTGGTCGAGGCGCAAGCCGTGGGCGCCAACGCCAAGGCGGCCACGGCCGACCTGGGCCCGCTGCGCGCGGACGTGGAAAGCAATCTGCGCAAGGTCGAGCAGCTGGTCAATGAAATCAACCGCAAGTGGCCATTCAAGCGCAATCCGGAGATCAAACTGCCATGATAAATATCAATATCCTCCGGCCTGCCCTGGCCGCGCTGCTGTCCGCCGCGCTGGCCGCCTGCTCCAGCGGCCCGCCCGTGCCGGACTGGAAAATGAATGCGCAAAGTTCCGTCGAACGGTTTCAAGCGGCTTACCTGACTGGCAACGCCCTCGTCGAACAGACGGAATTCCGGCGCGCCCGCAGCCAGGTGGCCGGCACGGGCAAGCTCGAACTCGTGGCGCGTATCGAACTGCTGCGCTGCGCCACGCGCGTGGCCAGCCTGGCCTTCGAGGACTGTGCCGGCTTTGACGCCCTGCAAGCCGACGCGACAGCCGCCGACCGCGCGTATGCGGCCTGGCTGGCCGGCAAGGCGCAAACGGCCGACATCGCCCTGCTGCCGGAAGCGCAGCGGGCGGCCGCCGGCGCCGGCTCGGACACGGCCGCCGCCAGCGCCGTGGCCGCCATCAAGGACCCGCTGTCGCAGCTGGTGGCGGCCGGCGTGCTGCTGCGCGCCAGCCGCGCCACGCCGGAGCTGCTCGATACGGCCGTCGCCACGGCCTCGGACCAGGGCTGGCGCCGTCCGCTGCTGGCGTGGCTGGGCGTGCAGCGCCTGCGCGCCGAACAGGCGGGCGATACGCAGGCGGCGCAGCACATCGCGCGGCGCATGGCGATCGTCGAGCAGCCGCTGGCCCCCTGAGCGCGCCGCTGGCGGCCCAGGGCAGGCAGAATCAGGCATAATCGAGCGGGGATGACATCAAGGCCGTGCAGGCAGCGAGGTGTGACGATGCAGTTCGAGGATTTCGACCTTTCCACTCCCGATACCGGCCGGCATGCCGGGTCGGCGCCTGGCGATGACGCCTCGGCCGCCACGGCCGTGCGCCTGCAATACCTGCTCGACAATACACCCTCCATCATCTATTGCACCGTGCCCAGCGGCGACTTCAAGATGACTTTTGTCAGCAACAATGCCTTGAACGTGCTGGGCTACCAGCCCGAGGAAATGGTGGCCGACCCCAATTTCTGGTTCGACCACATCCACCCCGACGATGCGCCCGGCATCTTTTCCAGCCTGGCGCAGATCTTCGTCGAAGGCGCGCGCGCGTATGAATACCGTTTCCGCGTGCGCGACGGCAGCTATCTGTGGATGCACGACAGCCTGCGCCTCGTGCGCGACGAGCACGGCGTGCCGTTCGAGGTGATCGGCTCGCTGACGGACATCACGGAACGCAAGCGCATGGAAGCGATGCTGCAGGCGCGCGGCGAAGAGCAGCAACTACTGATCAGCAAGCTGCAGGAAGCGCACGACCAGCTGCTGCAATCGGAAAAGATGGCGTCCATCGGCCAGCTGGCGGCCGGCATCGCGCATGAAATCAATAACCCGATCGGCTTCGTCAATTCGAACATGAGTTCGCTGCAAGGCTATGTCGCCACCCTGTTCGACGTCATCGCGCAATACGAGGCGGCGATGGGCGAGCCGCTCGACGGCCCGGCCCTGGTCGCGCGCGTGGCCCAGGTGCGCGCGCAGGCCGACCTGGCCTTCCTGCAGGACGACATCGGCGACCTGGTGCGCGAATCGATGGATGGCCTCAAACGCGTGCGCGACATCGTGCAGGCGCTGAAGGATTTTTCCCACGTGGGCGAGACGGACTGGCAAGTGGCCAGCCTGCATGCGGGCCTGGACAGCACCCTGAACATCGTCGCCAACGAATTGAAATACAAGGCGCGCATCGAGAAACACTACGGCGAGCTGCCGCCGATACTGTGCCTGGCCTCGCAGCTGAACCAGGTCTTCATGAACCTGCTCGTCAACGCGGGCCAGGCCATCGGCAGCGACGGCGTGATCAGCATCCGCACCGGTCACGCGGACGACTGGGTATGGGTGGAAATCGGCGACACGGGCGCCGGCATCGCGCCCGAGCACCTGAACCGCATCTTCGAGCCGTTCTTCACCACCAAGGCCGTGGGCAGCGGCACGGGCCTGGGCCTGTCGCTGTCGTACGGCATCGTCAACAAGCACGGCGGACGCATCGACGTGGCCTCGGAAGTGGGCCGCGGCACGCGCTTTACCGTGCACCTGCCGCTGCAGCCGCCGGGCGCCGCGAACGCCTAGGCTTCCTTCACGGGCGCATACACGCGGATGCTCAGGCGCCCGCCATTCTTGCTTTCGAAGTCGAGCAGCTGGCTGATCACGCGGGCCGTCAGCACGTGTTCGGCCGCCAGCAGCATCAGGCCGTCGCGGCTGATCAGGTCGCGCGACAGCACCATGCCCGGCTCCAGCTGGCCCGACAGCACCGTCAGGTCGCGCGCCGGCGGTTCCGTCTCTTCCATGATGCCGCGGAAGGCGGCCACCACGGCCGGGTCGTAGCGCTTGCCGACGCTGTCGTAGATCAGGCTGCGGGCCTCGTCGGCGCGCAGGCTGCGCTGCACCATGGCGCCGATCTGCAAGCCGTCGTAATCGGACGCCAGCGCCAGGATGCGCGCGCCCAGCGGAATGGCCAGGCCCACCAGGCCATCGGGAAAGCCGCCGCCGTCGAAGCGCTCGAGCTGCGAGCGCAGGATCACGGAGACGGCGCGCAATTCCTCCAGCGCCATCAGCAGCTGTTCGGCGCGCAGCGGATGCTTGCGGAACGCGGCCAGTTGATCTCCCGTCCAGGCGCTGGCAGGCAATTCCAGCACGTCGTCGCTCAAGCTGAGCTTGCCGATATCCTTGAGCAGGGCCGCGATGAACACGTCGCGCGCCTCCTGCCCTTCCAGGCCCAGCGCCTGCGCCAGCTTGCGCGACAGCTCCGCCACCCGCCGCGCATGGCCGGCCAGCTTGCCGCCGCGCATCTCGATCAGGTTGGAAAACACCTTGATGGTCGTCACGAACGTGGCCTTCAGGCGCTCGTTGGCCGCCTGCACCTCGTCGTGCGACAGTTTCAGCTGCTGCGTGCGCGTGGCCACCTTCGCTTCCAGGCTGGCGTTGAGCGCCTGCAGCTCCACGTTCTGGCTGGCCGTCAGCGCTTCCAGGCGCCGCTTTTCCTCTTCCAGCGCGCGCCGTTCCAGCGCATGGCGCACCACCAGCACGATATCGTTCTCGTCCCAGGGCTTGGTCACGTAGCGGTAGATCTCGCCCTGGTTGATGGCGTCGAGGATGGACTGGATATCGGCATAACCGGTCAGCAGCAGGCGCATGGTGCCGGGCCAGCGCCGGCGCACCTGGGCCAGGAATTGCGCGCCATCCATGTGCGGCATGCGCATGTCGGAGATGACCAGGTCCACCGTCTCGCTGTCGAGCAGGGCCAGGCCGGCCGCGCCGCTCTCGGCCGTCAGCACGCGGTAGCCGTGCGGACGGAACAGACGGCGCAGCGACGACAGGATATTCGGTTCGTCGTCGACGCACAGGATGGTGGGCGGCGCGGTGCTGGCGCTGGTGCTGGCGCTCATGCTGTCCTGTTCGGTCATGGTGTGGCCGCCTGCGCCTGGCGCACGGGCAAGGTGATGCGGAAGGTGGTGCCGCGGCCGATGACGCTGCGCACGTCGATGCGGCCGTGGTGTTTCTGCACCGTCGTGTAGGCCAGCGACAGGCCCAGCCCCGTACCCTTGCCGACGGCCTTGGTGGTGAAGAAGGGGTCGAAGATGCGCGACAGGTGTTCGGGCGCGATGCCGCCGCCCGTGTCCTCGACCTCGATCCACACTTCCGCCGCGTTGTCGCTGCCCGTGCGCAGGGTGATGCGTCCGCGCGCCTCGCCCATGGCGTGGGCCCCGTTGACGACCAGGTTCATGATCACCTGGTTCAGCTCGGAAGGCTGGCATTCGATATCGGGAATGTCGGCATATTCGCGCACCACGTCGGCCTTGTACTTGACCTCGTTGTTCACGATATTGAGCGTGGTATCTATGCCCTGGCGCAAGTCGGCCCAGACCCACTCCTGGTGCGCATCCGTGCGCGAAAAATCCTTCAAGTCCTGCACGATGCGGCGCACGCGCGCAATGCCTTCCTTCGATTCGCCCATCAGCATCGGTATGTCGGTGCGCAGAAAATCCAGGTCGATCTGCTCGCGCAGCGCCCGCAGGCGCGCCGCCACCACGGGGTCGGCGACGGCCGGTTCCGCTTCTTCATAGGCGTCCAGCATGGAAAACAGGTCGTCCAGGTAGCCTTCCAGCGTGCCGACGTTGGAAAACACATAGCCGATGGGATTGTTGATCTCGTGCGCCACGCCGGCGGCCAGCTGGCCGATCGAGGCCAGCTTTTCCGACTGCAGCAGCTTTTGCTGGGCCAGCGACAGCTTGCTGTTCAATTCCGTCAGGGCCAGGTTGCGCTCGCGCAACTCCAGATCGGCGATCTGGCGCTGGCGGATATCGTCGGCCAGGCGCTCGTTCATTGCAGCCAGCTGGGCCGTGCGCTTGGCCACCAGATGTTCCAGGTTGTCGTGCGCCTTGCGCAGCGCCAGTTCCGCCAGGCGCCGCTCGCTGACGTCGCGCAGGGTTTCGATGGCGCCCACCAGGCAGCCCTGGCGGTCGCGCAGGGGCGCCGCCGTGAAATGCAGCCAATGGCCGTCGGGGCCGATATCGGCAAAGAAATCCTCGGCCTCAAAGGCGCCGGGGATCACGGAAGAGCGCTTCAGCTTGCCAAGATAGAGTTCATTTTCGCCGAATGCGATATCGTCGGCCACCAGCAAGTCGGCCAGGCAGGCGCGCGGCTGCGGATAAAACGCCTTCCAGTGGTCGCGCGTGCCGACCATCTCGGCGGCCGTGAAGCCCGTCAACTGTTCGCAGGCGCTGTTCCAGTGCGTGATCACGTGGTCCGTGTCGATGGCGAACGTGGCCACGGGATGGCCGTCGAAAAACGCCGACAGCGCGATGGAATCGGTCTTGCGGCGTTCCGGCTTGGCCGGCAGTGCCTGCCCTGCTTCTGTGTCCATGGCCTCTGTCCTGTTCATGCCAGCATGATCCGCGACATTTCATCGAAGGTGTGTTCCGTTTGCCGCAGCAGCGCCAGCCAGGCCGGCTCGTCCAGGGCGACGCTGCGCCAGCCCGTGGGCGACAGGGGCGGCACGAGCGCATCGTCGACGCCGGCCAGGTCGAGCGCCAGGGCGACGGCATTGGCCAGGTGCACGGCCAGCGGCAAGCCGCCCGCGTCCAGGCGGTCGATGGCGTGGTGGTCGGCCACCGCCTGTTGTATCGCGGCGGGAAACTTCCAGTAGGCGGCCAGGGCGCTGCCCACCTGCGCGTGATCGATGCCGATGACGGCCAGTTCCGCCTCGGCCATCTGGCAATCCTGCGCCTGGCGGTGGCTGCGCACGAGCGCGTGCTCGGCCGGGAAGCGCGTCACCAGCACCAGGGTGCCCAGGTCGTGCAGCAGTCCCGCCGTGAACGCCGTTTCGGGATTGACGCGCAAGTGCGGCGCCAGCAGGCGCGCGGCGATGGCCGTGGCCAGCGAGTGGCGCCAGAACGCCTGGAAATCGAAGCCGCCGCTGACGGGCGCGAAGCTGCCCGTCAGGGCGCAGGCCGTGACAACGGTGCGGATGCTGTGAAAGCCCAGCACGGAAACGGCTTGCGGAATGCTGGTGACCTTCGATTGCATGCCGTAGAACGAGGAGTTGGCGATGCGCAAGGTCTTTGCGGCCAGGGCCTGGTCCAGTTCGATCTTTTGCGCCAGCACATGCACGTCCGTGTCGTCCTGGTCCATACTCGACAGCAGTTCCAGCACCACCACGGGCAGCGAGGGCAGTTCCTGGATCTGGCGGATGATGTGTTCAAAACTGAGGCGTGTCATGCCGCGCCCCCTTGCCGGTAGCGCTGCAGCAGCGCCAGCAGTTCCGCACCCGCGGAATCGGGCGGCGTGGCGCGGAACAGCACGGCCAGCCGCTCCAGGCGGCGCGCCCGTTCCTGCTCGGCATGCGCCTGCGCGGCGGGGTCCGGCTCCTCGTCCATGACGACGTGGCAGCGCTCCACATTGCGCCTGCGCAAGGCCGTCAAGTTCGCCGCCGTCAAGGTGGCGCCCTGGGCCAGCAGCACGGCGCCGCTGGCGTCGTTCAAGGCTTGCGCCAGCACCATGCCTTCCTGCGCCTGCTCCATGGAAATCTCGCGGCCGCTTGCACTCACGCTTGTACTCACGCTTATACTCATGTACCCGCTCCATGACGACTCAGGGTGACCAGGCTGCCGCGCGAGCGCGAATGCAGGCCCATCGGATGGACGGCCACGACATACGGCTGGCCATCGATGGCGGCCAGGCGAGGCGTGGCCTGCCCGTCGAACAGCTGCGGCAGGACGATCGCCGCCTCGTTGCCCAGCAAGGCCGCGCCCCGTTCGAACAGGCTGGCGGCCGCCCCGTTGATGAAGGCGATCATGCCGTCCTCGTCGAGCCCGATCACGGGCAGCGGCAGGAATTGCAGCACTTCGCGCGCAATGCCCAGGCTGACTTCATCGCGGCTGATCTGGTGCTGCTGCTGGCACACCAGCGCCTGCATGGCGGCATTGGCCGCGGCCAGCGCCTGGTTGACGTCGCGCAACTGCGCATTCAGGCGCACATTGTCGTCGTCGATGCCCTTCAGGCGAAACGCTTCGGCGATATGCTCGCGCAGCTGATGGTCTTCCCAGGGCTTGGTAAGAAACTTGAAGATGGCGCCTTCGTTGACGGCGTCCGTGACGGCCTGCAATTCGGTATAGCCCGACAGCATGATGCGGATGGTCTGTGGACACAGCAGCTTGGCCTTGCGCAGGAAGTCGGCGCCCAGCATGCCGGGCATGCGCTGGTCCGACACGATGACGTCGACGGCATGGCTGGCCAGCACTTCCAGCCCTTCCTGGCCGCTGGCGGCCGTCAAAATATGGTAGCCGTCGCGCCGCAGCAGGCGCTTCAGGGAAGCGAGGATATTCGGCTCGTCATCGACCAGCAGCAAGGTGCGCGGCGGCGCCACGGCGTCCGCCGCCACAGTCCCTGGCATACCATGCTCATCGTGCACATCCATCGGACCATCCTCTCATCGCCGCGGCGATATCGGAGCTTGCCTGGAGGGGGGATTTGCCGCGCAGGAGAGTCTTGCGCGGCAGCCAGCCTGCCTTGAAATTATACGACTAAATATTCCTCTATGGCACTTATCCGGCATTTATCCGGCACTTATCCGGCACTTATCCGCGCCGTGCCGGACACGGCGTGTCGCGGTAAAACACAAAGCCGCCCAGGCCGATGGCTTGCGTGTCGGCTTTCACGGCGTACACCAGCGTGTTCCTGGCCGCCTCGACTCTCAGCAGGTTCTGGTGCAGCACCGTTTGCGCGTGCGCCAGTTCCAGCGATGGGGTCGGCGCCAGCTGCAAACGCAGTTCGGACGTGGCCGCATCGTAGGCCCAGCGGCCCGGATTGAAGAAGGCGAAACCGCCGTCGAAACGCAGGCTGCCATCCTTGAACTGGGTCAGGCAAATACCGGGAAATTCGCTGGGCGGGTTGTACCAGGTGGCGGCCACGGCGGCATCGGCCGGCGTCTTGCCCGGCATCTGCATGCCGGACGTGCCATGGTTGCCGCCCATGCCGGCGCAAGCGGCCAGCGCCGCGAGGCAGGCGGCAGCGGCCGCCCGTTTGATCATGATCCTGTGCATGCACGTCCCCTTGCTTTATAGAAACACAATCTTAGTCCGGGAAACGTGGCCGTTCAAGCGGCTAGCGCACATAAGGTGGATTTAATTGCCCTCGGCCGCCTTCGCCGCCAGGGCCGCAGCTTCGCGCAATTTGTCCTTTTTGCTCTTGCGCGCACCCTTTACGCCGCCGTTGACCGTATCGGTGACGGGATTCACGGGCGTCGGCAATTCCGTCGGCTCGAAACCGGCCACCACTTCGCGCACGATGCGCAAGTCGTTGCGGTTTTCGATCAGGCGGAAATGCGCTTCCGTATCGGCCGTCACGAAACTGATGGCCGTGCCGCTTTCGCCGGCGCGGCCCGTGCGGCCGATGCGGTGCGTGTAGTCGACGGCCGAACGGGGCAAGTCATAGTTGACGACGGCCGGCAAGCCGGCGATGTCGATGCCGCGCGCGGCCACGTCGGTGGCCACCAGCACCTGCAAGCGGCATGCCTTGAAGTCGGCCAGCAGCTGGCTGCGCGTGCCCTGGCTGAATTCGCCGTGGAAGGCGCCCACGTGCAAGCCCGCGCGCTGCAGCTTGTCGGCCACGTGTTCGGCCGCGTACTTGGTGGCGACGAATACCAGCACGCGCTCCCACTGCTGCTGCAGGATCAGGTAGCGCAGCAGCTGCGTGCGGCGCGGCACGTCGACCGTGATGGCGCGCTGCACGATGTCGGGCTTGTCCTGCGGTTCGGACGCCACTTCGATGCGCACGGGTTCCCGGAGCAGGCCGTCGGCCAGCGCCTGCACGTTGTCGGGGAAGGTGGCGGAGAAGAACAGGTTTTGCCGCTGCTTGGGCAGCAGCGCCAGGATGGCGTTGATTTCTTCGCTAAAACCCATGTCGAGCAAACGGTCGGCTTCATCCAGGACGAACAGCGACACGCCGCCCAATTTGACGGCATTCTGGCGCACCAGGTCCAGCAGGCGGCCCGGCGTGGCGACGACGATATCGGCGCCGCCGCGCAAGTCCATCATCTGCGGATTGATCGACACGCCGCCGAACAGCACGGAAATCTTCAGTTTGATCGGCAGCGGCTTGGCCAGCGCGTGCACCGTCTGCCCCACCTGCGCCGCCAGCTCGCGCGTGGGCACGAGGATCAGCGCGCGCACCTGGCGCGGGCCGGAAACGGGCGCCATCAGCGCCTGCAGCAGCGGCAGCGCATAGGCGGCCGTCTTGCCGGAACCCGTCTGCGCCGCGCCCAGCACGTCGCTGCCGCGCAGGATGGCGGGAATGGCGGCCGCCTGGATGGCCGTCGGCGCGGCATAGCCGGCCTTGTCGACGGCGCGGACCAGGGCGGGAATCAGACCCAGTGAGGAAAATGGCATAGCGGGCCTTCTTATTATTTAGTCATGAAGTGAGACCGGCCGCAATGTGCGGCCGGTCGGGATAGCGACAGTATAAAGCAATGACAGATAACGCCCAACCAAGCCTACTGCGCGTCGGCATAGGCGGCCTGCGATGCTCACTGTACTAAAGTACAGTTCCGCTTCTCGACCACCTCTTCCTTCCGCTCGCTACGGTTTGGTTGGACGTTGTGCTGCAAGTTGATTACTGCCTGGGCATTTGCAGCTTCGGGTGGCCCGTTTCATCGTAGCCCGGCATGCCGCGGCGGATCGCATGCGAAAAGTCCGCGTCGTCGTTGGCCGCCCGCGCGCGCGCCGTGACGTGGCCGCCATCGCGCAGCTGCTGGAAGGTCTGGCCGGGCACCAGGCCCTTGACGTCGAACAGGTAGCGGTCCAGGTAGCCCGAAGCCATCAGCCGATAGTCGAGCGGCAGGCCCGGCACGATGCGGCGCACCATCTCGAAGACGATGGTGGTGCAGTTGGCCGTCAGGGTGTTGTAGAACTGCGGCTGGTTCTTCAGCGCTTGCGCCTCGTCCAGGTAGGCGAGGAACAGCGAGCGCATGGCCGCCTTGGGCATCATCACGCGGTACAGATGCATGTCCTCGCCCCGCGCATTCGTGCGCACGCGCAGGATGTCGCGCTCGTCGGCGGCGATCAGGCTCATCTCGAAATGCTTGAAAAAGCCGCCGATGGCGGAAAAGCTCTCGCCCTTTTCCTTGCGGATTTCGATGGAAAACGTCAAAAAGCGCCCGTCCGCAAAGCCGAACGAAATCAGGGTATGCGCGATGTACGGCCCCGTCCAGTACGACAGCGCCGTGTCCACCGTGCGCAGCTCGTCGAGGTCGTAGCTGCGCTGTTCCCACTTGACCGTGTAGTCGTCGTCGCTGCGCCAGTCGAAATTGCGCACATTGTCCAGCGTAACGGTGCTGCCCTTGACCGTGCCCGTGACGTTGCGCGCCACGTCGTCGGCCCACACGCGCTGCTGTTTCGGCGTGATGAGGCTCCACCACAGGAGCAGCAGGAGAAAACCGGCCGCATACGGCAGCAGCACGCGCGCATCGCCGCGCGTCCACCACAGCGCGATGCTGGCCACGCCCAGCCCGCCCCACAGCAGCGCGCCGATGGCTTGCGCGGCCGTGCCGCCGGACAACTGGTACCACAGCGCCAGCGCGCCCCACAGTGCGGTCAACAGGAGAATCAGGGAAACGGCCATTTTGCCGATACTGCCCAGCACGGAGCGGGCACGATGTGATAAGAAAGTCATGCCGCAATTATAGGGCCAAGCGCAGGAACAGGTACGTTCAGGCAAGTGCCGCGGCAACAGGCCCCGACGGCGCAATCATTGCTTGCCTGCTAATTTATTTCATGAGAGCATATTGCCAAAATAAAATGTATAGACAAGGCGGCCTGTCACGGCAGCGGCGCCTTGGCTTTCCCAGGAGATACCTTGCAGCCCCCTTCCCTGTACGCCCTTGCCGGCAGCCTCAATTCCCTCTTCATCGTCGTCAGCCTGTACGGGCTGTGGTCGCAGCTGCAAAAAATCTGGCAGCGCAAGCGCGATGCCGGCATCGGCGCCGGCAAGACGACGGACATCCTGTCCATCAACCAGTTCACCGTCAGCTTCCTCGCGTATTGCGCGTTCTTTGTGTACGGCTATTCGATCACGCCGTTCAACCACTACATCGTCTGGCCCCGCCTGGTCGCCTCGCTGATCGCGCTGGCCATCCTGTATGAAATCCACCGCGACCGCCGCAGCTTGACATCGCGCAATGCGCTGCTGGCCTGCGCACTGCTGCTGGGCGCGGGCATGGCGGGGCTGGCCTTCGGCCCCACCTTCAGCGATGAAAAGCGCGTAATCTCGCAAGGCCTGCTCGTCGCCGTCACCGTGCTGCTGGCGCAGGGCTACGCGCACCAGATCCGCTTGATCTGGCGCTCGGGCAAGACGGGCGCCGTGTCCCTGAAAATGAGCCAGTTCATCCTCGCCATGGATGCCAGCACCATCTTCTTTGCCTGCGTCATGGGATTATCGACAGGCTGGCCCCTGCTGCTGCTGGCCTGCGTCAGCGCCACGACCAAGCTGATCATCATGTGGCTGTTCCGCTGGGAAAAGAGCAGCCCCGCCGCGCAGGTGAAACGCCAGGCGCCGGCCTGAGCCTATTGCCCGCTCAGCGCGCGCATTTCCGCATACAGGTTCGCCTTGCCCTCGAAGCCGATGCCGACCAGGTCCGGCATGGTGATGTGGCCGTTTTCCACTCTGACGCCGTCGGGGAAGCCGCCGAACGGCTGAAATAAGTCCGGATACGATTCATTGCCGCCCAGGCCCAGCCCTGCCGCGATATTCAGGGACATCTGGTGGCCGCCATGCGGGATGCAGCGGCTGCGCGACCAGCCGTGCTGGTGCAGCATGTCCAGGGTGCGCAGGTATTCCACCAGGCCGTAGCTGAGGGCGCAGTCGAACTGCAGCCAGTCGCGGTCGGCGCGCATGCCGCCGTAGCGGATCAGGTTGCGTGCATCCTGCATGGAAAACAGGTTCTCGCCCGTCGCCATGGGCTTGTCGTAATAGCTGCGCAAGGTCGCTTGCAGCTCGAAGTCGAGCGGGTCGCCCGCCTCTTCATACCAGAACAGGTCGTACTGGCGCAGCGCCTTGGCGTAGGCGATCGAGGTGTCGAGGTCGAAACGGCCGTTGGCATCCACGCACAGCTTTTGCCCATCCTGCAGCACGTCCATGATGGCGTCGATGCGGCGCAAATCCTCGTCCAGCGAGGCGCCGCCGATCTTTTTCTTGACCACCGTGTAGCCGCGGTCGACATAGCTGCGCATCTCGTCCTGCAGGGCGGACAGGCTCTGGCCCGGATAGTAATAGCCGCCCGCCGCATACACGAACACTTTTTTGTCCGGCACGCCCGTGCCGTGGCGCTCGGCCAGCAACTGGAACAGGGGCTTGCGCTCGATCTTCGCCACGGCATCCCAGATGGCCATGTCGATGGTGCCGATGGCTACCGAGCGCTCGCCATGGCCGCCCGGCTTTTCATTGGTGTACATGCAATCCCATACCTTGTGCGGGTCGAGATTGGCGCCGTCAGCCGTCACGAGGCTGGCCGGATCGGCGTCGAGGATGCGGGGAATGAAGCGCTCGCGCATCAGCATGCCCTGGCCGTAGCGGCCATTCGAATTGAAGCCGTAGCCAACGACGGGCTTGCCGTCGCGCATCACATCCGTGACGACGGCCACCAGGCTTAACGTCATCTTGGTGAAATCGATGTAGGCGTTGCGGATGGGGGAAGAGATGGGGATGGTCTTTTCGCGGATCTCGACGATTTTCATGCGGGTCTCCTGTATTTGAATGGTGACGCCAGCTTAATCGCGATACGTAATCGTATAATCGATAGCAATTTAAACCATTCTTCACTTGAAGTTAATAATGAAAAGCGACGCCACCACGGAAATGGCCTTCTTTGTGCTGCTGGCCAAGCTGGGCAGCCTGTCGGCCACGGCGCGCGAACTGGGCATCACGCCGCCCGCCGTCAGCAAGCGCCTGCAGCTGATGGAGCAGCGCCTGGGCGTGCGCCTGCTGAACCGCAGCACGCGGCGCATCAGCCTGACGGGCGATGGCGAAAGTTATTTGCAGCAGGCGCGGCAGATCCTCGACGATATCCGCGCCATGGAAGAGTCGCTGGCCAGCGGCAGCGCCGAACCGCGCGGGCTGCTGCGCGTGAATGCCACCTTGGGTTTCGGCCGCACGGTGATCGCGCCCCTGCTGTCGCAATTCGCCCTGCGCCACCCGCAGCTGGAAGTGCAGCTGCAATTGACGGACAGCCCCATCAACCTGGTCGAGCAGGCGTACGACCTGGGCATCCGCTTCGGCGACTTGCCCGACACGCGTTTGTCGGCGCGCAAGATCATGTCGAACCGGCGCTTCCTGTGCGCCTCGCCCGCCTACCTGCAGGCGCACGGCACGCCGCGCACCCCGGACGAGCTGGCGCAGCACCGCTGCATCGTGCACCGGCAAAACGATGACGCCTACGGCATCTGGCGTTTGAGCAAAGGGCGTGCCACCCACACGGTGAAGGTGCGCGGCACGGTGGCCAGCAACGATGGCGACGTGGTGCTGGGCTGGGCCCTGGACGGGCACGGCATCCTGCTGCGCTCGGAATGGGACCTGGCCCGCTACCTCGACAGCGGCCGCCTGCGCGTGGTGCTGGACGATTACGCGCTGGCGCCGGCCGACCTGTACGCCTATTATCCGAGCCGCCACCAATTGCCCGCCAAAGTGCGCGCTTTTATCAATTTTCTCATCCAGCAGCTGCAGCCGGACGCGGCTACCGCAGGCAAATCGGGTTACACTACAATATTGCGATATGGCAATATTATGAAGGAGTAGGTTTTGCTAGTCATACTCGGATTTCTCGTCGTGCTGTTTTCCGTCTTCGGCGGCTTCGCCATGCAGGGCGGCCATTTGGCGGCCCTGTTCCAGCCGCTGGAACTGCTGATGATCGGCGGCGCGGCGCTGGGCACCTTCTTTGTCGGCAACGACGCCAAGGCCATCCGCGCCACGTTCGCGGCCATCCCCACCCTGTTCCACGGCTCGCAATACACGAAGGCCCGCTATATGGAACTGATGGGGCTGATGTATGAAATCCTCAGCAAGATCCGCAAGGAAGGCTTGATGTCGGTCGAGGACGATATCGACGACCCGTACCGCAGCCCCATCTTCGTGAAATACCCGTACACGCTCGGTGACGAGCACATCCTGGAATTCATTACCGATTACCTGCGCCTGATGGTGTCGGGCAATATGGATGCTTATCAGATCGAAAACCTGATGGATAACGAGATCGAGACGCACCATGAAGATGCGGAAATGCCGATCCAGACGATTTCGCAGCTGGCCGACGCCATGCCCGCCTTCGGCATCGTGGCCGCCGTGATGGGCGTCGTGCACACGATGGCCTCCGTCGGCTTGCCGCCGGCCGAGCTGGGCGTGCTGATCGCGCAGGCGCTGGTGGGCACCTTCATCGGCATCCTGCTGGCCTATGGCTTCATCGCGCCGCTGGCCAGCTTGCTGCGCCGCAAGCACCATGAAACGGCAAAGATGTACCAGTGCGTGAAAGTGACCCTGCTGGCCAGCCTGAACGGCTACGCGCCGGCGCTGGCCGTGGAATTCGGCCGCAAGGTCATTTCCGCCACGGAACGCCCCTCGTTCAGCGAACTGGAAAACCACGTGCGCCAGGTGCGCACGAAAAACTGATACGGCCCGTTTGCTTCAAGCTTCCGGCGCCGTCCAGACCAGGTTCCACAGGTGGCCATCGATATCCTCGAAGCCCTGGTCGTACATGAAGCCATGGTCTTCCGGCGGATGCGGTATGCGGCCACCGGCGGCCTTGGCCCTGGCGATCAGGCTGTCCACCTCTTCCCGGCTTTCGCAACTGAGGCAAATGACCACTTCATTGGCCTCCTTTGCCTTCGCCACAGGCTTGCCGATCAGGGACTGGAAGAAGGCTTCGCTCGTCAGCATGGCCTGGATGGTGTCGTCGACGATGTTCATGAAGGCCGCGTTCTCGCCGCTGAAGCGGGAATTGAAGGTAAAACCGAGGGCGGAAAAGAAGGCCCTGGATTTCTCCAGGTCCTTCACGGGCAGGTTGAGGATGATCTGTTTGTTCATGGCGCTTCCTTGTTTCCCTGGTGAAAGTGGAATGGACAACCGGTGCGCCGTCCCGGCGACGGGTGGCGGCACACCAAATTGACACGCTGGCGAAAAAAGAACCCCTCCAGAATATCAACAAATGACAAGGAAAGGCGCAGACCATGCTCAGGACTTGCCGCCGAGGCTGGCGGCGGCGCTGGCGCGGGCCAGGCTTGAGCGTGCGCCAGCCACCGCGCGCAGGCGCTCTTCAAGGTAGGCGCTCACGCGGGGATGCTGGCTGAAGGCGACGTTGAAGCGGATGTGCTGGTCGGGCGTGTCGTTGGCCGAGAACGCGGCGCCGCGCATCAGCAGGATCTTGTTGCGGTAGGCGTCCTGCACCAGCAAGTCCACGTCCAGCCCTTCGGGCATGCTGCCCCACAGGAAAATGCCGGCGTCGCCGGGTTGCTCGAACAGCACGCCGGCCGCGCTCAATTGCCGCGTGCTGGCGTTGCGCGCCACCATGATCTTGCGTTGCAGCCGCTCCAGGTGCTTGCGCAGGTTGCCGGCCTTGAGCACTTCCAGCAAAACGTATTCGTTCAGCGCAGGCAAAGTCATGATGGCGTGGATCTTGGTGCGCATCAGCAGCTTGAGCAGGGCGGGCGCCGCAGCCAGGTAGCCCATGCGCAGGGCCGGGCTCAGCGCCTTGCACAGGCTGGAGTAGTAGATCACGCCGTCCAGCCCGGACAGCGATGCCAGCCGCGTGCTGTGGCCGGGCTGGAAATGGCCGTGCACGTCGTCTTCGGCGATCAGGAAGCCATGCTGCTGCGCCATGATCAGCACCTTGTGCAGGTTGGCGGCGCTGCTGCTCCACCCGGTGGGGTTGTGCAAGGCCGTCTGCACGAACAGCAGGCGCGGACGGTGCGCGCGGCAGGCCGCTTCCAGTTCGTCCAGGTCGAGGCCATCGGGGCGGCGCTTGATGGGTACCAGGCGCACGCCATCCTGGCGCAGCCTGCCGAACATCAGGAAGTATCCGGGGTCTTCCACCAGCACCGTATCGCCGGGCTGCAAAAACGTGCGGCAGATCAGATCGATTGCATGGGTGCCGCCGAACGTGGTGAGGATGTGGCTGGCGTCCGCGGCGACGCCGATGCCGCGCAACAGCAGCGCGATCTGCTCGCGCAGTTCGGCCAGCCCTTGCGGCGGACAGCGCGAGGCCATGCCGGCCGCGCTGCGCGCCAGGCCGCGTTGCACGGCGGCCACCGGCAGCGCATCCTGCAGCCAGGTGGGCGGCAAGGCGCCGCTGCTGGCCAGCAGCACGCCCGGCCGCTGGTCGTTCACTTGCTGGCTCAGCCAGACCGGCTCCTGCTCCTGGCCCGCTTCCAGCGCCACCTCGTCGGGAATGGCGCTGCCGGCGTCAGCTGGCGTGCAGACGAAGAAGCCCGTCGTGCCGTGGGTATCGATGACGCCTGCGGCCACCAGCCTGTCATACGCCACCACCACGGTGTTGGTGCTCACCGCGAGCTGCGTGGCGAGCTGGCGGATCGACGGCAGCCTGGTCCCGCCGGGCAGGACGCGTTGCGCGATCTGCTGGCGCAATGCGGCCTCGATCTGCTGGAACAGGGCGATGGGCGAGGAGCGGTCGATGGCGAACATGGGTGGCAGTCTAACGCAAAAACAGCACGGCGAGGACCAGCAGGACGGCCCCCATCGCCAGATTGAAGATGCGCTGGTTGCGGGGCGCTTTCAGCACGCTGCGGATCGAGACGCCGAACAGCGCCCACATGGCGTTGCACGGCGTGCCCACCACGGTGCCGATCGCGGACACCAGCAGCGCGCTGGCCAGCATATTGCCCTGCGCAGGCATGAAGACGGACGCCATGGTGACCGCCTTGAGCCAGCTCTTGGGGTTCAGCGCCTGAAACAGCGCCGCCTGCGCAAACGACACGGCCTTCGGCGCGCCGCTTCCCGCCACCGAGGCGCCGGCCAGCTTCCAGGCCAGGAATATCAGGTACAGCGCGCCCGCGATCCGCAGCACCTGCTGCGCCATCGGGTACGCGACGAACACGCTGCCCAGCCCCACGCACATGAGCACGGTCTGCACGAAGATGCCGGCCTGGATGCCGAGGATTACCGGCAGCGCGCCGCGATAGCCGAAATTGGCGCCGGTGGTGGCCAGCATGACGTTGTTCGGCCCGGGCGTGGCGGACATCACAAAGCAATAGCTCATCAGGGGCAAGAGTTCGGTCATGGCAGGCAGTCGCAGCGTGGAGAAGGCCCCAGTCTAGAAGCGCGGCACGCCGGGGACAAGGCACAAGGCGACGCATACAAGCACATGCTGTATCAGTCGAACGACTGCTACAGCGGCCCCCGCCCGGACAAGCATGCGGAAAGCTCTGCTCGCGGCCTGAAGCGAACACCGTCTGCGTCAGCCCGGGGAATCGATGCGTTGGTCCAGCGGCTTCGCGTGGAGGGCATCGGCGGCCCGATCCACGAATTGCCTCACGTCCCCCACCTCGGCAAACAAGCCGGCGTAGGCCGCCCGTATCAGCACCGTGCACTGCCCGAATTTCGCCAGCTGCGACAAACCCTCATCAGTGGGCATGAATATCCGTCGCCGGGCATCATTGTCATCGTTCCGATGCTGTATCAGGCCCAGGCGGAGCAGCTTGGGTATCTTTTGCATGACCAGCTGGTGCGAATGTCCGAGTTCGCGCGCCAGGTCCGAGGCGGAGGCCGTGCCGAGCGTCGCCAGAACAGTCATCAGCGAACACGAACGCACCGGGATGACGATCCCCATCGTGTCGAAGACGGTCTTGGATTGCTCAGCGATCAGGACGCTCAGCCGTTCGACGGCGCGGCCGAGAAACACGGCGTCATCGATCGCGGCCGGGTGAGGTGTCTTCTCAGTCAAGGCGCTTGTACCTCTGGATGCTGCCGTCCTGGTTCACGCGTTCCAGCGCCGTCACTTTCCCGCGCGAAACATTCAAGCGGTATCGAAAATCCGACACGCCTTCCACCGCGAACAGGTCGGGACCAATCGGCTCCAGCGCGACGCGAAACCGGTCGCGCCAGATAGTGTAGAGCGTGCCCTTGTCCAGGACGATCTGGCGGCCTTCATATTTTCCGGCGGCTTGCGTCAACAGCCCGGCATCGACATGCGGGCGCTCGATCGCTGCCGTCAAGCTGGGGAGCAGCCAGGCAAGTTCGGTTCGCCTGGCGTCATCGGTCTTCGCCAGATGTTCAAGCGCCAGCTTGTGCGCCAGAGGCAGCGCGCGGATGGACGGGCTTGGGATATCGGGTTGCACGCCGGTTCCTTCGAAATCGCCATGCTCCACGGGATCCTGGATCTGGCCGATCGGCACTTGCACGAAAAAATCGTCGTTGAGCGGCTTGCGCGCCACCGGATGCGCACCACCGGCGGTGCGCTCCCCGATCAGTGTCGCTCGCCCGAGCTTCTTCATCGCATAGGAAAACCATTCTGCGGAGGAAAACGACGTCGAGCCGGTCAGGATATACACGGGCTTGTCCACCATGCGCTTGCTCGGCAAGCCCGGCAGCACCCATTGCCCGCGCTGGATACGCCTGCCATCCTCATTATAGTAATAGTCGAAGAGCAGCTGGTCTTTCTCGCTGGAGAAGAAATAGCTCGCCAGAAACTGCGCCATTTCCAGATGTCCGCCATTGTTATAGCGCAAATCGATGATGAGGGCGTCCGTATTGCCGACGAAGCGCATAACGGACGCCGCCGTATCATGGGCAAGTTCCGGATCGGCAAAATAGCTGAAGCGTAGATAGCCGATATTTCCCTTCAGGCGAGCGACCTCGTCGAAACCGAAATTGGTCTCTTCCAGCCTGCTCAATTCTTCTTTGCGTATCTTGGCCTTGAGCGTCGGGTCGGCCTTTGCCTTGAATTCCGCGATCCATTTGGGGTCGGCGCCCACGAAGAAATGCAGGTCGCCGCTGACTTTGACGAGGTCGTCCGTCAGCTTGCCCGCAAACTCTGCCTGCGTCGTCGCCGAGTCATAATCGCCCTTGCTCAGATGCTCCTGAAGCACCGGCGCAATTTTTCTTGCGATGTCCGGAAACGCGTAGTTTGCATTCAAGGTGCTATTGAGGGAGGCGATGATCTCGCTCTTTTCATTGCGCGAAAGGCCAGGCTCCCCGGCAAAGGCGCCCGGTGCGCACAGGATGGACAGCGCCGACAGCGCTTGAAGCAGACATAAGTGATAACGCATTCTGATGTTCCCTCCCCTCGGTGAAATCCAATCATACAATATATTGCGCAACATATTGCAGAAAAATCAAATCACCTCGATGAGGGAAGCAGACAACCTCCGCTTCCGTCCGATCTGCTCTCGCCAGAAGGAGGCTTCGGCCAGCGCTGTCAGATTCAACGCTTCAGTGGCAGCCTCCGGCCGGCCATCGTCATTCGCAGCTTCCGCCGATACGGGACCGTCGGAATGATTCAGTGCACCACGTCGCTGCCGTCAGGGCAAGCTGGCGGTTCCATCCCGCGCTGCACGCCCCGCTGCGCGCCCTCTTCCTGCCATCTACGGGGCCGGCGCCGTCTCGTCCGGGCAGCTGACCTCGTCCTCCGGCGTATACAAAGTCATCGGCACGCGCTGGCCATCCACTTCCAGCTCGCGCACCTTCGGCGGCACCAGTTGGAACTGGCCCGCTTGCAGCTTCTCGCGCAGGGGCTTGCAGCGCAGGGCATCGGTGGGGATTTGCCCGCGCGCCGTCCAGCTGCCGTCTTCTTTTTCCGCCAGCAACACCGACGAGGCGCGCGGATCATTGCTGATCAGCAACACGTCCTGCTTGCCGTCGCCATCGAAATCGAGCAGGTAGGCGTCGCACTGCGGCCCTGCCCGCTTCAGGCAGGCGGGCAGGCGCCAGGCCGGGCCCACTTGCGTCCAGTCCTGACGCAGGAAACTGTCCGGCAGCTTCGCCGTCGCCGGACGCAGGGTCAGGTTGATCGACACGTCGCTCAGCGCGCCCGCCTCGTCGAGGCGGTTCTGGCGCTTGAGCATGGCGTCGGCGCGCGCCCGCACGATGGCCGCATCCGGGCCCGTCGTGCGTTTCGTCAATTCCTGCAGGGCCGCCTGGCCATAGCGGGCGCCCTGGAAGCGCAGGTATTCGAAATCGAACTTGTCCACGCCCACCTTGCCGCTGTCCAGGCGCGCCATCTGGCTGGCCACGGAAATGCGCGCCGGGTCCGCCAGCGGCGAAAACAGGGCGAACAGCACCAGCAGGGTCACAAAGGCGGTGGCCACGTTGACGTTGGCGATCAGGTGCAGCCAGTCGCCATACTTGCTGGCCGCCCAGGCATAGCCGGCCGCGTAGCAGGTGGCGACCAGCAGGCAGGCGGCCGCGATCAGGCGGTCGGACGTCCAGCCGTGCGACATCACGCGCAAGGTCAGCGCATAGATGGCGATGCCCACCACCCACGGCAGCAACAGGCAAGCCAGGCGCGTGCCCAGGCGGATGCCGCGCGCCACGCCATGGCCCACTTCGCCGTTCTGGAAGGCGGCATTGATCAGCACCACCAGCACGCCGGCCATGCCCAGCAGCACGGACGCCGCATGGCGCGTGGCCCACAGGCGCTCGAAGCCGATGAAAGGCAAGGTCAGCAGGAAACCGGAGACGAGCACGGCGGCGATCGGCATCAGCCACGACAACAGCACCAGCAGCAAGGTGCGGATGCCGCGCACGATGGATGGGCGCACGTCCGTGATGTGGATGGCAAAGGAAAACGCGAAGCAGATGACGGGGATCACGAACCAGGCCTGGCCCAGCAGCTTTTTCAGGAAACTGAGCTTAATCAGCAGGAACAGCTGCCCGCCCAGCCACAGCACCAGCCACAGGCCCAGCACGAACAGCAGGGAAAACAGCAGCTGGATACCCAGCTTCCAGGCGATTTCAAAGTAGGTCGGGTAGCGGGCGATGCGCTGGCCATCCTGGGCGCTGGCCAGCACCAGCGCGTGGGCGATATAAAACCCCACCACGCAAAAACCGAACAGCTGGGCGGAAATCACGCGCAGCGGCGCGCCCGGCTTGTAGTTGCCCCAAATCACGTGCTCAGCGCCACGCGCCACGTCGTGCCAGGCCAGCACGGCCAGCACGACGGCCGCGCCCGCCATCCACAGGGCGATGCGCTTGAGGGACATGTGGCCCAGGCTGGACACCAGCAGGATGGGCAGCAGCAAGCTGATCAGCATCAACGGGCCCAGCAGATAGGCTTCCGTGGCGGGCCACACCTTGTCTTGCGCCGTGCTGTACAGCCAGTACAGCAGCAAGCCTTGCAGCAGGCCCGTCACCAGGCGCGTCACCGCGATGCGCGGCGCCACCACCGGATCGAGTAGCGCCATGTTTTTTCCTGCGGCATCCTGCTGCATAGTCATTCCCTTAATAGTCGTTCATTGCAGTCATTGTTGCACTGCGAGCACGGCTATTATTGCATTTCGTTATCGTCATCTCAACAGCGATTCACGCGCGCCCCCTTCCGGCCCGCCCTCGCTGCGGCGCACCGGCAAGCTTTGCGCGAGACCCCAGGCCAGCTCCGGCACGAGGAACAGCCACAGCAGGGGCTGGCCCGTCATGAGCAAGGCCCACGCCATCCAGGTGGAAAACAGGTAGCGGGCCACGGCGTCGTAGCGGCCGAAGCGCGGCTGCGGATCGAGCATGCGCAGCACCGACCAGACCATCACCACGCTGCCCAGCAAGCTGCTGATGAGCAAATGCAAGGGTTCGAACACTGGCAGTGGCGCGCCGCCCAGGGCCAGGTTGATGGCGTTCAAGTGCTCGCGCAGCAGCAAAAACGTCCACGGCGTGGTAAACGGGGCAATCATGAGCACATCGTAAATGGCGCTGGCGCGCACCACGCGGCGGAAGGCGGAAACGGACAACATGGCAACTCCTGTGTATGGAAAGCATCCATTCTCAAGGCTGGAGTACACTCCATGGTCAAGCATTTTATGAAGGAATATTTCCATGCAGATCGGCGAGATGGCGCAGGCGACGGGCTTGAGCCGCGATACCCTGCGCTTCTATGAAAAGCGGGGCTTGCTGCGCGCGCGGCGCGGCGCGAATGGCTACCGCGACTATCCGCCCGAAGCGGCGGACTGGCTGCGCTACCTGCGCACGGCGCAGCAGCTGGGTTTTACGCTGGCGGAAATCGAGGCCGACATGCCGCTGCTGGCCGGCGCAGGCGATCCGGCCATGGCGGACCTGCTGCGCGCGGCGCTGGCGCGCAAGCTGGCCGACATCGATGCGCGCATCGCCGGCTTGACGCAGTTGCGCGGCGAACTGGCGCGGCGGATGGAGCCGCAGGCGGCCGCCTGTCCGTTGCGGGGAGATGCCGATGCAGCACCAGCTCCCTGAAAAACAAAAACCGCCTGGGCATGGCCGCAGGCGGTTTTGACGTGGCGCAAGGCTGGAATTACTTGGCGGCCTTGCGGCGGCGCAGGAAACCCATCAGGCCCAGGCCGGCCAGCAACATGGCGTAGGTTTCCGGTTCCGGCACGGCGGCCATCACGGAAACATTGTCGATCACGGCGCCCGAGTAATTGTCGAACGGCGTGCCTGCCTTGGCGGCGCTGGCAAACGACAGGGTCGCCAGGCCCGTGGAAGCGGCCGTGAAGCTCAGGGTGTTGCTGTACAAGGTGTTCGAAGCGGCGGCCGTCGAGTAGAAATCCCCCACCACGCCACCGAAATTGACGCTCACGCCCTGGCCTGCAGGGCCGCCGGAATTGCGCGCCATGTCAAAGGTCAGGCTGTACGTCTGGCCGGCAACGACGCTGAAATTTTGCGACAGGAAACCCGGACCTGGCGTACCCAGCAAATCGACGCTGTAGCCGTTGATGGCGTTATACGCATTGCGGATCAGGTCGACGGAACTGGCGCCCACGGTCCAGCCCGTGATGGCCGACGAACCGCTGTTGACGACTTTAAAGCCGCTGTCGAAGGTATAGCCGGAAGCAACTGTTTCAAAATTGCCATTCGTGATCAGGTTGACGGGGCTGGCGCTGGCGGTGCCGGCAGCAAACAGGGCGACAACGGCTGCGATGGTGGCGATTTTCATGAGTTGATTTCCTTGCCTTATTGGCATTAAAGTTACCTTAAGTAAAATCATATCGCAGCCAGGATGAAAATCCAAGAACTTTGCAAAAATATATTTAATGTGAGCAATTTGCAACGTCTTCAGGCGCCCTTCCCCCCTCCTCCGGAGGGCGACAGCTCAATCAAGCTCTTGCCGTGCCACCAGGATGCCATCCGCATCGGCGTAGATCCAGTCGCCCGGATGCACGGCCACGCCGCTGATCTGCACGCGCACGTCGCGCTGGCCGGCGCCCGTCTTGTTGCTCTTGCGCGGATGCGTGGCCAGGGCGCGCACGCCGATCTGGCAGACATTGATTTCCTCGCTGTCGCGGATGCAGCCATCGACGACGATGCCGGCCCAGCCGTTGCTTTCGGCCAACACGCCCAGCTGGCCGCCCACCAGCGCGCGGCGCAGGCTGCCGCCGCCATCGATCACCAGCACATGGCCCTGGCCCGGCGTTTCCAGGGTGCTGCGCACGAGGGCGTTGTCTTCGAACACGTGCAAGGTGGTGGCGGGGCCGCTGAAGCGCACGCGCTGGCCGAAGGCGCGGTACACGGGCGGCAGCACGGCCAGGGTGCCGTCGTCCAGCATGGCTGCATAGTCGTCGCACAGGTCGGTGGTGGCAAAGGTCATGGGGATTCCTTTCGTGGCAGATGGCAACGATTCTATGCCTTTTGCAGCGCCGCGGCACGTGTTTTGCCGCCCACGCCCACGGCCGTGGCGATCGCCAGCGCCTGGAACAGGCCGATGAAGACGAACAGCAGGGCCGGATGGTCGCCATCCATCAGCGCGCCAAAGAACAAAGGCCCTACGGCCAGGCCGCTGTCGAGGCCCGAATACACGACGCCGTACACGCGCCCGGTGGCATTCTTCGGCGCCGCCGCGCGTATCATCAGGTCGCGCGACGGCCCCGCCACGCCCGACATCAGGCCGATGGCGCCCATCAGCACCACCGCGCCCCAGGCCGGCACGACGGCCATGCCCAGCAGCACGGCCAGCAGCGCGGCGGCGGCAAAGGCGATCGCCACGTTGCGGTCCGGCTGCTTGCTGCGCGCGCCCACCACGCCGCCGGCCAGCATGCCCACGGCCGAGGCCAGCATATAGGCCGTGTAGGCGCTCGTGGCCAGCGCCAGGCTCATGCCGTACAGCTTGACGAGGGCCACGCTGGCAAAGCTCTGGATGCCGCCCAGGGCGATGGCGGTAATGAAGAAGAAGGCAAAGCACATCCACACTGCCGGCAGGCGCAGGAAGTCCAGCGTGCCTTCGCCGCCGGCGGCCTGGCCCGGCGCGGCCTGTTTCACGGGTTCGGGGCGGATGGCGTGGCGGTTCAGGAACAGGATCAGCAGCACGCCGAACGGCAGCACGGCCGCGCATTGCAAGGCCACCCGCCAGTCGTAGTTGGTGGCGACATACGTCATGAACAGGGGCGCCAGCGCCCAGCCGATGTTGCCGCTGATGCCATGCACGGAAAAGCCGTACGCCACGCGGGCCGCCGACACGCGCTGGTTGAGGATCGTGTAGTCGGCCGGATGGAACACGCTGTTGCCCATGCCGGCCAGCATGGCGCCCAGCATCAGCGCCGCATAGCTGTGGGCGGTGGACAGGGCCAGCGCCGACACGCCCAGCAAGAAAATGCCGGAAAACAGCACGGCACGGGCGCCGAAACGGTCGACGACGAAGCCGGCCAGCGCCTGCCCCACGCCCGAGATGATGAAGAACACCGTCATCAGCAAGCCCAGTTCCGCATACGACAGGCCGAAGGCGGGTTTCAGCCAGACGAACAGGGCCGCGAGGATCAGGTGATAAAAGTGCGACACGCCATGCGCCAGCCCCACCAGGGCGATGACGCGCGCATCGCCGCGCAAGGTGGGAAGTCCGGATGCCGAGTTAGTTGTTATCATGTCATACCCTGTCTTATACTGGTGAAGCTCAAGTGTATGCAAAATACCATCGTCTGTTTTCCGACAGAACGACATAATTTATCGAATTAAGGCCAAGCTGATGGGTGTACCTATCCTCCACCATACCCGCATGTGTCCGCCACGGGAAGCGCCCAGCGCCACCATTCCCGTGACCATGATCGCGCGCGACCTGCAACCCGATGAATTCTTATTGCCGCACAGCCACCCCTGGGGCCAGGTCACGATGGCGCTCGAAGGCGTGCTGCGCATCACCGCCAACAACAGCAGCTGGGTGCTGCCGCCCATGCGCGCCATCTGGATCGCGCCCAACGTGGAGCATGCCGTCACGATACTGGAAAAGACCCGCTTGCGCCCCCTGTGCATCCACGCCGCGCGCGCGCCCTTTGCGGGCCACGATTGCAAGGTGCTGGAAGTATCGAATTTGCTGCGCCAGCTGATCATGGCGCTGGAACAGCTGGATCCGGGGCAGGAACCGGCGCGCGAGGCGCTGCTGGCCGAACTGATCCTCGATGAATTGAAACGCTCGGCCACGCGCCCCATCCGCGTGCCCTTGCCGGGCGACAAGCGCCTGAAAAGCCTGTGCGACAGCCTGATCGAGAAACCGGGCTTGAACCAGACGCTGGAACACTGGGCGCAGCAGGTCGGCGCCTCGGAGCGTACTCTGGCGCGGCTGTTTGAACGGGAATTGGGCATGAGTTTTGGCCAGTGGCGCCAGCAAGTGCGCCTGGCGCACGCGGCGCCCCTGATCGCGCGCGGCGTGCCGCTGTCGCAAGTGGCCGAAGAACTGGGCTACGCCAGCCAGTCGGCCTTTTCCGCCATGTTCAAGAAGACTTTCGGCAGTTCGCCGTCGGCCTTCTTTGCCCAGGGCGACAGAATCTAGCCAACTGGAAAGCGCGCCGATACAGCGCTTAGGGCAAGGCGCAGCGCCGCAGGCAGTACGCTGGTACGGCAAGGCGATGCAACGCCGCCATGGGCGCTTTAGCGGTGCGCTCTCAAGCCATGAAGTCGAACAGGGAATTCTTGCCCGTATAACCCGGCAAGGCCGAATTCGTTCCCATCTGTTCCTGCGCGGAATACGCTTTCACCAGCGCCTGCGCCTGGGCCGTCAGCGCCTTGGCCAGCACGGCTTTCTTGTTGGTGAGCGTCGTGATGTCCTTGCCGACCGTCTGCACTTCCTTGCGGATGATGCTCGTTTCGCCCGTCAACTCGCCGATCTTGCTGGCGAACTGGTCCGCCACGCCCTTGCCGTTATTCGTGAACATCTTGCTGACGGCGTCCGGATCGGCCGCGATGGCGGCCTTGAGTTTTTTGTCGTCGAGCACCAGCTCGCCGCTCTTGCCCAGGGTCACGCCGGCGCTGCCCAAGACCGAGGAAGGCACGCCCGTGCTGGCCGTGCGCAGCACTTGTTCCATCTGCGAGCGCACTTGCCCCAGGGCCGTGTCGGACTTCAAGTCGCCCTGCTGCAGGCTCTGCAGCTTGCTGTTGAGTTCATTATAGGCCGTGACGAAACTGGCCACGTTGCTGGCGATCTGGCTGCTGTCCTTGGCGATGACGAGGTCGGTCGTGCCTTTTTTCTTCAATTCGATGGTGGCGCCCTCGACGGCCGTCGTCAGGGTATTCGTGGCGCTCTTGATTTCCTTGCCGTCGACGGTCAGCAGCGCATCCTGCGCGGCGGCCGTCTGCTGCATGCCCTTGCCCGCGCCGGGCGCATAGCTGAGCAGATTGCTGACGGCCGCGTCGCCGGACACGCTGATGCGCATGCTGCTGTCGGCGCCGCTCTTGCCGTTCAGGGCCAGCGAGTAGCCATCGGCGCCCTTGACCACGCTGGCGTCGACGCCCTGCTGCTTGAGCGCGGCGGCGATGCCGTCGAGGCTATTGTTGCTGCTGTCGATGGTCACCGCAATGATCTTGCCGCTGCCGGGCGTAAATTGCTTGCCGTCGGCCGAGCCCACTTCAATCTTGACCAGCGCGGGCGCCCCCGTGCCGATGGCCGCGCTCGAGGATTTCTGCGCGCCGCTGAGCAAGGTCTGTCCCTGCGCCAGTTGCTTGACGTTCATTTCATGGCTGCCGCTGACCGCCTTGTCGGTGGTGGTGGCGCTCAGCACATCCTTGCTGCTGGACGTGGCCGACGTGGCCAGGCCGCTGCCGGCCATGTTCTTGGCCACGGTCTGGAATTTCGCCAGCGCCGATTGCAGCTGGCCCAGGCCCGAGAACTTGGCCTGGTCGCGCGCCAGGCTGGCGTTGAGCTTGACGACGCCCGTGTTTTGCGACTGCATCTGGCGCTCCACCTTCGCATACACATCGGCCGAGATATTGCCCTGCGTCGTCTGCTGCGTGTTATTGGTGTAGGCCCTGCTGTTGATGGTCGAATTAAACATGGTAGGCGTTCCCGTCGGGTATAAGGTCATGGCGCACGGTTCAGGTCGTGACCGTGCTGCGCTGGAAACGGACGGCAGGCGCGCATGGCGCGGCAAGGTCCCTCTTCTGGTTGATAATTATGCAGTATTACCGGAATATCAAAACAGCGAACAGAACAGGTTTTTCCTGACTGCAAACCCATATGCACCATTTTAGCGCAATCACTTGCCGTTTATCTTCGGACGTGCCTCAGCGCATGAATTTCGAAATGGCGCTGCTGACGGCCATGTCCAGCTGCTGGAAAGTGAGTCCCACCTTGAAACCGGCACTGCTGAAAATACAGTGCGAGACGGATACGCGCGCCTCGATGATGTGCGCCGCGCCATCGTAAAACAATTCGAACAGCACCTTGCCCTTCTTGCCTGTCGGCACCGGTTCCGCGATGACGGCCGACATGCCGCCCGGCCCCACGTCGAGGGTGCGCGCCGCCACGGGGCCCGCGCCATCCATTACCAACATTGCCTTGGCACGCAATATCTTGCGTGCGCCCTGCCTTTGCTCAACTGACACTGTATTCCGCTTCTCTATCTATGCATTGTCGATGCGGATGCGCGAGGCGCATCCATCGGACAAATATTATAGTTCTAAACGGAAATTTTGTTTGACTTGTCTCAAGCTTGGCATTTAAACCATACCAACTTTTACTCGTGGTCGCGCAGCTTGTTGAACGCTTCATCGATGCGCTCGACGCCGATGACCTTGAGGCCCTCGATGACTTGCTTGGGCAAGTTCGACTTGGGCACCACGGCCAGGGTAAAGCCCAGCTTGGCCGCTTCGCGCAAGCGCTCCTGGCCCCGTGGCGCGGGACGGATCTCGCCGGCCAGGCCCACTTCGCCAAACACCACCAGCCCTCGCGGCAGCGGCTTGTTGCGCATCGATGAGTTAATTGCCAGCAACACGGCCAGGTCGGCCGCCGGTTCCGTGATCTTCACGCCGCCGACGGCGTTGATGAACACATCCTGGTCGAAGGCGGCGATGCCCGCGTGGCGGTGCGCCACGGCCAGCAGCATGGCTAGGCGGTTCTGCTCCAGGCCGACGGACAAGCGGCGCGCATTCGGCAAGTGGCTCGTATCGACCAGGGCCTGGATTTCCACCAGCAGCGGGCGCGTACCTTCCTGCGTCACCATCACGCACGAGCCCGGCACCTGGTTGTCGTGCTGCGACAGGAACAGCGCGGACGGGTTCGACACCCCTTTCAAGCCCTTTTCCGTCATGGCGAACACGCCCAGTTCATTGACGGCGCCGAAACGGTTCTTGATGGCGCGCACGAGGCGGAAGCTGGAATGGGCGTCGCCCTCGAAGTACAGCACCGTGTCGACGATGTGTTCGAGCACGCGGGGGCCGGCCAGCGCGCCCTCTTTCGTCACGTGGCCGACCAGAATGATGGTCACGCCCGTCTGCTTGGCCGCGCGCGTGAGCTGGGCCGCGCATTCGCGCACTTGCGCCACGGAACCGGGCGCCGAGCTGAGCGCGTCCGAATACACGGTCTGGATGGAGTCGATCACCACCACTTCCGGTTTTAAATCGGCCAGGGTGGCGAGAATCTTTTCCAGTTGGATCTCGGCCTGCAGTTTGAGTTCCTTGGCGTCGATGACGAGGCGCTTGGCGCGCAAGGCGATCTGCGCGCCCGATTCCTCGCCGCTGACGTACAGCACGCGCTTGTGGTGCGACATATTGGCCAGCGCCTGCAGCAGCAGGGTCGACTTGCCGATGCCGGGGTCGCCGCCGATCAGCACCACGCCGCCCGCCACCATGCCGCCGCCCAGCACGCGGTCGAATTCCTCGATGCCCGTGCCGAAGCGGGGCACGTCGATGGCGTCGATATCGTCGAGCGACAGCACGGGCGCCGTCTGCGCCAGCGACATGTGTTGCGGGTTCGAATAGCGGTTGTTGCCGCCCGTCTCGGGCAGGGTTTCCACCATGGTGTTCCACTGGTTGCACGAGGTGCACTGCCCCATCCATTTGTTGCTGATGGCGCCGCAATCGCTGCAGGTGTAGATGGTCTTGACTTTTGCCATGGTGTACTTTGCCCGGGTAAGGTGAAACTGCTGTCTATATATACAGTATATACAAACGGCGGGCCGCCGTCACTGTGTCGCTTCGACCACGGGCACGCGGGGCGCCAATGCGCACATCAGCTCGTAGCCGATGGTGCCGGCGGCCAGGGCCACCTCGTCGATCGGCATGCCCTGGCCCCACAAGGTGACGGCACTGCCGACTTTTGCACCGGGCACGTGCGTCAGGTCAACCATCAGCATGTCCATCGACACCCTGCCGATGAGTCCCGTGCGCACGCCGTCGACGAGCACGGGCGTGCCTTCGGGCGCATGGCGCGGGTAGCCGTCCGCATAGCCGCACGCCACCACGCCCACCTTGATATTGCCGGCCGCTTCGTAGCGGCTGCCGTAACCCACCACTTCACCGGCGGCGATATCCTGGATGCCGATAATGCTGCTGCGCAAGGTCATGGTGGGCAGCAAGCCGAACGCCTGCGCGGACGTGCCGCCGGGAGCACCGCTGGGCGTGCCGCCGTACAGCATGATGCCGGGGCGCACCCAGTCGCTGTCCAGGTGGTGCAGCAGCACGCCAGCCGAATTGCACAGGCTGCGCGGCAAGGGCACACCAATGCTGGCCGCGCCCGCTTCGAAACGCAGCATCTGCTGCTCCAGGGGCAAGCGCGTGGGCGCCGCCTCATCCGCATTGGCGAAGTGCGTCATCAGGGTGATCGTGCCGATATGCGGCATGGCGCGCAGGCGCGCATACGCCCCCGCCACGGCGTCCGGCGTAAAGCCCAGGCGATTCATGCCCGTATTCATTTTCAAGTGCACATCGATGGCGTGCGGCAGGCGCGCCGCTGCCAGCAGGGCGATCTGTTCCTCGCAATGCACGCTGCCGTTCAAGCCATATTGCGCCATGACGGGCAAATCGCTGGCGTCAAAAAAACCTTCCAGCAGCAAGATGGGCTTGGTCCAGCCCAGTTCGCGCAGACGCACGGCGTAGTCGACCTCGACCAGCGCCAGGCCATCGGCATCGGCAAAGCCCCGCATGGCCCGTTCCAGGCCGTGGCCATAGGCATTTGCCTTGACGACGGCCCACACCTTGGCGCCGCGGGCGCCGGCACGGGCGCGCGCCAGATTGTGTTGCATGGCATCGAGATGGATGGTGGCGAGAAGGGGCCTGGGCATATGCATCGTTCACGGCGGGTGGGAAAGCCGTATTTTACCGGATGCACAGTACGCGGACACGGCAGACGCCCAAGGTCGTATGCAGAGGACATCATTTATAAAATGCTCACATGTATGTGTATTTTTCTACGGCAGAAAAATTAAGGTTCGCTTAGGCAAGAGTATGCAAAGCGGCCCCTTCCAAACTTGGGGTTTGCCGTTTTTTCGTGGTATAAAGCAAGCCAGATATGATTTCAGGCAATCCAGAATGAATCGTGGTTTTTATACCATCATGGCGGCGCAGTTCTTTTCCTCGCTGGCAGATAACGCCCTCTTTTTTGTCGCCGTCGATTTATTGGTGTCCATGAAATCCCCGGCGTGGATCACGCCGCTGCTCAAACTGTCGTTCGTGCTGTTTTACGTGCTGTTGGCCGCTTTTGTCGGCGCCTTCGCAGATGCATTGCCAAAAGGCAAGGTCATGTTCATCGCCAACATGGTCAAGATCTTCGGCTGCGCCCTCGTCTTCTTCCACGTACACCCGCTGCTGGCCTACGCCGTCGTCGGTTTTGGCGCGGCCGTGTACTCGCCCGCCAAATACGGCATCCTGACGGAACTGCTGCCGCCGGAAAAGCTCGTGGCGGCGAATGGCTGGATCGAAGGCTTGACCGTCACTTCCATCATCCTCGGCACCGTCATGGGCGGCGCGCTCGTCAGCGGCCACGTGTCCGACATGCTGCTGTCCTTCGACTTCCCCCTGATCGACACGGGCATCACCAACAAGACGGAAGCGGCCCTGTGCGTGGTGGTCGGCATTTATGTGCTGGCGACCCTGGCCAACCTGAAGATTCCCGACACGGGCTGCGTATATCCGCACCAGGAACGCAATCCTATCAAACTGATCACCGATTTTGCCAATTGCTATTCCATCCTGTGGAAAGACAAGCTGGGCCAGATCACCCTGGCCGTGACGACCCTGTTCTGGGGCGCCGGCGCCACCTTGCAGCTGATCGTGCTGGAATGGGCCAAGCAATCCTTGAACATGCCCTTCGACAAGGCGACCAGCCTGGTGGGCGTGGTCGCCATCGGCGTGGCCGCCGGCGCCGTGCTGTCGGCCCGCTTCATTCCGCTGCGCAAATCGCTTACCGTCATTCCGCTGGGCATCGCCATGGGCGTGATCGTCATGATGATGACGCAAGTACATTCCGTGTGGATCGCCTACCCGCTGCTGATACTGATCGGCGCCCTGTCCGGCTTCTTTGTCGTGCCAATGAATGCTCTGCTGCAACATCGCGGCCACGTGCTGATGAGCGCAGGCCACTCCATCGCCGTGCAAAACTTCAATGAAAACCTGTCGATTCTGACCATGCTGGCCGTGTATTCGATCATGATCCGCTTGCACCTGCCGCTGAACATCATCATCACCCTGTTCGGCCTGTTCGTCGCCGGCACCATGTACATGATCATGCGCAAGCACAAGCTGAACCAGGCCGAGCACGACAATTTATCGCTGATCGGTGAGCAAAAGCATTAATTTCGGGGGCTGAGCCGGCGGATCAGCCCCCGGCATTACGCTGGCAGCATGCCAGCGAGCCGCCGCGCGGCAGCCTGCTCCGTCCAGTCAGGCGGCACGACAAAACCACGCGTGCGCTCCACTTCCCAGCCTTCGACATTATCCACCGTGGCCACCATCACCGGTTGCGCCAGATCAAACAAGCGCGCACGCAAGGCCTCCACGTCCAGCACTTCCACGTCGCGGCCCTTGAACGGCGCCAGCCATTGCAAGCGCGGCAGCACGACATAGCGCTGCGCCGGCAATTGTGTGGGCGCGCACCAGAAGCCGTGTCCATGATCCTGGGAAATACCGTCCAGGGCGGGCGTGGCGTCCGGGGTATAAAACAGCCAGCCCTTGACCAGCGCCTGCGCCGCCCGCACGGGCTGCGCCAGCAGGGTTTGCGCGGCCGGATGGCGGGACAAGGCCAGTTGCTTGTCGAGGATCTTGCGCATCTTCAATCCCAGGGTATCGGCCAGGTTGGGGCCGATCAAGTGATTGAAGACGCCGGGATCAGGCGCGCCTTCCAGCAGGTAGAACTTGGTGGCGAATTCCCAGTGCAGCAACGCGTCACCCTGCGCCCCATCGCGCAGCAGGAAATCGAACTCGCCCACCGTGTCGTTGCGGTTCACCTGCACTTGCAAGCCATGCGCTTGCAGCAGTCCGTGTTGCTCAAAATAAAAGGCCAGCAGCTTTTCAGCGTACAGGCCCAGGCGGGAGTAGAATTTCGGCCCCAGCGCCGCATCGAGCGGCGACGGATCGTCTTGCAGCGCGCCCAGCCAGCTAATAACAGAAGGCGAGACGGGCGCGAGGCTGGCGATGCGCCCGCCCCAGTGGGAGCTGGCCGGGTCCAGCAAGTCGGGCGAGTCGAGCAGCCAGGCCAGCGCACGCACGCGGGGGTGCGTCAGATGCCCCCAGCGGCGCTCGAAGCGGGCCTGGAAAGCGCCGGCGACCGCATCACTCACCGTGCGAATCACCATGCGTGCTTTTCGCCAGGCACAGATCGGCCCAGGCGCGCGCCTTGGCCTTGCCCGTCTCGTCCTGCAGCAGCATTTCCGGGTGGAAAGTGGCCACGACGGAGGCCTTCCCCAGTTGGCACACGGTGCCGCGCACGGGTTTCTCGCCGGGATTGATGCCGGCGGCGGCCATCGAGCCGAGCGTCAAAATAGTACGCGGTTGCAGCAGGGCCAGTTCGCGCTCGAAATACGGGCGGCAGGCGGCGGACTCGGCTTCTGTCGGCAAGCGTTCCTGCCCCCCCTCGTCGAGCGGACGACACTTGAGCAAGTGCGTGATGTACACATCGCTATCCGCATCGACGGCGATGGCTTTCAGCATATTGTCGAGCAATTTGCCCTGCTCGCCCGGCAAGGCGCGCCCTTCCCGCTCTTCCAGGCGCGACGGGCTGCTGGCCAGCATCAGCCAATCGCCCTGGCGGTCGCCGCGGCCCATGACGACGCCCTTGCGCGTCTTGCACAGGTCGCAGCGCGCGCACTTGGCGACGGCAGCCGTCAAGCCATCCCAGTCGAGGGCGGCGATATCCGTATCGCTCAGCTGTCTGGCGGGCGGCGGTGGCGGCGCATCGTCGAACCAGGCCGTATCGTCAGATGCGGCGGGAGCGGCAGGCGTGGCGGGAGCGGGAGCGACGTCGACAGGCGCAGCAACGTCAACGGCTTTCACCTCAGCAACAACCTCCGCTGCGGGTACGGGCGGCGCGGCAGCGTCAAGCACGGCGGCCACCGGTGCCGCTGCTGCTTCCACGATCTCGGCAACGTCAGCCGCTTCAGCGGCCTCGGGCGCGCCACCCTGACGCAAGCGCCACAGGGGGCCGACGCCCATTTCATCGAGGAAAACGGCGCTGCGGCTCATAAGGTATAACGCATCACGATGGCGTCCTCACGTTGCGAGTTACTGGCCGGATAGTATCCCTTGCGCCGGCCGATCTGTTCAAATCCATAGCGCTGGTAAATATCGAGCGCGCGCACGTTCGACGGGCGCACTTCCAGCAGCATCGATTCCATGCCCAGCTGGCGCGCGCAGGCGCAGGACTGGTTCAGCAGGAAGCGGCCCAGTCCCTGGCCCTGGATGGCGCCTTCGACGGCCACGTTCAGCAAGTGCGCCTCGTCGACGACCAGCATCAACAGGAAGTAGCCGAGCAGGGTGCCATCCACGTCGCGCAGCACCCAGGCCGGATATCCGCTCTTGAGCGAATCGACGAAGTTGCCGTGCGTCCAGGGATGCGGATACACGCGCTGCTCCAGCGCCAGCACCTCGGTCAAGTCCGCTTCGGCCATCGGCTGATAGTCGAGGCGCAACAAGTCCCAGCCGGCAGCGCGGTCCTGGTCCGCCACACTCATTGCGCGGACTCCGCAGCGGCCTTGGCGGCCTGCATGTCGAGGCGTTCCGCGCTCGTGTAGGCGATCTTGTTGCGCAAATACAAAGGCTGCGCCTCGGCCGCCGTCACGAACTGGCCGGCCGCAAAGGCGATGCGCGCCAGCTGCGCCACTTGCACGGCGTGCGGCATGATGGCGGCGTCGGCAGTCGCGGCGCACGGCAGCACGGCCAGCGCCTCGGCGTATGCACTGAAACCGTTGCCGCAAGCGGCGACATCGCCTTGCGGCGCCACGCCGGCCGGCGCGCTCAGGGCCGGTGGCGCAACAATCTGCAAGCCATCCTGGTAATCATATTGCGCCCAGTACACTTCGCCCATGCGGGCGTCGAGCACGGTCACGATGCGTTGCGCGCCATGTTGCTGGTGGCACGCGAGCGCCATGGCGTCAAGGGTGACGACGGGCACGACGGGCAGCTTGGCGCCATAGGCCAGGCCTTGCGCGATGCCGCAAGCCGTGCGCACGCCCGTAAACGAGCCGGGGCCGGAGCCGTAGGCGATGGCGTCGACGTCGGCCAGGGTCACGCCCGCTTCAGCGAGCAATTCCTGCACCATCGGCAGAATGGACTGGGAATGGGTGCGCACGCCCGACGACGCACGGGACAGGACGACATCGCCGCGCAACAAGGCGCAGGAGGCGAGTTCGGACGAGGTTTCAATGGCAAGCAGGGTGGGAAGTAAGGTAGACATAGCGTATTTTACCTTGCCGCGCCATGGCATGGCACTCCCCGCTGCGGCATGCCGTGGCAAGCCGGGCAGCCCTCACGCCGATGCCGCTTGCACAGCGGCCCCGCGAGGACGGCTATAATGAAAGACGCGGCTCATTATTTGACCGGCATCAAGTCTGCCGCGCCAAGCAATCGCCTAGCAATCGCTGAGCAACATCGTCTTTCCACTCTTGCCCTGGTCCGTTCCGTGAATCCACTTCTTGCTAAACTGCAACCATATCCCTTTGAAAAGCTGCGCCAGCTGTTTGCCGGCGTGACGGTCAATCCCGAGTATGCGCCCATCAGCCTGGGCATGGGCGAACCCAAGCACCCGACGCCGGCTTTCATCGAGCAGGCATTGGTCGACAATATCCATGGCCTGGCCAGCTATCCGACCACCATCGGTTCGGAAGCCTTGCGCACAGCCATCGCCGGCTGGCTCGAGCGCCGCTATGGCATCCCCAAGCTCAATCCTGCCACGCAAATCCTGCCCGTGAACGGTTCGCGCGAAGCGTTGTTTGCGCTGGCGCAAACGGTGATCGATCCGGCCGCCGGTTCGCTCGTGATCAGCCCGAATCCGTTTTACCAGATCTATGAGGGCGCCGCCTACCTGGCCGGCGCCGAACCGTATTTCGTCAATTCCGACCCGGCGCGCAATTTCGGCTGCGACTACGACAGCGTACCGACCAGCGTGTGGGAAAAAGTCAAACTGCTGTTTTTGTGCTCGCCAGGCAACCCGACGGGCGCCGTCTTGAGCCTGACGGACTGGGAACATCTGTTCGCCCTGTCCGAGCGCTACGATTTCGTCATCGCCGCCGACGAGTGCTATTCCGAGATCTACCACGGCGACACGCCGCCGCTGGGCGCGCTGCAGGCGGCGCACATGCTGGGCCTGTCCACCATCGAGCGCCCGTATGCCCGCCTGGTGGTGTTTTCCAGCCTGTCGAAGCGTTCGAACGTGCCGGGCATGCGCTCGGGCTTTGTTGCCGGCGATGCCGAAGTATTGAAAAAATTCCTGCTCTACCGAACCTACCACGGCGGCGCCATGAGCCCTGCCGTGCAGGCGGCCTCCGTCGCGGCCTGGAACGACGAAACCCATGTCGAGGAAAATCGCGCCAAGTACCGCGCCAAGTTCGACGCCATCACGCCGCTGCTGCAATCGGTGATGGACGTGCAATTGCCGGACGCCGGCTTCTACCTGTGGGCCGACGTCAGCCGCACGGGCCTGTCCGACACCGAATTCGCGCAACGCCTGTACGCCGAATATAATGTGACGGTATTGCCTGGCAGCTACCTGGCGCGCGACGCGCACGGCATCAATCCGGGCCGCAACCGCATCCGCATGGCCCTCGTGGCCGAAACGGCCGAAGGGCTGGAAGCAGCCTTACGCATAGTAAAATTCTGCCAGCAGCTTTCCGCATCCGCATTAACTCACTAATAAGACATCATCATGAGCCAACAACTGCAAAACATCATCGACCAGGCCTGGGAAAACCGCGCCGAGATCAATCCGGGCAACGGCACGGCCGAACTGCGCGACGCCGTCTCCCACGTCATCAATGGCCTGGACAACGGCAGCATCCGCGTGGCGGAAAAAACCTCGGGCGACTGGGTCGTCAACCAGTGGGTCAAGAAAGCCGTGCTGCTGTCGTTCCGCCTGGAAGACAACGTCGTGCTGCCATCGGACGGCACGATGCAGTTCTACGACAAGGTCCCGACCAAGTTCGCCAACTACACCAAGGAAGACTTCGCCAAGGGCGGTTTCCGCGTGGTGCCGCCAGCCGTCGCCCGCCGCGGCAGCTTCATCGCCAAGAACGTCGTGCTGATGCCGTCCTACGTCAACATCGGCGCCTACGTCGATGAAGGCGCCATGGTCGACACCTGGGCCACCGTCGGTTCCTGCGCGCAAATCGGCAAGAACGTCCACCTGTCCGGCGGCGTCGGCATCGGCGGCGTGCTGGAACCAATGCAAGCGAACCCGACCATCATCGAAGACAACTGCTTCATCGGCGCCCGTTCGGAAATCGTCGAAGGCGTGATCGTCGAAGAAAACTCCGTCATCTCGATGGGCGTGTACATCGGCCAGTCGACCAAGATCTACGACCGCGCCACGGGCGAAGTGACCTACGGCCGCGTGCCAGCCGGCTCCGTCGTGGTCTCGGGCAACCTGCCTTCGGAAGACGGCAAGTACTCGCTGTACTGCGCCGTGATCGTCAAGCGCGTGGATGCGAAGACCCGCGCCAAGACCGGCATCAACGAACTGCTGCGCGGTATTTAATTACTGCGCCGTAAGGCGCACGTAACACCCTGAATGTCCCGCCCCGGCGGGACATTTTCATTTCCGACTAGCAACTTCAATCGTCGCGCAGCCATCACCCATCCTGTCCTATACTGGATGGCATGAATACTCCTCCCGTATTGATCGTCGGCGCCGGCCCTACCGGCCTCATGCTTGCCTTGCGCCTGGCGCGCCATGGCGTCGATTGCCGCATCATCGATAAAAACAGCGGACCGGGCCAGGCGTCGCGGGCCATGGCCGTGCATGCGCGCACCCTGGAGTTTTACCAGCAGCTGGGCTTTGCCGACGAGCTCGTCAGCCTGGGCATCAAGATCAATGCCATGCACATCCACGAAGGCGGCGAGGAGCTGGTGAAACTGGCGCTGGGCGAGATCGGCGAAGGCCTGAGTCCCTACCCCTTCGTGCTGAGCCTGCCCCAGGACGAGCATGAGCGCTTTCTTATCAGCAAGCTGGCCGCGGCCGGCGTGCATGTGGAATGGAACGTCGCACTGGACCTGTGGACGCAGGACGATAGCGAAGTGCAAGCCATCCTGCTCAACAATGGCGAGCGACAATATTGCACGTTTAACTACATTTGCGGCTGCGACGGCGCGCGCAGCAAGGTGCGCGAAATCGCCGGCTTCGCGTTCTCCGGCGGCACCTACGACCACCTGTACTACGTGGCCGATGCGCAAGTGGCCGGCAAGAATACGGATTTGCACGCCCACCTGGGCGCGAACTCTTTTGCGCTGATGTTGCCCGTGCGCACCAGCGGCATGCAGCGCCTGATCGGCATCCTGCCCGACCGCCCCGATGGCGCGCCCGCGCCCGTCTTCGACGACGTGCGGGAACAGGTGGAAAGCTTGCTGAATATCCAGGTCGAGCACGTGAACTGGTTTTCCACGTATAAAGTGCATCACCGGGTGGCGGCGCAGTTTCGCGAGCGGCGCTGCTTCATCCTCGGCGACGCGGCCCACCTGCACAGCCCCGTGGGCGGCCAGGGCATGAACACGGGCCTGGGCGACGCCGTCAACCTGGCCTGGAAACTGGCGCAAAAGCTGCGGGGACAAAGCAACGACGCCCTGCTCGACACCTATGAAAGCGAGCGCATCGTGTTTGCCCGCAAGCTCGTCGCCACCACCGACCGCGCCTTCCAGGCCATCGTCGCGCAAGGCATCGCCGGGCAATTCCTGCGCCGCTGGCTGGTGCCGCACGCGCTGCCCTTCCTGTCCGGCTTCGGGCGGGCGCGCCGCTTGCTGTTCCGGACCGTGTCGCAAATCCAGATCAGCTATGAAGGCAGCGCCCTGTCCGCGGGCCACGCGGAATACTTGCGCGGCGGCGACCGCCTGCCGTGGTTCTCGGACGGCACGCAAGACAATTTCACGGCCCTGCGCAGCATGGATTGGCAATTGCACATCTATGGCGAAGCGGCGCCCGAACTGCTGGACGAAGCGCGCGTGCTGAAACTGCCCGTGCATTGCTACACCTTCAATGTCGCCGCCAAGCTGGCCGGCCTGGGCCGCGACGCAGCCTATCTGGTGCGCCCCGACGGCCACATCGCGCTGGCCCTGCACCTGCAGGAAAGCGGCGCCCTGCGCGCCCTGGCCCTGCGGCTGGGCCTGCATTTCGGTCCGGCCGAATCGGGCAAGGCGGCGCCACGGCCTGTGTAAGGGAAATCACTGGGGCGTGTTGCACTGCCGCATCGACCGCGCATCGACTGTATAATGTCGGCTAACATCGCATATCGCGCCAGCGCAAGCGCCGCGATCAAGCGAACCGCATTCATATCCCCTTAGCCCTACCCATGACGACCATTACACTCTACGGTATCCCCAACTGCGATACCGTCAAAAAGGCCCGCACTTGGCTGGCCGCGCAGCAACTCGATTTCACCTTCCACGACTTCAAGAAGCAGGGCCTGGAACGCGCCACCGTCGAGGCGTGGCTGGCGCAATTGCCATGGGACGTGCTGGTCAACAAGAAAGGCACGACGTGGCGCGCCCTGTCCGACGAGCGCAAAGCATCGATCACCGACGCGGCCAGCGCCCTGGAGCTGATGCTGGAAAACCCGTCCATCATCAAGCGCCCCGTGCTGGACAAGGATGGCCAGTTCAGCGTGGCGTTTTCGGATGCGCAGTACCAGACCCTTTTCTCGCTGTAACCATACTTAGTTGACCACCGGAACGATGTTGCCGGCACGACCTTACCCATGACCACCTCCAAAACCCTCGCCCTGACCGAAAAACTGATCGCCCTGTCCTCGGTCACGCCCGACGACAAGGGCTGCCAGCAGCACCTGATCGACATCCTCACGCCGCTGGGCTTTGTCTGCGAAACGATACAGTCGAACGACGTCACCAATCTGTGGGCGCGGCGCGGCACGACGTCGCCCGTGTTCGTCTTTGCCGGCCATACGGACGTGGTGCCGACCGGCCCCGTCGAGCAATGGCGCTCGTTGCCCTTCATTCCCACGCACCGCGACGGCAAGCTGTACGGCCGTGGCGCGGCCGACATGAAGACCTCGATCGCCGCCATGGTAATTGCCTGCGAGGAATTTATCGCCGCCACGCCCGGGCACACGGGTTCGATCGCCTTTCTGATCACCAGCGACGAGGAAGGCCCGGCCACGGACGGCACCGTCATCGTGTGCGAGCAACTGAAGGCGCGCGGCGAGCAGATCGACTATTGCCTGGTGGGCGAGCCGACGTCGAGCGCGCAGCTGGGCGACATGATCAAGAACGGCCGCCGCGGTTCGCTGTCGGGCCGTTTGACGATCAAGGGCGTGCAGGGTCACATTGCCTATCCGCACCTGGCAATGAATCCCATCCACGAAGCGGCGCAGGCGCTGGCCGACCTGGTCGAGGAAAAATGGGATGCGGGCAACGAGTATTACTTGCCCACCTCGTGGCAAATGTCGAATATCAATGCGGGTACGGGCGCGAACAACGTGATTCCGGGCGACATGGTGATCGACTTCAATTTCCGTTTTTCCACGGCCAGCACGGCCGAGGGATTGCAGGAACGGGTGCACGCCATCCTCGACCGGCATGACTTGCAATACGATTTGCAGTGGACCCTGAGCGGCCTGCCCTTCCTCACGCCGCGCGGCACCTTGAGCGATGCGCTGTCGGCCGCCATCCTGGAAGAAACGGGCCTCACGACGGAGCTGTCGACCACGGGCGGCACCTCGGATGGCCGGTTTATCGCGCAAATCTGCCCCCAAGTGATAGAATTCGGGCCGCCCAATGCCAGTATTCACAAGATCGACGAGCACATCGAACTGCGCCACATCGATCCTCTGAAGAATATTTACCGGCGCACCCTGGAGCATTTGCTGCCCGTCTGAACCAGAATACCGAGGCCCGTCACGGCGGGCCAGAACACCGTCTTTTCGAGAATGCCATGACCCCGAACCCGTTTTCCACGCCACGCGACCTGCTGCGCTACGCCGTCACCCGTTTTAATACCGCCAAGCTGTTTTTCGGCCACGGCAGCGCCGAAGCGTTCGACGAAGCGGCCTATCTGATCCTGCACACGTTGAAGTTGCCGCTCGACAAGCTCGAACCGTTCCTCGATGCCAAGCTGCTGCCGTCGGAAGTGGCCAGCGTGATGAGCGTCATCGACCGCCGCAGCATCGACCGCGTGCCGGCCGCCTACATCACCAAGGAAGGCTGGCTGGGCACGTATAACTTCTACGTCGACGAGCGCGTGATCGTGCCCCGCTCCTTCATCGCCGAGCTGATCCCTGAATACTTCTCGCCGTGGGTGGCGGAACCGGAAGCCGTGGAAAACATCCTGGAACTGTGCACCGGTTCGGGCTGCCTGGCTATCATGATGGCCGACGCCTTCCCGAACGCCCAGGTCGACGCCGTGGACATTTCCGCCGATGCGCTGGCCGTGGCCAAGCGCAACGTCGACACGTACAAGCTGCAAGACCGCGTCACCCTGATCGAATCGGACCTGTACACGAACGTGCCGGCCAAGAAATATGATTTGATCATCAGCAACCCGCCGTACGTGAATTCCGCGTCGATGGGCGCCCTGCCCCAGGAATACCTGGCCGAACCGCAAATCGCCCTCGACGGCGGCAGCGACGGCATGGACCTGGTGCGCAAGATCATCGCCGGCGCGGCCGAGCGCCTGACGGATGACGGCATCCTGATGATTGAAATCGGCAACGAACGCGCATACGCGGAAGCGGCCTTCGGCGAGCTGGGCCTGACCTGGCTGACGACGAGCGCCGGCGACGACATGGTCTTCCTGCTGACGGCCGAGCAGCTCAAGCTGGTATAAGCGCTGGCGTCAGCGCGCAGCGCCTTAATTTACAACACAAAGAAAAAAATGATACGTTTCCTACAAGTAAGCCTGATGCGCGGCATCAAACCGTTGCTCGAACAAGTCGATGTCACCCTCAATCCGGGCGACAAGATCGGCCTGATCGGAGCCAATGGCGCGGGCAAATCGAGCCTGTTCGCCATGATGCGTGGCGAATTGCACCCTGACCAGGGCGAGATCGATTTCCCGGCCAAATGGCGCGTGGCTTACGTGGCGCAGGAAACGCCGCCGCTGGACCGTGCCGCGCTCGACTATGCGATCGACGGCGACGTCACCCTGCGCAAACTGGAAGCGGAACTGGCGCGCCTGGAGTCGGAGCCTGCCACGTCGGAAAACGGTATCGCCATCGGCGAAATCTACAGCGCCATGGCCGATGCCGACGCCTACACCGTGCAATCGCGCGGCGAGCAATTGCTGCTGGGCCTGGGCTTCACCCTGGACCAGATGCAGCAACCGGTGGCCAGTTTCTCCGGCGGCTGGCGCATGCGTCTGAACCTGGCGCAAGCGCTGATGTGCCCGTCCGACCTGCTGCTGCTCGATGAACCGACCAACCACTTGGATCTGGACGCCATCATCTGGCTGGAAGACTGGCTCAAGCGTTACGCCGGCACCTTGCTGATCATTTCCCATGACCGCGACTTCCTCGATGAAGTCGTCAACGTGGTCGTGCATATCGACGAGCGCAAGCTGAAACGCTACTCGGGCAACTATTCGAGCTTCGAGCGCCAACGCGCGGCGCAGATGATCCTGGCCGCCGGCGCGCTGGAAAAGCAGCAGCGCAAGCGCGCCCATCTGGAATCGTTCGTGAACCGCTTCAAGGCGCAAGCGTCGAAAGCGCGCCAGGCGCAAAGCCGCATGAAGGCGCTGGCGAAGATGGAAGAACTGGCGCCACTGCGCGCCGCCGCCGAATTCTCGTTCGAATTCCGCGAGCCGCTGTCGGCTCCGAACCCGCTGCTGGTGATGGAAGACGTCGATGCGGGCTACAAGATCGAGAACGAAGCGACGGGCGAAATCACGCATAAAACCATCGTCAACGGCATCAAGTTTTCGCTGCAGATCGGCCAGCGCATCGGCTTGCTGGGCCAGAACGGCGCCGGCAAATCGACCCTGATCAAGACCATCGCCGGCGAACTGATGCCGCTGACGGGCGACGCCACCATGGGCAAGGGCCTCAACATCGGCTACTTCGCCCAGCACCAGGTGGAAATGCTGCGCCACGACGAATCGCCGCTGTGGCATCTGGCGAAGATCGCCCCGACCGTGCGCGAGCAGGAACTGCGCAACTTCCTCGGCGGCTTCAACTTCCCCGGCAACATGGTCACCGCCTCGATCGCCCCGTTCTCGGGCGGCGAAAAAGCCCGATTGGCGCTGGCCCTGATCGTCTGGCAGCGTCCGAACCTGCTGCTGCTCGATGAACCGACCAACCATCTGGATCTGGAAACGCGCGAAGCGCTGACGGAAGCGCTGGCCCAGTTCGAAGGCACGCTGGTCGTCGTTTCCCATGATCGCCACCTGCTGCGCGCCACCACCGACGAATTCATCATCGTTGCCGACGGCAAGCTGCAACCGTTCGACGGCGACCTGGACGACTACAAGGATTGGCTGTTCAAGACCAAGCTGGGCAAGGGCACGGACGTGCTGCCGGCCGCCGGCAAGGCCAACAAGACGGACTTCCCCGTGACGTCTTCCGTACCTTCGCCGGTAGCCGCCGCCCCGGCCCCTGCCGCGCCCGTGCGCGACAAGCGCAAGGAAGCGGAAGAGCGCCAGAAAACGGCCGCCCTGCGCAAGCCGATCGAAAACAAGATCAAGCGCCAGGAAGAGCAGATCGCCAAGCGCAATGCGCAAAAGGCGGAAACCGACGCCAAGCTGGGCGAGCCGACCATCTACGACGCGGCCAACAAGGCCAAGCTGAAGCAATTGCTGGCCGACCAGACCTTCTTCACCAAGGACCTGGCGCAGCTGGAAGCGGAATGGCTGGACTTGCAGGATCAGTTAGAGAAACTGGGCTAACGCAAAACACAAAGACGACTCCCGGGTCGTCTTTTTTTATGCCGCCTGCATGGGGCTGGGGCTGCGGATCGCCATCAGGCGGTCGATGTCGACGAGGATCAATCGGCGACCCGCCACCGTGCCCAGGCCCAGCAGGTAATCGGCTTCCGTCTCGCCCAGGCCGGGCACGGCGGCGATGTCGGCGGGGGCCAGGCTGACGATATCGGTGACGCCATCGACCACCATGCCCATCACGCCATTGCTCAGCTGCAGGATGATCACGTCGGTAGCCGGGTCGGGCGCGCCGTGGGCGCTGCCGAACGCGGCGCGCATGTCGACGATGGGAATGATCACGCCGCGCGAGACGGCCACGCTGTGCAGCACTTCCCCTTCCGAGGAAAAGCGGTCGAGCTCCTTCAGGGGGCGCAATTCCCGCACGCAACGGTAATCGAGGCCGTATTCCAGGCCGCCCAGCCGGAAACTCAAGTACTGCGTCAGGTATTGCGCGGTTGCGGCGCCAGGCGTGGTCGTGGGCTGCATGGTGTTCCTTTCATCCGGTAAGCGCTGCCAGGATGCGCAGTGGCGCAACGTTGGCCCCATGCTAACCAGCATCGCCGCAGGCGGCGTTGAGAAAACTCAACTTTCCCGGAAGGCCAGCCTGACCTCGGCGCCCCGCCTTGCGCCGGCGCAGCCATCTTCCCTTACAATACCGACATTCCCCCCCAACAGGCAGGCCATGCAACACCTCGTCAACCCCGCTGAAGTTGAATTTTCCGCCATCCGCGCCCAGGGCCCGGGCGGGCAGAACGTCAACAAGGTGTCCAGCGCCATCCATCTGCGCTTCCCCATCGCCGCCTCGTCGCTGCCGGAAGCGTACAAGGAACGGCTGCTGGCCCTGCGCGACAGCCGCATCAGCAAGGATGGCGTGCTGGTGCTCAAGGCGCAGCAGTCGCGCAGCCAGGAACAGAACAAGGAAGAGGCATTGCGGCGCTTGCAGGAAATCATCGACAGCGTGACTTTCCTGCCCGCCGTGCGCCGCGCCACCAAGCCCACGCGCAGCTCGCAGCGGCGCCGCCTCGACAGCAAGAGCACGCACAGCGTCCTCAAGCAATCCCGCGGCAAAGTTATCGACTGATCAGGGCGGTGGCTGGTAAGTCCAGTCCAGGCTGCCCGTGCTGTCCGCGAACACGGGCTGCGTGGCCGGCGTGGCGCTGCGCAGCAAGGCCTTGATTTCTTTCGGCGGCCGGTCGTAGACCTTGGCCGGTCCGGGCGGCACGACGAGGGCACGCACCGTCGTCTCGCCATCGACGAGGCCCAGGGTGCAGCGCGACTGGCCCGCCGTCGCCTGCCGCTCCTGGCGCAATTGTTCCACCAGCGCCAGCATCTGCGCGTGCAGGATTTCCGACTGTTTCACTTCCACGCGCAGCCGCGCCACCTCCTTCAGCACGGGAGCGATGCGCGCGGCCAGCTTGTCGTACTGCACCTGCTGCGCTGGCTGCAGCTGCAATTCGCCGCGCCGCAGCTGGCCCGCCAGGGTCAGGTAGTTGCGCACCTCGGGCAATTGCGCGATGGCATCGATTTCCTGCTGGCGCTTGTGCTGCACCTGCAGGAATTGCGCCGCCTTCGCCAGGCTTTCCCCGATCTTTTGCTCCAGCGCGCTCAAGTCGGGCACGAGGGGGAACAGCAGCATTTCCACCTGCCTGCGGGGACCGGCGCTGCCGATGCGGATGGTGCGCGCCGCCACGGCGCAGCCTTCGGCCAGTTCGATGACGACCTCGTCGGCGATGATCTCGCAATTGCTGGCGCTGTCGATCACCACGCGCGTGCCGGCGATGACGCAGCTTTCGGCCCGCTTCACGTGCACTTCGCCGCTCAGCGCCTGCAGCACGGAACCGGAAGCGACACCCTCGACGCGCACGTCGCCGTGCTCATTGAAGGCTGTGCCGCCCACCAGGTTGCGCTTGAGCCATATCAACCCGCCATGCGAGTGCAGATGGCCATACACGTCGCCATGGATGGTGATGTCGCTGCCGTCGAGCTGCCGCTGCTCCTGCACTTCGCCATACTCCTCGTAGGCGGCGCGCAGCTTCAGATTGCCCGTGGTGCGGCTGCTGACGCCTTCGCGGCTGACGATCTTGTTTTCGATCGACATCTTGCCGTGCTCATCGACATTCACATAGCCATCCATGGTGGCGACGACGAAAGCGCCATCGCTGAAATACTCGACCGACGTGCCTGGCCCCGCCACCGTGGCCAGGTCCAGTTCCAGCGGCGCGGGCGGCGGCAGTGCCTTGCCGGCCAGGTCATAGCCAGGCAAGCCGGGCGTGCCGGGCAGCAGGCGCAGCAGGCGCGCGTGCTTTTTCACTTGCGGGAAGCGGTTCTTGAAGCTGAGCAAATCCAGGCGGCCATCGGAGCGTTCGCGCGGCGCGTCGTCGCGGTGGATGCCTTGCGACACTTCGACCAGCTGGGCGTCGCGCCCCGGCTGCGGCGGCAGCACCCGCGCCACCGTGATGCGCTCGGCCTTGCCGCTGGCGAGCATGGCGCGCACGGCCACGCTATCGATGCCGTAGTGCACGCCCTTGCACCACAGGTCAGCCACCAGCTCGTCAAACTCGCGGCGCGCCGGCGCCTGGCCATCCGCGTCGGCAGGCAAGGTTTCAAAATAAAACTCGGCGCTGTCGCCCCGGATCTTGACCTGTTTATACAGCGCGCGGCGCTGGGGCGGGAATGCCGCCACGCGCACGGCGATGCGCAGCAAGGCGTCGCCCTTGGGCGCGGCGCGGGGTGCGGGCGCATGGAACAGGGTCAGCAGGAACAAACCGTAATCGAGGCCCGCCAGCAACTGCCCCGACTGGAACAGCTGGTCGACGGCGGCGCGCAGCTGCGCCGGCGCCAGCGACAGGTCCAGGAACACGCCCTCGTCGCGCTGGACCAGGCCGTGCGGCAAGCCGCCTGCGGGGACCGCATCCGGAACGGGTGTGTCGTCGTCGCTCACGCCTTGCCTCCCCCAGCAGCCATTTCAAAGAATTGCCTCCGTGCACTAGAACAATATCACGGGGCGGGGCCGTGTGCCTGACTCAGCGACAATGCGGGCGGCCAGATGCAAACAGGGCCATGTCTTGCGAGATGGCCCTGTCGGAGGGGGGATGGCTGCCTAGCGGCGCGGCGGGTTGGAATAGATATCCTGGCCCACTTCGTTGATCTGGCGGCGCAGGTCGCGCCGTTCGTCGGGCGTCATGCGGCCCGTGCGGCGCGAAGCGTCGGCGCCTTCGTTGGCGCGGCGCTGCTCTTCGGCGCGCGTGTCGAAACTGCGTGCGTCACGCTGTTCGCGCAGTCGCGTATCATTGCTGCTGGTGCGCTGTACCTGTTCATACCGCTGGGCCTGCATTTGCTGCTGGTCGTCACGGCGTGGCGGCGGCTGGTTTTGCGCTGACGCCAGGCTGGCGGCAAACACGGAGCAAACGGCAAATGCGGACAGCACAGTTGTACGTGCGGCAATAGCTGCGCTGGGAGCGGCGTGAATTTTTTTAGTAAAGATATTCATTGAGTTCCTCTTCCGCGATGCCGTATAAACTTAAAGCTGATTTCCACTGTGGCCCCAGTGTATGATGCTTTACACGGTGCAGTAAGAGTAATTGGGTAAAGTTTGTAACACTTTGTAATGGGTCGCCACAGCCCCTTGCCGACGCCGCGCGAGGCGTTACTATAGCAACTAATATAAGATAACACGACACCCTAAATGACCACAACCTCCACTTCCGGCAGCAACACACCAACGCAATCGATCCACGGCCACCAGGCAAAAATCATGGTGGTCGATGACGATGTGCGCCTGCGCGACCTGCTGCGCCGCTACCTGACCGAACAGGGTTTCAATGTCTTTACGGCAGAGAGCGCGACGGCCATGAACAAGCTGTGGCTGCGCGAACGCTACGACCTGCTGGTGCTCGACCTGATGCTGCCGGGCGAAGACGGCCTGTCGATCTGCCGCCGCCTGCGCGGCGCGGGCGACCAGACGCCGATCATCATGCTGACGGCCAAGGGCGAAGACGTGGACCGCATCGTGGGCCTGGAAATGGGTGCCGACGATTACCTGCCGAAACCGTTCAATCCGCGCGAACTGGTGGCCCGCATCGGCGCCGTGCTGCGGCGCAAGGGTCCCGATGAAATCCCGGGCGCGCCGTCGGAAACGCCGCAAACCTTCGAATTCGGCGACTTCGTGCTGGACCTGGGCACGCGTACCCTGAAAAAGAATGGCGAAACGGTGCCCCTGACCACGGGCGAGTTTTCCGTGCTGAAAGTGTTTGCCCGCCATGCGCGCCAGCCCCTGTCGCGCGAAAAACTGATGGAACTGGCGCGCGGCCGCGAATACGAAGTGTTCGACCGCAGCCTGGACGTGCAAATCTCGCGCCTGCGCAAGCTGATCGAGCCAGATCCGTCGAGCCCGCTGTTCATCCAGACCGTGTGGGGCCTCGGCTACGTCTTCATCCCGGACGGACAGCCGCGCTGATCGCTGGCGAGGCATGATGAAGCTTTTTCCCGATATCAGCCTGGCGCGGCTGAAAAGCGGCTTGTTCTGGCGCACCTTTTTGCTGCTCGGCACCTTGACCACGGTCAGCATGATCGCGTGGTTCAGCATGATTTCCTTCATCCAGCGCGAGCCGCAGGCGCAGCAGATTTCCGCCCAGATCATTTCCGTCGTCACCATCACGCATGCGGCCTTGACGCACTCGGCGCCCGAGTTGCGGCGCGAGCTGCTGTTCGACCTCGTCAGCAATGAAGGCATCCGCATCTTCTCGCTGGAAGAAGACGACCGCATCGAGCCGCCGCCCGACAATTACCTGATGCCCGACATCGAGGCGCTGGTGAAGGCCAAGCTGGGCAAGGACACGCGCTTTTCCGCGCGCGTCAACGGCGTGGCCGGCTTCTGGGTCAGCTTCAAGATCGACGACGACGAGTACTGGCTGATGCTGGACCGCGAGCGCCTGCGCGGCCTGACGGGCTTCCAGTGGCTGGGCTGGGCCAGCCTCGTATCCCTGCTGTCCCTGCTGGGCGCGGCCATCATTTCCAGCCTGATCAATCTGCCGCTGTCGCGCTTGACGGCGGCCGCGCGCGACATCGCCAAGGGCAAGCAGCCGGCGCCGCTGCCGGAAAAGGGGCCGATCGAAATCATCGAGGCGAACCGCAGCTTCAACCAGATGGTCGACGACCTGAAACAGGTGGAATCGGACCGCGCCGTGATCCTGGCCGGCATTTCGCACGACTTGCGCACGCCGCTGGCGCGCATGCAGCTGGAAGTGGAAATGGCGAACCTGTCGGACGAGGCGCGCGAAGGCATCCAGTCCGATATCGGGCAAATGGACGCCATCATCGGCCAGTTCCTCGACTATGCCAGGCCGACTGAGGCGTCGAGCTTTACCGACGTCGACCTCAGCGGTTTGCTCAACGACATGACGCGCGAAGCGATGCGCCTGCCGGACGTGAAGATCAACGCCAGCATCGCCGACGGCGCGCATGCGATGGGCAACCCCACCGACCTGCGCCGCGTACTGAACAACCTGATCGAGAATGCACGCCGCTATGGCAAGACGCCGGACAGCGACGTGACGGAAATCGACATCGCCTGCCAGGTGCGCACCAGCCACGGCGCGAAAAAGGTGATCATCGAGGTGCAGGACCACGGCACGGGCGTGCCGGCGGAAAAGATCGAGCAGCTGATGAAGCCGTTTACCCGCCTCGATACGGCGCGTGGTCAGGCAAATGGCGCCGGGCTGGGCCTGGCCATCGTCGACCGCGTGCTGCTGCGCCACGGCGCTGAATTGCAAGTGCGCAACCGCGAAGGCGGCGGCCTCGCGTTTCAGATCAGCTTGCCAGCGGCATAAACGGACGGGAACGGTACAGTTGTGCCGTTCCCTGCCGCTCAGGCGGACGCCTGTTCCTGCGCCAGCAGTTTATTCATCAACAATTCCGTCGCCCCATAGCCGTACAGGGAATCGCTTTCCATGCCCGGCGTATCGAAGGGAATCGATTCCTCGCGGTTCAGCTTGGCAGGGTCGGCATCCGCATAGCTGGCGCGCCAGGCGCGCTGCAAGGATTCATTGCGGCGGATAAAGGCCGGCATGGGCCAGGCGTCGCGCTCCCAGTGGCGGCTGTCGCCCAGCAGGGGCCAGCGCTCGTTGAGCAGGGCCATGTCGCCCGTGCGCAGGCGGCGCACGGCCTGTTCCGGGCGCAAGCCTTCCAGTTCTTCCAGCGTGGGCAAGCTGTCGCGCTTCGGCCCGAACATATACGCCAGCATGATGCGCCCGGCAGGCGCCCTGCGCGCCACCACGCCGACGGCATAGCCGCCGCCCGGCAAGGGCACGGCAAACCAGCTGCCTTCTCGGTATGGTAATGATCTCATTTCTTGAAGCCCCCTGAAATACACCGGACAGCCGCTGCTATCCGATGTTAAATTTAATTAGGGGCACAGTCTACGCGAAGCGATGCGAAAGTGGCGCATGGTACGCCACAGCAACAAACCAATAGTTACAATATTTTCTCGTCATAGTGATACTGGGCAACAATCGGCCCCGCCTTGAACAGCGCTTCCTTCATGGCCGTGTCCAGGCGCGCGTCGCGGCGGCGCATCCATTCGAGCAGCATGGCCGCTTCCTTGCGGCTGGTGTCGCCCGCATGCGCGAGCACGCGGCGCAGTTCCGGGTCCGTGCACGCCTCGAAACGCTGGCTGTTCAAGTCCAGCGCCTGCAGCGCGGCGATGGTGGCGCCGATGGCGCGGTGCATGTCGAGCGCGGTGGCCGGCAAGCCGGATTCTTCCAGTGGGACGGTGGTCATGCGCATTCCTTTTCGCGTGGTGGTGACATCGGCTGCATTCTCCACCGCGCGGACGAAAAGCTCAAGCGTCCACGGCACGTTTCCACCCATTCGGCCATAATCATGGCTCAGCAACAGCCTAAACCTCAGCGGCAGGAGCCCCATGTTCAATTTCGACTTTTACAATCCGACGCAAATCCTTTTCGGCCAGGGCCAGATCGCCGCCATCACGGCGCTGATCCCGCCCCAGGCCAGAGTGCTCATGACGTATGGCGGCGGCAGCATCAAGCAGAACGGCGTCTACGATGAAGTCAAGGCGGCGCTGGCCGGCCATACGGTGCTGGAATTTGCCGGCATCGAACCCAATCCCAGCTATGAAACCCTGATGCAGGCCGTGGCCATGGTGAAAAGCGAGCGCATCGATTTCCTGCTGGCCGTCGGCGGCGGTTCCGTGGTCGATGGCACCAAGTTCATCGCCGCGGCCGCCCTGCACGAAGGCGTGGCGTGGGACATCCTGGCCAAAGGCGGCAAGATCGTCGAAGCCGCCCTGCCCTTCGGCACCGTGTTGACCTTGCCGGCCACGGGTTCCGAAATGAATGGCTCGGCCGTGATCACGCGCAAGGCCACGCAGGAAAAGCGCTCGTTCATGAGCCGCAAGGTCTATCCTAAATTCTCCGTGCTGGACCCGTCGAAGACATTCACCTTGCCGCTGCGCCAGGTGGGCAATGGCGTCGTCGATGCGTTTGCGCATGTGATGGAACAGTATTTGACCTACCCTGTGAACGCGTCCGTGCAAGACCGCTTCGCCGAAGGCATTTTATTGACGCTGATCGAAGAAGGCCCGAAAGCCCTGTCGCACCCGGACGACTACGACGTGCGTGCCAACGTGATGTGGAGCGCCACCCTGGCCTTGAACGGCCTGATCGGCGTGGGCGTGCCGCAGGACTGGTCCACGCACGCCATCGGCCACGAATTGACGGCCTTGTACGAGCTCGACCATGCGCAAACCCTGGCCATCATCCTGCCCAGCATGTTGCGCGTGCGCAAACAAGCCAAGCGCGCCAAGCTGCTGCAATACGCGGCCCGCGTGTGGGGCCTGGACGGCGGCGACGAGGATGGCCGCATCGAAGCCGCCATCGCGCGCACGGAATTCTTCTTCCGCCACATGGGCGTCAAGACGCGCCTGGCCGACTACGGCCTCAACCACGCCAGCGTGGACGCCGTCGTGTCCGCCCTGGAAGCGCACGGCATGACGGCCCTGGGCGAACAGCGCGAAGTGACGCCCGCCGTCAGCCGCAAGGTGCTGGAACTCAGTTTGTAGATTCGCACCACACTGTTGTAAAACGGTCAGCCGGGTGGGACAGCTGGCCGTGGTTCATGCTAAGCTGTCATTTCGCTAGGGGTCCTGGAGCAGTCATCCGGGTGAGAGATACCCTTCGTACCTGATCTGGATAATGCCAGCGAAGGAAAGCGCAAAGTACCTCCCTCCTTTGATAGCTCCTGCGTTGGCGCCAGCCGAACAAGCAGCCTGCCGTGCTCTTTCCCAGAGACGGCTTGAACCACGAGCAATCTATGTCCACACCGAATTTATCCGTTTCTGTTTTGACCCTGGCCATCCTGCACGCGTTTGCCGCGCCCGCCCTGGCTTCCGACGCAGCCGACCCGCAGGCGCAAAGCATGGCCGAAGTCGTCGTCACGGCCAGCAAGGCGCCGGCCGCCAAGCGCGCCTCCGTGGGCGGCTTTTCCGACGCGCCGCTGCTGCAGACGCCGGCATCCGTCACCGTCATTTCGCAAAAAGACATGCAGGACTTGCAGATCCGCAATCTCAGCGATGCAGTCAAGCTCGACACCAGCATCAACGACGCCTACAACGCCGTCGGCTATGCGGAACAGTTTTCCATCCGCGGCTTCAAGCTCGATAACAATTCCAGCTACCGCAAGGATGGCGTGGCCATTCCTGGCGACACGCAAATCCCGCTGGAAAACAAGGAACGCATCGAAGTGCTGAAGGGCCTGGCCGGCTTGCAGGCAGGCGTGGCCGCGCCGGGCGGCGTGATCGACTTCATCGTCAAGCGCCCCACCGCCGCCCCGCTGCGCACGGTCACCGTGGAAACGCGCGAGCGCGGCACCGTGTACGGCGCCATCGACCTGGGCGGCCGCCTGGAAGACACGCGCTTCGGTTACCGCGTCAACGTGGCCGCCGAGCGCCTGCGCTCCTACATCAAGGGCGCGGACGGCAACCGCAAGTTCATTTCCGGCGCCTTCGACTGGCAGATTTCGCCGCAAGCCCTGCTGCAAATCGATGCCGACTACCAGGACAAGGCGCAGGCGACGGCGCCCGGCTTCCAGCTGCTGAACAATAAAACCTTGCCGACCGGCATCAGCGCCGACGCCATGCTCAACCTGCAGCCGTGGACGCGTCCCGTGGAAACCGTCACCAGCAATCTCGGCCTGCGCTTCCAGTACGCGTTCAATGACGACTGGCATGCCACCCTGTCGGCCAACCAGCACTCGTTCAAGCGCGACGACTACACGGCCTTCCCGTATGGCTGCAGCGCGCAAGACCTGTACCCCGGCTTCTGCGGCAATGGCGACTTCGACGTGTATGACTACCGCAGCCTGGGCGAGACGAAAAAACCGCTGAGCGCGCAAGCCATGATCCAGGGCAAGTTCGCCACCGGTTCCCTGCGCCATGAATTCACGGCCGGCGTCTCGACCTTCCGCCGCAAGGACCGCGCCGGCCTGTACGTGTACGACTGGGCCGGCGTGAGCAACATCTACCGCCCGCAGATCGTCGACATGTCGACGGGCGTGCAAGGCCCCGTGCGCCTGGTGCGCAAGGACACGGAAAACTCCGTCTTCGTGCAGGACATCGTCAGCCTGGCGCCGGACTGGAAGCTGCATGGCGGCTTGCGCCATATCAATGTCGACGGCTACCAGTATGTACTCAAGGCCGATACGGAAATCCGCGCCAAGCACGATTTCCTGCTGCCCAACGTCTCGCTCGTCTACACCCCGCTCGACAATCTGTCCGTGTACGCGGCCTATTCGCAAGGCATGGAACATGGCGGCACGGCCGACCGCAAGGCGCTCAATGCCAACGTGGAATTGTCGCCCAGCCGCTCGAAGCAGGTCGAACTGGGTGTGAAGATGGAGGTGACGCCGGACTTCATGCTGGCGGCCAGCCTGTTCCAGATCCGCAAGGGCCTGGAATTCAACCAGTACGTCGACAGCACCGCCTATAACTTCGTGCGCGAGGGCCAGGCCCAGCACCGGGGGCTGGAATTGTCGGCCCAGGGAAAGGCATCGTCCAGCCTGAGCCTGGGCGCATCCGTGACGGCCCTGAACAGCCAGCAGTCAGGCACGGGCAATGCCGACCTCGACGGCAAGCGCGTGCCCAACGTGCCGGCCTTCAAGGCGGCCGTGCATGCGGATTACGCCGTGCAACAGGTGGCGGGCTTGAGCGTGAATGGCAGCTGGGAATATGCGGGCAAGAAAGCGTTTGAGTACAGCAACACGACCTTCGTGCCGTCGTACAACGTGTTCAACCTGGGCGCCGCGTACGCCACGCGCATCGCCGGCACGCGCGCCGTGCTGCGCGCCGCCGTCAACAACGTAGCTGACAAGTTCTACTGGCGCGACGTGACGCCGGAGTCGGATGGCTATCTGTATCCGGGCGCCAGCCGCACCTTCAAGGTCTCGGCGCAGTTTGACTTTTAATTGAGGGAAATGGCAGGCGCCGCAGCGAGCGCCTGCTGCAGCAAAGGCGCCGCCTGTTCCAGGCGCGCCTCCAGGCTGTCGCGCAGCACGTGGTAGACGATGCCGCGCGCGTCGAGCTCATCGAGCAGGTAGCGGTAGATCAATTGGCGCACGGCTTCCGACTCGCGCTGCAAGCCGTCGGCCACCCAGGGGCTGTCGGGCGCCGTGACCAGGGTCAGGCCATAGTGGTAGTCATCGGCCAGGGCGGCCAGCGGCGCATCGACGCCATGGAAGTAATGGCGGCTGTAGACGGCCGTCATCAGCGGCGTCGTGTCGCAAAATAAAAATTGCTGCGCCTGCGCGGCGGCCGCGTTTTCCCGCTCCAGCTGCATGCGGGCAATACCATACTGATCCGCCGCGACGGGCACCCTGCCTTGCGTTTCCACAAACTCGCGTAAATACTCGGGCACCCACACCGTGCCATGGCGCTCGGCCAGGGCCGCCGCCAGGGTCGACTTGCCCGACGATTCCGCGCCCAGGATGGCCACGCGCACGCAACGCTCCATCACTTGAGGACCATCGCGCTCGGCGCGGCCGGGGCCGACTTTCTCCACGCCAGCAAGCCGATGACGGCCATCACGACGAAGAACGCGTACAGCACGGCCGTCAGGGTCAGGCCCTTGTGCACATACAGCCACACGTACAGCACGTCGACGATGATCCAGGCGATCCAGTTTTCCAATTTCTTGCGCGACAGCAGGAATTGTCCCACCAGGCTGCCTGCGGTGAGGAAACCGTCCGCATGGGGCACGTCCGTGTCCGTCGTCGTCAGCAGCCAGGCGATGAGCAGGAAGCCCACCAGCCAGCCGACGGCACATGCCAGCCAGCCGCGGCCGTCGAGGCGCGTCACGGGCAGGGTCTTGCCGCCGCTGGCCGGGTGCAGCCACTGGTACCAGCCCCAGAACGAGACGCTGATGAACAGCAGTTGCAAGGCCATGTCGCCATACAGGCGCGATTCGAAAAACACGAAACCGTAGGCGGCCGAGGAAATGATGGCGAACAGCCACGCCCAGTGATTCTGGCGGATGTTCAGCGCAACGGTTGTCAGTGCCAGGACAAAGGAAATCAGTTCAAGCGGCGTGGTGGCAAAACCCAGCAGGAGAAGCGTATCGTTCATGGGAATCGTGATGAGGCTGGTGGTGCAGTATGCAATACCAGCCATGAATAAGCAAGATTGCCCGCACCGCCAGCCGCCTTCCCCGCTCAGGCAAAGCCGCCCTTGACGGCGCGCGCCAGCGAACGCTGCACGATCAGCTTGTGGAAAGGCCGGATCAGCAGGATGTAGGCGCGCCCCACCCGATTATGGCAATGCACGACGCTGGACATGGTCACGCTGCCATGCCGCCCCGCATCGCGGTTGCGCAGCACCGACAAACGGAAATCCAGGTGGCTGTCATCCTCGCCCACGACGATTTCATCGTCGCTGACGGCAAAGATGCGGAAGATGCCGATGCGCTTGCCAGGCCTGGCTTCCATCTGCCTGGCCGTCCGGATGCCGAAGCGCGCCACGATGGCGTCGCGCACCACCATCAGCTTGCGCGCCCAGCCCGGCTGGCTGCCCAGCAGCACGCGCGCCAGGCTTTCCATGTCCATCTGGCGCGCCTGCGCAGTCGGCAGCTCGACGGCATACGCGTCGGCCAGGTGGCTGCCCGGGTACAAGGGGGCGATGCTGGCGCCCGGCGGCAAGGCCACGGCGCGTACCGCATTGTTCATCTCTTGCATGTGCTCTCCATGTGTTCAGTGATAACATGGCCATCATACACGACAATGTGAACAGCGATAACATAGAATGACAAGCACAAGTACTTACCATCACGGCAACCTGCGCGACACCCTGGTCGCCGCCACCATCGCGCAACTGGCGCAGCAGCACGACGCCGCCCTTTCCCTGCGCGAACTGGCGCGCACGGTGGGCGTGTCGATCGCCGCCGTGTACCGCCACTTCCCCAGCAAGGAAGCCTTGCTGGCCGACGTGGCGGCGGCCGGCTTCGCCAGCCTGATCGCCAAATGGGAAGCCGAACTGCCGCCGCAGGGCAGCCTGCCTTCCGAACAGCGTTTTCAGCTGCTGGGCCAGCAATACATCGAATTCGCCCTGGCCGCGCCGGCCCACTACCGGCTGATGTTCGAACACCAGGACGTGCGCCAGTTCCCCGCCTTGCAGGACGCGGCGCAGGCGTGTTTCCAGTACGTGCTGCAGACGGCCGGCGCGGCCGTGCGCGAAGCGGGCCTCGATGCGCGCTGGGACAAGGCCGCCGCCAGCGCCGGCTGGTCGCTGGGCCACGGCTACGTGATGCTGCTGCTGAGTGGCCGCCTGGCCATGGCGGACGGCGGCGACGACCTGTCGCCGGCCATGGTGCCGCGCTTTTTTCAGTTGCCCGTGGAGGCGCTGCGGCAGCTGCCTTGCCAGGCGGGACAACCGCAATAAAGCCAAATTGACTCGCTTATCGGCAAGTGCCACCTTCAGGAACTGATGATTCATGCATGACATATCGATAGACACGCTCTCCGTGATTGCCAGGCAATGCCTTGCGCTCACGTGCCTGCAACGCTTTTGCCGGCAGCATGCCCTGCACCACCCGGCGCTGTCCGCGTTCGCCGGCCACGCATGGAAGGTGGCGCAGCTCGCGCCGGGGGATTTTGCCGCCTGGGAGCGCGGCTTTGCTTGCCTGGCCGTCACGGGCATGGGCGATCCCTGGCCGGACGACCTGCGCATGGCGCTGCCCGGGCACCTGCTCGGTGCGCTGGAGCAACTTGTCGGGCATGTGCTGGAAACGAGCGCCTGTACCTGGCATGGCGATGACCTTGCGGCAAGCCGGCGCCAGCTGGAGGACGTGCTTGATATCTGTGCCAGGCATGGCGTGGCGGCGCCGCCGCTTGCGCACTATGTGCAGCACGATGCGGCGCTGCGTGGCGGCTGGGGGCCGATGCTGACGGACGCGGAAGTCAGGCGCTGGCAAGCCCTGCTGTAGCGCGCGGCCTGCAATGGCGGCGGAGGCTCACGCCGGGAGGCCCTGGCGCACCTGGTCGAGCAGCCGCTCCTCTTCCTCCGTATCGGCGTCGATTTGCGTGACGACGGTCCAGAATCGCGGGCAGGTCCTGATCTGCTCGAACGCATGGCTCGTTTCAAGCCGCACCATGGTTTTCCTCAGGCTGTGCAGATAGCCCTCCTCGATGGCATCGAGCAGCTCGTCATCGGCAGCGTCGATCAGCTCGAGCAGCGCGCCTTCGATCCTTGCATAGCCCTCCTCCCACAGCTGGCCGATTTCCGGCACGTCGACTTCGATGCACTCGTTCGACCAGTCCGGAGGATAGTAATCGCGCTCCCGGTTGGCGGGATCGGTGTCAAGGCTCAGCGAAAGGGAGGGGAACGATACGGCGTTGAAGGCAAAGGCGGAAAATGCCTGGTCCTTGAATGGGGACGCGCCCAGCAAGGCCAGCGACGCGCTGGCCAGCTTGAAGCAGGTTTCTTCGACGTCGTAGGCAGTTTCAAATGTCTGCCAATCAAGTGGTAAAGCGGGAGTCGGGGGCATGGCGGGCCTGTCGAAAAAATAAGAGTGGAAAGTGATCGGAATTATACGTGGCGCAGCCGATGCGGCAGGCGCCGGCCGCGCGTACGGTGCGGCCGCAAAAAAGCCGCATCGGCCCTGCGGCGGATGCGGCTTTGCGCTAGCGCAAGCTAAAGCTTATTTCTTGGCGGCTTTCACTGCCTTCGGATACTTGATCGTCATTTCCTGCAGCAAGTTATCCGCGTGGTCCACTTCCTTCATCACCCACAGCATGTAGCGGATGTCGAGGTGGATGGCGCGCGTGATGGCCGTGTCGAAGTACCAGTCCTTGGTGATCGATTCATACGTCGAATCGAAGTTCAGGCCGATCAATTCGCCGCGCTTGTTCATCACGGCCGAGCCGGAATTGCCGCCCGTGGTGTCGGCGCTGGTGAGGAAGTTGACGGGCACCGTGCCCAGTGCCGGGTCGCGGAACTGACCGTAGCGTTTTTGCTTGACGGCGTCAATCAAGCCTTGCGGCGCTTCGAACGGAGCCTTGCCCGTGACTTTCTCAACGATGCCTTCCACGGTCGTGAACGGCCCCTTGGTGATGCCATCGCGCGGCGAGTACGGCGATACCGTACCATACGTGACGCGCAGGGTCGAGTTGGCGTCAGGATAGACCGGCTTGCCTTGCGATTTCTTCCAGGCAATCACGGCTTGCATGTATTGCGGAATCACGCGTTCCAGGTTGCCGTCGATTTCCTTGCGGCGCTCTTCCAGCGCCGCTTCGACGGGCTGCAGCTTGATGGCCAGCGCCATGAAGGCGTCATCGGACTGGGCAACAGCGGCCTGGTCCTTTTCCAGCCAGGCCAGGCGCTTGGCCGTGTCAGCCAGTTGCGTCTGCTGATACAGGGCCGCCACGGCGCCTGGCGCCGGCAACAGCGCGTCCAGGCCTTGCGGATGGCTCTTCGCCGCCAGTTGCGCGTAACGCTTCAGACCGGCTTCAAAACGCGCCTGGTCGACCTTGTTGACATACGACTGTTCCAGACGGGCCAGGCGGGCCTTGATGAAGGCCAGGTCGCGCTGCTGGAAGCCCGATTCGCGCTCGGCATCCGCTTTCTGGCGCTCCAGCGACAGGCGGTAGATGGTGCGCGCGCTTTTCAGCAAGTCGCTGTTGGTGGCCACGCTCCAGGCGAACTCTTCTTCGCTCAAGGCCATGTCGCTGGCGATCGCCGCGTCCAGTTCGGCCAGCAGGGTCGGCGACACGTTCGGCTGTTTGGCGTACCAGGCGCGGAACTCGGCATCCTGCACGTCCTTGATGGCGGCGATGTCCTTGCGGGCGAAACCGTCGAGCAAGCCCTGGGTTTTCTTCAGCACGTTGTTGATGCTTTTCACCACGCTCGCATAGCGCACGGCAGCGGCCGCGTCACCCTTCGTCGAGTCGGCCATCACGGCCAGGTCCGCTTGCAGTTCGGATACTTTCAGGGGGAAGGCCGTATCGCGCGCGAAGCGGATTTCCGCCGGCAGCTTGTAGCGGCTGGTGCGGCCGGGGTAGCCCGCCAGCAAGATGCCGTCACCGGCTTTCAAGCCTTCGGCCGACACCACCAGGAAATCCTTCGATTGGTACGGCACGTTGTCGGGCGACGGGTCGGCCGGACGGCCATCCTTGCCCACGTAGGCGCGCAGGAACGAGTAATCGCCCGTGTGGCGCGGCCACTCGTAGTTGTCGGTATCGCCGCCGAAGTTGCCGATCTTGTCCGATGGCGCGTACACGAGGCGCACGTCGCGTATCATCATCTGGCGGATGCGGTAGTACTCGAGGCCGCGGTGGAAGGCGGGCACGGAGCAGCGGTACATCTTGTCCGTTTCGCATTCGGCGATCAGGTCCTTGACGCGCTTTTCCACGGCTTCGTGGCGCGCGCGGCCGCTCATGTCGGCCGTCAAGCCTTTCAGCACGCGGTCGCTGACGTTTTCCACCTTGTCCGTCACATACACGAGGCTGTTCGGACCGCCCGGCAGCTCTGCGGCGCGCGTCTTGGCCAGGAAGCCGTCGGTGATGTAATTGTGTTCCGGCGTGGAATTGCGCTGCACGGCGCCATACGCGCAGTGGTGGTTCGTCACCACCAGGCCGGCGTCGGAGACGAAGGCGGCCGAGCAGCCGCCCAGCGACACGATGGCGCTCATCGGGTGCTTGCTCAGGTCGGCCAGTTTTTCTGCAGGAATGTCGATGCCGACCCGTTTCAGTTCGGCTTTCAGCTGCGGCAATTGGTGTGGTTGCCACTGCCCTTCGTCAGCGTGTGCGCCGGCGAACGCGCCCAGCAAGGCGACTGGTAATACGATTGTCTTGAACAAGATTTGCTCCTCCATAAAAAGCAGGCGAAAGTATAGCCTGTCCAGGCGGCCTGAGTCGGCAAAAATTATGGCTCTGTCATCGGCAAGTAGGGGAAATGCCGGAATCTTCCGTTGGCTGCGCTGTCTGACTCTGCATATTCACCACGCGGGGAGCAGATCATGCAGCCAGCCGAATGGATCAGCTTTATCGCACAGTTTGCTTACCTGAACCGGCGCCAGCGGCAGGCAGGCATAACCTTGCTGCGTGGCAACGCGCCACATGACGCGACCGTCGCGCTGCTGGAAAGCGTGGCGCAGCCGCGCTTGGCCTGTCCCGCCTGCCACGCGCATCAGCTGCACCGGCATGGCCATGCGCATGGCTTGCAGCGCTACCGTTGTGTACCGTGCGGGCGCACTTTCAATGCCTTGACGGGCACGCCGCTGTCCCGCTTGCGCCATAAATCGTTGTGGATCGCCTATGCCGATTGCCTGCTCGATTCCAGGTCGGTACGCCAGGCCGCTCAGCAGTTGGGACTGCACCGCAACACCACGTTTCGCTGGCGCCACCGTTTTCTCCGCGTCGCCAGGACGGATCGGCCGCATGGCCTGCATGGCATTGCCGAGGCGGACGAGTTATATGTGCTGGAATCGGAAAAAGGATCCAGGCAGATGACGCGTCCGGCCCGCCGCCGGGGCGGCCATGCCCGCCAGCGCGGTATTTCCGATGAGCAGGTCTGTATCCTGGTGGCGCGCGACCGTACAGGCCAGACCCTCGATTTCGTCACGGGCAAAGGGGCGTTGACGAAGGCACAGCTGCACCGCTGTTTGTTGCCCGTCATCGATAAGGATGTCCTGCTGGTAACGGATGGCCATGCCGCCTACCGGGCGTTTGCCAGGGAAGCGGGCATCAGCCACCAGGCCGTCAACTTGCGCGCCGGCATCCGTGTGCAGGGCGCCGCGCATGTGCAGAACGTCAATGCGTATCACAGCCGTCTGCGGGACTGGCTGCGGCCCTTTCGCGGCGTGGCGACGCGCTACCTGCCGAATTACCTGGGCTGGCGCTGGATACTCGACGCCAGGCGCATCCGCTCACCAGAAACGTTATTGAAAGCAACGCTGGGAGCATTCCCACATTTGACGGTGACATAGCCAAAATTATCCCATTGCAATTTCTGTATCAGGCGGCCGGCCGTCCCGTCCCCTGCAAGGGGATCTGCAGGGCCAGCCGGCAACCGGCGCCCGAGGCCGGCACACCGACCTCGAACTGCCCGCCCAGCGCCGTCACCCGCTCGGCAATGCCGATCAGGCCAAAGCACTGCTTCTTGCGCTGCTGCTGGGGCGTGATGCCGATGCCGTTGTCGCTGATGGCCACATACACGGCGCAGGCATCCGAACTGAGCTCGATCTCGACCTGGCTGGCCTGGGCATGGCGCATGACGTTGCTGAGCGCTTCCTGCACGATGCGGAACAGCACGATCTCGACCTGGCTGCCGATGGCGGAAAACAATGCCTCGTCGCGTATCAGCAGCTGGCAAGCGACGCCGCTGCGCTTGCGGAAGTCGCCCACCTGCCACTCGATGGCGGCTTGCAAGCCCAGGTCCAGCGCCATCGGGCGCAGCTCGTTCATGATGCCGCGCACGCTCTTGATGGTGGTGTCAACGTTGCTGAGCACGGCGCCGACCCGGCGGTGCAGGCGCGGATGGGAGCCTTCCGTGCGCGCGCTGAGCATGGAAATATCGATGCGCAGCGCCAGCAGGTTTTGCCCCAGTTCATCGTGGATATCGCGCGAAATGCGCTTGCGCTCGTCTTCCTTGGCCGTTTCCAGGTGCAGCGCCAGCTGGCGCAGCTGCGCATGCGACTGGCGCAGGGCGCCATCCATCAGCTTGCGTTCGGTGATGTCCGTATGCGCCACCACCACGCGCAGCGGCCCTTCGCCGAGGAAACGGCTGATCCTGGCCTGCGACCAGCGGGGACCCGAGCGCGTGGCAAACTCATATTCGAGCGCAAACGTGTCCGCGTTGCCGGCGATGACGGAGCGGATGCCGGCGGCCAGCTCGCGCCCGGCGCTGCGCTGCCAGCGCGGGTCCGTGTCGCAAAATTCCAGGTAGTGCAGCGGCTGCGGCGTTTGCCCGACGAAGGCCAGGCAAGCCTGGTTGGCATGCACGACGCGGCCCGACCGGTCCAGCACCAACACCCGGTCCGTCAGGGAATCGATGGTGGCGTGAAAGAAGCGCTCGGCATCGCGCAAGGCTTCCTGCGCCCGCTCACGCTGGTGCACTTCCAGCTGCAGGTGCTGGTTGGCCCGCAGCAATTCGGCCGTGCGGTCGACCACCCTTTGGTCCAGCTCGCGGTGCAGTTCGCGCAAGTCCGCCTCGGCCAGCTTGCGCTCGGTGATATCGGAAAACACGCCGACAAAGTGGCTGATCGCGCCATCCGGGCTGCGCATCGGCGTGATCGACAGCGATTCGACGAAGCGCTCGCCATTCTTGCGCCGGTTCACCAGTTCGCCATACCAGCTGCCATCCTGGTGCAGGCTGCGCCACATGGCTTCATAAAAGTGCGGCAAATGCGTGCCGCCGCCGAGGAAGGACGGATCGCGGCCGATGGCTTCCTCCGCCTGGTAGCCGGTAATGGTGGTGAACGCGGGGTTGACGGAAATGATGCGGTTGGCGCTGTCCGTCACCAGCACGCCTTCGCGTATGCTGTCGAGTATCACGAAGGCGCGCCGCAAGGCCGATTCGCGCGCGTGCTCGTCGCCCAGGTCCGTCACCAGCATGCGCGCCGTGGCGCTGTCCGCATCGTAATTGGCTTCGATGCGCACCATGCCGCACATGCCGCCCGCTTCGCCTTCGAACAGCGGCGCTTCGAGCACCTGGCGCGCGCCGCCGGTGAAGACGGCGTCGAGGAAGCGCCGGAAGCCGCCCTGCGCCTGGGGCGCGACGAATTGCTCGAAACGCCGTCCCAGCAACCGGTTCTTGTCCCGTTGCAACAAGCCGCAAGCCGCCACGTTGACACGCGTGATCACGCCTTCGCGCGCCAGCGAAAAGTAACTGACGGGCGCCTGTTCATACAGCTGCGCATAACGGTCGCGGCTGCTTTCAAATTCGTTTTTCAGCTGTTCCAGCTCGGCCAGGGCCGCGCTCTGCATTTCCAGCTCGATCTGGCTGACCTGCAACTCATGCAACTGACGCATCACGTCTTCATTCGACTGCGGCACGGGCTGGCGCTGCTCCGCGGCCAATTGCTCCGCCTGCTCTCTCAGGCGGGCCGGCGCGCTGCCGTCGAATGGTTCGCTCATGACACGTGCTCGCCGCTACTACCGCCGGCCACGGCGCCGGACTGGATCTGGCGCAGCTGGGCTTCCAGCAGTTTCGACTCTGTAATGTTGATGAAGGTCACCACCACGCCATCGATCACATTTTCGATCGTGCGGTACGGCATTATGCGCACGTTGTACCAGCGCCCCGTCTTGGTTTCCACTTGCCGCTCGCAAAACACCAGGCTGCGGATCACTTCCAGCGCATCGTCTTCCAGGCCCGGATAATCGAGGTCGTTGACGATGTCGCTGAGCGGACGGCGCAAGTCCGTCTGGATCAGCTTATAGATTTGCGTGGCCGGCGCCGTGAAGCGGCGGATGCGCAGGTCGCTGTCGAGGAAAATGGTGGCGATATCGGTACTATTGAGCAGATTCTTCATGTCGCTATTGACCAGCGACAAATCATCGACCTTCGATTGCAGCTCCGCATTGACCGTGTACAACTCTTCGTTGAGCGACTGCATCTCTTCCTTCGACGTGGTCAGCTCCTCGTTCGTCGATTGCAGCTCTTCATTGGTCGACTGCAGTTCCTCGTTGGCCGATTTGAGTTCCTCGCGCGACGTCTGCATCTCGTCGCGCACGGCCTGGATTTCATTGCGCGCCTGCGCCAGTTGCTGTTCCAGTTCCAGCACCTTGGGGTTCGGCGAGCGGCCGCGGCGCGCCTCGGCCACCAGCGGCGCGCTGGCAAACGTCACGAACACCATGCCGCGCAAGGATTCAGGCTGGCTCAGCGCTTCCGCGCTCAGGTCGACGCCCAGCGACTGTCCCAGGTGGTCCTTGACCACCAGCCCCTTCAGGCGCACCACCCTCTCGCTCTGCAAGGCTTCCTTGATGAGGCCAGCCAGCTCGTAGCGCAAGCCTTCGCGCGCCATGGCGTGGATATTCCAGTTGGCCTTGCCGGCTGCCGGTTCGAGGAAGGCGCCCGTGCGCCCGTTGATGTACAGGATGTCGCCATCCTGGTTCAGCAGCGCGGCAGCCGGTGAATATTTCTGGAGCAATAATTGCTCGACATGGGATTGAATCTTTCCAGTCATGCTGACTTCTCTCGTGTCGCTAGGTGTAGGGGGGGATGCCAACGATACCTTGGTGGGGAAATACGTGGGCAGGCGCTGACGCGCCAGGTTGTCGAGGCGGCGGTACAGCCGGGTCGACGTGGTCAGCGGTGAAAACAGGTCGGAAAAATGGCCGGGCGTGTCGGCGCTGCCCAGCAGCAAAATCCCGTCGCGGTTCAAGGCGTAATGAAACAGGGGTATCAAACGCTGCTGCAGCTTGGCATTGAGATAAATCAGCAGATTGCGGCAGCACAGGATGTCGAGCTTGGTGAACGGCGGATCGGAAATGATGTTTTGCTGGGCAAAGATGATCGTGTTGCGTATCTCTTTTTTCACGTGATAATCGTTCTTGTCGCGCAAGAAGAAACGCCCGAGGCGTTCGGCCGACACGTCGCTGCTGATGCTGTGTGGAAAGCGCCCCTGGCGCGCACGGTCGATGGCGTCGGCCGACAGGTCGGTGGCAAAGATCTGCAGGCTGTACTTCGACGGCGGATTGATGCTGGCCACCACTTCATGGAATACCATGGCCAGCGAATACGCTTCCTCGCCCGTGGAACAGGCGGGCACCCAGGCCTTGAACGCGCGTCCTTCCGGATGGGCCGCCAGCAATTGCGGCAAGGCGACCATCTTCAGGTATTCCCACACTTTCGGGTCGCGGAAGAAACTCGTCACGCCGATCAGCAATTCCTTGAACAGCAAGTCGATTTCGGTGGGATTGGCACGCAGATACGGCACGTATTCTTCCATCGACGACATTTGATACAAGCTCATGCGCCGCTCGATGCGCCGCAGCACCGTGTTGATCTTGTAATCCGTAAAACTGTTGCCCGTGTGTTCGGACAGCAAGGCGACAATTTCCTGCAAGGAATTTCGCCCGTTCGGTTCATGGCCCGGCAGGCTGAGGAAGCTGCTGCGGAACAGATAGGTGATGATCTTGTCCGGCATCTTGTCGGGAAAGTCGACCAGGTCCACCACTTCCGCGGCAATCGCGCTTTGCGGCATCATGTCGAACTTGGCCGTGTCCGGATGCTGGGCCAGGGTCAGGCCCCCTGCCTGCTTGATCGCCTGCAAGCCGCGCGTGCCGTCATTACCCATGCCGGAAAAAATCACGCCCACGGCCAGTTCGCCCAGTTCGCTTGCGAGGCTTTCGAAAAAGGTGTTGATGGGCAAGCGGTGCCCGCGCAGCTGCACCGGTTCGCTGAGCACGAAACGCCCCTTGGACAAGCCCAGGTCGGCATTCGACGGTATCACATAGATATGGTTGGGCCGCAACTCCGCCTGGTGCGTGATTTCCGTGACGGGGATGCTGGTGGCGCGCTGCAGCAGTTCCGGCAGCATGGCCTTTTGCGTGGGATCAAGATGCTGGATCACCACATAGGCAATCCCGCTCTCCTGCGGCACGTTCGCCAGGAAGGCAACGATGGGATCGAGTCCGCCGGCGGATGCGCCGATGGCCACCACGGGGAAAACGATGGTGGCCACTTCAGGGACGGAAGCATTGCTGTGTTTACTGCGTGTCATCTTCTGCAAGAGTGCAGCCACGGCCAAAGCGTCAGGCTGGGAATTGATAATCTTGCATTCTAGCACTCAAGATGCGCGGCAAAACACGAATTTGGCGCAGGGCTTTTCCCTGCGCCAGGCTGCCCCCTAGCCGTCCCCTTTACTGCGCCTGCGGCACGTGCCAGCCGCCGCCCAGCGACTGGATCAGGGCCACGGCCGTCGTCTGGCGGTCCGCCTGCGCCTGCACCAGCGAACGGCGCGCCGACAGGGCCGTCACTTGCGCCGTCACCACGTCCGTATAGCCGACCTGGCCCGCGTTGTAGCGGTTCAGCATCTGCTGCTCGACCTGGTCGGCGGCGGATGACGCCTGCTGGCGCAAGGCCAGCTGTTCGGCCAGCGCGCGCGTGGCCGACAACTGGTCTTCCACGGCGCCAAAGGCACTCAATACCGTCTGGCGGTAGCGCGCCACGGCCGCCTCGTGTCCCGCCTTGGCCGCATCCACGCTGGCCGTGGTGGCGCCCGCGTTGAACAGGGTTTGCGCGGCCGACACGCCCAGCGACCACAGGCTCGATGAGGCATTGAACAGGTCGCCCACCTTGCTGGCGCCGGAACCGTAGGAACCCGTCAGGTTCAGGCTCGGGTAATACGCGGAACGGGCGATGCCGATCTGCTCGTTGGCCACGGCCACCCGGCGCTCGGCAGCAGCGATGTCGGGACGGCGCTGCAGCAGGGTCGACGGCACGCCCAGCGGCACCTCGGGCACGGTCAGGGTCCACGGCGCCACGGCCAGGCTGAAGTCGGACGGCGCGCGGCCCAAAAGTATCGCGATCGCATGTTCCAGCTGCGCGCGTGAACGCGTCTGGCTCGACAGGTCGATCTGCGCATTGGCCAGCTGCGTCTGCGCCTGCAGCAGGTCGGACTTGGCGGCGATGCCCGAATTGAAGCGGTTGCTGGTGATGTCGAGCACGCGCTTGTAGCCATCGATGGTGGCATTCAGGAGCGCGATCTGCGCATCGCTCTGGCGCAGCGAAAAGTAATTGGTGGCCAGCTCGCCCTGCGCCGACAGGCGCGCGGCGGCCAGGTCGGCCGCGCTGGCGCTGGCGCTGGCGTCCGCGCCCGTCACGCCGGCGCGCAGCTTGCCCCACACGTCCGGTTCCCACGACGCGCCGATGGCGGCCTTGAAGTTGTTGTTCGTCTGCTGCTCGCCGCCGCCGCCCGAGCGGGCGCCGCTGCCCGTCAGGTTCACGGTGGGGAACAGCGAGGCGCGCTGTTCGCGCACCAGCGCGCGCGCCTGCTCGTAGGAAGCGATGGCGGCGGCCACGTTCTGGTTCGAGATGTCGATGCCTTCGGCCAGCTGGTTCAATTGCGCGTCGCCGAACAGGGTCCACCACGGTCCCCGCTCCAGGGTGTCGGCCGGCACGGCAGGCTGCCAGCCGGCCGCCTCCTTGAACGCTTGCGGCGCGGCGGCCGTCGGCGTTTCATACGCGGGGCTGACGGCGCAGCCGGCCAGCAGGAGGACGGCGGTGGCGACGCCCAGTGCCAGCAGGTGGCGTGCAGGGACGGTCGATACGATAGGTTTTACTTGCTTCATGATTGTGTGCTCGGGTTATCTGGCCCAGGAATGCGGCTCAATTGCTGCTCGTCGGCGCTGCGCGTGCGCAGCTTGTCGAGCAGGATGTAGACCACCGGGGTGGTCAGCAATGTGAGTAACTGGCTGGCAATCAGGCCGCCGATGATGGCGACCCCCAAGGGCTGGCGTAGCTCTGACCCCTCGCCGAAACCGATCGCCAGCGGCAAGGCGCCAAGCGCCGCCGCCAGGGTGGTCATCAGAATGGGGCGGAAACGCAGCAAACAAGCCTCGCGCACCGCTTCCACAGCTGTCAGCCCGCGCGAACGCTCGGCCTCCAGCGCGAAGTCGATGATCAATATAGCATTTTTCTTGACGATACCGATCAACAGGAACACGCCGATCAGGGCGATGATGGAAAACTCCATGCGGAACAGCAGCAAGGCCAGCACGGCGCCCACCCCCGCCGACGGCAAGGTCGACAGCACGGTGACGGGGTGGATCAGGCTTTCGTACAGGATGCCCAGCACGATGTAGATCACCACGATGGCCGCCAGGATCAGCAGCGGCTGCTCCTTGTTGCTGTCCTGCGCACTCTTCGCCGAACCCTGGAAGCTGCCGCGCACGTTCACGGGCATGCCGATTTCCGACTCCGCCTGGGCCACGGCAGCCTGCCCGTCGCTGAGCGGATAGCCGTCGGCCAGGTTGAACGACACGGTGGTCGCCAGTTCGCCGCCCTGGTGGTTGATCGACGTCGCCGTCGAGCTTTCCGCGAAGCTGCTGAACGACGACAGCGGCACCATCTTCGCCAGGGTGGTGCTCAAGGCCGAGCCGCTGGACGGATCGCGCGCCGCCGTCGTATTGGACGTCGTCGCCGCCACGCTGGTGCTGGCCGCGGCGGTGCTGGCGGCCGTCGTGCCGGTGGCGGCGACGGCGGCCGCATTCGACGCGGGCACGTACACGGAGCGCAGCGCTTCCGGGCTTTGCGCGTAGCGGGGCGCCACTTCCATGATCACGTGATACTGGTTCAGCTCATCGTAGATGGTCGCCACCTGGCGCTGGCCGAAGCTGTTGTACAGCGCATTGTCGATATCCTTGACTTGCACGCCCAGCTGCGTGGCGCGGTCCTTGTCGATGGAAACAAAGGTTTCCACGCCGTTTTCCGCCTGGTCCGTGTCCACGTCGATCAGGGCCGGCTGCAGCTTCATCTGGTCGGCCAGTTTCGCCGCCCATTTCTTCAAGTCCGCCTGGTTGTCGCTGATCAGGGTGTACTGGTACGTGGAATTGCTGGAGCGCCCGCCCATGCGCAAATCCTGCACGGGGTTGAGGAACAGCGAAATGCCCGTCACCTTGGCCAGCTGCGGGCGCAGGCGGGCGATCACGGCTTGCCCCTTGTCCGTGCGCTGCGAGGCCGGCTTCAAGTCGATGAACATGAAGCCGCCCCCCGCCCTGCCGCCGCCCGTGAACCCGACGACGGTGGCGACGGCCGGATCGTCCTTGATGATGTCGACCAGCTGGCGCAATTTGGCCTGCATGGCCTGGAACGAGATGCTCTGGTCGGCGCGCATGCCGCCATTGATCTGGCCCGTGTCCTGCTGCGGGAAAAAGCCCTTGGGCGCGGCCGCGAACAGGTACACGTTCAGGCCGACGACGAACACGAGGATCGTCATCACGAGAGCGGCGCTCGACAAGGCCCAGTCCAGGCAGTGTTCATACACGTTCAGCATGCGCTCGAAGCCCCGCTCGAACCAGCGCGCGACGACGCCTGGCGGCTTGTGCTGCTGCCCGCTTTTCAGCAGCCAGGCGCACATCATCGGCGTGGTGGTGAGCGAGATGACGAGCGAAATCATCACGGCGGCCGACAGGGTCACGGCGAATTCGCGGAACAGCCGCCCCACCTGGCCGCCCATGAACAGCAGCGGGATGAAGACGGCCACCAGCGACAGGCTGATCGACAGCACCGTAAAGCCCACTTCGCGCGCGCCCAGCAGGGCCGCCTTGAAGCGGTCCATGCCTGCCTCGATGTGGCGCTGCGTGTTTTCCAGCACCACGATGGCATCATCGACGACAAAGCCGGTGGCCACCGTGAGCGCCATCAAGGAAAGGTTATTTAGCGAAAAGCCCAGCATGTACATCACGCCGAAGGTGCCCAGCAGCGAGACGATGGTGGCCACGGCGGGGATGATGGTGGCGCGCACGCTGCGCAAAAAGGCGCTGACCACCAGCACGACGAGCACGATGGACAGGATCAGCGTGAACTCGATCTCGTGCAGGGACGAGCGGATGGAATTGGTGCTGTCGGACGCCACCTGCAGCTTGATGTCGCCGGGCAGCTGCGCCTGCAGTTGCGGCAGCAGCGCGCGCACGCCGTCCACCGTGGCGATGACGTTGGCGCCGGGCTGGCGCGTGATCAGCACGATGACGGCCGGGTCGCCATTGAACAGGCCCAGGGTATTGTTGTTTTCCACGCCGTCGACCACTTCGGCCACGTCGTCGAGGCGGATGGCGGCGCCGTCGCGCCAGGCCACCACCAGGCTGCGGTAATCGGCGGCGCTGCGCCCGCCCGACGCCGTCGCCGCGCCCGAATAGATCTGCAGGCTGCGCTCGTCGCCGGAAATCGCCCCTTTCGGGCGGTTGGCGTTGCTGGCCTGGATGGCCGCGCGCACGTCTTCCATCGATACGGCATAGTGATTGAGCTGGTACGGCAGCAGTTCCACGCGCACGGCCGGCAGCGAGCCGCCGCCCAGTTCCACGTCGCCCACGCCCTTCACTTGCGCCACTTTCTGCTGCACCAGGTTCGACACGGCGTCGTAGATCTGGCCCGGCGTGCGCGTCTTCGACGTCAGCGCCAGGATGATCACGGGCGCGTCGGACGGATTGGCCTTGCGGTAGGTGGGGTTGCTGCGCAGGGTGGCCGGCAAGTCCACGCGCGAGGCGGCAATGGCCGCCTGCACTTCGCGCGCGGCCGAATCGATCTTGCGGTTCAAGTCGAACTGCAGATTGATGCGCGCCGAGCCCGTGCCCGACGACGACGTCATCTCGTTCACGCCCGAGATCACGCCCAGGCGCCGTTCCAGCGGCGTGGCCACCGACGTGGCCATGGTCGCGGGGCTGGCGCCGGGCAGGCTGGCGCTGACGGAAATGGTCGGATAATCGACCTGCGGCAGCGGCGAGACGGGCAGCACGAAGAAGGCGCCGATCCCGGCCAGCGCGATGCCGATGGTCAGCAGCACGGTGGCGATGGGGCGCTTGACGAACGGTTCGGACAGGTTCACGCGGCGCTCCCCGCGTTATCGGCCGGCTTGTCCAGGTTCACCGCGGGCGTCTTGCGCGCGAAGCGCTGGCCCAGGCGGTCGAAGCCCAGGTAGATGACGGGCGTGGTAAACAGGGTCAGCACCTGGCTGACGATCAAGCCGCCGAAGATGGCCAGGCCCAGCGGACGGCGCAACTCGGCGCCCTCGCCCCAGCCCAGCATCAGCGGCACGGCCGCGAACAGGGCCGCCAGGGTCGTCATCAGGATCGGGCGGAAGCGCAGCAGCGCCGCCTGGTGGATGGCTTCCTGCGGGCTTTTCCCTTCATCGCGCTCGGCCTCGATGGCGAAGTCGATCATCATGATGGCGTTCTTCTTGACGATGCCGATCAGGAGGATGATGCCGATGATGCCGATCACGCCCAGGTCTTGCCCGGAAATCATCAGCGCCAGCAAGGCGCCCACGCCGGCCGACGGCAGGGTCGACAGAATCGTCAGCGGGTGGATATAGCTTTCGTACAGCACGCCCAGCACGATGTAGACGCAGACGACGGCGGCCAGAATGAGCCACAGCTGGTTCGACAGCGAGTTTTCATACGCGCCGGCCGCGCCGAGGAAGGTCAAGGTCACCGATGGCGGCAAGGCGATGTCTTTCGCCGCCTGGCGGATGGCGTCGACGGCGCTGCCCAGGGCCACGCCTTGCGTCGTATCAAAGCCCAGCGTCGTGGCCGGGTATTGCGCCACGTGCGTGATTTGCAACGGTGCCTGTTTTTCGCTGACGCTGGCAAAGGCGGACAGCGGCGTCGACTTGCCGGAACCCGTGCGCACCTGCAGGTCCGACAGGTCAGACGGCGTCGTGACGATGCCCGGCTGCGCTTCGAGGATCACGCGGTACTGGTTGGTTTCCGTGAAAATCGTCGAAATGATGCGCTGGCCGAAGGCGTTGTACAGCGCATCGTCGACGGTGGCCGTGGTGACGGACATGCGCGCGGCGCTGTCGCGGTCGATGGCGACCGTCACGGCGGCGCCCGTGGCGCCCGCATCCGTGACGACGTTGCGCAGCTGCGTTTTTTCGCGCATGCGCGCCGCCAGCTTGCCGGCCCACTCGGTGACGGTGGCCGTGTCGGCCCCTTCGAGCGAGACGCGGTACTGCGTCGGCCCCGATTCCGCATCGATGGTCAGATCCTGCGTCGGCTGCAGATACAGGGTCACGCCGGCCACCTTGGCCACGCGGTCGCGCAGGCGCTCCATGATCTCGTCCTGGCTGCCGCTGCGCGGACGCTTGAGATTGATCAGCATGCTACCCGTGTGCAGCATGGTATTGTTGGCCGCATCGACGCCGACGAGGGAACTCAAGGTATCGACTGCAGGATCTTCCAGCAGCGCGCTGGCGGCTGCCTGCTGCAAGGTGGCCATGCGCTCGTACGAGACGGCTTGCGAGGTTTCGATGCGCGCCTGCAGCTGGCCCGTGTCCTGCGTGGGGAACAGGCCTTTCGGAATCGTGATGTACAGGATGACGGTCAGCAGCAAGGTGGCCAGGGCGACGAGCAAGGTCAGGCCCTGGCGTTTCAAGACCCACACGAGCGCATGGTCGTACTGCACGATCACCTTGTCGAGAAAAGCCTGGATGCGCTGTCCCGTGGCGCTGATCTTTTCATCGGCGTGGCTCTTCAGCCAGCGCGCCGACATCATCGGCACCAGGGTGAGCGACACCACGGCGGAAATCAGGATCGTGATGGCCAGGGTCATGGCGAATTCGCGGAACAAGCGGCCCACCACGTCGCCCATGAACAGCAGGGGAATGAGCACGGCGATCAGGGAGACAGTCAGCGAGATGATGGTAAAGCCGATCTGCGACGCGCCCTTCAGGGCGGCGGCCATCGGCGTTTCGCCCTCCTCGATGTAGCGGGCGATGTTTTCGATCATGACGATGGCGTCGTCGACGACGAAGCCCGTGGCAATCGTCAGCGCCATCAGGGACAGGTTGTTCAGGCTATAGCCGAGCAGATACATGACGCCGCAGGCGCCGATCAGCGAAATCGGCACGGACAGGCTGGCGATCACGGTGGCGCGCATGCTGTGCAGGAAGGCGAAGATCACCAGCACCACCAGCAGCACGGATAGCAGCAGTTCCATTTCCACGTGTTCGACGGAAGCGCGGATGCCCGTCGTGCGGTCGCTCAGCACGTCGAGCTTCATGGCCGCCGGCAGGCTGGCCTGCAGGTCGGGCAGCAGGGCCTTGATGGCGTCGACCGTCTTGATGACGTTGGCGCCCGGCTGGCGCTGCACGTTCAGGATGATGGCCGGCTGCTTGCCGGACCAGGCGCCCAGGCGCGTGTTTTCCGCGCTGTCGACGACATTCGCCACGTCCGACAAGCGCACGGGCGCGCCGTTTTTATAGGTGATGATCAGGCGCTTGTAGTCTTCCGCCGTGACGAGTTGATCGTTCGCGTTGATGGTGAACGAGCGCGTGGGACCGTCGAAACTGCCCTTGGCGCTGTTGACGTTGGCCGCCGCGATGGCCGTGCGCAGGCTGTCGAGGCCCAGGCCGTACGAGGCCAGCAATTTGGTGTCGCCCTGGATGCGCACGGCGGGACGCTGGCCGCCCGACAGCGACACGAGGCCCACGCCGTTGACCTGGCTGATCTTCAGCGCCAGGCGCGTGTTGACGATGTTCTGCACCTGCGTCAGCGGCATCGTGTCCGACGTGATGGCCAGGGTCAGCACGGGCGCGTCGGCCGGGTTGATCTTCGCGTACACGGGCGGCGCCGGCAAGTCGGTCGGCAGCAGCGAGCCGCCCGCGTTGATGGCCGCCTGCACTTCCTGCTCGGCCACGTCCAGGGTCTGGCCCAGGGTGAATTGCAGGGTGATGATGGAAACGCCGGCCGCGCTGGTGGAACTCATGCGCTGCAAGCCGGACATCTGCCCGAACTGGCGCTCCAGCGGCGCCGTCACGGTCTGCCCCATGACTTCGGGACTGGCGCCCGGGTACAGGGTCTGCACCTGGATGGTGGGGAAGTCCACCTGCGGCAAGGCGGCCAGCGGCAGGAACTTGAAGCCGACCAGCCCCGCCAGCACGATGGCCAGCATCAGCAGCGCCGTGGCGACGGGGCGCTTGATGAAGGGAGTCGATGGACTCATTGCGCTGCGCCCTTCGCCGGCGCAGTAGCTGGCACTGCGGCTGACGCGGATGCCGATGCGGACGCCGAGGCGCTGGCCGCGCCGTCAGCGTGCTGGCGGCGGTGGCGGCGTTCGCCGTTCGCCCCGGCGGCACCGGCAGCACCGGCGCCGCCCATGGCAGGCTTGTCGCCCGCCAGGGTGACTTTCGCACCCTCCTTCAGGCGGTCGGCGCCTTCCGTGATGACTTGCTCTCCCGCTTCCAGGCCGGCGCGGATTTCCACCATGTCGGTGGTCGCCTGGCCCCGCGTGACCATGCGCACGGTAACGGTCTTGTCCGCTTTCAGCACGTAGACGAAGTCGCCGTTGTTGCTGTGGCGCAAGGCCGTCACGGGCACCAGCACGGCGCCCGTGATGTTGCCCAGTTCCAGGCGCACGTTGACGAACTGGCTGGGGAACAGGGCCATCTTGTCGTTCGTGTAGCGGGCCTTGGCGCGCACGGTGCCCGTCTGCACGTCGACCTGGTTGTCGAGCGCCGTCAGGCTGCCCTTGTCCAGGGTATGCGTGCGCGTGCGGTCCAGCGCCAGCGCCGCCAGGGCCGTGCCGCCATTCAGGCGTTCCTGGATGGTCTGCACTTTATCCTGCGGCACGGAAAATTCCACGTCGATGGGCGACAGCTGCGTCACCACCACCACGCCGCCCGTGTCGCTGGTGCTCACCAGGTTGCCGATATCGACCACCTTCAGGCCCGCGCGGCCGCTGATCGGCGACACCACCTTGGTGTAGCCCAGGTTCAGCCTGGCCGTGCCTTCGGCGGCGCGGTCCGTCATCACGGTACCTTCCAATTGTTTGACCAGGGCGGCCTGCGTGTCGACATCCTGGCGGGCGATGGAATCCTGGCCCAGCAGGGTTTGATAGCGTTTCAGGGTCAGGCGCGCGTTTTCCAGCTGCGCTTCATCGCGCTGGCGCTGGCCCGTGGCCTGCATCAGCGCCATCTCGAACTGGGCCGGGTCGATCTGCGCCACCACCTGGCCCGCCTTGACCATGCCGCCTTCCTTGAATTTCAGCTCCTTCAAAATGCCCGACACTTGCGGGCGCACCGTCACGGTGGACGCGGCCGTCACCGTGCCCAGCGCATCGAGCACCACGGGCAAGTCGGATTTCACGGCCGTGGCCACGCCCACGGTGGTCGAGGGGCCGCCGCGGCGCCCGCCCGGGCCTCCCGGCCCTCCGGGGCCACCGGCGCCGGGCTGCGCGCTGACGCCCGAATGGGTCAGGTACCAGGCACCGCCCCCCAGCGCAGCCATCACGGCCAGCGCGATGACCGTGCCGACGATTTTCGAACGGCGGCTGCGCCGCGGGGTGTTGGGTGTAATCTGCGAATCCATCGCTTATCCTTGTCTAGGCCGCTGGCACGGCGAGTCTGTGGCGCCGGCCGAGGTGGAACACACTCAGGCCGGACGACCGTTTTTCGGGGTTGTTTCGGTACAAAGCCGGGGGAGTCAAGAGCTGAAAGTCAGCTGAAAAAAACATCGCTCCCTAGCGTGAAACGACTCTAGCATAGTCATGTAACTGTTTCATTTCTACTTGAAACAATTACACACAGCCAGACAGGCATGGAAGGATCAGACGGGCCGGCAGACATGCCGCCCCTGTGGGGGAACGGTGGAAGAATCAGGCTTGCGGGGTGTCGCGCCCAAGCGCCGGCGGCGCGCGGGCGACTCGCATGCAGATACAAACTCGCTACAAATCTCCCGCCAGCCGGCTTGACCTGGCGCCGCGCAGGCCGTTGGCGCTTACAGCGTCATGCCGAGGATGACATCCTGATAGTCGGTGCGGCCCACGCGGAAGGTGCGCCGGCCCACCTGCGCAAAGCCGCAGCGCGCATAAAACGCCAGCGCATCGTGGTTTTCCGCGTACACGCCCAGCAGCACCCTTCCCGCCCCGCCGGCGCGCGCCTGTTCCACGGCCGCCTGCATCAGGCGCTGGCCCACGCGCTGCCCCTGGAAGCGGTGCAGCAGGTAGATGCGCTTGATTTCCAGGTCGTCCGGCCGCGGGTCGGCCACCGGCAGGCTGGCCGGACTGAGGACCAGGTAGCCGACGGGCGCGCCGCCCGGCGTGGCCTCGGCCAGCCACAGGCGCATGGCCGGCAGCGCCAGCCAATCGCGGTACAGCTGCGCGTCGTGCTGGCGCTGGCAATGGGCGATGACGTCGGCGCCATCGAGGATGCCGGCGAACGCTTCCAGGAAAGTCGCTTGCCCCACCAGCGCCAGCGCCAGCTCGTCGCCCTTGGCGCAGGGGCGGATGGTGATGGCCGTGCCGGTTTTTTCGTTCATGTCGCTTGCCATGCCTTGCTCCTCATCGCTGTCCTGCATATGAAACAAGCCGGGCGAAGCCGGCTTGGGTAGCTTGTCTATGCTGGTGTTACTTGCCGCCCAGGGGCACCTCGCACAGGCAGTGCGTGAGGGCCATGAACGGTTTGTGCTCGCGCGTGATGCCGGACAGCCAGCTCAGGTCCTGCGCCATGCCCAGCGCCGCGTCGGCCGGCAAGCCCGTGCCGGCCAGGCCCAGTTTCACGTGCTCGCCCAATCCCAGCGAGGCCATGGCCTTGGAGCCGAACATGCCGATCAGGCGGTCCACGTTCGACGTTTCCTGCTCCAGGTACGTCACGCGGTAGTCGGCGCCCAGGTTGGCGCGCTTGGCGGCCGACGCCAGCGCATCGCCGTAGCTGCCGATGCGGTCGACCAGGTTGCGCTCTTTCGCCTGCAAGCCCGTCCAGACGCGGCCCTGCGCCACTTCATTGATCTTTTCCGGCGTCGTCTTGCGCGCCTTGGCGGCCAGGTTCAGGAAGTCGCCATACACGTGGTTGATCGAACCCTGGATCACTTGCGCAAAGCGGGGGTCGAGCGGACGCAAAGGGTTGCCCGCGTCGGCCAGCCAGGTGGTCGGCGAGCCGGCCGTGTGGATGCCCAGCTTTTCCACCACCTTGTCGGCCGTCGGCAGAATCGCGAACACGCCGATGGAACCGGTGATGGTGGCCGCGTCGGCGATGACTTCGTCGGACGAGGTGCTGATCCAGTAGCCGCCCGAAGCGGCCACGTTGCCCATCGAGACGACCACCGGCTTGCCGGCGGCGCGCGTCAGTTCCAGTTCGCGGCGGATCAATTCCGAGCCGAAGGCGCTGCCGCCAGGCGAATCGACGCGCAGCACGACGGCCTTGATCGACTTGTCTTCGCGCGCCTGGCGGATCAGACGCGAGGTGGACAGGCCGCCGATGGCGCCCGGTGGCGCGATGCCGTCGCCGATTTCACCGGAGGCGATGACCACGCCGACGGCGTCGCCGATGTGCACGGGGCGCAGGCGCGCCAGGTAGTCGGTGTAGTTCACCTGGCGGAAATTCGTGCCTTCCGTGTTCTTCGCGCCGCGTGCCATCATGAACTGGCGCAGTTCGTCGCGCGTTTTCAGGCCATCGACCAGCTTGGCGTCCAGCGACAACTTGCCCAGGTCGCCGCCGGCCGCCGTCATCAGCGCCGGCAGCGCATCGATCGATTGCATGATGGCGCCGGCCGGCAGCTTGCGCGCCTTTTCCACGTCCGTCGTGTAGGTGGTCCACAGGCCGTTGTTCAGGTAGCGGTCCGCTTCGGCCGCCGCTTCGGACGGGCCATTGGCGATGAACGGCTCGGCCGCACTCTTGTACGTACCCACTTTCAGCAGGTTGACCGTCACGCCGACCTTGTCGAGCGCGTCGCGGTAGTAATTGCGGTAGCGGCCAAAGCCTTCCAGCATGACGCCGCCCATCGGGTGCAGGAATACCTCGTCGGCCTTGACCGCCACCAGGTACTGGCGCTGGTTGTAGCTGGAACCCCAGGCCGTCACTTTCTTGCCCGTGGCGCGGAAGCGTTCCACGCCGGCCGCCACTTCGCGCAGCGACGCGAGGCCGCCACCCTGCAATTCGTCGAGCAGGATGACCATGGAACCGATGTTCTTGTCCTTGGCCGCCGTGTCGAGCACGGCCAGCACGTCGCGCAGCTGCACGTTTTTCTTGACTTCGCCGCTGACATTGGCCAGCACCGCTTCGCGCACGCCGCCCGGGGTTTCCTCGACCAACGGGCCTTGCAAGTCCAGCACCAGCGTGGTCTTTTCCGCCAGGGGCTTGGCGCCGCCGCCAAAGATGGCGATCAGGATGGCGATGACGATCAGCAGGAAAATCAGATTGATGACCGCGCGGCGGGTGGCGTCCAGCGCGCGCCAGAATGCGCCAAAACCGCGGCGCAGCGGCGGGAAGGGGTTGAGTGACATTGATGCTCCGTGAGGTTATGTACCTAAAGGAAATCAATATAGCTGAAAATCGCCGCGATCGCCTTGGGATTCGTCTTATTTTGACAAGTATTGCGCGCCCTGGGCGCCCTGCCCTGGCGGCGTGGAAATGAGGAACAGGCCGCCCAGCACGAGGGAACCATTCAGTATCAGCAATTCCAGGCCGAGGCGGTAATGCACAAACAGCAGCGCCTGCTCCTGCTCGATCAGCGCGCACAGCAGCGGCCCGGCCACGGCCACCAAAGGCACCCAGCGGTCGCGCACGCCGCGCCGGCTCAGCAGGCCGAAGGCGAACAAACCCAGCAGCGGACCGTAGGTATAGCTGGCCAGCTTCAGGATCACGCCTATCATGCTGGGATCATCGAGCCACTTGAAGGCCATGATCAGGATCAAGAACAGGGCCGCAAAGCCCAGGTGCACCTTGCGGCGCCAGCGCATCTGCACGGCCGGGCTCAAATCCTGCCGCCGCTGCAAGCCCAGGATGTCGATGCAGAAGGTGGACGTCAAGGCCGTGAGCGCCCCGTCCACGCTGGGAAACAGGGCGGAAATGAGGGCGATGAAGAAAATCAGCTGCACCACGGCGGGGAAATGCCCGAGCACCACGGCGGGGAACAATTTATCGCCCGTGGCCGTCACGCCGGCCAGCGGCGCGTACAGGTGCAGCAAGCCGCCCAGGAAGAGGAACAGCAGCAGCACGCCGGTCAGCACCACGGTCAGGCTGAGCATATTCTTTTGCGAGTCGCGCAGGGTCCGCACGGAGATGTTCTTTTGCATCATTTCCTGGTCCATGCCCGTCATGGCAATGGTGATGAACATGCCGGCAAGAATATGCTTCCACACGTAGGCGGGGCTGTCCGGGTCGGTGGTGAAGATGCGCGTGAGGCCTTGCGCGCGCATGCGTTCGAGGCTGTCGACGAGCGACAAATCCATCTCGCGCAGCAAGAACACGCTGCAGATGACGAGACCGGCCAGCATGCACGCCGTTTGCAGGGTATCGGTCCAGACGATGGTCTTGACGCCCCCTTCATACGTGTAGATCAGGATCAGCAGCAGCACGACGCACGCCGTCAGCCAGAACGGCACGCCGAAGCTGTCGAGAATAGTTGCCTGCAGGATATTGACCACCAGATACAGCCGCGCCGTGGCGCCCAGCAGGCGCGAAACGATGAAAAACGCCGCCCCGCTCTGGTAGGAGCGCCGCCCCAGGCGCAATTCCAGATAGCGGTAAATCGACGTGAGCTGCAGCCGGTAGTACAGCGGCAGCAAGATGAAGGTGATGGCCAGGTAACCGAGCACATAGCCGATCATCAGCTGGATATAGCCGAAGCCGTTGCTGCCCACGGCGCCGGGTACGCTGATGAAGGTCACGCCCGTCAAGGTCGTGCCCACCATGCCGAAGGCCACCAGCATCCAGTTGCTGTCCTTGTTGCCGATGAAGAAACTGTCGTTGGTGGCATGGCGCGAGGTGCGCCATGCCACGCCCAGCAAGATCAGGAAATATGCGAGGACGACGGCAAACAGGATGACTGGGGACATGGATGTTGCGCTGGCGGCAAAGGTGAACAGGGGCAGCAATATACAACAAAGCGTACAGCAATGCCCCCAGGCAATCAGGCGTCAGCAGCCGGTCGGTTTGACTTTTTCCACTTCCAGGCCGAACCACGGACGCAAACGCGTGCCGATGACGTTGCCCAGGAAGGCGCACACCAGCCACAACCAGCCGTGCAAGCTGCCCGAGACGATGCCGCTGAAATAGGCGCCGATGTTGCAGCCATAGGCCAGGCGCGCGCCGTAGCCGAGCAGCAAGCCGCCGACGATGGCGGCGATCAGCGAGCGGCGCGGAATGCGCCACACGGGCGCGTAGCGGCCGGCCAGCGCGGCCGCCAGCATGGCGCCCAGCACGATGCCGATGTCCATCACGGAAGTCTTGTCTTGCGTCAATGGCGCGGCAAGGGCGGCGGCATTCGCCTTGGTGGACCAGTAAGCCCAGCTGGCCGTGTCGATACCGACCACGGAGGCCGCCTTGGCACCCCACAGGGCGAACGCCGACGTCACGCCCCACGGCTTGCCAGACAACGCCAGCGTGGCGAAGTTCAGCACGACGAGGGCGACGGCGCCCGCCACCAGCGGCCACGGGCCATGCAGCCAGGGCGACGCCTGCGCCGGGCGCAGGGGCGTGGCGACGAGCTTGCCATGGCGGCGCTTTTCCACCAGCACCGTGATGGCGGCGATCAAGGCAAAGACGATCCAGTTCAGCGCCAGCGCGGGCGCCAGGCCCAGTGTCGTGACGAGGGAAATCGGTTTGAGCTGCGGCAGCGCCGTCCAGAACGGCATGTGCGCCGTGCCGATCACGGAGCCGACGATGAAGGCGGCCAGGGTGATGAGCATGCGCGTGCTGCCCCCACCGACTGTATACAAGGTGCCGGACGCGCAACCGCCGCCCAGCTGCATGCCGATGCCGAAGATGAAGGCGCCGAAGATAACGGACGTGCCGGCGGGCGAAACGAGGCCCGCGACGGGCGTGCCGAACAGGGTGCCGGCCGACAGCGCGGGGAAAAACAGCGCCACGCCCACGGCCAGCATCAGCATTTGCGCGCGCAAGCCATCGCCGCGGCCATCGGCGATGAAGACGCGCCAGGCGGACGTGAAGCCGAAGGCCGCGTGATACAGGGTAATGCCGAGCAAGGCGCCCACCACGTACAGCGCGGCCTGGTTGATGCCGACGGTGTGCGCCAGGTACCACGCACCGATCAGGATGAGCAACAGGGCGACGCCCAGCGGTTTCGGATTGATGGCGGCGCGCAGGCCTGGCGGCGAAGCTGCAATATCGGACATGATGGGGGACGCTAAAGGGAGGGAAACGCCATTTTCCCCCGTTTTGCTGTTTTCTGCCAGCAAGTTAGCCGTCCGTCTGGCGCCGCCACGCCAAACGCCCCGTCACCCGGTTCGAGGGACGGAGCGGATGGCGAGGGGCACGCAGCGGCAGAGAAGGCCTGCGCCTGCCTGCCCTGCGTGCCCGCTGCGGCGTCAGCTGACGCGCATCATTTCGACAGTTTCACCTGCGCCAGTTCCGCCGTCAGGTAGCCGACAGCACCGCTGGCCTTGCTGTTGTAGTTGGTGTTGATGATGATGTTGATCTGATCCTTCAGCGCCGACGGCAAGGCGGGGAAGCGGCTCCACTCGTCGCCCGGATGCTGGAAGTTGCTCATCACATAGGTCCAGCCATTGATTTCGTCGACCGCATGCAGGCCCGTCGATTCCGCGCCGGCCGGGCACGACAGCAGGCGCTCCAGCTTCTTGGTATCGACGTTGTACGCCCACAGGAAGTTGTTCAGGTGGTTGCCGCTGTCCTCGCCGATGAACAGGGTGCGCAGTTTTTCCGAGAACTTCAGGTTGTCGGGGCTGGCGATCTTGGCCGGGTTGGCCGTGTTGCCCAGGCCATCGGCCGCGATGTCTTCGCCCGCGATCAGCAGGGTCGACTCGCTTGGCACCCATTCGCTGTCGATCGCCGCGCCCGTGTCATCCTTCTGTCCGCCCGTCAGCTTGTGCGACACGACGGCGCCCGCCACCAGCTTCTTGAACTTGACGTTGTGGCCGGCCACGTAGCCCGAACCGCCTTCGACCATCGAATCCTGGATGTTGGCATACGCCGAGTAGGCGATCTTGTCCTTGGCGTTGACCGTCGTGCCCTCGTTCTTGGTAAAGGCCATGCTGCCGCCCTTCAGGGCCGCGTAGCGGTGGGTTTCCAGGAAGGCGGCGGCTTTTTCCTGGCCGGCCTTGACCCTGACCCAGGCGGTTTTCTTGTTCAGCACAATCTTCGTGTAGCTGGCGTCGGACGGATCGGCCAGGGTCGAATCCATGATGTCGGTGGCCTTGATGCCGCCGTCGACCAACGCCTTGATCTCGGCGTGCGTCGCATGGCCCAGCTTGACCCATTGCAGCTTGCCGGTGGTGGTCTCGGTCAGCTGGGTCGTGTACTTGGCGACGTACAGGGTGCCGCCTGCGGCCAGGTCGGCCACCTTGTCGGCCACGAACATGAACAGCCCGCCATTCGTATAGTCGTCGCCGCCCAGGATGGTGCGCTGGTCCGGCATCACCTGCACCAGTTCGCGCGAGTAGCGGCCCAGGCAATAGTGCTTCTTGATGCTGCCGGTGCCGTCCGGGTTGACCGACACTTCCGGCAGGTGGCCGTAGTCGTACGGATTGGCGGTCGTCGTATCGCCGAAGACGTTCTTGCTGAATTCCTTGAGCACGGCCAAGGTCTGGCCACCCAGGCCCTGGTCGAAGGCGTCGGGTTCGTACTCTTCGCTCGACAGATGGGTATTCCATGGCGACAGGCTGGCGCCGCAGGTAATCCACAGGCCCTTCACCAGCGAGGTATCGACATTGTGGTATTTCACCAGCGACAGCTTGCCGGTGGTCTGGTCCTGGTCCAGGCTCAGCACGGCGATCGGCGACGGCAGCGTGCCGTAGGTGGAAGCGCCGGCCTGGTTCAGCGAATTGTATTCAAATTGCACCACGGCAAACACTGGCTTGCCCTTGACGCCGCTCACGCTGGCGTGGGCCACCGTCAGCATCGAGCTGCCGTCCGGCGAATCCGAGAAGAACTGGCGTTCCTTGCCCGGCACCGAACTGTCGATGATGGGCTGGTTCTTGATGTCGAAGTAGCCGCCCGCGATCACGGTGCCGCCCTTTCCGTCCGGCACCCGGTCGCCCGTCAGGAAGAAAGGCTGGTACGCCAGGTTATAGCTGTTGCTGCTGCCATCGCTGAAATTGACCTTGAGCTTGGAGCCGACGGTGGTCGTGGCCAGCGCGGCAGGCGAACTCGCCAGTGGCGCGGCCATGCCGGTGAATTCCGCCGTGGTAAACGTCGCGGCAGGAACGACTGGCGGCGTCACCGCTGGCACGTCGTTATCCGAACTGCCGCCACAACCGGACAGAAAAGCGCTGACGCCGGTCAAGCCGGCCAAAGGCAGCATGGGGGCACCGGCAAACAGTTGCAACAGGCGGCGGCGTGAGGACTCAGGGGCGTAATTCGACATTTTTTGTTTCTTCCGTTATAAATAAATATCGTGGGACAGACCTGCTGGAATACGAGGCCGGAGCATAAACGACAAATATTTCAGCTTGATTACAGGCAAGCCGCACCTCGGAAGCAAGAACGAGCGGACGCCCCGCTTCTCAATGCCCCGTCGCACGCATCGCTTTTGCGCCAGCGGGCCGCACGGAGATCGGGTTCAAACGGTCCAGGCGGCCGCTCAAGGCCGTCAAGCCGAATGCGCCCAGCACGACGAGGGCGCCGATCCAGCCCGTGTGCACGAGGCCCAGGTGCTCCACGATGAGGCCGCCACCCCAGGCGCCGCCGGCGATGCCCAGATTGAAGGCGGCGATATTCAGGCCGGACGCCACATCGACGGCACGGGGCGTGAAATGTTCCGCTTGCTGCACGACATACACTTGCAAGCCAGCCACGTTACCGAAGGCCACGGCGCCCCACAGCAGCACGGTGATGACGACGAGCACGGGATGCGGCGCCGTGAAGGTGAGCAGCAACAAGACGGCCGCCAACAGCAGGAAGATCAGTTTCAGGGCGCTGACAGGGCCTTTCTTGTCGGCCAGCTTGCCGCCCCAGATATTGCCGAACGCCACGGAAACGCCATACACGAGCATCACCACGCCCACGGCGCCGGCGCTGAAACCCGACACTTGCTGCAGAATCGGCGCCAGGTAGGTGAAGGCGATGAAGGAACCGCCATAGCCGACGGCCGTCATGGCGTACACCAGCAGCAGGCGCGGCTGGCCCAGCACCTGCACTTGCTGCAGCAGCGAGGCCGGTTTGCTGTGCTTGATGGTCGATGGCACGTACAGCAGGCTGCCGACAAAGGCGATCAAGCCCAGCGCCGAAACGGCGAGGAAAGTTTCGCGCCAGCCAAAATGCTGGCCGATGAAAGTACCCAGCGGCACGCCCGTCACCAGGGCCACGGTCAAGCCCGTAAACATGATGGCGATCGCGCTGGCCGCCTTGTCTTTCGGCACCAGGGACGTGGCGATGGTCGAGCCGATGGAAAAGAAGACGCCATGCGCCAGCCCCGTCAGGATGCGGGCGATGACGAGGGTTTCGTAGCCCGGCGATTTCCAGGCCAGCAAGTTACCCAAGGTAAACAACACCATCAGCGAGAGCAGCAAGGTCTTGCGCGCAATCTTGCCCGTCAGGGCAGTCAGCACGGGCGCGCCGACGGCGACGCCCAGCGCATACAGGCTGACCAGCAAGCCGGCCGATGGCAGGTTGACGCCCAGGTCGGCGGCGATGGTGGGCAACAGCCCGACGATGACAAACTCCGTGGTTCCGATGGCAAATGCGCTGAGGGTCAGCGCGAGCAAGGCAATGGGCATGGCAAACTCCGATAAATGATGTTGGCATGCAGTATCGGGGTTTTCTTTGTTTCGAAAAATACCTCATCAGGCAGAAGATAGTTGCGCACAGCTCAATAATAGAGCGGTCTGCTACACTGGCCGCATCCACACGGGGTCACCACCATGAATTCAGAAAAACTGGCGCTGCTGGTCACGCGCGAAATGCCATATGGGAAATATCAGGGACGCTTGCTGGCCGACTTGCCGGGCCACTACCTGGGCTGGTTCGCGCGCGAGGGCTTTCCCTCGGGCGAACTCGGCAGTCTGATTGCGCTGATGTACGAGCTCGACCACAACGATCTGCGCAGCTTGCTCGACCCCTTGCGCACGCGCAAGTCGCCGTGGCGGCCGGGCGAGTAAGACAGCGCTTAAAACTCGCGCACTTTCTTTGCCAGCATGCTGCTGAACTCGCCGTTTTCGACGAGCTTGTGCAATTCGCTGGCGCCACCGATGAGCACGCCGTTGACAAAGACCATGGGGAACGTGGGCCAGCCCGTCCACATCTTGAGGGCATTGCGGCGGTGCCACTGGTTCAAATAGCTGCCGTATTGCAAGTACTGGTAGGGCGTGCCCAGCACGTCGAGGATCTTGCGCGCCTTGCGCGGAAACGGATTGAGCGCCATGCCGACGACGACCACCTGGTGCGCGGCGATGGCCGCCTGCACTTCGCGCACGATGTCCTTGTGCTTGCTGCCGATCAAAGGGCGGGCGGCGGAATGGATCTGGGCTTGGTCAAGGATGGCGCGGGTCATGAAAGTCCTGGGGTGAGTGGCATGCGGAACACGCATTGTGCCACGCGCCCAGGCCGGCGTGGGCTACACTGCGCTTCTTCTCCTCCACCCGTGAAATATATGCAAGAAATCATTCCCATGCCTGAATACCGCACCCGCCGCCTGCTCGGCGCTCTTCTGCTCGCCGCCGCCACTTGCACCAGCGCCGCCGCTGCAGCATCTGCTGCCGCTGCCGATGGGGGGCTCGAAAACGGCCTGATCCATGCGCTGCACCTGAAAAAGGGCACGACGCAGCGAGTGGGCACCTCCGGCAAGGCCATCGCCGCCTACATGCGCGAAGGTTTTATCGGCAAGCGCCCCAACCAGCGCTTCGACTACACGGATTACTACCTGCTCAAGAAACCGGCCAGCTTCATGGGACACGAACTGGTGCTCATCGAAGAGGAATACATCACGCAATACATAGGCTGCTGCGTCAGCCCCGGGGCCGGCGTGACGGTAAAGGTCAACGGCAGCACGCAAAAGCTGCAGGCGTTCGCCCGCGCCCAGCGCTGCACCCTGACCGACCCCGTCGATATCCGGAAAAACCTGCGCGAAGTGGCCATCCAGGCCACGCTGCCCAAGGGCCATTACGCCTCCTTGAGTTGCCGCGAACGCGACGCCGAGCGCGAAGAGCCGTGATGACTGCCAGCACTCAGAACAGCTCGTCGAGCAGCAGATGGAATTGCAGCTTGCCTTGATCGATATCAACGATCCCATATTGCTGAACAAACCTTGGCGGTAGCGCGGCGTCCAACTCACCAAGAGCACGCCAAACGATGGCCAGGTCCTGATAACGGTCGGCAACGCCCGCCCGGCCCACATCGAGGCAGCCGACGACGGCGCCATCGTGCATCAGGATATTTTCCAGCGAAAAATCGCCATGCGTGACGACGAGGTCTGGGATGAGCGGCAGGTAGTCTTGCAGCGCCAGCCACACTTGCTGCGCCGTCCAGCCTTCCCGCTCGGCATCGAAATCGCCGGCATCGACGAAGCCCGCATCGATGCGCCGGCGCGCCTGGGCCAGCCGCACGGCATGGCCGGCGTCGAACGGGCAGTCGCTGACGGGAAGCGCGTGCAGGCGGCGCAGGAAGGCCGCCAGCGCGTCGGCCACGGCGGGATCCAGCGCAGGATTTTCTTCCAGCACCTGGCACGCCGTGTTGCCAGGCATGGCCGCCGTCAGCAGCCATGCCTGGTCGGGGCTTGCCGCGCGGGCAAATTGCGCCACCGCCGGCACGGGGAGGTATTGCGCCAGCCAGCGCAGGCGCGCCAGTTCCTCGGCGAGGTCGGCAGCGGCGGCACCCATGCCGTGTTTCAGGAACAGGGCCGGCGCGCCATCCCTGCCCTGCAAGCGGTAGACGGCAGCGTCCGACTCACCGACGCTGTCGCGCGCCCAGTCGTAGCCTGCCACGGCGGCGCGCATGCTGGCGGGCATGGCGGCCAGCACGGCCGCTTGCTTCTTGCTGGAGAGCGTCATATGCCTGGCCCTTGTTCTATGTCAGCGGCACGTGCAAGCCCATCTTGAGGCAAGTCAAGGCCACCGACGTGCGGTAGCGGCGGATATTGTCGTCGCCGCCGAACAGGCGTTCCGTCAGCGCCTCGTATTCGGCCATGCTGCTGGCCGTGATGACCAGCAGGTAATCGGCCTCGCCCGTGATGCCGTAGCACTGCTGGATGGCGGGTTCGGCCATGATGCGCGCGCGCATGCCGGCCGTGCGCTGCGGATGCTCGTCGTGCAAATGCACTTCCACCGTCAGTATCAGCGGGCGGCCCAGGCGACTGGCGTCGAGCACGGCCACCTCGTTGCGGATCACGCCGCTCTCGCGCAGGCGGCGGATGCGCCGCTGCACGGCCGGCGCGGACAAATGCACGGCCTGGGCGATTTCGCGCTGCGAGGTCGTGTTATCGCGCTGCAAGATATCGAGGATGGCCAGGTCGAAGGTGTCGAGGGCGACAGCAGGCGTGAGCGAAAGTTGCGTCATAAAGGTCAAAATGCAGTGCAAATATCGGAGCAGACACAATAAACTTTCACCACTTCGATATCAAGCCATTTATCACCATGCCATTACGCCGCTATTCCTCCTTGATTCCCCTGCTGGCCATCCTCGGCTCCGTCACCTGCCTGGGACTGGGCACGTCGTGGGCCAAGCACAGCCTGTTCCCGCTGGTGGGCGCGCAAGGCACGACGGCCGTGCGCGTGGGCTTTTCCGCCCTGCTGCTGTTGCTGTTCTGGCGCCCGTGGCGCTGGCAGCTGAGCCGCGCCGACCTGCGCACGGTGGCCCTGTACGGCGCGGCGCTGGGTTTGACGAACCTGTGCTTCTACATGGCCTTGAGCACGATACCGTTCGGCATCGCCGTCGCCATCGAATTTTCCGGCCCGCTGGCCGTGGCGCTGCTGGCCTCGCGCCGCCCGCTCGACTTCGTCTGGGTGGCCCTGGCCGTGGCGGGACTGGCGCTGCTGTTGCCGCTGGGTCACGACGTCAGCAATCTCGATCCCACGGGCGTGCTGTTCGCCCTGGGCGCGGCCGTCTGCTGGGCTTCGTACATCGTCTTCGGCAAGCGCGCCAGCCATTTGCATGCGGGCCATTCCGTATCGCTGGGCCTGGCCATGGCCGCGCTGGTGGTGGTGCCCGTCGGCGTGATGCACAGCGGCGCCGCCCTGCTCTCGCCCGTCGTGCTGGGCGTGGGCCTGGGCGTGGCGCTCATTTCCAGCGCCATCCCGATCTCGCTGGAAATGGTGGCCCTGAAACGGCTGACGCCGCAAGCGTTTGGTATCATGAGCAGCATGGAGCCTGCCGTGGCCGCCATGCTGGCGTTCATCCTGCTCGACGAACGGCTGGACGCGCCGCAATGGCTGGCCATCGCCATGATCATGGCCGCGTCGATGGGCAGCTCCTACATGGCGCAGCGCATGAAGAAACCGGCGCCGGCCGTTGCCGTGCATACCTGAACCTCAGTGCGCAGCCGCACCCGCCACGTGCGACGCCAGGTTCTTGCGCGCCAGCCAGGCCAGCGGCAGCAGGGCCAGCAGCGCGGCGGCCACGCCGGCCCAGGGCGACGACGCCATCAGCTGGCGCGAGACCATCAGCGCACCGAGCATGGAACCGAAGGAAATGCCGAGGTTAAACGCGGAAATGTTCAGGCCCGAGGCGAAATCGACGGCTTGCGGCGTGTAGCGCTCGGCCGTGGCCAGCATGCCTGCCTGCAAGGCGGGCGACAGGCCGAAGGCGAACACGCCCCAGACGAACAGCATCACCGTCATCATCCAGGGCGAACTGATGCTCAGCGCCACGCCCGCTTGCGTGACGGCCAGCAATAGCAGCATCACGCGCAAGGCCTTTTGCCAGCCCAGGTGGCTGGTCAGGTAGCCGCCCGCCAGGTTGCCGGCAAAGGTGGCGGCGCCAAACACGATCAGCAAGGCGCTGGCCATGGTGGCGGAAAAGCCCGTCACATCCGTCAGGATGGGCGTGATGAACGTGAACGCGGCAAAGCTGCTGCCAAAGCCAAACGTCGTAATCGCCATCATCGTCAGGATGGGGCCGCTGCCCAGCGCCGCCAGCTGCGTCATGGCCTTGCCGCCCTTGCCTTGCTGCAAACCGGTCGGCAGCCAGCGCGCCATGGCGGCCAGGCCCAGCGCGGCCAGCAGCACCACGGCAAAGAAGGGCAGACGCCAGCCCATCAAGTTGCCAAGGAAACTACCGAACGGCACGCCGATCACCATGGCCAGGGTCAATCCCGCAAACATCACGGAAATCGCCCTGCCCGCCTGCGCCTTGGTGACGAGGCTGGCGGCCACGGTGGCGCCGATGGCAAAGAACGTGCCGTGCGCCACGGCCGTGATGACACGCCCCAGCAGCAACAGTTCGAACGTGTGCGAAAAGGCGGCCAGCAGGTTACCGGCCAGGAACACGCTCATCAGCCCCAGCAGGGCCGCCTTGCGCGGCAGGCGCGACATCAGCAGCACCAGCAGCGGCGTGCCAATGGCCAGCGCCAGCGCATACAGGCTGACCAGCGAGCCGGCCGATTCGATGGAAATATGCAAATCTTTCGCGATGGTCGGCAAGATGCCGACGACGATGAATTCGGTCACGCCGATGGCAAAGGCGCCGACGGCCAGCGCCAGCACGCCGGGCGGCATCTTGCTGGCTGAAGTGGAAACAGGGTTTGCGGTGGTCATGGTATTTCTCCGGCAGAGTTCAAGCCAGCCAGTGTATCGATGCAAACGCTTTTGATATAGACTCCAATAATGGAAACACCTGTGAAATGGATTCAATAATGGCCAGGCAAGACATCAACCGCGCGTTCGAGATGGCCGTGTTTGCCGCCGTGGTGGAAACGGGCGCCTTTTCCGCCGCCGCGCGCCGCCTGGCCTTGACGCCGTCGGCCGTCAGCAAGCTCGTCAATCGACTGGAAGCGCGGCTCGGCGCGCGGCTGCTCCAGCGCAGCACGCGCCAGCTGCACACGACGCCCGAGGGCGACGCCTTCTTTATCCAGTGCAAGCGCATCCTCGACGATATCGAGAGCGCCGAGCGCGAAGCATCGCAAGGGGCGGCGCCGCGCGGGCGCTTGCGCATCAACTGTTTCGTGCCGTTCGGCGTGCGCCATCTGCTGCCCATCCTGCCCGAGTTCGCGCAGCGCTATCCCGACATCGTGCTCGACGTCGTCGTCAGCGACGCCATCGTCGATCTGCTGGAAGACCGCACCGACATCGCCATCCGCACGGGCAAGCTGAAGGAATCGAACCTGGTGGCGCGCAAACTGGGCGAGGATGCGATGGTCGTCGTGGCGTCGCCCGCCTACGCGGCACGCCACGGCTTGCCGCGCACGCCGCAGGAGTTGTCACGGCACAATTTGCTGGCGTTTAACTTTCGCTGCCAGAACGAAACCTGGCCCTTCCTCGATGGCGCGGGCGGATCGATACAGGTGGCGCCGCAGGGCAATACCTGCGTCAGCGATGGCGAAAGCATGCGCCAGCTGGTGCTGGCCGGCATGGGGCTGGGACGCTTTTCGCGCCAGCACGTGCTGCGCGACATCGAGCGAGGCGATTTGCTACCCGTGCTGCAGGACTACAACCCGGGCGACAAGGAAGTCGTGCACGCCGTCTTCGTGGGACCGGGCTTGCAAGTGCCCGCGCGGGTGCGCGTGATGCTCGATTATCTGCTGGAAAAAGTGCAGCTGGGTGGCGCTTAAAGCGCCAGTTCTTCCAGCCGCAACTGCCGGCCTTCACCCAGCATCAGCTCGAATTCGGCCGCCGGCACGGCCGGGCTGAACAGATAACCTTGCAGCTGGTCGCAGCCGAGTTCGCGCAGGAAGCGCATCTGCTCGGCCGTTTCCACCCCTTCGGCGACGATTTCCTGGCGCAACTGCTGCGCCATGGTGACGATGGCGCGGGCGATGGCGCAATCGTTTTCCTCGAACGGCAAGCCGATGACGAAGGAGCGGTCGATTTTCAAGGTGCTGATGGGGAATTTCTTCAGGTAGGCCAGGCTGGAATAGCCGGTGCCGAAGTCGTCCAGCGCCAGCGCCAGGCCCATGGCCACCAGCTGGTTCATGATGTCGATCACCTTGTCGGCGCCGCGCATCAACAGGCTTTCCGTGATTTCCAGCATGATCTGGTCGGGCCGCACGCCGTAGCGTTCCAGCACGGCCGCTATGCGCGCCGGCAACTGTTCATCGAACTGGCGCGCCGACAGGTTGACGGCGATGGCCGGCATGTGCAGGCCGCGGTCTTCCCAGCTGCGGATCTGGCGGCACGCCTCGTCCAGCACCCAGGTGCCCAGCTCCAGAATCAGGCTGGTTTCCTCGGCGACGGGGATGAAGAGGCCGGGCGAGACCATGCCGCGCATCGGATGCTTCCAGCGCAGCAAGGCTTCCGCGCCCACGATGCGTCCGCTGGCCAGGCTCACTTTCGGCTGGTAATGCAATTCCAGTTCCTTGTCGCCCAGCGCCAGGCGCATTTCGCTTTCCAGGCGCAAATGTTCCTTGGCCCGGCGGTTCATGTCTTCGCGGTAAAACAGGAAGGTCGATTCGATCGTCTGCCCCGCCTTGGCCACGGCCACGTCGGCAAAGCGGAACAGGGCCGGCGCTTCCAGGCCGTCTTCCGGATACACGGTGATGCCGATGCTGGCGCCCACGTGCAGGGCGTGCGCATCGATATTGATCGGTGCTTCCAGCAAATTGAGCAGCTTTTGCGCCACGTTGGCCGCGTGTTCGCGCTTTTCGATATGCAACAGGGCGACGACGAACTTGCTGTTGTCGACGCGCGCCAGGATGTCGGCGTCGCGCAAGGCGCCGCGGAACAGCTGGCCGATGGCGATCACCAGCTGGTCGCCCACTTCATGGCCCAGCGTGTCGCTGATGGAACCGATGCGGCTGATGTCGATGACCATCAGCGCGCCATGCGTGCCCTGGCGTTTCGCTTCGGCCAGGCCCTGGTCGACCAGCTGGTTCAGCAGGCAGCGGTTGGGCAAGCCCGTCAAGCTGTCGTAGTTGGCCATGCGCTGCATGCGCGCCTCGGCATCCTTGTGCACGGAGATATCGGAAAACAGGGAAAACACGTGGCTGATTTCGCCGAATTCGTCGCGCACGACGCTGATGGTGACGTCTTGCGGGAACAGTTCGCCATTCTTGCGCTTGCCGATGATTTCGCCGCGCCAGGAACCGTGCCCGCGCATGGCGGCGCGCACCTTGGCGCGGAAATCGGGATCGTGCACGCCCGAGCGCAGCAAGTCCGGCGTGCGGCCGATGGCTTCGGCCGGCGAATAGCCGGTGATGCGGCTAAACGAGCTGTTGATGGAGACGATGCGCTCTTCCGCATCCGTGATCAGCACGGCTTGCTCGCTGTCTTCGATGATGCGTGCGTGCAACCTTACCTTGTCCACGTCGGACAGCGGCTCGCTCATGGCCGACAGGCGCACGGCCATGCCACACGCCTTGCCCACCTGGTCGTGGATCACGTGGCGGTGCATGCGCAGCCACGTCACCATGCCCGACTTCTTGCGCCGGCGCACATCGGTGGCCACGTCGCCCTGCGTGAAATGCAATTCCAGCACGCTCGCTTCCGCGTCGTCTTCCGGATACAGGAACAGGATGTGCTGGCCCAGGGCTTCCAGCTCGGAATAGCCGAACATCTGTTCGGCGCCATGGTTCCAGCCGATCAAGAAGCCGTCGGGATCGATTTCCAGCAAGGCATCGGGGGGCGCCACGCGCACCACGGGCCGGCTGGCGCCGCGCAGCCGCTCCAGCTCCTCCTCCAGCCGCGCCAGGGTGGCGGCCTGCTGCGGCCCCGCCTGTTCACGGGCATCCTGGGCCAGGCGCAGGCACAGCGCAACCTTCGCCTCAAGCATGGCAACCCCACTCTAGGGCCAGGTCAGGGGAACAGATCAGGGGCACTGCGGTGTGTGTAATCATCAAAATCCCACTGTGGGGCGTGGAGGTCGGGCGGAAATACTGTGAATATGGTAACTTAAAAATGTTGGCGTATGTCAACATTTTAAGACCTACGCCGAATGGCCCGGCAGATGCTGCGCCAGGCGGGCAAACACATCCGGTTCGCGCATGCGCGCCATCCACCAGCGCAGCGCCGCGCCATCCTCACCCACTCTCCAGGCCAGGTAAAACGTTTCCGACGGTTTCGGTTCTTCCACGGCCTTTTCCACCAGCAAGCCACGCGCGATGGCGGCGCGGGCGCACGGTCCCGGCAGGAAGCCAAAGCCCAGCCCCAGCACCTGGTAGTCGAACTTGACCTGCATGTTCGGCACGCTCAAGGCATCCTGCCCCAGCAGCAGGCCCACCGTGCGCGGCGCCATCTGGCGCGCCGAATCGGCCACCACCACGGCCCGGTGCTGCTGCAGGTGGCCGCGCGACAAGGGCTCCGCCACCTGCGCCAGCGGATGCGTGGGCGCCACGGCAAACACGAAGTCGAGCATGCCGATCGGCTGCGCGATGTAGCCGCCGCCCGCCGGGCCATCGCCGGGCGCGCCCACCAGCAAGTCGGCCCGCCGGTCCAGCAGCGCTTCCCACGTGCCCGACAGGGTGTCTTGCGACAGGCGCAAGCGCGTCTGCTGCGCCACGTCATAAAAGGCGCGCACGTCGTCGGCCAGGGCCACGGCGGAAAACATGGAGTCGATGCCGATGGACAATTCCGTTTCCCAGCCGGACGCCACCCGGCGCACGCGGTGTTCGAGGTCTTGCGCCGCCTTCAGCAGGTAGCGGCCCTCTTTCAGCAATTCCTGGCCGGCCGCCGTCAGCATGACTTTCGGGCCGTTGCGCTGGAACACTTGCACGCCGAGGTCGTCTTCCAGCTTGGCCACCGTATAGGAAATGGTGGACGGGACTTTGTGCAACTCCTTGCCGGCCGACGAGAACGATCCGCGGCGGTCGATGGCGTCGACGATTTGCAGGGCTTCCAGGCTCAGTCTTAACATTCGATTTTTTCGATCATAGGTCGCAAGATTTTCCGTTTTTCTTTCCCGACACAGGGGCCTATACTTTCTCCATCGTACAGCGAAGGGCAGAAAAGAGCCGCGGCGTAGCGCCAGGCAACGGTCCTTCGAAATTATCGCACATTAACTTATAGAAACGGAGTCCACCATGTTACAGATTCGTCACAGCGAAGAACGCGGCGCCGCCAACCACGGCTGGCTCAATTCCCACCACAGCTTTTCCTTCGGCAGCTATCACGATCCGCTGCACATGGGCTTTGGCCCCCTGCTGGTGATCAATGAAGACCGCGTCACGCCAGGCCAGGGTTTCGGCACGCACGGCCACCGCGACATGGAAATCATTTCGTATGTACTCGACGGCGCGCTGGAACACAAGGACAGCATGGGCACCGGTTCCGTCCTGCACTACGGCGACGTGCAGCGCATGAGCGCCGGCAGCGGCGTGCGCCACAGCGAGTTCAACCATTCGAACACGGATGGCTTGCACTTCCTGCAGATCTGGATCCAGCCGAACGTGACGGGCATTCCGCCCAGCTATGAAGAGAAACACTTCGCGCCGGACAGCAAACGGGGCAAGCTGCGCCTGATCGCTTCCTCGGACGGCCGCCAGGGTTCCGTGCTGATCCACCAGGATGCGGCCATCTACGCCAGCATCCTGCAGGAAGGCGAACAGGCCGAACACGCGCTGCAAGAAGGCCGCCTCGCCTATGTGCACCTGATCCGCGGCAGCCTGGTGGTCAACGGCACGCCCTTGAAAGCGGGCGATGCGCTGAAACTGACGCAGGAAGCGGTCGTGACAATCACCCAGCCTGAAGACGCGGAATTCCTCCTCTTCGACCTGCCTAAATGATGGCACCTGGCCAAACCTACTGCGCGTCGCGCTTTGCGGCCTGCGATGCTCACCGGCTCGGCGCCCCCGTACAAAGTACGGTTGCGCTTCTTAGCCACAAATCACTGCCGCTCGCTACGGTTTTGCCAGGCACCGCAAGTCAACCTCAAATCTTGATAAAAACAATTGGATTACTATGAAAAATAACACTGATCTGCTGCTGCCCCTCGGCCGTGCCGCCCTTGGCGTGCTGTTCTTTGTCTCGGGCTTGCTGAAAATCGGCGCCTTCGCGGGGGTGGCAAGCTACATGGCCAGCCAGGGCTTGCCAATCGCCAATATCTTGCTGGTGGGCGTGATCGCCCTGGAAGTGGGCGGCGGCTTGCTGCTGATCACGGGCTGGCAGGCGCGCTGGGCGGCGCTGGCCCTGGCGCTGTTCCTGATTCCCACCACCGTGATCTTCCACGCCTTCTGGAGCGCGGACGCGGCCCACTTCCAGGACCAGCTGACGAACTTCCTGAAGAACCTGTCCATCTTCGGCGGCATGCTGTTGCTGGTGGAGCGGGGCTTCGGCAAGGCCGGCCGTCTTGTAAAAGGCTGATCCGGCCGCAATTAGAGCAATATCTCCAGACATTCCAGCTTTCAAATCTCAGCCAGGGGAAATGGCTTCCCCTGCTTTTTGGTATGATGACAGGGCGCGCCGGCACCGGAGTGGTGTCGCGCGCCTTTTATTTTTGACAATTACCTATATGAGCACAACCATGCAAAGCGGCGCAGACCTCCTGGCGACAGGCGAATTGGATTACACGACTTCCTGCGCACTGCCGACGCCGTGGGCACAGTTCACCCTGCACGCCTTTGTCGAGCACGCCACTGGCAAGGAACACCTGGCCATGGTGCTGGGCGATATCGGCAACGGCGAACCGGTGCTGGCGCGCGTGCATTCCGAGTGCCTGACGGGCGACGTGCTGTTTTCGCAGCGCTGCGACTGCGGCGCCCAGCTCGAGGGCGCCTTGAAACGCATCGCCGAAGAAGGCCGCGGCATCTTGCTGTACCTGCGCCAGGAAGGACGCGGCATCGGCTTGATCAACAAGATCCGCGCCTACCGCCTGCAGGAAGCGGGCGCCGACACGGTGCAGGCGAATGAACAGCTGGGCTTCAAGGCCGATGCGCGCAACTACACCCTGTGCAAGCCCATGTTTGCGCAATTCGGCATCCACAGCCTGCGCTTGATGACGAACAACCCGCGCAAGATCGCCGCCATGGAAGCGCTGGGCATCACGGTGGCCGAACGGGTGCCGCTGCTGGTCAACCGCAACGCCTTCAACCAGCACTACCTGAATACCAAGCAAAGCAAGCTCGGTCACATGATGACGCCGCAAACGGCGCCGGCGCTGGAAGACGGCGCCCTGTAGTCCCCCGGGCCGGCGCGTGCGCGATACCGCGCCGCGCCGGCCGCGCTCCTGCTCACGCACAAAGGATGCATGAAATTATCTAACTACGCCTGCTTGCTGGCCAGCCTGTGCGCTGCCGCAGGCGCCCACGCGGCCGCGGCGCCTGCACCTGCCGCGCCTGCCGCTGCCGCCACCGCTTCGACTCCCCCCATCAAACCGCCGCCGGCCACCGCCGCGCCCGCCGCCACCGAACATGCGGCCCTGCCGCCGCCCTCGTCGGCCGCGCAAAAGCTGTACACGGCGGCGCGCGCCGACATCCTGCAAGTGCGCGTGCTGCTGAAAAACGGCCGTACGCAGTCGTCCTTGGGTTCCGGCTTTTTGATCGGCACGGGCGACCTGGTGGTGAGCAACTATCACGTCGTGTCGCAATTCGCGCTCGACCCCGATACCTACGTGGGCGAATGGGTCGACACCAGCGGCCAGCGCGGCAACGTGGAATTGCTGGCCGTCGACGTGCTGCACGACCTGGCCGTGCTGCGCGTGAACCGCCATGGCACGGGTTTCTTCAAGATGCCGGAAGGGCTGGCGCCCTTGACGCAGGGGCAATACCTGTATTCGATGGGCAATCCGCTGGACCTGGGCTTCGCCATTTCGGAAGGCTCGTACAACGGCGTCGTCACGCGCAGCTTCTACGACCAGCTGATGTTTACGGGACCGATCAATTCCGGCATGAGCGGCGGCCCCAGCGTCACGGCGAATGGCGACGTGGCCGGCGTGAATGTGTCGAAACGCCTCGATGGCGAACTCGTCAGTTTTCTCGTGCCTGCCCGCTATGCCCAGCAATTGCTGGCCAAGGTGGCGCAGCAAGGCAAGCCGCCGAAGGACTTCAAGCCGCTGGTGACGGCGCAACTGCTGGCGCACCAGGAAGTTATGCTGGCGCGCCTGCTCGACACGCCCCTGAGCCTGAAAGCCATGGGCCCGTACCGCGTGCCCGTGCGCGAGTCCGACCAGATGCGCTGCTGGGGCCGCTCCAACGTCAAGTCCGACAAGCCCTACATGCTCGACAACACCAGCTGCGCCATGGAATCGGCCATCTTCATCTCCGGCGCCCTGCAGACGGGGCAAGTGTCGATGCGCCACGAATTCCTGCGCAGCAGCGGTCTGGGCGCCCTGCGCTTTTCCGAGCTGGCCAGCGCTTCGTTCAAGAATGAAAGTTTCGGCAGCTACAAGAGCGCCAGCCTGACGGGCCCGCAATGCACCGAACAATTCGTCAAGAACAAGACCCTGCCCTTGCGCGCCGTCCTGTGCGTGCGCGCCTACCGCAAGTTTACCGGCCTGTACGACTTTGCCCTGCTGGCCGCCAGCACCGATGAGCCACTCATGAGCCTGCAAAGCCGCATCGACGCGCGCGGCGTGTCCTACGCCAACGGCATGCGCGTCACGCGCACCTTCCTCGAAGCGCTGTCGCGGGAAAGCCGCCGCAAGCCATGAAAGCACCATACTTCATCGAAATCCTCGCCGACAATGGCGAAGTGCGGCAACGCCAGCGCATAGCCACCTTGCCGATCCGCATCGGGCGCGGCTACGACAACGACTTCATCCTCGACGACGCCCATACGGCCGCCGCGCACGCCATCGTCGAGGACGACGGCGCAGGCGGCCTGCTGCTGCGCGACCTGGGCAGCCAGAATGGCGTGATCCACCGGGGCCAGCGGCAACTGCAGGTGGCCATGACGGGCAACAGCATCGTGCGCCTGGGCCACACGCGCCTGCGCGTGCGCGCCAGCGACCACCCGGTGGCGCCCGAACTGGGCGACACGACCCGGCACGACTGGGAAGGCTTGCGCCCCGCCATCGCCGGCCTGGCCATGATCGGCGCCTCGGCCGCCTTCAGCAACTGGCTGAGCGACGCGGACGCCTTCGAACCGATTTCCTACCTGATGATCATCGCCTACGCGCTGGCCGGCGGCCTCGTGTGGGCGTCGATCTGGGCCGTGGCAAACCGCCTGTTTGGCCATGGGGCGCGTTTCGGCCGCCACCTGTTCATCATCGGCTGCGGCTTGCTGGCCATGGAAGTGTGGGAACTGGGCAGCAATGTGACGGCGTATGCGCTGTCGCTGGAAGTGCTGACGCGCTACGGACGGCATATGTTCATCGTCATTGTATGCGCGATGATCTATTACCATTTGTGCACGATCAAGCCGCAGCATCCGCGCCGCTTCGGCCTCGTCGCCGTCGTGCTGGCCATCGTCGGCTCGACCCTGATCCTGCTGAGCAACCTGCAGGCCAGCGGCCGCCTGGCCGACGAGGCCTACATGGCCGTGATCTACCCGCCAGCCTTGCGCCTGAGCCCGGATCACACGACGGACGCCTTCTTCCGCGACGCGGCCAGCCTGCAGCGCGCCGTCGATGCCGAGCGCGGCCAGGCGGCCAAGGGCGCCGACGAAGACGAAGACAGCGGCGACTAAGCCGCTATCAAGCAAAAAGCCCGCCGCATCCTGACGGAGCGGCGGGCTTTTTTACGTGCGCTCGGGATGTGCGCTTAAAACTTGGCTTCCTGCTTGCGGCGCGCCGTGAAGCCCAGCAAGCCCAGGCCGATCAGCAGCATGGCATAGGTGCTTGGTTCCGGCACGGCCGAGACCAGGCCATCGGTGCTGGAAAAGCTGGCGAAATTGTTGTTGCCCGCCTTGAACTGGACTTGCTGGCCGCCATCGCAGCAGCCTTCCAGGCCAAAGATGCTCAAGGTATGATTGCCTGCAGCCAAGGTGCCCGAACCGGCGAGGAACTGGCTGCTGCTATTGTAGTTACCGGCCCACCACAGGTCGCTGCTCTTGAAGTCCAGCGCCACGCCGTCGAGGAACAGGGCGCCGCCCTTGCCGAAGTCGACGCCGCTGCGGAAGCTCCAGGCGCCCGCATCGGCCGCGCTGACGCCAAAGTTGATCACCGACTTGAAGGCGATATTCGAACCGCTGCCGAACAGGCTGCTATTCGTGACATTGTTGTAGCTGGCAATCGTCGTCGTGCCATAGCCGGCGCCCGGCGTGGCCACGGCGGCATTCACGACGGACTGGTAAGCGGCGGCGGACGCTTGCGCGCCGGCATTCGAGTAGCCGGTGGAAACGGTGATGGTGCTGGCGTTCGCGTGGGCAAACACACCAACGGCGATCAGGGACAAAGCGATTTTAGGCAAGTTTTTCATAATGGGTATCCAGTCAATAAGTATTCAACGGGCGCAACAGGCGTGAAGGCGCTTGAGCTGAATACACGCTGCATTGAGGCGTGTCGGCATAGCGCAAGAATTGCAAGAATGAGCGGTCGGGGGCGTGGCTTCCGCAAAACTTCGCGGACTTGCGGCGTGCCATGGCGGCACTGCAAGCGTCCTGGAAAGGGTTCGGGTTCCCGGGACAAAACCAGACAATTGACGGGTCAGGTGAAACGTTGAATCTATTCTATCTTAAATTCCCTAGAAGAAAAGTATTTTTCTTTTAGCCATGTAAGATATTTATATGACAAGCACCTTGAAACAGGCTGAACAAGCCTGCCGGGATGGGCATTTTACCCCTGGCGCGCTGGCCGGACCTGTCGCGCAAGCGCCACAAGCGCGCGCGCCAGTGTCGCATCTTGCGCATTTCTTTTCGCATGCCGCTGCACCACGGGGCGAAACAGCATGGCAAAATGTAGTCACGCTGCTATCTATCCGAACTGGGGGAAAGAGGAATGGTCGACCTGGAAGAACTACGCTATCTGGCACTGTCGTTTCCCGACGCCACCGAGGAAGAACACCACGACCGTCCGGCCTTCCGCGTGGGCGGGAAGATCTTCGCCACCCTGCCCGATGACGAGCACATCAATGTGCTGCTCGATGCGGAAGCGGCGCACATCGCCACCGTCATCACGCCGTCCGGCTGCGAGAAGCTGTGGTGGGGCGAACGCCTGGCCGGCATCACGGTACGCCTGGCGGATGCCGAGCTGGACATGCTGGCCGCCGCCCTGACGGCTGCCTGGCGGCGCAAGGCGCCCAGCGACCTGGCCAAGACCATCGCCCCGACGGAGTAGTTACATCGGCCAATTGCGCAGCAGCAAGCCCACCATCTGCTGCAATTGCTCGCGAGATACGCCTGCCGCCGCCTGGATGGCCATGCCCTGCGACAGGGTCACGACGAAGCGCGCCTGCTGCTCCGGGCAGGAATCGGGCGGCAAATCCCCCTCTTCCTTCGCGCGCCGCAAGCGGTCGCGCAACTTGATTTCGCCGCGCAACCGGCGCGCGAACAATTCATCGCGGATCGGCAAGGCATCGTCGCTGCAGGCGAGCGCCGCATTGACGCCCATGCAGCCGTGCGGGCCGTCCGGCATCGTTTGCGCGTCGACATATTGCGTCAGCAAGGCTTCCACCACCTGGCGCGCCGTCGGCTGTTCCAGCGCCGCATCGAAAAACCGCATGCGCGTATCGCTGTAGCGCTCGAGCGCCTTGTGGAACAATTGCTCCTTGTTGCCGAAGACGGCATACAGGCTGGGCCGGTTCATGCCCATGGCTTTCGTCAATTCCGGCAAGGAACTGCCTTCATAGCCTTTTTCCCAGAATACTTTCATGGCGCAATCGAGCGCCTCGTCCGCGTCGAACGTGCGTGGCCGCCCCGTTTTCGCCTTGACCGCCTCTTCTTTTTTATCTTGTTTCATACCGTTCGGTAAAAAATTATTGACAACAATGTCCACCTACCCTGATTATATACCGACCGGTTAAAAACCTCTCGGCTTTTCAGGAACCTCTCATGCATACACTTTCCAACGCTACCGACGACGATACCACCGTGGCGCCGTGGCTGGCCGTCTTATCCGTCGGCATCGGCGCCTTCGCCCTCGTCACGTCCGAATTCCTGCCCGTCGGCCTGCTGCCCGCCATGGCCGCCGAACTGGCCATCAGCAAGGGCCAGGCGGGCTTGATGATCACCACGCCCGGCATCGTTGCCGCCTTTGCCGCCATCTTCGTCACCGTCGGCTCGGGCCGCCTGGACCGCCGCATCGTGCTGCTGGCCCTGACGGCCCTGCTGGTGGCATCGAACCTGCTGGTGGCGCTGGCCCCTTCGTATGCGTGGATACTGCTGGGCCGCGCCATGCTGGGCGTGGGCGTGGGCGGCTTCTGGGCCATCGGCAGCGCCATCGGCCCGCGCCTGGTGGCGCCGCAGCATGCCTCGCGCGCCATGTCCATCATCTTCGCCGGCGTCTCGCTGGGCACGGTGGCGGGCGTGCCGGCCGGTGCGCTGGTGGGCGATCTGGTGGGCTGGCGGGTCGCGTTCGGCGCGGCCAGCGCCATTGCCGTGCTGGTCTTCCTCGGCCAGCTGTTGCTGCTGCCCAAGCTGCCACCGACACAGGCCATCCGCCTGCGCCAGTTGCCGATGATTTTCGGCATCCGCAAGGCCAGGCTGGGCCTGATCGCCACGGCCATGCTCTTCACGGGCCAGTTCGCCGCCTACACGTATATCGCGCCTTTCCTTACGCAAATCTCGCACCTGGCGGCCGGCACGGTCAGCGCCATGCTGCTCGTGTACGGCGCTTCCGGCTTCATCGGCAACCTCGCGGGCGGCTGGGCCGCCGGCCGCTATGAACGGGCCGCGCTGATGGCGACGGGCGCCGTGCTGGGCGTGTCCACCCTTGCCCTGGCCGCGTTCGGCAGCCATTCGCTTACCGCCATGCTGCTGGTGGCCGTCTGGGGTTTCGGTTTCGGCGCCATGCCGATCGCCGTGCAGACGTGGATGTTCAAGGCGGCGCCGGAGCTGATGGAAGGCAGCAGCGCGCTCTTCGTTGCCATCGTGCAAGTGTCGCTGGCGTCCGGCGCCTTGCTGGGAGGCGTGGCCGTCGACCGGCTGGGCGTGTCCAGCGCGATGGTGGTCGGCGGCTTGTTCGCCCTCGGCTGCGGCTTGACGATCGCTATCTTCGGCAAGCCGCAGGCCGGCGCCAAGGCCGGCGCGGCCTGCATCGCCTCGTAGGAATCAGATGCGGCCGCGGCGGAATTCTCCGAGGAATTTCGTCACTTCGGCCGGCGTCATCACCACGTCCGCGTCGCCGTGATACGCATACAGGAAAGGCGTGCCGCCCAGGCGGTCCGTCAGCTTGGCAAAGAGCAGAAAGCGGCTGCCCAGCGGATGGCGCTGCAGGTCGACCAGGCGGCGCGAGCACTGCACGGCCAGCTCCGGCGAAAAGGCCTGGCCCGGCACGGGGCGGATTTCCACGCGGCCATTAATCGCGCGCGATTCGACGGCGACGTGCCGGTATGCATAAGTATCACGGGCCATGCCGCCACCTTGAATGAAGTAAAGGCGCCATCTTAAGCGAAGTGGGCGCCTGCCGTGTTACTGCGGCACGATGCGCAGCAGGCGGCCGTTGTCTTCGTCCGTCAGCGCGTACAGGTAGCCATCCGGCCCCTGGCGCACGTCGCGCACGCGCGCGCCGATGGCCAGGCGGTCTTGCCCCGTCACCTTGCCGCTGGCATCGACGGCGATGCGGCGGATATCCTTGGCCGCCAGGCCGCCGCTGAAGATGCTGCCGCGCCAGGCGGCAATCTTGTCGCCCGTGTAGACGGCCAATCCGGACGGGGCCGGCGACGGCACCCAGGCCACGCTCGGGTTGAGCATGCCGGCCACTTCGTGCTTGCCGACCGGTTCATGCGTCGTATAGTCGGCGCCATAGCTTTGCAGGGGCCAGCCATAGTTGCCGCCCGCCACCACCAGGTTCAGCTCGTCGCCGCCGTACGGACCGTGTTCCGTGGCCCATACGCGGCCGGAAACGGGGTCGAGCGCCAGGCCCTGCACGTTGCGGTGCCCATACGACCAGATTTCCGGCAAGGCGCCCTTGGCGGCAAGCGGATTGCCGGGCGCCGGCTTGCCGTCTTCCGTCAGGCGCAGGATGGAACCCTGGTGCGTGGCCAGATTCTGTGCCTGCTCGCGCGCCAGGCGGTCTTTGACGCGCAGCGGCGGGTTGCCGCCATCGGCCACGCTCATCAGCAAAGTGCCGTCCGGCAGCCACAGCAGACGCGAGCCGAAGTGCTGGCCGCCGCTCTTGTCCGTAGCGACCTTGAACAGGGTCTGGATGCCCGTCACCTTCTTGCCGTCGAACACGCCGCGCACGAGGGTCGTGCGGTTGGCGTCATTGTTGCCAGTCGACACCGTCATGTAGACGCGCTGCTGCGCCTTGCCCGCATCCTGCGGGTGCAGGACGATATCGAGCAAGCCGCCCTGCCCGCCCGTGAATACCTTGGGCATGCCTTCCAGCGCCACGTCGGTAAAAGTCTTTCCATTGAGCAAATGCAAGGTGCCCTGCTTGCTGGTGACGAGCGCGCGCCCCTCGCCCAGCCAGGCGATGCCCCACGGCTGGCGCACGCCTTCGGCCACGGTAACGGCCTTCCACGGCTGTTTCGCGGCGGGCGGTTCGCCCGTGGCTTGCAGTTCGGCGTGGGCCGCTGGCGCGGCGGCCAGTGCCCATGCAAGCAGGATGCTGGTACGGCGTAGCTGGAACATGCTCTCTCCTGTCAGTGGTCGATGGTCGGTGGCGTATCAGACGCGCAGCAGCAAGGCCACGGCTTCGGCCGCGATACCCTCTTCGCGGCCCAGGTAGCCCAGTTTCTCATTCGTCTTGGCCTTGATGTTGACCCGGCCCACACTCACGCCCAGGTCTTCGGCCACGTTGGCGCACATGGCGGCGATATGCGGCGCCATTTTCGGGCGCTGGGCGATGATGGTGGCGTCGATGTTGCCGATGATATAACCGGTCGCCTGCACGCGGCGCACGGCTTCACGCAGCAGGGTGCGCGAATCGGCGCCCTTGAATTGCGCATCCGTGTCGGGGAAATGGCGGCCGATGTCGCCCAGCGCGGCGGCGCCGAAGATGGCGTCCGTAATCGCGTGCAGCAATACGTCCGCGTCGGAATGGCCAAGCAAGCCCAGGTGATGGGGGATTTTCACGCCGCCGATGATCAGGTCGCGGTTTTCCACCAGCGCGTGGCAGTCATAGCCCTGGCCGATGCGGAAAGGCAGTACGGGAGTGGTGATGGTCGTCATGCGGTCTTTCTGTTCAGGATTCAAGGATGGGCCAAGTACAGCTCGGCCGTGTGTATGTCGCGCGGCAAGGTCACCTTCAGGTTGCGCGGGTGGCCTTCGACCAGCCTGGGCGCCAGGCCCAGCGCTTCGACGGCGCTGGCGTCGTCCGTGATCGCTTGCGGATCGGGCGCTTGCGACAGGGCCCGGTGCAGCAGCGCATAGCTGAACATCTGCGGCGTCTGCGCCAGCCATAAATGGTCGCGCGGCACCGTCTGCGCCGACAGGCTGTTCTGCCCTGCCCGCTTGACGGTATCGACCACGGGCAAGGCCAGCAAGCCGCCGGCCGGATGGTCAGCGACTTCGGCGATGAGTTTTGCGATCAGCGCCGGCGTCAGGCCAGGGCGCGCCGCGTCGTGCACCAGCACCTGGTCGTGGGCGGCTATGCTGCCGTGCAGTGCCTGCAGGGCATTCAGTATCGTTTCCATGCGCGTGGCGCCGCCGCAGCGCAGCACAGTGACGCCTGAGGCTGCGCCCTGCCCCGGCACGACGGCGTCGATCTGGCCATCCTCGGCGCTGACGACGACATACGTATGCGCGATCAGGGGGCTGGCGAGAAAGGCGTCGAGCGCGTGGCGCAGCATGGGCTTGCCGGCGATGGGTAAATATTGCTTGGGACTGCCCGCTTCCATGCGCGCGCCCACGCCGGCGGCGGGGATCAGGGCAAAATAACGGGGGCGATTCGGTGCTGCTGTCATGCCATTCCTTGTCTAGTTGGCGGGCGCTGTCTTGCCCGCCAGGATATTCTGGATCTCACCATTGCACGCCTTGCCCAGGCGCGCATATTCCTGCGGAGAATCGATGGCCGCCTGCAAAATTTCCACCTTGCGCATTTCGGCCTTGACGTACGGCAACCAGCCCGTGTCGATCTCGCGCGCCAGCGCCGCCTTGGCCGTGCCGCTGGGCGCATACAGGGGCCTCGCCTCAAAGCGCTTCGCCAGCGCGGCGCGCACGGTCTTTTCCACGCGCGGCAAGTGTTCCATATAGGTTTTCATGTGCCGCAGTTCGTGCGCCAGTATCTCATCATACGCGCAAGTGCCGGGGGCAAATTCGCGGCCGATATAGATCACCACGGGCGCATACGTGAGGGTGACGGTAATCTGCGGCGCCACGCATTCGTAGCCGCTGGCCGGGTCTTGCAGCATGGGACCGGCCAGGGCGATGGCCACGCGCGACTCGGTCTTGGTCAAGCCCAGTACCCAGGTGTTGGCACGCGCCGTGCCCTTCATCACCGTCAGGGCCTTGTACGGCAGATGCGTGTCGATGCTGTAGCCGTTCTGCTGCGCCGTCAGCACGGACACCGTCTTGCTGATCGTGTCTTCGCAGCGCACCTGGAACGGCGTGCGCGCCGCCCCGTGTGCGCCCAGGCTGGCCGACGCCAGCAACAGGAAGATCGCCGTGCGCATGCGCAGGATCAAGCCGGCTGCCAGGCGCCGCTGGTAATCTTGTCGAGCCAGAAGATGCCGATGACGGTTTTCACGTCCGTGATCGTGCCATCCTTGACCCAGTCGAGCAGCTGCGGCACGGTGGCCGTGAACGTTTCGAGGAATTCGCCTTCATCGAGCTGGCGTTCGCCCGCTACCAGGCCGCGCGCCAGGAACAGTTCCAGGTGCTCGTCCGAATACGCGATGGCGTTGTGGATGGTGGAGACGAATTGCCAGTCGCTGGCCGTATAGCCCGTTTCTTCCAGCAACTCGCGCTGGGCGCAAGCCAGGTGCGATTCGCCCGCATCGATCTTGCCGGCGGGGAATTCAATGAAGACCCGGTCCAGCGGATAGCGGTACTGCCGTTCCATCAGCACGCTGCCATCGTCGAGCAGCGGCAGGATGACGACGGCGCCCGGATGCAGGACGAATTCGCGCGCCGTGATCTTGCCGTCCGGCAGCGCAACCCGGTCGCGCTGCACGCGCAGGAAGCCGCCCTGGTAGACGAGCTCGCCGTCCACCTTGGTCTCAGTTAAATTCATGTCCATGCGTTCAGTATCCATACCTTGATTATGCTCAATAAAAAAAACGGCGCCAGAGGCGCCGCTTTCGGTCGATGGGGCTAATGTCGCTTGCGCAGGTAGCGGGTGACAAAGCCTGGGAAAGCCAGCACCAGGAACAGACAGCCGGTGATGGCATAGAACTCCCACGTCTGCGGGAAACCGTTGCCGATGCGCGCTTCGAGCGCGAACGCCACGGCGCCGACGATGAAATACAGAATCACCATCTCCAGCAGGCGCAGCGCCAGCGGCTTGCGCCAGCCCTGCTCTGCTTGCGCCGCCTTTTTCAAGGGCACGGCGGCAAACAGTTTCTCGTTCAGGAAAGGCAGGTTGGCACCCAGGATGCCCAGGGCGATCACCAGCCAGCTCGAGACGGTGACATCCATCGGTCAGGACGCCAGGGTCTTGGTGATGGCGGTTGCGCAGGCAGCCAGGATGCTGTTAGGCATCGCACCCAGCGCCAGGACGAACACGCCGTTCAGGGCCAGCACGACGCGCATGTCGCCATGCACGACCAGCGCATTGCTGTCGGTCGGCTCGTCGAACCACATCATCTTCACGACGCGCAGGTAGTAGAAGGCGCCGATCAGCGAGAACAGCACGGCGGCGATGGTCAGCCACAGCTGGCCCGTGGCCAATACCGATGCCAGCACCGAGTACTTGGCCATGAAGCCCATCAGCGGCGGCACGCCGGCCAGCGAGAACATGAACAGGGTCATCACCAGTGCGAAGATCGGGCTGCGTTTGCCCAGGCCCTTGAAGTCGGCCAGTTCGTCTGCTTCGAAACCATTACGTGCCAACAACATGATCACGCCAAAGGTACCCAGGGTGGTGAACACATAGGTGATCACGTAGTACATCGAGGCGCCGTAGGCGGTGGCTGCGCCAGCCGCGTTCAGGGTGTTGTTCGGTGCATCCACGGTACCGGACAGCAGGCCCAGCAGAACGAAGCCCATTTGTGCGATGGTCGAGTACGCCAACATGCGCTTCAAATTCGTTTGCGCGATGGCGGTGAAGTTACCGATCGCCAGCGACATCACGGCCAGCACCAGCAGCATTTGCTGCCAGTCATGCGCCATCGGCAGCAAGCCTTCGGCCAGCAGGCGCAGGGTGATGGCGAAGGCGGCCAGTTTCGGCGCCGCGCCCAGCAGCAGGGTCACTGCCGTCGGCGAACCTTGATACACGTCAGGCACCCACATGTGGAATGGCACGACGCCCAGTTTGAAGGCCAGGCCGGCTACCAGGAACACCAGGCCGAAGACCATGATGGTGCCGTTGGTCTTGCCGTTTTCCAGCGCCACGCGCAGTTCGCCAAGGTCCAGGGTACCGGAGGCGCCGTACAGCATCGAAATACCGTACAACATGAAACCGGAGGCCAGTGCGCCCAGGATGAAGTATTTCATGGCCGCTTCCGTGGCCTTGGCATTGTCACGGCGCAAGGCGATCAGTGCGTACAGCGACAGCGACATCAGTTCCAGACCCAGGTAGATGATCAGGAAGTTGTTGGCCGAAATCATGATCATCTGGCCCAGCAGTGCAAACAGGGCCAGTACGTAGAACTCGCCGCCCAGGTTACCCGACAGCATGCTGCGGTCGGTGGCGTAGGCACGCGAGTAGATCAGGGTCAGCGCCACGGCGCCGTAGGAGAACAGTTTCAGCAACTGCGACATCGGGTCCGACACGAACATGTTATTGAACGTGTAGACGGTGGTGCCCGCGTTGAAGTCGCCCACGGTCAGCAAGGCGCAGCCGGCCAGGGTCAGCAAGGCCAGCACGTAAGTGATCGAACGCTTCGCCGCAGGCAAGAACATATCGATCAGCAAGAGCGCCGACGTGGCGATCAGCAGAAAGATTTCCGCGTACAGCGGTACCAGATTAGGTGCATTAGTCATGTTATCGGTCTTCTATTTAAGGCAGCAGCTTGCCGGCTTTGACATGGGCAAGCAGATCAGTCACCGAGGTTTGCATCGTGTCGGTGAACGGGGCTGGGTACAGACCCATCACGAGCACGGCGATGGCCAGCACAGCAAGCATGAAGAATTCACGTTTGTTGATGTCGGTCAATTCGGCCACATGCTTGTTCTTGATCTTGCCGAACACCACGCGCTTGGCCATCCACAGCGAGTACGCCGCGCCCCAGATCAGTGCCGTTGCAGCCAGCAGACCAATCCAGAAGTTGAATTTCACCGCGCCCAGGATCACCATGAACTCGCCGACGAAGCCGGACGTCGCTGGCAGACCGCAGTTGGCCATCGAGAACAGCACGAAGAAGGCGGCAAATTTCGGCATGCGGTTCACGACGCCGCCGTAGTCGGCGATGTTGCGGGTATGCATGCGGTCATACAGCACGCCGATGCACAGGAACATGGCCCCGGAGATGAAGCCGTGCGAGACCATCTGCACGATACCGCCCTGCACCGAGATATCGTTGAACATGAAGAAGCCCAGGGTGACGAAACCCATGTGCGCGATCGACGAATAGGCGACCAGTTTTTTCATGTCGGTTTGCACCAGGGCAACCAGACCGATATAGATGACGGCGATCAGCGACAAGGCGATCATGAAGCCCGACAGGTAGTGGCTGGCGTCTGGCGTGATCGGCAGCGAGAAACGCAGGAAGCCATAGGCGCCCAGTTTCAGCATGATGGCGGCCAGCACGGCGGAACCGCCCGTCGGCGCTTCCACGTGGACGTCCGGCAACCACGTATGCACGGGGAACATCGGCACCTTGACGGCAAACGCCATCAGGAAGGCCAGGAAGATGAAGATCTGTTCGTTCATCGTCAGCTTGAACGCATGCCAGGCCAGGATGTCGAAGGTGCCCGACACATTGCGCAGGTAAATGATGGCAACCAGGGTCAGCAGCGAACCGAAGAAGGTGTACAGGAAGAACTTGAACGACGCGTACACGCGGTTCGAACCGCCCCAGATACCGATGATGATGAACATCGGGATCAGGGTTGCTTCAAAGAAGAAGTAGAACAGCAAGCCGTCCAGCGCGCAGAACACGCCGATCATCAGGCCCGACAGGATCAGGAACGAGCCCATGTACTGGGCGATGCGCTTCTCGATCACTTGCCAGGCCGAAATGACGACGATGACGGTGATGAAGGCCGTCAGCGGCACGAACCACAGGGACAGGCCGTCGATACCCAGCGAGTACCAGATATTGAAGGTTTCAATCCACGGTGCTTTTTCGACGAATTGCATGCCGTGCGCGGCGTTGTCGAAATGCTGGATCAGGGGCCAGGTGCACAGCATGCTGAGCACCGCGCCGGCCAGCGACAGCCAGCGGGTAAAGCCCGCTTTGCTGTCACGGCCGAGAGCCAGGACCAGGACGCCGCAAATGATCGGCACCCAGATCGACAGACTCAGGTAAGGAGGTAGTGTAGAAATCGTAGACTGCATCATGGTTCTCAGTATTCTTTTATCAGGTCAGCTTACTTAGCGGGCCAGAATGGCAGGAAATAGATCAGGAAGCCCAGCACGCCCAGGATCATCACGAATGCATAGTGATAGATGTAGCCGGTCTGCAACACTCGCGACAGCGAGGACAGCCAGGCGACGACCTTGGCGCTACCGTTGACCAGCAGGCCATCGATCAGCTTCTTGTCACCGAAGTTCCACAGGCCATTACCCAGCAAGCGGGCACCGCCGGCGAACACGACTTCATTGAACTTGTCCATGTAGTACTTGTTGTCCAGCAGGGTGTGGATCGCGTGGAACTTGGCAAAGAACCAGGCCGGTACACGCGGGTTGACCATGTAGCAGTAGTAGGCTGCCACCACGCCGGACAATGCCAGCCAGAACGGTGCCGTCGACAGGCCGTGGATCGCCATCGCCATTGCGCCGTGGAATTCATGCGACAACTCTTCCATTGCTGGATGGTTTTCGCCAACGAAGATCACGCCCTTGAAGAAATCGCCATGCAGCATCGGGCCGATCGTCAGGTAGCCGATGATCAGCGATGGAATCGCCAGCATCACCAGCGGGAACCACACGACGAACGGCGATTCATGCGGCTTCTGGCCAGGTTCCAGGCCATGGTGGCCGTGGTCGTCTTCCTCTTCTTCATGACCATGGTCGTCATGTGCATCGCCGTGCGCGCCATGGGCCGCTTTCGGTGCGTGATGGTCGTCATGGCCGTGCGCATGCGGCTGGCCGAAACGTTCCTTGCCGTGGAAGACGAGGAAATACATGCGGAACGAGTAGAAGGCGGTAACGAACACGCCAGCCAGCACGGCGAACTGGGCAAAGCCAGCGCCCCAGATGTGCGTCGCTTCGACGGCTTCGATGATGCTGTCTTTCGAGTAGAAACCGGAGAACAGCGGCGTGCCGATCAGGGCCAGCGAACCGACCAGGGAAGTGATCCAGGTGATTGGCATGTATTTGCGCAGGCCGCCCATGTTGCGGATGTCCTGGTCATGGTGCATGCCGATGATGACGGAACCGGCGCCCAGGAACAGCAGTGCCTTGAAGAATGCGTGCGTCATCAGGTGGAACACGGCCACGGAGTACGCGGACGAACCCAGCGCCACGGTCATGTAACCGAGCTGCGACAGGGTCGAGTAAGCGACGACGCGCTTGATGTCGTTCTGGATGATGCCCAGGAAGCCCATGAACAGCGCCGTGATGGAGCCGATCACCAGGATGAAGGACAGTGCCGTGTCGGACAGTTCGAACAGCGGCGACATGCGCGAAACCATGAAGATACCGGCCGTCACCATCGTCGCGGCGTGGATCAGTGCCGAGATCGGGGTAGGACCTTCCATCGAGTCAGGCAGCCACACGTGCAGCGGGAACTGCGCCGACTTGCCCATCGCGCCGATGAACAGGCAGATGCAGGCAACGGTCAGCAGGGCCCAGTCGGTACCTGGCAAGCTCAGCAGTGCCAGTTCGTCTTTCTTGGCGAACACTTCCTGGTAGTTCATGGTGCCGGCGTAGGCCAGCAGCAGGCCGATGCCCAGGATGAAGCCGAAGTCGCCCACGCGGTTGACGAGGAAAGCCTTCATGTTGGCCACGATGGCCGTCGGACGCTGGTACCAGAAACCGATCAGCAGGTAAGAGACCAGGCCCACTGCTTCCCAACCGAAGAACAGTTGCAGGAAGTTGTTGGCCATGACCAGCATCAACATCGAGAACGTGAACAGCGAGATGTAGGCGAAGAAGCGGTTGTAGCCTTCGTCATCCTTCATGTAGCCGATCGTGTAAATGTGCACCATCAGGGAGACGAAGGTGACCACGCACATCATCATCGCCGACAGCGAATCGATCTGGAAGCCCACTTCCATCTTCAGGGTGCCGATCGTCATCCAGTTATAGATCGTGCCATTGAATGTCGCGCCATCCATCACTGCCAGCAATGTCTGCACGGACAGGATGAACGCAATCAGTACGCCCAGGATCGTCGCGGTATGCGACGTCTTGCGTCCGACCAAATTACCCAGGAACTGGGTGCCAAGCAAGCCTGCAATCGCGGCACCGGCCAGCGGCGCCAGCGGTACGGCAAGAAGGAGGTTAGGGTTGAGGAGTTGCCCCGCCATGATGAACCTTAATCGTTATTATTCGAGAGATCGAGTCTGAAAAACATCAGCCTTTGAGGCTGTCCAGGTCTTCGACGTTGATGGTATCCAGATTACGGAACATCACCACCAGAATAGCCAGACCGATAGCCGACTCAGCGGCGGCAACCGTCAGGATGAAGAAAACGAAGATCTGACCGGCCGCGTCGCCCATGAAATGGGAGAACGCGATGAAATTCATATTCACCGCCAGCAGCATCAATTCGATTGCCATCAGCAATACGATGATGTTCTTGCGGTTCAGGAAAATACCGACGATCGAGATTGCGAACAGGATCGCGCCCAGGACCAGAAAATGTGTGAGCGATAATGTCATGGTGCCTCCTTAACTTCCGGCTCAGCCGCAGGACGCTCGACGACCGCGTCCATCTTGATGATCTTCAGGCGGTCGTTGCGCTTGACGCGTACCGCATCGCCTGGAGCAAAATGCTTGGTGTCCTTGCGTTTGCGCAAAGTCAGTGCGACCGCGGCAACGATGGCCACCAGCAGCACGACGGCGGCGATCTCGAAGGCGAACACATATTTCGTGTAGATCAGCAGGCCCAGTTCCTTGGTGCCGCCCAGGTTGACGTTCACCGGAGCGATGCTAGGCGCAAAGTTGCGGAAACCGTGCCACAGGACGGCGGCCATTTCCAGCACGATGATCACGCCCACCGTCACCGACAAAGGCAGATAGCCCCAGAAGCCTTCGCGCATGCGGTCGATATTGATATCGAGCATCATGACCACGAAGAGGAACAGCACCATCACGGCGCCGACATACACCAATACCAGCACGATGGCCAGGAATTCAGCTTGCAGCAGCATCCAGATGCCCGCTGCGGAAAAGAAGGACAGTACCAGGAACAGTACTGCGTGGACCGGATTACGGGCCGTGATGACGCGCGTCGCTGCCAGAATCAAGATCAGCGCGAAGGCGTAAAACAAAATTGTTTTAAAGTCCATAAAAAACCCAATAGACGTACAGATGAACGAGGGGCGCGCCGCAGCTTGTCAGCTGCGGCGCATCCATCAGCGATAAGGTGCGTCGGCGGCGCGCGCAGCGGCGATGTCATTTTCATAACGATCGCCTACGGCCAGCAACATCTCTTTCGTGTAATACAAATCCCCGCGTTTCTCGCCGTGGTATTCCAGGATTTGCGTCTCGACGATCGAATCGACCGGGCAGGACTCTTCGCAGAAACCGCAGAAGATGCACTTGGTCAAGTCAATATCGTAACGCGTGGTGCGGCGCGAGCCGTCGTCACGCTGTTCCGATTCGATCGTGATGGCCATCGCCGGGCAAACCGCTTCGCACAGTTTGCAGGCGATGCAACGTTCCTCGCCGTTCGGGTAGCGGCGCAGCGCGTGCAAGCCACGGAAACGCGGCGAGATCGGTGTCTTCTCTTCCGGGAATTGCACCGTGATCTTGCGCGAAAACATGTACTTGCCTGTCAACGCCATGCCCTTGATCAGCTCGCCTAACAAGAGGCTGCTGAAGAAATCTTTTACCTTATCCATTCGTATGCACTCTCTTACTTCCAAATATTCCAGGATGTCTGCATCCAGGCAGCGACGAAGACCAGGTAGACCAGCGTCAACGGGATAAACACTTTCCAGCCGAGGCGCATGATCTGGTCATAACGGTAGCGTGGGAAAGTACCGCGTACCCAGATGAACACCGACACGATGAAGAAGGTCTTGGCGAACAACCAGAAGAAGCCGCCGAAACCACCCCAGAACTCAAGGAAAGCAAATGGTGCGGACCAGCCACCGAGGAACATGATCGAAGCCAGGGCGCCGATCAGGATCATGTTGGCGTATTCGGCCAGCATGAACATGGCGTAGGCCATGCCCGAGTACTCGACCATGTGGCCGGCCACGATTTCCGACTCGCCTTCGACGACGTCGAACGGGTGACGGTTGGCTTCAGCCAGGCCCGACACCAGGTAGATGACGAACATCGGCAGCAGCGGCAGCCAGTTCCACGACAGGAAGTTCACGCCCTTGTCGGCGAAGAAGCCGATTTGCTGGCCGCCGACGATGTCGATGAAGTTCAGGCTGCCCGAGACCATCAGCACGATGACCATCACGAAGCCCATCGGGATTTCATACGAAATCATCTGTGCCGAAGCGCGCATGGCGCCCATGAACGAGTACTTCGAGTTCGAGGCCCAGCCGGCGATGATGATGCCGTAGACTTCCATCGAGGTAATCGCCAGCAGCATCAGCAAGCCTGCGTTGACGTTGGCCAGTACGGCTTGCGGGCCGAACGGCACGACCGACCAGGCGGCCAGAGCCGGCATGATGGTCATGATCGGGCCGATCACGAACAGGCCCTTGGCGGCCTTGGACGGGATGATGATCTCTTTGAACAAGAGTTTCAGCGCATCGGCGATCGGTTGCAGCAAGCCCAAAGGACCCACGCGGTTCGGGCCGACGCGGATCTGGATCCAGCCGATCAGCTTGCGTTCCCACAAGGTCAGGTAGGCAACCAGGCCCATCAGCGGCAGCAGCACGCACAGGATCTTGATCAGGGTCCAGAAGAACGGCCAGGAGCCGCCCAGCAAATCCTGGCCGCTGCTGTTGATGACGTTTACAAATTCAGGCAGAGCCATCAGATTTTCCCCTCTGCTGTTTCAACTGTGATGTCACCGAACATGCCGCCCAGGCTAGCCGTCGAGGCATGCGCCGCCGACACTTTCACCACATTGGCTGGCAGGCCGGCATGGAGTGCCGCCACCAGGATGGCGCTGCCGGAGCCTTGCGCCACTTTGACCTTGTCGCCCGCCTTGATGCCCAGCTTGTCAGCCAGCGCCAGGGACAGGTGCGCTTGCGGCGCGGCGCCATCGACCGTGCGCAGCAGCGGTTCGGAGCGGCGTACCAGCGCGTCGGCGAAGTAGATCGGCACGTCGGCGATGCGTTGCAGCGCTGGCGAGGCCGGCGCATACGAGGCCGCTTCCGGGGCGTTCTTGGCGATGTTGTTCAGCTGTGCCGACAGATCGGTCACGCCGGCGCCAAACGCTTCGTCGCGGATCGCTTCGGACGTGTCGTAGTCGAAACCGGCCAGGCCCAGGATGTTGCCCAGGACGCGCAGCACTTTCCAGGCTGGACGGGTATCGGCCAGCGGTTTCACGGTGCCGTTGAAGCTTTGCGCGCGGCCTTCGCAGTTGACGAAGGTGCCCGAGGTTTCAGCGAACGGGGCGATCGGCAGCAAGACGTCGGCGTAATCCATGCCGTGCTTGAAGGCGGACATGGCCACGACCATGTCGGCGCCATCCAGGGCGGCGCGGGCCGCTTGTGGATTGGCGGCATCGAGTTCCGGCTCGGCGTGCAGCAGCACGTAGGCTTTCTTCGGCACGGCAAACGCTGCTTGCACGTTGGCGCGCGGCTTGGCGACCAGGTGCGCGCCAACCGTGTTGGCCGCTTCCGTCAGGTAACCGAGCTTGGCGCCCGTCTGTTCGGCGATCCATTGCGCGGCAGCATGCAGTTGCGACGCTTGCGGGTGTTGCGTTGCCGCATTACCCAGCAGCACGGCGCCGTTGTCGCCGGCCATCAGGCTGGCGGCAATCGCGACGGCCACGTCCGAAGCGCTCACCGCTTCGAAACCGGCTGGCGCGGCGATTTCTTTCGCTTTAGCAACAGCAACGACCACTTCAGACAAGGCCGCCAGCCAATCGCCAGGCGCGACGATCATCTTGTTGGCGATGGTGATCAGTTGATCATCGTCGGACGCGTGCAGGATCGACAGCTTGGCGCCGCCCTTGACGGACGCGCGCAAACGCGTGGCCAGCAGCGGGTGATCCTTGCGCAGGAACGAGCCGATGACGAAGGCGCGCTTGATCTGGCCAAATTCGTTGATCGGCATGCCCAGCCAAGGTTTGACGGACGCGTCGAGCGCGAAGTCGGTCTGGCGCAGGCGGAAGTCGACGTGCTCGGAACCGAGACCGTTGGCGACCTTTTGCAGCAGGACCAGCTCTTCGACCGTCGAATGCGGCGTTGCCAGCGCGGCGATGGCGTCGGCGCCATGTTCGTGCTTGATATTTTTCAAACCGTGCGCCACGTATTCCAGCGCCGTTTGCCAATCGACTTCTTTCCACTCGTTGCCTTGTTTCAGCATCGGGGACGTCAGGCGTTCGGCGCTGTCCAGCGCTTCGTACGAGAAACGGTCCTTGTCCGAGATCCAGCACTCGTTGACGGCTTCGTTTTCCAGCGGCAATACGCGCTTGACCTTGCCAGCTTTCACTTGCACGATCAAGTTCGCGCCCAGGCCATCATGCGGGCTGACCGATTTGCGGCGCGACAGTTCCCACGTACGGGCGCTGTAGCGGAACGGCTTCGAGGTCAGTGCGCCGACCGGGCACAGGTCGATCATGTTGCCCGACAGTTCGGAGTCGACCGTCTGGCCCACGAAGGACACGATTTCCGAGTGTTCGCCGCGGCCGATCATGCCCAGTTCCATCACGCCGGCCACTTCCTGGCCAAAGCGTACGCAACGGGTGCACTGGATGCAGCGCGACATTTCCTGCATGGACACCAGCGGACCGGCTTCCTTCGGCTGCACGACGCGCTTGTCTTCCTTGTAGCGCGATTCGCTCTTGCCGTAGCCCACTGCCAAGTCTTGCAACTGGCACTCGCCGCCCTGATCGCAGATAGGGCAATCAAGCGGGTGGTTAATCAGCAAGAATTCCATGACCGACTTTTGCGCCTGCACAGCTTTATCGCTGGCGGAGCGCACGATCATGCCGGCACTGACCGGGGTCGCACAAGCGGGCAAAGGCTTGGGCGCCTTTTCCACTTCGACCAGGCACATGCGGCAGTTCGCTGCGATCGACAATTTCTTGTGATAGCAGAAGTGCGGAATGTAGGTTCCCAATTTGTTGGCGGCGTCCATCACCATGCTACCAGCAGGGACTTCGACTTTTTTGCCGTCTATTTCGATTTCAACCATGGTGATCGTTACCTGACGCAGCTTAGATATATGCGGGCACTAAGCAATGCTTGTGCTCGATATGATATTCAAATTCTTCACGGAAATTCTTAATGAAGGCCCGTACCGGCATGGCAGCCGCATCGCCCAGCGCGCAAATGGTGCGGCCCTGGATGTTGTCGGCGATCGAGTTGAGCATGTCCAGGTCGTCTGGACGACCCTGCCCCTGCTCGATGCGGTGCACCATGCGGTACATCCAGCCTGTGCCTTCACGGCAAGGCGTACACTGGCCGCACGATTCTTCAAAGTAGAAGTAGGACAGGCGTTCCAGCGCCTTTACCATGCAGCGTGTTTCGTCCATCACGATGACGGCGCCCGAACCCAACATCGAACCGGCTTTCGCGATCGAGTCGTAGTCCAGGTCGGTCTGCATCATGATGTCGCCGCGGATCACCGGAGCGGACGAACCGCCAGGGATCACGGCCTTGATCTTTTTGCCACCGCGCATGCCGCCTGCCAGTTCCAGCAGGGTCGCAAACGGGGTGCCGAGCGGCACTTCGTAGTTGCCCGGTTTTTCCACGTCGCCCGAGATCGAGAAGATCTTCGAACCGCCGTTGTTCGGCTTGCCCATCGCCAGGTATTTCTCTGGACCAATGTTCAGCACGAAAGGCACGGCCGCGAAGGTTTCCGTGTTGTTGATCGTCGTCGGCTTGCCGTACAGGCCAAACGAGGCTGGGAAAGGCGGCTTGAAGCGCGGCTGGCCTTTCTTGCCTTCCAGCGACTCCAGCAGGGCCGTTTCTTCGCCGCAGATGTAGGCGCCATAACCATGGTGCGCATGCAACTGGAACGAGAACTCGCTGCCCATGATCTTGTCGCCCAGGAAACCGGCGGCGCGCGCCTCTTCCAGCGCTTCTTCGAAACGCAGGTATTCCTGGAAGATTTCACCGTGGATATAGTTATAACCGACGGTGATGCCCATCGCATAAGCGCCAATGGCCATGCCTTCGATCAGCGCATGGGGATTGTAACGAATGATGTCACGGTCCTTGAAAGTGCCCGGTTCGCCTTCATCTGTATTGCAGACGAGGTATTTTTGACCCGGGAACTGGCGCGGCATGAAGCTCCACTTCAAGCCGGTAGGGAAACCCGCGCCGCCACGGCCGCGCAAGGACGAAGCCTTGAGGTCGGCGATGATCTGTTCCGGCGTGATTTTCTCTTCCAGGATACGCCGCAGGGCGCTATAGCCGCCGCGGTTCACATAATCTTGCAAATGCCAGTTCTTGCCATCCAGATCCTTCAGGATCAATGGATCGATATGGCGGTTGTGGAGTGACGTCATTTCTTGAGTTCCTCCAGCATGGCGTCGATCTTCTCGTTCGACATCCAGCTGCACATGGTTTTATTACTGACCAGCAAGACAGGCGCATCGCCGCAAGCACCCATGCACTCGCCTTCAACCAGGGTGAACTGGCCGTCAGGGGTGGTTTCGCGGAAATCGATGCCCAGTTTCTGCTTCAGGTAGTCTGCAGCGCGCACGCCGCCCGACAGGGCGCATGGCAGGTTGGTGCACACGGTGATCTTGTGCTTGCCCACGGGTTTCACGTTGTACATATTGTAGAACGTGGCCACTTCCTGCACGGCAATCGCCGGCATGCCGATGTAATCGGCCAGTTCCTTCATGGTTTCCGGCGCCAGCCAGCCCAGTTCATCCTGGGCATGGGCCAACGCGGCCATGACGGCCGACTGACGCTGGTCGGCCGGGTACTTGGCCAGCTCGCGGTCAATTTTCTTATAGCATTGCTCTGATAACAACATACTTTTTGCCTCTTAGCGGTCAATACTGCCGAACACGATATCTTGCGTCCCGATGATGGTCACGGCGTCGGCAAGCATGTGCCCACGCGCCATCTCGTCGAGCGACTGCAAGTGGGCGTAGTCTGGCGCGCGCAGTTTCATGCGGTACGGCTTGTTGGCGCCGTCGGACACCAGGTACACGCCGAACTCGCCCTTCGGATGTTCCACGGCGCTGTAGGCCTCGCCTGGCGGCACGTGGAAACCTTCCGTGAACAGCTTGAAGTGGTGAATCAGCGATTCCATGTTGGTCTTCATGTCGACGCGGCCCGGAGGCGCCACCTTGCGGTTGCTGGTCATGACAGGACCTTCATTGTTGCGCAGCCACTCCACGCATTGCTTGATGATGCGGTTCGACTGGCGCAGCTCTTCCACGCGAACCAGGTAGCGGTCGTAGCAATCGCCGTTGGTGCCGATAGGAATATCGAAATCCATCAAGTCGTATACTTCGTACGGCTGTTTCTTGCGCAAATCCCACTGCACGCCCGAGCCGCGCAGCATGGCGCCCGTAAAGCCCATGGCCAGCGCATCTTCCGGCGAGACCACGCCGATGCCGACGGTACGCTGTTTCCAGATACGGTTGTCGGTCAGCAAGGTTTCGTACTCGTCCACCGAGTTCGGGAAACGGCGCGCGAAGTCTTCGATGAAGTCCAGCAGGGAGCCCTGGCGGTTTTCGTTCAGCTTGCCGATGGCCTTGGCGTTGCGGATGATCGACGCCTTGTGCTGCGGCATCGCATCCGGCAAATCGCGGTATACGCCGCCCGGACGGTAGTAGGCCGCGTGCATGCGCGCGCCCGACACTGCCTCGTAGGCGTCGAACAAGTCTTCGCGGTCGCGGAAGCAATACAGGAACGGGCCCATGGCGCCGACGTCCAGCGCGTGGGTGCCCAGCCACATCAGGTGGTTCAGGATACGCGTCATCTCGTCGAACATGACGCGGATGTATTGCGCGCGCAGCGGCACTTCCAGGCCCAGCATCTTTTCGATGGCCATCACGTATGCATGTTCATTGCACATCATCGACACATAGTCGAGACGGTCCATGTACGGCACGGATTGCAGGTAGGTCTTCTGTTCAGCCAGCTTTTCGGTGGCGCGGTGCAGCAGGCCGATATGCGGGTCGGCGCGCTGGATGACTTCGCCATCCATCTCCAGCACCAGGCGCAGCACACCGTGCGCGGCCGGATGCTGTGGCCCAAAGTTCAGGGTGTAGTTCTTAATCTCAGCCATTATTTCATCCCGTAATGTTCTTCGCGGATCACGCGCGGCACGTTTTCCCGCGGCTCGATCGTCACGGGCTGGTAAATCACGCGCTTTTGTTCCGGATCGTAGCGCATCTCGACATAGCCGGAGACGGGGAAATCCTTGCGGAACGGATGGCCGATGAAACCGTAGTCGGTCAGCAGGCGGCGCAAGTCGTTGTGGCCTTCGAAGAGGATGCCCAGCAGGTCGAATGCTTCGCGCTCGTACCAGTTGACGGCACGCCAGATGCCGACCACGGAGGGCAGCAGCGGCATGTCGTCGTCCGGCGCGAACACGCGCACGCGCACGCGCCAGTTGTGCTTGACCGACAGCAAGTGCGAAACGGCCGCGAAACGCAGGCCATCCCAGCTACCGTCGCCATAGGTCGAGTAGTCGACGCCGCACAGGTCGAGCAATTGCTCGAAATGCAGGGTCGGATCGTCGCGCAGGGTCTGCATCACGGCCAGGTAGTCCTCGGCCTTGACGACCAGGGTGGCTTCCCCCAGCGCAACCGTCGTGCTAACGCGATCGCCCAGGGCAGTGCCGAGGGCGTTTTGCAATACTTCTAAATGTGTTGTCATAATCTGAAGCGGCCCCGTTAGCGTGCGATCGTGCTGGTACGCTTGATCTTGTTCTGCAACTGCATGATGCCGTACAGCAAGGCTTCAGCGGTCGGAGGACAGCCAGGCACATACACGTCGACGGGCACGATGCGGTCGCAACCGCGCACCACGGAATAGGAGTAATGGTAGTACCCGCCGCCATTGGCGCAGGAACCCATCGAGATGACCCAGCGTGGCTCTGCCATCTGGTCGTAGACCTTGCGCAGGGCCGGCGCCATCTTGTTGCACAGGGTGCCGGCAACGATCATGACGTCGGACTGACGCGGCGACGGACGAAACACGACGCCGAAACGGTCCATATCGTAGCGGGCTGCGCCCACATGCATCATTTCGACCGCACAGCAGGCCAGACCGAACGTCATCGGGAACATAGACCCGGTGCGCGCCCAGTTGATCAGCTTGTCGGCCGAGGTGGTGATGAAACCTTCGCTTAATACGCCTTCAATAGCCATGGCTTATTCCCAGTCAAGGGCACCTTTCTTCCAAATGTACCAAAATCCGACCACGAATTCAGCGATGAACACCATCATCGTGACGAAACCGGCCCAGCCCAGGTCGCGCATTGCAACGCCCCATGGGAAAAAGAATGCCGTTTCCAGATCGAACAAAATAAACAGGATTGCGACCAGATAGTAGCGCACATCAAATTTCATGCGCGCGTCTTCGAATGCTTCAAAGCCACATTCGTACGGGGAGAGTTTTGCTGCGTCGGGCTTGTTAGGGCCTAACAGGCGCCCCAGGAGCTGGGGAGCGATACCGACACCAAGGCCGATAATAATGAACAGCAGGACGGGGAAGTAATTTTCGAGGTTCACGATTGATGAGCTTATATTGAACGATCGGTTAAATGAGGACGCTGCGATCATTTGCAGCGTATCTAACGCACGACCCCAATCAAAGCTAAGACCAGGATCGAACGACACATCCTCGTAAAAAAAGCCAGCAACTTTGTACGAGCCATGGCTCGTGCGCCGTTGCTGGCTTCTGATTTCTGGTGCCGACGACGAGACTCGAACTCGTACAGCTTTCGCCACTACCCCCTCAAGATAGCGTGTCTACCAATTTCACCACGTCGGCGGTAAGGCCCGTATTCTACTCTGCTTTGCCGCTAAAGTTAATGCACAAATGCATCAAAACACAGATAAAAACGATAAATTTTTACATCTTCCAGCGCGCCACGATTTTTTCCTGCCGCACTGCTAAAACATTGAGCAATAATCTGCCCGTAATGAGAATTACTCTCGATGAGGTATCGAGCTGATACAGAATTACTTCGGAATCGCGCCGGCCGGGGTGCTGGCAACCGGAGCCGCCGCTGCCGGAGCGCTGGCAGCTGGAGCAGCTGCTGGCACCGTCGTCGGGATCGCGCCCGCGCCGGTGACTGGCACTGGCTTGACGACTTTATCCATCACGCCGCCGCCGACCGTGGTGGCGCGCTGATTCGCCATCAGCGACAGGGCCAAGGTGGCGCCGAAGAAGATCGCGGCGGCAACGCCCGTCGATTTCGACATGAAGTTCGACGAACCCGTCGCACCGAACAGGCTGCCCGAGGCGCCCGAACCGAAGGCGGCGCCCATGTCGGCGCCCTTACCGTGCTGCAACAACACCAGCGCGATAATCGACAATGCCGAAATAACCTGTACTACCACTACCAGATTGAACATCATGTTCATTGCAATTCCATTCTTAGTTTAAAGTAATTCAATCAGCGGCGTGAATAATCGCCAGGAAATCCGCCGCCTTCAATGCTGCTCCACCGATCAGACCGCCATCGATATCCGGCATCGCCATCAATTCTTTTGCGTTCTCCGGCTTCATGCTGCCGCCGTACAGGATTTGCACGCCGGCGGCCGCTACCGCATTCTTTGCCACCAGCTGGGCGCGCAATACCTGATGCACGTCCTGCGCCATTTGCGGCGTGGCGGTCTTGCCCGTGCCGATGGCCCAGACTGGCTCATAGGCCAGCACCAGTTTCGCCACGTCGTCGTCACCAATGGCCGCCAGCACGGCGCCCAGTTGCTGCGCCACTACGGCATTGGTCTGGCCCGCTTCGCGCTGCGCCAGGGTTTCGCCGATGCAGACGATAGGCGTGATGCCCGCCGCCAGCGCGGCAACCGTCTTGGCCGCCACCTGCGCATCGCTCTCGCCATGGTAGGCGCGGCGCTCGGAATGCCCGATCACCACATAGCTGCAGCCGAAATCCTGCAGCATGGCGGTCGAGATTTCTCCCGTGTAGGCGCCGCTGGCGTGCGCGGACACATCCTGCGCGCCCCAGCCCAGGGCCGTGCCTGCCAATTGCGCCTGGCACTGCGCCAGATACGGCGCAGGCACACAGACGGCGCTGGCGGCGCCAGAGGCAGCCAGGCCAGCAACTATTTCAGACAATAACACCGCGTTCGAGGTGCGACTGCCGTTCATTTTCCAATTTCCGACGACGAGTTTGCGACGCATAGTAGCCTAAATTCTAATAACCCGTCATTCTAACTCCGGCACCGATGCCGGTCAAACAGGCAGTGCCCCGTTTCAGGCAACTTGCAACATGATCTTGCCCACGTGCGTGCTCGCCTCCATCAAGGCATGCGCCTCGTTGGCTTTTTCCAACGGGAAAGTTTGATAGATCACGGGCTTGATCTTGCCCGCCTCGATCAGCGGCCAGACCGTCGTGCGCAAATGGCTGGCGATGGCCGCCTTGAAGGCGACGGAACGGGGACGCAGGGTGGAACCCGTCACCGTCAGGCGGCGGCGCAGCAAGCTACCCAGGTCCAGTTCCGCCTTGGTGCCGCCCTGCACGGCGATCAGGCCGATGCGGCCATCGTCGGCCAGGCAATCGATTTCGCGCGGCAGGTAGTCGCCGCCCACCATGTCGAGGATGACGTCGACGCCTTTGCCACCGGTCAATTCCTTGACGACGGCGACGAAATCTTCCGTGCGGTAGTTGATACCCCGTTCGGCGCCCAGCGCCTCGCAGGCGCGCGCCTTCTCGTCGCTGCCCGCCGTGGCGAACACGCGATGGCCCAGGGCGGCCGCCAGCTGGATGGCCGTCACGCCGATGCCGGACGTGCCGCCCTGCACCAGTAACGTTTCGCCGTCAAGCAGCGCGCAGCGGTCGAAGACATTGCTCCAGACGGTAAAGAAGTTTTCCGGCAGGGACGCGCCTTCCAGCGCCGTCAAGCCTTGCGGCAAGGGCAGGCACTGGCCGCTTGGGGCGGCGCAGTATTCGGCATAGCCGCCGCCCTGCACCAGCGCGCAGACGAGGTCGCCCTTCCTGAATCCGGTATTGGTAAAGTCGCCATCGACGATTTCGCCCGCCACTTCCAGGCCCGGCAAGTCGGATGCGCCGGCGGGCGGCGCATACTTGCCCAGGCGCTGCAGCACGTCGGGACGGTTGATGCCGGCCGCGTGCACCTTGATCAGCAGTTCGCCCGCCTTATATTGCGGCATGGGACGTTCCGCGATCTGCAAAACGTCGGCGGGACCTGGCTGGCTGATGGCAACTGCACGCATGGCGGGACTCTCTCAAGGGAAAACGGCGATTGTACGCCAAGCCGCCCTCCCCTGCAGACCACCGCCCCGTCTTAACCGGCGCCCGTTTTCGACTGGCGCGGCAAGGGCGTGCCCGGCTTCCATTTCGCCGACAGGGCTTGCCCCTCTTCGACTTGCTCATGCGTCATCTTGCGCACCACGGCGGCGCGCTGGTCGGCCGCATTCGCGTTGCCATTCGCCGCCGCCAGGTTCCACAGCATGTAGGCGATGACGTTGTCCTGCTGCACGCCGCCCATGTGGTAGCGGTACATCAGGCCCAGCACCTGCTGCGCCTCGGCATGGTTCTGCTCGGCCGCCTTGCGGAACCAGCCCACGGCTTGCTTGTGATCCTGCAGCACGGCGTTGCCCGTGTAATACATGGCGCCCACCACATACTGGGCGTCGGCCTTGCCCTGCTCGGCCGCCTTGCGGTGCCAGAACATGGCTTGCTTGTAATCCTGCGGCAAGCCCCGTCCCATGTAATACATCAAGCCCAGCAAATGCTGGGCATCGGCGTTGCCGGTCTTGGCAAGGGGCAATATTTCCTTGTAGGCCAAGGCGTAATTCTTGTTGTTGTAGGCACTGGCGCCTTCGGCGAAGCCAGCCCGCGCGGGTAGCTGTATCGTCAACAGCATGAGTAATGTAATGATCAGTTTTTTCATCGGAATGGGATGTGGTCTGACTACTTATTCTTGTCCTGCCAAAAGGCCTGCGGCAGGATGCTTTTACTTCCAGCTAACTTTGCCCAGGCCCTCGACGCTGACATCGCGGTTGACCGGCTTGCCGTACACCACCACCGAACCGAGCCCGCTCAAGTTCAGCTTGGCATTCGTATGGGCATTCACCGTGGCGTTGCCGAGGCCGCTCAATTCCAGGTTCACGGCGTCCGCTTCGAATTGCTGCGCATTCAGGCTGCCCAGGCCGCCCAGGCTGGCTTTCAAGAGTCGTCCGCGTCCGCCCAGCACGACAGAGCCCGCGCCCTGCAAGTCCAGCTCGGCCCGCTCATTGTTACCGATCCATATCTGCATGCTGCCCACGCCGCCCAGGCTGGCATTGAGCTTGCGGTAGTCGCCCACCAGCTTGATGCTTCCCGCCCCTTCCAGCGACAGGGTCAGTTCCTCGCCCTTGAAACCCGTGATGTCCGTGCTGCCGAAGCCTTCCGAGCTCAGCTCGCGCAAATTCGGCAAGACCAGGTCGGCGCGTATCGACGAAGGGCCGATCTTGAAGCCGCGCACTTCCGTTTCGATGTGCAGGGTATCGCCGCTTTGCGCCGTGCTGACATCGGCGATGTAGCGCTTGTCGGCCGTGATGCTCAGCGAAGGCACGTTGCCCTGGCGAATGCGCACCTCCATCACGCCATCGAGCTTGACGCGCACCACGCGGGCGTCGATGTTGCGCATTTCCAGCAAGCGGGTCTCGGCGGCCGCGCCGCGCACCAGGCCCAGAGTCGCCAGGAACAGCAGCGCCAATTGCAGTGTCTTTTTCATGTAGTGCATCCTCGGTATCTTGTTTTTATGTGTCGCGGCGCCCTCGTGGGACTCGCGCGCATCGCCGCTGGCTGCCACTGTAGCAGCAGCAAAAATTGCTGACAATCAATTATGCAAAACGGGCTTTTTCCAAGGCGGTCAGGCGCTTGGCCTTGACCACCACCACTTGCATGGCCGCCTTGTTCGCTGGCGCGGCCAGGGTGGCCGTGGAACTGGCCACTTGCAGGGCCGGGGCGGCCGGGGCGATGGCGTAGCAGCTGGCGCCGAGCAGGATGGCGGCGGCAACGGCGATGACTTCCATGTTTTTAGCGACGTTCATTTGAATCTCCTCGGGTGTCTGGCAGTGGGCTTGCGGTATGGTGTCACTATAGCCATACCGCTCCCGGCAGACACGCCGATTGCGACGAACTGCGCTTTTGGCAGGCTGGCCTGACAAAAACGCGGATGAACGTGCCAAATAAGCGTCGCGATTGCTGTACGCTTAAAACTCTTCCCACTCGTCGGCGCCGGACTTGGCCGCCTTGACGGGCTTGGCCGGCGACAGTGCGCGGGCTGGCGCGCGCGGCGCGGGAGCACGAACGGCCGGCTTCGCCTTGAGGCGGGTCACGGGCGCGGGCGCGGCGGCAGGACCCGCATCGCCGAGGCGGAACATGCCGACGGCTTGCGCCAGGTCCACGGCCTGCTCCTGCAGGCTTTCCGCGGCAGCGGCGGCTTGTTCGACGAGGGCCGCGTTTTGCTGCGTCATGGTATCCATGTGCGTGACGGCCGTATTGATCTCGCCGATGCCGGCGCTCTGTTCGCGGCTGGCCACCGTGATCTCGCTCATGATGGTCGTCAATTGCTGCACCGACGCCACCACCTGGTCCATGGTCTGGCCCGCCTCATCGACGAGGCGCCCGCCCGCATCGACTTTTTCCACCGAATCGCCGATCAATTCCTTGATTTCCTTCGCCGCGCCGGCAGACCGTTGCGCCAGGTTGCGCACTTCGGACGCCACCACGGCAAAGCCCCTGCCCTGCTCGCCCGCGCGCGCCGCCTCGACGGCCGCGTTCAGGGCCAGGATATTCGTCTGGAAGGCGATGCCGTCGATCACGCCGATGATGTCGACGATCTTGCGCGAGCTTTCCTGGATGCCGGCCATGGTGCCGACCACTTGCTGCACCACGCGGCCGCCCTTGGCCGCCACTTCCGAGGCGGATACGGCCAGCTCATTGGCCGCATGCGCGTTTTCCGCATTCTGCTTGACGGTCGACGTCAGCTCATCCATCGAACTGGCCGTTTCTTCCAGCGCGCCCGCCTGCGCTTCCGTGCGCGAAGACAGGTCGGCGTTGCCTGCGGCAATATCGGCCGATTCGCTGCGCACCAGGGTGCTGATGCTGCGGATCTGCACCAGCACGGTGGCGATCTTTTCGACGAACAAGTTGAACGCCTTGGCAATCTGCGCCAGCTCGTCCGTGCCTTCCGCGTCGAGGCGGCTGGTCAGGTCGCCGTCGCCCGTGGCGATCGCTTCCATCGCATCGCGCACCAGGCCCAGGCGGCGCAAGGCGCGCGCCACCAGCACGCTCAAGACCGTGGCGGCCAGGGCCAGCACCAGCAAGGCCGTCAGGGCCGAGGCGCGCAGCATGGAGCTCAGGGCTTGCGTCGCTTCTGCGCGGTCGAGCACGGTCGCCAGCAGCCAGTCGCTGCCCGGCACCTTGCTCACATGCAAGATGCCATTGCGTTCGCCCAGGCGGATGGCGGCGCCGTCGCCGCTCTTTTCGATATCGGCCAGCGCCTGCGCACTGAGGCCCGGGTCCAGCTCGGCCAGCGGCTTCAGGGTCAGCTTGCCGTCCGGGTGGGCGATGATCTTGCCGCCGCCATCGACGAGGAAGGCATAGCTGGACGCCGTCGGCTTGATCGAGGCGACGTTTTGCACCACCGCATCCATCATCACGTCGGCCGCCATCACGCCCGTCACGCTGCCCTTGCCGCCCAGCGGCTCGGCAAACGTCACCACCAGCTTGCCCGTACTGGCGCCGATGTAGGGCGCCGTGATGATGGGGCCGCCCACTTCGGACGCCAGCTTGTACCAGGGCCGCGCCGTGGGATCGTAGTCGGCGGCGCGCTTGCGCTCCTGCGAAAAGACGGCGTGCTTGTCGGCAAAGCCGATATACGCCATGTCGAAGGTGCCGGCCTGCTCGGCCGCCTTCAGGGCCGGCAGCGGGTCGGCCGCCGTGGCGCCCTGCTTGAGCGAGCCCACGACGGCTTGCTTGGAACGCAGCCATTCGGCGATGGCCGCGGCATGGCTGTGCGACAACTGCAGCATCTGCGTGTCGAGCGCGGCCAAGGTGCTGGAGCGGGTAGTGAAGAAGTTGGCGATGGCGACGGCCAGCATGGCCAGCACGACGATGGAAACGGCGATGGCGATCAGCCGCGCCTTAAGGGAGGACAACATGGTGCATCCAATAAAAAAGAGAAAATCGGGAGGGATGCGCCATGGTCAGGGAATAAGATTTTGTCGTCAAGCAATACTGACAGTCAATTACCCATAAACAACAATTGATACCATATATTAATCAGATCTCGCCGCGCAGCTTGCGCAGGGCCGGCGATTCGCCGCCCGTCGCCTCGATGCGGAAACGGGCAAATGCCTGCTCCAGTTCGGGGTAACGGCGCAAGTCGCCTTCCGTGAAATAACGCCCGCCGGGGATGTCGCCCCACGGCAAGGGCGCCGTCAAGGCGCCGCTGCCCGCCAGGGCCAGCAGCGGCTCCAGCGCGCTGCGCAGGTCGGCCACTTCCCCATCGGCGGGCGCCAGGCGCGCCAGCAACTGTTCCAGTTCGGCGGCATGGGCTTGCAGGCGCGGTTGATCCATCATCTCTCCTCAATTCTTGATCGTGCCGATCAGCACGGGGACCGACCACAGGCTGCGGTTGGGCAGCAAATACTGCTGCGCCCCGCCACGGCGCCGCACCAGCCCGCCCAGCTCTTCCGTCGGCGCCACCTGGCTGACGAACACGCTGACGGTACCCTTGGGCATGACCTGATACACATCATACAGCGGCGCCTCGCTCTTCAAGGGCAAGCCGAAACAGTCGGCCAGGCTGGCGCACTGGCCCGAGGCCAGCTGCAATTGCACGCTGGTGGTGAAATACGGCGAGTACGGCGACACATTCTGGCCATGCGGCACGATCTTCACCAGCGCGGCCGACATGGCTTGCACATCGGGCAAGGTGCTGCCGGAGGCGAGCTGCTCGACCGCGCGCGCGTAAATCGTCTCGGCCGGGGCGGCAGGATCGGCGGCGCGCAGTTCGCGCAGGAATTGCTGGCCCGGCGCGCTGTCCAGGTAGGGATCGATGGCTTCGCGCTGCAAGCCCGCCGTCCTGAAGGTGCTGAGGTCATTGATTTCGCGCGCATGCACGGCGCGCAAGGCGTCGAGGTCTTGCACCGGCATGGCCGCGGATGCGGCGGCGATAGGGATGGGTAACGGCACCGGCGTCGGTGCGCTGTCCAGCTGCGCCCGGACACCGGGCGCGACGGCAAGCAGAAAGGCGGCGGCCAGCCCGCAGTATGTGCGCATGCTGCATCTCCTTGGAAGACTCGTTCAGGGGAAGATCCCATGCCGAATCTACAGAGAGCAGCGGCGGCCGATACGCGCTGGATCAAGGCCGGTGCAGACAGGCGGGCAACGCGGCACACGCCTTCGATACAGCGCAAACGCGACGCATAAAAAAACCGCCAGGGCTTGCGCGCCGGCGGTTTTTGAGCATGCGGCCGAAGCCGCACTCAGGCGAACCTGAAGGACATTAAGCGGCTGGCGCTTCGTTGCCTTCGGCAGCTTTCATCGACAGTTTCAAACGGCCGCGGTCGTCCGTTTCCAGCACTTTGACGCGCACCAGCTGGCCTTCTTTCAGGTAGTCGGCCACGGCGTTGACACGCTCGTTGGCGATCTGCGAGATGTGCAGCAAGCCGTCCTTGCCTGGCATGACTTGCACGATGGCGCCGAAGTCCAGCAGTTTCAGCACGGTGCCTTCGTAGGTCTTGCCCACTTCGACGGAAGCGGTCAGTTCCTCGATGCGGCGCTTGGCTTCCTGGCCGGCAGCGGCGTCGACGGAAGCGATGGTGACCACGCCTTCGTCGCTGATGTCGATCTGGGTGCCCGTCTCTTCGGTCAGCGCGCGGATCACGGCGCCGCCCTTGCCGATCACGTCACGGATTTTTTCCGGGTTGATCTTGATCGTGATCAGACGCGGTGCGAAATCGGACAGTTCGGTTTTGACGTGCGGCATGGCTTTTTGCATTTCGCCCAGGATGTGCTCGCGGCCTTCCTTGGCTTGCGCCAGTGCCACTTGCATGATTTCCTTGGTGATGCCCATGATCTTGATGTCCATCTGCAGCGCCGTGATACCGTTGCGGGTACCGGCTACCTTGAAGTCCATGTCGCCCAGGTGATCTTCGTCGCCCAGGATGTCGGACAGCACGGCAAACTTGCCGCCTTCCTTGATCAGGCCCATGGCGATACCGGCCACGTGCTCTTTCATCGGCACGCCGGCGTCCATCAGTGCCAGGCAGCCGCCGCACACGGAAGCCATCGACGAGGAACCGTTCGATTCCGTGATTTCCGAGACCAGGCGCACCGAGTAGCTGAACTCTTCAGCTGCTGGCAGGGCGGCGATCAGCGCGCGCTTGGCCAGGCGGCCGTGGCCGATTTCGCGGCGTTTTGGCGTACCGACACGGCCCGTTTCGCCGGTGGCGAATGGAGGCATGTTGTAATGCAGCATGAACGAATCCGTGAACTCGCCCATCAGCGCGTCGATCTTCTGGCTGTCGCGGGCGGTGCCCAGGGTAGCGACGACCAGCGCTTGCGTTTCGCCGCGCGTGAACAGGGCCGAACCGTGGGTGCGTGGCAGCACGCTGGTGCGGATCGAGATCGGACGCACGGTGCGCGTGTCGCGGCCGTCGATGCGTGGCTCGCCGTCCAGGATTTGCGTACGCACGATTTTCGCTTCGATGTCGAACAGGATGTTGTTGACTTCAGCGCTGTCGATCGATGCGCCGCCGGCGGCAGCCGCTTCGGCCGACAGGTCGGCGATCACTTCCGACGTCGCCGCTTTCAGCTTGGCCGTACGCTCTTGCTTGTCCTTGGTTTGATACGCGTCATTGATCTTGGCGTTGGCGAAATGCGCGACGCGGGCGATCAGTGCTTCGTTTTTCGGCGCAGGCGCCCATTCCACTTCCGGCTTGCCGCCGTCACGCACCAGGTCGTGAATCGCGTCGATGACGACTTTCATCTGGTCGTGGCCGAAGACCACGGCGCCCAGCATGATTTCTTCGGACAGCTGTTTCGCTTCCGATTCGACCATCAGCACGGCCGTTTCGGTACCGGCGACCACCAGGTCCATTTCCGACGTTTTCAGTTGCTGGACGGTCGGGTTCAGGATGTACTGGCCATTGGCGTAACCGACGCGCGCGGCGCCGATAGGACCGTTGAAAGGCACGCCCGATACGCACAGGGCAGCCGAGGCGCCGATCATGGCGGCGATGTCCGGATCGATTTCAGGGTTGACCGACAACACGTGAATGATGACTTGCACTTCATTCAGGTAGCCTTCCGGGAACAGCGGACGGATAGGACGGTCGATCAAACGGGATGTCAGTGTTTCTTTTTCGGAAGGACGGCCTTCGCGCTTGAAAAAACCGCCCGGGATTTTACCGGCAGCATAGGTTTTCTCGACATAATCAACCGTCAAAGGGAAGAAATCCTGGCCTGGCTTGGCATCTTTGCGTGCCACCACCGTTGCCAGAACGACGGTATCTTCGATCGACACCAGCACTGCGCCGGATGCCTGACGTGCGATTTCGCCGGTTTCCAGGGTCACTTGATGTTGACCGTACTGGAAGGTTTTCGTAACTTTGTTAAACATGGGGTATCCCTTTTCTAATTGCCGACAGATTTTCAGGGGCTGTCGTTCACCTCACCACAGGCGGCGTAAAAATGCTGCCTTTACTTGTTGCCACCTTTGCTACTTTACTTTTAAAACATGATATCGGTAGAGAATACTGTACTTCTCGACATAAATCCGGAATTCAAATGACAAAATGCCCGCGTCAGCGAACTGGCGCAGGCATTTCTGTATAAACCTTGTACGGCAAAAATTACTTGCGCAGACCAAGTTTAGCGATCAGGTCGCGATAACGGGTAGCGTCTTTAGCCTTCAGGTAGGACAACAGGCTCTTACGACGGTTGACCATCATGATCAGGCCGCGGCGGGAGTGGTGATCTTTCGAGTGGGCTTTGAAGTGGCCGTTCAGTTCGTTGATGCGAGCTGTCAGCAGTGCAACTTGCACTTCAGGGGAGCCGGTGTCGTTTTGACCACGTGCGTTGTCCGCGATGATAGCGGCTTTGTTGATGTTTTCTACTGTCATGATAAACCTTTCACATGCGGTGCACAGAGTCTGAACCCTATCCACCGTGAACTACGATTATTAAAATACTGGCCTATGCTGCCAACCAGACGCGCAAGTATATCGGAAAAATGCCCGCCTGTATCCTGCCGTGCGCGCTTTTCTCGGTGCATGATAGGGTTTTCCTGCATTTCAGGAGGTCAAACATGAAAAATCTGCTCAAATTAGCAACACCCATGCTGTTTGCCGTCCTGGCCGGCTGCGCCAGTTGGAACGTCCCGCCGCCGCAGCCGGGCGAGCCGCGCGCCGCCGTGGAAGCGCGCTTGGGCCGGCCAAGCAACATCTACCAACTGCCCACGGGCGCGGAACTGGAATACGCGACGGGCCCCTACGGCCAGTACACGTACATGGCCCGCTTCGGCCCCGACGACAAGCTCATTTCCTACGAGCAAGTGCTCGATACGCCGGGCTTTGCCCGCATCAAGGTGGGCGTATCGACCCAGCAAGATGTGCTGCACACCCTGGGCCGCCCGACGGAAACCTCGTACCTGTCGCTGCCGAAACTGCACGTCTGGTCTTACCGCTACAAGGAATCGGGCGTCTGGGATTCCATGATGCACGTGCACTTCGACCACGACGGCATCGTGCGCATGATGATGAACGGACCCGACCCTGCCAAGGAGGAGCGGCGGTTTTTCCGCTGATTCATTACCTGTGCAACAACGCCTGATAAAACCGTAGCGAGCGGAAGAGAGAGGTGACTAAGAAGCGCAAGCGTACTCTGGTACGGTGAGCATCAAATTCTGGGGTCAGACCCGGCGAGTCTGACCCCGACTTACGGCTGCGGGTCGATGCGCTCATCCTTGGCATGCAGTTTATTCAGTGCCGACAGATACGCCTTCGCCGACGCGACGATGATGTCCGGGTCGGCGCCCACGCCGTTGACGATGCGCCCGTCGCGCGACAATCGCATCGTGACTTCGCCCTGCGACTGCGTGCCCGTGCTGATGGCATTGACGGAGAACAAGACCAGCTCCGCGCCGCTGGCGGCCGCGCTTTCGATGGCGTTGACGGTGGCGTCGACGGGGCCGTCGCCCCGCCCTTCGCAGCTCAGTTGCTTGCCGCCGACGAGGAATTCCACGCGCGCATGGGGCACGGCGCCCGTCGTCGACTGCTGCGTCAGTGAAATGAAACGGTAGTGCTCACTCTCCTGCGCCTGCTGTTCCTCGCTGACGAGGGCCATGATGTCTTCGTCGAAAATCTCGGATTTCCGGTCCGCCAGTTCCTTGAAACGGATGAAGGCGGCATTGATGTCCGCTTCCGATTCCAGCGCGATGCCCAGCTCATGCAGCCGCTGCTTGAAGGCGTTGCGGCCCGACAGTTTTCCCAGCACGATCTTGTTGGCCGTCCAGCCCACGTCTTCGGCGCGCATGATTTCATACGTCTCGCGCGCCTTCAAGATGCCGTCCTGGTGGATGCCGGACGCGTGCGCAAAGGCGTTCGCGCCGACGACGGCCTTGTTCGGCTGCACGGCAAAGCCCGTGATTTGCGACACCATCTTGGATGCGGCCACGATTTGCGTCGTGTCGATACCCACCGTCAAGTTGTAATAGGCGGCGCGCGTGCGCAGCGCCATCACCACTTCTTCCAGCGCCGTGTTGCCGGCCCGCTCGCCCAGGCCATTGACCGTGCATTCGATCTGCCGCGCGCCGCCTATCATGACGCCGGCCAGGGAATTGGCCACAGCCAGGCCCAGGTCGTTATGACAATGGACAGACCAGATGGCTTTATCTGAGTTCGGGATGCGTTCGCGCAAGCGGCGGATGGTGGCGCCGAAGATTTCCGGCACGGCGTAGCCCACCGTATCGGGGAAATTGATGGTGGTGGCGCCCTCGGCGATCACGGCTTCCAGCACGCGGCACAGGAAATCCTCGTCGGAGCGGCTGCCGTCTTCGGGGCTGAATTCGATGTCGTCCGTGAACTGGCGCGCGTAGCGCACGGCGTTTTGCGCTTGCGTAAGCACTTGCTCTGGCGTCATGCGCAGCTTCATCTGCATGTGCAGGGGCGACGTGGCAATGAAAGTGTGGATGCGCTTGCGCTCGGCCGGCGCCAGCGCTTCGGCGGCGCGGGCGATGTCGCGGTCGTTGGCGCGCGACAGCGAGCAGATGGTCGATTCGCGCACGGCGCCGGCTATCGCCCGTATCGACTCGAAGTCGCCTTGCGAGGCGGCGGCGAAGCCCGCTTCGATCACGTCAACCTTCAGGCGCTCGAGCTGCTTGGCGATGCGCAGCTTTTCCTCGCGCGTCATGGAGGCGCCCGGCGATTGCTCGCCGTCGCGCAAGGTGGTGTCAAAAATGATGAGTCGGTTGCTGGTGCTCATGGCTGCTCCTGGCTGGCTGAAGACTGGCGACGCTACCGACTCAGCGCATCAATGCTCGGGGTCGGTCTGGATAATGCTGACGGGCTTGCCCTTCGCCATGCGCCAGAAGAACACGGCGTAGCCGGACAGGCCATAGGCGACGAAAATCGGGAACAGCACTTTCGGCGGGTCGATGGAGATGAGCGCAAAGAACAATGCCAGCAGGAATACCACGATGAACGGCACGGACTTGCGGAAATTCACATCCTTGAAGCTGTAGAACGGCACGTTGGTGACCATGGTCAGGCCGGAAAACAGGGCGATCGCCCACGACACCCAGGCCAGCTGGTTGCCGGCAAATTCCAGGTCGTTCATCAACAGGATGAAGCCGGCCACCATGGCCGCCGCCGCCGGGCTGGGCAAGCCCTGGAAGAAGCGCTTGTCGACCACGGCGATATTCGTGTTGAAACGGGCCAGGCGCAAGGCCGCGCCGGCGCAATACACGAAGGCGGCCAGCCAGCCCAGCTTGCCCATGCCGCGCAGCGACCATTCGTAGATCACCAGCGCGGGCGCGGCGCCGAAGGACACCATGTCGGACAGGCTGTCGTACTGGGCGCCGAATTCGCTCTGCGTATTCGTCAGGCGCGCGATGCGGCCGTCGAGGCCGTCGAGGATCATGGCGATGAAGATGGCCCAGGCCGCGTGTTCGAATTTCTGGTTCATGGCCATGACGATGGCGTAGAAACCGCAAAACAGGGCTGCCGTCGTGAAGGCGTTCGGCAACAGATAGATGCCGCGGCGGCGCAAGGTTTTCTTGCCAGTGCCATCGGTCACCGGCTGGCGCACGAATTTGCTGAAGCGGGACGCTTTGGATGCTGCGGGAGTGCCGTTCTTGCCTCTACGACGGGGGAAGTTTGCCATGTTGTTCCATATCTTGTGTACTGCGGGGGAATCGGTGCCAGATGGCAGGCGCATGACTGTCTCGCCATGCGCCCGCCGATATTGCCATTATAGAGGAGCTACCGCCAAAGAAAAGCGTGGCGGCGTCAAGCTGACAATATTGATCCCGAAGCTAGCCTTATTTGAACTTGACCTTCGCCACCAGGCCCATGTTGAGGGTCGTTTCGCCTGGCTCGAAGCTCGGTTCGGCCACCTGGTTGCCGCCATAGCCCATGGCGTCGGCACTCATGTTGCGCGCGCCGGCCACGCTGACGCGCTGCGCGTAATTGCCCGAGCCTTCGAAATCGATGGTGTCGATCACGGCGTCATTGACGTTGCGGCCCATGGCGCCGGCGATGGCGGCCACGCGTTCGTTCAGGTTCCTGTAGGCGGCGACGATGCGCTGGTCGTCGAGCTTGCGGATGGTGGCGGGCGCCAGGCCGAAGTTCAGGCGGTTCAGGGTCAGCACGCCTTGCGCCGCGGAAACGGTTTTCGGCAAGGCGGCCAGGTTGGTCGTCGTGACCTGCAGGTATTGGCCCACTCTCCAGCCCGTCGGCACGCGCGGCTTGGCGGCGACGCCTGGCGGCAGCGGCGCCGTTTCCGGGTACACGGCATACGTGTAGTAGCCCTGGGTCTTCAGCACGGCTTGCGGATCGGCTTTCTTGACGATGGCGGCGCCCTGGTTCATCTTCTGGTTCACGCGCGAGGCGGCGGCGGCCTTGTCCTTGTCCTGCTCTTCGATGGCCAGGGTGACGGTCACCTGGTCATTCGCATGCACGACTTCGCCGTTGGCGGGCACCACCACGAGGGTGCCGGAAGTGGGCAAGGCCTGGGCTTGTGCGCCCAGGGCAACGGTGGCGGCGGCGGTAACGACAGCGGCGGCCAGCATGGTTTTCATGACGGTCATGGTGTTCTCCTGAAAAATAATGGGGCAAAAACGACCATGGGGCCAACAGCCCCATGATTTTCAAAACAGTCTAACGCGGAATTGTTTCCACGCTAATGCACTTACTTGAACTTGACCTTGCCGACGACACGCATGTCGAGCGTCGTTTCGCCCGGCTCGAAGCTCGGTTCGGCGACGGTGCTGTCTTCGGCCATCTTGGCGCTGCGCATCATCATCGGTGCGGCGGCAGCACGGTTTTCGGTGACATAGTTGCCCGAACCTTCGAAGTCCACCGTATCGAGCACGGCGTCGGAAACGTTGCGGCCCATGGCCTTGGCGATGGCGGCCACGCGTTCGTTCAGGTTCTTATACGTGGCGGCGATGCGCTGATCGTCCAGCAGGCGGATGGTTTCCGGCTTCAGGCCGAAATTCAAGCCATTCAGGGTCAGCACGCCTTGCGCCGCCGACACGGTTTTTGGCAGGGTCGCCAGATTGGCCGTCGTCACTTCCAGGTACTGGCCCACGCGCCAGGCCGTTGGCAAACGCGGCTTGGCCACGGCGCCGGCTGGCAATGGGCGCTCTTCCGGATACACGGGATAGGTGTAATAGCCATACGATTTCAGCGCGGCAGAAGGATCGGCCTGCTTGACGATGGCGATACCCTTGTTCATCTTCTGGTTGACTCGCGACGCGGCGGCTGCCTTGTCCTTGTCCTGTTCTTCGACGGCCAGGGTAGCGACCACCTGGTCATTGACATGCTTGACTTCGCCAAACGCGGGTACGACCACCAGGGTGCCGTTGGTCGGCAGGGATTGGGCTTGTGCGCTCAAGGCAACGGTGGCTGCGGCGGCAACAAGGACGGATTTCATCACGGTCATGGGGTACTCCTAGGTAGTTAATATGGCTGACAGCCCGCGAAAGGGGTGGCTGTTGCCACCTCTTTCGCTTGAGAAACTTGTCAAACTGTGTAGATTCTAACGCCTCATTCATTCCTGTGGCGCAAATTAACAAATCGTCACAAAATGTGCTTGCCAGTCACATCTGCTCACATTTCAATACACCGTCATTCAAAATAACAATGTTATCAGTGACCCGCCACCGGGCCGCCGCTGCGCCGGCCCGGCTTGAAACTGTAACGCCGCGCGCGCCAGGCGATGGTCAAGGCCACCAGCAGCAAGGCCAGCATGGCCCAGGGGAACGAGGCCGCGCCATAGCCGTCCAGCAGCACGCCGCCCGCCAGGCCGCCGCCCGCGATGGCCACGTTCCAGATGGTCGCCACCATCGCCTGCGCCACATCCATGCCGTCGCCGGCCGCGTCGGCCGACGCCGTCTGCAGCAAGGTGCCGGCGCCGCCAAAGGTGACGCCCCAGATGGCCATGCTGACATAGATCACGGCCGGCGAGTCCATCGCCAGGCCCAGCGCCACCACCACGCAGGCCAACGCGGCGAGGCAGCCCAGCACGAGCGGGCGCAGCCAGCGGTCGATCAACTGGCTGACCAGCCAGATGCCGGCCAGCGAGCCCACGCCATACACGAGCAGCACCAGGTCGATGCGGGGACGCAAGCCGGACGGCGCCAGGAACGGCGCGATATAGGTATACAGAATGTTATGCGCCAGCATCCAGGCGACGATCACCGCCAAGATCGGCCGCACGCCCGGCGTCATGAACACCTGGCGGATCGACAGGCGTTCGCCATTCCTTTGCCCCGGATAATCGGGCACGGCCACCAGTATCCAGGCGACCAGCACCACGGCCAGGCCGGACATGATGCCGAAGATGCTGCGCCAGCCCAGCACGCCGCCCAGCAAGGTGCCCAGCGGCACGCCCAGCGACAGGGCCAGCGGCGTACCGATCATGGCGATGGCCATCGCCCTGCCCTGCTGTTCCACGCTGACCATGCGGCGCGCATAGCCGGCCATCAAGCCCCAGGCCAGCCCGGCCGCCATGCCGGCCAGGAAGCGCGAAGCCAGCGCCACCATGTAATTGGGCGCCAGCGCCGTCATGGTATTGAAGACCAGGAAGCCGCCGACGGCCAGCAGCAGCACCTTGCGGCGGCGCCAGCCGCTGGTCATGGCGGTCAGGGGGATGGCGGTCAGGATGGAGCCGATCGCAAACACCGTGACGAGCTGACCCGTCATGACTTCGGAAATGCCGAGGCCCTGCGAAATCTGCGGCAACAGGCCGGCAGGCAAGGTTTCGGCCAGGATGGCGATAAAGCTGGTCATCGCCAGCGCCAGCAAGGCGGCCAGCGGAAAGCGTCGGGAAATGGCAGTGCCGGCAGAGCCTGAAACAGGCACGGCGGCGGTCATACGGTCAGTCATGTGGGTACCTCGGGTTGCGCAGGCAGCGCCTCAACGAGCCTGGCGTGCTATCAAATAGCGGTAATGCGCGTTGCGGTCGGCAGATACCGAAACAGATGCAGCGATATGAAACTGCAAAGGAAGGGCGGAATTGTAGCGCAAACGCCGCGACGGCGTGCGCAGGGAAATAGCCGTGTTCAGGCAGCCATGCTCAGGCTGGCGTCATGCAGGCATCATTAGCCGCCTTGCGTGGCGAAAACCAGGCATTCGATTTCGGACTGTACAGGAAGGCGCAGATGACGGCGAACATGAGCGCGCCAGGCAAGACGTCCATCTTGACCGGCAAGGTCGCCAGGCAGAGCGCAATGTCGATCACGCCCCACACCAGATACACCGTGCGCGCGCCACGCTGCCTTTGCAGCATGGCCAGTGCTGCCACCAGGGTGATGCCCTGGCTGAAGAGCAAAATCGCGTATTGCACTTCGGCGGGAATCACGCCGTCCCCCATTGCGGCCAGCATGGCGGGGTCGTGGCGGCCGAGGAAAGCCGACACCAGCGCCAACAGCGAGCCGATGACCAGAAACCAGCAGCTGACGGCAACCGCGACGGGGCGCTTGACCACATGAAGATTCCCGACAAAAACTTTAGAAAAAACAAGCATGAGGCTGACGGTATTGTTGAATGGGCCTGATTGTAACGGATGTTGCCTGCCAGGCGCCGGCGCACATAAAAAAGCCGGCTTGCGCCGGCTTTTTTATGGTGAATCAGCAAAAAATGCTTAGTTTTTCGACTGGTCGACCATCTTGTTTTTCGCGATCCAAGGCATCATGGCGCGCAGTTTCGCGCCCACTTCTTCGATCTGGTGCTCGGACGTCAGACGACGGCGCGAGATCAGGGTCGGTGCGCCTGCCTTGTTTTCCAGGATGAAGCTCTTCGCGTATTCGCCCGTTTGAATGTCTTTCAGGCATTGACGCATCGCATCCTTGGTGGCCGACGTCACGACTTTAGGACCGGTCACGTATTCGCCGTATTCGGCGTTGTTCGAGATCGAGTAGTTCATGTTGGCGATGCCGCCTTCATAGATCAGGTCGACGATCAGCTTCAGTTCGTGCAAGCACTCGAAATACGCCATTTCAGGCGCGTAACCGGCTTCCGTCAGGGTTTCGAAGCCGGCCTTGATCAGTTCCACGGCGCCGCCGCACAGCACGGCTTGCTCACCGAACAAGTCCGTTTCAGTTTCTTCGCGGAAATTCGTTTCGATGATGCCGGCACGGCCGCCGCCGTTGGCCGACGCGTACGACAGGGCGATATCGCGGGCGATGCCCGATTTGTCCTGGTACACGGCGATCAGGTGAGGCACGCCGCCGCCCTGGGTGTAGGTGGCGCGCACGGTGTGGCCCGGGGCCTTCGGCGCGACCATGATCACGTCCAGGTCGGCGCGTGGCACGACTTGGCCGTAATGCACGTTGAAGCCGTGGGCGAAGGCCAGCACGGCGCCTTGCTTGGCGAACGGGGCGATGTTTTCGTTGTAGACCTGAGCGATGTTTTCATCTGGCAACAGGATCATGATGACGTCGGCCGCTTTCACGGCGTCGTTGACTTCCGCCACTTTCAAGCCCGCTTGCTCGACCTTGGTCCACGACGCGCCGCCCTTGCGCAGGCCGACGGTGACGTTGACGCCCGAATCGTTCAGGTTTTGGGCGTGTGCATGGCCTTGCGAACCGTAGCCGATGATGGCAACGTTTTTGCCTTTGATCAAGGAGAGGTCAGCGTCTTTGTCGTAAAAAACTTTCATGGTATTTCCTATAATTTGATGATGCGTTGTTGTTTTAAATGCGGCGCCAGGGCCGCGTAGAGCTGCTTGTATTTTTATACTTTGAGGATGCGTTCGCCGCGGCCGATGCCGGAACCACCCGTGCGGACGGTTTCCAGGATGGCGGCGCGGTCGATCGAATCGATGAACGCGTCGAGCTTGACCTTGTTGCCGGTCAATTCGATCGTGTACGTCTTTTCGGTGACATCGATGATGCGGCCACGGAAGATATCGGCGGTGCGCTTCATTTCCTCGCGCTCCTTGCCCACGGCACGAACCTTGATCAGCATCAACTCGCGTTCGATATGCTGGCCTTCGGTCAAGTCCACCACCTTCACCACTTCGATGAGGCGGTTCAAGTGCTTGGTGATCTGCTCGATGATGTCGTCCGAGCCGCTGGTGACAATGGTCATGCGCGACAGGGTCGAGTCTTCCGTCGGCGCCACGGTCAACGTTTCGATGTTGTAACCGCGTGCCGAGAACAGGCCCACCACGCGCGACAGGGCGCCCGCTTCGTTTTCCAGCAAGACAGAAATAATATGGCGCATGATTAGAGGTCCTCCGAGCCGAGCATCATTTCGGACAGGCCTTTGCCGGCTTTCACCATGGGCCACACGTTTTCGGACTGGTCGGTAATGAAGTTCATGAATACCAGCCTGTCTTTCATGCCGAACGCCTCTTTCAGGGCGCCGTCGACGTCGCCCGGTTTTTCAATTTTCATGCCCACGTGGCCATATGCCTCGGCCAGTTTCTCGAAGTCGGGCAGCGAATCCATGTACGACTCGGAATAGCGCGAACCGTAATCGATTTCCTGCCACTGGCGCACCATGCCGAGGAAACGGTTGTTGAGCATGATGATCTTCGGCGTCAAGTGGTACTGCTTGCACGTTGCCAATTCCTGGATGCACATCTGGATCGAACCTTCGCCCGTGATGCAGGCAACGGTGGCGTCCGGATTGGCCATCTGCACGCCCATGGCGTACGGCAAGCCGACACCCATGGTGCCCAGGCCGCCGGAATTGATCCAGCGGCGCGGCTTGTCGAAACCGTAGTATTGCGCAGCCCACATCTGGTGCTGGCCCACGTCGGACGTGATGAAGGCGTCGCCCTTGGTGATCTGGAACACCTTTTCCACCACCGATTGCGGCTTGATGACGAGGTCGGAGGTCGGGTACTTCAGGCATTCGCGGCCGCGCCATTCGGCGATCTGCTTCCACCAGTTGCTCAAGGCATTGACGTTCGGCTTGGCTTCGGCCGCGTCGAGCTGCGCGAGGAACTCGATCAGCACGTCCTTGACGTTACCGACGATGGGAATATCGACCTTGACGCGCTTGGAAATCGACGAGGGATCGATGTCCACGTGGATGATCTTGCGCGGATGCGAAGCGAAATGTTTCGGGTTGCCGATCACGCGGTCGTCGAAGCGGGCGCCGATGGCGATCAGGACGTCGCAATTCTGCATCGCCATGTTCGCTTCATAGGTGCCGTGCATGCCGGGCATGCCGACATACTGCTCGCTCGAGGCGCGGTAGCCGCCCAGGCCCATCAAGGTGTTGGTGCAAGGGAAACCCAGGCGGTCGACCAGCTTGTTCAGCTCGGCCGAGGCATTTGCCAGGATCACGCCGCCGCCCGTGTAGATCATCGGGCGTTCGGCTTGCAGCAACAGCTGCACGGCCTTGCGGATCTGGCCCGAGTGGCCCTTGTCGACGGGACGGTAGGAACGCATCTCGACTTCCTTCGGATAGTCGAAATGGCATTTGTGCATGCTGATATCCTTGGGGATATCGACCAGCACGGGTCCCGGACGGCCGGTACGGGCGATGAAGAAGGCTTTCTTGATCGTCGCTGCCAGGTCCTTGACGTCCTTGACGAGGAAGTTGTGCTTGACGACGGGGCGCGTGATGCCGACCGTGTCGCATTCCTGGAACGCATCCTGCCCGATGGCGTGGCTCGGCACCTGGCCGGAGATCACCACCATGGGAATCGAGTCCATGTACGCGGTGGACAAGCCCGTGACGGCATTCGTGACGCCCGGACCGGACGTGACGATGGCGACACCGACCTTGTTCGAGCTGCGCGAATAGGCATCGGCGGCGTGGATCGCGGCCTGCTCGTGGCGTACCAGAATATGCTGGAATTTGTTTTGCTGGAAGATGGCGTCGTAGATGTAGAGTACGGCTCCGCCCGGGTATCCAAAGACGTGCTCGACGCCCTCTTCAGCCAGACAGCGCACGACAATTTCTGCGCCCGTAATTGGTCCTGCTGCTGCTTCGGTATTCATGAAACATTCCTTTCAAGGTCCATTGGAGATTGATCGGATGTTCTTTCCTGACGAAGTTCGCTGTGCGCGACAGTGCTCCTGCTTCCCTTTTCATGCGGTCACGCAATTTCTTTGGGCACCCATAGATACCTTACAAAACAACGCTTAACGCAACTCGTTTGGCCGGAGTTTCTGTGGCGCCTGTACGAACCGCTCGCGCTTGTGGCGCGGGTTAGAACAAACTGCCTACAAATGAAAGCGCGTCTTGCCGCGGATGGCCTTGTGTGCCGGTCGCGACCTGACCATAGGGCTTTGGGGTGTTCAAAGCGTCCTATACGGTATCGCGTCGCACCATTATGGTCAAGGAAAATGTCAGCCGAAAGGCCATTTTGCGCGCACGGAGTGCAAAAACTCTGCGGAAACGCACATTTTTTGCTAGCATGCACGAGGTTGCAAAAAGCATACCCGCCCCCATTTCGCCCACCGCACCCGCAGCCGCTAAGATCCCCCATACCGCATGGCAACAGACAAAGAATTATCCGACTTTCTAGAAAATGTCGAGCGGCGCGCCTTCAAGCAAGCCGCCTACGCGGTCCGCAAGGAAGAATCGGCACTCGACATCGTGCAGGACGCCATGATCAAGCTGGCCGAGAAATACGGCGACAAGCCGGCCGCCGAACTGCCGATGCTGTTCCAGCGCATCCTGCAAAACACCATCCTCGATTATTTCCGCCGCGAAAAAGTCCGCAACACCTGGGTCAGCCTGTTTTCCGGCATGAAGCCCTCGGGCGACGAGCATGAGGATTTTGATATACTTGACACTTATGAATCGGAACAGGGCTCCAGCGCCGCCGAATCCTCGGCCGACCAGGTCGAGCGCGCGCAAATCCTTGATTTGATTGATGCGGAGGTACAAAAACTGCCGTCACGTCAACGCGAAGCCTTCCTCATGCGTTATTGGCAGGACATGGATGTGGCTGAAACAGCGGAAGCGATGGGTTGCTCCGAAGGTAGCGTGAAAACACATTGCTCTAGAGCTACCCACACGCTCGCCGAATCGCTGAAAGCCAAGGGAATTAAATTATGAACACCGACGATCTCAATTTCGCTTACAAAGTGCGCCATGCACTGAACGAAAAACTCGACGACCTGCCCGCATCGGCCACCGATCGCCTGGCAGCGGCACGCAAGCTGGCCCTGTCCCGCAAGAAGGCGGACGCGCCCGCCGCCGTCGCCGTGCGCCAGAATGTGTTCGCCGGCGTGGCCAGCAGCCTGTTTGTCGAGCCGCTGTCGTGGCTGGGGCGCATGAGCGTCATCATCCCCCTGCTGCTGCTGGTCGGCGGCATGGTGGGCATCTATCAGTTTGAGCAAGAACAACATATTGCCGAACTGGCAGAAATCGACGCCGCCGTGCTGTCGGACGAATTGCCGCTTTCCGCCTACATGGACCATGGCTTCAATGCCTACCTGACGAAACGCGAGCAATAATGACACGCTCAAGCGTACGCAAAGGCTGGCTGGCCGGCGGCATCGGCCTGGGTGCCTGCGCCCTGGCCGGCGCCGCCTGGGTTGGCGCGCAGCAACATGCCGCGCCCGCCGCTCCTCCCGTGGCAGCCGCACCCGTGGTGGCGCCCGCGCCGGCCTCGACAGCCAAGCCCGGTTCGCCCCGCACGGCCGGCAAGGGCGGCACGCCGCCCAAGACCGGCGAGAATCCCTCGTGGAACAAGTTGTCGCGCGCGCAGCAGGAAGCACTGCAGCCGCTGGCGAGCGAATGGAACAAGCTGGAAGCCTTGCGCAAGCAGAAATGGCTCGATATTGCCAGCCGTTTCGCCTCCATGACGCCGGACGAGCAAACGCGCGTGCATGAACGCATGCGCGAATGGATCAAGCTGACGCCGGAACAGCGCCGCCTCGTGCGCGAAAACTATACGCGCACGAAGAAGATTGATCCTGGTCAAAAAACCGCGCAATGGGAGCAGTACCAGCAATTGCCGGAAGATCAAAAGAAAAAACTGGCGACGGAACTCGTGCCGAAAAAGCCGCTGGAAAAAGTGCCCGCGATCAATTCGAATACGAGCAAGCCGGCCCCGATCCTGCTGCCCGCCACGCCGGCAGCGCCTGCGGCCGCCGCACCCGTCCTGCCGCCCGCGCCCGCAGCGACGGCCGTGCCGAGCGATCCCGCCGCGGCCCCCGCCACCGTGCCCGTCACGCCATCTGTTACGCCATCTATTACGCCTGCCCCACTGCCAACCAATGCCAAATAGCACGCCTGCCGCCAGCATCACTTCCCATCCCACGATCAAGCGCCGCCTGATTTCCATGGTGTACGAGTCGCTGCTGGCCCTGGCCGTGCTGTTCCTGCCCTTCCTGCTGTTCGAGCTGGCCGTGCAGGGCGCGCATACGCCGCTGACGGAACACATGCGCCAGTGCCTGGCCTTCCTCGTCATGGGTGCGTATTTCATCCATCAATGGAGCCGCGAAGGGCAAACCCTGGCCATGAAGACGTGGCGCCTGAAAGTCGTGCTGCCGGGCCACGCCCACGTGCCGCTGCGCGTGGCCGCCTACCGCTATGTCCTGTCATGGATGTGGCTGCTGCCAGCCCTGCTGGTGTCGTACCTGCTGGACTTGCAGCACTGGACGGCCCTGGGCGCCATCGGTGTCGGCATCCTGGCCTGGTCCAGCACGGCCCTGTTCACGGGCAATGGACAATTTCTACACGACAAGCTGGCGGGCACGCACATCGTGCAATTGCCGGCCCCGGCGAAGAAGCCGAAGAAAGTCGCCGCCTGAGTTTTGACGCGGCTTGACCTGGGTCATTGAAGCGCCACGGGGGCTCTGCGATCATGGCATGCCATGAATACTACCGCCCCCCTCCCCCACACACGCTTCGCTCCCTACCGCGAGGAAGTCTGCAGCGAAGACGAAGTCAAGCATCTCGTCCACACCTTTTATGCGGCCGCGCGCGACGACGCCATGCTGGGCCCCATCTTTGCCGCCGAGGTCAAGGATTGGGATGCCCACCTGGCCACACTGGTCGATTTCTGGTCAGGCTTGCTGCGCGGCACCATGCGCTACCACGGCAAGCCGCTGGCCCAGCACGCGCAAATGGAACACCTCACGCCCTGCATGTTCCGACGCTGGCTGACCCTGTTCTTCGCCACGACCGAGAGCATGGGCAATGCGGCCTTGCAAGAGAAGGCCGACACCATCGCCTTGAATATTGCCGAACGGCTATGGAAAAGCTTTGCAGAAAGCCATTCCATCGTCGCGCCGCAGCTTTAGAAGCGTTCGTAACCCTGCAAGTAACGCCATTGCCCCACGGGCATGGCGCCCATCGGGATGCGGCCGATGCGCAAGCGCTTCATGGCGACGACGTCCAGCCCCACCATCTTGCACATGTGGGCGATCTGGCCCGGCTGCACGTTTTTCAGGGCGAAACGCAAACGCGTTTCATTTTGCCAGCTGACCTTGATCGGCGGCAAAGGCTTGCCATTGAAGGGCAAGCCGTGATTGAGCAGCGCCAGGCCGTTTTCCATGATGTTGCCGGCCACTTCCACGATGAATTCCTGCTCCACCGTTTTCGCTTCGTCGACCAGCTTGCGGGCGACGCGGAAATCCTGCGTGAATACCAGCAAGCCGGACGCCATGGTGTCGAGCGGATTGGTGATGGTCAGGCCGATCAGGTGGCGCTTGAGGAAGCGCGTGACGGAACTGGGCGCCACGTTTTCCGGCGTGAAGATCTCTTCTGGACGCAAACAGCTCAAGGCTGGCTTGCCTTCGCTGCCCACGCCGCCATTGATGCCGGCCGGCTTGTGCAGCAGAATCGTCACGGGCGGCATTTCTTCCAGGGTGGCGTTCGGCAACAGCACCACTTCCTGGTTGTCCGCCACGCGCGCGCCCGACTCTTCCACCAGCACGCCGTCGACCGTCACCCAGCCGCCCTCGATATACAGCTCGGCCTCGCGGCGCGAACAGGGCACGTCTTCAGACAGGCGCTTGGCCAGGCGGACGGTGGGCATTTCAATAGGTGTGGTCATGGAGGAGGCGCAAAAAGCAAGAGGAGGAGAAAGCCGGTATTGTAACCGACCCGCTCCTCCCCTCGTTTGCCCTTGCGGATACTTTGCCCTGCGGATACTTTACGCGCCCGCCTTGGCCAGCTCTTCGGCAAAGAAGCGGTGCCCCATCTCTTCCAGGCCCAGGGTTTGCAGCACTTCCTGCAAGCGTTCCGTCGGACGCTGGCGCGGCAAGTTCTTGTAGCTGGCGATGATCAGTTCATTCTTCATCGAATGCTCCCAGCCCACCAGTTCCGTCACGCTGACCTGGTAGCCATGGGCTTCCAGCTGCAGGCAACGCAGCACGTTGGTGATCTGGCTGCCGAATTCGCGCGTATGCAGCGGGTGGCGCCACAATTCCGTCAAGACATTCTTGCCCAGGCTCTTGCCCTTGTTCTTCTTCAATACGGAGGCGACTTCAGCCTGGCAACATGGCACCAGCACCATGAATTTCGCCTTTTTCTTCAAGGCGAAATGGATGGCGTCGTCGGTGGCCGTATTGCACGCGTGCAAGGCCGTGACGATATCGATCTGCTGCGGCAGCAAGGTCGATTCCGTCGATTCGGCCACGGACAGCGGTAAAAACGACATGCCGGGGAACTTGAATTTCTTCGCCAGCTCCTGCGAACGCTGCACCAGTTCTTCGCGCGTCTCGATGCCATAGATGTGCGAACCGTCGTTGCCGTTCTTGAAGAACAGGTCATACAGGATGAAGCCCAGGTAGGACTTGCCGGCGCCGTGGTCGACCAGCGACACGCCGGGATGGTCGAGCTGCACTTCGCGCAGCAGCGGCTCGATGAATTGCGTCAGGTGGTATACCTGTTTCAACTTGCGGCGGCTGTCCTGGTTCATCTTGCCGTCGCGCGTCAGGATGTGCAATTCCTGCAGCAAGGCGACCGACTGGCCATCCTTGATTTCGGGCATGTTGCTGGCGGCGGTGATGACGTCTTTCGGCGCGGCGACTGCGGTGGCGGCGGCTGCCGCGCCCTTAGCGCGCTTCATCGATCCACGCCATCTGTATCGCTTCGAGCACTTTTTCGCCGCCGCGCGTGTGGTCATCGTCGAAGCCGTCCAGTTCCACCACCCAGTTGTGCAGGTCGGTGAAACGCACGGTCAGGGGATCGATGTCCGGATGCGCATCGTACAGCGCCTCGGCGATCGCGTGAATGTCGGACCATTTCATGTTAGTGGCTGCCTTCGCTGACCTGGTTGATCGTGTATTTCGGGATTTCGACGACGAGGTCGGCCTCGGCCACGATGGACTGGCACGACAGGCGCGACACGGCTTCCAGGCCCCAGGCCTTGTCCAGCATGTCTTCTTCCAGTTCCGTCGCTTCGTTCAGGGATTCGATGCCTTCACGCACCAGCACGTGGCAGGTGGTGCAGGCGCACGATTTTTCGCAGGCGTGCTCGATGTCGATGTCGTTTTCCAGCAGGATGTCGCAGATGGACTTGCCGGCAGGTGCTTCGATGACGGCGCCGTCCGGGCAAAGCTTGGCGTGCGGCAGGATAACGATTTGTGGCATGGTGTCTTCTTTCAGTCTGTCATTCGGAGCGCGGCCGCGGCGAATGCCTGCGGCGCGCATGTCAATTATCTTTAAACGACTTGATCCAGCGATTTGCCGGTCAGTGCCGTGCGCACGCTGCGGTCCATGCGGCGCGAGGCGAAATCCTCGGTGCCGTCGGCCAGCGCCTCGATCGCCAGCTTCAGGGCCTGGTGGTCGATGGCGCCGCTTTGCGATTGCGCAATAGCGTCGCGCACCTTGCTCATCAAGCCGTCGACGGCTGCGCGTTCGTCCGCATCGAGCAAGCCGCCGTCTTCATCGAGCGCCGACTGCGTGGCCAGCAGGATGCGTTCCGCTTCCACCTGCTCTTCGCGCAGCGCGCGCGCCACCATGTCGACGTCGGCCGAGGTGTACGAATCCTGCAGCATGCGCGCGATGTCGTCGTCGCCCAGGCCGTAGGCCGGCTTGACGCTGATCGACGCTTCCACGCCCGAGCGCAGTTCGCGCGCCGAGACGGACAGCAAGCCGTCCGCGTCGACCTGATACGTGATACGGATGCGCGCGGCGCCCGCCACCATCGGCGGAATGCCGCGCAGCTCGAAGCGTGCCAGGGAACGGCAATCGCTGACCAGTTCGCGCTCACCCTGCAGCACGTGCACGGCCAGGGCCGTCTGGCCATCCTTGAAGGTCGTGAATTCCTGGGCGCGCGCGCACGGTATCGTCGAATTGCGGGGGATGATCTTTTCCACCAGGCCGCCCATGGTTTCGATGCCCAGCGACAGCGGGATCACGTCCAGCAGCAGCCAGTCGTCGCCGGCGGCGCGGTTGCCTGCCAGCAAGTTCGCCTGGATGGCGGCACCCAGCGCCACCACTTTGTCGGGGTCGATGTTCGCGTGCGGCGTCGTGTGGAAGAACTCGCTCACGGCGCGCTGCACGTGCGGCATGCGCGTGGCGCCGCCCACCATCACCACGCCATCGACGTCGTCCGCATCCACGTTCGCGTCGCGCAAGGCTTTCTTGATGGCGTTCATGGTTTTCACGACCAGGTGCGAAGTCATGGCGGCGAATTCTTCGGCCGTGATGCGCAGATGGATTTCTTCGCCCGAGTTCAGCTTGGCGTCGATCGTCGTTTCCGACTTGGTCGACAGCAATTCCTTGATCTCGCGCGCCTTCACCATCAGGATGGCCGTGTCTTCGTCCGACAGCGGCGCCAGCTTGGCGTGCTCGCTGATCCAGCAGAACAGGCGACGGTCGAAATCGTCGCCGCCCAGGGCCGAGTCGCCGCCCGTGGACAGCACTTCGAACACGCCCTTGCTCAGTTTCAAGATCGAGATGTCGAAGGTGCCGCCGCCCAGGTCGTACACGGCGTACACGCCTTCGGACGCGTTATCGAGGCCATACGCGATGGCGGCGGCCGTCGGCTCGCTCAGCAGGCGCAAGACATTGATGCCGGCCAATTGCGCCGCATCTTTCGTGGCTTGCCGCTGTGCATCGTCGAAATACGCTGGTACAGTAATCACGGCGCCCACCAGGTCGTCGCCCAGCGAATCTTCCGCGCGCTGGCGCAGGGTGGCGAGGATTTGCGCCGACACTTCGACGGGGCTTTTCACGCCGGCCACGGTTTTCAGCTGCACCATGCCAGGCGTGTCCTGGAAGTCGTAGGGCAGGTTTTCCGCATAGGCGATGTCGGCCAGGCCGCGGCCCATGAAGCGTTTCACGGAAACGATGGTGTTCTTCGGGTCGGTGGTTTGCGCAGCCAGGGCCTTGTAGCCGATGTTCGCGTGGCCGTTCGGCAGGTAGCGCACGACGGAAGGCAGCAGGGAGCGCCCGTCTTCGTCGTTGAGCACCTCGGGAATGCTGTTGCGGACGGTGGCGACCAGGGAATTGGTGGTGCCAAGGTCGATGCCGACGGCCAGGCGGTGCTGGTGCGGCGCGGTCGACATGCCTGGTTCGGAAATTTGCAGAAGTGCCATTGTATTCGTGCCTCGATTAATTTTTTGCGTGATGCAGTTGATGCCTGACGCGCATTATAAGTCGCGGGCCAGACTGGCGCTTGGCACGCCGGTCAAGCTATCCGGCGATCAAGCTTCCATCGCCTCATAGGCAAAACGGACTTCCTCGCCGAATTTGTCGAGGAACATCAGGGCGCGCACGCTTTGCGCGGCATTCGCGTAGTCGGCCGCGTCCAGCTGGGCCGCCACCTGGGCCAGCAAGGCCTTGCGTTCGCCGCGCAACTGGCGGTCCAGGGCGTCGAGCGCGTCGGCATCCTTGCCGGCACGGGCGTCGCCCAGCTCTTCGCGCCATTCCATCTGCTGCATCAGGAAACTGACGGGCATGGCCGTGTTCGACTCCGTCTGCAGGTCGACGCCATTGAGTTCGCACAGGTATTGCGCGCGTTTTTGCGGGCTTTTCAGGGTTTGATAGGCTTCATTGGCGCGCGTGGCCCATTGCATCGCCACGCGCTTTTCAGCGCTGCTGGCATTGATGAAGCGGTCCGGATGGACCTTGCCCTGCACGTCGCGGTAGGCCGCGTCGAGCGCGCTCATGTCGAGCGAGAACTGCGCCGGCAACTGGAATAATTCGAAGTGGTTTTGCATAATGGTCGGTGGTCGCTGTACCGCAATCGATGGGTACAGCGCACCGACCGGGGTCTTGCCAGCTGTTTAAATCCTGAAGGACTCGCCGCAGCCGCAGGCGTCTTTTTCGTTCGGATTGTGGAACTTGAAGCCTTCGTTCAAGCCTTCGCGCGCGAAATCGAGTTCCGTGCCGTCGATGTAAGGCAAGCTTTTCGGGTCGACGAAGACTTTCACGCCGTGCGATTCGAAGACGCTGTCTTCGGCCGCCACTTCATCGACATATTCGAGCTTGTAGGCCAGGCCCGAGCAGCCCGTGGTGCGCACGCCAAAGCGCAAGCCCATGCCCTTGCCGCGCCGTTCGATATAACGGTTGATGTGTTTCGCCGCTTTTTCGGTCAGTGTGATCATGTATTTCTCCGCTCCTGTTCCCACATGGGAACAGGTATCAAAATCCAACAAATTCTAGAGTGCCTGAAAAACGTTCAGGGCAAGGCGCATTGCCGCAGGCAGTACGACTAGTACGACAAGGCAATGCAACGCAGCCATGGGCGTTTTCTCAGGTGCTCTACGCGGCCGGATGGCGGGTCTGATAGTCCAGCACTGCCGCCTTGATGGCGTCTTCCGCCAGGATGGAGCAGTGGATCTTCACTGGCGGCAGGGCCAGCTCTTCGGCGATCTGCGTGTTCTTGATGGCCAGCGCTTGGTCCAGGGTCTTGCCTTTCACCCATTCGGTCACCAGCGAGCTCGAGGCGATGGCCGAACCGCAGCCGTAGGTCTTGAATTTCGCATCTTCGATCAGGCCGTCGGCGCCAACCTTGATCTGCAGTTTCATCACGTCGCCGCAGGCAGGCGCGCCTACCATGCCGGTGCCGATGGTTTCATCACCCTTGTCGAAAGCGCCCACGTTGCGCGGGTTTTCGTAGTGATCGAGTACTTTGTCCGAGTAAGCCATTTTGATGCTCCTTAAATATTCTTGCCGGCCCTGTCCAACAGGGCCAGGGTATTGGTTAGTGGGCAGCCCATTGGATGGAATTGATATCGATGCCATCTTTAAACATGTCCCACAGCGGCGACAGGTCGCGCAGCTTGTGTACTTTCGATTTCAGCAGGTTCACGGCGAAGTCGATGTCTTCCTCGGTCGAGAAGCGGCCAATGGTGAAGCGGATCGAGCTGTGCGCCAGTTCGTCGCTGCGGCCCAGGGCGCGCAGCACGTACGATGGTTCCAGGCTGGCCGAGGTGCAGGCCGAACCGGACGACACGGCAATATCCTTGATCGCCATGATCAGCGACTCGCCTTCGACGTAGTTGAAGCTGACGTTCAGGTTGTGCGGCACGCGGTGCTCCATGTCGCCGTTGATGTAGACTTCTTCGATCTCCTGCAAGCCCTTGGCCAGGCGGTCGCGCAAGGCCTGGATGCGGCCGATTTCGCTGTCCATCTCTTCCTTGGCGATGCGGAACGCTTCGCCCATGCCGACGATCTGGTGCGTCGGCAGGGTGCCCGAACGCAGGCCGCGCTCATGGCCGCCGCCGTGCATCTGCGCTTCCAGGCGCACGCGCGGCTTGCGGCACACGTACAGGGCGCCCACGCCTTTCGGGCCGTAGGTTTTGTGCGCCGTGAAGGTCATCAGGTCGACCTTGGTCTTTTGCAGGTCGATGACGACCTTGCCCGTCGCTTGCGCGGCGTCGCAATGGAAGATGATGCCTTTCGAGCGGCAGAATACGCCGATCTCGTCGATCGGCTGGATCACGCCGATTTCGTTGTTCACCAGCATCACCGACACGAGGATGGTGTCCGGGCGCACGGCCGCGGCCAGCTGCTCGACGGTGATCAGGCCGTTATCCTGCGGTTCCAGGTAGGTCGCTTCAAAGCCGATGCGTTCCAGCTCGCGTACCGTGTCGAGCACCGATTTGTGCTCGGTCTTGACGGTGATGATGTGCTTGCCCTTGGTCTTGTAGAACTGCGCCGCGCCCTTGATGGCCAGGTTGTTGCTTTCCGTCGCGCCGGAGGTCCAGATGATTTCGCGCGGATCGGCGTTCACCAGGGCCGCCACGTGGCCGCGTGCCTCTTCCACGGCTTTTTCCGCCGTCCAGCCGTACATGTGGCTGCGCGATGCCGGATTGCCGAACTGCTCGCGCAGGTAAGGAATCATCTTGTCGGCGACGCGTGGATCGATCGGCGTCGTGGCCGAGTAATCCATGTAGATCGGGAAATGCGGTGCGGTTTCAAAGTGCACTTGGCCTACGTTTTTTTCTGGGGCGTTCATCAATAACTCCTGCAATCAGCAACTGGTATTTTTGTCATTATCAACCGAGGGCGGCGTGGTTACGGTGCATCACCATCACGCTTTGCTCGGCATTCTTTTGTCTCTGCTGGTCGACCAGGTCCTGCAAGGACACAGAATCCAGATAATCGACCATTTTTTCGTTGAGTGTGGACCACAATTCATGCGTCATGCAGCGCGCGCCCGTGGCCGCGTCGGCGCCGTGGCAATGTTCCTTGCCGCCGCACTGCGTGGCGTCCAGCGGTTCGTCGACGGCGATGATGATGTCGGCCACCGTCACCTTGTCGGCGCGGCGCGCCAGGCTGTAACCGCCGCCTGGGCCGCGGATCGATTCGACGATCTCATGCCGGCGCAGCTTGCCGAACAGCTGCTCCAGGTAGGACAGGGAAATCGACTGGCGCTGGCTGATACCGGACAAGGTGACCGGTCCCTTGCCCTGGCGCAGGGCAAGATCGATCATCGCTGTCACGGCAAAACGGCCTTTTGTAGTCAGACGCATACATCCTCTGGTCAACTGGTTTAAAATATTGCGGCTTTTCAACTCCTCAAACCCCGAGTAGTTGAATGATTTAGTCAAGTATAACAAATTCGGCGAGGTTTGTCAGAGCGCCCCTCGATGACCACAGGGCTGGAAGGGGCATGGCCGGCCGCGCCAGGCGCGGCGGCTTCAGGAAAACAACAGTCGGGAAATTGCAGGCGAGTGCAGCGTCAATTCTCAGCCCCGCAAAGCGGTCCGCACTTTCATCAGTTCAAACCCCAGCAAGTTCAAGCCGTCCCAGCTGGCGGGGTCCAGGATGCGCGGGTTGTCCGACGCCAGGCCCACGCCCCATATCCGGTCGACGGGACTGGCTTCGACGATGACGCGCTCGCCCGTGCCCAGCAAAAACTTGCGCAGCGCAGCCTTTTGCGAGAACTTGGCAAAGTTGCCATCGAAAACGATGCCGGCGCGCGCCGCTTCCCACACCCTGGCGTCGAAGTTCGCCACTTCGCGTCCCAGCTTCTTCACTTCCGACGGCCGCTCGGCCGCAACGATGCGCGCCTGGACGGCCGTGTCGCCAAACAGGGCCGCCTTTTGCGCCATCATGTAGTGCTCGGCCGTCGCATACGTCACGCCGGCCAGGCTGAACGGCGACGGAAACCACTGGCTGAAGCAGCTTTTGTCGGGCACCTGCGGCTGCGCCGGCGTGTGCCCCCAGAAATACAGATAGTCGGGCACGCCGCCCGCCGCGATCCACGCCTTCAATTCTTCCACGTTACTGATTTGCATATTCCCCGCACTTCCGCCAGACAGGCGATGATTCAAGCTCAAGCACGCAATAGTTGCATCGGGCCAAACAAGGCCTGCATGTCACGATTGCCGATAAAGGACAGATTATACGGATGTTCCGCCGTCACCTGCGGCAAGGATGCCGCCACCGGCAGACGTTTGATCAGCTCGGCGATCTTGCCCCACAGCACCAGTTGCGGCTGCACCGCCCCGCCCTGCTGCGCCAGCGCTTCCAGCACCACTTGCAGGAAAGGCAGCCAGCCGCGCGCATCCTGCACGGGCGGCACGTGGGAACGGAACACCAGCGCCGCGTTCAGCAGCAAAAAGCCCTGCTGCGTCATCTTGCACTGCAAGTCGGGCAGGGTCTGGATCACGCCGCTGTCGGCTTGCAGCGCGGCGGCCGCCACGGGCGCCATGGCCGCACCGGACGTATCGCCGCCCTGCAGCTGGCCACCGGCCACCAGCAGCATCTTCATGAAGTTGCGCAAGGACGTGGCGCGGTTGACGGGTTTCGACAGGCCCGTGGCCGACCACAGGCTGCCGACGGCGCCATCCATGAAGCACACGCCCGTGGCGCTGTCGGCGCGCGGATACGGCCCCTCGCCCACCAGCACGTAGCGCACCTGCGCCAGCGGCAAGGCAAAGGCGGCGAACAAGCGGCCCTGCGTGGGCAGGTAATCGTCGGCGGCCAGCGCCGGCAGGTAGGCGGGATCGGCCGCCATCACGGCCTGCAAGCCGCGCAGCAGAATGGGACGCCAGGAAGCATGCGCCAGGGACAGGGCATCGGTGATGCTGGCAGGAACGGTTGTTGCGGTCATGAGCACGTGAAGTATTTGGGCAAACGCAAATTGTAGCGCACCGGCAAGATGGCATTGACTGATCAAAATCAAGCACGCATAAAAAAACCCCGCCTGTTGCCAGACGGGGCTTCCCGCACCGCGCCGTGTGTTGCTATTCGGCGTCAGGCTGCTGCGACGGGTGCGCCGCAATAAAGGCTGGCAAGCCGGCGCAATGCGCATGGATGCGCGCCACGCGCGGATACGGCGCCAGGTCGATGGCGAAGCGCAGCGCATTGAACACCTGCGGCACCAGGCAGCAATCGGCCATCGTCGGGCTGTCGCCATGGCAGAACAGGCCCGTGCCGGCAGGATCGCCCTGCGCCAGCAGCGCTTCCACGGCCGCCAGCCCCTCGGCCATCCAGTGGCGATACCACTCCTGCTTGACCTCGTCCGACAGCCCCAGGGTGGTTTTCAGGTATTTCAGGACGCGCAGATTCGTCAGCGGATGGGCGTCGCAAGCGATGGCCAGCGCCAGCGCGCGCACGCGCGCCCGTTCCAGCGGGTCCGCCGGCAGCAAGGGCACGCCAGGACGCGTCTCTTCCAGATACTCGAGCATGGCCAGCGACTGCGTCAGGATGGCGCCGTCGTCGTCGAGGGCCGGCACCAGCGCCGACGGGTTGACGGCGCGGTAGGCGGGCAGCAGCTGCTGGCCGCCATCCTGCAGCAGATGCACGGGGATGCTGTCGTAAGCGATGCCCTTGAGATGCAAGGCGATGCGCACGCGGTAGGCGGCCGAACTGCGAAAATAGGTGTACAGCTTCACGGGCGGCCTCCTCAGGCGCGCGTGGCGCCAGCGTACAGGGCCACGGTCTGCTCGATGCTGCCGAAGATGCTGGCGCCGGCCGCGTCGCGCATCTCGATGCGCACCGTATCGCCGAACTTCAGGTACGCCGTCTTTGGCGCGCCGTGTTCGATGGTTTCATACATGCGCACTTCGGCCAGGCAGCAGTAACCGACGCCGCCATTCTCGATGCTGGAGCCAAACAGGTTGCCCTGCTTGTTCGACACGGTGCCCGAGCCAACGATGGTGCCGGCGCCCAGTTCGCGCGTCTTCGCCGCATGGGCGACCAGTTGCGCAAAATTGAAGGTCATGTCTTCGCCCGCATTCGGCTTGCCGAACGGCTTGTCGTTCAGGTCCACCAGCAGCGGCAAATGCAGCTTGCTGTCCGCCCAGGCCGCGCCCAGTTCATCGGGCGTGACGGCGACGGGCGAAAACGCGCTGGCCGCCTTCGACTGGAAGAACCCGAAGCCTTTCGCCAGTTCGCCCGGGATCAGGTTGCGCAGCGAGACGTCGTTGACCAGCATGACCAGGCGAATCGCCTTCGCCGCATCATCCACGCCGGCGCCCATGGCCACGTCGCCCGTGATCACCGCCACTTCCGCTTCCAGGTCGATGCCCCACTCTTCCGACAGGGCGAAGACGGGGTCACGCGGGCCGATGAAGCTGTCCGAGCCGCCCTGGTACATCAGCGGGTCCGTGTAGAACGAGGCCGGCACTTCCGCGTTGCGCGCCTTGCGCACCAGCTCCACGTGGTTGATGTAGGCGGAACCGTCGGCCCACTGGTAGGCGCGCGGCAGCGGCGAGTGGCACTGATTGGCATCAAACGGCTGCGCGTCCGGCGCCTGGCCCGCGTTCAGGTTGGCGTACGCCTGTTCCAGCTTGGGCGCGACGGCGTCCCAGTTGTCGAGCGCCGCCTGCAGGGTGGGGGCGATGGCGGCCACGCGCTGGTACTGGCGCAGGTCGCGGCTGACGAGGATCAAGGCGCCGTCGCGGCTGCCGTTTTTCAGGGTTGCGAGTTTCATGGTATTCCTGGTTCGGTGTATTGGTCAGAGAGTGTCGGTCTGCAGCAGTCAATCTGCTGCGTTCAGGCGTCGGCCGGCGCGTGCATCCAGGCGGCGTGCTTGGGCGCACGGCGCGTCTGCGACCATTCTTCCAGCATTTCCCATTTGACGGCGTCCAGTTTGGCCATCATTTCCGGCGTGCCCACGTTGGCCGCCAGCTCCAGGCGGTGGCCGTTCGGATCGAAGAAATAGATCGACTGGAAGATGGCGTGGTTGACGGGACCCAGCACCTCGATGCCGCCGGCCACCAGGCGCTCCTTGGCGGCCAGCAGTTCTTCCATGCTGCCCACTTCCAGCGCCAGGTGCTGCACCCAGGCCGGGGTATTGCGGTCGCGGTCCATCGGCGGCTGCGTCGGCAGTTCGAAGAAGGCCAGCACATTGCCCTGGCCCGCGTCGAGGAACACATGCATGTACGGGTCCGGCGCCTTGGTCGACGGCACCAGGTCTTCGGCGATGGCGAGGACGAAATTCATGTTCAAATGCTTGACGTACCACTCGACGGTTTTCTTCGCGTCGATGCAGCGGTAGGCGACGTGGTGGATCTGCTTGATTTTCATGCGGTCTGTCTCCGATGGATGGCGCCCTGGGCGCGATGTTTTTCAGCTTTTCACCATTAGAATCCAGTTACAGCTATCATACAAACAATTTTTAACCATCGATTTATCGGATTATCTTATGAGTCCCAGCCTGCGACAGATGCGCGCCTTCGTGGCGCTGGCCAAGACGGGCAGTTTTACCCTGGCCGCAGAATACCTGCACGTGACGCAGTCCGCCTTGAGCGGCTTGATCAAGGAACTGGAAAGCGTGCTGGGCGTGCGCGTGGTCGAGCGCAGCACGCGCAAGACGCAGCTGTCGGAAATCGGCCGCGAGCTGTATCCGCTGTTCGAGAAGATGATCGAGGACCTCGACGGCGCCATGGCCGGCATCGCCCAGCGCAAGGCCCTGAAAACGGGCATGGTGCGCATCGCCGCGCCGCAGATGATGGCGTGCACCCTGCTGCCGGAAGTGATCGCCGCCTACCGCCAGGCACACCCGGACGTGCAGCTGCGCCTGGTCGACTGCCCCGTGGAGAATGTCTCGGCGCGCGTGTTCAGCGGCGAAGTCGATTTCGGCATCGGCCCCGAGCGCGATCCGACGGCGGAAATCGCCGCGCAGGTGCTGTTCGAAATGCCCTTCGTGCTGGTCTACCCCGAGCAGCATCCGCTGCGGCAGAAAGAGCGCGTCATCTGGGCCGACGTGGGCGACTACCCGTTCATTTCGCTGCAGGGCCAGTTCACGGAGCGCCTGCTGCGCGACATGCACGGCGCGTTTCGCGAGCTGTCGCTCAATCCCTACAATGAAGTGACCTTCATGACGACGGCGCTGGCCATGGTCAGCGCCAACCTGGGCATCACGGTCTGCCTGCCGTACGCGGAACCGATGGTCAAACTATACAATTTGCACATGCGCGCCCTGCACGAACCGGAACTGACGCGGCGCTTTTTCGTCTACACGAAGACGGGCCGTTCGCTGTCGCCGGCGGCCGAAAGCTTCATGGCCTTCCTGTTCCGCTTTGTCGAGACGCACGAATGGAACGTGGGAGCGGGCGGCCCGGCTGGCGCCGTTTTATAATCGCGCATCGCCCCCTCACCGCCAGCACCATGACCCAGCCCGACCTGTCCGCCATCGACGCCGCCACCATCGCCATCAACCAGCGCATGACCACATTCGACGGCCATGCGCAGGTCTGGCTGTTCGGCTATGGCTCGCTGATCTACAAGGCCGATTTTCCGTATATCGAACGGCGGCCCGCCAGCATCGAAGGCTGGACGCGGCGCTTCTGGCAAGGTTCGCACGACCACCGGGGCACGCCGATGGCGCCGGGCCGGGTCGCCACCATCGTGCCGCAGGCGGGCGCCGTGTGCGACGGCATGGCCTACCTGATCACGCCCGAAGTCTTCGCCCACCTCGACCACCGCGAAAAGAACGGCTACCTGCGCCTGGCCACCGAGATCACCTTCGACGATGGCAGCAAGGCCGAAGGCCTGGTGTACATCGCCAACGAGGAAAATGCCGCCTTCCTCGGCGCCGCGCCGGAACTGGACATCGCGCGCCAGATCGCCCGATCAAGCGGCCCCAGCGGCCCGAACAGCGACTACCTGCTGCATCTGGCCAGCGCCCTGCGCGAACTGGGCAAGAGCGATCCGCACGTCTTTGCCATCGAGCAACATCTGGCGCAATTGAAGGATGCGCCGCCTGCCGCGCAGTGAGCTGCGGCGGGCCGCCGGCTTGCATGATGCAAGCGATGAAAATCTTTTTATTGTGACAATTGGCGACTATCGCCGTTTCATTAACGCCCATAATCGGAACGCGCGATTCCTTTATGCCCGAGTAGGGCAATGGCACGCGTCAGGAGGCAGCAGGGCAAAACAAAAATGATGGCCCTGCACGATCGGAGCGAATTCATCGGAGCGAGACGACCATGTCCGACAGGTCTATGCTGCAACAGCATGGCAGGCAGCCGCATTACGTTCTGCCCGGGACGGGCACCATTGCTCCTGTGCAAGCCCCCCTACACCGCGCCAGCCTCGGGGGCGGGCTGAACGTCATTGGCAGCTCCCCCATCTTCCAGCGCCTGCTGCGCATGGTCGACGCCGTGGCGCCGACCCGCTGCACGGTGCTCATCAGCGGTCCCACCGGTTCCGGCAAGGAAATCATCGCCCAGCTCGTGCACCGGCAAAGCGGCGATCCCGGCGCGCCCTTTGTCGATCTCAACTGCGGCGCCTTGCCGGAACACCTGATCGACGCCGAACTCTTCGGCCATACCAAGGGGGCGTTTACGGGAGCGCTGAGCAGCCGCGCCGGTTTTTTCGCCCAGGCGGGGCAAGGCACGCTGTTTCTCGATGAAATCGGCGAATTGCCGCTGGCGGTACAGAGCAAGCTGCTGCGCGTGCTCGAATCGCGCTGTTTCCGGCCGCTGGGCGGCGGCGATACGCAGCCGTTCAACGGCCGCATCGTGGCCGCCACCCATTGCGACCTGGCCGCGATGGTGCAGGCGGGCCGTTTCCGCGAAGACTTGTATTACCGGCTGGCGGTATTGAAACTCGACGTGCCGGGCCTGGACCAGCGCCGCGGCGACGTCGCCGCCCTCGCCGCGCACTTTGCCGGGCAGCAAAAGCGCCCCATCCGCTTTACCGCCACCGCCATGGAACGCCTGGGCCGGCATGCCTGGCCCGGGCATATCCGCGAACTGCGCAACCTGGTGGAGCGGCTGTCGATACTGGCCGAATCGGCGCTGATCGATGCCCACAGCCTGGAAGCCTTCCTGTCGGCGGGCAAGCCGCAGGACGCCGATCACACGCTGCTGGCGGAAGCCCTCATGCGGCTGGACGGAGACGACAAGCTGGCGGCCGCCGAACAATTGCTGATCGACTATGCGATGCGCCTTGCCGATGGCAACAAGACGACCGCGGCCCGCCACCTGGGCATCAACCGCAAGGTCATCGAACGCCGCGTGCATGGCGACGAGGAGCGCAGCAATTTCGCCCGCGTCTGCCTGCTGGAAGGACGCGCGCTGATCGAGGCGGCCCGCTTCAAGGAGGCCATCGAAGTGTTGCGCCGCGGCCTCACCTTGCTGGCCGCCGATGCGCATCCCTGCACCGCGCGCCGCCTGAGCTGCGACCTGCACCGCTGGCTGGCGATTTCGCACCGCGGCATCAGCGGCTGGCAAAGCGCCGAAGCGCTCGCCTGCTACCAGCAGGCATTGCAGGAAGCGGCGGCGCTGGGCGACGAGGTGGAAATCACCGCCCTGCGGTTCGGCATCTGGAGCTCGCAGCTGATGGCGCTGGACCTGGTGGCGGCGCGGGCAACGGCGCAAGACATGCTGCAGCGGGCGCAAGCGATAGGCGACACGGATTTGCTGTCGCAGGCCCACCTGGCCCTGGCCAACACGCTGTTCTGGCTCGGCGACTACCGCGAGACGCTGGCCTGCCTGGCGCGCGGGCACCTGCTGTGCGGCGCGGCAGCGGCCGACACGGGGGGACAGGGCCTGGACATCGCCGCGCTGTCGAGCACTTTCGAAGGCCTGTCCTGCTTCCAGAGCGGCGCCTTCCGCCGCGCGCGCACGGTGATGGAACACCTGGCGTTGCGCGGCGGCGCCGACAACCCGCACCCCTTCCATCGCGCCATCGCGCTGCAAGGCGCCGCGTGGCTGGCCTGCATGTTCGAGGACTGGGTCCGGCTGGCAAGCCTGGCGGCGGACCTGCAAACCGTCGCCAGCGAATACGGCTATCAATTCTACCTGGGGGTGGGGCAGATATTCCATGCCTGCGCATTGGCAACAGGCAACATCCATACGCAGACCGAACAGCGCATCGCCGACGGCTACCAGCAATACATGCTGTGCGAAGGCGGCATGCTCTTCCATTCATTCCAGGCCTGGAAGCGGGGCGAACTGCTGCTGTCGGCAGGCCAGCCATCGCAAGCCCGGCAACTGCTGCACGGCGCCATCGAACTGGCGCTGGAACATGGCGAACGGGCCTACCTGGTCGAATTGCTCGACATGCATGCCCGGACGTGGATCGCGGTGGGCGACCTGGACAACGCGGAACGCGAACTGGGCAGTGCGCTGTCGACCGCCAAGGCGCTGGGCGCCGCGGCCGGCAGCCTGCTGGTGGCGACCCGACTGGCGCAACTGCTGCTGCAGCGCGGCCGCCGGCACGAAGCACTCGATCACCTCACGCGCGCCTTGCGCGGCGTGGAACGCGACACGGCTTTTCCCCGGTTTGCCCAGGCGCTGCAGTTGCAGGCCGTCCTGGCGCAAACCATTTCCATGCCATGCCAACCTGAGGACCCGCAACATGAGCTATGTGCTGAACCACGATGACCTTGAATCGCTGTTGCTGGGCGCCTGCTTCTTCGGCAGCGGTGGCGGCGGCACGCTCGCTTCCGCGCGCAGCCTGCTGGCCCAGTTCCACGCCGGCGATTATTATCCGGACGCCCAGGTGCGCGTGGTCAGCGTCGACGAAGCCACCGCTGGCGAAACGGTCATGGTGGCTTACCTGGGTTCGCCCGTGGCGATCAATGGCGCCCATTTTCCGCAGGGTCCCGTCGACGCCGTGCTCGCCGTCAGGGAGCGCCTGGCGCTGGAAAATCGCACCTTGGCCTACCTGGCGCCGCCCGAGAGCGGCGCGCTGGGGTTTCTCGTCGCCTGCCTGGTCGCCGCCCGCCTGGGCCTGGCCGTGATCGACGCCGACGGGGCCGGCCGCGCCGTTCCCTCGCTGCCCCAGCTGACGTATGCGGCCGCGCACGTCAATCCGCGCCCCGCCTTCCTCGTCAGCCAGGCGGGGCTGCGCGTGGAACTCGACGTCCAGCCCAGCCAGGGCGTGAACGGCGCCCATGCCCACCAGCAAGACGTGGCAACGATCATCGACCAGATGATGCGCCCCATCGTTTCGCAGGCCGATTTCAAGCAGTTCGGCGGCCTGGCCATGTGGATCATGGCGCCGGCGGAGCTGGCCCGGGCGCTGCCCGTGCGCGGCACCCTGGGACGCGCGCTGCGCCTGGGCCGCGAACTGCAGGCAGGACGCTTGCGCAGCGCGGAGGAAGTGGTCGATTATCTTGCGCGGCAATGCGACATGCGCGCCTGGCCATTGTTTCCACAGGGCACGTTCGTCGCCGCCGAAGTCGACTCGCGCAATGGCTTCGACCTGGGCAAGATCACCATCCGCGCGGGTGAGCGGCTCTGCACGGTCCTGTACCAGAACGAATCGCTGCTGGCCTGGGACAGCAGCCGCAGCACGCCCCTCTGCATGGCGCCCGACACCATCAGTTACTTTGTCGAGGGCGATGGCCAGGCCGTGTATTCGAATGGCGACTTGCTGCTGCCGGACGGCACGCTCAACCCGGCCTTGATGCAGCGCAAGGTGACGCTGCTGGGCCTGCAAGCCCATCCGGCATTGCGGGAACGGGACGGCCTGATACTCGACAGCTTCATGCAACTGATCAACGCCATCGGCTACCTGGGACCCTACGTGCCGCTCACTGGCAACGCCGGCGCAGCGGCAGGGAGCGCCGCATGAAGCCGCTGCGCATCTGCATCGTGGCGCCGGTGGCCACGTCCATCTACAACCAGCGCCTGCTCGACGCCATCGAGCCCGTGATGCCGCCCGATGTCGAAGTGTCCGTGCGCAATATTTCTACTGGGAACGACTGCATCGAATACCGCGTCGACTGGCTGCAAAACGGCTATCCGGTGGTGCAGCTGGCCAGGGAAATCGAACGCGAAGGCTATGACGGCATCTGGCTCAGCGACTTCGACATGTGCGGCGTGGAGGCAGCGCGCGAAGTGATCGACATCCCCATCCTCGGCGGCTTCCCGCCCGCCGCCTTTACCGCGCTGGCCCTCAGCCAGCGCCTGTCGATCATGACGATACTGCCCAGCACGCTCGCCATGCAGCAGGGTCACATGCAGGCCTACGGCTTGCAGGACAGCTTTGCCTCCATCCGCTCCATCGACTGTCCCGTCGCCGACCTCGGCAAGCTGGACGCGGTGGTCGAAAAAACCTTCAAGGCCGCCATGCGGGCCATACAGGAAGACGGCGCCCAGTCCATCCTGCTGGGCTGCACAGGCTTTGTCGGCGTCGCCGCGCGCGTCAGCGCGCTGCTGGAAGACGCGCTGCACACCTATGTCCCGGTCATCGATCCGAACCAGGCAGGCTTCAGCTTCCTGGTGTCCCTCGTGCGCATGCGCCTGCGGCCCAGCCGCGCCTGCTACAGCAAGGATAGCTGAACCGCCGCACGCGCCTGGGACACGCCATGCCGTGTCCCGGGCGCCCCCTCCCCGTCCTTGCCGCCTGCCGTTTTCGTCCATCCCGCTCAACAAGGGTGGACGATATCCGCCAACATTATTGCAGCACGACAATGCAAATCCGCCCCATCCCTTGAAAATCAAGCACTTGGCCTTCTGGCACACCCCTTGCTAAAGATCATGCTATCGGCGCTGGAGCAGCAGGCGCCGCAGCAGGCGGGCGGAGCACCTCAAGCGGTGCGCCACCCGCCCTCCAGGACCCAGCAAGGAGCACCGCGTGCCAACGACCATGGAAGTATCCACCACCCACGACAGCCTGGCCAATCATGGCTTGCTGCACGGCCTGGCGGCCTTGCAAGATGGCAACACCGGCTGTGCCGACATCTGCATCGCCGTGCTCGACGGTCCCGTCGACACCAGCCACCCCTGCTTTGCCGGCGCCAGGCTGCAACTGCTCGACACGCTCGCCACGGGTGCCAGCGGCAGCGGCCGGGCATCGCAACACGGCACCCATGTCGCCAGCATCATCTTTGGCCAGCCGGGCAGTCCCGTCACGGGCCTGGCTCCCCATTGTCGGGGCTTGATCCTGCCCATCTTTGCCGACCGCGCCGACGGCGCACTGACGCAATGCACGCAGCTCGACCTGGCCCGCGCCATCACCCAGGCCGTCGAGCACGGCGCGCACATCATCAATGTCAGCGGCGGCGAACTGTCCGACAGCGGCGCCGCCGACGGCCTGCTGCAAAAAGCCATACAGCTGTGCCATGAACGCAACGTCCTGCTGGTCGCCGCGGCAGGCAACGACGGCTGCGATTGCCTGCACATCCCCGCCTCCATCAAATACACGCTGGTCGTCGGCGCACTGGACCGGCAAGGCGCGCCCATGCCCAACAGCAACTGGGGCGAAGCCTATCGCGCGCGCGGCATCATGGCGCCCGGCACCGACATCCTCGGCGCCGCGCCCGCAGGGCGCGTGCGGCTCAGCAGTGGCACCAGCTTTGCCACCCCGATCGTCTCGGCCATCGCAGCCTTGCTGCTATGCCGGCAACACCAACATGGGGATCGTCCTGACCCTCGTGGAGTTTGCAGCGCATTGCTGCAAAGCGCAACGCGTTGCAACACCAATGGCGAGCTAGACTGTCGCCGCCTCCTGACTGGGACATTGAATGTGCCGGGCGCCACTCAACTATTATTAAAAGGGAAAATTGAAATGTCAGACGATACTGTGATTGAAGCGAGCCCAGCCAATGCCGACACTTCCGCGCAGGCGCATCCGCTCAGCATTCCCATGCTGGAAACCCCCTCCCTGGCCAACCTTGCGGGCCCTTCCGGCGCGACGCGGCAAGGCATCGCCGCTTCCGGCATCGATGCCTCCGATTGCGGCTGCGGCGGCAGCGCCAAGGGCCCGACCCTGGTGTATGCGCTGGGCAACCTGGGCGTCGACTTCGGCAGCGAAGCGCGCCGCGATTCCTTCGTCCAGGCCATGCCATCGGACAGGAACAATCCGAGCGATCCGCAGCAATTGATCGAATTCCTGCGCGCGAAGCCATATTTCCGCCAATCGCTGACCTGGACCGTCAACCTGGACGCCACGCCGATTTACGCGGTCGTCCCCGTCGGTCCGTATGCCGACATGACCTATGAACTGCTGTTCGAGGCCTATGTCGGCACCATCGATGGCCTGGTCGTCATGAATTCGTTTCCCGGCGTAATCTCGGGCGCCGCCAGGCTGATGTCCGGCCAGGTCGTTCCCGTGATCCAGCCGGCCATCCGGGGCATGTTCAGCTGGAATGTGCCGCAGTTGATCGACAGCCTGATGGCGGTGCAGGACAGCCTGGACATCAACAGCAGCAACACAGGCGCGCGCCTGGAAAACTTCCTGAACCGCATCTATTACGACTTCCGCAACCTGGGCGTCACGGGCATGGACCGCGCGCTCAACTTCTCGGCCACGAATGCCATGCAAGCGGCGGAAATGCTGGCCAAGACCACGGGCATGCAGCTCGATACCATCGTCGTGCAACAGAGTCCCGTGTGCCGCCCGGGCTCCGAGTGCTACGACATCATCATGACCTTCTTCAACCCGGAAAACCTGCAGGTAGCCAACACGGTCGCCCGCTTCGCCGTCGACGTCAGCGATGTGATACCGGTCAGCGTCGGCGCAGTGCGCTACTGGTCGCAACGCTGACGTCAACAGCATTTGAATTGTCGGGGCTCGTGGGCGCAGCGATGCGTGCACGCGCTTCAGCATACGGTCGTTGGCGGGAAACGATCAGCACCGTACTTCGGTACGCACACCCATTGCCGTTGCCCGCGGCGGCACCACCACAAGGAGTTTTAAAATGAACAATCTGCCATTGCAAGCCAAAGCCGTACAACGCAGCCCCAGCATCTCCGCCATCAGCCAGGGTGTCGCCCCTTCCGGCATTACCTGCACCCTGTGCAAAGCGGCTTGCGGCGCCTTGAGCGGCACCGCACAGCAACTCTGCCTGATGGCTTGCAACGCCACCGTTTGCTGATCAAGCCAGCAAGATCGAGCCGTTCCGGCTAAGCCCGGCATGCCTGCGGGCGATGAGTTTCTCGTCGCCCGCTCCCCCTGCCGGCATCACCCACGACGGACGCAGGACGGCGATGCGACTCGCCACCAAGCCCGCCTGTTTCGCGCAGCGCGCATGCCTTTGCGCGTGCCCGTGTCAACGCACAAGCGCGCGCCCCGCACTGCTTGCGCTAAAACAAATCCAGCTGCCCCGCATTGCCTTTTTTTACTTTTGCGCCCAGCGGCGGCACCACCAGCGGCCGGCGGAACTGCGTGCAATCGAGCTGCTTGAAGCGGCCGCCCTTGCCGTGCAAGCCCAGCCGGTGCACGGCCTTTTCAAAGCGCTGGCGGATGAGGTCAGCCCACACGCCTTCGCCCCGCATGCGCGCGCCGAACGCGCTGTCGTAATCCTTGCCGCCACGCATTTCGCGCACCCGGTTCATCACGCGCTGGGCCCGTTCCGGGAAGTGCGCTTCCAGCCATTGCTGGAACAGCGGGCTCACTTCCCACGGCAGGCGCAGCACCACGTAATGGGCGTGGATGGCGCCCGCGTCGCGCACGGCTTCGAGCAGCTGCTCGATTTCCGGTTCCGTCACGAACGGGATGATGGGCGCGATGCTCACGCCCACGGGGATGCCCGCCTCCGTCAGGGTGCGGATGGTGCGCAGCCGCCGCGCCGGAGCGGCCGCGCGCGGTTCCAGGGTGCGCGCGATGGCCGGGTCGAGCGTGGTGACAGTGACGGCCACGGCAGCCAGGCGCCTGGCCGCCATCGGCGCCAGAATGTCGATATCGCGCTCGATCAGCGACGATTTCGTGATCAGCGCCACGGGATGGTCGCATTCGTGCAGCACTTCCAGCACGCGCCGCGTCAGTTGCCGTTCGCGCTCGCACGGCTGATACGCATCCGTGTTCACGCCCAGGGCGATCGGTTCGGGCACATAGGAGGGCTTGGCCAGTTCGCGGCGCAAGAGTTCGGGGGCGTTCACCTTGGCATAGATGCGGCTTTCGAAGTCCAGGCCAGGCGACAGGCCCAGATAGCTGTGCGTGGGGCGGGCAAAGCAATAAATGCAGCCGTGTTCGCAACCCCGATACGGATTCAAGGAAACATTGAACGGCAAGTCGGGCGAAGCGTTGCGCGTGAGAATGGTGCGCGCCTGCTCGTCGCTGACCTGCGTCTTCCAGGTGGGAGGCGCCGCCTCCCCGGCCGCCTCATCCAGGCCGCCCACGCCCCAGCCATCATCGAAACCGCCGCGCGCGTGCACCTCGTAGCGCCCTTGCAGGTTCGACACGGCGCCGCGGCCCTTGTGGGCTTTCAGCGATTGCGGCGGCAACATGGCTTGCCCGGCGAAGCTGTCATCGTGCTCTGGAATGATTGCTTTCATGAACGGCCCCATCAACTGTATATGCGTACAGTATACTATGCCGCTGTGCGGTCAAGATCAAGGGCTGGCGTGATGCCGTTTCAAGCTTTTTCACCGTGCGGCATGACATAGCTCAACTGCTGTGCGACAAAGCCGTCAAATGCCGCGATCAGGGGAACGAAGCGGGCCGCGTCCTGCTCCAACTGCATCAGGGCATAGCACGTCGCTTCCAGGGTCGATAACTGGTCTGGCGCGTGCGCCTTGCGGATCAGGTAATGGGATGCGGGCGTATCGCGCAGGGGCAGGCGCGGCAGCTGTTGCAACGGGGGATTCAGATACAGCATCTTGCGGCTCTTGCGCCAGGTGGCGTCCAGCACCACCAGCCGCACTCGGGCAAGATCGAGCAAGCTGGCTGGGTCGAGCGCCGGCGGCGGGGCGATGCCCAGCGAACGGTCGCCGGGCGTATCCGGGTACAGCAACACGTTGTGCTTGTCGGCTAGCAATTCGGCGAGCGTATCGGCGGCAAACTGCTCGCCCGTCAGCATGCGGCTGTTCGGCAGGCTCAGGTGCAGAAGGCGGGCACTGCCCTTGGCATTGTGCACTTCCAGCGGATGCTGCAGGATCAGCACTTCCACCGCGTGGGAAACGGGAGCGATCCAGCGGCAGATGCAGCTGGAGACGGCGCGCAGGCAGGCTGGGCAGCGCGCGCGTTTGGCCGGTTCAGCCAGGGAAGACGATGCAGCTGCAGGGCTGGCGGGATGGCTTGAGCTAAGGCTGGAGGTACGGCGGGTGGTCATGGCGGAGCGCGTTCGCGGCTGTCTTCAAGCCGCGATTGTAGCGCCCGCGCCATGCCAAGGGGGAATCTGCGCTTAAGAATCCGTGCTTAAAACTCTTCCCATTCGTCGGCGCCCGAGGCCACCGGCGCCTTCGGCGTGCGTGCGCGCACCGCGTCCGCTTGCGCCGCCTTGTCCGGCGAGGTCGCAGTCACGGCGGGTGCTGGCGCGCGGGATGCTGGCGCGCGTCGCATGGCGGGCTGCGTGGCGGGCCGCATGGCAGCTCGCGTGGCAGCCGCTACTGGCGCAGGCGCCGTCACGGACGGGCTGCTATGGGCGGCAGCATATTGCTGCGTCGCATCGAGCTTGAACACGCCCACGACCTCGGCCAGCCTGGCCGCCTGTTCCTGCATGGATTCGGCCGCCGCGGCCGCTTCTTCCACCAGGGCCGCGTTTTGCTGCGTCACCTGGTCCATCTGGCCTATGGCCTGGTTGACTTGTTCGATGCCGGCGCGCTGTTCATCGCTGGCGTCGGTGATCTGGTTCATGATCTGCGTCACGTGGCTGATGCTTTGCACGATCTCGTCCATGGTGCGGCCCGCCTTGTCCACCAGTTGCGAACCGGCCTCGACCTTTTGCACGGAATCGTCGATCAAGCCCTTGATTTCCTTGGCCGCCGCGCTGGAACGCTGCGCCAGGTTGCGCACTTCGGAGGCCACGACGGCAAAACCGCGGCCCTGCTCACCGGCCCTGGCCGCTTCCACGGCCGCGTTCAGGGCCAGGATATTCGTCTGGAAGGCGATGGCGTCGATGACGCTGATGATGTCGACAATCTTGCGCGAGGAATCGTTGATCGAGCCCATGGTGCTGACCACTTCCGACACCACCACGCCGCCCTTGCTGGCGATCTGCGAGGCGTCGATGGCCAGCTGGTTGGCGCTGCGCGCATTGTCCGCGTTGAGTTTCACGGTGGAGGTCAGCTCTTCCATGGAAGACGCCGTCTCTTCCAGCGAACTGGCCTGCTCTTCCGTGCGTGACGACAAGTCCAGGTTACCGGCGGCAATTTCGCTCGACGCCGTGCTGATCGATTCGGTACCGGCGCGCACCTGGCCCACGATACTCACCAGTTTATCGTTCATGTTTTTCAGCGCATGCATCAATTGCCCCGTCTCATCGCGGCTTTCCACGACGATATGGCTGGTCAGGTCGCCAGCGGAAACGGCTTCCGCCACCTCGACGGCACGCGTGATGGGACGCGTGATCGAGCGCGTGATCCAGTAGGCGCAGGCGATGCCCAGCAAGATGGCCACCACGCCCAGCGAGATCAGCAGCATGCGGCCATTTTCGTAGCGCGAACGGATTTGCGCGGCCGTTTCATCGAGCAATTTGGCTTCCAACAATTCCAGCTTCTTCAGCGACGCCAGGTAGATGTCGCGCTTGACGGCCATGTCGCCTTCGTACAGGCGCTTGCCCAGTTCCAAGTCGCCCGCATTCTTGGCCTTGAACACATTCTTGCGTACTTCCGTGTAGGCCTTGCGCGTGCTCAATACTTCCTGGTACAGCGCCTGCTCGTCCGTGTTCAGCTCGCTCTTGCCGATATCGTTCTGGATTTCCGTGGCGCGTGCAGACGAGACCGCCATTTCCTGTTCAAACTGCTTCTGGTGTTCGGGATCGCTGACTTTCCAGGCGGCCGCCGTGCGCGCCGCGTTGACCTCGATGACCTTGGTCCACTCGGCGATCAGGCGCTCATTGCGCACCTTGACGTTGACGAGCGCATCGGTTTCCTTGCTGGCGCTTTGCATCTGCACGATGCCCACCACGGTCAGGCTGGTCAACAGGAACAGGACGGCGGCAAAACCGCCACCGAGACGTACGCCGATTTTGAGGTTTTTCATTGCGTGATTCCTATCTGAAGAAAACGATGCACAGACGCCACGAAACCGACCTACTGCTACGTACCAATATAGCAGGCATCTGCCGTGCGGCAATCACGAGCGGTGGCGCAACGCGAACGTCGCCACCGGAATGGCAGCGCGCCGCAGCGCACTACTTTGGAGCAGATTGTGAGTGAATCAGAGTGGTATTGCAAGAAATAACATGCAGAAAAGCAACAACCAGAAGGCGCTATGCCGCCACGAACGGGCGGCAGGCAAGCAAGGTCAGTTTTGCTTCACATAGATCAATTTTGACGTGTCAAAACCCAGGCCGCCGGCTTTCTCGATCAGGCGCTGCTGCAAGGCAGGGTCCATGGTGGGCGTGCGCGACAACAGCCAGAAGTACGACTTGTCCGGGCCGCTGATCATGGAATAGCTGTAATTTTGCTGGTCGAGGTCGAAGACGATGTAGGAACCATAGAAGGGGCCGAAAAACGACACTTTCAGGTAGCCCGCGTCTTTCTTGTCCACGAAATACGCCTTGCCTTCCGCTTCCTTCCACTTCGCATCCGCATCCTTGTAGCCGCGGTTGAGCACTTTCAGGCCGCCATCCTGGCGCAGGCTGTAATCGGCCGTCACCTGGCTCAGGCCCCGCTCGAACGAATGGTCGAGGCGCGCGATCTCATACCATGTGCCCAGATAGCGGGTCGTGTCGAAGTGACCGACAGGCACAATATTGTCGGGGCGGCCCACGCAGCCGGCCAGCACGAGCACACTCAGAAACAGCAATTTTTTCATGGTCTTCTCCATCGGGTGAATCAGGGTGGCAACGTCAGGGTTGCAATGCCCGGTCGACGATGCGGCGGATCGCGCCGCTATTTTGCATGCGCACGATGGCCGCATTGAATTGTGCGATAAAGTCATCGCGATAGGGATAGGCGGCAGGCCGTTGCGCCGTAAAACCCAGGTGGCCTTGCTGGCTGGCCAGCTGCGCCGTTTCCTCGATTGCCTGCATCGGCGTGCCCGGCGGTCCCTCGCGCCGGATGCGCTGCAATTCCCACTGCGCCGACAGGCGGTCGCTGACATAGCAATCGATGCGTCCGCGCATCAGCTTGAGCAAATTCGTGCGCGTGCCCTTGGCGGGATCGAGCACGATTTTTTCAGCGCGCAGGGACGCCATCAATCCCGCGTCGCCCGGCAGGAAACCGGCGTTCACGCCGATGTGCAGGCCGCCGTAATCGGCGGGCCATTGCCGCAGCTTGCGCCTGGCCAGCATGTCCTGGTTGCACAGCACCACCAGCTGCTCCATCAGCAGCGGCACGGAATAGCGCACATACGGCCGCTCGCTGCGCCAGGAATACGGCGGATACAGGGCAAACGCCTCGCCCGTCTGCAGCATCAGCAAGCCCCGTTTCCAGGGCACGGGACGCAGCTGCACCGCATACTGCGGCATCGATTGCGCCGCTTCGCGCACGATCTCCGTATAAATGCCTTTCAGCTGGCCGTTTTCAACGTAGGAGTACGGCGGATAGTCGTCGTCGCCGTAAATCACCAGCGGCACCGCGGTGCCGGCCCGCGCGCCGGCGGCGATGAACAGGCATAGCGCGGCAGGCAAGATGAGCATTCTGGACATGCCCGAAGAGTAGCATGGAAGGGGTCAGCGCCATCACCCGTTTGCACTGTTCGTGCCCAGCATGTCATCGAGCTGCGCCAGGGTATTGGCATCCTTCACGACGGCGCGCAGCCACAGGTGCAGCGGCAGTTCGCCCCAGCTGGCGGCCTTCTCGGCCAGGTAGGCGACGGGGCTGTGCGGCTCCGTGCGGCGGAAGAAATCGGCCACCTGGCGCAGCTGGGCCAGCGCCTGCTGGCGCTGCACGATGGCGCCGCCGCCCTCGCCGGCGGCCTGGCCGGCGGCGGCCGGGGCACCGATAAAATCCGCGCCAGGCGACAGCGGCGCGATGAAATGAATGGCGTTTTCCAGCGCTTCGCGCGCGGCGCGGAAACTCGGACCGTCGGCGCCGAAACGCGCATCGACGCTGCGCTCGAACGCCAGCAGCGACTGCATGCAGTACTGCGCATCGGCCAGCAAGCCGTCGGAAAAGGCGCGCGTGTTCCTTTGCCGCGCCGCCTCCATCTGCGCCAGGGTTGCCGCTTCGTCGTGGCGCGCGTCGCCCCAGCCCTGATCGGCCGCGCCCTGCGCTACGCTGGCGGCCGCGCGCTGGCGCGCCGCATCGAAATCCTGCAGCGCATACAGGCCGTCGGCGCCTTCGGTCAGCGGGATCTCGCGCAGCAGTTGCGGCGTGCGCGACAACAGCCAGAAGACATTGCCGATGCGCTGTTCCTGGTCGCCCTCTTCCGCCGGCGGATACAGGCCATCCCAGTAACGTTCGCACAGGCCGGCCAGCAACGCGTAGCCATCGCCCAGGCCACGGAAATGGCGCGTCTTCGCGTGCGCCTCGGCCAGCCACACGGCCATGCGCAAATCCTTGCTGCGCGCCGCGATCAGCTGTTCGCAGCGCGTCGCCACGAAGGGCCAGTCGGCTTCCTTCAGCGCCGTCACCCACTCGCCCTGGTCCAGGCTCGGGTCGTCGTGCTGGCGCGCTCGCGCGATGGCGTCGAGCTCCTGGCTGAAGGTGAGGTCGTCGCCGCAGGGGCTGACGGCGCTGACGGGGTGCAGCAACTGCTCCAGATTGAACATGGCGCTCTCCGCGGGGTTATTTGACGACGTTACTTGATGGTGTATTTGAACTGCCCCTGCTTGTTCGCGCTGACGCGTATCGACGCGACCGGCTCGCCCGCGGCCATGCGCGCCAGCACCGCTTCGGCGATCGCCGGCAGCAGGCTGCCATTGAGTATCTGGTCGACATTGCGCGCGCCCGAATCGACCTCGGTGCAGCGCGCCAGCACGGCGTCGACCAGGCCCGCGTCATGGCTGAACTGCGCCTGGTGGTTGCGCGCGATACGCGCGCCGATGCGCGCCAGCTTCAGGGCGATGATCTCGGCCAGCACCGCGTCATTCAGGGGATAGAAGGGCAGCACCTTCAGGCGCCCCAGCAAGGCCGGCTTGAAGTGCGCCACCAGCTGCGGTCGCACCAGTTCTTCCAGCGCGGCCGGCGTGGGCAAGTCCTGTGACGCCCGGTTCAGGCAAGCGGCCATCATCGCGCCCGAACCCAGGTTCGAGGTGGCGATGATGATGGTGTTGCGAAAATCGACTTCGCGCCCTTCCGCATCATCGAGCACGCCCTTGTCGAACACCTGGAAGAACAATTCCAGCACGTCGGGATGGGCCTTTTCCGCCTCGTCGAGCAGCACCACGCTGTAGGGCTGGCGCCGCACGGCTTCCGTCAGCACGCCGCCTTCGCCATAGCCGACATAGCCGGGCGGCGAGCCTTTCAGGCCGGCCACGCTGTGCGCTTCCTGGTACTCGCTCATGTTAATGCTGATGAGCTTGCGCTCGCCGCCATACAGCAAGTCGGCCAGCGCCAGCGCCGTTTCCGTCTTGCCCGTGCCGGACGGCCCCGTGAACAGGAACACGGCTTGCGGCTTGTCCGGGTCGTCCAGGCTGGCGCGCGCCGTGCGCACGCGCTGCGCCACGGCCTCGATGACGTGGTCCTGTCCCAGCACCCGTTCGCGCAGCGCGCCGTCCAGGGTCAGCACCGTGCGGATGTCGTCCTTGAGCATTTTCCCCAGCGGGATGCCGGTCCAGCCGGCGACGATGCCGGCCACCACCTGCGCATCGACTTCCAGCGGCGACAGCGGCGCGTCGCCCTGCAGGGCCGCCAGCTCGTCCTTCAGCGCCAGCAGGCGCGCCGCGCCGATCTCGCCCGGCCGCTCGCCGCGCAGCTGCGCGCGCAGCTCGCCGATCTGCGCCACCAGCGCCTTTTCGCGCTCCCAACGCTGCGCCAGCGCCGCAACCGCCGCCTGCCCGTCGTCATGCTCGCGCCGCAGCTGCGCCAGGCGCGCGGCGCCGGCTTTGCCGGGCACTTCGCCATCGGCCGCCTCGCGGGCCAGGGCGGCGATTTCCGCGCCGACGCGCTCCTGGCGCCGGTGCGCGTTTTCCAGCTGCGCCGGCGTGGCGCGCTGGCCCAGCGCCACCTTGGCGCACGCCGTATCGAGCACGCCGATGGCCTTGTCGGGCAGCTGGCGCCCGCTGATGTAGCGGTGCGACAGGCGGACCGCCTCGACGATGGCCGCGTCGCGCACGCGGATGCCGAAATGGCGCTCCATCAGCGGCGCCATGGCGCGCAGCATGGCGCAGGCGATGTCTTCGCTGGGCTCTTCCACCTTCACCACCTGGAAGCGCCGCGCCAGCGCCGCATCCTTTTCAAAATACTTCTTGTACTCGCTCCAGGTGGTGGCGGCGATGGTGCGCAGGGCGCCGCGCGCCAGCGCCGGCTTGAGCAGGTTGGCCGCATCGTTCTGCCCCGCCTGGCCGCCTGCGCCGATCATCGTATGCGCCTCGTCGATGAAGAGGATGACGGGGTGCGGGCTTTTCGTCACCTCGTCGATGACATTTTTTAAACGGCTTTCGAATTCTCCCTTCACGCTGGCGCCGGCCTGCAGCAAGCCCATGTCGAGCGCGTGGATGCGCGCGCCCTGCAGCACCTCGGGCACGTCGCCGGCGGCGATACGCAGGGCCAGGCCCTCCACCACGGCCGTCTTGCCCACGCCCGCCTCGCCCGTCAAAATAGGATTGTTCTGGCGCCGGCGCAGCAGGATGTCGACGGCCTGGCGTATCTCCGCCTCGCGGCCGATCACGGGATCGAGCTTGCCGTCGCGCGCCAGCTGCGTCAAGTCGGTGGTGAACTGGTCCAGCGCCGGGGTTTTGCTGGCCAGGCTAACAACAGGATCGTCGCCGGTGTCGGAAAGCCGCGGCACCGCCGCGCTTTCCTCCTCGCCTGAGCCGGCCGTCAGCTTGTCCGGATGGTGCTTCAATTGCTCCACGCTGAAGCGGGCGAACAGCTTCGAGCCGCGGTAGGCGAGCTGAGACAGTTCCGGCTCCGTCAGCAGCGCCAACAGCAGATGGCGGCTGCGGATGGGACCCGGCTGCGCCGTGTCCAGCGAGGCGATCAGCCAGGCGTGTTCGAACAGCAGCGGCAAGTGGGGCGAAAACACGGGCGTGCGTGCGCTGCCCGTGCGGAAGCCGCCGATCTCGCGGCGCAGGTCCGCTTCCAGCGCCGTCAGGCTGATTTCGCTGCGCCGCGCGATGGTGACGAAATCGCTGCGCTCCTGCTCCAGCAGCGCCAGGAAGAGGTGTTCGATATCGACTTCATACTGGCCCAGTCCCACGCAGATGGCGGCGGCGCGGGTGGCGGCCGTGCGCGCCGTGTCATTCAGCTTGGCGATCAGGGTTTTCAAGTTATTGCTCATGCGGCGGCTCCCTTGCGGTTGATCGAATAGCGCAGCGACGACGGCTGCAGCACGGCGTCGAAATTGACCGTCTCGCCACCGGACCTCACGGCCAGGGTGCCGCTGATGACGAAGCCGACCCGGTTGATGGCGCCCGCTTCCCGTTCCAGGCGGGCGCGCACATTGCGCAGGCGCGGCTCGTGGCGTTCGATGGCGGCCTTCAGCGCGGCGCAGATGCGGGCGCGGTCGTCGCTGCTGGACAAACACATGCCGGCGAAATCGATCAGGCCATAGTTGACGATGGAGGCCGCGCATTCCGGATAGGCGTCGAGCGCGCCGGGCGGCAGGGCCACGCGCGTATTGAGCAGCTCTTCCAGGTCGCGCGCCACCGCATCCTTCAATTGTTCCAGCGACAGGCGCGGCGCCACGCCGCCCGCCGCCGCGCCGCCGTCGCCCATCAGGCGGTCGAACAGGCCAGGTACATAACTGTCCATGCGCTCTCCTGAAAAGTCGGCGCGGCGCGGGCGCAGGTGGCCGCCGCGCGCCGCGCGAGGATGGATCAGGCCACGCGGTTCGCGGCCAGGTCCCAGCCGCCCGAGGTATTGCCGCCGGCGCCACCCGTCACTTTTTGCTGCGTGTATTTCCACTTCACTTTCGAGAACTTGAAGCCGACGTGTTCACCGAGGATGTCGCCCTCTTCCACGTTCGGCGTGACGGCGCCGATCAGCACATTCTCGATTTCGATTTCAAAGTACTTGACGCGCTCGCCCTGGCCGTCGGCGCGCATGAATTCGAAGCGCGCCTTGGGGATGGTCTTGCCGGCCGAGCAGGTCTGCAGCAGCACCGGCGAGGCCAGGTCGGCCAGCTTGGAGATGACGATGTCCTTGTGCTCGCAGCGTTCGGCCGTGTGGCCGCCGCCCGTCGACGCGGTGGCGGACTTCGGCTGCTCGACGCTCCAGCTGACCGATTTGCACTCGATCCAGTCCTTGTGCTTGTCATCGGTCGACTCGCCCTTGATGCCGTCTATCTGCAGATATACATCGATTGCCATGGTGTGCTCCTGTGGTTGAAAGAGGGTGGATCAGGAATTGGTCGACTTCGGCAACTCCGCGACCAGTCGGAGCGAAACGGATAATTCATCAAGCTGGAAGTGCGGCCGCAGGAACGACACGGCGCGGTACACGCCGGGCCGGCCCGGCACTTCATGCACCTGCACGGACGCTTCGCGCAGGGGGAACTGCGCCTTCTGTTCCTGGCTGGCGTTATCGTCGAGCAGCACGTACTGCATCAGCCAGCGGTTCAAAAAATCCTCCACGTTGGAGGCGGCGGCAAAGCTGCCGATCTTGTCGCGCATCATGGCCTTCATGTAATGGGCGATGCGCGAGACGGCAAAGATGTACTGCAGCTGCGACGACAGCACCGCGTTCGCATTGGCCGCGTCGCTGTTGTACTTGCGGCTTTTCTGCGCCGACTGCGCGCCGAAGAACGCCGCGTACGCCGTGTTCTTGCAGTGCACCAGCGAGATGAAACCCAGGTCGCTCAATTCCTTTTCGCGGCGGTCGGTGATCGCCACTTCGGCCGGGCATTTCAGGGCCACGTCGCCCTCGTCCGTCTTGAAGGTGTGGGTCGGCAGGTCGTCCACCAGGCCGCCGCCCTCCACGCCGCGGATGGCGGCGCACCAGCCGTAGTCGGCAAAGGCGCGCGTCAGCTTGCAGCCGAACGCATACGCGGCGTTACACCACAGGTATTTGTGGTGGTCGCTGCCGTCGACTTCCTCGACAAAATTGAAACCTTCCACCGTGGTGCCGTCGACGGGATTGAACGGCAACCGGCCCAGGAAGCGGGGCAAGGTCAGGCCGACATAGCGCGCATCCTCGGATTCGCGGAAGGCTTTCCATTTCGCGTACTCGATGGTGTCGAACACCTTGGCCAGGTCGCGCGGCTTGCCCAGGTCGCCGTAGCTTTCCAGGCCAAACAGTTCCGGCGCGGCCGAAGCGATGAACGGTGCATGCGCGGCGGCGGCGATGTGCGACATCTGTTCGACGAAATACATGTCTTCCGGCTGGCGCGAGATGGCGAAGTCGCCCAGCAGCGCGGCGAACGGCGCGCCGCCGAAGGTGCCGAATTCCTCTTCATACACCTTCTTGAACATGCTGCTCTGGTCGAACTCCAGCGCGGCCTGGAAATCCTTCACCAGTTCGCGCTTGGTGGCGTTGAACATGCGGATCTGCAGGCGCGTTCCCGTATCGGAATTGCCGACCAGGTAGCGCAGCCCCGTCCAGCTTTGTTCGAGCTGCTGGAACGGCGCCGCGTGCATGATTTCGCTGAGCTGGGCGGAGATCAGGCGGTCGATTTCCGCCACGCGCGCATCCAGCGTGGCCGACAGGCTGCTGGACATCAGCACCGTGCCGTCGAGCACCTGCGCCACCAGTTCCGAGATCAGGTCGCGCGCGCGCGCATGTTCGGCGCCGGACTTGGCGACGCGGCTTTGCTCGACGATCTGGTCCAGCAAGTCGGTGGCGGCCGGCGCATCGGGTGCGGATACAGCGAGGGATTCTGGGGCTTCTGCCTGGGCGCTCATCTCAATCCTCCTGCGCTGGGAACTGCGGTTTCAGGGTGGCCAGGCTGTCCGTGTTGTTCAGCACTTCCGTCAGCAAGTCTTCCAGCTTGTCGTTGCCGGCCAGCTTGTTGCGCAAGTCGGCCAGCTTGGTGCGCGCCTCGAGCAGCTTGCGCAAGGGGTCGACCTGGCGCACCACCGATTCCGGGCGGAAGTCGTCCATCGAGCGGAAGTGCAGGTCGACGGCAAACGTGCCGCCCGCCTCGCCGAGGCGGTTCGGCACGGCGAAACGGGCCACCGGTTCCACGCCGGCCAGCACTTCGTCGAAGTTGTCGCGGTCGAGGGCGACGAACTTGCGGTCCTTCAGGCGTTTTTTTTCGCTGTCCGGATTGCCGCCAAAGTCGCCCAGCACGCCGACCACGAAGGGCAGCTCCTTGTTTTCAATCGCGTCGCCGATTTCGACGTCGTAGGTCATTTGCACGCGCGGCGCGCGTATCTGCTTCAGGCGTTTTTGCACGCTGTCGGACTTGGGCATGTCGCTTCCTTTACTCAGGGGATGGTGGGGATGCCGGCTTATTTCAGGCCGCTGAACGGGTCGGCCGCACTGCCTTGCGCCGCGCCCTTCGCCGCCGGCGTGCCGGAACCGGCGGCGCGCTTGCCGGCCGCCGGCGGACGCTTGGCCGGCGGCACCAGCACGTCTTCGCCGATGCTCGCGCGCAGCAGCTTGGCCAGGTCCTGCGCTTCCGAGCGCAGCGAGCCGTTCAGATTGTTTTGCCGCGACAGGTCGGCCAGCGCCTTGCCGGACAGGCGCAAGCCGCTGACGGCGACGATGCTGTTGGCGACCTTGTCGTCCGGGTCGCGCTCCAGCGCTTCGAGCGCGTGGCCGATGGCGTCGCCGTACTGGCCGCGGTCGAACTTCATCTGCGCCATTTGCAGCCACGGCGCCTTGTCGGCGGGGTAGCTGCTGCCGCCGCCCTTGAGCAGGGTCATGGCCCGTTCGTACTGGCCGGCGCGCGCCGCCGCATCGGCGTCGCCCATCACTTGCGCCAGGGTCGGCGCGGCAGGTTTCTTGGGCGCCGGCTGGTCCGGCGAGGCGCAGGCGGCCAGCAGCAAGGCGCTGGCGAGGCAGGCAATACGGGGCAACACGGTGGCTGGCTTCATCGGGGCATTCCTTCACGTGGAGGACGCTACCGCTGGGAAAGATGGGCGGCGCCTTGGTGGAGGCCATTATTGATCGCCAATTTTTTTGCCAGATTGAGATTAATCAGCAAAGAAGAAGTTCCACATCACAGCCGCGTACAGCGACATGAAACCTGATCTGGCGCAGTAATTGTCTTGATCGCTGACCGATTTTGCGCCAGCGCAAGCAGGTCGCCCCTGCATGCGTTTAAATGACTGCAGCACATTTATTTCCATTCTTCACTTTGCAAAGAGCAGCCATGCCATTTGACGCCCCGCTCCGCCGCCTGGCCCGCTCCGCCGCGCTACTGCTGCTGTTGCTGCAGACGCTGCCGCTGGCCGGCTGCGCGGGCGGCGCCATCGGCACCCTGGCCAACGCGGCGCTGCAGATGGCCGGCGCGGCCAAGCCGCCGCCCGAACTGCCCGACGCGCAAAAGCCGCCGCGCAACGTCAGCATCCGCCTGCATGCGGCGCAGCGCCTCAACACGGATGCCGACGGCCGGCCGCTGGCGCTGGTGGCGCGCATCTACAAGCTGCGCCAGAGCGCCGCCTTCGAGCAGGCGCCGTACGACAGCTTCCTCGACACGCAGCGCGAAAAGACGGCGCTGGGCGCCGACCTGATGGAAGTGAAGGAAGTGCTGCTGGTGCCGGGCCAGCGCTACGAGATGCAAGAGAAAGTCAGCATGGAAGCGTATTTCATCGGCGTCGTGGCCCTGTTCCGCGCGCCTGCGGCACAGCGCTGGCGCGCCACCTTTGCCGCCGCCGATGCGGAACGCGGCGGCATCACCGTCGGCCTGCACGCCTGCGCGCTCAGCGTGGCCGGCATGGACGGCGGCATGGCGCCGCTGTCCACCCTGCGCTGCCGCTAACGCAGCAGCGGCGGCAGCGGCACGCCACACATTCAAGGAGAAACGCAATGGGCATGGCAGCGAAAATCTTGTGGGGAGAGGGCCTGTTCCTGCGGCCGCAGCATTTCCAGCGCCAGGATCAATATCACGAAGCACGCCTGCATCACACGGCCAGCGCGCTGCATCCCTACCTGTGGGGCGTGGCGCACATGGAGTGGGACCTAGCGGCGCTGAAGACGGGCACCTTGCGCCTGCAAGCCCTGTCGGCGATCTTCCGCGACGGCGAAGTGTTCGAGGCGCTGGGCGACGGCGCAACGGGCAGCGATACCCTGCCCCCGCCCGTGGACCTGGAAGCGCTGCCGCCGGCGGTGCAGGAAGTGACGTATTACGCGGCGCTGCCCATCCTCAACGGCGAAGGCATGAATTACACGGCGCAGGCGTCAACGGCGGGTACGCCGGCGGCCACGCGCTTTGCGCACGCGCTGCGCGCCACGCCCGACCTGTTCACGGAGTCCGCCGTGGCCGACGTGGCTTACCTGAAGAAGAGCGTGCGCCTGATTCCCGACAGCGAGGCGCGCGGCTCCTACGACTGCCTGCCGCTGATCGCCCTGCGGCGCACGGTGTCGGGCGGCTTCGAGCCCGTGCCCTCGTTCATGGCGCCCAGCCTGGCGATCGCCGGCGCGCCGCGCCTGCGGGGCGTGCTGGAACACCTGCTCGACGCCTTGCAGGCGAAGGTGAGCGCGCTGCACGGCCACCACCGGGAACCGAGCCGCAACGTGATCGAGTTCCGCTCCGGCGACGTGTCCTCGTTTTGGCTGCTGCACACGGTCAGCACGGCCGCCGCCGCGCTGATGCATTACGTGCGCCATCCGGCCCTGCATCCGGAGCGCCTGTACGAGGCGCTGCTGGGCCTGGCGGGCGGCCTGCTCAGCTACTCCAAGCATTACACGCTGGCCAGCCTGCCCGCCTACGACCACGCGCAGCCGGGCGCCTGCTTCGACGCCATCGACGGCATCATCCGCGAACTGCTCGACACCGTCATCTCGTCGAAGTATTTTTCCATCGCCCTGCTGGAAGAACAGCCGTCGTACTACCTGGGCAAGCTCGATTCGGGCAAGATCGACCAGCACACCACCTTGTACCTGGCGATCCGCGCCGCCATGCCGGCCATCGAACTGGTCGACGTGGTGCCGCTGCGCGTGAAGGTGGGCGCGCCCGACGACGTGGAAAAATGCGTGCTCACGGCCATGCCCGGCCTGAAACTGTCGCATGCGCCGCAAGTGCCGGCCGCCATCCCCGTGCGGCCCGACACCTATTATTTTGCGATTGAAAACCGCGGCGCGCTGTACGAGCAGATGCTCAAGGCGCAATCGATTTCCGTGTACGTGCCGGCCGGCATACGCGACCTGCAGCTGGAACTGATCGCGGTGACGGCATGAGCCAGCTCATCGAACGGCGCGCGGCGCCTTCCCTGCTGGGACCACGCGGCCCCGCCCCTGCCGGCGCCCGCCATGCCGGCAGCGCCCTGCTGGACCTGATGCATGAAGGCTTTTACATGCTGTTCATGCTGAAGCACGGTTCGGCGCCCGGCGACGAGCAAGGCTTCATGGACCGCATCACGGCCTTCCTCGACGACTTCGAACGCGAGGCGAAAAAGATCCGCGCCGACGGCGACGACATCGAGGCGGCCAAATATGCGTTCTGCGCGGCAGTCGATGAAATCATCCTGGCGTCACCCTTCACGCTGCGCAAGCAGTGGGAGCGGCGCCCGCTGCAGCTGCTGATCTTCGGCGACCAGCTGGCCGGCGAACATTTTTTCGACCGCCTCGACGCCCTGCGCGGCAAGGGCGCCATGCGCGTGCAGGCGCTGCAGGTCTTCCATATGTGCCTGTTGCTGGGATTCCAGGGCAAGTATGCGATCGACGGCGGCGAAAAACTCAGCTACCTGACGGCGCGCCTGGGCGACGAGATCGCCCACATCAAGGGCAAGAGCCGCGGCTTCGCGCCGCGCGCGGAACGCCCCGACCAGGTGGTCAACAAACGCGGCAGCGACGTGCCGCTGTGGGCGCTGTCGAGCTTTTTCGCCCTGCTGGCCATCTGCGCCTACCTGGGCCTGAAAACACATCTGACGCGCGGCACGCAAACGACCCTGGCCGCGTATGCGGACCTGGTCAAGCTGGCGCCGCGGCCAGCGCACCTGACCATCACCTTACCCTGATCTTTGCGCGCCGATCATTGCGCAATACGGAACTCGATGCGCCGGTTTCTCGCCCGGCCATCGGCCGTGGCGTTGCTGGCCACGGGACGGTCCGGACCCTGGCCCGACACCAACACCGTATCGGCCACGACGCCCTTGCTGGCCAGGTAGGCGCGCACGGCTTCGGCGCGCGCCTGGCTCAGGGCCACATTGCTGGCGCGCAGGCCCGTGTCGTCCGTGTGGCCTATCACCTCCACCTTGCGGCCCCGCAGCCTGAGCATGGCGGCCGCCATCTCGTCGAGGATGGCCAGGCCGGCCGGCGTGATGGAGGCCTTGCCGCTGTCGAATTCGATGATGCGCTTGTCCAGTGCCGCATCGAGCAAGCCTTGCTCGGCCTCGGCCGCCTTGACCCGCAAGCCATTGTTGACGATGTAGGTGGGATTGAGGCTGGTGGCGATGTCGCTGGCGATCTGCTGGCGCTGCGCCTCGTTCGCCACTTCGCCGCGCACGCTGACGTTGTTGCCGTCGATGCTGATCTGCCCCCGTGAAATGAGCTTCAGGTTAGGCGCGATCAGCTTTTGCACATAGCCGTTCCAGTTGGCCGGCACGGCCACGTTGCCGATGGCGATCTGGTCGACCACGCGCTCGGCGCCATACAGTTCGCGCAGGCGGGCCAGCACGGCCGCCTTGCCCGCCTCGTCGGCCAGGGTGCCCGTGACGAGGATCTGCCCCGGCATCGGCGTCTGGGGCGCCTGCGCCTGGGCGTGGCAAGAGGCGGCGGCAAGCAGCAGCGGCAGCGGCAGCAGGAGAATGACGGGAGATTTCATCGCAATCCTTCAGGCAAAGGTATCGGCAAACATGGCGCAGGCCGAGCGCAGCGACAGCTGTTCCTGCTGCAGGCAGGCGGAAAACCGGCGCAGCGCCGCATCGTGTCCCAGCTGCTCCTCGACCCAGTCGAGCTGGTCGAAGACGATCAGCCGTTCGCTGCCGGCCTGCGGATCGATCAGCGCGCGCAAGCCGTGCGGGTCGGCGCCGCAAAAGCCGATCACCAGCACGGGCGCCTCGTCGAGGTGGGAAAAGAACAGCGCCAGTTCGAAATCGGCCTGGCGCAGGAAGGGCGCGATCAGGTGCAGCCAGAAGCTGGCCACCAGTTCGCGCAACTGCGCGTCCTGCGGCAACGGCAGCACCAGGCTTTTCTCCAGGCGCGGCAAGCCGCTCTGGCGCACGGGCCGCAGCAGCAGGCCCAGGCCCAGCAGCAATTCGCGCACCGTCACGGGAAACGCGGGCGAAGCCAGCATCGCTTGCAGGCCATGCAGCGTCTGCGCCTGCAAAAAAGCGGCCAGGCGCGCCGCGTGGCGCGGCGCGGCCGGTTCGATGTCGACCACGTTGCCGGCCAGCGCCAGCAGGGCCGGCAACGGTTCGGCGCTGGCCACGATGCCTTGCGACAGCTGCTCCACGCGCTGCCACAGGGGCGCCAGCACCAGCGGGCTGCAGGCGACAAAGGCTTCGGCGTCATCGACTTCCAGCGCGCCCATGGCCATGAAGGGAAAGCGTCGCAGCGACTGGTCGCTGCTCGCTTCCAGGCGCCCGGCGATGGCGCGCCGGCTGCGCGTGCCGACGAAGGCAAAGCGCAGCGGCGGCAAGGCGTCGTAATTGAGCTTCCAGCGCGGCTCCACCGTCAGTGCAGTCATCACCTGCGCCAGCCAGTCGTCGAGCAGCTGCACCAGCGCGTGATTGTCGCAAGCCTTGATGAAATCGCCGCGCGCGGGGATCTTGCCAAAGTAGCCGAGACGCACCTGCTGTTGCCCGCGCATCATGGCGCCACTCCCGCTGCCACTGCAGCAACGGCAACCGCGGCAACGGCGGCCATCGCGGGCGCGGGCGCGGCGGAAGCGCCGGGCGTGCCGACGACGGTCTCGGGCAGCTGCATGCCGCGAAAACCCTGCTCCTGCACCGCCGCAGCCCCGCCCGCGCCGGCGCCCGCCGTCTCGGCGCTGCTGGTGATTTTCAGGTCGACCGCCACGGCCACCTCGCCGCGCGCCCAGCGCAGTTCGAACACGCCGCCATCCTTGCGCTTCTTGGCCGCCGCATCGATCATGCGCTTCAAGCCGAACTGGCCCGGCTCGTTGAACAGTTCCACCGTGCGCCCGTCGAAGGTGACGGCCGTGATGCGCGCCCCCTGCCCTCCCGCCGCGCCCTGCGGGCCCGGATGCACCATGTTCGTCCACTGCGCCGGGGTGTTGCGGTAGCGTAGCTGCTGACCGTCGATCTCCACCGTGTATTCCAGCGTGCCCGGCGCGGGCGACGGCTGGATCTGGAAGACGGTTTGCGCCGCCGTCGACGTGGCCGCCATACCGCCCGCGCCCAGCGGCGCGATCCAGCCGGGAAAACGCGCCACCACCTGCGGCGACAGGCTGATGCCCATGTCGGCCCAGGTGCGCGGCGCCAGCACGTCGCCGCGCCGCACCACCAGCGGTCCCATGGACGTCGTGACGAATTTCGCCACCAGGCCTTCCGGGCCGAAGAACTGGCCGATCTCCAGGTTGCTCGCCTCGATGCGCGCCGTGGGCGCAAACGGATATTTGTTCGCCAGCGATTTCTGGAACGGTTCATACACTTGCGCCGCCCAGGTCTTGTTGATATCGAGTTCGGCCGGCGCGACGATGACGGCAAAGGTCTGCATCAGCGGGCGCACGAGGATGGGACGGATCGCCTGCTTTTGCGCGTCGCTCATCCCCGTGAGCAGCTGCTCGTCGACCAGTTTCAGCGCGTCGGCCAGTTCGGAACCGCTGCCTTCCAGGGTCTGCTGCATGAACTGGCGCGCGCCCGGTCCCGGATCGCCCTGGTTCTTCAACTGGTTCAAGCGGCTGCGCAGTTTCGACAGCGCTTCCAGGTAGGCGCGCATCAGGGACGCATTGTTGTCCCTGGCCGCCACCAGCTTGCCCACGCCGGCAAATTCGCGCCCCACGGGTCCCATGGGCTTGTCCAGGCGGGCCGGGTCGAGCTGCGCATGCATGCCGGGACTGGCCGTCAGCGGCGACGGCGCGCGGCGCAGCACGGTTTCCTTGAACCAGGCGATGATGCCCCGTTCGGCCTTGCGCAACTGGGCATTCTGCAGCGCCGGGTTGTCCCACGAGGTTTCCTCGTAAATGGTCGTCAGCAGCCTGGCGACCGGCGACGACTGCGGGTCGCCCAGGCGGTTCATCGCCTGCACGGCGCCGTCAAAGCCTTTCAGGTCGGCGACGGCGACGCCCTGCACGAATTTTTGCCACTCGCGCGCGTAGTCCGCCTTGTACATGGCCACCAAGTTTTTCTCGATCTGTTCCGGACTGCCTTCCAGGGTCAGGTCGTCGGTGGAGGCGCTTTTCAGCACCCAGTCGGCGCTTTGCAGCTCGCGGTTGGCGGCGTCGCGAAACGCGCCTTCGACGAACTTTTCCCACGCCTGGCGCGTAAAGGTGCCGGAGACGGCGTAACTGCCCGCCAGCAGCGACTGATCCTGTTCGCCGACGATGCGCGCCACCGTCATGCCGGGAAAGCGCGTCGAGGCGCGCGCCTTCACGTCCGCATACACGCGCTCGCGGGCCGGCATGCCGCGCACCACGCGGCGCAGGTTTTCGCGCGCCTGGTCGACCAGCGCCAGCTTTTGCTCGATGCGCGGCCAGGACGGGTCGCCGATCTGCGCCAGGTAAAACGTCAGCAGCCGCTCGGCGCTGCGTATCATCTGTTCGCGCGGCATGGCGCCCCGGTTGCCCTCCAGCCAGCCGCGCCAGAAGCGCGTCAGCTGGTCGTTCAGGTGGCTGCTTTCCGCATGCGACTTATCGGCCAGCATCAGATAGGTTTTCAGCGCATTGTAGGCATCTTCCACGTTTGTCGCGCTGGCCGCCTGGTACTGCACGCTGCGCGGCGCGGCGGAAGGCGTGACGGAAGCGGCGGCCGGCGTTTGCGGCGTGCGCGCCGTGGGCTGCAACTGGTCCGCGCTGGCGTTCATTTCAAACAGCAGCGCTTCCAGCGCGCCCGCCACGGGGGTGAGCATGACCTGGCGCGCGCCGGAAAAGTACTCTTCGCGCAGCTTGCGTTCGAGCAAATCTCCCTGGTACAGGCCCAGGCGCAAGGACCAGGGCCGTTGCGTGCGGTACGCTTCCAGCTGCTCGATGCGGTCCTGCAAGATCTCCAGCGCTTCCAGGCGCGACTGCAAGTCCAGGCGCCGCTCCTGCAGCTTCACCACTTTGTTCAGATCGGCCTCGACGTTGGCCACCAGTTGCCGGTTGCCCAGGTAGGACCAGCTCCAGCCGCCCAGGCAGGCGCCCAGCGACACGGTGGCGGCAAAGAACACGGCATATTTGAAGCGCAGCCTGGCGCGGTTGGCATAGTTGGCCACCAGGTGCTTGTCGGCAAAAATGACCTTGCGGAACAGCTCCAGCAGGAAATAGCCATGCTGGCGCGCGCCGGACGGTACCGTGGCCGGGGCTGGCGCGAAAGCCAGGTCGAAGCGGCGCGCCACCTGCTGCGAGGAGGCACTGACGGGCTCGCCTTCCTGCAGCGCGCTGGTAAAGTAAAAGCCGCGGAACACGGGCTGGAACTGGAACGGGTTTTCCTCGAACAGGGTGGCGATGAAGGCGCGCAAGGCAGGCTTAATGGCGGCAAACTCCAGCGGAAAGGTAAAGACGCCGGGCGCCATCGTCTTGCGTTGCCGGTGCGCCATGTTGGCCAGGCTCAGCTCCGTCAAGCCGTCGTGCAATTCATCGAAACCCTGGTCGAAAAACGCCAGCAGGTCGGCCGTCGGCAACTTGCGCTGGTAGGGCATGGTGGCGCCCCAGACGCGTTCGCGCTCGCTGCGTTCGGCATCCGCGAAAAACTCCGTGAAGCCGGCGATCAAGTCCGCCTTGGTAAACACGATGTACAGGGGCGCGAACACTTCCAGGCGTTCGATGACATCCTGCACGCGCTTGCGCAGGCTGCGCGCCAGTTGCATGCCGACATCGGGGTCGCCGCGCAGTTCGGCGATGCTGACGGCGATGAGGATGCCGTTGATGGGCGCCTTGCGCCGGTATTTTTTCAGCAAGTCGAGAAAGCCGAACCACTCGCCGCGGTGCTCGTCGACAACGGAGTAGCGTCCCGCCGTGTCGAGCACGATGCCGTCCGTGGTGAAAAACCAGTCGCAGTTGCGCGTGCCGCCCACGCCTTGCACGACCTTGCCGTCGGCGAAGGGAAATTGCAGTCCCGAATGCAGGATGGCGCTGCTCTTGCCGGCGGCCGGATTGCCGATAATCATGTACCACGGCAATTCATACAGAGCGGCGGCGCCCGATTTAATGCCCAGCTTGGACGTCTTGATGGTTTCGATGGCGGCCAGCATGCCCGTGCGCACGGCGCCCAGTTCGCCCTGCTGCGTGCTGCTGGCTGTCGACGCCGAGGCCGCTTGCGCGGCGGCGATCTCGGCCTCGTTGAGGATGGCCTGGCCCAGCGCCTGCGCATCGCGCCGCGCGCGGCGCCGGCGCCACAGCCACAGGCCCAGCCAGGTGACAAAGGCCAGCAACAGCAAGGCCAGCGCCCAGATCAGCGCCACTTCCAGCACTTCGGCGCCCAGGTACAGGAACACGGCCAGCGCCACGAAGCCAAGGATGGTCAGATTGCGGCTGTCGGTGAGGAAATGCCAGATTCGTCGCAGCATGATGAGCCCAGGGTGAGGTCGCAAAGCAGGAGGAACGCCGCCGCGCAGCGAGGCGGAGTCGGCCCATGCTGACAGCAATGCGGCGCGCCTTTGTTGACATATGACAAGTACCAGGCGCCAGCGCGCGGCAGGCGCCGCTGTGTCCTTGACGCTGCGCAAGCAAGCTTGCAGCTGTGAAAATCCGGCAGCCTCCCGGCGCTAGAATGGCTGGCGCGGCTTACTTGCCCAGCGCGCGCGGTTGCGGCAATTCCGTGTGGCCGAAGTCCATCATGGTCCAGCGCCCGCCCCAGCGCAGGCCCACCGATTCGGCCGTCACGCCATATAGACGGTAGCCGCGCATGGCCCAGGCATTTTTTTCAGAAATGATGAGCTTTCCTTCATGCATGAATGCGCAATCGGCCGCCAGGCCATACTGGTGATAGCTTTGAAACGCCCTCGCGTTCGTCACGTTCGGGCCGGCCGCCGCCAGTTGGTCCTGGCGCGCGGGACTGCGATAGCCTTCCAGCAAGACCATGTCGTAACCATGCACGTCCTTCATGATCTTGAAGACCAGCAGCAGGCGCTGCGCGTAATCGTGGTCGAGCAATTGCCAGTTGCGGCTGGCGCCGCCCAGCAGCGGGCGCAGCTGCGTCACTTCCGCCGTGGAAAACAGCAGCGGCGGCAAGGCCGGCGGCGGCACCAGCTGCTCGCCTTTCAGCAAGTCGCTGACCTGGTCATTGATGACGTGTTGTTGGTCGGCATAGCCGCGCAGGGTGATGCGGTCGCTGGACAGCCAGGCCAGTAGCGGCGGCACGATGACCAGCACGCTGCCCGCCAGGCTCAGCCAGCGGTGCCGCCACAGCAGTTGCCAGGCGCGCACCATGCCCGAGCCCGTGTAGCGTTGCACGCGCTGCCACTGCGCGCCGCTGCCGCCCTTCAAGTGCTGCGCGCGCCGCTGCATGCGCCAGCCCAGGTTGACGAGCGTGTGCAGCACGATGGCACGGCCGCCGGGAAACAGCAGCAGCCAGCAGGCAAAACAGGCGAGCAAGAAATACATCAGGACCAGGGCGACGAACATGGGGCGCTCCGTGACAGGGGTAGTCTGGGCCGGACAGCAATTTCCCGGCGGTATCGCTAGATCGTAGGCGTCCGCGGCCCGCATGAGCGCGGTTTACATCAAGGTCAGTCGAATTTGATCCACTGCGGAGGTGATATTTTGTCTTTACTGAAAACCGGGGATGGCCAGGCGCGCGGTCCCGACCTGCTGGGCAAGGCCGGCGCGGCTGGCGCGCATATCGAAGGCAAGGGCATCCTGTCGCAGCTCGAACACGGCGTCGCCGCGCCCGCTGCCATGCCGGCCCTGCGCTGGCGTCCCGGCTGGCGGCACGGGGCCGTTGGCGCGCTGTGCCTGGCGGTGCTGATCACGGCCGTGTTCGCCTACGACACGGAGGTCTTGCCGCGGCCCCGGCCGGCGGCGCCCGCCACCGCCATGGCGCCGCCCGCAATGCCGGCGCCAACGGTGCTGCCACAGGCGGCGCAGGCGGCCACCATCGTCAATACGGCGGCACCGCCCTTGCCCGAGGCGGCGGCCGCGAACGCGCCGCGCAAGAAGCCGCCGCCCGTGCGCCAGGCGACCGCGCGGCCACAAGGAGCGAGGCCGGCTGCCGCGCCCGGCGACAGCGACGTCGCCTTGCTGACGGCGATGGTGGCCCACGCGCACCGGCAAGAAGCCACGGCGGCACCCGTGCGCGACGTGGTGCTGCGCCGGCAGAAACAGGAACAGGAGCAGGAGCAGGAGCAGGAACAGGAAACGGCGGAACTGTTACGGCGCTGCAAGCAGCTGGGCTTGATCGAAGGCATGCTGTGCCGCTCGCGCATCTGCTCGGGCCGCTGGGACAGCGATCCCGCCTGCCATTGAGGAACTCATGTGTGTCTCGGATGCGTGGCCGCGTCCATGCGGCCTTGCAAAAAGCCTTCCATCAGCGCCAGCAATGCCTGCGGCTGCTCCTGGTGCGGCGTATGGCCGCACTGCTCGACCATGGCGGGCACGGCGTTGAGCGCCTGCGCCACGATCGTGTCGACCTGGGCCGCGCTGCCGTACTGGTCCTCGCTGCCCTGCACCACCAGCGCCGGGCATTCGACGGAAGGCAGCAGGTACTCGATGTTCCAGAACTGGAAACCATAGCTGAGCCAAGTATCCGACCAGGCCTTGAAGATGGTCTCCGTCTTGTCGCCATGGTATTTCGCCAGCGCGCGCAGCTTGCCCGCGCCAAACGCCGCGTCCGCCACGCGGATGCCCTCGAGCGTGATGCCCTCGACAAACACGTGCGCCGCTTCGGTGATGATGCCGCGCAAGCGGGGCGGCTGCTGCGCCGCATAGATCAGGGCGATGCTGCCGCCATCGGAGTGGCCGACGAGAAAATGATCCTGTCCCGGCAGCAGTGCCGCCAGCACTTGCGGCAGCTCGCACAGCGCGTAATCGTGCAAATAATGGAGCTGCCGGCGCGCCGCCAGCGGCGACGACTGGCCATAGCCGTGGCGGTCGTACAGCAAGCCGCGGCACCCCGTCGCCTGGCATAGCTGCGCGGGGAAATCTTTCCACATCGCACAGCAACCGAGTCCCTCGTGCAGGAATACCAGGCAGGGCTTGGCGGGGTCGCCTTCGATCAATTCGTAATAGATATCGGTTTCGGCACTCAGGTTCAGTATCGGCATGGGCTAGGCTCGCAACGGTTTCCGCATCGGCAGGTCGGCTGGGCCTATTGTGCCATTGTCCTGCGCGACATGCGTGGCGCCCCGTAAAAATAGCCTACGGGAAAAGATCTTGACGCCTGCCTGCAAGGTGTTTGCGCCAGCACAAGCGAGCGCCGTTTTTCCGGTGGCGCCGCCCCCTTTTTGCCCGCGCGTTTGCCTAGAATAGCTTACTCCCACAGCATGGAGCAGGCGGCTACCTTATCAGCCAGGACGTGACACTGGCCGTCACGGCAACAGATAGGGCGTCTTGCCGCACGACGACAGGCGCGGCGTCCAAACTATCGATCAGGAGTACATCATGGAAATGAAAGTAGAACATCGCACCGGCAGCAACCTGGCACTGGAAGAAACCGAGCTGCCGATGGAACAGGAAGGCCAAAGCGCCAAAGGCGCGGCCGCGCAGGACTTGAACCTGAGCCCCGCCGCCTTCACCACCTACTACACGTGGACGGCCAACGGCGTGCATCCTTCGGTCAACTTTGCCAATGCCAACGTGAAAGCCAATTCGCGCGTCTTCCTCAACATCAGCGAATACGGCGCCACTGCCCAGGACCGTTTCATTGGCGCCGCCCGCATGGCCGTGTACAACATTGCGCCATACAACGGCGGCTTCCGGGCCTGGGTGGAAATCTCGTGGGGCAGCCCGCTCAAGGTGCGTTTCGACGTGTTTGTCGATCCCTGATCCGGGAAACACTGCGCGCCCCCTGCCAGCAGCGGGCCGGCGTCGCGCACGCCGCTAACACGGCATGGACAGCGTGAACGGAAACCGTGCGCGCATGACAAAAGGGCCACGTGTTGCCACGTGGCCCTTTGCTGCTGCTTGTTCTGGCTCCCCGACCTGGACTCGAACCAGGGACCTGCGGATTAACAGTCCGTCGCTCTACCAACTGAGCTATCAGGGAAAGGAGGCCGAATTATATACGTCAAAATTTCCCATGTCCAGTCGTTACGACATGGTTGCTGCATGAGCAGCAAAACAGGCTACCGGCGAGCCAGCCTCGCCGGATGGCTGCGCCCGTCTGCGCGGTGCCACGCAAGATAGTAGAATAGCCAGGCCTTGCCGATATGGAAGGCGCACAACGGCATGCCGGCAACGGGGCGTCAACCACGCCGCCGCGCGGACATGCGCTTGCAAGCTCACCTTGCCCCTGGCTTACTGCTCTCACCCGACATGACAGAATCAAGCGCAACCCTGGTGGACAAACCCGGCAGCGGCGACAGCTCGGCGGAAATTGCAGAGCATATGGCGGCCGCCATCGTGGCGCGCCAATTGCCGCCCGGCACCCGGCTGCGCGAAGAGGCGCTGTGCCGGCTGTATGGCGTCAGCCGCACCAAGATCCGCGCCGCCCTGCTCATTCTTTCAAAAGATAAATTGATCCGCATGGTGCCCGACAAGGGCGCCTTCGTCAGCCAGCCGACCGAGGCGGAGGCGCGCGACATCTTTGCCGCGCGGCGCGTCATCGAAGCGGCCCTGGCGCGCGAATTCGTCGCGCGGGCCAAGCCTGCCGACTACCGGATGCTGGAGCGCCACCTGAAGGCGGAACGCCTGGCGCTGGCGCAAGCGACGCCGCTGCGTTCGCAGCTGCTGGGCGACTTCCACGTCTTGCTGGCCGATATCGCCGGCAACGCCGTCCTGCGCGACATCGTGCGCGAACTGGTGGGCCGCAGCTCGCTCATCACCATGCTGTACCAGTCCGGCCACGCCGCCGCCTGCTCGTACGACGAACACGGCCGCTTTCTCGAGGCGGCGCGCAACGGCGACGCGGACCTGGCGGCGCGCCTGATGGTCGAGCACCTGTCGCACGTGGAAGCGGCCTTGCGCTTCGACGGCAGCGCCAGCGACGACAGGAAAGACCTGGTGGCCGCGCTGCTGATGTAGGCCCCGTCATCAAAAAAGGCCGCCCCTGCGGATGCACGGGCGGCCTTTTTGCGATTGCCGCTTTTTCGATAGCAGTACCGGACGAGCGGCTCCGGCCCTGCCCTCCCCGCTATTCGCCCAGGTAGATAAACTTGAACAGGAAGATGGCGGCGATGATGTAAGCCACCACGGACACTTGCTTGCCCTTGCCCGTCAACAGTTTCAATACCGCATAGGTGATGAAGCCGAAGGCGACGCCGCTGGCCACGGAATACGTAAATGGCATCATCAAGGCCGTGATGGCGGCAGGAATGCTTTCCGTGCTGTCATCCCAGTCGATGAAAGTCAGTTCGCGCAGCATCAGGCACGCCACGTACAGCAGCGCCGGCGCCGTCGCATACGGCGGCACCGTGTGCGCCAGCGGGGCGAAGAACAGGCTGCCCAGGAACAACAATGCAACGGCCACGGCCGTCAAGCCCGTGCGGCCGCCCGCTTGCACGCCGGCAGCGCTTTCCACGAAGGCCGTGGTGCTGGACGTCCCCAGGCAGGCGCCTGCCGCGATCGCCGTGCTGTCGGCCAGCAAGGCCTTGTTCATGCGTTCCATCTTGCCGTCTTTTAACAAGCCGGCACGGTTGGCCACGCCCATCAGGGTGCCCGTCGCATCGAACAATTCCACCAGGAAAAATACCAGCACCACGTTGACGATGCCGATCGACAACGCGCCCATGATGTCGAGCTTGAACAAGGTCGGCTCGATGGCGGGCGGCGTCGAAACGATGCCGTTGAACTGGTTGCCGCCAAAGAAGAAGCTGGCAACGGTGATGGTGAGGATGCCGATCAGGATGGCGCCCGGCACTTTCAGGCGGTCCAGCGCGACGATGATGAAGAAGCCGAGGATGGCCAGGATGGGCGCCGCCTGGTGCAAGTCGCCCAGCGCGATGATGGTGGCCGGGTTCGACACCACCACGCCGGCGCTTTTCAGGGAAATAATCGCCAGGAACAGGCCGATACCGACGGTGATGGCCGTGCGCAGCGCGGGCGGGATGCTGTTGATGATCATCTCGCGCACCTTGAACAGGCTGACCAGGATGAACAGGCAGCCGGAAATGAAGACGGCGCCCAGCGCCACTTCCCAGCTCATGCCCATGCCCTTGACCACCGTGTACGAGAAATATGCATTCAAGCCCATGCCCGGCGCCAGCGCGATCGGATAGTTCGCGTACAGCCCCATGATCAAGGTGCCGATGGCGGCCGCCAGGCAGGTGGCAACAAAAACGGAGTCTTTCGGCATGCCCGCGTCGCCAAGGATGGACGGGTTGACGAAGATGATGTAGGCCATCGTCAGGAACGTGGTCAGGCCGGCCAGCAGCTCCGTGCGCACATTGGTTCCGTTGTCCTTCAGTTTGAAATAGCGTTCCAGGAACTGCATGATTAACCCCTTGTTTTGGTAAAACCGGGCGCCTGCGTGTGGCCAGTGCGCCTCTTTTTATGACGAAATGACTACTTTCCCGCTGCGCCCGCCGGCTTGAAGGCCCACCAGCGGCTGCCCGCGAAATTCCAGACCAGCCCGATTCCCGTCGCCAGCACCTGCGCCAGCCAGTAATACCAGCCCAGCTGGTGTACCAGCAGCCACATCAGGCCCGTATTGATGCACCAGCCGATGCCCAGCAGGGTGAAATACTTGCTGGCCGCCTCGCCATGGCCCTTGTCGCTCTTGAACGTGAAAAAGTAATTAAGGAGGTAGTTGACGACGGAACCGAGGATGTAGCCGATGCCGGACGCGGCGGCGGCATTGATGCCGGCCCATTCCACGCCGCCCCACAGCACGCTGTATTGCACGGCCGTGCCGGAAGCGCCGACGGCGGCGAAACGCAAAAATTGGTGATGCAGGGAATGGGACATTGTCAATTTTCAAATAAGACGAAAACAATTGCCGGGATCGGGCCAGAATAAAAAATGGCTACGATTGCTCGTAACCATTTTTCAGCCTGCATTTTACTGCAAGTTGCGCCCAACGTTCATATTCGCCGCCGTTTCGACACTTACAACGCCTAACAAAACCGTAGCGAGCGGAAGGAAGTTGTGGTTGAGAAGCGCAACTGTACGAAGGTACAGTGAGCATCACAGACCGCAAATTACGACGCGCAGTAGGTTTTGATAGGCGTACTTATTCCTTGCGCTGGCGGCGCCTGCGCAGCCACACAAACAGCGCGATCAACAGCAAGATTCCCACGATGCCGCCCGGCAGCATGAACGGTTGTGCCCGCGCCAGCACGGGTTTCTCGCCGCCGCTGCGCGCCTGCGCCACATACGCGGGCGTGACGGACACATCCGGATTGCCATACTGCTTCAGCACGTAATTGGCGATAGCGGCGATCTGCTCGTCCGTCAAGGGTTGCACATACGAACGCTGGTCGAAACGGGGCATGAACGCTTCATGCTCTTCCCCTTCGATCTTGCGCTCTACGCCAAACAAGATGGCCGAGACCAGGTTGGCCGGCGTGCTGCCGCCCGTCGCCGTGTTGTTGAACAGGGCGGGATAGGCCTGGCCCGTGCTGCCGGCGCCGCTGGCCGAATGGCAGCTGGCGCAGTAGCCGGAAAACAGGATCGCGCCACTGTTGAGCGAATGGCGCTCGGTGGAACTGGCCATGCCGCGCAGCAGCGGCTCTTCGCTGGCGGCGCTGCCATGGCTGAAGGCAGCTTGCGTCTGCCCCGGCGCGCGCACGGGCGGCACCGTGCGCAGCCAGGCCACGATGGCGGCCACGTCGTCGTCGCGCAAAAACTGCAGGCTGTTCTGGATGGCTTCGGCCATGCCCCCCGCCGCCTGCCCCTTGCCTTCCACGTGGCCCGTCTTCAGGTAAGCCGTGAGTTCCGCATCCGTCCACGCGCCGATGCCGCTGACCTTGTCGGACGTGATGTTCGGCGCATGCCAGGAACCGAGCGAGGCGCCCGCCAGGGTCTGGCTGCCGATTTCCGCCATCAGCGCGTTGCGCGGCGTATGGCAGGCGCTGCAGTGCGCCAGGCCTTCGGCCAGGTAGGCGCCGCGGTTGATCTGCGCGCTTTTCGTTGGGTCCGGCACAAAGCGTTTATTGTCCAGGAACAAAGTATTCCAGCCCAGCATCGACAAGCGCACATTGAACGGGAATGGCAAGGCCGTCTGGCGCGCCGGCGCGTCGACGGGTTGAACGGCCTGCATGAAGTAGTAATACAGGTCGCCCACGTCCGCATCCGTCAGCTGCGCATAGCTGGTGTAGGGCATGGCCGGATACAGATGGCTGCCATCGGCGCGCACGCCTTCGCGCAGCGCGCGCGCAAAGTCGGCTTCCGTGTAGCGGCCGATGCCGCCTTGTTTCGACGGCGTGATATTCGTCGCGTAAATCGTGCCCAGGGGCGAATCGATGGCGTAGCCGCCCGCGTACGGCTTGCCGCCCGCTGCCGTATGGCAAGCCATGCAGTCGGCCGCGATGGCCAGGTAGCGGCCCCGCTCGAGGCGTGCATCGGGCTTGGCGGCCACGGGCGCGGCGGGACGGTCCGGCGTCAGGGTGACGGGCGGCGCCGAGGCAGGCACGGCAGCGATGGCGCTGCCGGCCAGCAAGGCCAGGCCAAGAGCGAAGGACAGGCGGCGCATCATGCTGCCTCCCTTGCCAGGGTGCGGGCGATGTCGTCCGCCGCGCGCAAACCGAGTGCGGCCATGCTGAGGGTGGTGTTGACGACGCTGGCCGACGGCATGGCGCCGCCGCCGGGCAGCCACAGGTTGGCGTGATCGTGGGCGCGGCAATTGCCGTCGACCACGGAATCGGCGCGATTGGAACCCATGATGACGCCGCCCATGATGTGGTTATTCGCGTTCAGGCTGTCGGTGATATGGAATTCCACGGCGCCGAACAGCTTGCCTATATGTTCGAGCTGCGCATGCGCGGCCTTCGCGCCATCGCGCACATAGTCGCCCACGTCATAGTAGATGTCCGGGCAGGCCAGGCCCAGCGGGTCCTTGCGCGTCTTGCTCAAGGTCAAGCGGTTATGCGCTTCCGGCAGCGGCTCCAGGCTGATCGACAGGTCGACGCCGAACGCGGCGCGGCGGCGGATTTCATCGTCGAGGTCCTTGCCCACCAGGCCCAGCTTCAAGGATTGCTGGGTAGCAGGTCCCACGCGGGTGATATTGTTCAAGATCATCTTGTTGGCCGAATACTGCGCGCGGAAGGCGCCGTCGCGCGGCCCCACCAGGCAGCTGCTCTGCGCCGGGCCGCGGCCCGTCCAGATCGGTTCATTGGCGAGGAAAGTACAGTGGAAACCCGAGTGGTCCATCATGTTGCGGCCCACCTGGTCGGAACTGTTGGCGATGCCGTTCGGATTGTTCTGGTTCGCCGCCAGCAGCAGCAAACGGGGTGTTTCGATGCCATTGCAGGCAATCACGAAGGCCTTGCCGGTCGCCATGTGCGACTGTTTCTTCGCGTCATACCAGTGCACGGCCGTCACGCGGTTGTTGTGGTCCGTGTCGATGCGGTAGACGACGGCCTCGGCCAGCACGCCCGCGCCCTTCAGCTCGGCCCGCTCCACGTGGTGGATGCCGTTGTACATGGCGCCGATGGGACAGATCGGCTGGCAATTGTTATTGCCGCAGCAAGTCGGGCGTCCCTGCCAGGGGCGCGTCGAGCGGCCTTGCGGAATCGGCACGGAACGGTAGCCGTGCGGGTTGACCACTTCGGCAAAGCGCTTGTCGCCATAGCCCCAGGGCACCATGTCCATCGGATACGGCGCGCTGCGCTCGCTGGGCGACTGCAGCGCCGGATCGTTGGGGCCGGCCACGCCCATTTCCTGCTCGGCGCGGCAATAGTACGGTTCCAGCTCATCGTAGGAGATGGCCCAGTCGCGCCCTACCCCGTAATCGCTTTTCATGCGCATGTCGGACGGCAAATGGCGCCAGCACGACGCGGCCCAGTGCCAGGTCGTGCCGCCCACCGTGCGCAGGTAGCCCTGCTGGAAACTGCTGCCGCTGGGGCCGGACAATTCCACATAGTTGTTTTTTGGAAAATACAGCGGCGCGGGCGCGTTGTCCGCCTGCGGATACAGGCCCTGGAAGTCGGAACCGACGCGGTTCTCGAACGGCATGTTGCGCCAGTTTTCCACTGCTTGGCCCCGCTCGATGCGCAAGCCCGCTTCCAGCATGATCACGGAGTGACCCTGTGCGGCCAGCTGGTCGGCCATCATGGCGCCGACGACGCCGGTTCCGACGATGACGACATCGGCGACGACGTCGCCATTACTCTTGAATTGGGGTGATTTCATTTTGCTTGCTTGCCTTTGGTTTCGGGAGTGCCGGTGGTGGCCGGGGCCGGTACGGGTTTTGGCGCCACGGGCGCGGACACGCCCACGGCGGGCGGCGCCTTCAGCCACCACAGGGGGCCGTAATTGCAGTAGGTGGGCACGACCTGGCCATCGGCCACCGTGCGGTACATCAACGCTTCCGCATACGCGACGACGATGGACTTCGTGCCCTGCGCCGCATTTCCGGCGACGGTGCCCGTGTACCAGGCGGCAACGATGGCCAGGGCCAGCTCGCGCAGACCCGCATCGGCGGCGCTGGCGGCCGCCAGCAGGGCCTTGGCTTCCTGGCCCGTGACGAGCAGCGCGCCCAGTTGCGGCAAGCGGTCGGCGAAGCCGGGCACGTTGGTGCGCATGGCTTGCTCGATGCGCGCCGCCGTCGCGGCGGACAGGTCGCGGTGACCCGTGATCGTTTGCGACAAGGCGTAGAACAGCATGGTGGCAGACGCCAGGCCGGGCGCCGGAGCGCTGGCCGGCGCCGACATGGCGGCGGACAGGGGATTGCTCCAGAAACCGGCCTGCGCCAGCAGGGCAGCCAGGCCGATCAGGGCGTGGCGGCGGCTGATGCGAGGAAGGGATGAAACGGATGTTGCAGATGGTTCAGTGCCTGGATGGTTCATGAGACTCCCGCAAGACTTGTTATTTTATTGACTTCGATGATTGCGCTACATTGCATTTGCGCATAGATGGAACCGGTTCCATATTATCCTACAGAAGTAAATAGTCTGCCAATGTAGTACTACTACTGAGACACTGCCCTGGGCAATTCCGGTATGGATTCAGGCATTCTGCGCAGGCAAAACGCCAGTCCCGGCTGGTTGCCCAGGCGGTAATGGAAGTCGAGCACGCTACCGCCGGCCAGGCTGGGCTTGCCGGGCAAGGCCAGGGGCAGGTTCAGGCTGCACTCATGGTCGCCCAGGACGATGTCGCCATGCACGCGGATGCGCGTCAGCAATCGCGGCGCCTGTTCCAGCACCTCGGGCAGGCGGATGCTGGCGGCCGGCAAGCTCTCGCCCCCTTCATCCTGCCAGGCGCGCAAGGCGTCCACATCGAGGGTAAACACGCGGCCCCAGTCGGTGCACGGCGCATCCGGCGCGCGCCGGTCCAGGCCCAGGTGCACGGTGACGGCCGCAGGCAGCAGCGTCGCCGCGGGCGCTTGCGCGTGCAGGTTGCGCAGGATGGCCACCTGCGGCTCCTTGCCCAGCGCCGTATTCATGGTTTCGCTGACGATCACGTCCGGCATGGCGCCGGCAGGAATGCGGCAGGCGGCCGCGTCGGCGCAAAGGTACTCGGCGACGTGGCTGTCCAGGCCCAGGACTGCGATCAGGTCGCGCGCATACGCCAGGGTCTCGGCATGCACGTCGAGGATGGAAAACTGCACCAACTGCGCATCCAGCACGGCCATCACCGGCAAGGCCAGCAGGGCGAACGGGCCGCAACCCGCGTACAGCACCCGCACGGGCCGCCCGCCGCTCACCCCCAGGCGCTCGCGCACGGCCAGCGCCAGGCCCTGGATGAAAGCGGCGCTGCGGTACGGCTCGCGCGCGCACAGTCCCGCCTGCACGGGCGAGATGGCCCAGCCGCTGGGCAGAAAACTTTCGCCATCGCGCAAGCCGTCCTGCCGGTCCATGGGCAGGCGCGAATGGCGCTCGACGAGCTGGCGCAGCTGCACCGTTTCACCGACCAGGCTGGCCAGGGAGCGCTGCGGATCGCACAGCGCGGCCGCAATGGCGGCCAGTTCCGCGCGCGCCGGATTCACGCGCGACTCCACGGGCAAGGCGGGATAAAGACAGAATGCATGGCGGCCTCCTTGAAATGATTGCAAGTACGCGGAAAAATTGGCAGCATAGCAAATAAATACATGCCTGCTCATTTGCCGCCATCGCAACCACCTACCGGAGCACCGATGCACGCCTTGCCGCTTTCCGCCCTCGCCAGCCTGCCCGCCCCCTACCAGTTGCGCGTCCAGCGCGACGACGACGAGGGCTTTGCCGCCGCGCTGTACGGCTCCACGCGCGACGACCTGCGCCAGATGCCGGCCGCGCCCGCCGTCATCGAACAGCTGATCGCCATGCAGCAGCGCATGCAAAGCCACGGCTATCGCCAGGCGTATCCGCACGCCGTGTACCTGGTGCTGCAGCACGGCGACACGCCCATCGGCCGCCTGATCCTGGAGCGCCGGAATCAGGTGCTGCACCTGGTCGACATCGCCATCCTGCCCGCCGCGCAAGGCCAGGGCGCCGGCAGCGCCGTGCTGCGCGGCCTGCAGGCGCAAGCCGCTGCGGAGCAATGCCGGATCCACCTTGCCGTCAACAAGGGCAACGCCGCCGCGCGCGCACTGTACCAGCGGCTGGGCTTTCGCCTGCGCGGGGAAAACGAGGTGCAGGAGCAACTGCAATGGAGCGCGCCATAGTGCCGGCGCCGAATCCGCCCAGCACCTGGCTGCAACTGCCGCTGCGCTTCGACGTGGCGCGCATGCAGGGCGACAGCGACCAGTTCGCCGCCGGCGAGTGGATCAGCCATTTCAACACGGGCGCCTACGACACGGGCTGGAGCTGCATACCGCTGCGCTCGCCAGGCGGAGCAGCCGGCGATATCATGCCCGTCAACGGCCCCGCCTATGCCGCCACGCCGCAACTGGCGCGCTGCCCCTGCCTGCGCGAGGTGCTTGCCAGCTTCGCATGCGAGCTTCACGCCGCGCGCCTGATGGCGCTGGCGCCGGGCACCCTCATCCGCGAGCACCGCGACGCCGGCATGTCGCTGGCCGATGGCCTCGTCCGCATCCATATCCCCATCCACACCTCGCCGCAGGTGCTGTTTACCATCGATGGCGAGACCGTCCACTTCACGGCCGGGCACGCCTGGTACATGGATGCCAGCTGCCTGCACGCGGTGCACAACCGGGGCGCGACGCCGCGCATCCACCTCGTGCTCGACTGCATCGGCAATGCCTGGCTCGAAGCGCTGTTCGCCTCGGCCGGCTTCGTGCCGAAAGCGCCCCACAAGTATGGCGACCCCAGCATCAACGATGGCAATGTGCGGGCCGTCATCGCCCAGTTGCGGCTATCGCCCTCGCCCGCCAGCCTGGCGCTGGCCAGCGCGCTGGCCGCCCTGGCCGACGGGAATGCGCCGTGAGCGCCGCGCCGGGCCTGGCCCAGCAGGAACGCTTGCTGGCCAGGGGCGAGACGGTGCCGTGGCACGAGGGCATGGACCTGCGCGGCTGGTATCCGCTGTACGTGGAGCGGGGCGAAACATGGGCGGACGCCGCCATGTGCTGGCGCGAATTGGGGGAAACACCCTTCAGCGACGCCTTCTTTGTCAATACCCTGGCGCGCCAGCCGCACGGGGAGCGCCGCGTCTGCCGCACGCCGCTGGCGGCGCTGGCGGCGCTCGGCGATTGCCTGGCGCCCGACGCCTTCATCTTCCACGTCTCGCGCTGCGGCTCAACCCTGCTGAGCCAGCTGTTGGCGTCCTTGCCGCAATGCATCGTCATGTCCGAGCCGCCCGTCATCGACTCGCTGCTGCGCCTGCATCACGACGGCGCCGACCCGGCGGCCGGCATCGCCCTGCTGCGCCAGGCCATCCTGGCCCTGGGCCAGCGCCGTTCCGGCGCACAGACGCACTTCTTCATCAAGTTCGACTGCTGGCACATCCACAGCCTGGACTTGCTGCGGCAAGCGTTTCCCGGCACGCCCTGCCTGTTCGTCTACCGCGAACCGCTGGCCGTGCTGGCCTCGCACCAGCGCCAGCGCGGCCCGCAAATGGTGCCCGGCATGCTGCACCCGGCACAGCTGCCGCTGCCCGCACACCAGCTGGCGCCGGGCGATCTCGATGGCTATACGGGCCTCGTGCTGGCCAGCCTGCTCAACGCCGCCCGGTCCCATGCGGCGGCAGGACAGTTGCAATTAATTAACTACAGTCAATTGCCCGACATCCTCTTCAGCGATGTATTGGACCGCTTCGGCATCGCCCCTACAGCGGCGCAGTTGCAAGCGATGCGCGCGCAAGGCGGCGTGCATGCGAAGTACGGCACGGCTTACCACGGCGATCCGCCCACGCCCGCGGCAAGCGGCCTGGCCGCCATCGCCGCGCAATTGCAAGCCGCTTATCTGGCGCTGGAAGCGTTGCGGCTGCATGCCGGGCAAGGTCAATGATTTTCATAAACCCAACTTTTTAACGAGGAGGCATGTCGACGTACCCACTGGAAACCATGCGATAAATTAGCTGTTCAACTACGGCGCAGAATGCGCCGGTGCAAGCAACCTGAAACCGACCCTGACACCATGATAAAAAAAATGACATTGGCAGTGCTCTTGACCGCCCTGATTCCCTTCTACGCATGCAAGGCGCAAACCACGGCGGCAGCGACACCCGCTTCCGCGGAAGTCACCACCACCCTGACACCCGATATTGGCGGCATCAAGCAAGTGGTGGAAATCAAGACGGACGACGCAAACAAGCCCGTGCTGCTGTTTTTATCCGGCGGCCCGGGAAGCTCCATGATCAAGGGGGCGGATGCCTTTACGAATCTCCTGAAAAGCAGATTTACGATTGTGCAATGGGACCAGCGGGATGCCGGAAAAACCTTGAAACTGAATCCCTCCCCCACGCAGCCGTCCGTCGGGCAGATGGAGCAGGACACGTATCAAGTCATCCAATTTCTGCGCAAGGAGTTAAAGCAGGACAAAATATACTTGCTGGGCAGTTCCTGGGGCAACGTCCTGGGCTTTGATATCGTCAAGCGTCACCCGGAATTGCTGCATGCCTATTTCGCGTCGAATCCGGTCGTGAGCCAGCTGGAAAGCGAGAAAGAATTGCTGCAAGCCTTGAAAGTGCACTTCAAGGACAATGCCGTCGCCAGCCAGGAGCTGAACAGCATCAGTTTTCCGTTTGCAAGTGACGAAAGCATGTTCTATTTAAGGAAATGGCTTTTTTACAAGGATGGCAAGGCATTTGCGACGAGCGAAGGTTTCAAGACGGGTTTTCTGCAATGGTCAAAGACCTGGTCGCCCGTCTGGAACGAGGTCATGAACATTGATTTGCCCAAGACCTTGAAGAGCGTTGACTGCCCCGTGTATTTCTTCGTCGGCAAAAACGATATCCAGACCTCGACCAGGATCACGCAAGCGTATTTCGACACCTTGAAGGCACCAAGGAAGGGCTTGTTTTTCTTCGAGCATTCCGGGCATCAGATACACCAGGATGAACCGGTGCAATTTCAAGAAGCCATCATCAAGACCTTGGATGCGACTGCCAAGCCCTGATCCGACGCCCCATGACATGGGGCCCTTTTCGGGGGCCGACTGGCTGGCCGGCGCACTGCCGGCCTAGTCGCCGGCAATGCTCGCCGCAGCCTTGCTAATCAGCGACGCCACCGCGTGGGCTTGCGAAATGTAAATGGCATGGCTGCCGGCAACTTCGACCACCGTCGAGCCCGCCCGTTCCGACATCTGGCGCTGCATCGCCGGTGCAATCATCTGGTCCCCCGTCGCGACCAAGTACCAGCTGGGCTTGCTCCTCCACGCTGGCGCGCTGACCACGCCCGTCAAGGCAGCCATCCCCCAGGGCACTTGCGATGCCGCCATGAAGTTGGCCTTGTGCCTGGGGACATCGGCGGCGAAGGCGGCCGCAAACTTTTTCTGGTCGAGCAGCAGGAAGCCATCGTGCGGCGGCAAGATCGGCGGCACCGGCGCGCCAGGCGGGGCATTCTTCAGCAAGGAATCGACAGACTCCCCTTGATCCGGCACAAACGCCGCGATGTAGACCAATGCTTTGACCTTGGGATCGTTCCCCGCTTGCGTGACCACGGCGCCCCCATACGAATGACCGACCAGGACCACGGGACCCGGCACTGCGGCGATGACCCGGCCCGTCGCGGCCACGTCGTCCGCCAGCGATAGCGTTGGGTTTTGCACAATGGCAACGTGACAGCCTTCGTCACGCAGTACCCGGTAAACACCTTCCCAGCCGGACCCGTCGACAAAACCACCATGCACGAGCACGATCGTCGCCGGTCCGGCGCGCGCGATGTCATCCATGTCAGCCCCTCCCGGAAATTGCAAGCGATGACAGAGCCGCCAACGCCTTGTCTCTTCCAGCATAGCGCCAGATGCCTGGCGGTCCATGCGGTGGATCAAGAGCAGACGACACGGGCGTCTGCGCCGGCCCTGAAATGCAAAAAGCCCAACCGGTGAAGGCTGGGCTTTCTGCTACTGCGTGTTCTGGCTCCCCGACCTGGACTCGAACCAGGGACCTGCGGATTAACAGTCCGTCGCTCTACCAACTGAGCTATCAGGGAAAAGAGGCCGCATTCTATAGGGGAAATTTTACGATGTCCAGATTTCCCCCAGAAAAATCTGTATTTCCCCGGCGCTACCCTGCCTGGCAGCCGTTAGCCCGGCTGCTCTTGCGGATAGTAGTCAAACACCAGCACGCGGCCCAGCCATGGCTTCAGCTGCTCGACAAAGGCCAGGTGGGCCGCATGGGTCAGGTACCCGTCGCGCGCGGCGGCGTCATCGAAGGTCAGGGTAAAGCAATCGGTAAAGCCGTCATCGAGGCCTTCCGGGCTGACGTTCGGCCCCCATTCGAATTGCCGCACGCCGGGAATGCGGTGTTTCAGCTGGGAAAACTCGTAGACGAGCTCGGCGTGCTTGGCAGACGTGATGCCATCGAGGAAGTCGCACAGGACGATGTGGCGCAAGGCGGAGGTACAAGTCATGGGAAGGTGCTCCTGAAGTGATGCATTCAGGATAGCGCAAAACGCGATCACGCACAGGCAAGCCCCGCTGGCGGCGGCGGAAAACAAAAAAGGCCATGCTTTTCAACATGGCCTTCCGAATTCTGGCTCCCCGACCTGGACTCGAACCAGGGACCTGCGGATTAACAGTCCGTCGCTCTACCAACTGAGCTATCAGGGAAAAGAGGCCGTATTATATAGGCCAAACTTGGCGCTGTCCAGATTTCCATAGGGAAAATCTTATCTTGCATCAAGTTGCGCACCGGCGGCGCAAAAACAAAAAAGGCCACGTTTTTCAACGTGGCCTTCCGAATTCTGGCTCCCCGACCTGGACTCGAACCAGGGACCTGCGGATTAACAGTCCGTCGCTCTACCAACTGAGCTATCAGGGAAAAGAGGCAATATTATATGTCGCTTGTTCCATATTTGCAAGACTGATACTGCATCTTCACAAACACGGCCATCGCCGACTTTCTACCGCCATCAGCGCCGCACTTGCATGCAGCGCCGAAGAAGCAAGATCTTAAAGCACTTTGGCGATCGCGTCAATAACGATGTCGATATTGCGCGAATTCAATGCTGCCACGCAGATACGGCCCGTGTCGACGGCGTAGATCGACTGCTCGCGCAGCGACGCCACCTGCTCCTTGGTGAGACCGGAGTACGAGAACATGCCGATTTGCTGGCGCACGAATTCGAAGTCGTGGCCTGGCGCCTTGGCTTTCAGTTTTTCCACGAAGGCATTGCGCATTTCGCGGATGCGCACGCGCATGCCGGCCAGTTCCTCTTCCCACAGCTGGCGCAGTTCCGGCGTGGCCAGGACGGTGGCGACCACCTTGCCGCCGTGTACCGGCGGGTTCGAGTAGTTGGTGCGCACGACGCGCTTCAGCTGCGACAGCAGGCGTGCCGCTTCGTCGGCGCTGGCGGCGACGACGCTCAGGGCGCCCACGCGCTCGCCGTACAGCGAGAACGATTTCGAGAACGAGTTCGATACCAGCAGCGGGCCGCCCGCGTCGGCGAAGCGGCGCACCACTGCGCCGTCTTCGGCGATGCCGTTGGCAAAGCCTTGATAGGCCATGTCCAGGAACGGCACCAGGCCGCGCGAGGTCACCACGCTGATGATCTGATCCCACTGGGCCACGCTCAGGTCGGCGCCGGTCGGGTTGTGGCAGCAGGCGTGCAGCACGACGATGGAACCGGCTGGCATGGCGTTCAGGCTGGCCAGCATGCCGTCGAAGTTCACGCCATGGGTGGCGGCATCGTAATACGTGTAGTTATTCACGACGAAACCGGCGTTCTCGAACAGCGCGCGGTGGTTTTCCCAGCTCGGGTCGCTGATGTAGACCTGGGCACCCGGCGCGAAGCGCTGCAGGAAGTCGGCACCGATCTTCAACGCGCCCGTGCCGCCGATGGCTTGCACGGTCACGGCGCGGCGCTCTTGAATTACGGCGCTATCGGCGCCAAATACGAGTTCTTGCACAGCCTTGTCGTAGGCGGCGAGGCCTTCGATCGGCAGGTAGGTGCGTGGGGCGGCCTGTTCGATCAGGATGGCTTCCGCCTTGCGTACGCAAGCTAACAGAGGCACTTTGCCGTTGTCGTCATAATAGACGCCGACGCCCAGATTGATTTTGGCGGGATTCTGGTCCGCGTTAAATGCTTCGGTGATGCCCAGGATCGGGTCGCGTGGGGCCATCTCGATGGCGCTAAACAGACTGGCAGAAACAGTTGGGTTCGTCATGATAAGATTGGATTCGATTGGAAGCAGGTTCACAGCGGAGTTGTAGACAGCGCCCCAAAATACAACGCCAGGGCCGCCAGCAGAGCACTATTCTAACAAAGGTCTGATTCACATGCCCGAATTATCTACCGCCAGCGAGGCGGAAAGCGCAATTATCTCTTTCCCGGACTCCCCCTTCAAGCTGCACCAGCCCTTCCCTCCGGCCGGCGATCAGCCCACGGCGATCGCCCAGTTATCCGAGGGGATTGCCGACGGACTGGCCTTCCAGACGCTGCTGGGCGTGACCGGTTCGGGCAAGACCTATACCATGGCCAACGTCATCGCGCGCATGGGCCGGCCCGCCATCGTCTTCGCGCCGAACAAGACGCTGGCGGCGCAGCTGTACAGCGAGTTCCGCGACTTTTTCCCGCAAAACGCGGTCGAATACTTCGTCAGTTACTACGATTACTACCAGCCCGAAGCCTATGTGCCGCAGCGCGACCTGTTCATCGAAAAGGATTCGTCGATCAACGAACATATCGAGCAGATGCGTCTGTCGTGCACCAAGTCGCTGATGGAGCGGCGCGACGTCATCATCGTCGCCACCGTCTCGGCCATCTACGGTATCGGTAACCCGAACGAATACCACCAGATGATCTTGACCTTGCGCGTCAAGGACAGGGTCGCGCAGCGCGACGTCATCGCGCGCCTGATCCAGATGCAGTACACGCGCAACGAAGTCGATTTCGGCCGCGGCACCTTCCGCGTGCGCGGCGACACCATCGACATCTTCCCCGCCGAGCATGCGGAGCTGGCCGTGCGCCTGGAAATGTTCGACGACGAGATCGAATCGATCCAGCTGTTCGACCCGCTGACGGGCAGAGTGCGGCAAAAGATCCCCCGCTTCACCGTGTACCCGGGCTCGCACTACGTGACGCCCCGCTCCACCGTGCTGCGCGCCGTGGAAACCATCAAGGACGAGCTGCGCGAGCGCCTCGAGTTCTTCCGCAAGGAAAATAAACTGATCGAGGAGCAGCGGCTGGAACAGCGCACGCGCTTCGACCTGGAAATGATGGCGGAAATCGGTTTCACGAAGGGCATCGAGAACTATTCGCGCCATTTGAGCGGCGCGCTGCCGGGCGAACCGCCGCCCACCCTGGTCGATTATCTGCCGCCCGATGCCTTGATGTTCCTCGACGAGTCGCACGTGCTGACGGGCCAGCTGAGCGCCATGTACAACGGCGACCGCTCGCGCAAGACCAACCTGGTCGACTACGGCTTCCGCCTGCCGTCCGCGCTGGACAACCGGCCCTTGAAATTCGAGGAATTCGAACAAAAGATGCGCCAGACCGTGTTCGTCTCGGCCACCCCGGCCGAATACGAAAAGACGCATTCCGACCAGGTGGTCGAGCAGGTGGTGCGTCCGACCGGCCTGGTCGACCCGCAGATCATCGTGCGCCCCGCCAGCAGCCAGGTGGACGACCTGATGTCGGAAATCGTCGAGCGCATCAAGAAGGACGAGCGCGTGCTGGTGACGACCCTCACCAAGCGCATGTCGGAGCAGTTGACGGAATACCTGGGCGACCATGGCATCAAGGTGCGCTACCTGCACAGCGACATCGAGACGGTGGAACGCGTGGAAATCCTGCGCGACCTGCGCCTGGGCACCTTCGACGTGCTGGTGGGGATCAACCTGCTGCGCGAAGGCCTGGACTTGCCGGAAGTGTCGCTGGTGGCCATCCTCGACGCGGACAAGGAAGGCTTCCTGCGCTCCGAGCGCAGCCTGATCCAGACCATCGGCCGCGCCGCGCGCAACCTGAACGGCACGGCGATTTTGTATGGCGACCGCATCACGGACTCCATGCGCCGCGCCATCGACGAGACGGAGCGCCGCCGCGCCAAGCAGATCGCCTTCAATACGGCCAACAACATCATCCCGATCGGCGTGAAGAAATCGATCCGCGAAATGATCGACGGCGTCTACAGCCCGCAGGAAGCGCGCGAAACCCTGCAAGTGGCGCAGGAAGCGGCGAAGTTCGAAGCCATGAGCGAAAAGCAGGTCAGCAAGGAAATCAAGCGCCTGGAAAAACTGATGGTCGACCACGCCAAGAACCTGGAGTTCGAAAAGGCGGCGCAGGTGCGCGACCAGCTGCACATCCTCAAGCAGCAACTGTTCGGCGCACCGGGCACCGACAACGTGGCGTCGATCCTGGGCAAGTAAATGTCACGCCAGGCATGGGGGCTGGCCGGTCGCGCATGCCATTGCGTCATGCCGCAATAGCGCCCCGCCTCGCCCCTTCAGGGATAACTGGGCCGGCGCATGTGGAACAGGCTGTCCGGTCCGATCTCGAAATAATCGGCCGGACCGCCGCCGCGCAATATCGGCGCGGCTGCGGCCGTGTCGTACACGCCATCCGTCAACAGGTGGCGCGCGATGTGCACGCCCACCACTTCCCCCAGCACCAGCCAGCTGCCGACCCCGTCCCCGTTCGCGCCCTGCAGTTCGATGATCTGCGTGCGCCGGCATTCGAAGGAGACGGGGCTTTCGGCCACGCGCGGCACGTTGACGAGGCGCGAGGCGGCCGGCGTCAGGCCGGCCAGCGCGAATTCGTCGACTTCGGGCGGCGCCGGCGCGCAGCTGGCATTCATCGCCTCGGCCAGCGGACGCGTCGCCAGGTTCCACACGAATTCGCCCGTTTGTTCGATATTGCGCAAGGTATCCTTGCGGCCGATGCTGGAAAATCCGATCAGCGGCGGATGGTAATTGAAGGCGTTGAAAAAGCTGTACGGCGCCAGGTTGAGCACGCCCTCGCCGCTGCGCGAGGCGATCCAGCCGATGGGCCGCGGCCCCACGATGGCGTTGAACGGGTCATGCGGCAAGCCATGGCCCTGTGCGGGTTCATAAAAGTGAATGGGGTCAAGCACGCGCGCTCCTGCAGTCAAAGGAAGTCAAGACGCCCGGGATGGAACGCCTGGAACGACAGCTTACTGGAATTGCCGCTACCGCGTTGCCAGCCCGCGGCGCCAGGTGCGTTCGCGCACGCAGCATGACAATTGTATGGCGCGCCGCAGCACGCCTCGCTTATGATGGGGCAACTCAACCCCGATCATTGCGCCGCCGCCCATGCCTACACTCACGCTGCACCAGAAAGTGTTCTTGCTCCTCCTGAGCGTCGTCACCATCGGCTTCGGCTGGATACTGGCGCCCTATGCGGGCGCCATCTTCTGGGGCGTCGTCCTGGCGATCCTGTTCGCGCCCGTGTACCGCTGGCTGCTGCGAAAGACCAGGGGCCGCGCCGGCGTGGCGTCGCTGCTCACCTTGCTGTTGATCATCGTCATCGTGATCCTGCCGCTGTCGCTCATTTCCGTGTCGCTGGTGAACCAGGCGGCCAGCGTCGTGGAAATGGTACGTTCGGGGGAAATCACGGTCGCCATGTTCTTCGATAAGATCATGGCGGTGCTGCCGCAATGGCTGATCAACTTGCTCGACCGCTTCAACCTGACCAGCCTGGCCAGCCTGCAGGACAAGCTGGCCGAGGGCGCCACGCAGGTGAGCCAGGTGGTGGCGGTGAAAGCCATCAATGTGGGCCTGTACACCTTCGAATTCCTCACCAGCCTGTGCATCATGCTGTACCTGCTGTTTTTCCTGATGCGCGATGGCTCGGCCCTGTCGGCCCGCATCAAGGGTGCCGTGCCGCTGAGCCGCAAATACAAGCAACGCCTGTTCACCAATTTCACCACGGTGATCCGCGCCACGGTGAAGGGCAACATCCTCGTGGCGATTGCCCAGGGCGCCCTCGGCGGCCTGGCATTCTGGTTCCTCGACGTGCCCGCGCCCCTGCTGTGGGCCGTGCTGATGGCCTTCCTGTCGCTGCTGCCGGCCGTCGGCGCCGCCCTCGTCTGGGCGCCCGTGGCCGTCTACTTCCTGGCCACGGGCGCCATCTGGCAAGGCGCGGGCCTGGCCGCCTTCGGCGTCTTCGTCATCGGCCTGGTCGACAACGTGCTGCGCCCCGTTTTGGTGGGCAAGGACACCAAGATGCCCGACTACGTGGTGCTGCTGTCGACCGTGGGCGGCATGGCCCTGTTCGGCCTGAACGGCTTTGTCATCGGCCCCGTGGTGGCGGCCCTGTTCATCGCCTCGTGGGATCTGTTCGTCTCGGCCAGCGAATTCCAGGCCGAGGATTGAAGCGTGGCAATCGGGAGCGTCAGCACCCCATCCTGCAAAAATAATGGCGACGGAAGCCGGCTTGCCGGCGGCGCCACTTGCGCTTCCTGAAACAGGCAGGAACAGCCTGGCGGCAGAGTGCCCGCCAGCGCTGGCCAGCCTCGGCAACTATCCACATGAGACCGCATTTCCCATCATTTACCATGATGCAACAGTGTGTATTTAGCAACAGATGCAAAAATATAGTTTTTGACGCAGCAGGTGCCGCGGCGTAGTGTCGGTCGTCCCGACAACCACGTAATGAGGAGCCTCCCATGGCAAATCCACTGTGCTTAATGATGCCGGCGCTGCCCGGCACCAATCCGACCGCCATCGCCGCAACATTGCTGGAATACCAACCGAAGATCAATGCCGCCCTTACCACTATCGGTACCGTGCACTTTGCCCGATTCACCCTGCTTGACCGCTCCCAGCCCAATCTGCTGCCCAACATTCAATCGGCGGGCACTTCCGATAGCCTGGTCATCGGCGTGATCACCGAGTATGACGGCAACTTCAACGACTACATCGAAGATTTCGTGGGCGAACTGGGCGAGGTATTCGACGCGCTGCTGCAATTTGTCGTGGGCGGCAAGGCGCTGATTCCCGTTGCCAACCATGTGGCTGCATTTGAAGCCTTCATCACGGCCAACGACGCCGCGCAGCACGTGCCCAATAACGGCCTGTACAGCGCCTATCCGCAGACCGTCCAGAAAATCATCGCCGCATTCCGAACCTGAGCCGAAAGCCACGCCGGGGCTGCGCAAGCGGCCCCACCACCCTGCCAGCCACAACCCCAGCCCCCGGAGACAGCATGGCCGATTCCACCATCGATTACGACGACGTGCAAGGCACGATCCTGCGCGGCTACCGCGTCAACCTGGCACGCCATTTCATCTTCAGCATCACGGATGCGGCGCAGGCACGGCGCACCATCGCGGCCCTGCTCGACGGCAGCGACGGCTTGCCGTCCATTACCACGGCGCGGCACATCCACCCCAAGCCGCCCTGCTTCCTGAATCTCAGCTTTACCGCGCCCGGCCTGTCGGCGCTGGGCATTGCCGCGACCGACCTGGCCACCTTTGACCAGGCATTTCAACGGGGCGCGGCCGATCCGGCCAGCGTCAATGCCGTGGGCGACGTGGGCGACAGCGCCCCCGAGCACTGGCTCGGCAACCTGGGGCCGGCTACCCGGCATGGCCAGGTGCATGCGCTGCTGAGCCTGTGGGTCAGCGAATCGACGGAAGTGCTGCAGGCGACCTCGGCCACACTACGCCGCGCCTTTGCCGCCGGCTGGCGCGAACTGTATGCGCACGACGGCGTGGCCCTGCCAGACAACCGCGTGCATTTCGGCTACCGCGACAGCATCGCCCAGCCGGACGTCGATGGCGCCCCGCAGCGCAAGCGCGAACACGACCCTGACCCGCTCAACAGCGTGAAGACGGGGGAATTCCTGCTCGGCTATCCGAATGAAAACGGCGGCACCTACCAGGTGCAGCCGCCGCAACTGTCCACCAATGGCAGTTATGCAGCCTTCCGCATCCTGGAGCAGGACGTGCCCCTGTTCGACAGCATCCTGAGCCAGGGCGCGGCCAGTTCCGGGCTCACGACCGAAATGGTGGCCGCCAAGATGTGCGGGCGCTGGCGCAACGGCAATCCGCTCGTGCTCAGGCCGGACGAGGCCGGCCCCGTGCTGCCGGACGCCAGCCTGAACCGCTTTCACTATGTCGATGCGCAGCCGGACCTCGATGACACGCTGGGCCTGAAATGCCCGATCGGCGCGCATATCCGGCGCAACAATCCGCGCGACGAAGCCGTCGTGGGCGCCCCCTCCCGCCACCACCGCATCGTGCGGCGCGCCATGCCCTACGGCAGCGAATACGATCCGGCAGCACCCATCGCGGAGCAGCGCGGCCTGGTCGGCTATTTCATCAATGCCAGCCTGCGCAATCAGTTTGAATTCCTGATGAAGCAATGGAACAATGACGATGCCTTCGTCAAATCGGCCGTCGGCCCGGCCGGTCCCGAGGCGGGCGATGCCACGTTCAACATCAGCGGCCAGGACGTGTTCCTGGGCATCAACGACCCGGCCGTCAGTTCCTTCACCTTGCCCGGCGTGGGCGCCAAGGGAAGCGGCAATACCGAACTGCAGCATTTCTCGCGCAGCGTCATCACGCGTGGCGGCGTGTATTGCTTCTTCCCCAGCATCACGGGATTGCGCTACCTGGCGAACCTCGGCTAGGCGGGCGCGCCACGCGGGCAAGCGGGAATGGCGCGAACCGCTTGCATTGATCCTGTCATTGCACTATCGTTGGCACACGCGCGTGTTGCCAACCTTTCACAATGACAGGAGTTCCCACCGTGTCGCTGATCCTCTACGGCCATCCCTTTTCCTCGTACACGCAGAAGGTACTCATCGCGCTGTACGAGAACGCCATCCCGTTCGCCTTCCGCTGCCTGGCGCCGGACATGCCGCAGCACCTTCAGGAGTGGATCGAGCGCTGGCCACTGCGCAAGTTTCCGCTGCTGGTGGACGGCGAGCGCAACGTCGCCGAGACCAGCATCATCATCGAATACCTGCAACTGGCCCATCCCGGCCCGCTGCGCCTGCTGCCGGACGACCCGATGCAGGCGCTGGACGTGCGTTTTCTCGACCGCTACTTCGACCTGCACGTCATGACACCCGTGCAGCATGCCGTCGGCGCCGCCCTGACTGGCGACCCGGCAAAGACCCGCGAAGGCCGCGCGTTTGCCGGCGAAAAGCTGGACCTTGCCTACGCCTGGCTGGAACAGCACCTGGCCGGCAGGACGTGGGCCGCCGGCGACCGCTTCAGCCTGGCCGACTGCGCCGCCGCCCCCGCGCTGTTCTATGCGGACTGGACGCAGCCGATTCCCGCAACGCTGCCCCTGCTGCGCGCCTACCGCGCGCGCCTGCTGGCCCGTCCTTCGTTCGCCCGCGCGGTGGAGGAGGCACGTCCGTACCGCCACCTCTTCCCCCTGGGCGCGCCGCAGCGCGACTGACCCCGTTCAGGCAAACACGGGGCGGAAAAAACTGCGCTCGTAGCTGACGATGCAGCGCGTCTCTTCCGCATAGCGGAAGGCGGCCTGGCATTCGGCGTCCTGCATCGAGTCGCTGCGGTATTGCTCGTACAGGGCCAGGCTGGGGAACGAGAACATGGCCAGCGCCACGTTGCTGGCGCCTTCGGATGGCAAAAAATAGCCGTGGTGCTGGCCGCCGAAGCGTTCGACGAGCGGTATCCACAGCTTGCCGTAGGCTTCGAATTCCCGCAATTTATATGGGTCGATGATGTAACGCAGGTAACAGGTAATCATGCGGTTTCCTTGTGAAGATTCAGATCCGTCAGCATGCCGGACTCCCAGGAGCCGATGGCGCCCAGTGGCGTGCCAGGCAAGAAGTCCAGCGCGCAGGGATAGGCAATGGCGTGTTCGGCAAGCACGCCGAGACCCGGCCAGGCGTAGAACAGCAGCTTGCCCTTGCCGATGCGGCCCAGCGCGCCGCCGTCGGGCAGCCAGCGCAAGGCATCGCCCGTGCCGCCGCCCGCCTCCACGGCCACCGTGGCCAGCCGGCGGCCATCGTCCAGCGCATGCACGGACAGAAATTCTTGGCCGTCAGCGTAATGCAGCACTGCCAGGAGCATGCCATCGGGCGACGGCGCGCACGACGCCAGCTTCGGCAGCGACAGTACCACGCGGCCGGCGCCCGCCTGCAGCGGCCAGTCCCACACGCTGCAATAGTCGGGCGGCTGCACTTGCCCCTCTTCCACCGATTTGACGCCATGCAGGAGCAGCAAACGCCGGCCGCCATCGATAGCCCACATGCCGCGCAGCATCTCGCCCGGGTGCGCCTGCATGAAGAGCACCTCGCCCGTTTGCGCGTCGCGCACCCGCAGGCGGCCATCCCAGCCGCCGTCGGCAAGATACTGCCCGCAGGGCGACCACGCGGGACCGCAGCCTTCGCCCTCCTTCTTGTTCTGTAAGTTCAGCAGCAACTGGCCAGCGAGGGCATCCACCATAACCATCTGGCCCGTCGTGCTCTTGATGGCCAGCCGGCTGCCGTCGGGCGAAAAAGCCATGTCCGACATGTGCGCGATGAATTTGCCGCGCCACAGCTTCTGGCGCGCCGCCACGTCCCACAGGACCAGGTCGCGTCCCAGCACGGCCAGTCGCGTGCCATCGGGCGAAAAGCGCACGCCGTAGCTGCAGCCCAGCTTCAATGGCTTCGGCCTTGCCGTCATGGGCGCACCAGCCGGTACACGACGCTATCGAGGTCGTAGTGGCGCTCCATGCCCACGTACTGCATGCCCAGGCGCGTCATGACCTTGATCGAGGCGGCATTGTCCGGGTGGGCCACGGCCACCACTTCGGGCGCGCCGACGACGTCGAAGGCATGCGCGACGATGGCATTGGCCGCCTCGCTGGCGTAGCCCTTGCCCCAGCCGGCCCGCGCCAGGCGCCAGCCGATTTCGTGCGGCTGCGCCTTGTCGCCGCCGATATGCTGGAGGCAGGCCAGCCCCACCAGCACCTCGTCTTCGGTGCGGATCAAGGCCCACCACGAATAGCCCCACTCGACCCAGCGCCCCATGATGCGGGCAACGGCGGCACGTGTATGTTCCTCCGTCTCCGGCTGGCCCGCATTGAGGTACGTCATCACTTCGGTATCCGAGTTCATGGCGTGCATGGCGTCGTAATGCTTCTCGGTGACGGGTTCGAGGCGCAGGCGCGCCGTGTGCAAGATGGTCATGGCATTTCCTTGGACGAAAAAAAAGACGATACACGATCGTCTTTTTTTAGCAAGAGTGCACGCAAAATTACTTGCCTGCTTCGCCCTTCTTGATCCACGCCGCCAGCTGGTGCGGGCGCAGGCCGTCGTAGTCTTCGAACGGCTGGTGGATCCACGGATTGTGCGGCAGTTCGTCCAGGAAGTAGTCGGGACGCACGACGGAGCAGCCTTTCAGCCAGATCACGGCCGATTTGACTTCGGTCACGTCAGGGAAGTTTTCCTTCAGGTGACGCGTGACCTTGTCCAGGGTGACGCCGGAATCGGCCAGGTCGTCGACCAGCAGGATGCGGCCAGCCAGCGGACCCTTGGTCATGGTCATGTACTTGGCGATATCGAGGTCGCCGCGCACCGTGCCCGCGTCTTCGCGGTAGGAGCTGGTCGACAGGATGGCCAGCGGCAAATCAAAAATGCGCGAGAACACGTCGCCGGGACGCACGCCGCCGCGCGCCAGGCACAATACCTGGTCGAATTTCCAGCCCGATTCGTAGACCTTGAGCGCCAGGCGCTCGATCAGGCGGTGATACTCTTCCCAGTTGACCCAGAGATGTTGATCGTTCGATTGTGGGGTAGTCATGATAGTGAAATCTTATTATTAGCGTGATTAAAAAAATCCGCCTTGCGGCGGATTGTGTCCAGCAGCTTACTCGAATGGGTGGCGCAGCACGATCGTTTCTTCACGATCGGGACCGGTCGAAACCATGTCCACCGGTACGCCGACCAGTTCTTCGATGCGCTTGATGTAAGCGCGGGCCGTCGCTGGCAAAGCCGCCAGCGATTTCGCGCCGACCGTGCTTTCCGTCCAGCCGGGCATCTCTTCGTACACGGGTACGCAGCGGGCGGCTTCTTCGGCGCCCGATGGGAAGATGTCCGTGGCCACGCCGTCGATGGTGTAGCCGGTGCACAGTTTCAAGGTTTCGATACCGTCCAGCACGTCCAGCTTGGTCAGGCACATGCCCGTCACGCCATTGATCTGCACGGAGCGGCGCAGCAAGGCGGCGTCGAACCAGCCGCAGCGGCGGGCGCGGCCCGTCACGGTGCCGAATTCATGGCCGACCTGCGCCAGGTGATGGCCGACGCCTGCATCCGTTGGCAGTTCCGAAGGGAACGGGCCGGAACCGACGCGCGTCGTGTAAGCCTTGGTGATGCCCATGATGTAGTGCAGCATGCCAGGACCGACGCCCGAACCGGCGGCGGCATTGCCGGCCACGCAGTTCGACGAGGTGACGAACGGATAGGTGCCGTGGTCGACGTCGAGCAGGGAACCCTGCGCGCCTTCGAACAGCAGGTTCGCGCCGGCCTTGTGCGCCTTGTACAGCGCGCTCGACACGTCGGTGACCATCGGACGCAGACGCGGCACATAGGCCAGCGCGTCGTCGAGGGTCTTCTGGTAATCGATGCGCGGAGCCTTCAGGTAGTGCTCCAGCACGAAGTTGTGGTAATCGAGGTTTTCCGCCAGTTTTTCGGCGAAACGGGTTTCGTTCAGCAAGTCGGCGACGCGGATGGCGCGGCGCGCCACCTTGTCTTCGTAGGCCGGGCCGATGCCCTTGCCCGTGGTGCCGATCTTGGCCGCGCCGCGCGCCGCTTCGCGGGCCAGGTCGAGTGCCGAGTGGTAAGGCAGGATCACCGGTGCGGCGTCCGACACTTTCAGGCGCGAGGCGACTTCGACGCCGACGGCTTCGAGCTTGTCGATTTCGCGCAGCACGTCCGGCACGGAAACGACCACGCCGTTACCGATGTAGCAGGCGACGCCTGGGCGCATGATGCCCGACGGGATCAGCTGCAGCGCGGTTTTCACGCCGCCGATGACCAGCGTGTGGCCTGCATTGTGGCCGCCCTGGAAGCGCACCACACCCTGGGCGTGATCGGTCAACCAATCGACGATCTTGCCTTTACCTTCATCGCCCCATTGGGTGCCGATGACAACAACGTTCTTTGCCATAATTTTCTTTGACATCACTCAACCTAAGTTTTTAAGAATCCAGCTACTACCATTATCGGCAAGTACCAGCACGCGATCGCACTCGAACTCGTCTTGTTCATTACTGTGACCCGGCATACTCTGGATCACGACCTCGCCCGCCTTGCGCAACTCGGCGATTTTTTCCTTCAATTCTGGCGCGCTGCCCCACGGCGCGCGGATCGAATGCTTCCGTTCCGCGGTCGGCAACAGGCGCGCCAGTTCGCGCAAATCGAGCGAGAAGCCGGTCGCGGGACGAGCCCGGCCGAACGCTTCGCCGACGTGGTCATAACGGCCGCCGCGCGCAACCGCGTTCGGCAAGCCAGGTACATACAGCGCAAACATCGCGCCGCTTTCATATTGGTAGCCGCGCAGGTCGGCCAGGTCGATCGCCACTTCGGCGCGGCCCAGGGCGGAACCGGCCAGCGCGGCCAGTTCGGCCAGCGCCTTGAGCACGCCCGGCAGCGGCGGCAGCACTTCGCGCGCACGCGCCAGCACGTCGATATCGCCATACAGGTTCGGCAAGGCCAGCAGCGCATCGCGCGTCACGGCGTCGTAGCCGGCCGTCAGGGCGCGCAAGCCCGGCGCATCTTTCGCGCGCAACAGGGTGTAAAGCGCAGCCTCGTCGCGCACGGCAGCGGCGTCTTGCGCAATGATAGCGCGCAACAGGCCGACGTGCGACAAATCCAGGCGGACCGCGTCGAAACCGGCCAGTGCCAGCGAAGCGAGCGCCAGTTCCTGGATCTCGGCATCCGCTTCCAGGCCGGCGTGGCCATAGATCTCGGCGCCGATCTGCAGCGGTTCGCGGGTGGCGTGCAGGCCCGACGGACGGGTATGCAGCACGCTGCCGGCGTAGCACAGGCGGGTGACGGTGGCACGGTTGAGCAGGTGGGCATCGATGCGCGCCACCTGCGTCGTCATGTCGGCGCGCAGGCCGAGCATGCGGCCCGACAGCTGGTCGACCAGTTTGAACGTGCGCAGGTCGGTATCCTTGCCAGCGCCAGTCATCAGCGATTCCAGATACTCGAGCAGCGGCGGCATGACCAGTTCATATCCGTACAGACGGAAATTATCCAGCATGAGGCGGCGCAGCTCTTCGATCTTGCGCGCTTCCGACGGCAGAACATCGGCAATATTTTCGGGCAAAAGCCAATTCGGCATGAGGGAGCGAGATACGGAAGAAAGTTGAAAAAATGCATCATGCGAGGCAGCGGCGGGCGCGCCAGGCAAGAGGCCGAACCTGATATTTTACGCGAAAACACGGGCCTTTAGGGATAAGTTGTCCGAAACGCTGCCGCACAGCCCTAAAAACACCGCATTTTACGCCTTCCCGCAACAGCGTGGCGGGCACAAAAAAACGGGGCCGGCATTCACGCCGGCCCCGCTGCTGCCGCCCCCGTCCTCGCGGCCGGGAGCAGTCTGGATGCTGCCTTACTTCTTGGCCGGACCGGCTGCGCCGCCACCCTTGAAGTACTTGAAGAATTCCGAACTCGGATCGACCACCATCACGTCGCCCTTGTCCTTGAACGTGGCGCGGTAGGCTTCCAGGCTACGGTAGAACTTGTAGAACTCCGGATTCTTGCCAAACGCTTCCGCATAGATCTGCGATGCCTTGGCATCGCCCTCGCCGCGGATCTTCTCGGCTTCGCGATACGCTTCGGCCAGGATCACCGTGCGCTGCTTGTCGGCGTCGGCGCGGATTTTTTCGGAGTCGGCCGAACCGGTCGAACGCAGCTCATTGGCCACGCGCACGCGCTCGGACTTCATGCGCTCATACACGGAGTTGTTGATCTGCTCGACGTAGTCGACGCGCTTCAGGCGCACGTCGACGATTTCCACGCCGATGGCCTTCGCTTCCGCCGAAACCTTCGCCAGGATCGCTTCCATCACCTTGCCGCGCTGGCCCGAGATCACTTCGCGCACGGTACGCTTGGTGATTTCATCGTTCAGCGCCGCCTTGACGATTTGCGACATGCGGTTGCGGGCCGGCTTTTCATCGCCGCCAAAGCTGCGGAAATACAGCCGTGGATCGGCGATGCGCCATTTCACATACGCGTCGACGAGGATGTTCTTCTTCTCGGCCGTGATGAAGCGTTCCGGCTCCGGCGTATCCAGGGTCAGGATGCGCTTGTCCAGGTACAGCACGTTCTGGAACGGCGGCGGCAGCTTGAAATACAGGCCCGGCGTGCTGATGACTTCCTTGACTTCGCCGAGGGCGAAGACGACCGCATACTTACGCTGGTCGACCACGAACACGGTCGAGGACAAGAGCATGATCGCGATAAAGCCCGCGATCAGGGCGGCTACGATACGGTTCATTAGCGGCTCTCCCGTTCACGCGAAGAGCGGCTGTCGCGGCGCGTATTGACTTCTACTGTCGGCATGGCTTCCTGTGGCAAAACGGTGTTGGCTGCGGGTGTCGCGGCAGCACGGGCGGCGGCGGCAGCGGCATCGGTGGCAGCCGTCTGGGCGATCAGCTTGTCGAGCGGCAGGTACAGCAGATTGCTGCCCGTCTTCGCGTCGACCATGACCTTGCTGGCACTGCTGAACACTTGCTGCATCGTCTCGAGGTACATGCGGTCGCGCGTGACGACCGGCGCCTTCTGGTACTCGACCAGCACCTGCTTGAAGCGCGAAGCATTACCGGCGGCGTTCTCGGTCACCATCGCGCTGTACGCGGCGGCTTCCTCCATCAGGCGGAATGCGGCGCCGCGGGCTTTTGGAATGACGTCGTTGGCGTAAGCCTGGCCTTCATTCTTCTGGCGTTCACGGTCCTGGCCTGCCTTGACGGCATCGTCGAAGGCGGCTTGCACCTGCTCCGGCGGCTGCACGGCCTGCATCGTCACGTTGGTGATGACGGCGCCGACCTTGTAGCGGTCAAGGATCTGCTGCATCAGCTGCTGCGTATCGTAAGCCACTTTTTCGCGGCCTTCATACAGCACGAAGTCCATCTTGCTGCGGCCGACCACTTCGCGGATCGCCGTTTCGGCGACCTGGCGCAGGGTGTCTTCCTGGTCGCGCGTGTTGAACAGCCACGCGACGGGATCTTTCAGGGTGTATTGCACCGCGAACTGGATGTCGATGATGTTTTCATCGTCCGTCAGCATCAGCGATTCGCTGGCCTGCTTGTTGCGCAGCGACTGGCGGTAACCCACTTCCACCGTGCGCACCTGCGACACGTTGACGGTTTCGTCGGTCTGGAACGGGTACGGCCAGCGCCAGTTGAAACCGGCCGGCGTGGTGTGGCTGTATTTGCCGAACGTGAGCACGACGCCGTTCTGGCCCTCTTGCACGATGAAGGCGCCGCTGGCAAGCCAGATGAAGACGGCGATCACGCCGACCACGCCGGCAGTGATGCCGGCACCCTTCATGTCGGGACGCGGACCACCGCCGCCACCGTTGTTATTGCCGCCGTTGTCGGGACGGTTCTTCTGTCCGAAAAAGGCGTTCAGGCGCTGATTGAAATCGCGCCACAACTGATCGAGGTCCGGCGGACCTTCGCCGGGCTTTTTGCCTTCTTGGGCTTTCTTGCCGTCGTCCTTGCGATTGCCCCAGCGGGGATCGTTCAGGGACAACTTCAAGCCTGTTTTTTTGAGTAGGGAGACAAGCATAACTATCGTGTTCCGACTTGGGAGTGGGTGGAAATCCTATCGTCCTCGCCAGGCTCTTCGTCCTGGTCCGGGGCGGCGCCATCGTGCTGGTCGTACTGACCGTCAAACTGATCTTCCTGCAGTGCTTCATCGTTCTGGTACAGGTGGGCCGAACCGGGCGCCTTCCTGGCCATCTCGACAATCGCATCGCGCAGCAGGTCGAGCCCGCTGCCCTTCTGCGCACTGACGAACACGCGACTGATCGTAGCATATTCATCGCGCTCCACCGAAGGCTCCAGCCCGGCCGCATCGATCTTGTTCCACACGAGGATTTGCGGAATGTGATCGGCGCCGATCTCTTTCAAGACCAGGTTGACCTGCTCGATCTGCTCCATGCGCACCGGCGACGCGGCGTCGACGACGTGCAGCAGCAGATCGGCATGGATGGTTTCTTCGAGCGTGGCGCGGAAGGCCGCCACCAGCTGATGCGGCAATTCGCGCACGAAGCCGACCGTGTCGGAGATCACCACGTTGCCCACTTCCTGGCCCAGGTAAACCCGGCGCGAGGTGGTGTCGAGGGTGGCGAACAACTGGTCGGCGACATACACGCCGGCCTTGGTCACGGCATTGAACAGCGTCGACTTGCCGGCATTGGTATAGCCGACCAGGGACACGGAAAATGTGTGATTGCGGCCGCGCGCGCGGCGCTGCGTTTCGCGCTGCTTGTGCAGCTTTTCCAGGCGCGCGCGCAAGGCCTTGACGCGGTCGCCGATCAGCCGGCGGTCGGTCTCGAGCTGCGTCTCGCCGGGACCGCGCAAGCCGATACCGCCCTTTTGCCGCTCAAGGTGGGTCCAGCCGCGGATCAGGCGCGTGGCCAGATGCTGCAACTGGGCCAGTTCGACTTGCAGCTTGCCCTCGTGGCTCTTGGCGCGCTGCGCGAAGATGTCGAGGATCAGGCTGGTACGGTCGAGCACGCGCACATTCAGGCGCTTTTCCAGATTGCGCTGCTGTGCTGGCGAGAGGGCATGGTTGAAGATGACGATTTCCAGGCCATCATTGACGACGACGTCGCCAATTTCATCGGCCTTGCCGCTGCCGACGAAATACGCGGAATCCGGACTGGAACGCTTGGCCGTGATGGTGGAAATCGGGTCGGCGCCAGCCGAACGCGACAACAGCATGAGTTCCTCCATGCTGGCGGCGAAGTCGCTGTGACCGAAGTCAACCCCGACTAGTGCCGCGCGCATGATGGCAACTGATGAGTTGTAGCGGACGCCGACGCCGATGCAAACGCATCAGCGCCGCTGGCGCGGACGGGGGCGATGGAGGGTGAAAGGCGCTGGGCCGTCAAGCTCAACGCTTTACTCCGCTTCAGATTCAATATTGAGATTGACGGCACGGGCCGGCACCACTGTCGAGATGGCATGCTTGTACACCATCTGTGTCACCGTATTGCGCAGCAATACGACATATTGATCGAACGATTCGATATGGCCCTGCAATTTAATGCCATTGACCAGGTAGATCGAGACAGGAACATGCTCTTTGCGTAATGCATTGAGGAATGGGTCTTGTAACAGTTGCCCTTTGTTGCTCATAACAGCTCCGTTGTTTATGTTGTTGTGTAAGAATTGGAGGCGACTCGCTTGATTTCAAGTGCTCTCACACCTTTCAAAGAAAGAAAGATGCGTCATAGCTACTGTAACCTGTTTTCGCGATCGCTGTCGCGCATGGCGCATTAACACTTTATTATTTCCGTGCAAAAGCCATTGAATTGGCTGTCGGCGCCGCATTATCTCTGCGGCGCCTTAATATGCACTTAATTTTACTTGCTTGGCGTGCGTGCGAACGGGTTTTTACCCGTGCGCAATTCGATACGCAGCGGCGTGCCGACCAGCGCAAACGTATCGCGGAAATGTTTTTCCAGATAGCGTTTGTATGGGTCGCCGACGGCGTCGAGCGCATTGCCGTGAATGACGATCACAGGCGGGTTCATGCCGCCCTGGTGGGCATAACGCAGCTTCGGACGAATCGAGCCCTTGCGGCGCGGTTCCTGCTTCTCCACGGCCTCGATCAGGGCGCGCGTCAGCTTCGGCGTCGACAGGTCGCACATGGCGGCTGCATACGCGGCGTTGAGCGATTTCATCAGTGGACCGATGTTGGTGCCCTTCAGCGCGGAAATGAAATGCATTTGCGCGAACGACAGGAAATCGAGCTTGCGGTCGATATCGATCTTGATTTCGTCGCGCTGGTGCGATTGCAAGCCATCCCATTTATTCACGGCCACGACCAGCGCGCGGCCCGATTCCAGGATAAAGCCGGCGATATGCGCATCCTGCTCGGAAATATCTTGCTGCGCGTCAAGCATCAGCACGACCACGTTGGCTTCGGAAATCGACTGCAGGGTTTTCACCACCGAGAATTTCTCGATCGCTTCAAACACCTTGCCGCGGCGGCGGATACCGGCCGTGTCGATCAGGGTGTATTGCTGGCCGTCGCGCTCGAACGGGATTTCGATCGAATCGCGCGTCGTGCCCGGCATGTCGAAGGCGATCACGCGCTCTTCGCCCAGCAGGGTGTTGATCAAGGTCGACTTGCCCACGTTCGGACGGCCGACGAGGGCGATCTTGATGCCGCGGTCGGTCTTTTCCAGCTCTTCAGGCTCATCCGGACGCTGCGCGAACGCCAGGTCCAGCATCACTTCGACGAGGTCGTTGACGCCGTCGCCGTGCGCCGACGAGATCGCATACGGATCGCCCATGCCCAATTCATAGAATTCGGACACGACGGCCGTGTAGCGCATGCCTTCGCTTTTGTTGACCACCAGCAAGACCGGGCGGCCGCTCTTGCGCAGGAAGTCGACGATGGTCTTGTCATGCGGGGTCAGGCCCTGACGGCCGTCCACGATGAACACCACCACGTCGGCCTCGGCCACGGCCTGCTTGGTCTGCAGCGCCATCTGGTGCATGATGCCTTCCTTGGCGACGGGTTCGAAACCACCCGTATCGATGACCAGGAAGGGACGTTCGCCGACACGGCCTTCGCCATAGTGACGATCGCGCGTCAACCCAGGCAAATCCGCCACCAGCGCATCGCGCGAGCGGGTCAGACGATTGAATAAAGTCGATTTCCCAACATTGGGTCGACCTACTAGTGCAATTACCGGCTTCATTGTATTACTCGACCGCGAGAGCGGTCACTGTCCCTGATTGGGTTTGAAAAATCAAATTCGAACCGGCAACAACGGGAGCCGAAACAATCGGGCTACCGTCGGTGCTGACACGACCTATTAATGCGCCATCTTCCCGTGACAGGAAGTGGATATAACCTTGATAGTCGCCGACGGCGACGCTGCGGCCGTAGGAGGCCGGCGTCGACAGGCGGCGGCGCGCCAGCGCCTCATTCTTCCAGGCGCTCTGGCCGCCTTCGCGGCTGAACGCCACCACGGCGCCCTGGTCATCGGCAACAAACACGAAACGCTGGTCGACGGCCACGCCCACATCGGACGAGATCGGCTTGGTCCAGCGCGGCACGCCCGTGGCGGCATCGAAGCAGCCTGCCTTGCCCTGGTACGTGACGACGCACACTTCGCCTTCGAACGCCACCGGCGTGCCGGCGATGTCGGAGACGCGCTCCAGTTCGGTAGCGCCGCGCGGTTCGCTGACGACGATCTCCCAGCGTACCACACCGGTGGCCGCCGTCAGTGCCAGCAGCTTGCCGCCCGGCTGGGCCACGTAGATATTCGCGCCGCCCAGCACCATGCCCGGCGCATTGCGCAAGGTCAAGGCCGGCGTGGCGCGCTGCACCGTCCACTTGCGCTCGCCCGTCTTGGCGTCGAAGCCGACGATGCGGTTGTCCACGCTGCGCACCACGACCACGCCCTGCCCCACGACGGGCGCCGTCAATACTTCGCTGGACGCCTGTGCCTTCCACAGTTGCTTGCCATCGGCGTCGAACGCCAGTACGGCGCCCTTGGCGGCGCCCACGGCCACCAGCGCGCCATCGCTGCCGGCGCTCGAGGTGATGTCGCTGCCGGCCTTGATGCGCCACGTTTCACGGCCGCTGGCCGCATCCAGGCGCGCCAGCGCGCCGTCCGCATTGACCACGTACAGGCTGTTGCCGGCCAGCGCAGGCGTAAACGCGTACACGCCGGCCTTGCCGATCGAATACTTCCAGGCGTCGCGCACGGCGATGCTCGATTTTAACTCGACCAGCTTGGCCGGTTCGACTTTCGGATCTTTCGAGGCGAACGGGTTCCAGGACGAGCAACCGGCCATCAGGGCCAACAGACTTGCAGCTACCAGCTTTTCAGTGACACGCATAAGTGTTATCCAACCTTTTTCTTGTACTTGTAAGGGCAAGGCCGGCGGCGCACAACGCCGCGCGGCCACGCCATCAGTGTTCCTGTCAGGCGGCAGCCTTGTCAGCCTTGGCCTTGTCTTCCGGTACCGTACCGCCGATCGCTTCCAGTTTGACCTGGATCAATTGACGGCCTGGATTGTTCTTGTCCGTCGCGGCCAGCGCGGCCAGGTAAGCCGTGCGTGCCTCGGCCAGCTTGTTTTGCGCCACGAGGACGTCGCCCTTGCGGTCGGCCACGGCGCCGGCAAATTGCGCCACGGAAGCCGTCGCCAGCACTTTCAGCGCTTCATCGTAGGCTTTTTCGTCCAGCAAGACGCCGGCCAGGCGCAGCTTGGCGATGGATTTGTACTCTTCCGTGCCATGCTCGGCCACCCATTGCAGCTGGGTCTTGGCCGTTTTCAGGTCATTCGCGTCGAATGCCACCTTGGCCGCGGACAGGGCGCTCATCTGTGCATACGCCGTGCCGCTGAAACGCGATTGCATGTCGCCGGCCGCGCGCATCACCTTGGCCGTGTCCTTGGCGGCGATGGCGTTTTGCAGTTCGTCGTACAGCTGGCCCGCTTGCGCAGCCTGCGTGCGCTGGTAGTACTGCCAGCCGGCCCAGCCGCTGTAGCCTGCCAGCGCCACGATCAGGACCCAGGAGGTCAGATTGCCATTGCGCTGCCACCAGGCCTTGAGGGTTGCCAGTTGTTCTTGTTCTTCGTGATCGTATGCCATGGGTCGTCAGTTTTAATGAGTAGTTGATCGAGGGTAGAACGGTATTGCGTCAAATCAATGGTGGTGATGCACGTGGCCGCCAGGACCGTGGTCATGGCCGCAATCGTGGTCGCCGATGATCTGGTCCACCACGTAGTCGACGACATCGTCGAACGGCACCGTGTTCTGTTGCGCACCGGCATCGGCTTCGCGCATGGCTTTCACCGTCGCGACGTTATTGGCGATTTCATCGTCGCCCATGATCACGGCAAACGCCGCGCCGCTGGCATCGGCCTTTTTCATTTGCGTCTTGAAGCTGCCGCCGCCGTTGCTCGCTGCGCAATGTAGCACAACGTCCAGACCCGCATCGCGAATCCGCTCGGCCAGCACGAAGGCTTGCAAGCCCGCCTGCTCGCCCTGGTGCACCAGGTAGACGTCGCACTGGGCCGGGGCTTCCGGCTCGGCTGCATCCTTCATCAGCAGCACCAGGCGTTCCACGCCCATGCCGAAACCGACGGCGGGCGTCGATTTGCCGCCGAACATTTCCACCATGCCATCATAGCGGCCGCCGGCGCAGACCGTGCCTTGCGCGCCCAGCTTGTCGCTGACCCACTCGAACACGGTGCGGTTGTAGTAATCGAGGCCGCGCACCAGGCGTGGATTGATGGTGAACGGAATGTTGTTGTGATTCAAGATCTTCTGCACGCCGTGGAAGTGGGCCAGCGATTCCTCGCCCAGGTAGTCCAGCAGCTTCGGCGCGCCATTGACCAGGTCCTGCATGGCAGGGTTCTTGGTGTCGAGGATGCGCAACGGATTGCTGTGCAGGCGGCGCTTGGCTTCTTCGTCGAGCAGCTCGCTGTGGCTTTCCAGGTAGGCGATCAGGTCGGCGCGGTGGCGCAGGCGCTCGGCCGCGTCGCCGATCGAGTTCAGTTCCAGGCGGATGCCTTCCAGGCCCAGATCATCCCACAGGCGGCGCGACAGCATGATGATTTCCGCGTCGATATCCGGGCCCGTGAAGCCGATGGCTTCCACGCCGAACTGGTGGAACTGGCGGTAGCGGCCTTTTTGCGGGCGCTCGTGGCGGAACATCTGGCCCTTGTACCACAGGCGTTTCGGGCCTTCGTAGACCAGGTTGTGCTCCACCACGGCGCGCACCACCCCGGCCGTGCCTTCAGGGCGCAGGGTCAGGTTGTCGCCGTTCATCGAATCGGTGAACGAATACATTTCCTTTTCCACGATATCGGTCACGGCGCCGATGGCGCGCGCGAACAATTTCGTTTCTTCCACGATCGGCGTGCGGATTTGCTGGAAGCCATAGCTTTGCAGCACGGATTGCGCCGTGTTTTCAAACAATTCCCACAACGGGGCGTCGGCGGGCAGCACGTCATTCATGCCTTTCACCGCGGTAATTTTATCGAATTTCTTATTTTCGGACATAGTATTCTTCTTTGCTTTAACTTGATTGCCGAATTACGCGCGTAGCGCTAATCCGACCTACCCGACCGATTACGCGGCAACCGGCGCGGTCTTGCCATAATGGCTTTTAACATAATTCAAGACGATGTCCTGGAATTCCTCGACGATGCGTTCGCCGCGCAGGGTGACGACTTTTTCGCCGTCGACAAACACGGGCGCGGCCGGCGACTCGCCCGTGCCGGGCAGGCTGATGCCGATGTTCGCATGCTTCGATTCGCCGGGACCGTTGACGATGCAGCCCATGACGGCCACGTTCATCGCTTCCACGCCCGGATACGACTTTTTCCACTCCGGCATCTGCTCGCGCAGATACGTCTGGATGTTGTCGGCCAGCTCCTGGAAGGTGGTCGACGTCGTGCGACCGCAACCGGGACAGGCGATCACCATGGGCGCGAACTTGCGCAAGCCCATGGTTTGCAGGATTTCTTGGCCGACGATGACTTCACGCGTGCGGTCGCCGCCCGGTTCCGGGGTGAGCGAAATGCGGATGGTGTCGCCGATGCCCTCTTGCAACAGCACGGCCAGGGCCGCCGTCGAGGCGACGATGCCCTTGCTGCCCATGCCCGCTTCCGTCAAGCCCAGGTGCAGCGGATAGTCGCAGCGCTGCGCCAGTTCGCGGTACACGGCGATCAGGTCCTGCACGCCAGACACTTTACAGGACAGGATGATCTTGTCGCGCGCCAGGCCCAGCTCTTCGGCGCGCACGGCGTTTTCAATGGCCGACGTCACCAGCGCTTCATACATGACGGCTTGCGCCGGCCACGGTTCGGCGCGGCCCGCGTTTTCATCCATGATGCGCGCCAGCAAGGCCTGGTCCAGGCTGCCCCAGTTCACGCCGATGCGCACCGGCTTGTCGTAACGGCAAGCCGCTTCGATCATTTGCGCGAATTGCGTGTCGCGCTTGGCGCCCTTGCCCACGTTGCCCGGATTGATGCGGTACTTCGACAGCGCGCGCGCGCAATCGGGGTAATCGTTGAGCAGGGTATGGCCGTTATAGTGAAAATCGCCCACCAGCGGCACGTCGATATCCATCTTGTCGAGCTGCTCGCGGATGTAGGGCACGGCCGCGGCCGCTTCCGGACGGTCCACCGTCAGGCGCACCAGTTCCGAACCGGCACGCGCCAGTTCCTTGATCTGGATCGCCGTGCCGATGGCGTCGGCCGTATCCGTGTTCGTCATCGACTGCACCACCACGGGGGCGTCGCCGCCCACCCAGATCTGGCGCTGACCATGCGCGATCAGCACCTTGCGGCTGTCGCGCCGGCCGGATGGACCGGAGCCGATCGCTGTTTTCGAGGTAGCCATAATATTATCTTCTGAGTTTGCGTGAACGATTACTGCAATTATTTGATGCTGACACGGGAAATCGTGCCGCCGGCAACGGTCGGCAAGTCCAGCTTGGCGCCGCGCAAAGTTGCCTGCACGACACCAGGCTTGCCGACCACCAAGGTGGCCGGACCGGTGATGTCAAACGTTTCCGTGCTGCCCGCCTTGACCATGCGCGAAATCAGCGGCGAGGTGCCGGGACGGCGAATTTCCACCCAGGAATCTTGCTCCACCTTCAGCACCAGCGCATTCGCGCCCACGGCGGCGGTAACGGCAGCCGCCGGCGGCGTGACGGCGGCCGTGGCCGCTGGCGTCACGGCTGGCGTCGTTGCCGGCGCAGCTGCTGGCGGCACGGCGGCGGCCGGCGCCGAAGCGATGGCGGAGGCCGGTGCGCCCGTCTGCGTATCGTTGCCTGGCGGCGGCGGCACGGAAATCAGGGGCACGGACGGCGACTGCACGGGCGTCAAATCCTGGCCCGGCTTGATCAGGGTCGTTTCCACGGGGCCCACTTCCGCATGCGCCGTTTCTTTCTCGACATGCGCGGACAGCAGGCTGGCCGGGACATAACCGAGCTTATAGGCGCCAAAGGCGGCCGCCACGACGACAGCCACGGCGCCGGCGATCCAGAGGGGAGTCTGGTTCGACGAACGCTGCGTCATCGACGGGAAGCGCGATTCGGAAAACGTGGCGGAAATCTCGCGCCGCACGGGCGCGGCCGGGTCTTGCGCCGGCGCCGGATGGACTTCGATCATGGCCACCAGCGGCGCCGCGTCGAGACGCACCACCTTGGCGTAGGCGCGCACGAAACCGCGCACCACGGCCACGTTCGGCAAAGCCGCCATGTCGCCCTCTTCCAGCGCGATCACCTGGCGCGGCGCCAGCTTGAGCTGGTCGGCCACCTGCTCCACCGGCCAGCCCAGCGCTTCGCGCTGCGCCTTCAACTGTGCGCCTGCCAACGCAAGATTGCCCTGGGGCTGCTGCTGAGGCGTTTCTGCCCACTCTGAATTCATTGGTATCCCTGTCTCACTCATCAAACGCCCCATTTTGATAAGCAGCATATTCGGGGGAGCTGGAATGGTGGTTGCGCAAATGCGCCCCCAGGCCAGCTTCCGCACCCGCATCCCCGAGCTTATGCTGCACCTTGATCCCGAGCCACAGCACATCGGCCGTCTGGCTCTCCATTGTTGCTATCCTGCCGAGCCGCTGCAAATAATAAGCCGCTTGCCGGTAGTCTTGCTGTTGGTAATACACGCGCACCAGGCCGGCGTTCGTCACTGCCACGTCCGGTGCAATGCGCACGGCGCGCATCAAATATGCGCCCGCACGCGGGTAATCGTTCAGGGCCAGGCTGCAAGCGCCCCCATTGTTGAGCGCTTTTTCCGGCGACACATACGCCGCATCGGCCAAGGCCGCATCGAAATACGCCAGCGATTGCGCGGCGCGTCCCGTCTGGCACAAAAACAGGCCGTAATTATTGCTCAACTCAGGATTGTGGGGCGCAAGGCGCAAAGCGTAAAGGAAATCTTTCTCAGCAGGCACAGTTTGCCGCTGGGCCGCGAGGATCAGGGCGCGCACGCCATAGGCTTGCGCATCGTCCGGCGCCAGTTGCACGGCTTGCGTCGCTTCCGCCAGGGCCACGTCGAGCTGGCCTTGCGCATAATACGCGCTGGCCAGCTGCAAGCGCAGCGCGGCGCGCTCCCGGGTACTCGCCAGCGCCTCCTGGCGCAAGGCGGCGCCCGCATCGACGGGAGCGGAAGCACAGCCGACCAGCAGCACGGCCAGGCAAACAGCGGCCACAGCGAGCGAGCGTTGGTAAGCCATGCCTTCCCTCATCAGGAGCGGATTTCCACGATCTTGCCGAAATTGGCGCCAAATTTCTGTTGATACTCAGTCATCTTTTCCATGCGTTCCTGTACCCGCGTGCGGTCCTTGACTTCGCCGGCCAGCTGGCCGCAGGCCGCATCGATATCGTCGCCGCGCGTCTTGCGCACGGTGGTGATGATGCCGCCATCCATCAGCACCTGGGCAAAGGCCTTGATGCGCGGGTTTTTCGAGCGGAACAGGCCCGACTCGGGGAAAGGATTGAACGGGATCAGGTTGAACTTGCAGTTCACGCCGAACTCGCGGTCTTGCACCAGCGCCAGCAGTTCGCGCGCGTGCTCGTCGCTGTCGTTGACGCCGTCCAGCATGCAGTATTCGAAGGTGATGAAATCGCGCGGGGCGAATTCCAGGTAGCGCTTGCAGGCCGCCATCAATTCCTTCAGCGGGTATTTCTTGTTCAGTGGAATCAAACCGTCGCGCAAGGCATCGTTCGAGGCGTGCAGCGAGACGGCCAGGGCCACCGGCACTTCCTGCGACAGCTTGTCCATCATCGGCACCACGCCCGAGGTCGACAGGGTCACGCGGCGGCGCGACAGGCCGTAAGCGTTGTCGTCGAGCATCAATTTCAAGGCCGTGACGGTCGGTTCAAAGTTCAGCAGGGGCTCGCCCATGCCCATCATCACCACGTTGGTGATCTGGCGCTCGCCTTTCGGGCCCGGCTCGATGCCCTTGGTGCGGCGCAATTCGAATTCGGCCATCCACAACTGGCCGATGATTTCACCAACGCTGAGGTTGCGGTTGAAGCCTTGCTTGCCCGTCGAGCAGAAACGGCAGTTCACGGCGCAGCCGGCCTGGGTCGAGATGCACAGGGTGCCGCGGTTTTCTTCCGGAATGAACACGGTTTCCACGGCATTGCCATTGCCCACGTCGACCAGCCACTTGCGCGTGCCATCCGTCGACGTATGGTCGCTGATGATGGCCGGGGCGCGCACTTCGGCGCGCGTGGCCAGCTTGTCGCGCAGCGACTTGGCCAGGTCCGTCATGGCGTCGAAATCGGAAGCGCCGAACTGGTGTATCCAACGTTGCAATTGTTTCGCACGAAACGGTTTCTCTCCCAACTCGGCGCAGTAGGCGATGAGTTGCGCGGGATCAAGGTCCAGCAAGTTGGTGAGGGTCGTCGTATTCATGATCATGTCTATTCTAAAAATCCGTCCCCGCGCGCATCCGGAGCGAAAACTCCACAGCGCAGCGGGAACAGGGGGTGATAAGTTATTTCACAGATAACGCCAGGAAATAACGTTATCTAAGGCAATTAAGCCTTCAGTTCTGGGAAGAAGTAAGCGATTTCCACTTTAGCAGCTTCGACAGCGTCGGAACCGTGTACGGCGTTAGCGTCGATCGAATCGGCGAAATCGGCGCGGATCGTGCCTTTTTCTGCTTTCTTCGGATCGGTCGCGCCCATCAGGTCACGGTGGGCCAGAACGGCGTTTTCGCCTTCCAGGGCTTGGATCATGACTGGACCGGAAACCATGAAGTCGACCAGATCCTTGAAGAAGCCGCGTTCTTTGTGCGCTGCGTAGAAGCCTTCAGCTTGTTCGCGCGACAGTTGGGTCATGCGTGCTGCAACGATTTTCAGGCCAGCGTTTTCAAAACGGGAGTAGATTTGACCGATTACGTTTTTTGCAACTGCGTCTGGTTTGATGATCGACAGGGTGCGTTCGATTGCCATGTGTGAAAACTCCAATAAAAAGTAAGGTTTAAAACGGTAAATTGATAACTCAATCAACCTTTGATTTTACCATACTCCACTCCATATCACCCAGACAGGCAGGGGGCATCTTGCCGCCCTGCCCCCGTTTAATGAAATCTTAAGCTGCTTTTTTGGCAAATTCCGGCCCTCATGCTATCCTTGGGCAAAGCAGTAATTTGAATTGACAACACGGAGGCACTATGAATCAGAACATGCAACGCACCTTTGACCTGTCGGGGGGCATGCAGCAAGTCCGCCATCAGGTCTTGCGCAACACTTACTGGCTGCTGGCGCTGTCCATGATCCCGACCGTGCTGGGCGCCTTCATCGGCGTGCAGATGCATTTGCCGATGTTGACCGGCGGCATGGGTTTCATCATCTTCATGGCCGTCGCATTCGGCTTCATGTACGCGATTGAAAAGACCAAGAACTCGGGCCTGGGCGTCGCCGTCCTGCTGGGCTTTACCTTCTTCATGGGCCTGATGCTCACGCCTATCCTGACGCGTACCCTGGGCTATTCGAACGGCGGCATGCTGATCATGACGGCATTCGGCGGCACGGCCACCATCCTGGCCGTGATGGCGACCATCGCCACGGTCTCGAAGCGCGACTTCTCGGCCATGGGCAAGTGGCTGTTCGCCGGCGTGATCGTGCTGATCCTGGCATCGGTGGCGAACATCTTCCTGGGCCTGTCGGCACTGTCGATCGTGATCTCCATGGTCGCCATCGCCATCTTCTCGGCTTACATCCTGTATGACGTGCAGCAAATCATCAACGGCGGCGAGACCAACTACATCTCGGCCACCCTGCGCATCTACCTGGACGTGTACAACATCTTCACCAGCCTGTTGTCGCTCCTGGGTTTCGCCGGCGGCAGCCGCGACTAAGAATAAGCATTGCGCTTGAACAAAAAGCCGACCTTCGGGTCGGCTTTTTTACGTCTGTCGCATCTACTTGCCCTTTTCCGCCACCTCCAGCAGGCAGGCGCGGGCGCGGTCCAGGGTCGGGTTGTCGCGTTGGGCCGCATACACGGCGTAGGCGGAATGCGAGAACTCGGGCGCGTCGCGCACGCGAAACAGGAGGCCCGCATCGAGATAGGGTTGCGCGCTGCCGATACGGAAGTAACTGGCGCCGCCCACGTCCAGCAGGTAGACGAGCGCCAGCGGCCCCAGCGAGATCGAGATGGGCGGGCTGCTCAGCTCCGGATACGCGGCCTGGTGATTGGCGGCGAAACTGGGGCCCCAGTCCACGTACACATACGTATCGGCCTGCATCTGGCCGTCATCGCGCGTGGTCACCATCACCAGCTTTTCCTCGGCCAGCAATTCGCTGGCCAGGCCCGGGCGCTGGGGCGGGTTGTACAGCACGGCCAGGTCGAGCGAGCCGTCGTGCACGGCGTCGAGCAGGCGCGCGGGACTGTCGACTTCCGCGCGCAAGGCGATCTCGGGGCAGTCGCGGCTCATGCGTATCAGCCAGTCGCCGAGCAGCGGCTGCCACAAGCTCAACTCGCAGCCGATGCTGACGGCGTCGTCGCGCCCCGGCGGCAAGGCCACCTGGTGGCGCGCCCGCTCCCACACCTGCACCATGGTGGCCGCGTGGCGCATGAAGCGCTCGCCGGCCGGCGTCAGGCGCGCGCCCGCCTTGTTGCGCACGAACAATTGGCGCCCCAGCTGCTGCTCCAGGGTGCGGATGCGGGCGCTGACGGCCGTCTGCGTCACGTGCATGCGTTCGGCGGCCATGATGAAGCTGCCGCAGGAAGCCACTTCCAGGAAGGTACGCGCTTGATTGATATCCATCAATCCATCATATCAGTTGCCGCACATCTCAACTGACACGCTCGTAGCCACCGAGCACGCCCTGTTTCGACAAGACCCATTGCCACAGCTGCAAATCACGCGCGCGGAAGGCGCCAGCGCAGGACAGCAGATAGTATGACCACATGCGGTGGAAGCGCTCGCCCAGCTGAGCGGCAAAGCGGGGCCACGCCTGCTCGAAATTCGCATGCCAGGCCATCAGGGTCTTGTCATAGTCGGCGCCGAAGTTGTGCAAGTCTTCGGCCACAAACAAATCGTCCATGGCGTCGCCGATCTGGCCCAGCGACGGCAAGTCGCCGTTCGGGAAGATGTATTTGTCGATCCACGGATCGCACGTGGAATGGCGTTTATTTTTGCCGATCGTGTGCAGCAGGAACAGGCCATCGTCTTCCAGGCAGCGGTGCGCCACTTCCATGAAGGTGCGGTGGTTCTTGTGGCCCACGTGTTCGAACATGCCGATGCTGACGATGCGGTCGAATTTTTCATCGGTGTCGCGGTAATCCTGCAGGCGGAAGTCCAGGCGCTCGCCGCCCGGCATGCCGCGCGCATACGCGGCCTGCTCCTTCGAGATCGTCACGCCCACGCACTGCACCTGGTATTTCTCCGCCGCATAGCGCATGAAACTGCCCCAGCCGCAGCCGATGTCGAGCACGCGCATGCCCGGTTCCAGCCCGAGCTTGCGGCAGATCAAATCAAGCTTCGCTTCCTGCGCCTCGGCCAGGTTGCCAGCATCCTTCCAATAGCCGCACGTATAAGTCATGCGCGGATCGAGCATGGCCGCATAGAAGGCATTGCCCAGGTCATAGTGCTCCTTGCCCACCATCCAGGCGCGGCGCTCCGTCTGCAAGTTGAACAGGCGCGCGTACAGCGCGTGAAAGGCCAGGCGCATGGGGCGCACATCGTCGGCCACCCTGGCGCGCAGCAAATGGCAAAAGAATTCATCGAGCTGCTGCGCATCCCAGTCGCCGTCCATGTACGCTTCACCCAGGCCCAGGTTGCCGCTGGCGAAGGCGCGCTCCGGCACGCCCGGTTTGCGCAGCTGCATGTCCCAGGCGGCGCGGCCATTCAAATGGATGTCGGCCTTCGCCAGCAATTCGGCCGCTTCGCGCGTCAGCCGCGTGTCCACGGTGATTTTCGGTGTTTGCTGCAACTGCATTGCTGCTTGTGTCGTGTGCTGCGTGTTCATGCCCTGCCGCCTCCAGATGGTTGTCGGTGCTGGCGCGCGCCGGCAAACCCCATCAGCGGCCCGGCGCCACGCCAGCCATAAAATTATCCGCCCGCCATCGCCATCTGGATAATGAAACATCATGGTCATTCATATCAAAATAATTGCTGCAAAATGATTTGAATCAATTATTTTGTGGAAATATTTTATACAAGTATGGCCCCGTAACATGCAAAAAGCCGCACGTAAGGCGGCTGTTCGCGGCAGGTTCGCGCCATGCGGCGCCACGATCAAAAGTCGTGATTCGATGGGTACTTGCTGTAAAAATCGTTATCCCATTTGAAATTGGTAAACGCCACCGTCATCGATACGTCGAGCGCTTCGACGAAATGCCAGCAACCGACGGGCAGGAACAGGATCTCGCCCGGCGCCAGCACGCATTCGCGCACCTGCACGTCGGCCATCAGCGGATAGCGCCGCAGGTCGATGTCGCGCCCGTCGACGGGCGTAAAGCAGTGGCGCTGGTTGTACACGCGCGCCACCTCGCAGGCGGCCATGATGCGCAGGCGCTTGCGCCCCTTGACCTGGGCCATGAAGTTGTTCGTCAGGTCGTGGTGGAATGGCGTCACCGTGCCGGCCGGACCAAACCATAGAAATCCCGTGGGGCCGCCATCCTGGCGCAGGTATTCGGGAAGCTGGCCGATATCGTCCCACAGCTCGCGCAAGGCTTGGCGGTTCTGCGAATTGTTATTCGCCGTCATGTAGAAATCGTTGGTCGCGCCGCTGGCCTCGACCAGGCTGGCGTATTCGCCGAACGCCATCTTGCGCTTGTGCGCCACGCTGTTCATTTCATACTGGGCATCCGCTTCGCGGCCGAACTGCACTTCCACTTCGCGCTGCGCGTAATGCTCGCGGAAATACGCGGGACTCCATTTCGCTATGGCGGGCCAGTCGTCCATCATGCCCGTGATGATGACGGGCTGGTTGGTGGAATAGTATTCGTCCAGGAATTCCTGCGCGGACAGCTTGTCGCGGCGCGGAATCTCGGGGGTGCGCAGGTGGTTCAGCTTGCGCTGGATGTCGATCACCCAGTCGCGCTTGGCCAGGCGGTTCGACAGGCGCACGGCGCCGGCCAGGTAGGGACTCTGCAGCGCCAGCTCGATTTCGCGGCGCGCCAGGGCCTCCGCGATGCCGGCCTGCTGCAGCACCGGCATCAGCGCCGACGGATGGCTGCCCAGCATGAGGTTTTCCGCGATCCAGCTGCGCCACTCGCGGCTCAGCTCCTGCTGCTCCTGTTGCTGCTTCTGCTTGACTCCGAATGTCGATACCGCCGCCATCGCCCGCCTCCCGTGTTTTTATATGAATAAGCGGCCGGACAGCATGGCTATCCGGCCGCGTCTTGCGCTACATCAACATTACCGCACTTTCCACACCTCGGTTGCCAGCACGCCATTCGCGTCGCCATCGAGTTCCCACGAGAACGCGCCGCGCAAGCCCTGGTCCTTGACGTATTTCACCTTGGTGCCGATGACGGTCGGATCGTCATAGCTCCACCACTGGCCGCCCGCCCCCGTGTACAGGTACAGCTGCTTGGTCACGGGATGGTAGTAGCGCGTGCCGGCCTTGGCCACGAGGATTTTATAGTCCTCGATGCCCGACTCGTACGTGCCTGGCGCCGTGCCCGTGGCCGCCTGGTACAGGCCATCGCCATTCGGTCCCGGCGCCACGCCCGTCCAGCCGCGGCCATAGAACGGTATACCCAGCAGCAGCTTGTCGCGCGGCACGCCGGCGGCAATCATGTACTGCACCGCCTTGTCGCCCACGTATTCGCGCGCCATGCCCGTCGACGGATCGGCAGGGTCGGCAAACAGCTGGGCGTTGAAGTTGGTGCTGTTTTCCCAGCCGCCGTGGAAGTCATAGGTCATCAGGTTGATCCAATCCATGTACTGCGAGTACAGGGCCGGTTCCGTGTTGTCGATCTTGTCCTTGCCGGCACCGACAGCGGCCGTCAACAGGTAGCGCTTGCCGTTGGCCGCGCCGAGCGCATCAAGCTGGGCGCGGAATTCCGCCATCAGCAAGGTGAAATTGCGCTTGTCGTTCGGGCTGACCGTGTTGTACGGCTGGCCGCCGCCGACCGGATATTCCCAGTCGATGTCGATGCCGTCAAAGATATTCGCCGCCGCGCCCACGCCGCCACGGCCGCCCTGCACCGGCAGGTTGCCCTTGATGTAGATGTCGATGCACGAGCGCACCATCTGCTTGCGCAGCGCATCCGTGGCGGAACCGACGGAGAAGTTCTTCGACCAGCTCCAGCCGCCCAGCGAGATGAACAGTTTCAAGTTCGGGTGCGCCGCCTTGAGCTTTCTCAACTGCAGGAAGTTGCCCGACAACGGTGCATCCCACGGGATGGCCTGGCCATCGACGGTGCGCTTCGGCGTGCGGATGTAGTCGGCCTCGGCATCGCCGCCCGTACCCGCATCCGGCGAATTCGGATTCGTCGCGCCCGGCTCCGTCTTGGTGATCATGGCGCATTCATAGCCGCCGTTTTTCGGATAGATATTGCCGAAGGCGTAGTTGATGAAGGTCAACTTGTCGGCCACGCCGCTGGTATGCACGTTCGCCACTTCATAGTCGCGGCCATACACGCCCCATTGGGCGAAATAGGAACCGACTTCGCGGCCCGTTGGCGTCGGGGTCGGCGTCGGCGTTGGCGTCGGCGTTGGCGTCGGGGTCGGTGTCGGCGTTGGCGTCGGAGTAGGCGTTGGCGTCGGGGTAGGCGTGGTGCTGCAGATCTCCAGGCTGGTCCATGGCTTGCCCGTGCCGGCGGCGCCGCTGCTGGTCGACGGATTATCGCCCTGCGTCCAGTAATTGGCGCGGTAATTCGTGCCCGCATAGCTGACGGTGGCGCCCGCGCTGTAGGCCGTGCCGGCCACCCACGCCAGCGCGCACGTGCCGCCGGTTGGCGTTGGCGTCGGGGTGGGCGTCGGATTTGGCGTAGGCGCCGGTGTCGGCGTTGGTGTGGGCGTCGGGGTCGGCGTTGGTGTCGGAGTAGGAGTTGGCGTGGTGCCGCCATCGCACGTGCCGCCTGCGCTCCACAGGCTCGGCGTGGCGACGGGGTTCCAACCCGAGCCCACGTGATCGGTCTGCGTCACCAGGGCCGTGTAGTTGGCGCCCAGGTAGGTGACCACCGTGCCCGCGTTATACGTGCCGCCCTCTTGCCACGGCACGCACGCGACCACCGTGCTGGCCGCCAGCAATTGCGAACCGGCCGGCGCGCCGGCGTCACCACCGCCGCCGCAGGCCGCCAGCACGCCACCGCTGGCCAGACATACCATCATGTTCCTGATCGTTTTCTTGAGTATTAAATTTTCCACGTTGTCTCCTGTTCAGGTTTGCGGAAATACCACTCTGCTTCAATGAAAAAGCTACCCTGTGATTTTGTTTTTTGCAGTTGCAAGAACAGCATGCTGCTGAAAAAATAGGCGGTCAAGTGGTTTTGAAGTGGCCTCAAAGTGGGCAATACCACTTTACAAAGAAAGCATCACGGCGGAGACGGACGGCGCGTTGTCCTACTGGACAAGCAAAAAAACGGCAGAGGAAGGATGAAAAAAGACGCTGGATCAGGAAAAGACAGACCAGTTTTATAACACGCCGTAAGTGGTATTGCTGTGGAGTCAGGAGAAAAGGCAGAATTTGTGCAAGCGCCCTGAATAGCCTCGGCGCGCCTGAAAAACGTTCAGAGCAAGGCGCCTTGCCGAAGACAGTACGAATAGTACGGCTGGGCAAGGCAACGCAGCTATGGACGTTTTATCAGGTGTGCCCTCAGATCAAATCAAACACCGCCATCGATTCGACGTGCGAAGTATGCGGGAACATGTTCACCACGCCCGCCTTGCTCAGCACATAGCCGGCTTCCAGCGCCAGGATGCCGGCGTCGCGCGCCAGGGTGGACGGGCTGCACGACACATACACGATGCGTTTCGGCAGCAGGTCCGGACGCACTTGCGACAGGCCGACCAGCGCCTGGCACAGGGCCATGGCGCCATCGCGCGGCGGGTCGACGAGGATGCGGTCGAACTTGCCCAGCGCGATCAGGTCGTCCGTCGTCACTTCGAACAGGTTGCGCGTCGAGAACGAGGTTTTTTCCGCCAGGCCATTGGCCAGCGCGTTTTCCAGCGCCCGCTCCGTCAGGGTGGTGCTGCCTTCGATGCCCACCACTTCGCTGCCTTGCGTGGCCAGCGGCAAGGTGAAATTGCCCAGGCCGCAGAACAGGTCGGCCACGCGGTCCGTCGGCTGCACTTCCAGCAGGCGCAGGGCTTTCGACACCAGCACGCGGTTGATGTGGTGGTTCACCTGGGTAAAATCGACGGGCTTGAACGGCATCTTGACGCCGAATTCCGGCAGCAGGTAGTGCAATTGCTTGTCCAGCGGATAGAACGGCACTGCCGTTTCCGGGCCTTTCACCTGCAGCCACCATTGCACGCCGTATTCGTCGGCAAAGGCCTTCAATTTCGTTTCGTCATCCGCCGTCAACGGCGCCATGATGCGCAAGACCATGGCGGTGACGTCTTCGCCCACGGCCAGCTCGATCTGCGGCATCTGGTCGAAGATGGACAGCGAAGCAATCAATCCACGCAGCGGCAGCAGCATGGCGGAGATGTGCGGCGGCAAGATTTCACAGCTGTCCATGTCGGCCACGAACGCCGATTTCTTTTCATGGAAGCCCACCAGCACGGCGTCTTTCTTCTTGACGTGGCGCACGGACAGGCGCGCGCGGTAGCGGTAGCCCCACGTCGGGCCATACATGGGGCGCATGATGCTTTGCGGACGCACCTTGCCGATATGCCACAAGTTGTCTTCCAGCACGCGCTGCTTGATCGCCACCTGCGCCGACGGTTCCAGGTGCTGCATCGAGCAGCCGCCGCAATTGTCGAAATGCTTGCATTTGGGCGTCACGCGCATCGACGATTCGCGGTGCAGCGCCGTCATGCGGGCCATTTCCCAGTTCTTCTTTTTCTTGAACGTCACAAAGCTGACGCGCTCGCCCGGCAACGCGCCTTCGACAAACACGACCTTGCCCGGCGAGCCGTCTTCGTTCTCAATATGGCCAACGCCACGGGCGTCCATGTCGAGCGATTTGATTTCGATGATATTTTCTTGCATAGCGATCAATAGGTAAGAGTGGGCCAGGACGCAGGGCCGCGCTGGAACTTGAAAGAATGGGGGAAAGGTCAGGCGCCGCGAGCGGGGCGTATGATAGCAGATCGCGACAGGCAAAAGCCGCTCAAGCCCGCACCGGGCAGCAAGCCTGAGAAAATGCGCAGGGCAAGGCGCGTGGCCGAAGACAGTACGCCAGTACGGCGAGGCCATGCAACGCCGCCATGGGCGTTTTATCAGACTTGCTACAGCAGGGAGTCGCGCACGACGCCGCGTGCGGCCATCGCCCGTTTGAGCTTGATCAAGGCTTCCTGCTGGATCTGGCGCACCCGCTCGCGCGTCACGCCCATTTCCTCGGCCAGGGTTTCCAGGGTGGCAGGGTCGTCGTTGTCGAGGCCGAAACGGCGCATGATGACGACGCGCTGCTTGTCGGGCAGCTTGGTCAGCCAGTCGCGCACCAGCACCGTCATTTCATGGTGTTCCGCGCGCGCGTCGGGGCTGTCTTCGCTGGCGCCGGGCAACATGTCCATCAGCGACGATTGCGGGTCGTTGTCGAGCGGCGCGTCGAGCGAGGTGGCGTGCTCGGACAGGGCCAGGATATCCTGCACCTCTTCCACGGGACGGCCCACCAGGTGGGCGATGTCTTCCGCGGTGGCATCCTTGCCGTCGTGGTGCTGGGCTTCCAGGTGGTACTTGCCGCGCAGAATTTGATTCAGTTCGCGCACCATGTGCACGGGCAGGCGCACCGTGCGCGCCTGGTTCATGATGGCGCGCTCGATGCTCTGGCGTATCCACCAGGTGGCGTAGGTAGAGAAACGGAAACCGCGCTCGGGCTCGAACTTGTCGATGGCCCGCATCAGGCCGATGTTGCCTTCCTCTATCATGTCGAGCAAGACCACGCCGCGGTTGATGTAATGCTTGGCGATCGACACGACCAGGCGCAGGTTGTGCTCGATCATGGTTTGCCGGGCTTCGAAATTGCCCTGCTTGGCGAGGGTGGCGTAATGCACCTCTTGCGCCGCCGTCAGCAGGGGCCGCGTGCCGATCTGGTTCAGATAGTGCTGGGTGGTATCGGTCGACAACTCGGCCGCCAGCACTTTTTTCAATTCATCGACACTTTCGACCAGCACGCTGACGCTGGCCACCTCGCCGCCTTCGCCCGCGTCGACGGCATCGATGCCGTCAAGTTCGCCGGCATCGTCCGTCACGACTTCGTCTGCCCCGTCTTCCGGCAGTTCCGGGTCATCGTCCAGCTGGTCGTGCGGCGCGTGTGTCATTGCTTTACCTAACGGTTAGGCAGGAATTTCGAAGGGTCGACAGGCTTGCCCTGCTGGCGGATTTCAAAGTGCAGCTTCACGCGGTCGGCATCGGAATCGCCCATTTCGGCGATGGCCTGGCCTTTGTTGACGTTCTGCCCTTCCTTCACCAGGATGCTGCGGTTATGCGCATACGCCGACAATAAACTATTACTGTGCTTCACGATGACAAGATTACCATAACCACGGATTCCGCTCCCGGCATACATGACTTTTCCCGCGCCCGCGGCCACCACTTGCTGGCCCGCCTTGCCGGCGATATCGACGCCCTTGTTCTTGCCTTCGTCGAAAGTGCCGATGACCTTGCCTTCGGACGGCCACATCCAGCTGATCTTGTCGTCGCCAGGCGCCGATGCCGCAGGGGCTGCCGCGGCGGCGGCCGGTGCGGCGGCGACGGCTGCCGCCGGGGCTGGCGCAGGCTTGGCGTCGCCCGTGCCGCCATCGGCGCGCAATTCCGCCAGGGTGGCGTCGGAATACGCGCGCTTCTCGCCGCGCGGCCCCGTTTTCTTCGGCACGGCAGGCGCGGCCGGCTTGACTTCCGTCGCTGGCGGCATGACGATGGCCGACGTTTGCGCGCCGCCCGTGTCGCCATTCGGCGGCAACACGCGCAGCACCTGGTCGACCTTGATGTCGTTCGGGTTGCTCAAGTCATTCCAGGCCACCAGGTCGCGGTAATTCTGCCCGTGCTCGAGGGCGATGCGCAACAGGGTGTCGCCACGCTTGACCGTGTAATAGGCCGGGTCGCGGTCGCGCGGATCGCTGGCGGCGGCGCTGCTGCTCGAGGGGTGGCGCTCGACGACGGGCGCCTGGACGCCCGTCGTGCCGCAACCGCTCAACAGCGCGGCCAAGGTGATGCTACATAGAAGTATGTTACTTTTCTTAATCATTCGCATGTATTTATATGTCCTGCTTGCTAGCTGATCCGGGGATCATATGGTGCCCGGGCGCAAAGGTACGAAATGGCAATCTTCCAGGGTTTGGCTAGTCCATTCCATCTTCCCCACCCGGGTAATGAGTTGTAAGTGTTGCAATTTAGCCCCCACCGGCGCAACCAGACGCCCGCCGGGCGCCAGCTGTTCCAGCAGGGCTTGCGGGACTTCCAGGCCGGCTGCGGCAAGGATGATCCCGTCGAAGGGCGCCGCCTGCGGCAGGCCAAGCATACCATCTCCGTACTGCAAGCGCAGATTCGACACGCGCAGCGGGCGCAAATTGGCCTTCGCCAACTCGTGCAGGGGCCGGATGCGCTCGATCGAATACACCTCTTTCGCCACCAGCGACAGCACCGCCGCCTGGTAACCGCAGCCCGTGCCGATTTCCAGCACGCGCTGCAACACCCCGCCCTGGCGCATCACTTCGATCATGCGCGCCACGATGTACGGCTGCGAGATGGTCTGGTGGTGGCCGATGGGCAGCGAGGCGTCGATATACGCCTGCGACGCCAGCGCCTCGTCCATGAACATGTGGCGCGGCACGGCTTGCATGGCGTCCAGCACCACCTGGTCCTTGACGCCCTGTTTCGCGATGCGCGCCACCATGGCACGGCGCACGGCCTCCGAAACGAGCGGGTTTTGCCGCGGCGGCGACACCGCCGCCGGCTGCGCCCGCTCATTGGCGATGGCCTGGGCCCGCGACGGGGCGATGGCCGCGTGCGCGCCATACGGCTGCGCAACGCCGCGCGCCGCGCTCTGCGCCGCATTCTGCGTGGCCGTCTGCGGCGTGGCGATCCTGGACTGGGCCAGCGACTGCCCCCCGCCCTGCCTGGCGGGCTTGCCGGCCAGCGAATCGAGGGACAGGGGGAAGGTGCGCGGCTTATCGGTCATGGTTGTCGGTCATCGTGAGCGGTCATGCCAGGCCTTTTGCCAGTGCATCGAGTTGGGTGGTATGGGTCAGGTCGATCTGCAGCGGCGTGATCGACACTTGCCCATGTTCAACAGCATGGAAGTCCGTGCCCGGACCGCCTTCCTTGGCGGCGCCGGCGGGGCCGATCCAGAAGATTTCACGGCCGCGGGGGTCGAGCGCGCGGATCACGGGCTCGGCCGAATGGCGCTTGCCCAGGCGCGTGGCCACCACGCCTTGCATTTGCTCGTAAGGAATGGCGGGGATGTTCACGTTCAGCAGATATGGTTTCTGCAGGGCATCAAACTGGCGCTCGACGATTTCCCTCGCCACGCGGGCGGCCGCGTCCAGGTTGGCCCAGCCGAACTGCGACTGGGAAAAGGCGATGGCGGGAATGCCGAACAGATAGCCTTCCGTGGCGGCGGCCACGGTACCCGAATACAGGGTGTCGTCGCCCATGTTGGGGCCGTTGTTGATGCCGGAGACCACCAGGTCGGGGCGCTCGATCAGCATGCCCGTCAGCGCCACGTGCACGCAGTCGGTGGGCGTGCCGTTGACAAAATAAAAGCCGTTGGCGGCCTTGTGCACGGACAAGGGCCGGTCCAGGGACAGCGAATTGGACGCGCCCGAACGGTTGCTGTCGGGCGCCACCACGACGATGTCGGCAATAGGGGCGAGCGCGTCGGCCAGGGCCGCCAAGCCAGGCGCCAGGTAGCCGTCGTCGTTACTGATAAGAATTCTCATAACGAGATTTTACCTGAAGCAATGCCAACACTGCGCGTACCGCACGCCGATAGACAGCATTATTTGTGCCGCCGCGTGGACAGGGCGCGCAGCATCAGCGCTGCTCGATGCGCGCCTCGGACAAGGCCCCTTCCAGCGCCTGCACTTCATCCTCCTGCAAGGCCAGCAAGGCATTCAAATCGCCTTGCAATTTGTACATTCTTTTCAGCTGCGCCATGCCGCGCCGGCGCAGCTTGCCCGGCACGCCCGGACGCAGCAGGCAAGACTTCAAATGTTCGGCCAGTTCGCCCGCCTGCGCATACTGTTCGCGCTCGATCATGCCTTGCAGCATAGAGATCATGCTGGCCAGGGTCTCCGGCTCGGCCCCTTCGTGCCCGTTGGCGCGGCCGGCCAGGATGGTTTCCTGCAAATGCCGCGCGCCGTCCAGCACGCTGTCCGCATGTCCCGTGACGGGTGCGTTCAAGAGCCGGTCACTGCCGCTGAGCACGGCGTCTTCCAGCAGGCGCGCCGCCGCGCTGTCGCCCTGCTGCTGCAAGGTGCCGGCCAGTTGCGTCTTGCTGTGCAAGGTATCGAGGTGGTCTTCGCCCAGCAGGCGCGCATGCACTTCCAGCACCTGCTCCTGCACGCTGCGCGCCGCATCGAGTTCACCGCGCCGCAGCAGTGCCTCGGCCAGCTTGCGCTGGCTCATCAGGGTTTCCGGATGATCGAGCCCGTGCGTGCGCTCGCGCGCCGCCACCTGGTCTTCGTGCAACTGGCGCGCGCCGGCCCAGTCGCCCTGCCCGGCGACGATGTCGGCCAGCAAATCGCGCGTGGCCAGGGTGGCCGCATGGTCGCTGCCCAGGCGCCGCTCCTGCGCCTGCAGCACGGCAGCGAACAGGCGCCGCGCCCCTTCCAGGTCGCCTTCGCGCCCCAGCGCCTGCGCCAGGGCCAGCTTGCTGCGCAAGGTATCGCCATGCTCGGCGCCAAACAGGCGCTCGCGCGCCGCCACCACCGTGGCCAGCACTTGCTGCGCCTGCGCCAGCCGGCCCATGCGCAGCAAGGTGGCGGCGCGGCCATCCATCGCTTCCAGGGTCAGCGGATGCTCGCCGCCCAGCTGGCGCGCGTAGCTTGCCAGCACCGTATCCTGCAGCAGCAGCGCCGCCGCCAGTTCACCCTGCAGCAACAGGGTTTTCGCCAGGCAGGCCCGGGCGGCCAGGGTGTCGGGATGTTCGCTGCCCAGCACGCGTTCGCGCACGTCGAGCACGTCCTCTTCCAGGAAGCGGGCTTCCGCGAGCTTGCCCAGCTGGCGCAGCAGGCGCGCCATGCCGCTCTTGCACGCCAGGCTGTCGGGATGCTCCTCGCCCAGCAGGCGCACGCGGATCTCGACGCTTTGGCGGAAGGCATCGAGCGCCTGCCCGCTGCGCCCATCCTTGCGGTACAGCTCGCCCAGGCGCGCCAGGTCGCGCGCCAGCGGCAGGGCCACGGCGCGGCCCGGTTCGGCCTGCAAGGCCTGGCGCGCTTCGCTGATGGCGCCCAGCAAGGCGATTTCACGGCTCGATTGCCATGGGAAGTAGCCGCCCGTCAGCCAGTGCAAAAAGGCTTCGAAGGTGCGCGTGAGGGAAAAGCGGTCGCCGCCCTGATCGATGCGCACGGCCAATTGCTCGCCATAGGCAAAGGTTTTCGTCTGCTGCAGCTGGACTTCGTCGAAATAACTGTCAAGGGCGACCTGCGGCAAGCCGTAGGAAGTGCGCAGCAGGCGCTCGAACATGGGCTGGAAGCCGGCGATGCCCTTGTGCGCATCGCCGCGGCGCCACTCGGCGCGCTGCGCCCCGTCGCCCATTTCTATGCGCGAGGGCAAGGGGTACACGAGCAGCGGACGCTGCTCGTCTTCATGGCTGCGGCGATATTCGATGGCCCGCGTGACGAGCGCGTCGACGCCTTCCAGGCTTTGCCGGTTCGGCGTGAAGACCACCACCAGCTTTTTCGGCAGCAAGGTGGTGCAGATGCCGGCGCTGTCCGTGCGGCCCGTGCGCGAATCGACCAGCACGTAACGGAAATGCTGGGCCAGGGTGTCGGCGAAGCAGCGGAACAGGGCCGGGCAGCTGTCGAACAGCTGATCCCAGCGCATCTGCGCCAGGCGCTCGCTGTAGCTGGCGTCGAAGCGCCCCGCGCGCATCAGGTACAGCGGACTGCCCTGGTCGACGCGCACCACGTACTGCTGCCAGTCGATGGCGTCGAGCACGCGCTGGGCCAGCGCCGCGTCCTCGCGCCCCCCATCTTCCCGGCCCCTGGCCTGCCCGCCGGCGCGCGCGCCCGCCGTTTCCAGGCTGATGCGCTCGAGCTGCTGGCGGCACGCCTCGAAGAACTCGAGCACGCCCGGTCGCTCCTCGTGCTGTTCGAAATAATGGTGCAGGCCCGGCGCTTCCATGTCCCAGTCCAGCATCAGCACGGGCACGCTGGCGTTTTCGCGGCGCGCCAGCAGCACGGCGATGTTCGACAGGGCCATGGTGCGGCCGGTACCGCCCTTGTAGGAATAGAAGGTGACGACTTCGCCAGGGGCGCTCAAAGGCGGCAGGGAGAGGCGTTGGCATTCCATGACAGGACCTTTTACGTGATTAACGTGGAAAGTGGGGAGGCGGAATGGCGCGCCATTCCGGCGGAATAGCGGGCAACACGAAACGGCTGCAATCGTGGCCGGGCGGTGTTGACCGCTTGAGCAAGTGGTAATGCGTGGCGATGCGCTGCACGATGCGTTCGATGTCGGGCAGGTATTGCGGATTCGATTTCAGGTCGCCGCTGGCCAGGGTATAGCCGGAAAAATCCACGTACAGCCCCGATTCCGTGATTTGCGGCGGCAAGCCGTCCGGATGGCGCGTCATGATGATGGGAATGATCAGGTGGCTGGGCAAGTCGTACCAGGCGCGCCGCTCCTGCTCGATCAATTGCATGGCGGCAAATTCGCGCCGCGTGTAGCCGTGCGCTTCATATTTGGGCGTGTACAGCACGATCATGCACACGCTCTGGCACATGGCGCGCGCCACGCGCAAGTCGATATCGTCGCCGCCGCCCAGCTGTTCGCTGTCGATGAACAGGACTTCCTCGCGGTCCAGGTGCGGTTCCAGATAGCAAGCCAACGCCTCGATGAGGTCATTCTTGAACTTGTTCATGAACGCATATTGGCCGTGCGCGTAGCTCAAGAAACAGCCGTAGCGGATCTCCATGGCATCCCCCTGTTCCCCGTGCGGCCCTGCCATCGCCGCGCCTTGACCCTGCAAGGCATGAGCTCACTGTAGACCGCTCGGCAACAAGCCTGTTTGCGCTGGCGCAAAGATGTGTCTGGCGTCCTGGACATGAGGAAAAATGCCAGAAACTGGCGCGATCGCGCCGATTCCTGGCATGCCGGGCGCGCAAGCGGGCGCCGCGCGAAAAACGCCATGTGATTGATAACAAAGGGAAATACGCCGGCGCGCGGATGGCGCCGGCAGGCAGGACTTAGGCGAGGACTTAGGCGCCCCGGGCGGGCAGGTTGCGGAAGAACTCCACCACTTCGGCGGTGTCGCGCGTGCGCTTGAACGGCGGCAGGCTTTGCCAGATGCGCTTGCCGTACGGCTTGGAAATGAGGCGCGGATCGCAGATCATCAGCACGCCCCGATCGCCCTCGTCACGGATCAAGCGACCCGCGCCCTGCTTCAGGTTGATGATGGCTTCCGGCAGCGAATGGTGCATGAAGCCGTTCTTGCCCTGCTTTTCCATCACTTCGATGCGCGCAGCCAGCACCGGATCGTCGGGCGGCGCGAATGGCAGCTTGTCGATGATCACGAGCGACAGCGCGTTGCCGCGCACGTCGACGCCTTCCCAGAAACTCTGGCTGCCGATCAGCACGCCATTGCCGGCCGCGCGGAACTGGTCCAGCAATTCCGTACGGCCCTTTTCTCCCTGCACGAACAGGGGGAAGTTCAGGCCCCGCTGCTTGAATTCGTCGGCCAGGCGTTCTGCCGCGCGCTTGACGGCGCGCAAGGTGGTGCACAGGAAGAAAGTGCGCCCGCCCGCCGCCTCGATGATGGGCAAGGCGCAGTCGATGACGGCGTCCGTGTAGCCCAGCGAGTTCGGTTGCGGCAGGTTTTGCGGCACGAACAGCAAGCCTTGCTCGCCATAGTCGAACGGCGACGGCCACGTATGCGACGGTTCGCCCGTCAAACCCATCTGTTCAGAAAAATGCTTGAAGTCGTTTTTCACGGCCAGGGTGGCGGACGTGAAAATCCAGCTGCGCGGCGTGCCTTCGCGCTGGTTGTTGAAGATGGGCGCGATCGACAATGGCGTTTTATGCAATTGCAAAGAGCTGGAAAACGCTTCCACCCAGAACACGGCTTCTTCGCCGGCCGCCACTTTCGCCTTCGGATCGAACTTCCAGCCGCTCAGCTGCTGCGCCAGCTCGACGCCGCGCACGCGGCACTGCTCCAGGGTTTCCGCCCGTTCCGCCTGGGTTTCCAGCACGGCGACCATGCCATCGAGCTCGTCCTTGAGGGTGTCGAGCGCGGGGAAAAAGTCGCTCGACGGGACGATCTGCGGCAGGGACAGGCGCACGATATCCTGCGGGAAGGTCAGGCGCAGGTCGCGCGCCGCCTTTTCCACCACCGTGACGGTCTTGGCCCAGTCGATGCCGCGCGCATGCGCGAGGCCCTCGGCCAGCACGTCGCGGCACAGCTCCAGGATTTGCGACGTCGACACCGTATTGCCAAAAAACAAAGTGGCCGTATCGGGCAACTGGTGCGCCTCATCGAAGATGATGGTGTTGGCCGAGGGCAGCAATTCCGCCACGCCCGTATCCTTCAGGGCCACGTCGGCAAAGAACAAGTGATGGTTGACCACCACCACGTCGGCCTGCTGGGCTTCCTTGCGGGCCTTCATGACGAAGCAATCCTGGTAATACTGGCACTCGGCGCCCATGCAGGTGTCGCGCGTGGACGTCACCAGGTTCCAGATCATGGCGTTTTCCGGCACCTTGGTCAGCTCGGCCTTGTCGCCCGAGCTGGTCATCTTGATGAAGCGCGAGATTTCGCGCAGGTGGCCCACGTCGTCGCGCGACGTCATGCGCCCGTTTTGCAGGGTGCGTTCCAGGTGATAGTGGCAGACGTAGTTCGAGCGGCCCTTCAGCAAGGCGACGGACACGGGCGCCTGCAGCGCGGCGCGCACGGTGGGGATATCGCGCAGGAATAGCTGATCCTGCAAGTTTTTGGTACCGGTGGACACAATGGTCTTGCCGCCCCACATCAGGGCCGGCACCAGGTAGGCGAAGGTCTTGCCGGTGCCCGTGCCCGCCTCGGCGATCAGGGTCGTCTGGCTGTCGATGGCGCTGGCGATGGCTTTCGCCATTTCCGTTTGCGAACGGCGCGGCTTGTAGCTGCCCACGGCCGGACCGAGCGGGCCGCCGGCGCCAAACAGGCGCTCGATGTCGGCATCGTGCTTGCCAGGCGGCGCCTGGAGCTCGGCGGGCAGACTGGCTGGCAGATCGGCAGGCTGGCCATCTGGGCTTGCGGGCAATAAATTGTGATCGGTCAAAATATACTTAGGTGAAGGCTGGACTGGACGCTGCTGGCGCCCCTCAGGCGGGAACGTCGGGCACCAACTGCATTTTCAGCAAGGTGATGTGATCCTTCAATTGCAATTTGCGTTTTTTCAGGCGGCGCAGTTGCAGCTCGTCATGGTGGCCATCGAGTATCAGCAACTCGATGACGGCATCGAGGTCGCGGTGTTCCACGTTGAGTTCAATCAGGCGCCGCTCTATTTGCTGTGCATCGCTCATGTGTTGCGTTCCAGGCAGTGTTGGTAACGGTGTTGGGAAACCGGCGCGCGCAGCGTACGCAGGCAGCCAGTGGGCGTAGTTTAACCTGCCGCGCGGCTTAGGGCACGCCCTTTCCGGCCTCCCCCCTGCGCGGCAGTGTTATTTGGCCGGCGGCACAGGCACAGGTACAGCAACGGCCGGCGTGCTGGCAGCGGCGGCCGCCGCCTTGGCAGCCTTGGCCTGCGCCTCGGCCTGGCGCTCGGCCAGGCGTTGCGCCACCCGTTTCTGGCGCGCCACGGCGTCAGCCTGTTTTTTCGAATAGGCTGCTTCGCGGGCGGCGCGGCGCGGGGCCTCGGCAGCGTCGGCGGCGGCCTGTTTCGCCACCTTCGCCGCGTGCTCAGCCTCGCGCTCGGCCACGCTCTTGCCTTCCGGCTTGGGCGGCGCCGGCTCGGGCGCGACCACTTTCACGGGCTTGGGCAAGGCCGCGGCACGCTGTTCGGCGTCCAGGCGCGCACTTTCCTGCGTCCGGGCCAGGTCGATATCGCGCAAACGCACGGACTCGGCGCGCTTGAAGTAATTCGCTTCCGCTTCGACGGCGCGCAGGCGCACGAGGATCAGGCGGCGCTTTTCCTTGGCCTTGTCCAGGCAGTTATTCACGAAAAACTTGTCGTAGCACTCCAGTTCGCGCGTGGCAAACTCGTTTTCCGCTGCCGCGCGCTCGCTGGCGACCAGCTTCAGCTTGGCGTCCGCCTCGTCCACCGACAAGGTGGCGGGCACCTGCGGCGCGCCGACCTCATCCAACGCCGCGGCACCCTGGTGCGCGCAGGCGGACAACGCCAGGACCAGGCCCAGCGCCGCACCCAGCTTGTATAGTGTATTTGCCATCATGTTCCTTATCCCTGCCTCAAACGATCGCGTCGGCCGCGCCGCGCTGTTCTTTTTCCATGTATTCGCGCGATTGCATCTCGATGATACGCGAAACGGTGCGGTGAAACTCGTTGGCCAGCATGCCGTTCGTGTACAGCTCATCAGGCGCCACTTCGGCCGACATGATCAGCTTGACCTTCTGGTCATAAAACACGTCGATCAGCCAGGTAAAGCGGCGCGCTTCGGACGACTGCGCCGCCGACATGGCCGGTATGCCGGACAATATCACCGTATGGAAGCGGCTGGCGATTTCCAGGTAATCATTTTGCGAGCGGGGACCGCCGCACAGGGTGGCGAAATCGAACCAGATGATGCCGCCGGCGCGGCGCAGGCAATGGATTTCGCGGCTCTCGATGCGGATGCGCGCGTCTTCGTCGGCCGTCTCGGCGATGCGCGTGTAAGCGTCGCGCAGAGCCTTGTCGGTCTCGGCGCCGAGCGGCGTGTAGTAACTTTCCACCTGCTCCAGCGCGCGGCCGCGGTAATCGACGCCCGCGTCGACGTTCATCACGTCGAGCTTGTCTTTCAGCAGCGCGATGGTCGGCAGCATGCGGTCGCGGTGCAAGCCGTCCGGATACAGCAGGTCCGGATCGTAATTCGAGGTCATGATGAAGGACACGCCGTTGGCGAACAGGGCCGACAGCAGGTTGTACAGGATCATCGCGTCGGCGATGTCGGAGACGTGGAATTCATCGAAACAGATCAAACGGTACTTCTTGGCGATGCGCTTGGCCACCTCGTCGAGCGGGTCGGCCACGCCTTTCAATTCATCGAGCTGCTGGTGCACGCCGCGCATGAATTCGTGGAAGTGCAGGCGCGTCTTGCGCACCAGGGGCACGACCGAGTAAAAACTGTCCATCAGGAACGATTTGCCGCGCCCCACCCCACCCCACATGTACACGCCTTTCGGCACGGCAGGACGGTTCAGCAGGCGCTTGAAGGTGCTCGAGCGCTGGCCCTTGTAGGCCACCCACTCGTCATAGCACAGCTGCAGGCGGTCGACCGCGCGCCGCTGGGCGGCATCGGCCTTGAAATCACGCTTCTGCAGCGCGTGCTGGTAAAACTCTTCTACGTTCATGGGATTCGCTTTAACGCACAGGGGCGCCGGCGGAAAAAAATCCGCGAGCGCCCCCGTAGGACTAACTACAATTAAAAGTTCAACGTGCGCTTGTCAACCGCCAGAGCCGCTTCCTTGGTCGCTTCCGACAGGGATGGGTGAGCGTGGCAAATGCGCGCGATGTCTTCGGCCGAGGCCTTGAATTCCATCGCCACGACGGCTTCGGAAATCAGTTCGGACGCCATTGGGCCGACGATGTGCACGCCGAGGATTTCATCGGTCGTCGCATCGGCCAGGAATTTCACCATGCCCGAGGTGTCGCCCAGCGCGCGCGCACGGCCGTTGGCCATGAACGGGAAGGTACCGGCCTTGTAGGCGATGCCTTCGGCCTTCAGGGTTTGCTCGGTCTTGCCGACCCACGCGATTTCCGGCGAGGTGTAGATCACCCAGGGAATCGTGTTGAAGTTGGTGTGACCGTGCTGGCCAGCGATACGCTCGGCCACGGCAACGCCTTCTTCTTCCGCCTTGTGCGCCAGCATCGGGCCGCGCACGACGTCGCCCACTGCCCACACGTTCGGCAGGTTGGTCTTGCAGTCGCCGTCGACGGCGATGAAGCCGCGCTCGTCCAGCTGCAGGCCGACCTTGTCGGCACCCAGGCCATTCGTGTTCGGCGTACGGCCGATCGAGATGATCAGCTTGTCGAACACGGCTTTTTGCGCTTCGCCCTTGGCGTCCACGAATTCCACGGTGACGTCTTTCTTGCCTGGCGTGATCGCACCGATCTTGCAACCGAGGTTGATCTTCAAGCCTTGCTTGGTGAACAGCTTCGACGCTTCCTTGGCGATCTGCTCGTCCACGGCGCCCAGGAAGACCGGCAGGCCTTCCAGCACGGTGACGTCGGAACCCAGGCGGCGCCAGACGCTGCCCATTTCCAGGCCGATCACGCCGGCACCGATGACGCCCAGCTTGGCTGGTACGGCGTCGATGGCCAGTGCGCCCGTGTTCGACAAGATCAGTTTCTCGTCGAAGGGTGCGCCCGGCAGTTCGCGCGCGTTCGAACCCGTGGCGATGACCACGTGCTTGGCCGTCAGGGTTTCGTTGGCTTCGCCCGTCACGCTGATGTCATACGTGCCAGCGGCGGCGGCAGCGAAAGCGGCACGGCCGTGGAAGAAGGCGATCTTGTTCTTCTTGAACAGGTACAGGATGCCGTCGTTGTTTTGCTTGACGACGGTGTCTTTGCGCTTGAGCATCTGGCCCAGGTTCAGCTTCAGGCCGGCGACGTCGATGCCGTGCTCGGCGAAGCTGTGGCCCGCGTGTTCGAAATGCTCGGACGATTGCAGCAGCGCTTTCGACGGGATACAGCCGACGTTGGTGCAGGTACCGCCAGGCGCGGCGCCGCCCTTGGCGTTCGACCACTCGTCGACGCAAGCGACGGAAAAGCCCAGCTGCGCTGCGCGGATGGCGGCGATGTAGCCGCCAGGGCCCGCACCGATGACAACTACGTCAAATTGTTTAGTACTCATGTTTTGTTATTCCAATCTCTTCGTCTGGTACGAAAATCCACAATAGAAGGTAAATCACCACGCCGAAGCCGAAGGTCAATGTAAACAGGACGAAGACGAGGCGCCAGATCCACGCTTCCATGCCGGAAGCGCGACCCAGGCCGCCGCACACGCCGCCGAGCCAGCGGTCGTTGCGCGACCGGCGCAGGCGGTTGAATTCCTGCACCAGGTCGTTCGCGGGGCCGGAAGCGGCGCCGGACGCGTTGTCCGGCTTGTCCAGGTTGATATTGCTCAGGAGCTTGGCTTTCGCTTGCGCGAATTCCGCGTCGCTCAGGGCACCTGCCAGGTGCAACTCGTGCAGACGCTTGATTTCTTCAGAGACGTTCATGGGAATCCTCTTTCATTGAGATCAGCCAGCTGCGTCTTCTGGCAAGGGGTATCAGCTACATTGCCCCGGCGGCTACGCCGGGGGACTACAGTGCTTACAGGTCCAGCAGCAGGCGTGCAGGATCTTCCAGCGCTTCTTTCATCGCCACCAGGCCCAGGACGGCTTCGCGGCCGTCGATGATGCGGTGGTCGTAGGACATGGCCAGGTAGTTCATCGGACGTACCACGATCTGGCCGTTTTCGACAACCGCGCGGTCCTTGGTCGCATGCACGCCCAGGATGGCCGATTGCGGCGGGTTGATGATCGGGGTCGACAGCATGGAGCCGAAGGTGCCGCCGTTCGAGATCGAGAACGTGCCGCCCGTCAGGTCGTCCAGGGTAAGCTTGCCTTCCTTGGCTTTCGCGCCGAATTCACCGATTTTTTTCTCGATGTCGGCGATCGACAGCTGGTCCGCGTTGCGGATGATAGGCACGACCAGGCCGCGTGGCGAACCGACGGCGATACCGATGTCGAAGTAGCCGTGGTAGACGATGTCGTTGCCGTCAACGGAAGCATTGATGATCGGGTATTTTTTCAGGGCGGCGACGGCGGCCTTGACGAAGAAGGACATGAAACCCAGCTTGACGCCGTGCTCTTTCTCGAACTTGTCCTTGTACTTGTTGCGCAGGTCGATGACCGGCTGCATGTTCACTTCATTGAACGTGGTCAGGATGGCGTTCGTCGATTGCGATTGCAGCAGGCGCTCGGCGATACGTGCGCGCAGGCGGCTCATCGGCACGCGCTCTTCAGGGCGGTCGCCCAGGCTGGCGGCCGACGGCGTGGCAACTTGTTGCAGCGCTGGCTTGGCAGCGGCTGGCGCCAGCGGCGCGACAGCTGGCTTGGCGGAAGCGGCCAGGGCGTCGCCCTTGGTCACGCGGCCATCCTTGCCCGAACCGGCGACGTCGCCAGCGGACAGGCCTTTTTCGGACAGGATCTTGGCGGCGGCAGGCATGGCGACATCGCCTTTGGTCGCAGCGGCTGGCGCGGACGCGGTAGCGGCGTCTTGTGCGGCAGCAGCCAGGGCTGGTGCAGGCACGGCCGACACTTCCATCGGGCTGACCTTGGCCGAGCCGTCGGTGTCGATGATGGCGATGACTTCGCCGGCGACGACGGTAGCGCCGTCAGCCTTGATAATTTGAACGATCACGCCAGCGGCTGGCGCCGGCAGTTCCAGCACCACTTTATCGGTTTCGATATCGATCATGTTTTCGTCGCGCGCAACTGTTTCGCCGACTTTCTTGTGCCATGCCAGCAGGGTCGCTTCTGCAACCGATTCCGACAACTGGGGAACTTTGACTTCGATTTGTGCCATGTAAAACTCCGTTTATTTTGTTATTGCGGCGCCGCCCCTGCGTAGCAAGGGCGGCGCTCCGTCACGATGTATGCGAACAGGCGCCATGCATACGCACGGCACCCGTCATCCTGCCACTTACTTGGTCAGGATAAAACCCTTCAGCTTCGAGAATGCCGTTTCCAGCAGATCTTTTTGCTGGGCGTAGTGCTTGTCATAGTAACCGACAGCAGGCGACGCCGAAGCAGGACGGCCGGCGTAAGCCAGACGCTGACCCGATTCCAGGCCTTCGAAGATGTTGTGCTGGATCTGGAACCAGGCGCCCTGGTTTTGCGGCTCGTCCTGCGCCCAGACGACTTCGACCAGGTTCGGGAACTTCTTCAGTTCAGCAGCGAACGACTTGTGCGGGAACGGATACAGCTGTTCCAGGCGCACGATGGCCGTGTCGGTCTGGCCGCGGGTCTTGCGTGCGTTGACCAGGTCGTAGTAGACCTTGCCCGAGCAGGCGACCACGCGCTTGACTTTCTTGACGTCGATTTTGTCGTCGACTTCGCCGATGACGGTCTGGAAACCACCCTTGGCCAGGTCGGTCAGCGGCGAACCGGCATCCTTGTTGCGCAACAGCGACTTCGGCGTCAGGATGACCAGCGGCTTGCGGAACTGACGGACCATCTGGCGGCGCAGCAAATGGAAGATCTGCGAAGCCGTCGTCGGCTGCACCACTTGCATGTTGTTGTCTGCGCACAGCTGCAGGAAGCGTTCCGGACGCGCGGACGAGTGCTCAGGACCCTGGCCTTCGTAACCGTGCGGCAGCATCATGACCAGGCCGGAAGCGCGGCCCCACTTCACTTCGCCGGAGCTGATGAATTGGTCGATCACCACTTGCGCGCCGTTGGCGAAGTCGCCGAACTGGGCTTCCCAGATCGTCAGGGTGTTCGGTTCAGCAGTCGAGTAGCCGTATTCGAAGGCCAGTACGGCTTCTTCGGACAGCACCGAGTCGATGACGGTGAACGGCGCCTGGTTGTCCGACACGTTTTGCAGCGGAATGTAGGTACCTGCATCCCAACGCTCGCGGTTCTGGTCATGCAGGACGGCGTGGCGGTGCACGAAGGTGCCGCGGCCGGCGTCCTGGCCCGTCAGGCGGATGGCGTAGCCGGACGATACCAGCGATGCGTAGGCCAGGTGTTCGCCCATGCCCCAGTCGAGGTTCATTTCGCCACGGCCCATGGTGCCGCGGTCGCCCAGTACTTTTTCAACCAGCGAGTGGACCTTGAAGTCTTCCGGCACGGTGGTGATGCGGGTAGCCAGGCGTTTCAGTTCCGTCATCGGCACGGCGGTGTCGGCCGAATCGGTCCATTTCTTGTTCAGGAACGGCAGCCAGTCGACGGCGTACTTGTTCTTGAAGTTCGAGATGACCGGATCGACGGTATGCTTGCCGGCGTCCATGGCGTCGCGGAAAGCGGCCACCATCTTGTCGCCGCCATCGGCAGGGATCACGCCTTGCGCTACCAGCTTGTCCGCGTACAGCTTGCGGGTGCCTGGATGCTGGCCGATCTTCTTGTACATCAGTGGCTGCGTCAGTGCCGGCGTATCCTGCTCGTTGTGGCCCAGCTTGCGGTAGCAGATGATGTCGAGGACGATGTCCTTCTTGAATTCCATGCGGTAGTCGAGCGCGATCTGCGTCGCCAGCACCACGGCTTCCGGATCATCGGCGTTGATGTGCAGGACCGGTGCTTCGATCATCTTGACGACGTCCGAGCAGTACAGGGTCGAGCGGGCATCGCGCGGATCCGAGGTGGTGAAACCGATCTGGTTGTTGATCACGATATGCACCGTGCCGCCGGTATGGTAGCCACGGGTTTGCGCCAGATTCAGCGTTTCCATGACCACGCCCTGGCCGGCGAAAGCGGCATCGCCGTGCACCAGGATAGGCAGCACTTGCGCGCCCTGCGCGTCGCCGCGGCGATCCATGCGGGCCTTGACGGAACCTTCGACCACAGGGTTGACGATTTCCAGGTGCGACGGGTTGAACGCCAGCGACAGGTGGACCGGGCCGCCTGCGGTGGAGATGTCGGACGAGAAGCCTTGATGGTATTTCACGTCGCCGGCAGGCAGGTCGTCGCCATGCTTGCCTTCGAATTCTTCGAACAGTTCCTGCGGCGCCTTGCCCAGGGTGTTCACCAGCACGTTCAGGCGGCCGCGGTGGGCCATGCCGATCACGATTTCCTGCACGCCTTTTTCGCCGGCGCGCTGGATGGTTTCATCCATCGAGGCGATGAAGGTTTCGCCGCCTTCCAGGGAGAAGCGCTTCTGGCCCACGTAGCGGGTGTGCAGATAGCGTTCCAGGCCTTCAGCCGCGGTCAGGCGGTCGAGGATGTGGATTTTTTTCTCTGGGGTGAAATTCGGGGTGGAGCGGATCGCTTCCAGTTTCTCTTGCAGCCAGCGCTTTTCGGCCGGGTCGGAGATGTACATGAATTCGGCACCGATCGAGCGCGTGTAGGTATCGCGCAGATAGTTCAGCAGATCGCGCAGGGTGGCGGTCTCGGGGCCAAAATAGGTATTGCTGATGTTGAACACGGTGTCCATGTCCGCATCGGTGAAACCGTAGAAGCTCGGCTCGAGCTCAGGGATCATCGGACGTTCCTGGCGTTGCAGCGGATCCAGGTTGGCCCAGTGCGAACCAAGGTAGCGGTAAGCGGCGATCAGCTGCGTGGCGGCGACGCGCTTGCGGCCCATTTCAGCATCGAAGGAAGCAGTCACTGTGCGGATCGGACCAGCTTTTGCGCGCTCGGCGAACGAGGCGACGACGGAGGCATGCGCCACGTCAGGCTTGTTGGTGCCATCGACGGCAGGCACGTGCTGCATTGCGTCGAAGTAGGAACGCCAGTTATCGGGTACCGAGCCTGGGTTGTTCAGATACGCCTCGTACAGGTCTTCCACGTACGGAGCATTCCCACCGAACAGGTAGGAGTTGGTCGTTAATTGCTGCATATATTGCTCACCTTTCTTCGCGCTTCGCGAGGAATTAGCGGGTTAATCTAACCTTCCGCGACACGGCCTGACCGGTTAGCGGATTGCACATCAAGTTGTGGGGAAGGGCTTTTTTATTGCACCAGCATTCTGCATACCGTCATTTAGAATAGCACGCGGTATTGTAACGCAACAACCGCTAGTTGAATTTTATTTGGCAAGCAAATGTAAGCTGTGTTGTTGATTTTCCCGGGCTTGCAAGCCTGTCACTGTTGCGCTTACAGCACATCGGCAGCCCTGCCGGCGTGCCGCTTGCGTCCAACTGGTCTGCCCGGCAACGGCGCCGCCGCGATGGCCGCCAGCCAATCGGGATCGCCGGCAAACCACTCCACCAGGAAGTCAAGCATGGTGCGCAGCAGGGGCGACATGTGCTGCCGCGAGGTGTAGATGCCGTAGATGCCCATGTCCTGCGGCTGGTACGCGGGCAGGAGTTCCACCAGCTGCCCGCTGGCGATCAGCGGCGCGGCCGAATAGCGCGGCTGCATGGCGATGCCCGCCCCCGCCACCGTGGCCACCAGCAGGACCAGCGACTCATTCGCCGACAGGCGGCCGCTGACGGGGACAGTGAGCGCTTCCCCGTCGTGCGTGAACTGCCACAGGCTCTTGCCGAAATACGTGTAGGTCAGGCAGTTGTGCAGGGCCAGGTCTTCCGCCCGGCGCGGCGTGCCGTGCGCCGCCAGGTACGATGGTGCGGCGCACACCACCGAAGCGCAGCTGGCCAGCTGGCGCGCGATCAGGTTCGGCTCGAGCGCGTTCGTGATGCGGATCGCCAGGTCGATGCGCTGCTCCACCAGGTTGACGGCGCGGTTCTCCATCTGCAGGTCGACGGCAGCGCGGGGGTAGCGCCGCAGGTAAGCGGTCACTGCGCCGGCCAGCGCCGTCTGCGCCAGCGATTGCGAGCAGGTGATGCGCAGCAAGCCGTGTGGCGTGTCGAAGCCCTCGGGCGAGGTGACGGCCATGGCGCCGGCCACTTCCAGCATCTGCCGGCAGCGCGCCAAGGTGGCCTCGCCCGCATCCGTCAGGCTCAAACGGCGCGTGGTGCGATGCAGCAAGCGCGCCCCCGCCCACTGCTCCATCTCGGCCAGGTAGCGCGTCACCATGGCGCGCGACATGTCGAGCGTGTCGCTGGCGGCCACCATGCTGCCACGCTCGGCGATGGCGACGAATACTTGTGCGGCGGTGATGCGGTCCATGCGGGTACTCCCTTGATTCATCCGATTCATGCAACTAAGTATTGCAATCTACCCTATTTCCCGTGCCTGGTCGAAAGGATAATATGCGAGAGAGTATCTAATATTGAAAGAATAATATGCTTGCACGCGCCGCCCTCCCCTTTCACCCCTACCGCACGCTGGAGACCTTCCAGTTGGATGTGCTGGGCCGCGCACCGTCCACCTCGCTGCTGCTGAGCGGCGTGGCGGATGCCATCCTCGTCAATACCCAGTTCCTGCGCGACGATGCGGCGCAGTTAGCGCACACCATCGCCGCCAGCGGCAAGCGCCTGACCACCATCTATATCAGCGCGGCCGAACCGCAAGCCTATTTCGGTCTGGGCGTGCTGCAGCAAGCTTTTCCGCAAGCCCATATCCTCGCCAGCGGCGCCACGGTCGAGGCGATACGCCGCCAGGCCGGCGCCAGGGTCGCCCACTGGGGTGGCATCCTCAAGCACAATGCGCCGCACCGCATCGTCCTGCCGCAACCCTATGAGGGCGACAGCCTGCAGCTGGAGGGCCTGCAGGTCGCCCTGCATCTGCTGGAAGCGGCCTTGAACTGAGGCTGGACCAGCGCTCTTACAAGGCGGCCAGGAAGCGCTCATACTCTTGCGCGCTGCGCGCCAGCCGCCCGGCATAACCCGCTTCCTTCGGCCCGTCTTCCGCACCATAGAAGGCAAAGAAGCGACGGTTGTCGGCGCCGATATACGCCAGGGTGACATCGAACGGCGCCAGCAGCTGCGCCAGGGTGACCTTCCACTTGCCTTCCGGCGTGAAGTCTTCCTGGCGGATGCCTGCCGTGACGGCCAGCGCCACCTTGCGGCCCTTGAAGGCGTCGCCGCCCGTGCCATAGGCCCAGCCATACGCCAGCACCTCATCGAGCCAGCGCTTCAGCAAGGGCGGACAGTTGAACCAGTACACGGGGAACTGCAAGACCACATTGGCGTGCGCCTCCACCAGCGCCTGCTCGCGCGCCACATCGATATTTCCATCCGGATAAGCCCGGTGCACATCGTGGAGGGTGTAGCGCTCGGGATGCTGCGCCAGCTCCTGCAGCCAGCGCTTGTTGGCGACCGATGTGTCGATCGAGGGATGGAAGACGATAACGAGGGTTTTCTTCATGCTGCTTTCCTGAATATGGGATGGATGCACCGGACGCGCATGCACAGAAAAGCAGGCAAGCCGGTACCCTGCCCCAAGGCGCGCAGCACATGGCCGCGCGCCCGCAAGGGCAAAAACAGCATAACCATGTCGAGTACTTTTCACAAGTACGCACATTGACTACCCATACAGTATAAAAAGTAAGTTACTTGACTGCAGAAATCCCCTTTGCCAGGCGTATCCGGATCAGGCAGGCTGGTGCCGTTCACCCCATTCGCACAAGGTATGCAGCACGGGGATCAGCGAGGCACCCTTGCTTGAGAGGGAATATTCCACCTTGGGCGGCACTTGCGGATATTCCTTGCGCACGATCAGCGCATCGGCTTCGAGTTCCTTCAGGACCACGCTGAGGGTCTTGAAGGCAATGCCGCCGAGGTGCCGCTTGAGTTCGTTATGCCGCAGCACGGTGTTTTCCGCCAGCGCATACAGGATCAGCATCTTGTACTTGCCGCCGATCAGCGACAAGGTGTAGCCAAATGCCGTATCGCCCAGGGCCACGCCGCTGGGGGCGCATGTTTCGTCATTCATCGCGTTATGTTTTCTGTTGAAGCCAGGCCTGAGCATACCAGCCCGGCTTGCGGCCGGCGGTGCGGACAGGCATAAAAAAAGCGAGCCGCGAGGCTCGCTTTTGTGCGCCGGGCCGCAAGGCCCGGCAAGAACAATACGCGGTAACTTAAGCGCGCTTGTCCAGTGGCAGCACTTCGCGCGTGGTCGAACCGACGAACAGCTGGCGCGGACGGCCGATTTTTTGCTCTGGGTCGGCGATCATTTCGTTCCACTGGGCGATCCAGCCGATCGTACGGGCCATAGCGAAGATACCGGTGAACAGCGACACGGGGATGCCCAGCGCCGATTGCACGATGCCCGAGTAGAAGTCGACGTTCGGGTACAGTTTGCGCGACACGAAGTATTCGTCGTTCAGTGCAATCTTTTCCAGTTCCATCGCCAGCTTGAACAGCGGATCGTCTTGCAGACCCAGTTCTTGCAGCACTTCGTAGCAGGTTTCACGCATCAGCTTGGCGCGTGGATCGAAGTTCTTGTACACGCGGTGGCCAAAGCCCATCAGCTTGACGCCGGAGTTCTTGTCCTTGACTTGCGCGATGAAGGCAGGGATGTTCTCGACGGTGCCGATTTCTTTCAGCATGTTCAGTGCCGCTTCATTGGCGCCGCCGTGGGCAGGGCCCCACAGGCAGGCGATACCGGCAGCGATACAGGCGAACGGGTTGGCGCCCGACGAACCGGCCAGACGGACGGTCGAGGTCGATGCGTTTTGCTCGTGGTCCGCGTGCAGGATCAGGATGCGGTCCAGGGCGCGCACCAGCACGTCGTTGACCTTGTACTCTTCGCACGGGTTGGCGAACATCATGTGCATGAAGTTGGCGCTGTACGACAGGTCGTTGCGTGGGTACACGAACGGCTGGCCGACCGAGTACTTGTAGGTCATGGCGACCAGGGTTGGCATCTTGGCGATCAGGCGGATGGCCGACACTTCGCGGTGACGCGGGTCGTTGATGTCCAGCGAATCATGGTAGAACGATGCCAGCGCGCCGACGGTGCCCACCAGGACCGACATCGGATGCGCGTCGCGGCGGAAGCCACGGAAGAAGAATTGCATCTGTTCGTGCACCATCGTGTGCTTGGTGACGGTGTCGACGAACTTGGCTTTTTGCGCCGCGTTCGGCAGTTCGCCGTTCAGCAGCAGGTAGCACGATTCCATGAAGTCGGCGTTGACGGCCAACTGTTCGATCGGGTAACCACGGTACAGCAGCTCGCCCTTGTCGCCGTCGATGTAGGTGATCGACGAGTTGCAGGCGGCCGTCGACATAAAGCCTGGGTCGTAGGTGAACTTGCCGCTACCGGCGTACAGTTTGCGGATGTCGATGACGTCCGGGCCAACCGTGCCTTTGTAGATTGGAAATTCAAGCGATGGGCTGCCATCGGAGAACGACAGGGTAGCTTTTGTGTCAGAGATATTCATGGGCTCTTCCTTCTCGGGAGTGAGTCGAAATTAAAATCAAAAATTCTGGCTGCAATTCGCACCGCAATTCGGCAGTGCTACAGCGCGCCACTCGCACCGTTTGCAATATATCGCCCAGGCGTCTAGGCAATGCGCAGTCGTTGCAACAGTGCGCGCACATGCGGCAGATCGACTTCGCCTTCCGGCTCTTTACGGGCCAGTACCAGATCCATTAACGCATTGTCCGATAAATCCAGCAAACGCGTCAGCGCGTCAACTTCTTCATCGGTCAATTCGGTTTCATACGCATCGAGAAAACGGGTCAGGATAATGTCGTTTTCCAGCAGGCCACGGCGTGAACGCCAGCGCAGGCGGGCGCGGTTGGCCGGGTCGGCCTGATGCGAGGACAAAATTGATTCTGTCATTTGGTTTACCACTTTACGTGTGCCTTGCGGCACGGTGCTGCTTTGCAGGCGCCGCCTGCAGGCAAGAGAGGATACCCTCTTCCCGCAAACGGCGCCCGGCGGACGCGATCAGGGTGATCAGATCGCGCGGCGGACCATCAATTCCTTGATCTTGCCGATCGCCTTGTTCGGGTTCAACCCTTTCGGGCAGACGTCGACGCAGTTCATGATCGAATGGCAGCGGAACAGGCGGTACGGGTCTTCCAGGTTGTCCAGACGCGCGCCGGTGGCTTCGTCGCGCGAGTCGGCGATGAAGCGGTAGGCTTGCAGCAGGCCGGCCGGGCCGACGAATTTGTCCGGATTCCACCAGAACGATGGGCACGACGTGGAGCAGCATGCGCACAGGATGCACTCGTACAGGCCATCGAGTTCTTCGCGCTGTTCCGGCGACTGCAGGCGCTCTTTTTCAGGCGGGATCGAATCGTTGATCAGGAAAGGCTTGATCGAATCGTACTGCTTGAAGAATTGCGTCATGTCGACGATCAGGTCGCGGATGACTGGCAGACCTGGCAACGGACGCAGCACGATAGGCTCCGACAGTTCGTTCAGGTTGGTCGTGCATGCCAGGCCGTTCTTGCCGTTGATGTTCATCGCGTCCGAACCGCACACGCCTTCGCGGCACGAGCGGCGCAGGGCCAGCGAGTCATCGACGTCCGCCTTGATGCGCTGCAGCGCGTCGAGCAGCATCTTGTCGGTGTCTTTCAGTTCGACCGTCAGGTCTTGCATGTACGGCTTGGCATCCTGGTCAGGATCGTAGCGGTAGATTTTGAATTTGAGAGTGCGTGCCATGGTATAGCCTTAGAAAGTACGTGGTTTCGGTTTGAAGGTATCAACCGTCAGCGGCTTGGTCACGACTGGCTTGTATTCCAGTCGGTTGCCTTCCGAATACCACAGAGTGTGCTTCATCCAGTTGTCGTCGTCACGTTGCGGATGGTCGTCCTGGGCGTGGGCGCCGCGCGATTCCTTGCGGGCAGCTGCCGAAACGATGGTCGCTTTCGCCGTTTCGATCAGGTTGTCCAGCTCCAGCGCTTCCACGCGGGCCGTGTTGAAGACCATCGATTTATCCTTGAAGGAGACGTGCTTGCGGCGCTCGTCAAGCTTCATGATTTCTTCGACGCCCTTGTTCAGCATCTCGTCGGTACGGAACACGCCACAGTACTTCTGCATCGTTGCGCGGATGTCGTTCGCCACGCCCTGCACGGTTTCCGTGCCGGTCGAGTTTTCCAGGCGCGCCAGGCGGCCCATGGCGAAATCGGCAGCGTCGGCTGGCAAAGGCTTGTTTTCCTTGGCTTTCAGGCCGCTGTTGACGATGTGGTTGCCGGCCGCGCGGCCGAAGACCACCAGGTCGAGCAGCGAGTTCGTGCCCAGGCGGTTGGCGCCGTGCACCGAGACGCAGGCGCATTCGCCGATCGCGTACAGACCGTTGACAACCTTGGCCGAATTATCCGGACCGGTCGGGGTGACGACCTGGCCGTGGATGTTCGTCGGGATGCCGCCCATCTGGTAGTGAATCGTCGGCACGACAGGAATCGGTTCCTTGGTGGCGTCGACGTTGGCGAACTTGTGGCCGATTTCCAGGATCGACGGCAGGCGCTTGGCGATGGTGTCGGCGCCGATATGGCGCAGGTCCAGCATCACGTGGTCCTTGTTCGGACCGCAGCCGCGGCCTTCCTTGATTTCCTGGTCCATCGAACGCGAGACGAAGTCGCGCGGCGCCAGATCCTTCAGGGTCGGCGCATAGCGCTCCATGAAGCGTTCGCCTTCGCTATTGATCAGGATGCCGCCTTCGCCGCGCACGCCTTCGGTGATCAATACGCCCGCGCCGGCCACGCCGGTCGGGTGGAACTGCCAGAATTCCATGTCCTGCAGCGGCAGGCCGGCGCGTGCCGCCATGCCCATGCCGTCACCGGTGTTGATGAAGGCGTTGGTCGACGCGGCGAAGATGCGGCCTGCGCCGCCCGTTGCCATGACCGTCGTTTTTGCTTCCAGGATCATGCATTCGCCGGTTTCCATTTCCAGCGCGACAACACCGATCACATCGCCTTCGGCGTCACGGATCAGGTCGAGCGCCATCCATTCGACGAAGAAGTGCGTACGGGCGCGCACGTTGCGCTGGTACAGGGTGTGCAACAGGGCGTGACCGGTACGGTCGGCTGCCGCGCAAGCGCGCTGCACCGGCTTTTCGCCGAAGTGGGCCGTGTGGCCGCCGAATGGTCGCTGGTAGATGGTGCCGTCAGGATTACGGTCGAATGGCATGCCGAAGTGTTCCAGCTCGTACACGACTTTCGGTGCTTCGCGGCACATGAATTCGATGGCATCCTGGTCACCCAGATAGTCGCCACCCTTGACGGTGTCGAACATGTGCCAGAACCAGTTGTCTTCGGCCATGTTGCCGAGCGACGCGCCGATACCGCCCTGCGCCGCAACGGTGTGCGAGCGGGTCGGGAAAACTTTCGACAGAACTGCGACGTTCAGACCGGCTTCAGCCAGTTGCAACGACGCGCGCATGCCGGAACCGCCGGCGCCAACGATTACCGCATCAAAGCGGCGGGTAGGGATTGCAGATTTATATGCTGCCACGATTACACACTCCAGAGTATCTGTACCGTCCAGCCGGCACAAGCGATCAACCACAGCATGGTGGCAATTTGCAGGGTCAGACGGAGGCCAGCGCTTTTCACGTAGTCCATCCAGATGTCGCGTACGCCGACCCATGCGTGGTAGAACAGGGCGACGAAGGTCACCAGGCTGAACAATTTAAACCACTGCTGTGCGAACAGACCAGCCCAGCCTTCATAGCTGAAGTTGCTGCCGGTCAGGAAAGAAATAAGCAGGATGGCAACATAGGCCACCATGACGATGGCGGTAACGCGTTGCGCCAGCCAGTCGCGCAAGCCGTAATGGGCACCGACGACGAGGCGTTTCGGTCCGATATTATTGTCTGCCATGTTTAAAATACTCCAAACAGTTTCAAAGCGACCAAAGCCGTCAGCACCAGGCTCACGACCAGCACGGAGGACGCGGTCTTGCGTGCCGAATCTTTTTCGATGGCAACGTGCACATCCATGAACAGGTGGCGGATGCCGGCGCAGAAGTGGTGCAGGAAGGCCCAGACCAGACCCAGGGTGATCAGCTTGACGAACCAGTGCGAGGCGATGCCCTGGAAGTAGGCATACGACATTTCGGAACGCAGGCTCAGTTCCAGCATGTACAGGATGCACGGCAGCAAGGCGAAAATGATGAAACCGCTGATGCGATGCAGGATCGAGACGATGGCGCCGACAGCCATGCGGTAGTTCGACAATTCGGTAACATGAATGTTACGGAATTGCGGCCGTTCTTTTTTTGGTACTTCTCTTACGGCTTCAGACATAACAAAAACCTCCCCTTTGAATTTCAACTAAATATTGAAGCCGCGATTTTCGCCGATTTTCGCAACCCATACCAATATCTATTGTTACATATAACCAAAATGGTTTTTTACTACAAAATACCGCGCTACTTTCCGTAGTTCACGTAATTTAATTACAGAATCGCCGGCAAAACACGGCCCGCCGGGGCGGGCCATGCTGTCGCTGCGCTTTCCGTTGTCTCCGTTGCCCGCCTTGCGGCAGGCATCTTGCAAGCGATGCACTTCAGCCTTGCTGCTTGTTCGGACGCCCACGGGCGCCCCGCCGCTTCAGCTGAGTTCATTCTGATAATGATGACGACTGGTCAGGTACAAGCCCCGGCGCAGTTCGACCGGCTTGTCGCCGTAGGTAAACGACACGCGCTCGGAACTGAGCAAGGGCGTGCCGAGGTCGATATTTAACAATTGCGCGGCGCCCGCGTCGGCGCACACGGCGCGGATCTGTTCGGACGCGCGGATCATGCGCGTGCCAAATTCCGTTTCGAACAGGCCGTACATGGGGCCCTTGTATTCCACCAGGCGCTCAGCCGTCAGGCCCTTGAAGATCAGGCCGGGCAGCCACAATTCCTCGACGATGGTCGGCACGCCGTCGAAATACTGCACGCGCTTGATGAAGATGACGGCGTCGCCGGACTTCAGGTCCATCAGGCGCGCCACGTCGGCCGGCGCGCGCACGCGCTTGACCTCAATAAACTTGCTTTCGGGATAGTGCGGCACGCCTTCGTCCGGCACCAGGCGCAGGAAGCGGAAATGCGCACGCGCCTCATGGTGGGTGGAAACAAAAGTGCCCTTGCCCTGGCGGCGCATGACGAGATTCTCGGCGGCCAGTTCATCGATGGCCTTGCGCACCGTGCCCTGGCTGACCTTGAAACGCCCCGCCAGCTCGACTTCGCTGGGAATCAGTTCGCCCGGCTTCCATTCGCCCGATTGCAAGCTCTGCGTGATGAGCGCCTTGATCTGCTGGTACAGGGGACTGAAGGTGGGCGAGGCATTCGCGGCAGGCGCTGGCACGGCGGCGGTGGCAGTGGTATTGACGCTGGCAACAGGGGTGGCGGCGGTGCTGGCCGCTGCGGCAACAGGCGTGGCCGGGGTGCCCGCGGTCGGACTGACCGCCCCGCTTGCAGCAGTGGCATTGTTGGTCAGATTGGACGAGGCGGAATTCATAGTCCGACATTTCAACACAAATCACTGCCCGCGTCCAGTAAAACACACGCAGTTATCTGTCTTATATAAGACATAAGATATGATTGACAGATAGAGATCGGAGGCCTAAACTGCCCTCGATAAAACTTGTGAGCCAGCGTTTTATGTTGTCGGCCAGCCACTCTGGCCTCGTGCAGCACAAGCGTGACGGCAGCGTACACCAGCAATTCGGTGGCGCGGGCCGGTTTTGGTATCATTATAGTTTTTCCGGATAAGCGTAAGCCCAGCTTCAAGCCCGTTTTCTTTCCCATTTTTGGAGATTCATCATGGCTAAAACCCCAATGCGTGTTGCAGTGACCGGCGCCGCCGGCCAGATCGGCTACGCCCTGTTGTTCCGCATCGCCAATGGCGACATGCTCGGCAAAGACCAGCCTGTCATCTTGCAACTGCTTGAAATCCCGGACGAAAAAGCCCAGAAGGCGCTCAAGGGCGTGATGATGGAAATCGACGACTGCGCGTTCCCGCTGCTGACGGAAATGACCGCCCACTCCGATCCGCTGACCGCCTTCAAGGATGTCGACGTGGCCGTACTGGTTGGCGCGCGTCCACGCGGCCCAGGCATGGAACGCAAGGACCTGCTGGAAGCGAACGCCCAGATCTTCACCGTGCAAGGCAAGGCGCTCGACGCCGTCGCTTCGCGCAACGTCAAAGTACTGGTGGTCGGCAACCCTGCCAACACCAACGCCTACATCGCCATGAAATCGGCGCCATCGCTGCCGGCGAAAAACTTCACCGCCATGCTGCGCCTGGACCACAACCGCGCGCTGTCGCAAGTCGCTGCCAAGACCGGCACCGCCGTGAAAGACATCGAGAAGCTGACCGTCTGGGGCAACCACTCGCCAACGATGTACGCCGACTACCGTTTCGCCACCGTGAACGGCAAGGCTGTCAAGGACCTGATCAACGACCAGGAATGGAACGCCAACACCTTTCTGCCAACCGTCGGCAAGCGCGGCGCGGCCATCATCGAAGCGCGCGGCCTGTCGTCGGCAGCGTCGGCAGCGAACGCCGCCATCGACCACATCCATGATTGGATGCTGGGCACCGCCGGCAAGTGGACTACCATGGGCGTTCCTTCGGATGGCTCGTATGGCATTCCTGAAGGCACCGTGTTCGGCTTCCCGGTCACCACCGACAACGGTGAGTACACCATCGTTCAAGGTCTGGAAATCGATGCATTCTCGCAAGAGCGCATCAACCTGACCCTGAAAGAACTGACCGAAGAGCGCGAAGGCGTGAAACACCTGCTGGCCTAAGTCCAGTATTGGCGGCGCGGCCTGAGCGCCGCCCGCCAAGAAGGCCGCCCGCGACATTCGCGGCGCGGCTGTTTTCTCAAGTAGTTTTTACCTGCAGAAATGCCTTAAGCATGCACCCTTCCGAGGTTTTATTCCAAGGCAAACGCCAGCCGCTGTTGCTCGCCGCTTGCGACCACTACGCCGGCTCTGAAAAGCTGATGCGTAAATCGATTGCTTTGCAACAAGAGCTTGGCCCCCTGTTCGACATCACGTTCGACTGCGAAGACGGCGCCAGCGCCTGCAACGAAGAATCCCACGCCCACATGATCGCCGGCCTGCTGGCCAGCGACGAGAACCAGTTCAACCGCATCGGCGTGCGCGTGCACGACGTCGACAGCCCGTTTTTCGCGCGCGACGTGGAAATCATCTGCGGCGCCGCGTCCCGCCTGGCCTATATCGCCGTGCCGAAGGTGGGCGGCGTGCAGGATGCCATGCTGGCCATCGACCTGATCAACCTGCACGCGCGCCGCGCCGGCCGCGACAACCTGCCCGTGCATATCCTGATCGAGACGCATGGCGCGCTGCGCGACGCCTATGCGATCGCCGCCCTGCCCCAGGTCGAATGCCTGTCCTTCGGCATCATGGATTTCGTTTCGGCCCACTACGGCGCCATTCCCGCCGCCGCCATGCGCACGCCGGGCCAGTTCACGCATCCGCTGGTGGTGCGCGCCAAGCTGGAAGTGGCCGCCGCCTGCCACGCGCACGGCAAGGTGCCGTCGCATAACGTGACGACGGACGTGCGCGATTCGGCCGTGGTGGCGAATGACGCCCAGCGCGCGACAGCCGAGTTCGGCTACACGCGCATGTGGAGCATCCACCCGGACCAGATCAAGCCCATCATCAAGGCCTTCACGCCGCGCCTGTCCGAAGTCAACGAAGCCAGCAATATCCTCAATGAAGCGCTGCGCGCCAACTGGGGACCAATTGCGCAAAATGGCCGCTTGCACGACCGCGCCAGCTACCGATATTATTGGACCGTTTTGCAACGCGCCAAACTGGCAGGCCTCGGCCTGCCCGAGGCGGCCGCTGCATTACTCAACGCCCCCTCTTCCAGCACCACTGAAAACTGACAGGAATTACACGATGTCCCTCTCCAAATTAGCCATTGCCTGCAGCGTCGCGCTGGGCGCCATGACCCTCACGCTGGCACCGGCCAGCTTCGCCGCCACGGATACCAAGGAGCCGGCAAAAGCCAAGGCCGTCAAGGCCAAGCCGAAAGCCAAGGCCACCAAGGCCAAAGCTGCCGCCAAGGAAGCGCATCCGCTCGCCATGTCGGTGGTCGACAAGGAAGAATCCGATGAGCCGGATACCGCCGGCTCCGCTTCCACCGATTTCAATTGTGAACTTGGTAATAAAATTACCATCTACACCAATGCGACTGACGACAAACACATCGCCCTGCGCTGGAAGAAGCGCCTGCACCGCCTGAGCCGCGTGGGCACCACCACCGGCGCCAACCGCTTCGAGAACCGTCTGTATGGTCTCGTCTGGATCGGCATCCCGGCCAAAGGCATGCTGCTCGATTCCAAGCAGGGCCGCCAGCTGGCCAATGAATGCAAGGATGCGGAGCAAGCCAAGCCTGCGGCAGTGGTGGAAGCCGCGCCATCGCTGGGCGTGCTGCCGGCGACCGGCGGCTGATGTGAGCAGCAAGGGCCTCTTCGGGGGCTCAGTCATGTTTTGTAATTTGAATAATCAATAAATAGACGATACCCAACAAGGAGAGGTCATGTCCCGCAACACTCTGAACACGCTCAAGGACTTTAATATTTCGGATAGCAAGAAGGGCAAGCTGTACTCCCTGCCTGCGCTGGAAAAAAGCCTGGGCATCAATGTCTCCCGCCTGCCAGTGTCGATTCGTATCGTGCTCGAATCGGTATTGCGCAACTGCGACGGCAAAAAAGTCACCGAAGAACACGTCAAGCAATTGGCGAGCTGGGGCCCGACCGCCGAGCGCACCGACGAGATCCCGTTCGTAGTGGCGCGCGTCGTGCTGCAAGACTTCACCGGCGTGCCGCTGCTGGCCGACCTGGCAGCGATGCGCAACGTGGCCGCCAAGATGGGCATCAACGCGAAGAAAATCGAACCGCTGGTGCCGGTTGACCTGGTGGTCGACCACTCGGTGACCATCGATCATTACCGCGAAAAGAAAGCGCTGGACCTGAACATGAAACTGGAATTCTCGCGCAACAACGAGCGCTACCAGTTCATGAAATGGGGCATGCAAGCCTTCGACACCTTCGGCGTCGTGCCACCAGGCTTCGGCATCGTCCACCAGGTCAACCTGGAATACCTGGCACGCGGCGTGCACCACGCAGGCAAGAAAGCCGGCGACGTGTACTACCCTGACACCCTGGTCGGCACCGACTCGCACACCACCATGATCAACGGCATCGGCGTGGTCGGCTGGGGCGTGGGCGGCATCGAGGCGGAAGCCGGCATGCTGGGCCAACCGGTCTACTTCCTGACGCCAGACGTCATCGGCGTGAACCTGTCGGGCGCGCTGCGCGAAGGCTGTACCGCCACCGACCTGGTGCTGACCATCACCGAATTGCTGCGCAAAGAAAAAGTCGTCGGCAAGTTCGTCGAATTCTTCGGCGAAGGCACGGAATCGCTGACCTTGACCGACCGCGCGACGATCGCCAACATGGCCCCGGAATACGGCGCGACCATGGGCTTCTTCCCTGTCGACGAAGCCACCATCGATTACTTCAAGGGCACCGGCCGCAGCAAGGCTGAGATCGCCGCGTTCGAAGGCTACTTCAAGGCGCAAAACCTGTTCGGCGTGCCAAAAGCGGGCGACATCGACTACACCCGCGTGGTGGAACTGAACCTGGCGTCGGTCGCTCCGTCGCTGGCCGGCCCGAAACGCCCGCAAGACCGTATCGAAATCGGCAACGTCAAGGCGAACTTCGCCGAGCTGTTCGCCAAGCCAACGACGGAAAACGGCTTCAACAAGAATCCGGCCGACCTGGCTGCCGTGTACGAAACGACGAACGGCGTAAAAGTGTCGAACGGCGACGTGCTGATCGCCGCGATCACCTCGTGCACCAACACCTCGAACCCGAGCGTGATGCTGGCTGCCGGCCTGCTGGCCAAGAAAGCCGTGGAAGCCGGCCTGAAAGTCGCTCCGCACATCAAGACCTCGCTGGCCCCTGGCTCGCGCGTCGTGACCGAGTACCTGACGGCCGCCGGCCTGCTGCCATACCTGGAAAAACTGGGCTTCGGCGTGACCGCCTACGGCTGCACCACCTGTATCGGCAATGCGGGCGATCTGACGCCCGAGTTGAACGCCGCCATCGCCACGCACGACATCGTCGCGTCGGCCGTGCTGTCGGGCAACCGTAACTTCGAAGCGCGTATTCACCCGAACATCCGCTCGAACTTCCTCGCTTCGCCACCGCTGGTCGTCGCTTACGCCATCGCCGGCAACATGACGCGCGACCTGATGACGGAACCGGTCGGCAAGGGCAAGGGCGGCAAGGACATCTACCTGGGCGACATCTGGCCGACCTCGGCTGAAGTCTCGGCCATGATGAAGTTCGCCATGAACGCCAAGGTGTTCAAGGACAACTACGCGGACGTCAAGGGCGCACCAGGCAAGCTGTGGGAGAAAGTCACCACTGTGTCCGGTCAAGTCTACAACTGGCCGAAATCGACCTACATCGCGGAACCGCCGTTCTTCGACAACTTCTCGATGACGCCAGCGGCAGTGGCCACCGGCATCGAAGGCGCGCGCGCACTGGGCGTGTTCGGCGATTCCATCACCACCGACCACATCTCGCCAGCCGGCTCGATCCAGGAAAACGGTCCTGCAGGCAAGTGGCTGAAGGAAAACGGCGTCCTGAAAGCGGACTTCAACTCCTACGGCTCGCGTCGCGGCAACCATGAAATCATGATGCGCGGCACGTTCGCCAACGTGCGCATCAAGAACCGCATGATCCCTGCGAAAGCGGACGGTTCGGCAGTCGAAGGCGGCATCACGATCCACCAGCCTTCCGGCGAAGAAATGTCGATCTACGACGCAGCGATGAAATATGTTGCTGAAGGCACGCCAACCATGGTCTTCGGCGGCGAAGAGTACGGCACGGGCTCGTCGCGCGACTGGGCAGCCAAGGGCACCCAGCTGCTGGGCGTGAAAGCCGTGATCACCCGTTCGTTCGAGCGTATTCACCGCTCGAACCTGGTGGGCATGGGCGTGCTGCCGCTGCAATTCATCGGCGACGACAGCGTGCAAACGCTGGGTATCACCGGCAAGGAAACCTTCGACCTGAAAGGCCTCGAAGGCGAAATCAAGCCACAGCAACTGGCTACCCTGGTGATCCACCGCGCCGACGGCTCCAGCCAGGAAGTCAAAGTCCTGCTGCGCATCGATACGCCGATCGAAGTCGATTACTACAAGCATGGCGGTATCCTGCCATTCGTGCTGCGTCAACTGCTGGCCGAGTAATCAGCCCAGCTGTGAGGTAAGATAAAAGCGCCGGTTCCGACCGGCGCTTTTTTTCGTCCCGGCACCCCGTTTTTCCTTGAAATTCAGACTATTGGCATGATCTAAGGACAGCTTACGTATTGCGTGCGGCTGAATCCTCTACAATACGGTTATAAGGGTTTATCATTGTTTGACTGATCCATTTTTTTCACTTTCCGAGACTCTTATCCCGCTATGCGTCGTCCTTCCAAAGATTCATCCCATAAACTGACTGCCGACAGCCAGCGCCTGGTCACCTTTGCCCAGGCGATCGTACAGGCAGCCAGCCGTCTCGAAGAGCGGTCCTGGGAACACAGCCTGGATACGCAGCTCCAGAAATTACTCAAAACCGGCCACCAGGACACCATCGACAACACCCTGGGCAGCCTGTTCAAGGAAGACTTGAACGCCTACGACGTGCTGATGGACTGCGTTGAAGCCGTCAGCGAATCGACCGTCGTCACGCATGAAGACGTGCGCTACGACGCCCTGCTGGTGGCCGTGCCCATCCTCGCGTGGACGCGCTTTTCCATCGCCTCCGGCCCCATGGCCGGCGACGCGCACGGCGTATTGTCCGCGCATTTCGCTGCCCACCTGCTGGCCGACGGCACGAAGATGGCCATGGCGCCGACCCTGTATTCGATCGACCAGTTACCGCGCAGCCACGTCGAAACCTATGCCAAGACGCAGAAGCTGGCACTGGCCGCCCTGAAAGGCACGGCCGTCAAGCCCTCGAGCAAAGAGGCGGAAACGGCGCCCTTCCTGGCCGATACGCGCTACCTGCTGGTGGCCGTGGTAGCCCCAAGCGGCGCCCCCCTGTTCCGCTGGCAGACGCCGGCCAGCCAGCCCGACTTCATCAAGGAGCGCAGCGCCGCGCTGGAACAATGGCGCACGCAGGCGACGCCGACGATTGCCCGCCTGCTGCCGGGCTGCGGCCTGGAACTGCTGCTGCCGGAAGCATACTACGTGGCCTGCCGCGAAGCGGACAAGCTGATACGCCCCGTCTCCGTGCGCGCCGCCGTGCACTACCTGACGCACACGCTGGCCATCGAGCCGTCGGAACTGCGCGCCGTCATCGCCGGTTTCGGCGAGGAAGCGGCCGATGGCCAGGTGGACGAGTACCGCATCGCCTTCACCCTGCGCCAGGCGCCGGACGTCATCTACGGCATCGTCTGGCCTTTGTACGGCCAGGAAGACGAGGATGGTACGCCGATCGAAGGCCTGATCCAGGTCGGCATCGCCGCGCTGGACAAGCAAAAGACGCCCGTCGATGAAATTATCGAGCATCTGAACGCCGCCGGCGTGACGCAGATCAAGCGCCACGCGGAACGTTTTGTCGGCGAATACTGCGACGATTGCGGCGCGCCCCTGTTTGCCGACCCGGTGGGCGAGCTGGCGCATGCGGAAATGCCGGAAGATACGCCGCAAGGTACCGAGCATTTTCATTAATTGATGCAGCATGGGGCCGGAAGTTTTCTTCCGGCCTTTTTTTCGCCCCGACCGCCGATGCCTTCCAGCCCAGTCTCGCTCTCTCCCCTGCGGCCAGCATTGCTGGCGCTATCGTTTCCCATGCTGGCAATGTTACTGGCGAGCGCATTCATCGCCATGCGCGTCATGGGCACGCTGGGTCCGTTGGGTTTGTTCTGGATGCTGCCGCTGAGTTTTTGCGTGATGGCGGCCTTGCCATGGATCTTGCTGTCGCCGCACGGGCGCCGCAGCATCGGCCTGCAAGCGCCCTCCGGCAAGGCGCCGTATGCGCTGGCCTTGATCTGCGGCGCGGCAGCCGCGCTCCTGTGCTTTGCCCTGGGCATGCTGCTGTATGGCGCCACGCCGGACAACTGGTTTGTCAGCATAGCGGCCAGCTTTCGCCGCACGGCGCCCACGGCGGGGCTGAGCATCTGGATGCTGCACCTGATGATCACCGTGCCGGCTTGCATCTTCAGCCCGATCGGCGAGGAAATCTTCTTTCGGGGCGTGCTGCAAAAGGCGCTGGAGGAAAAACTGTCCGTGCGCAGCAGCACCTGCGTGGAAGCAGGACTGTTCGGCCTGGCACACCTGTGCCATCATGGCTTGAGCATGACGGCTGCCGGCCTGTCGCTGAATGCGGCCTCGGCGGCGGTGTGGGTGACGCTGATGTTTGCGACAGCCTGCCTGTTCGCATGGTTACGGCGCCGCCATGCTTCGCTATGGCCAGCGATGGCGGCGCACGCGGCATTCAATCTGACGATGAATGCCGTGATTTTCCAATTTCTGTGGCCAACATTACCACTGTGAAAACGGATGGCGGATCAGGTTGGCGTTGTAGTAGCGCGCATCGCCCGACACTTCCGCGCCGACCCAGTCGGGCTTCTCGAACGGCTGGTCTTCCGAGGCCAGTTCGATCTCCGCCACCACCAGGCCCGCATTGGCACCCAGGAACTCGTCGACTTCCCACACCATGCCCGCGTGTTCGATGCGGTGGCGAACCTTTTCGATCAGCGGCTGTTCGCACAGGCTGTCGAGCAGTTCGGCCGCGTCGGCCAGCGGAATCGGATACTCCCACTCGCCGCGCGTCGCGCCCACGTTCGCCCCCTTGATGGTCAGCATCGCCTGCTCGCCTTCGATGCGCACGCGCACCACGCGCTCGCGCGCAGACGACAAATACCCCTGGCGCAGCAGGACCGACTGGCCCAGGCCCCGCCAGGCGTCGCCGGCAAGCAGAAATTTACGCTCGATCTCGATACCCATGAACAACGCCGTTCAATCCAGCGACAGCAGGATAGGCTGCAGCATGGCCGCGCCCAGGGCCGCGCTGCGCGCACCATTCCAGCCGACGGCCGGATCCGGCAAGTCGGCGTTTTCCTTGAACGGCATTTCCAGGGTCAGCGCCAGGCAGCCGAAGTGGTGGCCGACGTACTTCGATGCCAGGGTCAGCATGTCCGACTTGTACTTGCTGGCCGCATAGCCGAACTTGTCCTGGAAGTCGGGGCTGGCCTGCTTGTAGCGCTCGATGAAGGCTTTCTGGTGCGCCGCTTGCGCCGGCGTGAAGTTTTCCAGCATTTCATTGCCGGCCACAAAGTTGTACGGCAGCGCTTCATCGCCGTGGATGTCGAAGAACATGTCGACGCCCGTTTCGTGGATCTTGTTTTTCACGCACAGCACTTCCGGGCTGGACTCCAGCGATGGCGTCATCCATTCACGGTTCAGGTTGGCGCCTGCCGCATTCGTGCGCAGGTTGCCGCGGATGGAGCCGTCCGGGTTCATGTTCGGCACGATGTGGAACACGGCGCGCTGCAAGAGCTTGCGCGCGATCGGGTTGGCGTCGTCGAGCAGCGAGTCGATCAAGCCTTCGACGAACCATCCGGCCATCGATTCGCCCGGATGCTGGCGCGCGATGACCCAGATTTTCTTTTCCGCCTGCGGATTGCCGATGGTCACCATGTTCATGTCGCGGCCGTCGACCGTGCTGCCCAGGTCGGACACGCGCGCCAGCGGATGCTCGGCCACTTCACCGAGCAGGCGCAAATGGCGTTCCCACGAATACGGCTCGAAATACGCGTAGTACACGCTGTCGAGTTCCGGCGTGTGCGAAATCGTCATGACCTGGCCGTCGAACGAGGTCGGCACGCGGAACCAGTTTTCGCTGTCGTAGCTGGCCACGGCCTGGTAGTCTTCATAGCCGGCCGGATAGGTGGCCTGGCCCGCGTTCAGGAAGCGCATCGTGCATGCCTGGCCGCGCGCGCCCTGCAGGCGGAAGTGGAACCACTGGTGGATGTCGGCGTGGCTATCCTTGCGCAAGTTCAGGTCGATGGCGCCGGCACTGGTGGCGCTCACCACGTCGATGGCGCCCGAGTCGAAGTTCTGGCTGATTTTAATGGTCATGTAATGATCCCGTCCGAATGTAAGTGTTCCGGCGTTGCCTCGTGGGCTGGCGCCGTTGCGCTAAAAAACGCAGTGTAAGCTATCCCGCTATTTTCCGCCCTTTGGCACCGTTCGCAAAGCCTGGCCCGGCGTTTTATGCACCAATCCGGGGCATCGATGGAAAAGTGCCGGGCAAAAGCGCGAAAAATCGGTCAGCTGTTGCATCTACCGGACAAAAAACTGCTTTGTAACAGCGGCTGACACATTGGCGCCCGGTCGCCCCCCTATAATTCTTGCTTTCATAGAGTCGCCAGGAAAGAGTCGTGGACAAGAAGTTAACTAACATCCAGGAAAGAAAGTTACGCGAGGCTCAGGCGCGGCGCGAGCACATCATCGACGTCGTCAAAGATCTCATCAAGAAGGGCGGCGCGCGCGCCGTCTCCATCCGCAAGGTAGCCGAGGCGGCCGGTTTTTCCACCACCGTCGTGTACGCCCTGTTCCGCGACAAGGCCACCCTGATCGCGCAGGCCATGGACAAGGATTTGCTGGAACTGGTGCGCGCCATGCGCACGGCGTGCGCCACCAGCGATGATCCGTGGCAGCGCATCGCCCTGGTCGGCCGCGCCTACATCGAGTACGGCTTCGAGCATCCGGACGAGTATTCGCTGATCTTCATGGAATTGCGGCCGCACGCGGAAATCGACGCCGTCGAGGTCGAACACGGCAATATCGAGCAGGATCCATACGCCTACGCGCTGCACCTGTTTACCGAACTGGCGCAAGCGGGCCAGGTGCGCCAGGACGAGCCGGCGCTGCACACGATGACGCAAGTCTTCTGGCAATCGCTGCACGGCCTCGTGTCGCTGCGCATCGTCATGGATGCGGGCGACCCGTGGACGCCGCACCCGGAAATGAACGCGCATATCGACGACTTGCTGGCCGTCGTCACGGCAGGCATCCGTCTGCGCTTTGCACCGGCTTCCTGACGTTTGATCCAGCGCAAACCGTCCCGACAGAAAAGGCGGACAGTGGAGTGAAGCCGCCTGCGCTGGTGCAGCGCGGCTCGCGCGAAGGAGGGCGAGATGAACGAAGCCTATGCCACGGACCGGCTTGACAAACAGCAAGGCGCGCACAATGCTGTACGCATGGAAGCGCGGCTGACAAAACTGGAAACGGACCGGGAACACGACCGGCTATGGTTCAAGACCCTGGAACAGCGTCTTGGCGACGGCCTCGACAATGTACGCACGGAGCTGCGCAGCGAATCGCAGCTGCTGCGCGCCGACCTGACGCAGTTTCGCGGCGACTTGCGCGGCGACTGCCACGCCTTGCGCACGGAACTGGGCGACATCCGCAAGCACATGCACACCCACTTCCTGTGGTTCATGGGCATACAGGCCACCACCACGTTTGCCCTGCTGGGCCTGGGCGCCAAGGCGCTGCATATGTACTGAACAATAGAAAAAGGCAGGCGCGGTATGCACCGCCCTGCCCTGCCTGTCTTGAGGTTAGCGAAGTCTGCTACGCTGCCAGCATGCTCTGCGTTTCCTGGTAGCGCGTGTGCCACGACAGCGCCTGCTCCAGCATGTGCGGCGTGTGGCCGCCGCGCTGGCATGCCGCGTCGTAATAGGCACGCAGTTGCGCGCGGTAGTCTGGGTGCGTGCAGCGTTCGATGATCAGCGGCGCCCGTTCGCGCGGCGCCAGGCCGCGCAAGTCCGCATAGCCCCACTCCGTCACCAGTACGTCGACGTCATGCTCCGTATGGTCCACATGCGAGACCATCGGCACGACGCTGGAAATGCGCCCGCCCTTGGCCGCCGATTTCGACACGAACATCGACACTTGCCCATTGCGCGCAAAGTCGCCCGAGCCGCCGATGCCGTTCATCATGTGCGTACCGCACACATGCGTGGAATTGACGTTGCCGTAGATATCGAACTCGAGCGCCGTGTTCAGGGCGATGATGCCCAGGCGGCGCACGATTTCCGGGTGGTTGCTGATCTCTTGCGGGCGCAGCACGATTTTTGACCGGTAATGGTCGATATTGTCCATCAGCTTTTGATGCACGGCGGCCGACAGGGTGAT